>NZ_JAERLY010000040.1 GCF_018256155.1 Gluconobacter sp. Dm-62
TGCGTATCGGCTGCCAGATCCGCCTCAAGGGCCGCCATGGCCTCGCGCTTCTCCTGCAACAAAGCCGCCTCCGGGAACGCCAGACCCACACGGGCGCGGTAGCCGGGCAGCTTGCGCTCGGCTTCCTCCACCTGACGGCGCGCGTCCGCCAGCTCCGCCTCGAACCGCAACAATGCGTTCTCGATGCGGCTGACCAGCCCGACCGGGCTTGTCTCGCGGTCGAAGTCCATGCCGAGGATCCGCCCGTCCATCACAAGGCCAAGGGTCGCGTCCCACGTCTCCTCGCCGTCAAAGCGGGTGCGCCAGGTCTCACACAGGATCTTGAAGCCGCCGATCGTGCCAAGCGTCCACTTGCCTTTCTCCCCGGCCTTCGCGGCGAGACGGGCCTGCGAGAGAAGCCACTGACCGGCTTTCTCACGCTCGGTCATCTCCCGATCCTTGCGCACCAGCCTGAACGCTTCACCGCGCGTCGGCTCACGCTTTGCGATGTCGTTCTGAAGACGCGGGATCACAGCCTGCGCCGTCTCACGGTCACGCTCGGCACGGTCGATGGCGCGACGGACGTTATACTGATCGTCGTGATGGGCGGCCTGCAACCGCTCCAGACGGGCCAGCTCGGCCTCCAGTCCCGCCTTCTGCATCAGGCGTTCATCTCCTGACGCAAGGGCCTTGGCCATGGCGAACTGGTTGGCTTCCGCCCCGACATCCTCCAGACGGCGGATCGTCCGGTCTCCGGACATGGCAAGGCAGATAAACTTCTGCTTGCGCTCCAGCATCTGCCAGTTGGTCGCATCCACCGACCCTTTCAGGGCGTAGGCGTAGAGCTGGATCACCGGGTTCTGGTTGCCCTGACGCTCGATGCGGCCTTCGCGCTGGATGATGTCCGAGACCAGCCAGGGCACATCGAGGTGATGCAGGGCAATCAGCCGCTGCTGCGCGTTCACACCCGTTCCCATGGTGGCAGAAGACCCGATCAGGATCCGCTTGCGTCCGGAGTTCATGTCCCGAAAGAGCGCCTGCTTGGCCGTGCTCTTCTTGTAGTGCTGCATGAACGCGATCTCGTCGCGCGGGATGCCCATGCGGATCAGCTCATCGCGGATCCAGCGATAGGCCGAGAAACCGCGTGTCTCCAGGGCGGATTCCGTGCCCAGATCCGAGAAGATCATCTGCGTGGCACCCGGCAGGTCGTACTCCCGTCCCGTCTCAGGGTCGGTGTAGCGATTGGCCGACGTGTCCTGCCAGATCTGGAAGACCTTGCGGATCATGACGTTCAGCTTGTTGCTGTTGTCATTCTCCGCCCAGTTCCGCACGAAACGCAGGTCGATGGCAGCGTGCCGGGCGTCGGTGATGACGGACAGCAGGATGTCGTCGCCCTTCTGGGGCTTGCCCGTGCGCTCTTCAATCATCTTGATCCGCTCCGCGAGCGTCTTCTGATATTCTCGGAAGGCGTCCCCACTATCGGCCACGACGATCTCACGCCTGCCGCCCGCCACCTCGGGCAGTTTGACGTAGCGTCGCAGGTCGTCCTGCTGCACCACGTCGGCAAAGTCGCGATACATCGCCATCAGGTCGGCGACATTCACGAACTCGGAGAACCGCGTGACAGGCTTGTAAAGGCCGCTCGGCTGAAGCTCCAGTTCCGTGCGGGTCTCGCCAAAACTTGCGGCCCAGGCGTCGAACTCGTGCAGACCACGCTCGACAAGCGCTGGCAGGTCCATGAACCGCTGGATCGAGAACATCTCCCCCAGGGTGTTGGTAATCGGCGAGCCTGACGCCATCACCAGCACGCGCTCGGGATTACGCTTTGCGAGGTAGCGCGTTTTCACAAACAGATCCCAGGCGCGTTGGCTGCCATTCGGGTCGATCCCCTTCAGATCGGACTGGTTCGTGCCGAAAGACAGTTTGCGGAACTGCTGCGCCTCGTCCACGAGGATCTGGTCCACCCCGATCTCGCCGAGATGCACGAGATCGTCCTTGCGACTAGACAGGGCTTTCAGCTTGGCTTCCATCCCCTCCTTCAGGCGCTCGATGCGCTTACGCGACAGGCGGTCGTCCCGGTTCACATTCTCCAGAAGGCTTTCGTAGGACGCGATCTGGTCCTCGACCATCTCCTGCTCAAAGGCGCTCTCGACCGGCACGAACTTGAAGGCATCATGCGTGATGACAATGGCGTCCCAGTTCCCCGTAGCCGCCCGGGCCAGGAACCGCTGGCGCTTGTCCTTCACGAAGTTGGTCTCGTCCGCCACGAGGATCTGGGCGTTCGGGTAGAGCATCATGAACTCACGCGCCATCTGCGCAAGGCAGTGTCCCGGCACCACGATCATGCCCTTGGAAATCAGACCGAGGCGCTTTTGCTCCATCACGGCCGCGCACATCGAGAACGTCTTCCCGGACCCCACCGCATGGGCCATGTAGGTGCTGCCCTTGGCGATGATCCGCCAGATCACCCGCTTCTGATGGTCGCGCAGGCTGATGGCCGTGCTGGCTCCCGGCAGTTTCAGGTGGGAGCCGTCGAACGTGCGCGGGACAAGATTGTTGAACGCATCGTTATACAGCCGCACCAGACGCTCGGCGCGGTCGCTGTCCTGCCACACCCACGTCTCGAACGCGGTCTTGATCGCGGCCAGCTTTTCCTTGGCGGCCTCGGTCTCCTTCGTATTCAGTTCACGGTGTTCGCCGTTCTCATCGCGCCAGGTGTCCCAGATTTTCGGGTTGGCCTGATTGAGCGCATCGTCCAGAAGATCCCCGGCATGGCGGCGCTGTGTTCCCCAGACCGAGGTGGCCTCCGCCTTGCCGGAAAACCCGCTCTTGTCCACGCTCCAGGTCGCCACCTCCATCGTGTGGTGAATGGTCGTGCGAACCCCCATGACCTCTGCGACGAAAGCCTCGACATCCGGCACGGGGATCCACGGGGCTCCCAGGCGGGCCGTAATGTCAGACGGGCGCAGGTCTTCGGGCTGAACCTCTTCAAGGGCGGCGACGTTGCGCAGGTAGCGTCGGTCGCGCTCGGCAGCCTCCCGGGCCTGCGTCAGCTTGGTGCGAACCGCGCCTGACAGGGCCTCGTCGGCTGTTACCCAGACCTCACGGCCACCTGTGCTGCGGATCGGGTCGAGATAGACCGAGGATCCGAGTTCGGCGAGCACCTCCTCACCTGGGCGGCCCAGAAGCTCCGCCATGCGCTCGACGTCCACACCACCCGTCTCGTGCAGGGAGACCGCCAGCGCATCATGGGCGCCGTGAACCTCGGGCTCGGACGGTGCCTGAATCACGCGCTCGCTGAAGATCGGACCCGGACGGCCGGTCTGGCTCTTCTCGTCATACTCCTCAATCGAGCTGACCAGCCACACATCGGGATCGTCATAGAACGGCTGAAGGTTCGGGCGGCGCTGTGTGGACTTCTCCTCACCCGTCTCTTCATCCACCCGCGTCGTGGTGTTGGTGAGGTTGATCGGCCCGAACTGACGGCTGAAGGCCTGATACGCGCGTTTGAGATCGGCCTGATGCGCACTATAGGGCAGGTTCTCCACCTGAGCGCGAAGCACCAGACGGGCCGCGTCCCTCACAGGAATCAGACCCTTGATGATGGCCGCGTGCTTCTGGAAGATCCCTTCCTTCTGCTCGCCTTTCTTCACCTTCACCAGCACGGCTTCGCCGTCGATGATCTGGTGCAGCACACCCTTGTGCAGGAGGTAGCTGCCCTCTTTGAGCAGGGCACCGTCTGCGGCCGTTCCGACCTCGGCGGCGTGGTTATCCTGCACCGGAGCCATATCGAGCGTCTGCGGGGTCGGGAAGCGGGCCAGCGAAGAGAGACGGCCGAGGGCAAGCGGCAGGGCCTCGTCCAGCATCTGGAGCGGGTTGGCCTTGCAGGTGTATTCCGGGCCGAACTGCCCGCTCGTCCAGTCGTGCCGACCGAGAACCTGCTGGCCGTTCCCCGCGAAATAGCTGTTGATCCGCAGCGGGCCTTCGCCCTGATCGGTGTCCTCCAGCGCAGCCACGTCCAACCACGTCGCATCGCCTGCATCCTCTCCCGGTGCGCGACGGCGGAACACGAGCACGTCCACCACGACATCGGTTCCGGCATCGTCGCGCATGGCGCCGGCTGGCAGACGTGTGCCGCCCACGAAATCGGCCGTCTCGAAGATCGTCCGCCGTGCGCCGGCATCGGACTTGTCCATCGTCCATCGCGACGTCACGAACATCGCCACGGCTCCGGGCCGCAGACGGGAGATGGACCGGGCGATGAAATAATCATGCAAGGACAGGCCAAGGCGTCCCAGCTCGTCCGTGCCCCGGACCGTGCGGTTGCTGAAGGGCGGGTTGCCGATCACCAGATCGTAGCGTTCCGCGAGCTTGGCCATCGTGAAGTCTTCTGACCGGACCCACTGGTTCGGAAACAGCTTACGCGTGATGCGGGCTGTCAGCGGATCGTTCTCGATTGCGGTCCAGGCAGTTTTCGGGGCCAGCTTCGGAGGCACGCTCGCCATGAAAAGCCCTGTGCCACAGCCCGGCTCCAGCGCACGGCCACCCCGGAACCCCATCTG
>NZ_JAERLY010000041.1 GCF_018256155.1 Gluconobacter sp. Dm-62
TGAACCGCCCTGGGATTGGCGGAGACTGGTTTTCTTAAGTTATGCTGCCAGTGGGAGGTGGTCCATAGCGGCATAAAATTGTTGCTCGGCCTCGGCCGGGGTGATGTTGCCGATGGGTTCGAGGATGCGCCGGTTGTTAAACCAGTCCACCCATTCGAGAGTGGCATATTCCACGGCGTCAAACGAGCGCCATGGGCCACGCCTGTGGATCACCTCGGCCTTGAACAGCCCATTGATCGTCTCGGCCAGGGCGTTGTCATAACTGTCGCCAACGCTACCGACCGACGGTTCGATCCCGGCTTCAGCCAGGCGCTCGGTGTAGCGAATGGCGACGTATTGCGAGCCGCGGTCCGAATGATGCACCAGCCCAGAACTGCCTGACGGGCATCGGGCGCGGATCGCCTACTCCAGCGCATCGAGCACGAAGTCCGCATGCGCTGTCCGGCTGACGCGCCAGCCGACGATGTATCGGGCGAACACATCGATGACGAATGCCACATAAACGAACCCGGCCCAGGTCGCGACATAAGTAAAATCCGACACCCACAGCCGGTTCGGCGCCGGTGCCTTGAATTGCCGGTTGACGCGATCGAGCGGACAGGGCGCGCTTTTGTCGCTGATCGTCGTGCGCTTCGGTTTGCCGCGGATCACGCCCTGCAGGCCAAGATCACGCATCAGCCGCGCGACTGTACAGCGGGTGACTTCAATCTTTTCCCGGCGCAACTGATGCCAGACCTTCCGCACGCCGTAGACACCAAAATGCTCCGAGAAAACGCGTAGGATCTCGGGTTTCAGGAACTCGTCACGTTTGCTCTGAGCCGATCTGCGCTCTGGTTCACGCCGTTTGCGCAGCCGCTCATAGTAAGCTGATGGGGCAATCTGCAGCATTCTACAGATCGGCTCGACCCCATAGTCCTGACGATGCTCATCGACGAACGCGCTCATTTCCGAAAGGGGCGGTCGAGCTCCGCCTGGGCGAAAGATGCCGACGCCTTGCGCAGGATCTCGTTCGCCTGGCGCAGCTCGCGCACTTCACGCTCCAGCGCCTTGAGCCGATCGGCGGTCTCGGCTGGAACACCAGCTCGCTTGCCAGTCTCGACCTCAGCCTTCTTGACCCACTCGTTCAACGTGTGAGCCGAGCAGCCGATTTTGCCAGCGATCGACACCATCGCCGTCCAGCGAGACGGGTGCTCGTTCTCATGCTCCAGAACCAGACGCACCGCACGGGAACGGACTCCAGGGGAAAACTTCTTCACAGGATTGCTCATCAGACCTTCTTCTCAGGTAGATAGGTCTCCGCCAATCCCAGGGCGGTTCACTTCGCTCGCGACGCTGAGCAAGGAGTTCGGGATCAACCCGAAAACAGTTGCAAAATGGCGGAAGTGACAGAGTGTCGAAGATCAGAAGACAGGTCCTAAAGAGCCGCGATCCACAGTTCTGTCCGAGGCGGACGAAGCGGTGATCCTGTCGTTACCACCTATTACCCACAATCTTTCTGCATACGGTAAGAGGGAGTCCGTCTTTTGAACCCAGATCGTCAGGATGATCTCATGGCTGGTAAACGTATTCTCATGCTCGCAGGTGATTTCGTTGAAGATTACGAAATCATGGTGCCATTCCAGATGCTGTTGATGGTTGGGCACAAGGTGGACGTGGTGTCTCCCGGCAAGAAGGCTAGCGAGCAGGTGGCAACGGCCATCCACGATTTCGAAGGCCATCAGACCTACACCGAAAAGCGTGGCCACAACTTCACTCTCAACGCCACCTATGCAGGCACGAAAGCGGATGATTACGATGCGCTGGTCATTCCGGGGGGGCGTGCGCCTGAACAGCTCAGCACTGATGAGAGCGTGCTGGACTTGATCCGGGCCTTCGTGGCGGCTGACAAGCCGATTGCTGCCGTTTGCCATGGCCCGCAGCTTCTCGCTGCTGCCAATGTCATTTCCGGTCGCAAGGTTTCTGCCTATCCCGCCTGTCGTGCTGAAGTGATCCTGGCAGGCGCAGACTATCAGGCGATTGTGATTGATGGGGCTGTGACGGACGGTAAGCTCGTGACCGCGCCAGCATGGCCAGCGCACCCGGCCTGGATCGGCCAGTTCCTGAAGGTTCTGGGCACGAAGATCGAAGCCTGAGGGTTATCCGCAGGGAAAGACCCGCCATGTGTGAACTCTACGTCCGCGCCGACCCGATTTTTTACGAAAGTCGGACACGGTCCCTGCGGATCCATGGTGTCGTCACCACGATCCGGCTGGAGAACATGTTCTGGGATGTCTTGACGGAAATTGCTGCCGCGGATGGCATGACCGTCAACCAGCTTATCACGAAGCTCTCAGATGAAATTCTGGAGCTTCGAGGTGAGTTGCCCAACATGGCGTCTTTCCTGCGAGTCAGTTGCCTGCGCTATCTGGACCGGGAGCGTCAGACCCAAAGCGTTCCGGGATCTGCGGCTGTTAAGCCCGTTCCGCTGCGAAAGGTCGGTTAAACCTAGAGTGTTCGAAAAACCTTTGACTGTTGTGACGTGCCCCCTTTTTTGTATCCGTTCAAAAGGAGAGTTCCCGTTTTTTATGGCTTGGGGTTGATTGGATGACAAGGGTCTCGGGGGCATGCCCCCGAGACCCTTGTCTAGCGATCTGATCCGGTGTCCTGCCATCCAGTTGGGAATGGGGACGCACTGTATTGTAGTCTTCCCGCCAGTCAGCCAGAACCTGTCGCGCATGGCTGAGGGAGGTGAACAGCGTTTCGTTGAGGCATTCATCCCTCAACCCGCCGTTGAAACTTTCGACAAAACCGTTCTGCTGCGGTTTCCCGGGGGCGATATAATGCCATTCAACCTTCATCTCATCCGCCCATTTCACGATGGCATGGGATGTGAACTCCGTCCCTTTGTCGCTGACAATCATGAGGGGTTTGCCATATCGTTCCATCAGGGCCGTCAGTTCCCGCGCCACACGTCCACCTGATAATGACGTGTCGGCAACCAATGCCAGGTTCTTGCGACTGAAATCGTCTATAACAGCCAGAATGCGGAACCGGCGGCCACAGATCAGGGCATCCGAAACAAAATCCAGGCTCCAGCGTTGTCCGGGTTCCTGAGGGATGGTCATGGGAGAACGCGTCCCCAGTGCCCTCTTGCGACCACCCCGGTGGCGGACTTTCAGCCCTTCCTCCTGGTAAAGGCGGAACAGCTTCTTGTGATTGAGACTGAAGCCTTCCCGCGCCAGAAGTTAGCCCAGGCGGCGGTATCCAAAGCGGCGTCTCTGGGCCGCCAGATCCTGCAGGCGCTGGCGAAGGGCAGCATCGTCCGCCGTGGTGGAAACATGCCGCACAACACGTCTGGCAACACCGACAAGCGCACAGGCGCGGCGTTCACTCAGGGCCAGAGCCTCCTGTATGTGTCGGACCGCCTGCCGTTTCGCGACAGGCGTGACCATTTTTTTTCAACGATTTCCTTTAGGGCCGCATTATCCAGCATGGCATCCGCCAGTAGACGTTTCAGGCGGCTGTTTTCATCTTCCAGCGCCTTTAGAGCGTTTTCTGCCCTGAATGAATCGTTGGGGATTCCCAAAGTGGCTGTGATCTGATTCAAGATGGCAGCCGGAATGGGGGCCGGCTCTGGATGGTATCACGCACATTGTCTCTGGATCTCCGCGAACGTGTTGACGCGGCTGTTTCGAATGGTCTGTCACGGCGTCAGGCGGCTGAACGGTTTGGCGTCAGTCCGGCAAGTGCGGTTTGCTGATGCGCTCTTACCGCTACGACCGGCAGTCCTGCTGCCAGCCCCCGTGGCGGGGATCGTCTGTCTCACCGGATTGAGGCGCAGGCAGAGTGTATTCATGCGCTGATCGCGGAGAAGAACGATCTGACCCTGTCTGAAATCCGTGTCCGACTGGCTGAGGACGGCCATCATTTTGCAATCGGCACGCTGTGGCGTTTCCTCGCGCGTCATAAGATCACATGGAAAAAAAGACCGCTCACGCGACGGAGCAGGATCGCGCCGATATCCTGACACGACGACAGGAGTGGTTCGATGCCCAGCCCGATCTGGAGGGATCGAAAAACTTTTGACTGACTGTTCTTGGTCCTGATTTCAGGTTTTTGCCATGTTGATTTCTGGTTTCTTATCCTGATTTTCGCTCTGCGTTTTGAGCAGAGCGAGGGTTTCGTGCTCTGGGTTGCTACGCGGCGGCGTTTATCCGCTCCAGGAGGGGGAAGCGGCGCATATTATAGACGATATTGGCGAGGCCGATCCTCATGGTGGCCAGGGTGATACCGACAGTTCGGATGAATAGACCCATTCGCGATTTCTGATCGGCAAAGACGTGCTCGACGCGGGAGCGGATCACCGACTTCCCTGCATTCGATTTCTGGATATGCCGGGGCATCGTTTTGAGATGCGGCTTTTTGCGATGAACCTTGGAGACAAAGCCCTGTTTTTCCATAAAGTCTTCGTTGGCTTTTGAGCGATAGGCCGTGTCTGCCCAGACGCTTGAGGCCATATTGGTTTTATCCAGCAGCCCCTCTCTCAATCGCGCACCATCACTGGCAGCGGCGTCCGTCGTCTTCCATTTCCGGATGAACCGGAATTTCCGATCGATGGAAATGTGCGATTTATAGCCAAAGAACGGGATGTCGAGATCGCTGGATGGCATGGTTCCATCATCCTGCCGCTTTGCTTTGGTGAACTTCAGTGTCCAGCGCGCATGACGGTCCTTGTGCGACAGCTTTGCGGGTTTGTCCTGCCAGTCTTCAGGAATACGCCCTTCCCGAAGATCGGCTTGCTCAGCGTTCGTATTGCGCTGCTTGGGAGCAGCCACCAGTGTGGCATCCAGAATCTGGCCTGACATCGGCAGATAACCGGCGTTCCGCAGAGTTGTATCAAACCGGTCAAACAGTCTTTCAATGGCCTCCGCCTGGGTCAGGCGTTCACGGAACAGCCAGACCGTTTTGGCATCCGGCACACGGTCCGACAGCCCCAGGCCAAGGAAACGCATGAAGGAGAGGCGGTCGTTGATCAGATATTCTGTCCGCTCATCAGACAGATTGTTGAGCGTCTGGATCACCAGAATTTTGAACATCAGCACCGGATCAAATGGCGGTCGTCCGCCTTTACTCCCGTCTGAATAGGCCAAAGCCTGCCCCAGATCAGGGCGGAACACCCAGCCCGCTCAGCCGGGCAAGCCTCTCTTCAACATCAAAGAAACCAGCCTGCTTCATGATCCATACCCCAATCAACTCGGGGGAAATGGAATCACAAAGGCACCCTCAAAACCAGAGGGTTTTTCGAACCCTCCACTTATGCCCCGGCATGTCCAGAAATCGAATGCTGGAAAGTCGGTCATCCGCTCGCGTGTCGAGCATGTCTTTGCTGACCAGAAATCGCAGACCGGACTATTCATCCGAACTGTCGGTATCACCCGGGCCACCATGAGGATCGGGCTGGCCAATATCGTCTACAACATGCGCCGCTTCCTCTTCCTGGAAAGATTGAGTGCGAGCGCGTAGCTATCAGCAGGTAACAGCCTCCGATCTGCTGAAAACGCAGATCAAAAGCGACCTAAAGAACCGTCTATCAGAACGCCAAATGCCAGACATTACAGGCCAAGTGTATCCACCAAGGGTTCTTCGATCCCTCCACGTGATGTCGGAACACCAGACCTGGTTGGGCCGGTCGATGACCAGATCCCGCAGCAGATACGGATATTTCCGATGCTCCGGATGCGGCACACTCGTGCGTGGCTTCTGGTAGATCGCCCGCAGCCCCATAATCGCCATGAGCCGCCGGACCCGCTTACGACCGACTTCATGTCCCAGGCGGCGCAGATGCCATGTCATCTGCCGCGAGCCATAATACGGCGTTTCCAGGAACTG
>NZ_JAERLY010000042.1 GCF_018256155.1 Gluconobacter sp. Dm-62
GAGGCTGGGGCGGCATGGGCGGCGGCTGGGGTGGAATGGGTGGCGGTTTTCCAGCAACCTATTACAACACCAGCTGTCAGACGACATTCGAGCTGGTCAGCGGCAAGGTCGTCGGATGGACCATGCGCGGGGACGGGTGCTGAATCACTTAACCTGCTCTATGGTCGTCTTTCCCGCTCACAGGATGGTGCGATCAGGCATGGATGTGCGACTCGAAGTTTTTTCCTCAGGACGGTTCTCGGGCTGGGGAAAGGGACTGAAACTCGGCGTGGGGCTTCTTCTGGGGGCCACACTCTCCGCCTGTGGCGATCCTGACTGGCAGGGTACCGACTGGACGAAGAACTATCAGGACAGCTTCGAGACGCAGATCAGCGCCCGGGCGTCCATGATTCCGGGAAATTCGGACAAAGCCTATCAGCCGAGCGTGGACGGGACGCCCAATAGCCCCGTGGCGTATCACGCGCCGCCAGTCATGTCCTACGAGGACCGTCCGCTTGATGAAAACATCTCGGGCGCTCTGGAACTGGCAGATTACGTCAAGGCACTACGCGTTGCGAAACTGGATCCGTGGATCAGTGGTCCGGGACCCTATACGCTGTTCGCCATTCCCAATGCGGCCATGGAGCGTCTGAACACGCGTTGGCCGGGCGGTCTGCTTGCACCGGGCAACCGGGGGCAGCTTGTCCATATTCTGGGCTACACGATTGCCAAGGGAAAATGGGATGAAGCCGCTCTGCGCCGGGCGATCAGACGCAATCATGGCCACGCGATCGGCCTGAAAACCCTGTATGGGGACCTGCTGGGTGTGCAGGTTTCTCCCCGGACGGGCGAACTGCTGCTCGAAAATACGGCTGGAGAGACCAACCGTCTGTCCGGCAAGTCTTTCCCACAGTCCAACGGTGTTCTTTACATCACCCAGGACACGCTTCTGCCAGTACCGGCCCCTGAAAAGGTTTCAGTCGGCCGCAAGCGCCGCCATCGCTGAAAACCGCTCTGCGTCCTTGCCATCAAACTGAAGTGGGATGGCAAGGAAGTCAGCACCGGCGGCAAGCGCCAATGCGCCGTCGTCCGTGGTCAGGATGTTTTCGGCGACTCCCGGTAGCTCCATGACGGAGCTCCACCACGTCACCAGTTCCTTCTCCCCGGCTGGAAACGCGACATAATCTGCACCCGATTCGCCTGCTTTCATGGCATCGTCACGATTGGTGCAGACGCAGCCGATCGCCATATCGCTTCCGACTGTTTTGCGCAGGGTAATCAGATCCTCGACGCAGGCGGCATGCAGGCCGTCACAGGTTCCAAGAAGGGATTGCGACGTTCCGGAAAGCGGAAGGCCGACTTCAAGGATCATGGCAACGCCATTGGCATGCAGCAGGTCCACGAGCTGCGAAAGCTGCGCCTTTTCCGGCGTCCATCCGCAAGGCAGCCGCAGGGCTGTAACTTCAGGCAGCGCCAGAACATCGCGAAGCACGTCCAGAGCAGCGTCCAGACTGAAACCGGCGGGCAGAACGGGGTAGAGATCACAGGATGTCATGGGAATGTTCTCGCAGATTGTCGGGACAGGAGCTAGGCGGTCTGAACGTCAGGATACGCCCGCGGTACTGGTCATAGGCTTCCAGCGCCCGCAACTGTGCGGCGCCAGCCCGGCAGATTGCCCAGCCAATCCCGGCATCCAGCGCCTGCCGTGCCAGTGCAGGCGAGCCACCGCAGTCCAGAATGGAGAGCCCGGCCTGTGCCGTCATGACGTTCAGCCACCAGGGAATACCAAAGCTGCTGCCTGCACTTTCGGCGGATAGGGCAAGAAACTGTTCCCCATGGCGCTGAACAGTCTGATCCATCTCATGACGCGACGAAATGACGAAAACAGGATAGTGAATGGGCAGTGACGTCCTTGACCCGGCAACGGGATCGGGTCTTTCCTGAGGAACGGGCCGGAGCGGGTCTGTATTGGGCATTTTACTGGCATAATGATTGCATGAACGGGAAGATCGTGGCGGTAAACGAGACAGGTATTGTGCAGGACGATAAGGCGGTTGAACGTCTTGAGGAAGCCATGATGCGGATTGCCGCTGCGTCGGAACGCCATGTTCTGGCCAGGGAGGCCTGTGAACGCGCCCTGCATTCCGCCCCTGATCTCTCGGAATTTGCGGCCAATATTGATGCGCTGTGTGCCCGTATTCAGGGCGTGCTGAACAGGAAGGAGGGCTGACCGATGGGACAGGTATCCATTCGTCTTAATGGCTATGTCTATAATGTCGGGTGTCAGGATGGCGAAGAAGCCCATCTTTATGACATGGCCCGTCATGTCGAAGGCTGGCTTCAGCGCGCTCGAAGCCTTGGTGGGGCTGCAAGCGAATCCAAGACACTCATGATGGCGGCTCTTTTGATGGCCGACGAGATTTTTGAGCTGAAGCGTCGGCAGATCTCGCCTCAGGCCGAAGCGCAGATCCAGCAGGCCGGGCAACTGCTTCAGCTTGAGGGGGGACGTCAGGAGCGTCTGGCCCGACTGGCGGGGCAGGCAGAGCTTCTCGCTGCCGAACTTGAGCGTGCGTCCTGATTCTTTAACGTTTGCATTGAACATCGCTGCGGACAGTCTAATATATGTCGTGGAGCTGCCTGGTGCGTCAGGCAAATCATCCCCCGGGCCGATAAGCATTCCTACGGGAACTGGCTCTGTCGTGGCCCTGGTCACGTTAACCGGTGCCCACCTGCACTTGCAGGTCTAGGAGGGCTGAAAAGACCAACGGCTTTGGCGGCTCCACACCTCTCCGACCTCGACGTTCTGAAAAAAGACCTGCGCCGGAAAATGGCGGAGCGTTGCACGATGGCCTCTCCTGTTGATGAAGAGGCACTGCGTTATTTCCTTCTGAAGGAAATTCTGGCGCAGCCGGTTCAAAAAATTGCTGCTGTGTGGCCTCTGGCTGGAGAAGTTGATCTTCGGCCTCTGTGTCATGTCCTGTCTGAAAGCGGGCGGCAGGTTCTGCTGCCGGAAACCACGCCCAAGGGCTCCCCACTGATATTCAGACGCTGGACGCCTTCAACGTCCATGACGGCTGGTCGCTTCGGAACATCGCATCCTCAGGGTGACATTGATGTTCCGGATCTCGTTCTCGTTCCATTTCTGGCGTTTGACCGCTTTGGTTATCGGCTTGGATATGGCGGCGGTTATTATGATCGCACCCTGGCGGTACTGAACGTCCCGGCAATAGGCTTTGGCTTTGCCGGCCAGCAGATCGATGCCGTTCCAACAGGTCCTTACGATATTCCGTTAAAAACGATCGTGACCGAGTGCGGCGTCATTAGGACCAATCCTCACTGAACTATTATGAAAGACTGACTGTTGAGACTGCTGTTTCTTGGCGACATTATCGGGCGTAGCGGGCGTGAAGCCATCATCCGGAATCTGGCCGACTGGCGCCAGAAACTCTCGCTGGACCTGGTGGTCGCCAATGGTGAGAACGCCTCACATGGCTATGGTCTGTCTACCGACATAGCCAAAAGCCTGCACAGTGCGGGTGTCGATGTGATTACACTGGGCAACCATGCCTGGGATCGACGGGACATGATCGGCTACATCAACCAGGCCCCCCATATTGTCAGACCCGCAAACTATCCTGCCGGAACCCCGGGGCAGGGGAGTCATATCGTCGAGATCAGCCGTGGACGCCGGGCACTGGTCATCAATGTGATGGGGCGTATTTTCATGGATCCGCTCGATGATCCTTTCCGGGTCGTCAGCGAAATTCTGTCCAAACATCGTCTGGGCGTGACCGTTCATGCGATCCTGATTGACGTTCATGCAGAAGCCACCAGTGAGAAAATGGGCTTTGGGGCCTATTTCGATGGCAGGGCGTCCGTTGTGGTGGGGACGCACACGCATGTTCCCACAGCGGACCACCGCATTCTTCCCGCAGGCACGGCCTATCAGACAGATGCGGGAATGTGTGGGGACTACGACAGCATCATTGGAATGGGCAAACCGGCCTCTCTCCATAAGCTTGTTCGCAAAATCCCCGGAGATCGGCCGCAACCCGCAGAAGGGGAGGCGACAGTCTGCGGTCTTATGGTGGAGACGGATGATGCCACGGGACTTGCCCGAAAGGTCGCTCCGCTGCGCATTGGCGGCCATCTGGCTCCCAACTGGCCGGACTTCTGAGAAAAGCAGAAAAATTGAGAAAAATCCGCCTTTTTTCGAGTACGATTCGCAATGAATAGCGGGGGTTAGTCCCATTTATCCCGGAAAACCGGGATTTCTTCTGTTGATAAGTGCCTTGTGAATTCTGTTTGACACTCTGCTGAGCTCCCCGTATAAGCCCGTTCACCGACGCAGCGGGGCTCACTTACTGAGGGCTTCTGGGGCGGCGGGGATGACGATATTTGAAAATTGAATATGGAATTGGAAGGGATATGTTGGCGGCGTTTTGGTGCTGGTGATCTGGGATTAAGTTCCTGG
>NZ_JAERLY010000043.1 GCF_018256155.1 Gluconobacter sp. Dm-62
TTTATGCCGCTATGGACCACCTCCCACTGGCAGCATAACTTAAGAAAACCAGTCTCCGCCAATCCCAGGGCGGTTCACGATCCTCATGGTAGCCCGTGTGATACCGACGGTCCGGATAAACAATCCCATTTGCGATTTCTGGTCAGCAAAGACATGCTCGACGCGGGATCGGATCACGGACTTTCCGGCGTTGGATCGCTGGATATGGCGGGGCATGGGCTTGAGATGCGGCTTCTTCCTGTGAACCTTTGAGACAAAGGCCTGCTTTTCCATGAAGTTTTCATTGGCTTTTGAGCGATACGCTGTATCAGCCCAGACACTTGAGGCCGTATTGGCTTTATCCAGCAGCCCCTCTCTCAATCGCGCGCCATCACTGGCGGCTGCATGCGTTGTTTTCCATTTCCGGATGAACCGGTATTTCCGATCGATAGAGACGTGATCTTCTACCGAGAGCGCAAGCAATTTTTCCGGTTGCAGGAGTTCTTTTCGATCCGATTGGAACGACGTCCTGCTCTGATGTTTTCTCCGACAGTATAACGCTCCAGAATGATAGCTTTTGCTTCACACATGGTGATGCCGTTTCCCTCCCTGTCGCGCACTTCATAAGGCTTTCCTCGTTTGAGAACGCTGAAGATCCGGTTCACAATACGATTGGCAACGGCACATAAAGCCTGTTTGTGATGATGACCTTTCACCGTCATCAGCCTCCAATAAAGTTCTGCCAGTTCAGGATCTGTTTTTCGTGCCGTATCAGCAGCAAGATAAAGTGCGTGTTTGATGCGGTTATTGCTACCCTGGGTCAGGGTCTGGCCCGCTCGCTCCACACCACCACTATCAGCCCTCCTGGGAAACAGGCCACAAAAACCCCGTAAATGTTTTTCGGAATGAAACCGCTCAATGTTCTGCAAGATACCAATCAGGGTCGGTGCGAGATGACGGCCGACACCCGGAATACTGAGCAGAAGAGCCTGTGGGTCGAGGTGTTTGTAGAGATCTGCAATATGCTGCTCAAGATTTCCAACTATTTGAATTTTCTTCAGAACATTCTCAATTTCCGTCGCGATTTCGAATTGCAGTTCCGAAAAATCAATGTGTGTCCCATGAAGGTTCTGGGCGTATTGCGCTGCTTCACGTAACCCTGTGATCAGCGTTTCCACAAAGGGCCCACTGCGCGGATGGTTCCCTCCCGCATGAGCTCCAACATATTTGGCGAGTGTCGTACGACGCGCCTTCAAAACATCCGAGGGGTGAAACCATTTCTGCAACAGGGCCAAAGAGAGCCGTGTTCCTAAGTCGGGCAAGACTGCTTCAAGCCTGGGGGATGCCCAACGAATGAGATCAAGCAGGCGCCGCCTGGCATCCGCGATCTCGTTCTGAAAGCGGCTTCTCTGTTTGGTTAGACGTTGAAGAGCGTGGCTTTGCGGATCCGGAATGTGGACTGGATCAAGACGTGGTCCACCAAATGACGGTATGGCCGCCAGGATCTGGAGAAGGCTCTGGCCTATTCAGACAGGATCAAAGGCGGCCGTCCCCCGTTTGATCCGGTGCTGATGTTCAAAATCCTGGTGATCCAGACGCTGAACAATCTTTCCGACGAGCGAACGGAATATCTGATCAACGACCGCTTGTCCTTCATGCGCTTCCTCGGTCTGGGACTGTCGGACCGTGTTCCCGATGCCAAAACGGTCTGGCTGTTCCGTGAGCGTCTGACCCAGGCGGGAGCTATTGAAAGACTGCTTGACCGGTTTGATGCAACTCTGCGGAACGCCGGTTATCTGCCAATGTCGGGCCAGATCCTGGATGCGACATTGGTAGCTGCTCCAAAGCAGCGCAATACCAACGGAGAGAAAGCCGATCTTCGGGCAGGACAAATCCCCGAAGGCTGGGAAGACAAGCCGGTAAAGCTGTCCCACAAGGACAGGCACGCCCGTTGGACACTGAAGTTCACGAAGGCGAAGCGGCAGGAGGACGGGACGCTCCCGACCACGGACCTCGCCATTCCGTTCTTTGGCTATAAATCGCATGTTTCCATCGACCGGAAGTTTCGGTTCATCCGGAAATGGAAGGCAACGGATGCTGCTGCCAGTGATGGTGCCAGACTGCGCGAGGGCCTTCTGGATAAAACCAATACAGCCTCAACCGTTTGGGCAGACACCGCCTATCGTTCGAAAGCCAATGAGGACTTCATGGACAAAGAGGGTTTCGTCTCGAAAGTTCACAGGAAAAAGCCGCATCTCAAGCCCATGCCCCGCCATATCCAGCGGTCCAATGCAGGGAAATCAGTGATCCGCTCGCGCGTCGAGCATGTCTTTGCCGATCAAAAATCACAGACGGGACTGTTCATCCGAACTGTCGGTATCACCCGGGCCACCATGAGGATCGGCCTGGCCAATATCGTCTACAACATGCGCCGCTTCCTCTTCCTCGAAAGATTGAACGCGAGCGCGTAGTCATTCAGCGGGGTACAGCCCCAACCTGCTCAAAACGCAGATCAAACGCGACCTAAAGAACCGTCAATCAAATCGCCAAATGCCAGACATTACAGGCCAAGTGTATCAACCAAGGGTTCTTCGATCCCTCCACGTTTATATTTTTGTTTGTCGTATTTGACTGGTTTTCGGCGGGATCTTCGCCCCGGAATGCAGGGCCTGATCCCTTTCTCTTCCAGGGCGTCTCTGAACCAGTCAGCATCATAACCTCGATCTCCCAGCATCCACTGTGCCATGGAAGGCTGTCCAGCAGGGCAGCGGACCAGTATAATCGCTGATCTGCCCCGCCGTCATGAAAAATCTCAGCGGTCGTCCGTTCTGATCCGTGACCGCATGCAGCTTCGTATTCATACTCCCTTTGGTGCGACCGATCAGGGGGCTTGGGTCCCCTTTTTTAGCCGCAGGCTTGAAGCCGTACGGTGCGCTTTGAGATACGTCGCATCAATCATGATTATCTAAGGCTCGGCTTTCGCAGCAGACAGGCCATCCATCATCCGCATGAAAATGCCCGTGTCGCTCCAACGCTTCCAACGGTTGTACAGCGTCTTGTGGGGGCCGTATTCCCGGGGCGCATCCCATTGCGGTTCACAAAAATGATCCCACTTAACACGCGACGGCCATCAACACGAGGTCTACCGTGGCTCTTTGGGAAAAAGGGCTGCCGACGATCCATCTGTTCGTCTTTCAGACAAAACAGGTCGCTCATTTCCAGTCTCCTCGCAGAGCCCGAATCGGATTTTCACAATTAAATCAATGGGTCATGAGCCCATAGTAAATTATATTCGGAGAATGTTGTGAAAAATTACCCAGACCACTTTTTGAATCAGGCTCTTACACTCTAAATATTAGGCGTAGATATGGGGCCACAATTCAGCTCCAAAGCAAATCGTTCTTTATCAGAAAGTTCAAGCAAGGCTAATTGATGATATTCAGAACCTCGTTCTACTTCTTTAGCAACATGCCACCATGCCTGCAGATCGCTGTAAGCGATACCACGAATACGAGCACCTTGGCAGTTATCATATTCGACTGTCCACCCTTCTTTCAAGGCTTGCGAAACGTCAAACATATCATTTTGTTGGAAATCATTAGTATTTTCCATATATTAATTTTTGCTCCCTAACACATGTAAACGTTTTTTTATCCACTCAGGCTTGTTATCGTACCATCCATCTTCGGTCTGGTCTAGCGTATTTATCTCGATCGCTTTGGAGTATTTTATCCAAACACGAAAATTACTTTTACCACCCACACGAGGAGTACAATTAAAAGGGTCTTTTTCTTGGACGTAGATTATTTCCCAATCGGTTACCTCTAATACTAGACGTCTCTCAATCGTTACTGAAAAAGGAATCCATTCCTGACCTGCACGAAATAATATTTTTTTATTTTTAGCAAAACTTCTCATTTTTAGGTCTTATTAAAAAATAGCATAATATTATTATATAGGAACTTTACATAATAGTCAATTTTCTTGACGGCATGGAGGGATCGAAGAGCCGTTGATTGATGTGCTTGGCTGGTAATTTCTGACTTGTGGCGATTTGATTGACGGTTCT
>NZ_JAERLY010000044.1 GCF_018256155.1 Gluconobacter sp. Dm-62
TCAGAATGGCGGCATGACAACAACCGGGTATAGCTTATTCAAACCCAAAAACTGTCCAAACAGACGGAGCCACCTCTACCCCCTGTTTTCCGATTCCAGATGAACTTAGTATAAGCTACCGCCGTCGGATCGTGGATTGCTTGAATCGTCCGGTTTGGCCTAAAGCAGGCAACAACCTTCCCAGGCACTTCATCGATAGTCAGACGCTCAAAGGTGACCCTGAAAATGTTGCCTATGTCGATCCCACTGTCCTTGGACTCGTTAGTGGTGAAGTACTCCCAGCCGGAGAGGACGCGAGCCAGATAGTAGTTTCCTTGGGTGTCGCGGGTCCAGACGAGATCGTCTTTCTGGACGCGCTCCCTGATGTAGGCGCAGGTCTTTAGATCTTTGTGGATGTTTACGGCAACCTTATAGAACGTATCCCAGTCCGCCGTTTCTTGAATCTCATCCACCAGCCAACCAACGCCCAAGATGCCCTGTTTTAGGCAGTAAGCGAAGGTATCAGCCATCGACGCAAACCCGCCGCCAGGGCGAACGTGTAATCTAAATACGGACATCGTGTCGCACCTCAGATCAGATCGTGAAGGTCGGGGCCGCGCAGTTTAAAACATTGACCCCGCTGCTTTCCTCTGCGCCTGCTGCCTCTAATCGGAAGGCAACAAACCGCCCCCGGAAGGAACATCGAACCGACGACGCGAAAGGAAAATCAATGATGATATGTCTGCTCACGGCAATGACATCAAGCAACTTCAGCTCGCATCTGGCACGGTGGCGACTGCGGCCTGACCGCTCAAAGACTACAGTGCGGATATAGGTAGCTCTGGGGGGTAAGCAGAATGTCGGTTATTGGTAAGGAGTGATCGAAAGCTGCCATTCGCGGTGCTCACGCTTAAGACGGTTATCGACCAGCTCAAGTCGTTCCGGTGCGGCCGCCAGAACGTCCGCCAACACCGGAACCGGACCTTCGTTCGCTGGGTGGGTGCCGGTCGGCTGCGCGCCCATCCAAGCCGTTCAAGTGAAAAGTTTGCGCGACTATAAGCGAACACTCTGCTTATGACCGGGGCCGAGACAACACCGTCGTGGTTAAATACAACGGTACAGTCCGATTTCTGACAAGCGCTATCATACCTACGCGAGGCGTTTCCCAGTCCGCAGGTAAACCAAGCCTGAATTCTCTTGCACCAGATCGAAGTTGTGCTGCCACACTCGCTCCAAGTCAGGAAACGAGGCTCGCGCCGCTTCTGGGCCTTCTACCGTCGCGATGTTCTTTCGGAAGGCTTCCAATACCTGGCGCTTACCATCCACCTCACCTTGGTATTTCCCCGCTGACGCTACGTAGCTGGCCCACCTGACCGGTCTCAGTTCGCCGTTACTTAAGAGCGCCTCTCGCCCCATATAAAGCTCTATTCCTGCCGCTTGCCCGTTCACGTCTAAGATAGCTGGACCACTCCGTCCCACGGTTGGATACGCCTTGGCCACGTCGCTGTCGGGATAGCGCGTAACGATGATATTAAACGGAAGCTTCAAGGCTCTCGCCTGCTCGTAGGCCTGGATGCCCACAGTGTCGTTGTCGAAGATCGCCAGAATGCGCGACGTGGATCGTGCGGCTGCAATCGCCTTGAGGAATTTTACGAGGTAGTGCGCACCGCCGTCTACGGATAGCTCCGCGTGATTGAAGAACGAGAAATAATCCATCAGGTCTGGGTGCATCGCCCCTAGCCCAAGCCTGAGCGCGGTCAGGTCGCTGCTCCCCTCAGCCATGACCATAGTAGGAGCGAGCATTTGAAGTTGACACGGTGCATTCTCCCTCGCCCGCGAGCAGATTGGCTCATGCTCGTCAACGTATTCGCCAAGAAGATCGCTGATATCGAGGCGGACTTCTTTTATATCCGGCACCGCATCCAGCAGCGCGCGCAACCCTAGATGGGAGCCGTAGCCAGCGAACCAAAGATAACCATCGTCGGGTTCGTGAAACTGGTTCCTGAATGGGTCGCTGGCGAGATCGCTTTGGATCCGGTCATAGTTGGCGAAGTCATAGCGGATGCGGAGCGCACCTGAGGCAAAGCGGCACCATTCCTGATAGGTCAGACCGTTCAATCCCTTCAGCATCTTTGCCGCGTGCTCAGATATTACTTCTTGGTCGGACCACCCCTCAGTGTTGTCTCGCCATTGCTCCTGTTCCTCAGTGAGCCAAGTTTCGAACGCCCTTTGAACGGCCTCGTCCGTTGCTCCTAGAATCGATAAGCGGCGTAGGATAACATCGCGGCTCGCCGCATATTCGACACAAAGGTCGGGATCTGCGCCAACCTCTTGGGTTGGCCTCGTTTCGCGCCTATCTCGCTCCTGAAAGAGCGCAGCCCAATCACCGGGCACCTCGGATTTAGATCCACAGATGCTCAACTTGTCAAAGTGGATTCCGCAGTAGCTACCCATCCAACACGGATCCCTTCGATGCTGGTGCTTTCCAAAGCCGCTTGCCCGTCTTCTCGTCGCGCCATGTCACAAAGCCGGGATAATCCCTTTCAACGGCCGAGAAAAGAGCAACTGTTTCGTAGGTGGGGATGAAATACAGCCACTCCTCCTTATCCCGATCGCTGGTGAAGAGATCTCCACTCATGTCTCCCTCGAACGCTGCGCTCCCAACCACAATGAAGCTATGGATAGGGCGATGGGCGACAAACAGCGCGTCGCGCTGCTCATTATGTCGGTCTTCTAGGTCGTAAAGTTCCCAGAATTCGCTTCGATTATAACAGTCGACGATAGGCGCGTCTGGCTTCTTAGGAAACCAGTCCAGCGACATCTTTGTCGCCCGTGTCTCGTCGCTCACTTTGGCGGTAGATTCGAATAGCTTCCTAACGGAGTAACAGCCAATGAACAGGTCGTGCTCATACTGAGCGCTCTGACGCTCGGTGAGCGTTTCCTTCTGACGATATTTCTCGATCCTATCCGCCATCTTTAACAGCAGCTGGAGGGATCGAAGAACCGTTGGTTGATGCGCCTGGCTCGTGATTTCAGGCTTTTGGCGATTTGATTGACGGTTTTT
>NZ_JAERLY010000045.1 GCF_018256155.1 Gluconobacter sp. Dm-62
AGGTGCGGAAAGCTGCCAGCTGATTTCACAGTTTGAAAGATGCCCCTAACAGATTTTATCTCCACTCAAAGCCAGAAAATTCCAGATCCAAAAAACTGACAATCTATTCATCGTAGTTTACTCACGAAATATCTGAGATGATCTGCAATAAAACTGGCTACAAAATAATAGCTGTGATCGTAATCAGGACGAAGATTCAGGATGAGTTCCTGCCCTGCATTCTGTGCGGCTTCCTGGAACAGTTCTGGCCTGAGCTGTTCTTTCAGAAACTGGTCCGCCAGACCCTGATCTATCAGAACAGGCAGTCTTTCCTTCGCTGTCCGCACAAGTTCAAGCGGGTCATAGGCTGCCCAACTGGCACGATCCGGCCCCAGATAAGCACTGAATGCTTTTTCACCCCATGGTACCTGCGTTGGCGCCACAATGGGTGAAAAGGCTGACACAGAACGATAGCGGCCAGGATTACGCAGCGCGATCATGATGGCGCCAAATCCACCCATCGAATGTCCCGCAATGCCTCGCTGCTGCGTAACCGGAAAGCTCGCCTCAATCAGCGCAGGAAGTTCCGTGACGACGTAATCATACATCCGATAATGCGCAGCCCACGGCTCCTGCGTCGCATTGAGGTAAAATCCGGCACCCTGTCCAAGATCGTACGCATCGTCATCAGCCACACCCACGCCCCGTGGACTGGCATCCGACGCGACAATGGCGATGCCCAGTTCTGCGGCCACGCGTTGCGCGCCAGCCTTGCCAATGAAATTCTGCTCCGTACATGTCAGACCGGAGAGCCAGTAAAGAACGGGAACCTTTTCAGTTTTTGCCTGCGGGGGCAGGTAGATCGCGAAGTTTGCTTCCACACCCAACGACACGGACTTGTGTCGCCAGACTTCCTGCACGCCCCCAAAAGAGGCGTGTGTTTCCTTGCGTTCCATGGCTCTCACTGCCTTTTGCGCATGTCAGTTACCGTCCGTGAAGGTATAACTGCAGATCTTGTTCCCTGCCGGATCCCGGAGATAGGCAGCGTAAGCGCCCGGTAAGTGGCTTCGCGGGCCGGGTGCGCCTTCATCGGTTCCCCCATTGGCAAGACCTGCAGCATGAAAAGCCTCCACTTCGGCGGGTGTCGCTGCTGCAAAACCGATGGTGACACCGTTGCTTGAGGGCGCTTCACCGTTGCCTGGACGTGCAATGATGAAGGCTGGCTTTTCGCGGCCATACAGAATCCACCCATGCCCGAACGGCCCCAGGTTTTTTATGCCCAGAGCCGCAAGCGCGGCGTCATAGAATTTCGCGGATACCGCAGTATCCACTGCCCCAAGAAAAACGTGAGAGAAAACACCGTCACCGGAAATAACTGCCATGATCGTTCTCCTGTAATTTCCAACCATTGGAAATGATGTTGCGCGGTGAGACGCAGACCTTAGAAATGAATGACGGAACGAATGGATTTTCCTTCATGCATCAGATCGAAGGCCGTATTGATGTCTTCGAGCGGCATGGTGTGGGTTACGAAAGGCGCAAGTTCGATATCGCCACGCATGGCATCTTCGACCATGCCGGGAAGCTGGCTGCGTCCCTTGACCCCACCGAAAGCCGAGCCGCGCCACGAACGCCCCGTCACAAGCTGGAAGGGACGGGTTGATATCTCCTGACCGGCCCCTGCCACTCCGATGACGATCGACTGCCCCCATCCACGATGCGCGGCTTCCAGCGCCGCGCGCATGACATTGACGTTGCCGATACATTCAAAGGTGTGATCAATACCCCAGCCGGTCATTTCCACCAGAACCTGCTGGATCGGTCTGTCGTAGTCCTTCGGATTGAGGAACTCCGTAGCACCGAAGGCCTTGGCAAGTTCAAACTTTTCCGGGTTGGTATCAATAGCGAAAATCCGGCCAGCCTTTGCCTGTCGCGCTCCCTGAATGACCGCCAGACCGATCCCGCCCAGACCGAAGACGGCAACCGTATCTCCCGGCTGCACCTTGGCCGTGTTGTGTACCGCACCAATCCCTGTGGTGACGCCACATCCCAACAGACAGACATGCCCTGGATTGGATGCGGGATTGATTTTTGCCAGAGAAACCTCGGCGACAACCGTGTATTCGCTGAACGTCGAACACCCCATGTAATGATGGATCGGCTGACCTTTGTAGGAGAAGCGTGTCGTGCCATCCGGCATCACACCTTTACCCTGTGTGGCGCGCACTGAAATGCAGAGATTGGTTTTTCCCGACTTACAGAACAGACATTCACCGCATTCCGCCGTGTAAAGCGGAATGACATGGTCGTCGGGGGCAACGCTGGTGACCCCTTCTCCGACCTCGATGACAATTCCCGCGCCTTCGTGACCCAAAACGGCTGGGAACAGTCCCTCGGGATCATCCCCTGACAGGGTAAACGCATCAGTGTGGCACACACCCGTATGCGTGATCTGCACGAGCACCTCACCAGCACGAGGAGGTGCTACATCGATCTCGACAATCTCAAGGGGCTTACCCGCCTCGAAAGCAACTGCGGCCCGTGATTTCATGATTTTTTCTCCAAATAACCTATCAGCCAGCATCGAGGGCATTACCGGAGATAGGATCGAACGAGTGACACCACATTCTCGATCGAACCACTGGCAGCATCGCGATCACCGGCACACTCAACAAATTCTTCCCGCAGGTGGCTTTCGAGAACACCGGCCATTAATCCGTTGATCGCTCCCCGGATAGCCGCCACCTGTTGCAGCACCGGACCGCAATCAGTTCCCTTCTCCAAAGCCTGTTCCAGCGCATCAAGTTGCCCGCGAATACGGCGCACGCGAGTCAGAACGCGCTTTTTCTCAGCTGGTGTGTGCGGCACGAACGCTTACTCCCGAATATACTACCCTTGAGTATCCTTGTCATACTATAGGGCAGTATGACGAGGATCCAAGGGCGTGCTTGTCATATGATCCGATCACAATTCCGTATCGCTGAAATTTTCATCNACGTCCATGGGTTGCCCGTCTGTGTCTTGGGATCATTCAAGAGGTACAATTAGTGAGATCCAGACAATCTCTGCAACGAGGCTTTGAAGCGCTGATGTCCGCTATTTGGCAAACAACCTTGTGGTCCAAACGACCGACATGAGGCGTAAGCGGACCTGCTGCTTACGCCTACAAGCCGGACATAAACCGCGTTAAACGGTCGTCCGAAAATCGGGCGTTAATAGAAACATTATGACAAGGTAGCGCATCTCTACAGGCTTGTGTGGAAGCCTGTCTCATTCAACAAAGAGAAATGAGCAAATTTTCTGTTGCGCCCACAGTGCATATCCGACGTTTTCTGGCCGCTCCCGCAGGTGGGGCGTCTGTCCTCATGCTTGCATCCCTGTTGGGTCTTGTCCTGGCGAATTCGTCATGGGCGTCGGGTTACGGCACCCTGATAACAGCGCCCATGAAATTGCCCATCTTGGGAAAGCGGGGGCCAGAAAACATTGACGCCTGGGTCTCTGACGGGCTCATGACCCTGTTTTTTCTGGTGGTCATTCTCGAAATCAAAAAGGAAATTGTATCTGGGCACCTCTCATCACTACGCCGCATCGCCCTTCCGCTTATCGGAGCATTGGGTGGAATGATCGTGCCTGCCCTGACGTATCTGCTGGTGACATGCGGGCATCCAGAAGCGACACGCGGCTGGGCCGTTCCTGTTGCAACGGATGCTGCGTTCACGTTGCCAATCATCCTTGCTCTTGGAAGGCATGTCTCGCCGGGAGCCAGGGCCTGGCTGATGGCGCTTGCCATTTTCGATGATATGCTGGGGATTGTGGTGATCGCCCTGTTTTATGGGAGCGCTCTGTATTGGCCGGCGCTGATCGCGGTCGTGATCGTGACTGCAGCGTTGGTCGGCGCGAACAGGGTTGGGATCAGAACCCTCTGGAGCTACGGCACCGGTTGCGTTCTGTTGTGGGTGGCGCTTCTGGATTCCGGTCTGCACCCGACGCTTGCTGGGGTCATCACCGGCCTATGCCTTCCGGCAGTCACCTCAGGAATGGATGCCAGACAGGCTACGCCACTCGATCGGACATCTTCTGCATTGACCCCGTTCGTTACCTGGGTCGTTCTACCGCTGTTCGGTTTCATGAACGTGGGTGTTTCACTAGCTGGCGTTCATCCGGACATGATGCTGGAGGCTGCTCCGCTCGGGATTATGTTAGGACTGATCGTTGGCAAACCGGTCGGCGTCTTTGGTGTAACAATACTCTCGACCCATCTGAAGATCGCCACGCTTCCGGCTGAAACGCCAACGGGGATGTTGTTTGGTCTTTCGCTGCTGTGTGGCATTGGATTCACGATCAGTCTATTTATCGCAAATCTGGCATTTTCCGGATCAGATCTTGTGACCCCAGCCAAGATGGGCATCTTTGCCGGCTCTGTTTTGTCTGCCCTGATGGGGTGGCTCTGGTTACGCTTCTTACCCCAACACGACCGGCTACCTTCTCAATAGAGGATGTCCGGTACGAGAGAGATACCACTCGGAGCCAACATTCTGCTGTCCCCCCTAAACCGCTTGTCCGCTCAACAGGAGCCGTGCGGACAAGCGGCGGTCGCCCTCATCTCGGTCGTAAGGTGGGTCGCTTAGGGTTTTGATAAGCCGACGTCGTATGCCAGAAATGCGCGCCAGCCCGGCTCATAGCTTTTCAGGCAAGCGGTGTTCCGAGTTACGTTCACTATAGCGGTCCACTAGATAGTCGGCCCGGTCGCGCAGCAGCCATGTGAATTTCATCAGTTCCTCCATGACATCTACCATCCGGTCATAAAGGGGGGACGGCTTCATGCGGTCATCGTCACCGAACTGCGTATAGGCCATTGGCACGCTGGACTGGTTGGGGATGGTGAACATCCGCATCCACCGGCCCAGCACCCGCAGGCCATTGACGGAATTGAAGCTCTGCGATCCACCCGAAACCTGCATGACCGCCAGCGTACGGCCCTGCGTCGGGCGGATTGAGCCTTCGGACAACGGCAGCCAGTCGATCTGGTTCTTGAACACGGCAGTGATGTTGCCGTGCCGTTCGGGGCTGCACCAGACCTGACCTTCCGACCAGATCGAGAGTTTCCGCAGTTCCTGCACTTTCGGATGGGTCGCGGGCACGGAATCCGCTACCGGCAGGTCGGTCGGGTCGAACACCCGTGTCTCGGCGCCGAGGACTTTCAGAATGCGCTCTGCCTCCAGCACCAGCAGGCGGCTGAACGAGCGGGGACGCAAAGAGCCATAGAGCAGAAGGATACGCGGCGGATGGTCCACACGCGGTTGCGGTTCCAGCCGCGCGAGATCGACCGGTTCAAGATACTCCGGATGCAAGGCTGGCAGCTCAGGTTCGGTCATATATATCGGTCCTGTCGTGTATTACGGGTGACTGATCCGGGGCAGCCATAGGGCCAGCGCCGCGAGTGTTGCCAGCAGGACGGGCGGGGTGATCACCAGTCCGACCTTCATATACTGCCTCCATGTGACCCGATGATTTTTGGATGCCAGCACATGCAGCCACAGCAACGTGGCGAGACTGCCGATCGGTGTAAATTTCGGCCCGAGATCGCAGCCGATGACGTTGGCATAGATCATCAGGTCGCGTGTCAGCGGCGTGATGTCGTGAGCCTGCTGGATCGCCAGCGCCCCGACCAGCACACTCGGCATATTGTTCATGATAGACGACAGAACAGCCGCCAGAAAGCCGGCGCCTATCGTGGCAGCGAACGTCCCCTGATGACCAAGCCAGACCAGTGCGGTTGCAAGGTAGTCGGTCAGCCCGGCATTGCGCAGGCCGTATACCACCAGATACATACCCAGCGAGAAGATCACGATCTGCCATGGGGCACCCCGCAGCACCTTGAGAACAGGGATGACCCGGCCATATCCGGCGACGAGCAAGAGGATTCCGGCGGCCAGGCAGGCTACGACACAGACCGGGATATGAAACGGCGCGGTCAGGAAATAGGCCGCCAGAACCAGGGCCAGCAGCCGAAATGCCGCCCGGAATACATGGTGGTCACGAATGGCCGTGGCGGGTGCTGGCAGTTCGGCGACGGGATAGGTCGCAGGCACCTGCCGCCAATACCACAGCCACAGGACGGCAAGCGTTGCACCAAGTGCTACCAGATCGACGGGGACCATGATGGCGGCATAGCGATCGAACGCAATGCGGAAGAAATTGGCGCTGACGATGTTCACCAGATTGGAAATCACCAGCGGCAGGCTTGTGGTGTCTGCGACGAAGCCAGTCGCAATGATGAAGGCCAGGGCTGCGGTATGGCTCAGGCGGAGTTGAGTGAAAATGGCAATGACAATGGGCGTGAGCAACAGGGCCGCGCCGTCATTGGCGAA
>NZ_JAERLY010000046.1 GCF_018256155.1 Gluconobacter sp. Dm-62
TCCCTCACTCAAAACCGGACGAATGGAATCATAGAGCTGCTTTCAAAACCAGGGGTTTTTCGAACCCTCCACGTCGCGAACACGCCGATCTGACAGTTGGTAATCTTGCCGGCAGACCCCGTGTACTGCCGGCTCACGCCGCAGGAGGCCGATCCCTCCTTGAGGAACCCCGTCTCGTCAACGACCAGAAGACATCGCGCAATGCATCAAGCGTCAGTCCCAGAACATCCTCAACCGACGCCGATCCACTCATCTCGTTCAGAATCATGGTTACCCATAGATTCAGAACCCTCAGAAGAGCGAAACTGTAGTGCTAGAAGCGATGTATAATTTTGCATTTCGACTACTTTTTCAGTAGATGATCTTCCAACAAAATGTACGAATCCCCTTCGACTATATATGTCTTCCATGCTTCCCATTACATAGTTGGCGTATTTTGTAAATACCGAACTATTAATTCCACCAAATTTATAAGATATATAATTGAGAACTTCTTGATCTGCCCATCCATTATATTTTCGACCAAATTTCCATCCTATATTGGCTATGGTCCTGCGAACAAGGCGAACAAATTCGCGTGTTTTTTCATCATCAATGTTTGGAAATGATATAGTTCCACCATTCACGCCTGAAGAGTAAATATTAACATTTAGCTGATCAAGTTGTATTAAGCTTGACCCAATGGGTGGATGCGTCATGAGACGATTAAAAGTTTCTAGTGGAGCGCATATCGTTTCTGAAAGAACTGCATCAAGGAATAACGGAGAAATTGGTCTATCAAATATTATATCAGGATCTATATATAGTAATGGTTGAGAGTGTTTATAAATATCTTTATTAATTATACTGTATTTCGAGCAAACAAATCCAACAAAATCTTTTGGCTGCATAAAATCTATATCAATAGATTCATCGTCGCATATGTCCCTGATGGTTTCAATGGCTTGATCTGTCATAACAGTTATCCTTCCATTGAATTTTCCAAATTTTCGTATAGATGAAACGCATAGGGCAAGCTGTTTAAGAACATTTGCGCTTGAATATGCAGTAATATATATATGAGGACAATATAAAAGGAACACTTCTGGCGACCAGTTGTCAACTATACCAACAAATTTATACTCCCCGAAGTCTTCTTCGCGACATTTACTAATATCAATATTTATTGGACCAATACAAAGAGAAAAAATATCCTTCAATTTAATATCTTTTGGAGTATATATATTTCCATCCCTTTTTGATACCCAACTATTAGACATAATGTAGTTAATTTTATGTATCTTATATTCATCTATAAGGATAAATCTTTCCCATGTATATGCATGAATTTTATTAAAATCAATTAATTCGTTGTCTGAGCATAAATATTTATTTTCTTTATTTGAAAATAAATAAGTACATGAATTTTTATCATACGTTATTTTCACATCGCTATGAATTCCTATACTTATAAGCCTGTTACACAAAACTTCACGATCGTATATGAAAATATCATCTGCATCTAAATCTGTTATTTTTTTAATTTCCAAATCATTAATAATGACAGCTTCGTCTTTATTAATATCGTTGATATTTTTTGAATAAAATTCTCCATTATTTCTTGAGTGAAGAATTTTACCTTTGTAATCCATAATGTACATATTTTTGCCTTTTGCAGCTAGATTCCCATTTATATGAAGCAGGTTTGCTAGGGTAGCAAGGCGGAAGAACCGACGCATCGTTGATTGATATGTTCGGCTTATGATTTCAGGTTTTCTCGTTCTGATTGAAGGTTCCTGGGACCAACTGCGTTGAACAAGTGGTCTGCAAAGGCTGACGTTTCTGGATCATAGCGTTGAAGATAACGAGAAGCTGGCGAGCGACGGCGATGAGCGTGGGCATACGGTGAGATGCAGACAGAGCTGAGTATAGAGGGCTTAGCGAACCTTTCGGCGACCGCCCCAGATGCGCCGCGCGTTCTTCCATATTCCGCTTTCGCGTACATTGGGTGCCAAACCTGCCAGAGAAGTGATCTTTCGGCGGCATAACGTGCCGAGTTCGGGGAGTTAGCCGAGCAGGATGGCCAGCACGGTCAGACTGAACCGCCCTGGGATTGGCGGAGACTGGTTTTCTTAAGTTATGCTGCCAGTGGGAGGTGGTCCATAGCGGCATAAA
>NZ_JAERLY010000047.1 GCF_018256155.1 Gluconobacter sp. Dm-62
TCAGAAGGGCGGCATAACGACAACCGGGTATAGCTTATCAAGCCCGCAAAACTGTCCGAACGGACGGGACCACCTCAGTCCATTGAAATAGATGACATCGATAAGATTACTGATGCTCTCAATGTCATGATCGATAATAAGGATGTTGATGTCATAATTACTACAGGAGGAACTGGATTAACCAAACGAGATGTCACTCCAGAAGCATTCCATCTCGTCATAGACAAATGCATTCCCGGTTTTGGAGAGTTGTTTCGAATGTTGTCTTATAAAAAGATAGGGACCTCTACAATACAATCGAGAGCAATGGCGGGAGTTTCCCGTGGGAAATTACTATTTGCTCTTCCCGGATCACCAGGTGCAGTGAAAGATGGGTGGGATGATATTTTAAAAAACCAGCTAAATAGCAATCATAAGCCGTGTAATTTTGTCGATATTATTTCAAGGATATGAGAAAAATTATGTGGGAGGATCGAAAAACCGTTAATTGATGTCCATGGTTTTGATTTGGTGCCTTGGGCGTGCTGATTAACGGTTTTCGTGGGCGCTTTTGATCTGTATTTTGAGCAGATCGAATGTTGTCCCCCTCTGGATGACTACACACTCGCGCTCGGATCTTTCGAGTAAGAGAAAACGGCGCATATTGTAGACGATATTGGCCAGGCCGATCCTCATGGTGTCCCGGGTGATACCGATAGTTCGGACGAACAGACCCATTTGCGATTTCTGACCGGCAAAGGCATGTTCGACACGCGAGCGGATGACCGACTTTCCAGCATTCGATTTCTGGATATGTTGGGGCATAGGCTTGAGATGCGGCTTTTTTCTGTGAACCTTTGAGACAAAACCCTGCTTTTCCATGAAGTCTTCGTTGGCTTTATCCAGCTGCCCCTCTCTCAATCGCGCGCCATCACTGGCGGCGGCACCTGTTGTTTTCCATTTCCCGGTGAACCGATACTTCCGATCGATGGAAACATGCGATCTATAGTCAAAGGACGGGATGGCGAGATCGCTGAATGGCATGGTTCCATCTTCCTGCCGCTTCGCTTTGGTGAACTTGCACGACGGTCCTTGTGCGACAGCTTTGACTGCTTGTCCTAGAGGTGGTCCCGTCCGTTCGGACAGTTTTTGGGTTTGAATAAGCTATACCCGGTTGTCGTTATGCCGCCCTTCTGACGGCGTTGCTGTTGGCCCTCTGGTCCGGGGTTAACCCCGGACCAGAGGGCCTCGGCACGTCATGATACGCCTCATCGGGCGTACGTCCAGCCAGC
>NZ_JAERLY010000048.1 GCF_018256155.1 Gluconobacter sp. Dm-62
CACAGGTTCCGTCGGGTCTGGCGAACGCCCAGGGCGGATAGGTGCCTTCCGTAGCGATCGTGATGCGCCGCGCAGGCCATTCTGGCGGCGCTGGATCACGGTATGGGGCCGTCCGGGGCGGCTCTGCGGGCGGTTGGCAAAGCGTTGTCCGTGCGTCCGTTTCTGGATGCGGCGTTTCCGCCGGGGCTGGCGCGGGAAGTGCCTGAGGACGAGACGATCGTCTGTCGCTGCGAGGAGCTGACGGCGGGGGATCTGCGGGCGAAGATCCGCTCCGGCTTTCGGAACATGGATGCGCTGCGCGGTGAAACGCGCTGTGGCATGGGGCCGTGTCAGGGGCGCAGTTGCATGGTGACGGCGGCGCGGCTGCTTGAGGATGAAACCTCGGCTGCGGGCTGTCCGCCGACATTCCGGGGGCGGCCGCCGATCCGGCCGATCACGCTTGGGGCGGTGGCGCGGCTGTCGGGTCTTGATCCGCGGGCCACCATCCGGCTGACACTGGAAGACAAGCCTGAGAACGCTCCGGAAAGTGGGCCGGAAAGCGGGCCGGAACATGGTGCAGAGGATATGGTCGATGCCCCGGCACACTGAGACCGCGCTGATTGTTGGCGCCGGACTTCAGGGCTGCGCGATTGCCCTGTTTCTGGCGCGTGCGGGCTGGCATGTCACGCTGCTCGACAAGAATGTGGCCGGGCGTCATGCCTCTAGCGTCAATGCGGGGGGCCTGCGGACACTGATGCGGGACTGGCGGGAATATCCGCTCTCCGAACTGGCGATGGAGCACTGGCGGCATCTGGACCGGCTTGTTGGTGCGGGTGCTGCGGAGAGTTGTGAAATCCGGCTCGGGGTCGGGCAGATTGCGGTGGCGCTCGATGAGGCGGAATTGTCCTGGACGCTTGGACGCGCGCAGGAGATGACGCAGCGCGGGCTGGGCTCCGAGGAGCTGCTCTCGGCCACGGATGTCCGCAGGATGCTGCCTGGTCTGACGGATCGGGCTCTGGGCGGCCTTGTTTCGCGGGGGGATGGGCATGCCAATCCGGCGGCT
>NZ_JAERLY010000049.1 GCF_018256155.1 Gluconobacter sp. Dm-62
AGAGGTGGCTCCGTCTGTTTGGACAGTTTTTGGGTTTGAATAAGCTATACCCGGTTGTTGTCATGCCGCCATTCTGACGGCGCTGCTGTTAGCCCTCTGGTCCGGGGTTAACCCCGGACCAGAGGGCGTCGGCACGTCATGATACGCCTCATCGGGCGTGCGTCCAGCCAGTGCCGCGTGCGGACGCTGCCCGTTATAATGGGTGATCCATTTCGTGAGCCCCACTCGAAGTTCTGATCCGGTCTCAAAGGCGTGCAGGTAGACGCATTCGTATTTCAGCGACCGCCACAGACGCTCGATGAACACGTTATCCAGCCAGCGCCCACGTCCATCCATGCTGATGCGGATCTGACGCTCTTCCAGGAGCCCGGTAAAACGGGGCGTCGTGAATTGTGAGCCCTGGTCAGTATTGAAAATTTCCGGGGTGCCGTAGCGCATCAGCGCATCTCGGAGCGCCTCGATACAGAACTCCGCGTCCATCGTGTTCGACAGACGCCAGGACAGGACCTTGCGCGTGAACCAGTCCATGATGGCCACGAGATAGAGAAATCCCCGTTTCATGGGGATATACGTGATGTCGGAACACCAGACCTGGTTGGGCCGGTCGATGACCAGATCCCGCAGCAGATACGGATATTTCCGATGCTCCGGATGCGGCACACTCGTGCGTGGCTTCTGGTAGATCGCCCGCAGCCCATAATCGCCATGAGCCGCCGGACCCGCTTGCGACCGACTTCATGTCCCAGGCGGCGCAGATGCCATGTCATTTGCCGCGAGCCATATACGGCGTTTCCAGGAACTGGGCGTCGATCAGCCGCATCAACGCCAGATTGGCCTCGTTCTGTGGCACAGGCCGATAGTACACGCCCGACCGGTTGAGTTGTAGCAGCGTGCACTGCCGCACCACCGATAGCCGAGGTCGCTTTAGGTCGATCATTTGCCGCCTCTGATCACGCCCAACCGAGCAGAGGCATCGCGTAAAAAATCCCGTTCCACGAGAAGCTCGCCTATCTTCGCGTGTAGTTTCTCCACATCAGCAGGGCTGACCGGGGGATCAGACACCGTCTTCCCCGAAAAGGTTGCCGCCATGCCCTCGACTGCCTGGCGCTTCCACTGAGCAATCATCGTCTGATGCACACCATGTTTCGAAGCCAGTTCCGCCAGCGTCAGCTCCCCGCGGATCGCCTCCAGCGCAACCCGTGATTTGAACTCCGCTGCATACCTCTTGCGCGTAACCTTGCCCATAAAACCCGTCCTCTCTCAGGTCGGATTATAGCTTAGACACCTGTCCGAAAAATGGGGGCCACCTCTGG
>NZ_JAERLY010000004.1 GCF_018256155.1 Gluconobacter sp. Dm-62
GTGTCGGTCTGAGGGGGCGTTTCGGGCTCCGCCACGGCTTCGAAAAGCGGCAGGGAAGAGCGGGAATCGGCCTGCTCGCGTTCGAACTGGGTGAGGAGGCGGCTGGCGCGGTTGACGACGGATTGGGGGATTCCCGCCAGTTTTGCGACATGCAGGCCCCAGCTCTTGCGGGCGGCACCGGGGCGGACCTCGTGTTGGAAGATCACCTCGCCGCGCCACTCTTTCACGGCCATCGTGTAGGGGGCGAGGCGGGGGAGGAATTCGGTCAGGGCGCCGAGTTCATGGAAATGTGTTGCAAAGATTGTCCGCGAGCCGAGCTGGGTATGCAGGGCTTCGAGTGTGGCCCATGCGATGGACAAGCCGTCGAGGGTTGCGGTGCCACGGCCGATCTCGTCCACGACGACGAGAGATTTCGGACCGGCCTGATTGAGAATCGCCGCCGTCTCGGTCATTTCGACCATGAAGGTCGAGCGGCCCCGGGCAAGGTCGTCCGCGCCGCCGACGCGGGAGAACAGGCGGTCCACGACGCCGATCTGGGCTTCCTTTGCGGGAACGGGGAGACCTGCCTGCGCAAGAATGACGGCGAGGGCGGTCTGGCGCAGGAAGGTGGATTTGCCGGCCATGTTCGGGCCCGTGAGCAGCATGGCGCGGTGTTCGGGCGGCAGGGCGCAGTCATTGGGGATGAAACGGGCATCCGCACTTCCCGATTCGGCCAATGCGGCTTCGACGACCGGGTGTCGGCAGGCAACGAGACTGAACTCTGTGCCGTCCGTGACGGTGGGGCGGCACCATGAGCCGCCTTCCGCGAGCAGGCCGCAGGAGCGCAGGACGTCGGCGAGGGCCAGGAACTCCGCGACCTCATCAAGGGCTGGAGTTTGCAGGATGCGGGCGCAGAGCTCGGCGAAAATGCGGCGTTCGAGCGCGGAGGCCTTGTCGGCGGCTTCGAGGATGGCACGGTCCAGACCGGCCAGGTCTTCGGTGGAGAAGCGGGCGAGGCTGGCCGTACCCTGACGGAAGGACAGGTCGGGGTTGTCGCGCAGTTTCGTGCCGGCGGCGGACGGGACTTCGATGACGTAGCCGAGCTGCGCGTGGTGTTTGATCTTGAGGTTTGAGATGCCGAATTTTTCGGACAGCTCGCCCTGCATCGCGGCGATGATGCGGCGGCTTTCGTCGCGCAGAAACATCAGTCTCCCGGCGAACCGCTCTGCCTCTGCGCCACCGGCGGCTATGGCGCAGGTCTTCTCGCCCCCTTCAGCGATATCGACATCCTCTTCCTGATCCCAGGCGACCCGACCCCGGCCATGACCGCCCGGATCGAGTTCATCCTCTACGCCCTGTGGGATCTCGGCCTGCGCGTCGGCCACGCCACGCGCTCCATCGCCGACTGCGTCCGCGACGCCGATACCGACCTCACCATCCGCACCGCCCTCCTCGACCTGCGCTTCCTGCACGGCGAACGCAGTCTGGCCCGCGACCTGCGCTGCGCCCTCGGCGCCGATCTGCAGAACGACCGGCTGTGCGAATTCGTCATGGGCAAGATTGGCGAACGCGAACAGCGCCACCGCCGCTTCGGCGACAATCCCTACATGGTCGAGCCGAACATCAAGGAAGGCCGCGGCGGCCTGCGGGACCTGCAAACCCTGAACTGGATGGGCCGCGCCGCCCTCGGCTGCGCTGTCTCGACACCGGACCGCAACGGCAAACCCGCCGAAGCCCCCCAGACGCCGTCCTTCGCGTCCTTCGGTCTTCTGACGGAACGTGAAGCACACCGCGCCCGCCGGTCATGGGACTTCCTGTGGACCGTCCGCCTGCACCTGCACTACATCACCGGCCGCGCCGAAGAACGCCTGACCTTTGACGTCCAGCCCGTCATCGGTGGCCGCATGGGTTACGCCACCCATGGCCGTCAACGTGGCGTCGAACGTTTCATGCGCCACTATTTCCTGACCGCCCGCGACGTCATGCGCCTCACCAGCGTCCTGCAACCCGTCGTGCTGATGCATCTTCAGGACCAGACCACGGGCGAGCCGCCCAAAGTCGTCCCCGGCCCCGAAGAGTTCCAGACCATCGCCGGCCGCATCTGCCCCATCGAACCCGTGACGTTTGCGGCCCAGCCCCGCGAAATGTTCCGCCTGCTCGACTGCGGCCGCCGCCATGACCTGCCGCTACATCCCATCGCGATGCAGCAGATCATCCGCAACGAACGCCACGCCGTCACCCTGCGAGACGATCCCGAAACCGCAAAAATTTTCCTGGACCTGCTCTGCGAGCCCAGCGCGGACGAAACCAAAGCCGTCCCGTTCTGGCTCCCGATCCTGAACGAAACCGGCCTCCTCGGCCGCCTCCTGCCGGACTGGTCCCGCGTCGTCGGACAGATGCAGTTCGACAGCTATCATATCTATACGGTCGATGAGCACATCGTCGAAGCCGTTCGCATGATGGGCCAGATCGAAGCCGGACGCATGGCGGACGAGATCCCCCTGGCCTACACGCTGGCCAGCGATATCCGCTCCCGCCGCGCCCTCTACGTCGCCGTCCTGCTGCACGATATCGGCAAGGGACGCGGCGGCGACCATTCCGAAATCGGTGCTGACCTTGCGCTGACCATCTGCCCGCAGCTCGGCCTCGACCCCGAGGAAACCGACACCGTCTCCTGGCTGGTCCTGCACCATCTGCTGCTGTCCCAAACCGCCTTCACCCGCGACATCGACGACCCCCGCACGATCCTCGACCTCGCCGACACCATCCAGTCCCCCGAACGCCTGCGTCTCCTCCTTCTCCTGACCATCGCCGACATGCGCGCCGTCAGTCCGAAGGTCTGGAACGCCTGGAAAGCCACCCTGCTGCGCGAGCTTTTCTCCCGCGTCGCCGAGGTGCTGGAAGGCGGACTGGCCGCCACCGAACGCGACAGCCGCGTCAACCATGCCCGCGAACTCGCCCGGGACGGCCTCACCGGCACCCTCCCCGAAAGCAGCATCGACCGCTTTCTGGACCTCGGCTACCCGAGCTACTGGCTCGGCTTCGACACCGACACCCAGATGCGCCACGCCCGCATGGTCCACGATTCGGACCGCTACCGCTCCCCCGTCACGGTAGAAGCCTTCCCCATCCCCGAACGCGGCGTCACCGAACTCACGGTCCTCTGCGCCGACCATCCGGGCCTGTTCTCCCAGATCGCCGGTGCCCTCGCCGTCGCAGGCGCCTCCATCGTGGATGCCCGCATCCACACACTGAGCGACGGCATGGCGCTCGACACCTTCTGGGTACAGGACGGCGAAGGCTGCTCCTTCGAGGAACCCCACCAGCTTGGCCGCCTCAACCATCTCGTGGAGCAGGCACTTTCGGGCCGTCTCGACATCCGCAAAGGCATCGAGGACGCCAGCCATCACAGCACCTCACGCCGGATGCGCGCGATCCATGTCCCGCCCCGCGTCGTCATCGACAACACGGCCTCGGACCGTCACACCGTCATCGAGGTCAACGGCCGTGACCGCCCCGGCCTGCTGCATGACATCACATCCGCCCTCAGCAGCCAGTCCCTCCAGATCTCCTCGGCCCACATCACCACCTACGGTATGCGCGCCGTGGACGTGTTCTACGTCCGGGATCTGCTGGGCCTGAAAATCACCGATCCGGTCCGCCTCGCCCGCCTGCGCGAGACCCTGCTCGCCTCCCTGACGAGCCCCCCGGTCACTGCGCCCGTAAACTGAGCACAGATGCGACATCCCGCAGCACGGCCTCCCATCCCGCAGCAACCGCCGCACCGGAGGGCGGCCGGAACTGCCGGACGTTTTTGTACCAATCCACGTCCTTCCACCGCCAGTCGCCGCCTTCACGATTGAGCAGCCATAACGGCCGCCCCAATGCACCGGCCATATGCGCCACGAGCGTATCCACACTGATCACAAGCGCGCACCGGCCCACTTCCCGCGCCAGATCCACAGGCGTCTCAAGCGGAACCCGCTCCATCCAGTCTGGCGCCTCGCCCGGCTGAAGTGCGACAAACCGCACACCGGACACCTGCCGCAAACCTTCCAGACAGCCAACCGGAACCGACCGCCTGCGATCGAACCGGTAAGACGGATTCCCCGACCAGCAGACCCCGATCCGCCCGGGCTCAGGCGCTTCCGAAACAGCCAGATAAGGCTGCACGGGCGGCACATCGTCGATCCCCAGAACAGCAGGAAAACTCAGCAAACTGATTTCAGCCGCCACCACCCCGTCCGCTGGCAGAATCCGCGCCTGATCCAGCCCCGGCATCAGGCCCGCCAGCGCCGCCGCGCGAAACCGCAGCCGCAATGGCCGCCGCATTGCCGCCTGCGTCAAGAAGCGCAGAAACTGCACCTCATCGCCCAGCCCCTGCTCGCCCACAACGGCCACAGGCTCTTCTCCCGCCGAGCCGTCCCATTGCGGAGCGCCCGAAGCCAGCCGCAAAAGCACCCGGCGGCTCTCAAAGTCTCGCCACCCTTCCGTAAAACGCCCCTGCCCCAGCAGAATGGTCGCCCGATTGAACCGGGCCCGTTCCGCTTCCTCCCCCGTTTCACCGACCAAAATTGCCCCAAAAAGTGCCTCAGCCTCCTCCAGCTGACCGACTTCCATCAGGGCAGTCCCCAGACTGTTGGCGATCCGCCCATCCGAAGGCCGGAGTTCCAGCGCCTGCCTTAATGTTTCACAAGCGGCCTGAAGATCGCCCAGCGCCATTTCCACAAGCCCCAGGCTATTGAGCGTCTCCGCCGTTTGCGCACCCGCTTCACATGCGCGATGCAGGATTTTCTGCGCCTCCTCAAACGCATTGGAGGCAAAAAGCGCGGCACCTAGGTTTGCCAGCGCAGCCCCATCACCCGGCCTACGACGCACAACCTGTCGAAACTGCCCAACAGCCTGCCCGCCCAGCCCATCATCGAGAAAAAGCGACCCAAGCCGCGTCCTCACATTACTGTCATCAGCCGAAAGATCTGCGGCTTTCCCTAGCGCCTCACGCGCCTCTCCCCGACGCCCCAGTGCCAGAAAAATGTCCGCCAGCGCGACATGCGCGCGCGGATCGCAAGGCTGCAATATCACGGATACATGCAACGCTGCCCGGGCGGCCTCCGCATGCCCCTGACTGAGTAACGCAAGCCCCAGCGTGATATGCATCCTGGCCTTCCGATCGGGCGAAATGGCGGCTTTCTGCAGCGCGCGCCCTACCAGCGCGATAGCCGTGGCGTCCTGCCCACTGGCCCGGGCCAGACACGCCATCCCATGCAGGGCATCAGGCTGCCCTGGCTCCGCAGCCAGAATGGAACGGAAGGCCGCCTCGGCCCCCGCAAGGTCCCCTGCATCGAAACTGGCAAAGGCAGCGTCGGTCGGATCTGTAGAAAACTGAGACATCATCAACTCTTCGTGCTCCAGAATTTCCAAACAATCCAGCCGGACAGGTGTTAACGAAGTTTTCACAGTTTCTTGGCCAATATTGTAAATCCAAGACTGAGTCAGGGGTTTTTAGACGATGTATCTTGAACAACGAACCGGCCCTGTGCCGGGCCTGGTGTACGCAACGGTCCGGCAGGGAATGACAACGCGTACGTTCCCTATCGAAGTCCGTCGCACTGCTTCCGGCCACTACATCTCACGCATGCCCGACAATCGATGGTCAATCGAGTGCCTGACCATTGAAGCAGCGCTCCTGATGCATGCTGCCGTCCTCTTCCCGGTCGAGCATGAAATGGCCCCCTGGCTTTCAAATCCACGTCCTGCGCCTCTGGCCGTCGATCACATTCCTGGCCCGATCAAAAGTCCCATTGCCGACGGTCAGGAACCACAGGTAACCACCCCGTCGAAGACCGAAGTGAACTCCTGACCCCACTTCGGCCTTGCCAAACAGATCTGGCGAGGCAATGTCAGAGGCATGAAAACCCGTCTCCTGCATGTCGCCGCCGCTACCGGTCTGGCGGCACTGGCCTTCACGGCCACCCCCGCCAGAGCGGATCACCCCTGGCAGGACGCCCCCGTCCCAGCCTCCATCACAGCGGATGCAGCGCTCTCCGGCGTTCAGCCCAAAATCCTTCTCGCTGGCGAAAACGGCTCTTATTTTGCCCTGAATGCTTCTGGCCACCCGGTTCGGATTGACGCCAGCAACACAGCCGCTCCCTTATCCAGCTCCAGCGTCCCGTCCGAACCTCTTGTCGCCCTGACCCGCTCAGGCTCTGATCTCTGGGGCCTTACAGCCGGTGACGCGCCGACCCTTGTTCGCATGTCTGAGGACGGATCGGTTCAGGCCCGCATTTCCCTGAGCGGCGCCACCGTGACAGGCAGTAACCTGATCGCCCTTCAGGTTCATGATTCCCACGCCTATCTGGCGGATGAAGGCAAACCCGCCCTCGTCGTGGCAAACATCCAGACCGGCAAGGCCACCCGCTTCCTGCCTTCCGATCTGTCTCTGACGGGTCGTCACCCGCTCCTGCGCGACGGCCAACCTCGCATGGGGCCGGACGGACACCCCATGGCAGGCGGTAATGTGCGCTTTCTGATGCTGGACGCCAAAGGTCAGTGGCTGTTCTACCAGCCCGCATGCGGTCCCATGTCCCGCATTGACACCGCACTGCTGACGGACACGGATTTCACGGCCGTCGAACAGCTCGACGGCATTACCGAATGGCGGACCACGCCCAGTCTCGGCGGCGCAACCCTGACCCCGGACAATGTTTTCTACCTGTCCGACATTACCGTCGGCAGCGTCCTGAAATTCGGCAGTGACCGCATCCCCCTGCGCATCCTCAAGGACCCGCGCCTCTTCAATGCCGGCGCCCCCGCCGTCTCCGACAGCCACCAGATGGCCGTTCTGGTCACGGAAGATGGCACAACACACATTCTTCGCATCGCCTTGCCCTGACAGGACGTGATATAAAATTCCCCATGCGCTACCGATCTACACGCGGCGAGCTGACCGCCGACGCCCCGAACTTCTCTGACATCCTTCTCGCCGGCCTCGCGGGAGATGGCGGTCTCTACATGCCGGAGAGCTGGCCGAAGATCAGCCCGCAGACCCTGCGCGAGTGGCGCACGCTCTCCTATCCGGACCTCGCCGCCGAAGTCATCGCCCTCTTCACCGAAGGCGCGATCGACGTCGAAACCCTGCGCGACATGACGCGTGACGCCTATGCGGATTTCGACCACGCCGCCGTGGTCCCGCTCGTCGAAGTCGAGCAGGATCTCTATTCCCTCGAACTGTTCCACGGCCCGACGCTCGCCTTCAAGGACATGGCGATGCAGATGCTCGGCCGCCTGTTCGATCACGTCCTGACCCAGCGCAACCGCCACGTCACGATCGTCGGCGCGACCTCCGGCGACACCGGCTCAGCCGCCATCGAGGCCTGCCGTGGCCGCGAACGCGTCTCCGTTGTCATCCTGCACCCCAAGGGCCGCACCTCGGACGTCCAGCGCCGCCAGATGACGACCGTTCAGGACGACAACATCCTCAACATCGCTGTCGAAGGCGATTTCGACACCTGTCAGGATCTGGTCAAGGCAATGTTCGCCGACCACGCTTTCCGTGACGAGGTCTCGCTCTCGGCCGTCAATTCGATCAACTGGGCCCGCATCGCCGCCCAGATCCCATATTACGTCCGCGCCGCCCTTGCCCTCGGCGCGCCGGACCGCGAAGTCTCCTTCTCGGTCCCGACCGGCAATTTCGGCAACGTCCTCGCTGCCTGGGCTGCAAAGCAGATGGGCCTGCCCATCAAGAAGCTCTGCATCGGCTCCAACCGCAACGACATCCTCACGCGCTTCGTCATCGACAACGACATGAGCGTGCGCACGGTCGAGCCTAGCCTGTCGCCGTCGATGGACATCCAGGTCTCGTCCAATTTCGAACGCCTGCTGTTCGAACTGCTGGACCGCAACGCCACACGCTGCGCCGCCATCATGCGCGAGTTCCGCGAAACCGGCCGCATGGCCGTCCCGCATGACGCCTGGACCCGCATGAAGGACGTCTTCGAGGGCATGACCCTCACCGACGAACAGACCAGCGAAGCCATGCGCCTGTTCTACAACGAGAGCCTCTATCTCGCGGACCCGCACAGCGCGATCGGCCTCGCCGTCGGCAGGCGTTTCCAGGAACCCGGCATCCCCATGGTCGCGGCCGCCACGGCCCACCCCGCCAAGTTCCCGGACGCCGTCATCGCCGCCACCGGCATCCACCCCAAACTCCCGCCGCACCTGTCCGACCTGTTCGAGCGCACCGAGCGCTATGAGTGCATGGACAGCCAGATTTCCGGCCTTCAGGACGCCGTCCGCGCCCATATCAAGCGCGGCTGATCGTCCAACACAGGCTCCCCAGCCGGGGAGCCTGCCTTCCTGCGACAATACGGAACCTCATGCCCGATACGATTGAAGTCACCAGACTCGATAACGGCCTGACCATCATCACCGAACGGATGGACCGCGTTGAAACCGTGTCTTTCGGAGCCTATGTCTCCATTGGCACACGCGACGAGACCGCCGCCAATAACGGCGTCTCCCACTTCCTCGAACACATGGCCTTCAAGGGCACCGAACGCCGCTCCGCCGCCCAGATCGCGGAAGACATCGAGAATGTCGGCGGCTACATCAACGCCTACACCGCCCGCGAAACCACCGCCTATTATGTCAAGCTGCTGAAGAACGACCTCGCGCTCGGCGTGGACATCATCGGCGACATCCTGACCCACAGCACGTTTCTGGACGCCGAAATCGAGCGCGAACGTGGCGTGATCCTTCAGGAAATCGGTCAGGCCAACGACACGCCTGACGACATCATATTCGACCAGTTCCAGGAACGCGCCTTCCCCGAACAGCCCATGGGCCGCCCCACACTGGGCTCGGAAGACCTCGTCTCGACCATGACGCGTGACACGCTCATGTCCTACATGCGCGAGCATTATACGACCCACAACATCACCATCGCCGCTGCCGGAAACCTGCACCATCAGGACGTCGTGGCTCTGGTACAGGAACACTTCCGCGACCTCCCCACCCATCAGACGCTCCGCCCCCGCGCGGCCGCGTATGAGGGCGGCGAACTGCGCACGACCCGCGAACTGGATCAGGCCCATCTCGTCATGGGCTTTCCGTCCGTCAGCTACATGCACCCCGATCATTACGCGGTCATGATCCTCTCGACGCTGCTCGGCGGCGGCATGTCCTCGCGCCTGTTCCAGGAAATCCGTGAGCGCCGCGGTCTGGTCTACAGCGTCTATTCCTTCGCCTCCCCCTTCAGCGACAGCGGCCTGTTCGGCCTCTATGCGGGCACGGGCGAGGAACAGACCGCCGAACTCGTCCCTGTCATGATCGACGAACTCAAGCGCCTTCAGGATGGCCTGAGCGAAGCGGAGCTGTCCCGCGCCCGCGCCCAGCTCAAATCCTCGCTCCTGATGTCGCTGGAAAGCACCGGCAGCCGCTGCGAACAGCTCGCCCGTCAGATCCAGGTCCATAATCGCCCGATCCCGACAGCCGAAACGGTTGGCAAGATCGATGCGGTGACGGAAGACGACATCCTGCGCGTCGCCCGCACCATTTTCTCCGGCACGCCGACCTTCACTGCCATCGGCCCCGTCGGCAACATGCCCTCGCTCGAGGACATCACAGCAAGGCTCGCCGCATGACCACAACGCCCGTCGAAGCCCTCCTCGCCGCAGCCCGCCGCCACGGCGCAGACCACGCGGACGCCATTCTTGTCCGCGACGAGTCCGAGTCCGCGCTCGTCCGAAAAGGCGTCCCCGAAGGCATCGAGCGCTCCGAGAGCGTCGCCCTCGGCCTGCGCGTCTTTCGCGGCAAACGCGCGGCCACGGTTTCGACGAGCGTTCTGAACGAGGCCGAGTTCGACCGTCTGGCCGAACAGGCCTGTGCCATGGCCCTGGTCGTCCCCGAAGACCAGTATGCCGGACTTGCCGAAGCCGCCCTTCAGGGCCGTTTCGACGCCGCCGGACTGAACCTCGAATGCAGTTCCGCGCCGAGCATGGACGACCTCCTCGCCCGCGCCCGCGAAGCCGAGGATACTGCCCTCTCCTTTGAAGGCATCACCAACACCAACGGCGCCTCCGCCGGTCACGGCCGCACCTCAGTCGCACTCGGCACCTCGGCAGGTTTCTTCGGCGCCTACAGCCGCACCGGACATTCCACCAGCGCCAGCGTCCTCGCCGGCGAAGGCGCCACGATGCAGCGCGACTACGCCTATCGCAGCGCCGTGCATCTGGAAGACCTCGAAAGCGCGACCATCATCGGCCGCGAAGCCGCCGAGCGGGTGCTGGCACGCATCAATCCCGGCCGCCCCCGCACCGGCACTTACAGCGTGATCTACGACCCGCGCGTCTCCGCCACGCTGCTCGGACATCTGGTCGGCGCCATCAACGGGGCCGCCATCGCGCGGGGCACGTCCTTCCTCAAGGACAGCCTCGGCAAACAGATCCTCTCCTCCGGCCTGACCGTCCATGACGATCCGCGCCGCATCCGGGGCGCGGCCTCCCGTCCCTTCGACGCCGAAGGCTGTGCCGCCCTGCCTCTGAACCTGATCGCGGATGGCGTGCTCCAGACCTGGCTGCTCGACTCCCGCAGCGGCCGCCAGCTCAACATGCCCACGAACGGCCGCGCCAGCCGTGGCGTCGCCTCGCCCCCTTCCCCGAGTGTGACAAATCTTCATCTCGCACCCGGAACCCTTTCTTCCGAAGCCCTGCGTTCCGATATCAGTGAAGGGATCCTGATCACCGAGCTCATGGGTTCGTCGGTCAACATGCTGACCGGCGATTACAGCCGTGGCGCTTCGGGCTTCATGATCCGCAACGGCGAGATCGCCGAACCCGTCGCCGAACTCACGGTGGCCGGCAATCTCAAGGACATGTTTGCCCGCATGATTCCGGGCAGTGATCTAATGTTCCGGCAGAGCGTTAATGCTCCGAGTATCCGGATCGACGGCATGAACATTGCAGGACTTTGATGCGTAATTTTCGACTTCTCCCGATCGCCTTTGCCTTTCTCTGCGTCCTCGGAACCGCAGACGCACGGCCAGGCGGCGGCAGCTCCATCGGAAGCCGTGGCTCCCACACCTGGAGCGTCCCCCCGCGCACATCCATTACGCCCGGCTGGGCGCGCCCGATGGACCAATCCGCAACCCCGCGTCCATCGCCCAATTACGGCTCACCGGGCTACGCTTCCCCGGCCCGTCCGATGCCCGGCTATGGCGCTCCGGCCTACAGACCCTCCTACCCTGTCCGCCATCCGTTCCTGAGCGGCTTCGCAGGCGGCTTTCTGGGCGCAGGCCTGTTCGGCCTCCTGAGCGGCCACGGCATGATGGGCGGCATGACAGGCGGAACATCGTTCTTTGGCTTCCTGTTTCAGGTGCTCATCATCGGTGGCCTGATCGCTTTCGTCCTGCGCATGTTCGGCAACCGCCGTCAGAACCAGATGGGCGGCAACCCGTCCGGAATGCCCGCAGGCGCGGCACCTCCGTTCGGCAATGCAGGCGGCAGCGCCCCCGTGACGCTTACCAACGATGACTACACGAGCTTTCAGCGGCTCCTGCTCGACATTCAGGCTGCCTGGAGCGCACAGAACATGCGTGCCCTCTCCAGCATGGCGACACCGGAAATGACGGGCTATTTCAATGCCCAGCTTTCCGATCTCGCCAGCCGTGGTGCCCGGAACATCGTCTCCAACGTCCAGTTCCAGCGCGGCGACCTCTCCGAAGCCTGGCGCGAGGGCAGCCTCACATACGCCACCGTCGCCATGCGCTACTCCATGACGGACGTCACCACGGACTCCATGGGCAACGTCATCGATGGCAGCTCCACAGAGCCCGTCACCGTCACCGAACTCTGGACCTTCGTCCGCGCCGATGGTCGCGGCAACTGGATCCTCTCCGCCATCCAGCAGGCTGGCTGACAGGCCCCAGAAACAGAAAAGGCCCGGGAAATCCCCGGGCCTTTTTATTGCCTGCACTCCGGCCGAAAACCGGACCCGTTACAGCCGCGTCAGCGTAATGACGTAAAAGATCACGGCCAGCAGCACCACGCCACCCACAATCCCCGTAATCCGGCTCAGACGCCGCTTGCGGGCGAGATCAATATCAGTGGTCATGCTCATCCGATCAGAACCCGGTCAACCAGAAGTCCACAGAACAGCAGAAAGAGATAAGCCAGCGAATACCGGAACGCGAACCGCGCGGGCCTGTCCTTCGTCAGGCTCACCCCTTCCGTATCCTGCTGATCCATCAGGACCCGGAACGCACAGAAAATGAACCCCAGATCCAGCAGACTGGTCACAACCGTATAGGTCAGCCCGACTTCATGCACGAAGCTCGGCACCAGTGACACAGCCGTCAGAATGAACGTGTAGATCAGGATCTGCCACCGCGTATGACGCGCACCCTTCACGACCGGCAGCATCGGAATGCCCGCCTTACCGTAATCCTTGCACGCATAAAGCGACAGCGACCAGAAATGCGGCGGCGTCCAAAGGAACACGATCGCAAACATCGCCACCGGCAGAACGTCCATGGAATTCATGGTCGCAGCCCAGCCGATCATCGGCGGAAACGCCCCCGCAGCGCCACCAATCACGATGTTCTGCGGTGTGCTCCGCTTGAGCCACATCGTATAAATGACACTGTAAAAGAAAATCGAGAACGCCAGAATACCCGCCGCCAGCGCATTGGTCGCCAGCCACAGCACAACCACGGACAGAACCGACAACACAACGCCATAAACCAGCGCCGCCTGCTCCGGCATCCGCCCGTCAGGGATGGGCCGCACGACAGTCCGCTTCATGATCGCGTCAATGTCGCGGTCATACCACATGTTGATCGCACCCGCGGCCCCGGCCCCGATGCAGATGCACAGAATGGTAATCAGCCCGATGGGAATGGACGGCCAGCGCGGCGCCACGGCCATGCCCGCAGCGCCCGTAAACACCACCAGCGAAATCACACGTGGTTTGAGAAGCGCCAGCCACTCACGCAGGGACGAATCACCATCCTTGCCCGGAACGGAAAAAACCCCCGAAGGGGCCAGAGGTGTCGCCGTATCGCTCATGCCGAGACCCGGGCACGCCCGGTCTCCCTCAACAGAAACAGCCCAACCAGCCCAAAGGCCAGCAGGCTGACACCCATCAGAACCTCACCGTAGATCATCACGCCCGGCACGATCGAACAGAACGCCCCCACAAGCATGAGACCCGCATGGACCCGGCTCAGCAAAGCAGGAACACGACCGGGGAGAAGCATCTCAACCCAGGCGTAAAACCCGCCACAAAGCGCCATGATCCCGCCAAACGCCACAGCCGTATGATCACCCGAATGCCCCGGAAGCCAGTCAGACAGCCAACCGGCCGTAAAGAGCAGGATACTACCAATCGCCCAGAGCGCCGCGCCATCCAGATCGCGCCTCTGCTGCCATACATCACGACACAGCGTCCCGATCAGCACAACCGAGGGCACGATCTGCGTCATAAGAACAAGGCTCGCCAGAACGCCGGATGGCAGCGATCCATACAACCCGTCCATCCACAAAAGCGGGCCGCCAATACCCATCAGGCCGAACACATAAGGTGCGACCATCCAGGAAGCCCCCGCACGGGCAGAGCGCGACAATAGTGCGGACGTCACCAGCCCAAGGGCAGGCGTCAGCATCAGCGCGGTTTCCGGCAGGTGCAGCGTCTCGATCAGAGCTGTGGTCGTAATCCCGTCCATCATACCGCGCGTCACAACCGCGGCCAGAACCGGCGCCACAAGAACAACGCTGCAGGAAGTCGCCAGCAGAGACCAGGCCAGCGGGGACATGTCACGGAAACGGCAGGTCCGTCCCTCAAGACACGTCGTAATCACATCCGTCGCGACAGCCAGAATACCGACCGCCCAGAGCAGCAGGGCCGCAAACGGCAGGATCGGAAGCAGCACTACGCCGGAAGACAGGAACCCGAACCCGGCCATCGTCAGTCCCCGAAGCACCGTCCGATCGGTTCCCAGCGCAGACGGCAGAAGCCACTGCCCAAAACCACCCAGCGCGGCCGGACACATGACGAAGAACGTCATGAGAATACCGTGGCAGAATGCCTGACCACTCGTGGAATGTGTCTGAAGAAATGGCAGGGCCAGCGACCCGCCCAGCAGACCGGCAAACAGTGCCAGCAAAATAAAAGACGTTCCGACTCGGCGGCTGGAACGGGCTGGGGCAGTATCGACGGCCTGATAAGTCATGATCGCGTAGTCGGTCCCTGAATTAGGAATACCGCAGCGAGCGTCGGAATACTCGGCGCCGACACAAGTGCGGAACCAAACGCCGATCAGGCGACCAGGGCTGCTGCGTCGCTTTTACTCTCGCATTGCGGCAATGTCACGAGTGTAAACAACCCGGCCGGCGGAACTGGCATCAGTGTTGCACGACGCAGGTCTTCTGGCGGCAGAAGCGACTCAATGGCAAAATCCGGATGCCAGCCGAGCGAACGCGACGCCCGGGCCATCCCACGCTCAACCGAAAGACGAAGACCGCCCGTCGCCAGGAAGTGGTTGACGAACAGGATATGGCCACCCGGCTTTACGACCCGCTTGAGCTCGGCCAGCAGCCGGTCCGGATGGGGCACGACGGATGCAACAAACATTGCAACCGCAATATCAAAACTGTCGTCTTCAAACGTCGTGGCTTCTGCATCCATTTCCAGCAGATCGTCCACATTCGTCAGATGATCCTGCAGAACACGGATCCGCGCACGCTCCAGCATGTCTTCGGAAAGATCGATTCCCGTAATCCGCTTGTCATGAGAATAGGACGGCAGCGCCAGCCCCGTTCCAACTCCGACTTCCAGAACCCTCTCTCCTGGCAGGGCATTGACCGCGGCCACTGCTCTCTTGCGCCCGTAACCCGAAATACCGCCGAAAACAGTATCGTAAACACGGGCCCAACGACGATAAGCCGTCTTGACGGCTTCCGCGTCCAGTGCAGAACGCGGGGAAAGGGTTGAGGACATGATGATATGCGACCTTCTCTGTCCGCTCGACCCTCACAGGCCCGAGCTGTCCGGAACTTGTTCAATTGGCACCTTCTTGCCCTCCCAGATATGCATCTGGCAAGAGATGCTGTGCGCATGACGTTTCAAGGCCATGTCTCGAAACAGGCCAGGGAGGACAACCATGCTGATCTATTTTTTAGCTTTGATTACCTTTGTCATCTGGGCGGCGCTCTACTGTCTTTATTTCCGGGAGCAAATCGCAACATGGTTTGCCAACCGTTTTGGAAAAGACAAACCACCGCATTCCGATGAGACCGCGACCGGACCCGTTCAGCCCCTGGACTACACCAGCCATCTCAAAAACGAATGATCCTGAAGTAACTGCCTAAAGCAGGAAGCCCCCGCCGATCCGTCAGTCACGATCCAGCCGGGGCATGCCAAACCGGACGCCGCCTTACGGCCATTCCGTTTGTCAGCCCTGAAGACGGGGGTGGCCGTCAATGTCAGCCACCGCATATGCTTTGCTTGCGCCAGTCTGCAAAAATCCTGGGGGCGCTCAGGCCCAGACCCGCTTTTCAATCGCATTCCAGATCAGCCCTGCACTGTTCATCCCGTCAAAACGGTCCAGTTCCTGCAAGCCCGTCGGCGACGTGACGTTGATCTCCGTCAGCCAGTTCCCGATCACGTCGATCCCCGTGAAAATCAGTCCGTGATCGTGCAGATACGGCCCGATCGACTCACAGATTTCCTTATCCCGCGCCGTCAGTTCCACACTCATGGCCCGACCGCCCACATGCATGTTCGAACGCGCCTCACCCGTTGCCGGAACGCGGTTGATGGCCCCAATCGCCTCGCCATCCACCAGAATGATGCGCTTGTCGCCCTGACGTACGGCCGGCTCATAACGCTGGATCATGAGTGGCTCACGCGAACGTGCGAAATGCATCTCAAGTAACGCACCCAGATTTTCATCATCCGGCTTGATCCGGAAAATCCCCGATCCACCATTGCCGTAAAGCGGCTTGACGATGATGTCCTGATACTTCTCACGGAATGCCAGAATTTCGCGTGTGTCCCACGTCACAAGCGTCGGCGGCATCAGATGCGGAAAATGCGTCACCAGCAGCTTTTCCGGCGCATTGCGCACAGCCACCGGATCATTCACCACCAGCGAACGCCCCTCGCCCACACCGTGCACGTGCTCAAGCATATGCGTCGCCGTGATGTAGCCCATGTCGAACGGCGGATCCTGACGCATCAGGATCACATCCGTCTGCCCCAGATCCAGCACCTGCTCTTCCCCAAACGTCGCGTGATTGCCACGCTCGCGCCGCACTTCAACGCGCCGTGCCCGCGCCTGAACCCGGCCACCCTGGCCCTGCCCTTCGACAAGACTTAGCGTCGTGACCGGATAGACCCACAGCTCATAGCCGCGCGCCTGCGCTTCGAGCATCATCGCAAACGTGGAGTCGCCATCAATATTGACGTACTCCAGAGGGTCCATCTGGACAGCAACGCGAAGAGAACGGGACATCGGAAAACTCCGGCAGGGAGAAAGGGGAGTGGTCCAGTCCTCTGTAACCGCATGACCCGGTTTTTCAAAATCCCGCACCACGGAGTTTCCTAAATGACTACCCCACGCCGCGCTCCGTTTCAGGCTCTCGTCCTGCCGTTCCGCAAAGCCGATCGCGGCACCGAATACGCCCTCTTCCGCCGCAGCGATTCCGGAGACTGGCAACCCATTGCAGGCGGGGGTGACGAAGGCGAAACACCCCATCAGACCGCAAAACGTGAAATGCAGGAAGAAAGCGGCCTGTCCGCTGACACCCTCCTGTTCCCGCTACAGGCAAGCGCCACCATCCCGGTCAGCCATTTCGCAGCCCGATCCGAATGGTCGCCACAGCTCTACGCCACCAGACAGACCCTGTCCCTCTCCGCCGAACACACGATCTGCGGATGGTTTTCCTACGAAGACGCGCGCCAGCACCTGAGTTGGGACTCCAACCGCACGGCCCTGTGGGAAACAGCCGAACGCCTGCGCGACGGTAAACTGCTGCCGTAAGCGCTCAGACCGTCGCCACCGCCACGGGATAGACAATCTTCAGGATCTCGATCTCAACCGGCCCGCGCGGCGTCTGCAACATCGCAACATCGCCCACGCGCGTCCGCATCAGTGCCCGCGCCACCGGCGAAACCAGACTGACCTCTCCCCGCACAAGGTCGGACTCGTCCACGCCAAGGATCGTCACGATATGCTCGACGTCATCCTCGTCCACATACGTCACGGTCGCGCCAAAAAACACACGGTCCCGCGTCGTCTGCCCGGCGGGGTCGACGATCACCGCATTTTCCAGCCGCTTGCCCAGAAACCGCATCCGCCGGTCGATTTCCCGCAGCCGACGCTTGCCATACTGATAGTCCGCGTTCTCCGAACGGTCGCCGTTACTCGCCGCCCAGGACACGATCTCCACAATGCGCGGCCGTTCCTTCTGCGCCAGCTCCTTCAGCTCGGCCTGCATGACCGCAGCCCCTTTCGGGGACAGATAATGCGAGAGCGGCGTCTTCTCAGCCATCTCAGCGCCCCCGGCCACGCTTCTTTTTCGCGGGATCATACCCGCCCCCACCTGGCCCCAAAGGCACAGGCGTCTTCGGAGCTTTCCGCGCGCCCGGACGCCCTGCCGTCGAAGACGCAATCGGCGGCGGCTCCAGCCCCATATCGATCGCTTCCAGACGCTTGACCTCATCGCGCAGCCGCGCAGCCTGCTCAAAGTCCAGATTGGCCGCAGCCTCGCGCATCCGCTTTTCCAGATCCTGGATCGTCGCGGGCAGCGACTTGCCGACAAACTGTTCCGTATCGCCAGCCCCGTCCGGCGCCACCGTCACATAATCCTGCTCGAACACCGACGACAGCGCATCCCCGATCTTCGAGCGCACCGTCATCGGCGTAATGCCATGCGTCTCGTTCCACTCCGTCTGCCGCGCCCGACGCCGCGCCGTCTCTTCGATGGCGAATTTCAGACTGTCCGTCATCTTGTCCGCATAAAGCAGCACACGTCCCTCAACGTTACGCGCCGCACGCCCGATCGTCTGAATCAGGGAAGTCTTGGACCGCAGGAACCCTTCCTTGTCCGCATCAAGGATGGCCACAACCGAACATTCCGGAATATCGAGCCCCTCACGCAGCAGGTTGATCCCCACCAGCACGTCAAACGCTCCGAGCCGCAGATCACGGATGATCTCGATCCGTTCCAGCGTATCCACATCCGAATGCAGATACCGGACCTTGACGCCCGCCTCCCCGAGATAATCCGTCAGATCCTCAGCCATCCGCTTGGTCAGCGTCGTCACCAGAACACGACCGCCTTTGCTGATCGCATCCCGGCATTCATGCAGCAGATCATCAACCTGCCCTTCGACAGGCCGCACATCCGTCACCGGATCAATCAGCCCCGTCGGACGGATGATCTGCTCAGCAAACACACCCGCCGTCTGCTCCATTTCCCAGGGCCCCGGCGTCGCCGACACGAAAATCGACTGCGGCCGGAACGCATTCCACTCCCCGAACGCGAGCGGACGGTTGTCGATGCAGGACGGCAGGCGGAACCCGTAATCCGACAGCACGCTTTTCCGCGCCCTGTCCCCACGCTCCATCCCGCCGATCTGCGGCACCGTGACATGGCTTTCATCAACGATCAGCAGCGCATCTTCCGGCAGATATTCGAACAATGTCGGCGGCGGGTCTCCCGGACCACGCCCCGACAGATAGCGCGAGTAGTTCTCGATCCCCTTGCACGCCCCCGTCGTCTCGATCATTTCCAGATCGAACGTGGTCCGCTGCGACAGGCGCTCCGCCTCCAGCAGTTTGCCTTCTTCAGTAAACTGCGTCAGCCGCCCTCGAAGCTCGTTCTTGATCCCGATCATCGCCTGATTGAGCGTCGGTCGCGGCGTCACGTAATGCGAGTTCGCATAGACGCTGATTTCCGCCAGATCTGCCGTCTTGTTCCCCGTCAGCGGATCGAACTCCACGATCTGGTCGATCTCATCGCCAAACAGCGACACCCGCCAGGCCCGGTCCTCGTTCTGCACCGGGAAGATGTCGATCTGCTCGCCCCGGACCCGGAACGTCCCGCGTTCGAACGCCGCATCATTGCGCCGGTACTGCAACTCCACCAGCGCCTTGATCAGCCGCTCACGGTCAATGGTGCCCCCAACCTCAAGCCGCACCACCATCTTTGAATACGTCTCGACCGATCCGATACCGTAAATGCACGACACAGATGCCACGATGATGACGTCATTACGCTCCAGCAGCGCCTGCGTGGCCGCATGGCGCATCCGGTCGATCTGCTCGTTGATCTGGCTATCCTTCTCGATATACGTGTCCGACCGCGGCACATACGCCTCCGGCTGGTAGTAATCGTAGTAAGACACGAAATACTCGACCGCATTATCCGGAAAGAACTGCTTCATCTCCCCGTAAAGCTGCGCCGCCAGCGTCTTGTTTGGGGCGAGGATGAGCGTCGGCTTCTGCGTCGCCTCAATCACTTTCGCCATACTGAACGTCTTGCCGGACCCCGTAACGCCCAGCAGAACCTGGTCCCGCTCGCCGCCCTCAACACCCTTCACAAGCTCCGCAATTGCCGTCGGCTGATCGCCCGCTGGTTCATAGTCCGACTTGACGACAAGCTTGCGCGTCTTGGGTTTGACGGGCTGCTTCTCGGGGAGAAACTGCGTCAGAGGCATCGACACGGCATTGCGAACGGAAGAGGAAGATTTTGTGGCCATCATGGCAAGATGGGAAACCCCGTGACACAGGGCAAGAGGCATCTGCACAGAGGCCCGAAAGGACAGTATTCCGCCTGCGTATCTTTATGACATTTTATTGCTGAAAGGGATGGAGGGACTCGCAGCCCGGCGGTATCAACACCCATGTCTCTTTGAAGGAAGAACCGTCATGGACGTCCAGACGATCGAGCAGACCTATAATCAGCTCCAGCAGCAGGCCCAGCAATCCGCGCAGGCGCTTCAGGCCCTCGGCTCCAAAATGCAGGCTGCCGCCCAGACCGGCGACATGCAGGCCCGCGAATGGTCTCTCGACCTGCGTGAACTCGCCCTCGCCTTCCAGGCCGAACAGCAGCAGGTCACGAACCTCCTGCAACAGCTCCATGCTGCCCTTGCCAACGCCCAGCAGGATTACGGCACGCAGGCCACCTATCAGGCCCCGACGCCGCAGGTCCCTGTCCAGCCAGTCCAGTCCGTACCGGACAATAATTTCGTTTCGAACATCCTCAATTCCGGATTCGCCCGCTCCGTCGAAGCCGGCGCCGGATTCAGCATCGGCAACGATCTGATCAAGGAAATCTTCTGATTTTCACACGATGTTTCTGAACTGATTTTTCCGGTACCCCTGCCCGGTAACCCACAGACACCCAACCCGGACCCGGCTGACCACCGGGTCAAGTCCTCTCCCCGCCTCAGGTTTCATTCAACAGAAACAAACCGTCTCCCGGTGCAGTTTTCAAAGAGGCTCCAAGAAATCATATACGAAAACAGAACGCTCTCATTAGAAACCCACGTCATGCGTCGTGGAATAAATTAAAATTCTTTCAAGAATTTGTTTTCAATAATCAAATGAATAAAAATCATTCTCCCTGAATACAGATCATATATTTGCCTGTATTCAGGAAAACCGCACCCACTCTGCTTACTGAAGCGAGGCGACAGGTGATGTATTTATGAAACATAGTGAAAAAACCGTGCGATTTTGCCAACAAATATGTTGTTATGTTTCTTTTTTATGACGTAGCGTGACCTTCAGGATTTACTTGGACAAGAATTAGGACCAGCCCGTGCAGTCAGACTTGGGACGATATCTCTTATCCGGTGTCGCGTTGATCGGCCTTCTGATCAGCCCGGCTCAAGCCGCTACTACCGATCATAAAACGCATCCGCATCGTTCGAACCACACCCGGACCACAGCGCCCGCACACCACGCGCAGCCTGCCCGTGCCCACAAGCACGTGGAAGTGGCGTCCGGCTCCGAAGACATGACCGTTCATGCGCAGCGCAGAGGCTCCCACAGCGCGGTGGAAGTCGTCACACGCGAAACGATGGATCACTTCGTCGCCGGCACCAGCCCGATGCAGATCCTCGCCCTCACGACACCCGGCGCGAACTTCGCCTCCGATGACGCTTTCGGTCTCGATACGGTCGCCAACACCCTCTATGTCCGCGGCTTCAACCAGACCCAGCTCGGTGTCTCGCTCGATGGTATCCCGATGGGTGGCCAGGGCTTCCACAACTGGAACGGCCTCGGCGTCGACCAGATGGAAATCCAGGAAAACATCAGCAGCCTGACCATGTCCCAGGGCGCAGGCGCACTGGACACGCCCTCGGCACAGACGCTCGGCGGCGCCATCACCTTCACCTCAGCGGATCCGTCCGACAAAGCCGGCGGCCAGATCAGCCAGCTCTTCGGCAGCTATAACGGCTTCAGAACCTTCGGCCGGGTGGACAGTGGCAAGCTGAACGCCAGCGGCACCAAGTTCTACGCCGCCTATGCTCGCACGGATCAGGATCTGTGGAAAGGATATGGGGACCAGCAGGAACAGCAGGCCAATTTCAAACTGGTCCAGCCCGTCGGTGACCGCGGCAAGATCACGGCTGTCTTCGACTACTCGAATTTCGAGCAGTACAACTACCTCAGCCTGACGAAGAACATGTGGCAGAAGATGGGACGCAACACGACCTATCTGAAACCCAATTACGCCCTCGCCAAGGAATACGCCTATTACGCCCAGAATGGCGGTGTCCCCGCTGGTCTTGAAGGCGTCCTGTCCAACGACGAAATCGGCGATTACGCCTATGACGGCACCCAGACCCAGAGAAACTACCTCTCGGCCATCACGGGCGAATTCCAGCTGTTCCCCAACGTCACATCCAAGACAATCGCCTACGCGCATGTCTCGAACGGTGATTACAGCGCCACCAACCCGTTCCTGACCTCGCCAACCTCGCAGGTCCCAATGGCGATGGAAACCGGTCATCCCGACGTCCGCCGTCTGGGTTTCGTCCAGAATTTCGACATCCATGCCGGTCATCACAACGATATCAAGACCGGTATCTGGTACGAGAACGACCGCTTCAATTACCCGATGATGATGTATGAAGATGGCGTCAATACGCCGCATTCCTCCATCGCCGACTTCAAAAACGGAACGACCTGGTGGGCGGATTCCTTCAACACCAACACGTTCCAGTTCTATCTGCAGGACACATACCAGATCATTCCGGGCATGACCGTTGAAGCAGGCTTCCGTTCCCTGCTGCAGACAACGCATGGCGGAACCAGCGTCGACAACACCAGCACGCTCTCGTCATGGGGCGTCTATTACAGCCACCCTGCGTCCGGTAACCTGACAGCCGCGAACGCGTTCCTTCCGCATTTCAACTTCGACTACCACTTCCTCAATCAGCACGAAGTCTATTTCGATATCGCTGAAAACATGCGGGCTTATGACTACTCGGCCCAGAGCTCCAGCGGCTCGCCCTGGTCCGGTCTCGGAAGCGCCTCCAACCCCGCACAGACCGTCTTCGACGAAAACAAGAAGTCCCTGCGTCCCGAGCGGACCTGGAACTACGTGGTCGGTTACCGCTTCAACTCCCACTTCTTCTCCGGAAGTGCCGATTTTTACCACACCGATTACTACAACCGCCTTGCCGCCATCACGAGCGGCTCCACCGGCAATACCTACAGCTCATTCATGAATGTGGGTCGGGAAACCATGAACGGCGCCGACGTCGCCGGTACGTTCCGCCCGCTGCCCGGTCTGGCCATCACCAACAGCTTCAGCTGGAACGATGCCACCTACGAAGACACGCATCTGCCGTATAACGGCGGTTACGTCAGCATCAAGGGCAAGCAGCAGGTTTACTACCCGAAGTTCATGTACAAGGCTGACGTGAGCTACACATGGCACCGCGCAACCTTCAACTTCAACACGACGTACACAAGCGCACGCCAGATGACCTACACCAACGATGAGCAGATCCCGGCTTACTGGACATCAAACCTCAACGTTGCTTACGATTTCGGCAAGGTCGGCTTCGCCCAGAACCTGAAGACCTCCTTCGGAATCACCAACCTGTACAACCAGAACTATATCGGTGGCGTCTATGGCGCAGCATCCGTCGCCGGTGACGACAACGCCAACCTGTTTGTCGCAGCCCCGCGCGAATTCTTCGGAACCGTCGCAGCACAGTTCTGATCCAGCCGCCAAAATCTGGCGCCCTTTACGGGTGCCAGATACTGCGCGTGCCCACACAATCCCTCTGCGTCAAAACATATCACATACATATTGTGATATTATCATGCCAATTCCGTTATCACCGCTCATGCTAATGTTATATTTAACATAAGCACAAACGTGTCATGCATCGTTCTGATCAATCCTGATCCAAGGATTTCAGCCCGATGCATACCCGATCACCTCGTCTTCCCTGCGGAATGGCCCAAAGCCCAGCCCGCCAGACGCCTCCCTGCGCAGGAGGCCTCTTCAAATGAACAGCGGTCCCCGCGTCCTCTCGATGATCATCGGAATTCTGGGCGCCCTTATGGCGGCCTTCCTGATCCTCGAAGGTCTCCACCTCATCGTTCTCGGCGGCTCATGGTTCTATACCCTTGCCGGTATCGCGCTGGCCGCCTGCAGCTATTACATGATCCGTCGCAACATCCTCTCGACATGGATCGCCCTCGGCCTCCTGCTCGCGACGATCCTGTGGTCTCTCGCAGAGGTCGGCATCAGCTTCTGGCCCAGCTTCTCCCGCCTGATCGTGTTCCTGTGCGTCGCCCTGACCGCGACCCTTATGGCCCCCTGGCTCAGCGGCCCCGGCCGGCGCTACTTCACCCGCCCCGTCACAGGCGCCACATCCGGCGCTCTCGGTGCGGTCATCGTGGCCTTCCTGGCCGGCATGTTTCAGGTCCACCCGACCATCGCCCCGCAGGACACCACGCACCCGCAGGACACCGCATCCGCAAACGAGCCCGATCAGACCGGCCATGACTGGCCCGCCTATGGCCGCACGGCTTCCGGCACGCGCTACGCCAGCTTCACGCAGATCAACCGGGACAATGTCGGCAAGCTCCGCGTCGCCTGGACCTACCGCACCGGCGACATGGCGCTGAACGGCGCCGAATTTCAGGGCACCCCCATCAAGATCGGCGATACGGTCTATATTTGCTCACCCCACAACATCGTCTCGGCGCTCGACCCCGACACCGGCACGGAAAAGTGGAAGTTCGACCCCCACGCCCAGACAAAAGTCTGGCAGCGCTGCCGCGGCGTCGGCTACTGGCATGACAGCACGGCCACGGACGCCAACGCGCCCTGCGCCTCCCGCATCGTCATCACCACGATCGATGCGCGCCTCATCACCATCGACGCCCGCACTGGCCAGGCCTGCACGGATTTCGGAACGAACGGCAACGTCAATCTCCTGACCGGCCTCGGCCCCACAGCACCGGGCTCCTACTACCCGACAGCAGCCCCCCTCGTGGCGGGTGACATCGTGGTCGTCGGCGGCCGCATCGCCGATAACGAACGCACCGGCGAACCTTCCGGCGTCGTCCGCGGCTATGACGTCCGCACGGGCACACTGGTCTGGGCCTGGGACGCCACCAACCCGCATCGCGGCACCACACCGCTGGCAGAGGGCGAAATCTATCCCGCCGAAACCCCCAACATGTGGGGCACCGCCAGCTACGATCCCAAACTCAACCTCGTCTTCTTCCCACTCGGCAACCAGACCCCCGACTTCTGGGGCGGCGACCGCAGCAAGGCCTCGGATGAATACAACGACGCCTTCGTCGCCGTGGACGCCAAAACCGGCGACGAACGCTGGCACTTCCGCACCGCCAACCACGATCTCGTGGATTACGACGCCACCGCCCAGCCCATCCTCTACGACATCCCGGACGGCCATGGCGGCACCCGACCGGCGATCATCGCCATGACCAAGCGCGGCCAGATTTTCGTGCTCGACCGCCGCGACGGCACCCCAATCGTCCCCGTGGAAATGCGCAAAGTCCCACAGGACGGCGCACCCGAGCACCAGTACCTGTCCCCCGTGCAACCCTATTCCGCCCTCTCGGTCGGAGCAGAGCGGCTGAAGGCCAGCGACATGTGGGGCGGCACGATCTTCGACCAGCTCCTCTGCCGCATCCAGTTCGCCTCCTACCGCTATGAAGGCGAATTCACCCCCGTCAACGAGAAACAGGCCACCATCATCTATCCGGGCTATTACGGCGGCATCAACTGGGGCGGCGGCGCCGTGGATGAAAGCACTGGAACGCTGCTGGTCAACGACATCCGCATGGCCCAGTGGGGCAAGTTCATGAAGCAGGAAGAAGCCCGCCGCAGCGGCTTCAAACCCAGCTCCGAAGGCGAATATTCCGAACAGAAAGGCACCCCCTGGGGCGTCGTCCGCTCAATGTTCTTCTCCCCCGCTGGTCTCCCCTGCGTGAAACCGCCTTATGGCACGATGAACGCCATCGACCTGCGCAGCGGCAAGGTCAAATGGAGCATGCCCCTCGGCACCATCCAGGACATGCCCATCCACGGCATGGTCCCCGGCCTCGCCATCCCACTCGGAATGCCGACCATGAGCGGCCCGCTGGCCACCCATACCGGTCTGGTGTTCTTCTCCGGCACGCTCGACAATTACGTCCGCGCGCTCAACACCGACACTGGCGAAGTCGTCTGGAAAGCCCGTCTCCCCGTCGCCTCACAGGCCGCTCCCATGAGCTACCTGTCCGACAAGACCGGCAGACAGTTCATCGTCGTCACCGCAGGCGGCCTGACCCGCTCCGGCGTCGACAAGAACCGCGGCGACTACGTCATCGCCTACGCCCTGCCCTCAGAATAAGAGCGCAGACACAAAAAAAGGGGCGCTTCCCGCAAAGGAAGCGCCCCCTTTTCATAACCAGAGCCCCTCAGAGCGAAGACAGCGCCGGTGGCACCTTCGCCTTCTCCAGAGCGTCCTTTTGACGCGCCGCCAGAACATTCACATCGAAGCCCTCGATCAGTTCCTCGAACATCTTGTGCCAGTTCAGCCGCGCTTCCAGACGCAGGAACGCACTGCCCAGCCCGATCGCAGAACGGTCCATCAGCACGAACTCACGCGGCAACCGCACACCGCCCGTCCGCTTGAGACCTTCATAGACCTTTTCGAGAACCTGACGCGCCTCGGCCGGATCATTGCTCTCCTGCATGGAGCACACACGATCCGTCATCAGCGGCCGGTAGAAGAACCGCGCCCATTCATTCAGGATATTCGCCGTCTCGCGCGAAATCCCGACAAAACCCCACTTGCTGTAAGCGTGGAACGCCAGTTCCTCGTTATTCTCCCGCAGCGCCGTGAACAGATCGATGATCCCTTCCACAAACCGCGGCGAAAAGACCCGCACAGCCCCGAAATCCAGCAGGTTCAGACCATAATCATCCCGCACGGTGAAATTGCCCATATGCGGGTCGCCATGAATGACACCATAGCGATAGACCGGCGTGTACCAGGCCTTGAACAGCGCCGTGGCCATCGCATTGCGATCCTCCAGCGGCAGGTTCTCACCCAGAACGGTCCGCATGCTGCGCCCGCTCACCCAGTCCATCGTCAGCAGCCGCCCGGTGGACATCTCTTCAACCGGAGCCGGCACCGTCACTTCGGGCGTGTTCGAAAGCATGTCCCGATACAGCCGCAGATGGCTCGCCTCACGCCGGTAATCCAGCTCTTCGCGCAGCCGGTCCGCCAGCTCGGTATAGACCTCGTCCTGACGGATGGCCGTCTCGAACTGCCGGTAAATCCCCAGCGCCGCCCGGAACTGCCGCAGATCCGAGTCCACAGCCGCCTGCATGTCCGGATACTGCAACTTGCACGCGACTTCGCGCCCGTCGACCAGACGCGCCCGATGCACCTGCCCGAGCGACGCCGCCGCCACGGCCTCATGGCTGAAGGAGCGGAAATGCTTTTCCCAACCCGCGCCAAGCTCGGCCTGCATGCGACGGCGCACGAAGCTCCAGCCCATCGGCGGCGCATTGGACTGCAAATGCGCCAGCTCTTCGGCGTATTCGTCCGGAAGCGCACCGGGAATGGTGGAGAGAAGCTGGGCCGCCTTCATCAGCGGGCCCTTGAGGTTTCCCAACGCCGACTTCAGGCCCTCTGCATGAACGCCCTTGTCCGTCTTGAAGCCCAGACGGTTACCCGCCATCCGTGCCGCAATGCCGCCGACCGCGCCGGAGGTCCGCGCCATGCGACGCAGCTCCCCCATGAGGCCGGTGTTGTCGAGATCCCTCGCCATGATGCTCCTCAGTCCTCCTGCTCGAGCTGATCAATCAGCCCCGAGATCACATCCAGTCCTTTACGCCAGAAACCCGGATCTGTCGCATCAAGTCCGAACGGCGCGAGCAGTTCCTTGTGTCGCAGCGTCCCGCCCGCTTCGAGCATGGTGCGGTATTTCGCAGCAAAACCCTCAGGTTTTTCCTGATAAACGCCATAAAGCGCATTCACCAGGCAGTCCCCGAAAGCATACGCATAAACATAGAACGGCGAATGCACGAAATGCGGAATATAAGACCAGTAGAGATCATAATCCGGTGTGAAGTGGAATACGGGCCCCAGACTCCGCACCTGAACCTCACGCCAGATTTCCCCCAGACGCTCCGGCGAAAGCTCACCCTTCGCCCGCTCGTCATGAACCTTCACTTCGAACTGGTAGAACGCAATCTGCCGGACAACCGTGTTCAGCATGTCCTCGACCTTCGCCGCCAGCATGTGACGACGACGCTTCGGATCGCTCTCCGCATCCAGCAGTGACTGGAACGTCAGCATCTCGCCGAACACCGATGCCGTCTCCGCCAGCGTCAGCGGCGTATCGGCATTCAGATAGCCCTGCGTCTTCCCGGCGAGGGTCTGATGCACGCCATGGCCCAGTTCATGCGCCAGCGTCATGACGTCACGCGGCTGCCCACGATAGTTCATCAGGATATATGGATGAACAGACGGCACGCAGGAATGGGAGAACGCCCCCGAAGACTTCCCTGCGACCGGAGCCGCATCGATCCACGGATGCGTCAGGAACTTCTGGACGATCTCACCCAACGCAGGATCGAACCCGGCATAGGCGTTGCGCACGATCTCTTTGCCCTGCTCCCAGTCGATTTTGCGCACATCCACACCCGGCAGCGGCGCATTGCGGTCCCAGTGCTCCAGCTTTTCCAGCCCGAGCCACTTCGTCTTGAGCGCATAATACCGATGCGCCAGCCGCGGATAAGCCTCGTCCACCGCGCCCACCAGCGCATCGACAACCTTGTCCTCGACCATGTTCGCCAGATTGCGCGAACTCGTCGGACGCGGATAAGCGCGCAGCTTGTCCCCGATCGCCTTGTCCTTGGCGAGCGTGTTGGTAATCATCGTCAGCAGACGCGAATTCTCACCCAGCACCGCGCTAATCTGCTCGGCTGCAGCCTCGCGCTTCGCACGATCCGCATTCGTCAGCAGATTGAACGCATCGCCCAGCGGCTTTTCTTCACCGTCGATCGTGACACTCAGAGTCGCCATGGTCTCATCGAACAGCCGGTTCCAGGCGATGCGCCCCGTCACCGACTTATCCATCAGCACCTGCTCGACCTCGTCGGAAAGTTGATACGGCCGGTACATCCGCAGATCCCGCAGATAGGCATCCCATTTGCGCATCTCCGGCGCCTCGCAGATCCGCGCCAGCGCCTCGTCGGGAATCCGGTTCAGCTCCAGCGTAAAGAACATCAGATCGGAGGCCACCTCCGTCATCCGCTCCTGCACACCCTGCGCAAACCGCCCCCAGACCGGATCAGTCGTATGCGCCGCAAAGCCAAGGCTTGAGAAAGACCCGATCTTTCCCAAGCCCTCCTCGATCGCCTCATACTCCGCAAACGCCTTGGCAAGCTCCGCACCAGTCAGCGTCTCCAGATGTCCCTTGTACGTCTCGCAGAAACGCCGCGCTTCCCCGGCTCCGCGGTCAAAATCCGCAGCCAGAACCGGATCTTCCGGCGAAGCATAAAGATCAGAGAGATCCCAGCGGGGCGGCATCTGCTCCACAGAGGAAGAATTGGGCGTGCCGTCAGCGGCAGAAAAGAGCATGGTCATATCCTGACCTTAGAGCCACAATCACCGCCGTCAAACGGGATGTTGATGACAAATCCGTAGTGTAAAACCATAACATGGGCCGCCACACCGGATCTTCCGACGCTTTATGAACAGATACCCCCCCCAGGCATCACCTCTGCCGGCATCCACGCCTCTGGCATCTTTCGAAAACCTGAGGGAGCGAATCGCAGGCCCCGATCTGGTCCGCACGGTCGCCATTCTCGATGTCCTGATCTGCCATGACGGAAGCCTGTTTCTGGACTGGTGGCACCGGCCTCTTCCCACGCATCTGGCAGTCCTCGGCTTCTACGGCGTCATGCTGTTCTTCGTCCTCAGCGGCTTTCTGATCGGCACAATCATGCTGGACCTGCTGGAGCGTGGAACCAGCGCGAAAGGCTGGGGCATTTTCCTGATCCGCCGCTGGCTTCGCACGCTCCCCGCCTATTATGCGTGGCTGTTCGTCCTGCTGATCCCGCTCGCTTATTTTGGTCCCTATGGCGTGACATGGAACGAAGCCCGCCACGCCCTGCCCTGGTTCCTGACCCTGACGCAAAATCTCGGCTGGCCTATGGTTTCGAACTGGTACGGCGTCACATGGTCACTCTGCGTGGAGGAATGGTTCTACATCGCCTTCCCCACCTTGCTGCTGACGCTGCTTGCCTGCCGCGTCAAACCGGCGCTGGCCTTCGGAACCACGCTTGCCGCCTTCTTTATCATCCCGCTCTGCTGGCGCCTGTCCCTGCCCACGGACGTCAACTGGGACGAAGTCACCAGCAAGATCGTCCCCTGCCGCCTTGATTCAATTGCATGGGGCATCGCCGCCGCCTGGCTTTACCGATCTTCGGAAGGCGTCGCCCGGCTCCACAGACCCCTGGCCATTCTCGGCACGGCCATCATTCTCACGATCTGGATGGCGGATCTCCTGACTATCCCTCTCTGGACACACCATTTCCAGACCATGGCCCTGTTCGACGTCGCAGGCTTCGGCTACGCGCTCTGCATGCCCGCAATGATGCGCCTGCGCACCCTGCCGCCCCTGATCGGCCCGGCAGTCCGCAGCATCAGCACCCACAGCTACGCGCTCTACCTGTGCCATCTCCCACTGGCCATGCTGGCCGGAGATCTCCAGACCCGCTACGGCCTCGGCCGCAGACACGCCGTCATCTTCACGATCCTCACCACCATCGGCGGCGCCGTCCTGTCATGGTGCCTCGTGGAACGCCCCTGCCTGAAACTCCGTCCCGGTCAGTCTCTGAATTAATCAGGTTAGAAACCTGCCTTTTTCTGATATTCCCGAATATAATTATAAATCTTATCTTTCGTGATTCCAAAATCACAGGTTTCATAGTCGATATATTTTTTGTAGATCGAGTAAATTCCGAGAGCCATCTCTCCATGAAAAATACAACTATTTATGATTTTATAATCATCATTAGAGAATATATTCGTATATTCTTTTTTATTCTCCATCATAAGAGAATATACCTTATTTGCCATTGATAATATTTCATTGGCACCGAACATTCCCAATATTGATATTTCAATACTATCAGAAAATTCGAAAACTGTTGCGATGAGATAACTCCTCAGCGAAGCCATCTCATCATGGGTTAATGTCAGATCACCGACAGTATCGACCATCTTCCTTACTACCTTCTTCAGGCCGAAAGCTGCGACAGGTCTTCCTGAACATAGCCGATGATCCGCGCATAATCGCGCGGCACGACATGCCAGAACCGCTCCAGCGTCCGCTCCCAGCAATGGAGCAGATCTTCGGCATAGGTGCTGCCCGTCTCCGTCACATGCCGCTCCACAAGTGCGCGAAGCTCCTGATCCCAGCGGCTGCCAGCCTGCACGCGGCTCCAGATTACCGTATCGGGGTTGATCTGCGCCTCAAACCGCCCCTTCACATCCAGCACGTAAGCCATGCCCCCCGTGAAACCGGCGCCAAAATTGTCGCCCGTCTCCCCAAGGATCACGACCGTCCCGCCGGTCATGTATTCGCAGCCATTCGAGCCACAGCCCTCGACCACGGCCGTCGCACCCGAGTTACGCACCGCAAAGCGCTCACCCGCCTGCCCGGCCGCAAACAGCGAACCCGCCGTCGCGCCGTACAGAACCGTATTGCCAATAATCGCGCTCTGCTCGGACGCCCACTGCGCCGCCGGTGACTTGCGGACAACGATCGTCGCCCCCGAAAGCCCCTTGCCGACATAGTCGTTGGCATCGCCCTCGACCTCGATCTTGAGCCCCTGCACACCAAACGCACCCAGCGACTGCCCGGCCGAACCGCGCAGCGACAGCGTAAGCTGCCCTTCCGGAAGCTCCTTCATGCCGAACTTGCGCGTAATCAGCCCCGAAACCCGCGTACCGATCGCACGATGCGTGTTCTGCACCGTGTAATGCAGATGCAGCTTCTCCCGGCGCTCAAACAACGCCGTCGCATCAGGGATGATCTGCCCGTCCAGCGTCTCGGGAACCTCGTTGCGCCCCTCACGGGTGCAGAACCGCGCATGACCACCCGGATCGGCCTGAACCAGCAGCGAGTTCAGATCCAGATCATCCAGGTAATCCGCACCACGCGACACCTGACGCAGCATGTCCGTCCGCCCGATCACCTCTTCAAGCGACCGCACACCCAGATCCGCCAGAATGTGCCGGATGTCTTCCGCAATCAGCGTGAACAGATTGATGACCTTCTCCGGCGATCCCCCGAACTTCTCGCGAAGCTTTTCATCCTGCACACACACACCCACCGGGCAGGTGTTGGAGTGGCACTGACGCACCATGATGCAGCCCATCGCCACGAGTGCGGCCGTACCGATACCGAACTCTTCCGCACCCAGCATCGCCGCCATGACAACGTCACGCCCGGTCTTGATGCCACCATCGGTCCGCAGCACCAGACGATGCCGCAGCCGATTCAGCATCAGCACCTGATGCGCCTCCGACAGTCCCATCTCCCAGGGCAGACCCGCATAATGGATCGAAGACTGCGGGCTCGCACCCGTCCCGCCCGAATGACCGGAAATCAGGATCGCATCCGCCTTGGCCTTCGCCACACCGGCCGCAATCGTGCCGATGCCGGTTCGCGCCACCAGCTTGACCGTGACGGTCGCCGTCGGATTGATCTGCTTGAGATCGTAAATGAGCTGCGCCAGATCCTCGATCGAATAGATGTCATGATGCGGCGGCGGCGAAATCAGCGTCACCCCCGGGGTCGCATGACGCAGACGCCCGATCAGCTCCGTCACCTTGAAGCCCGGAAGCTGCCCACCCTCGCCGGGCTTCGCACCCTGCGCCATCTTGATCTCGATCTCGCGGCAGTCATTCAGATACTGCGCGGTCACGCCAAAACGCCCGGACGCCACCTGCTTGATCGCCGAAGATGCATTGTCCCCGTTCGGACGCGGCTTGGAACGCTCAGCATCCTCGCCACCCTCACCAGAATCGGACTTCGCGCCAATCCGGTTCATGGCAATCGCCAGCGTCTCATGCGCCTCGGGGCTCAGCGCACCCAGCGAAATTCCCGGCGCCACCAGACGACGGCGGATCTGCGTGATGCTCTCGACCTCATCCACCGGAACCGGCGCATGGGCCGGCTTGAAATCCAGCAGATCACGCAGCGCCACAGGCGGCATCTGACGCACCGCATCCGCATAACGCCGGTACAACGTAAAGCTGTTCGCCGTCACCGCACTCTGAAGCATATGCACGAGCTGCCCGGAGAACGCATGCGTCTCCCCCTGACGGCGTAGTTTGTAACGCCCACCGACCGGCAGCGCCTCAACCTTCCGGTCCCACGCCGCCGCATGCGCGCCAAGAATGTTGCGCGCAATCCCCGGCAGACCAATCCCCGAAATCCGCGACGGCATGCCCGGGAAGAACTCGGCCACCAGAGCACGGGACAGCCCGATCGCCTCGAAATTATACCCGCCACGATAGGCCGAAATGATCGAAATGCCCGACTTGGACATGATCTTGAGCAGACCCTTGTCCACGGCCTTGCGATACCGCTCCATCGCCTCACGCAGGGACATCTTGCCAAACAGCCCGCGCCGCAGCCGGTCCGCCACGCAATACTGCGCCAGAGCCGGATTCACCGTCGTAGCACCCACGCCGATCGTCACGGCAATCGCATGAACATCGATCGCCCCGGACGTCCGCACGTTCAGCGACGTGAACGTCCGCAGCGAATTGCGCACCAGATGGATATGCACGGCTGCGGTGGCGAGGATCATCGGAATCGCAACGCGCGTCGCATCCGTATTGTCATCCGTCAGGAACAGATGCGTGCACCCGCCACGAACATGATCCTCAGCCTGCGCCCGGATGGACGCAATCGCTGCCCGCAGACCTTCCTCGCCTTCTTCGGCCGGGAAGGTGCAGTCGATCGCGCCCGCATTCTCGCCGCAGACCCGCCGCAGTTCGTCGAATTCACCAATCGTGAGCACCGGGCTCGGCAGCTGCAACAGATCGCACTGCTCCGGCGCCTGATCGAGAATGTTTCCCAGATTGCCCAGCCGCGTAATCAGGCTCATCACCCGCGTCTCACGCAGGGAATCGATCGGCGGGTTCGTAACCTGGCTGAACCCCTGACGGAAATAATGCGCCAGCCCGCGATAGATCTTCGACAGCACCTGAAGCGGCGTATCATCACCCATCGAGCCCAGAGCCTCAGCCGCATTCTCCACCATCGGGTGCAGAATGGTCTCCAGCTCCTCATGCGTCAGACTGACCGCCACCTGATGCCGCCGCAGCACATCCGGGTCCAGCGCCTCAGGCTCGACCACATCGCGCACGATCGGCTCGATATCGCGGATGCGCTTTACCCAGCCCTGGAAATCCTGACGCGACGCCAGCAGCTCCAGAAGCTCTTCAGACTGGTAAAGCCGCCCTTCCTTCAGATCGAGCGCCAGCGTCTGCCCCGGACCAAGCCGCCCACGGCTCCTCACGCGCGCATCCGGCACCCGGACCATCCCGGTCTCGGAGCCCACAATAAGCAACCCGTCCTGAGTGATGCTGTACCGCAGCGGACGCAGCCCGGCCCGGTCCAGCCCCGCCACAACCCAGCGTCCGTCCGTCGCACACAAAGCCGCCGGGCCATCCCAGGGCTCGATGACCGCATTGCAGTACCGGAACAGCGCCCGCGCCGCGTCAGACATCGCCGAGTTCGCACCGCCAGAGGCCGGCACCAGCATCGTCTTCGCCATCGGCGCATCCCGCCCGGCGAAGGTCAGCAGCTCGAACACATTGTCCAGCACCGCCGTATCGGAACCGGCAGCCTGCACGACGGGCTTGAGGTCCGCCATGTACGGGTCCAGCTCCGGATGCGCGAGCCGCGTCTCATGCGAGCGCATCCAGTTCGTGTTGCCCGAAATCGTATTGATCTCGCCGTTATGCGCTACTTTCCGGAACGGCTGGGCCAACTTCCAGGTCGGGAACGTGTTGGTCGAATACCGCTGATGGTAGATCGCAAACCGCGACACAAACCGCTCATCCAGCAGATCCGGATAAAAATCCGTCAGGTTTTCCGCAAGGAACATGCCCTTGTAGATCACCGAGCGGCAGGACATCGAACATACATACAGATCAACCTGCTGCGCCGTCGCCTGCTTCTCGATCCGCCGCCGCAGAACATAAAGATCACGCTCGAACTCGTCTTCGGACCGGCCGAGGCGGTTGCGGATCATGATCTGCTCGATTTCCGGCCGCGTCTGGTTGGCCTTCTCGCCAATGCATGCCGTATCAATCGGCACCTGACGCCAGCCATAGATCCCGTAACCGAAGTTCAGGATCTCCGTCTCAATGATCTGACGGCCCCGCTCCTGCGAGCCCAGATCGGTCTTGGGCAGGAACACCATGCCCACCGCAATGCGGCCGTCGATCGTATCGTCGCTGGAGCCATTATGGATCGCCTCGGCGAAGAAATCCTGCGGGATTTCCACATGAATGCCCGCGCCATCGCCGGTCTTGCCATCTGCATCAACCGCACCGCGATGCCAGATATTGCCCAGCGCCTCGATGCCCGCCTGAACCACACTGCGCGACGGCTTGCCATCCAGCGCCGCGACCAGACCCACACCACAGGAATCGCGCTCCTGCGACGGGTCATACAGCCCCTTCAGCCGTTCGACGTTCTCGGCATACTCGCGGATGAAATCGTTATTCTGTGTCATTCCGCGGCCTCCAGAGAACCGGTTACTGTTTCAGTCAGATGATGATGGATCGCATCGGCCGCATCCCGGCCGTCCTTGATCGCCCAGACAACCAGGCTCGCCCCGCGCACGATGTCGCCCCCGGCAAACACACCCGGTAGACTCGTCGCAAAGCCCCCGGGCGGCACCGTCAGAGTGCCCCAGCGCGTCACAGCCAGATCGGGAGCGGAAAACTGCCCCGGCAGATCCTCGGGATCAAAGCCAAGAGCCTTGATGACCAGATCGCCCTCGATCACGTCATGCTGCCCCGTGCCCTCGATGGACCGGCGCCCCGACGCATCCGGCGACCCCAGACGCATCTTCAGCACCCGTACACCCGACACGCTGCCATCGCCCAGAAACGCTTCCGGCGAGGCCAGCCATTCGAAATGTGCGCCTTCTTCCTCGGCATTGTAAACTTCCTGTCGCGACCCCGGCATATTCGCCCGGTCCCGACGGTAAACGCATGTCACACGCTCGGCACCCTGACGGATCGACGTGCGCACGCAGTCCATGGCCGTGTCACCACCGCCAATGACCACGACCCGACGCCCCTTCGCATGAAGTGCTGCGTCCTCGCCCGGATCTTCGTCATAGCCGCGACGGTTCGACGCCGTCAGGAAGTCGATCGCATCGACAACACCCTCAAGCCCGGCCCCCGGCACCTTCACATCACGCGAGCGATACACACCCGTCGCAAGAAACACCGCATCATGCCGCGCCCGCAGTTCCTCGAGCGCCATCTCACCTGCACCCGAACCAACAGACGTGGAGAGATGGAACACAATTCCCTGCGCCTCCAGCAGCGCATGACGCCGCGCAATGACATGCTTTTCCAGCTTGAAGCTCGGAATACCGTAAGTCATGAGCCCGCCCACACGGTCCTGACGCTCATAGACATGAACCTCATAACCCTGCGCCCGCAGCCGCTCCGCACAGGCCAGCCCCGCCGGCCCGGACCCCACGATACCGACACTGCGCCCAAGATCCCGGTCCGGAAGCGACGGCTTCACCCAGCCCTGCTCGAACGCATTTTCGGTAATGAACCGCTCGACAGCGCCAATGGTGACGCTCTCGAAGCCCTTGTTGATGACGCAGTTGCCTTCGCACAGCCGATCCTGCGGACAGATCCGCCCACAGATCTCCGGGAACGTATTCGTCGCGGACGACATCTCATACGCTTCCTCAAGGCGGTCCTCAGCCGTCAGCTTCAGCCAGTCGGGAATGTTGTTCCCCAGCGGACAATGCACGGAGCAGAACGGAATCCCGCACTGCGAACAACGCGACGCCTGCTCTTCCGCCCGGCTGCGCGCGAACCCACGATAAATTTCCCCGAAGTCCTGACGGCGCTCTGCAGCGTCGCGCTTCTCCGGAAGCACCTGGGGGTGGGTGACGAACTGCAACATCCGTTCGGCCATGCGTCGTGTCTCCTGCAAACATGCCAGTCCGAATGCAGCTATTCCGTCACTTTATCCAATAACAGTCAGTGATGCTGACCTTTCATGCGAAATGACCCATCTTCGCGCCGCATGAGCCATTTTTCACACAATATTTTAGGACCATATCGGTCCCTTCACTTCCGGAAGCGCCGCCAGCTCTCACAAATGCTGCCCTTCAGATACCCCGGCACAACGCTCCGCATCGCTGTGGGCGTAATCCCGAGCGACTTCAGATTGTCCGGCCCAGGCTGCACCACATTATCCTGCCCCATCATCACAACCTGATCGCGCGTCAGCAGATGCCCCGGCAGCGGCTCAAGAATTTCCGCCTCCAGCTTCGCCACCCAGCCCGGCACAGAGACCAGCAGCCGACGACGCCCTGAAGCCTCCAGCACAAACGCCATCAGCTCCTTCATCGTCAGCACATCCGGCCCACCAGCCTCGACCGTCATGCCCTCACGACCCGGCTCAACAAGCGCAATCGCCGCCTGCGCCACGTCCCCCACATAGACGGGCTGGAAATGCGTTCCCGCCGCAAAGACCGGCAGAACCGGCGAAAGCTTCGCAATCAACGCAAACATGTTGAAGAAACTGTCCTCCGGCCCGAAAATCACCGAAGGCCGCAACAATGCCGCTTCCGGAAACACCTCGCGCACCCCTTTTTCAGCCAGCCCCTTGCTGCGTCCGTAATTTCCCGGCGATTTTACGGACGCGCCGATAGCGGACATGTGCACATACTGTTCCACCCCCTCGCGTCGCGCCACGAGAGCTGCCAGTCGCGCCCCTTCCACATTAACCCGATGCATCGCCTGCACATCCGGCGACATGATCGAAACAAGATTGATCCCGGCATCCGCCCCATTGAACAGACGCTCCAGCGATTCTGCATCATTCACGGACGCCCTGATGAATTCCACGCGCCCATCGCCCGGAAATCGCGCCAGCGCCTGATCCGCATCCGGGTTGCGGCTCCCCACCCGCACCACATGCCCTGACGCTACAAGTCGCCCGACAAGATTGCGCCCGACAAAGCCTCCCCCGCCCAGAACCGCCACAACCCGGCGCCTGCCGCCATTCGCGACATCATTTCCAGCTCCGCCACCGGTCCCGTCCACGGAAAAATTTCTACGCATTTTTGCTTTTCTTTCAGTTTGGCTGTTGACGCCCCATACGTGCAGGGGTAAACGCCTCTTCACCGAGCCGGGATGCCTCAGGAAACTGAAAAAACCCGGTGCTTTCTGAGCCCAGATGGCGGAATTGGTAGACGCGCAGGTTTCAGGTACCTGTGTCCGAAAGGACGTGGAAGTTCGAGTCTTCTTCTGGGCACCACAGACGATCAGGCAGCATACTGCCTCGATCCTCTGGTGATCAAAAAAATTTGGTGACGACAAATGAGTTCGCAGACCGCCATCCATCTTCATGACGGCGATCTGCCGGATGACTTTGATCTTGGCCCTCTCGTCGCCATCGATACCGAGACCATGGGTCTCAATCCCCACCGTGACCGCCTCTGCCTCGTCCAGCTTTCAGCCGGCGACGGTGAAGCCCATCTCGTCCAGATCAAACCGGTCTCAATGGGCGGCCGTGGTTATGACTGCCCAAATCTCAAGGCGCTCCTGACAGACGATTCCGTCACCAAGCTGATGCATTTTGCACGCTTTGACGTCGCAGTCCTGCAGAACGCCTTCAACATCACAGTCCCGTCGGTCATCTGCACCAAGATCGCCGCCCGGCTGGTCTACACCTTCACCGACCGCCACGGCCTGGCCTATCTGTGCCGCGACCTGCTCGGCGTCGAGATCTCCAAACACCAGCAGAGCTCGGACTGGGGCGCTGACACCCTCACCCCCGAGCAGCTCCGCTATGCCGCTTCGGACGTGCTGTATCTTCACGCATTGTGGGATAAGCTCGAAGCCATGCTGATCCGTGAAAACCGCCGTGACCTCGCCCAGGCCTGCTACGATTTCCTTCCGGCCCGCTGCCGGCTAGACCTGCTGGGCTACGAAGAGCCCGACATTTTCTCGCATCGCGCCTGAGTTCCGGCCCGGCTGATCATGAACCGCCCGTCGCCCCGTCCGGCCCGTACCGCGCTCGATTCGGCGCTCCAGACCGCCGCCATCGAGCGCAATGGCCTTGAAGCCCTCGAACACGCCCTCAAGGGACCGCTCGGCCTTGCTTTCAGCGAAGCAGTGGACTGCATCGCCGGGAGCGCAGGCCGCCTGATCGTTACCGGAATCGGCAAATCCGGCCACATCGCCCGCAAGGTTCAGGCCACCCTTGCCTCTACTGGCACGCGGTCGCTGTTCCTGCACCCCGCCGAAGCTGCCCATGGCGATCTCGGCATGGTGGCGCCTGGCGACCTGATCCTGGCGTTCTCCAATTCTGGCGAAACCACCGAACTCGCCGCGATTCTGGCCTATGCCGCCCGACAGAACCACTGCGTAATCGCCATCACCGCGGTCGCCACGTCCGCCCTCGCCCGCGCCGCACGGATCCCGCTGGTCCTCCCCACCAGCACCGAGGCCTGCCCGATGGGTCTTGCCCCCACGACCAGCACGCTTCTGCAACTCGCCCTCGGGGACGCACTGGCCATCGCCCTGCTCGAAAAACGCGGCTTCACAGCCCGCGATTTCGGTGCCTTCCATCCCGGCGGCCTACTCGGCGCAAGGCTGCGCCCCATCAGCGAACTGATGCATACCGGCGAAGCCCTCCCGCTCGGACAGGGCAGTCTCCCACTGCGCTCCGTCATTCTCGAGATGACACGCAAGTCTTTCGGGTGCATGGGTGTCCTTGATGACAATGGTGTACTTCAGGGCCTTATTACGGACGCCGATCTGCGCCGCGCCATCTCCGGTGATCTCGACACGATCACGGCCGCAGACGTCATGAACCGGACCCCTGTTACCGCAACCCCCCTCACACTGGCGCAGGATGTCCTGCAACTCATGAACCAGCGCGCGCGCCCCATCACGAGCCTGTTCGTCGTGGACGAAAACCGCCGCCCCGCGGGAATCGTCCATATCCATGACCTCCTGCGAAGCGGCCTGTCATGAACACTCCTACACCTGACAATGGCGATCACCGCATCCGCCGGGATGATTTCGACCCCAACCGCACCGAAAGTCTGGCCCGTCTGGACAGCCTGCGCCGCGCCGCCTTCCAGCGGATCCGTCAGGCCCCGGACGCCGATCAGCTCGCCCGCCGCCGTTCGCTGCTGGGTTTCGCCAAATGGGCACTGCCCGGTCTGGCCCTCGTCCTCCTCAGCTCCATCGCCGCCTGGCCCGAGATTTCCCATCTCATGAATCAGAACCGCGCCGCCCTGAAGGAAATGGCCCGCCTGCGCGTGGAAAGCGGCAACATGGAACAGGCCACCTATCGCGGGCTGGACGTTCACAACCACCTCTACATGATCACGGCCCGCACCACCCACCAGCAGGGTCCTGACCGCGTGGATCTGGTCGATCCCGTCGCCGACATCCAGCTCTCCGGCAACTCCTGGGCGCATATCAAGTCCGATCGCGGCGTCTACATGCAACACGAACAGACCCTCAATCTCGACGATCATGTCGTGCTGTACCGCGATGACGGCCTCCTGATGAACGGCCCTTCCGCCGATCTGGACCTTAAGGCCGACGTTATCGCCTCGCGCGACTGGGTGCATGCAGAAGGACCTTTCGGCAAGCAGGACGCCCAAGGCTATTTTCTGGACCAGCATGCAGGTATCATGCAGTTTACAGGACCGGGACTAACGGTCCGCAACGATGACAACGGCCCTCCGAGTGCGGCGGCCCGCCAGCACCTGCAAGGACTGAAGACAGAGAAATGACTCCCCGCCCCGCAGCACTCCTACCGCTCCTCGTCGCCCTCCCCCTGGCCCTAACCCTTGCTCAGGCCCATGCGGACGGGCTGGACATGTCCCACGGCGATGCAGTGCAGCTCTTCTGGAAAAAAGAAGAGATCTACGACCGCAACGCTCAGACCGTCACACTCACGGGGGGCGCCCGCGCCGTCCGCGGTGACGTGACCGTCGATGCGGATACGCTGATCGGCTACCTGCGCAAGAAAACTCCACCCCCGGGGCAGCCCGCTCCCCCGCCGCCGCCGGCCGATGCCAAAGGCAACGGAAACGGCGACCCGATGGGCGGCTCGCTCGAGCTGTACCGGATCGAAGCACGCGGCAACGTCCATATCTACAACCAGACCGATCAGGGCTGGGGCGATCACGCCCTGTATGACATGGATCAGGCCGTCATGGTCATGACCGGCAAACACCTGAAGCTGACCACCCCGCAGGATGTCCTGACGGCACGCGATGTCATGGAATACCATTCCAAAACGCGCATGTCAGTCGGCCGCGGTGATGCCACCGTCACAACCAATGACGGCAAGCAGGTCAAAGCGGACGTGCTGGTCTCATTCAGCAAACCCAACGACGCTCCCCCCGCAGGTCAGCCACAAGCGGCCCAGCCCGCTGCCGACGCCTCCAATCCGATGGGCGGCGGCTCGTCGAAGCTGGACCGCGCCTATGGCTGGGGCCATGTCATCCTGCGCACCCAGACCCAGACCGGCACCGGCGATCGCGGAGTGTATGTTTTCGACACCCAGATCGCCCGCCTGATCGGACATGTGCATGTCACGCAGGGGCAGAACCAGAACAATGGGTCACAGGCCGTTGTGAACATGAAGACCGGCATCGCAACCATGCTGCCGGGCACGGATTCGCCCATTCAGGGGCTCGTCGTGCCGAACGAGGCCAACAGCAGCCAGGCACCCAAGTGACAGACAGCTACATCCCCCCTCAGCCGCCCTCAACCGGCCTGGTCGCAAGCGGCATCGGCAAGTCCTACAAGAAGCGCGCCGTCGTCAAGAACGTCTCGCTTCAGGTCCAGCGCGGCGAAGCGGTCGGCCTGCTCGGCCCGAACGGCGCGGGCAAGACAACGAGCTTCTACATGATCGTCGGCCTCGTTCAGCCCGACACCGGCACCATTACGCTGGACGGCGCCGATATCACGCAGCTCCCGATGTACCGCCGCGCCCGCCTTGGCGTCGGCTATCTGCCGCAGGAAGCCAGCATTTTCCGTGGCCTGAACGTCGAACAGAACATCATGGCCGCCCTCGAAGTCGTCGAGCCGGACCCGGAAAAGCGCGACCTGATGCTCAACGGCCTGCTGGCCGAGTTCGGCATCACCCATCTGCGCCGCTCCCCCTCGCTGGCTCTGTCGGGCGGTGAACGCCGCCGTCTGGAAATTGCCCGCGCGCTCGCCAGCCAGCCGAACTACATCCTGCTCGACGAACCCCTCGCCGGCATCGACCCGATCGCCGTCGGTGAAATCCGCGATCTCGTTTCTCATCTGAAAGACCGAGGCATCGGCGTGCTGATTACGGACCATAACGTCCGCGAAACGCTCGAAGTCATCGACCGCGCCTATATCATGCATGGCGGTCAGGTGCTGATGGAAGGCACCCCCGAAGCCATCGTCGCGAACGAAGATGTCCGCCGGGTCTATCTCGGAGAGAATTTCTCGCTGTAACATGCCGGGATGCTTGTCCCGGGCCTGATCCAGCGTCAGTCGCAGTCTCTCGTCATGACGCCTCAGTTGCGTCAGGCGATTGCCCTGCTGCAATACACACAGACCGATCTCGCCCAGCATCTCCAGCAGGTCTGCGAAACCAACCCGTTCCTCATTCTGGAACCCGGTGACACAGCCTCTGACGCCACATCCGCGTCAGACGACTTCCACGACGACGACCCGGACCGCTTCACCGCAGCCTCCGACCGCCCGGAAACCGCAGCTCCGCCCCCGTCCAACCGCGACGATCTGATCCTTCAGATCCGCCTCTCCATCTCACCGGACGAACAGCAGGCCGCCTTTCACCTGCTGGACAGTCTCGACGAAACCGGCCGCCTGCCCGTTTCCGTCACGGATCTCGCCGCCGAAATACATATGGACGCGCCGAAACTTGAAGCGATCCGCCAGACCCTCATGCATCTTGAGCCCGCAGGCCTCTTCGCCCGCTCACTCGAAGAATGCCTCGCCGCCCAGCTCCGGCTCCGCAATCGCCTCGACCCCGCGATGCAGATCCTGCTCGACAATCTGGATCTCCTCGCCCGCCGGGACTGGCGCAAACTGCGCGAAAAATGCGCCCTCGATCAGGACGACCTGCTGGACATGCTCGCCGAAATCCAGGCGCTGGATCCGCGCCCCGGCCTGAGCCTGCCACCCCCCACCCCACCGATCGAACCCGACCTGATCGTGCGCCCCAACGGCTCTGGCTTCCGCCTGACCCTCAACACACGCCTGCTCCCCAAACTCCGCCTCGACGACACACTGCGCGCGCAGATCGACAGCCGAACAGAAGCCGGAAAAATCCTTTTGGCCTGCGCCACCGAAGCCAACGCCCTGATCCGCGCCCTGCAAAGCCGAAAACAGTCGCTTCTCACGGTGGGCAGCGCCATCATCCAGCATCAGGCCGACTTCCTGCGCGATGGCCCTGCCGCCCTGCGCCCCCTGACCATGCGCGAAATCGCCGAGCGTACTGAATTGCACGAAAGCACCATCAGCCGCATCGTCAGCAACAAATACATCGACACCCCACAGGGCACAGTCCCGCTCAAACTGTTCTTCTCCACCGCCCTGACCTCCGAAGACGGCACCACCCAGAGCGCCCACGCCATCCAGCACCGCCTTCAGGCCCTGATCTCAGCCGAAGGCGACAACGTCCTGTCCGACGACGCCCTGACAACCCTTCTGCAACAGGAAGGCTTCTCCATCCAGCGCCGCACCGTCGCCAAATATCGCGAAGGTCTCGGGATCGCAAAATCCAGTCAACGCAAAAGACTGCGCCGTACCTCCTGAGAAACCGAGGCAGCCCCGTTCCCACACCCGACAGAACAGGACAGGCTAATTTCCCGCCTCTCTATTGAAAATAATTTGTGTCAAACCATGTTTAGGAGACAGGCAGCATCTCTCACAGACGCTGAAACGACAGGAATATTTCCAATGTCCAACGATGCCCTTCCCCATGAATCCTCGGCGCTACATCACCTCGCCGAAAAAGCGCACCGCCAGCCCAAATTACTGACGAAAAGCGAAGTCGAGGAACTGGCCCATTTCGTCCTCAAGGGCGCCGAAGGCGCGACTGAGGAACAGAAAGAAATTGCCAAACGCGCGCTGCATAATCCCGAAGGCGTGGAAAGCTCCGACATCACCGCCCTCGCCACCCAGATCCTGACAAGGAAGTAATTCCATGACCGGCCATTCCCACGAACTTCCCTCCCAGCAGAAACTCGAGCAGCGCCTCAAGGAAGTCGAACGCGACCTCGCCCGCGCTGAGACATCGGACCCCGAGCGCATCCATGCCCTGACAGCCGAAATCAAGAAAATCCAGTCCGAGCTTCAGGACTAATTTTTCCTATTACTGACCTGTTTTCTTACCGTCCAAGAGCACATCTCACGGCAAAGGCCACAATGAACAACCATCCCATACGCCTTCCATGGGTCGGATCGCGATACGAAGATACTCGTGTACTCATTATGGGTGAAAGTCATCATTGTGATCCTGCCGATGAGTTCTCCCTCAACCTGACCCTTCGCGCCGTTGGTGCAAATTGCGACGGGACTCTCCCGTCTACATTTTTCAACGATATCAAAGATGCCGTTCTCGGCGAATTCTCTAACGCGACGCCGTCAAAAGAATTCTGGAACCAGTTCGCATTCGCCAATTTCTGCCAAGGCGCTGTCATCCGAAAGGAAGGATCTCCGTTGGAGAAGGCAACCCCTCAGATGTACAGGTCGGGCGAACAGGCTTTACCTACAATTATTTCCCTGCTTAAACCTCGGAAAGTACTTCTATTCTCCAGAGAATGCTGGAAGAAATACACTAAAAATATTCCTTCCATCTCTCGCGACAAGAAATTCGATCCCATCACATGTCCTGACGGAAAAAAGGCAGAAGTCCATTACTATGCTTCTGACGAACTTCTTTTCGCCTTCAGCTGTCTTTCCCTTTATCATCCAGGCTCATGGAATCGATCTGGACAAAGTGCAGGATACTGGCACCCAGTCATAACCGATTTTCTATCGCGAGATTTTCCAACAAACAGCACTATAGCTAACAGCTTGCCTGTTTGACCGACTGATTTTTTATGGAAACAGCGCAAAAAAGCCGCCTTCCAAATCCGAAAGACGGCTTTCTCATTCCCAAAAACCCGGAAACAAAACCCTACTTCAACGCAGCAATCGCCGTCATCTCAACACGCCATTCCGGCACAGCCAGCTTCGCCTCAACCGTCGCGCGGGCCGGTTTGCTCGCCGTATCCAGCCACGCATCCCACGCCCGGTTCATCGCACCGATTTCTCCGATATCCGTCAGGAAAATCTGCACCGACAAAATCCGGCTCTTGTCCGTCCCGAGCGATGCCAAAAGTGCATCGATCTGGCGCAGGATGTCGATCGTCTGCCCTTCCGTATCGAGGCTGGCATCATCCGCAACCTGACCGGCCAGATAGGCCAGCCCGTTATGGACCACCACGCCCGCAAGGCGCTCTTCTTCGAGGTGACGGGAAATATCGGCGTTCTTGCTCACGGGCGTGGACCTTCTGGCTGGAGTTACTGAAGCAGGGTCGGGATCATCTCGTGTTCGAGGATCGCATCAAGCGCGCTCTCCTCATCGTCCGCGACCGCCATCGGCGTGCCGTCAGCGGCATGAATGGCCACGACCAGCTCCCCGTCATGCATGACAGATTTGACATAGGCGAGGTGGGACATGCCCAGCGTCAGGAGCTGAGGCCCCGTAATGCGGCGCAGATCCGCAGGGAGTTTGTCGTCCGAACGATCACCGTTTTCGAAGGGATTGTTCAATTCAGGTTCCTTCTGAAGCCGCAGCGACATCCCGCCCGGCCTTGAGTTCAGTCTGTAAGAAATGACCGCGCGACCGGCCTTATTCGTCGTCGATATCGCGCGCCGGGCGCGTCGTGCGCCGCGTTTTCACAACGGGCGGCACCACTTCGTGATGGACCGTCGGCCCCGGCGCAGGGCTGCGTCGCCCCTGCGAAATTGCAATCCGCTTGACCCGCACTTCCGGCTCCGGACGCAGAAGATCGATATGCAGCAGCCCGTTATCAAGCCAGGCACCACCGATCTCGATACCTTCCGCCAATACGAACGCCTTGTGGAACTGCCGCGCGGCAATCCCGCGATGCAGAAAAATGCGCCCCTGGCTGTCATCCGCCTGACGCCCGCGGATCACGAGCTGGTTGTCTTCCTGCGTGATCTGCAGATCGTCCATGACGAAACCCGCAACAGCCAGCGTAATGCGCAGGGCCGTGGAGCTGAGCTGCTCGATGTTGTAGGGGGGATAACCGTCGGACGTCGATTTGGCGGCACGCTCAAGCATCTGCTCGAGGTGATCGAAACCGAGGAACATCGGGGACGTGAACAGGCGACCGGACATAGGGCTAAAGCCTCCTCCATGAGCGAGACATACACAGGGCCGGTCCCATCATGCGGCAACCGGCTGACCCTACGATATGGTGTCCACCCCTACAGATGCAAGCTCTGCCCTCATGGGACAGCGCGGAAAACCTGCACTCAAACCTCATCTTGGACTGGCATTCGGCGCCCGCGCTCGCTACATCGCAGGGCATGAGCGAATTCGATTTCCTGTCCGGCATCGACGATGTGCCGCCCACCCCGATCCTGATCGCCCCCCAGCCCGTGCTGCGGGAGGTCACCCGCGACGTGCGCCCCGAAGACATCGCCTTCATCCGCGACCAGCTTCCGGGCATGTTTTCAGCCATGTACAAGGCTCCGGGCATCGGCCTCGCCGCCCCGCAGGTCGGCCTTGGCATGCGCTTCGCCCTGGTGGACGTGGCCGAGGAAGACGCCCCGCGTGAGCCCATGCTGCTGATCAACCCGGAAATCATTTCTGATTCCGATCAGCTCGCCGCGCGTGAGGAAGGCTGCCTCTCACTGCCGAACCAGTATGCCGAAGTCGTCCGTCCCGAATCGATCCGCGTGCGCTACCGCAACCTCGCGGGCGAAACGCTCGAGCGGGATGCGTCCGGCCTGCTCGCCACCTGCATCCAGCACGAGATGGACCATCTCGACGGCATCCTGTTCGTCGATCACCTCTCGACGCTCAAGCGCAACATGATCATGCGCCGCCTCGCCAAAGAGCAGAAACTCGGAAGGCGCTGATCCCCGATGCGGCTGATTTTCATGGGAACGCCGGACTTCTCGGTCCCGGCACTGCACGCCCTGCTCAAGGCAGGTCACGAGGTGGTCGTGGTCTACACGCAGCCACCCCGCCCGGCAGGACGCGGCAAGGCGCTCCGCCGCTCGCCGGTCCATGAAGCCGCCGAAGCCGCAGGCATCGAGGTCCGCACCCCTGCACGCGTCCGCCGCGATACGGCCGAACACGACGCCTTCGCCGCGCTGAACGCCGATGCCGCCGTGGTCGCCGCCTATGGTCTCATTCTGCCAAAAGCGATGCTGGACGCCCCGCGTCTGGGCTGCCTGAACATCCATGCGAGCCTCCTGCCCCGCTGGCGTGGGGCATCGCCCATCCAGTCTGCCATCCTCGCAGGAGATGCCCAGAGCGGCGTCTCCATTATGCAGATGGATGAAGGCCTCGACACCGGCGCGGTCCTGCTGGAAGAAGCCACACCGATCAGCGCGACTGATACCGCGAGCACGCTGCACGATCGCCTGTCCGAAATCGGTGGCCGGTTGGTTGTCCGTGCGCTCGCCGAACAGCCGAAACCTGTGCCGCAGCCCGAAGACGGCGTCACTTGCGCCGAACGCCTGACCCGCGATCATGGCCGCATCGACTGGACGCGCACCGCCGCCGAGATCGACCGCCAGATCCGCGGCCTCACTCCCTGGCCCGGCGCGTTCACAACGCTCGACGACGTAGTCCTGAAAATCGGCAGCGCCACTCCGCTGCCCACGGAAAGCCACAGCGCAGACCCCGGCACAACGCTCGACGATGCCCTGACCATCGCCTGTGGCACCGGCGCCCTGCGTCTCGACCGCCTGCAAAAACCCGGACGCAGCATGATGTCCGCTGCCGATTTCCTGCGCGGCCAGCCCCTCCCGAAAGGGACGCGCCTTGTCTGACACGCAGACCGCAACACCCACCGGTCTCAACCGCTGGGCGCTGCGCATCGAATATGACGGCACCGGCTATGTCGGCTGGCAGAAACAGCATGAAGGCACGTCCATTCAGAGCCTGATCGAGGCCGCTGCCACAAAACTCGTACGCAACCGTGCCGTCCCGAGCATCACGGCCGGACGGACCGATGCCGGCGTTCACGCTGCGGGCATGGTCATCCATCTCGATTTCCCGGATGACGCCCCGATCGATGCCCGACAGATCCGCGAAGGCATGGGCTACCACCTCAAGCCACACCGCGTGGTCGTGCTCGAAGCCGCAAAGGTCGGCCCGGAGTGGAACGCGCGTTTCTCCGCCACATGGCGCAGCTACCGCTACACCATCCTCAATCGCGTCGCCCGCCCTGGCCTGATGGAAAACCGCGTCTGGCACATCAAACGCCCGCTGGACGTCACGCTGATGCAGCAGGCCGCAAACCACCTGCTCGGCCCGCATGACTTCACGTCATTCCGCGCCGTGGCCTGTCAGGCCAGAAGCCCCATCCGCACGCTGGACATCCTGAACATCCACCGCGATGGCGATCTGGTCATGATCGACACGAAGGCGCGCTCCTTCCTGCATCATCAGGTCCGCAACATGGCCGGCACCCTGATGATGATCGGCTCACATCAGTGGCCTGTCGATAAAATGATCGATATTCTGGACGCCAAAGACCGCTGTGCAGCCGGACAGACAGCCCCGCCAGAAGGGCTCTGCCTGATGGATGTCGGCTACCCCGACAATCCCTTCACCCGGACCTAGGACGACAGCCCGAGCAGGTCCACAAACGCATTGTAATGCGGTGGCAGAAGCCACAACACCCAGAGCAGCCCCACCACCGGCAGCGTCTGCAACACGGTCATCAAAAACGCCTGCCACCTTGTGGTCACAAGCCCGACCTTCGTCACATACCAGGTCAGCCACAGCGTGTAGAGCTGCGCTCCAAAGGCGAGCCCCGCCAGCGCCTGACCGGATGCGGCCGCCCCCGGCAACACCAGATGCAACACACCCTGCGCCATGATGAGCATGGCCAGCGGCAGCCACCCACACCACAAAGACGCCGTAGCATAGCGCGTCCACAAGCCCTTACGGCTCAGAAACCCCGCATAAAACTCCGACACCACAAGCTGCAACAGCGTGCAGACCAGCGGCACCACAGCCCGCACCAGCCCCATGAACAGCTCCGCCGGCGGCAGCATAAACGCCATCCACACGCCGATCAGCGCCAGCGCAATGGTAGGCGCAAGCGCTGCAAACAACGCTCCCGCTCCAGGTGCGAAACAGTTGATTCCTTCGGACCGTCCCCGCCCCAGAAGCCACACGCCCAGAGGGATGGCCATGGTGCCAGAAGGTAGAAACTGACCCGGCCGTCCGGAATTCACAGTCCGTATCCTTCCATGAACGCCAGATAGATCCGCGTCAGATCCTCCAGTGTTCCAAGCTCAACGTTCTCGTCCCGCTTGTGCATGGTCGCTCCGACAAGCCCGAACTCCGCGACCTCGCAATACCGCGAAATGAACCGCGCATCCGACGTCCCACCGCCCGTATCCAGTCGGGGCACACGCCCCGTCACGGTCCGGACAGCCTCAGAAAGACACGTCACCGCATCGCCCGGCTGCGTCAGAAACGACTCACCACTGATCGACACATGCACATCCGCCTGCGGCGCATGACGTCGCACCACGTCCTCGATCCACGCCCTCAGCGCGGCCCCGGTATGCAGATCATTGAACCGGATATTCAGCCGCCCGACAGCCTGCGCGGGAATAACATTGGTCGCAGCATTGCCAACATCGATGCTCGTGACCTGAAGGGACGACGGATCAAACCACTCGCTCCCCGCATCCAGCTCCCGCGCCGTCAGTTCGGAAAACGCCGCCAGCAGACGATGCACCGGATTATCCGCCAGATGCGGATACGCCACATGCCCCTGCGTCCCCTGCACGGTTACAACAGCATTCATGCTGCCCCGACGCCCGATCTTGATGACATCACCCAGAGCTTCGGGATTGGTAGGCTCGCCCAGAATACAGAAATCCGGAAGCTCACCGCGCTCCGCCAGCCATTCCATGACCGGCTTGGTGCCGAAATGTGCCGGGCCTTCCTCATCTCCCGTAATCAGCAGCGAGATAGAACCCTTCAGCGGCCCCTGTTCCAGCCGCCGCGCCACGGCCGCTACGAAACAGGCCACCCCGCCCTTCATGTCCGCGATCCCGCGCCCATAAAGCCGACCGTCCTGAACCACGGCCGCAAACGGATCATGCGCCCAGCCCTCACCCGGCGGGACAACATCCGTATGCCCTGCAAAACAGAGCACAGGATGCCCCGTCCCCAGCCGGGCATACAGATTAGGCGTCGGCGCCTCAGCAGGACCAAACGGAAGATGGACCGTCTCGAACCCCATCCCTTCCAGCGCCGCAGCGAGAAGAGCCTGAGCCCCCCCATCCGCGGGGGTTACAGACGGACATCGCAGAAGATCCCGCGCCAGCGCCACAGGATCTGTCGGCAGGCGTGATCCGGTCACGATACTCAGTCGCGCAGAAGATCGTTGATGGACGTCTTCGAACGTGTCCGCTCATCCACACGCTTGACGATCACCGCACAGGCCAGCGACGGCATGCCCGGCTCCTTCGGAGGCAGCGTGCCGGGGATCACGACAGAATAGGCCGGAACCCGTCCCATAAAGATCTCACCCGTCGCACGGTCCACGATCTTGGTGGACGCACCAAGGAACACACCCATCGACAGGACGGAGCCCTTTTCGACAACCACGCCCTCGGCCACTTCCGAGCGCGCACCGATGAAGCAGTCGTCCTCAATGATGACCGGAGCAGCCTGCAAGGGCTCCAGAACGCCACCAATGCCTGCACCGCCGCTGATATGGCAGTTCTTGCCAATCTGCGCACAGGAACCAACCGTTGCCCAAGTGTCGATCATCGTGCCGCTATCGACGCGCGCGCCCACATTCACAAAGCTCGGCATCAGCACCACATTCGGCGCAATAAACGCGGAACGACGCACGATTGCACCCGGAACCGCGCGGAACCCGGCCTCGGCAAAACGGAACTGGTCCCAGCCGTCAAACTTCAGCGGAACCTTGTCAAAAGCAGGCTCGCCACCGCAACCACGCTCCATGACCCGGCTGTCATTCAGACGGAACGAGAGCAGGACGGCCTTCTTCAGCCACTCATGAACGATCCAGCCTTCTGCGGAAGGCTCGGCAACGCGCAAAGTTCCGGCATCAAGCGCGGACAGGGCTTTTTCCACGATGTCGCGGTCTTCGCCTTCCGTACGGGCGCTGAGAGTCGTACGGCGCTCCCAGAGAGCTTCGATGGCAGTACGGAGGGGTGCATTCGGCATCATGTCGGTCCGGTAAGAAGAAGCAGAAATCCGCCGGACCATGCGGTTCCGGGCGTTTCATGTCAACGGATCTTTACCCCGGACATCATCCTGCAGAGATCGCGGTATTGGTAATGACTTCTTAACCGCCGGCGCTTATGAAAACCAAAGGGCTTCAAAGGGCTGGCCCAGCTGGAAGCTCTTTCTGCGGGATTCGTCACCCTTGCCTGATATGCGTTCCCTGTTCTCCCAGATCATGAATGGCTCGTCCCCCGACAGCCCTGTCACGTCTCAGCATGACTTGCGAAACATGCTGGCGTCGACACTCGAAAGCCGCGAACGCTGGCGATCACTACTCTATCAGGCCGTGGATCTGGTTTTCGAAACGGACAACCGGGGCCGGATCATCGTGATTTCTCCCGAAACATGGCTCGGCCAACCCACCACCGCACTGATCGGACGCCCGTTCAGTACATTATGTGGCTCAGTCGACATCCTCCAGCCTCACACAGGCTCGCCCCTCCAGATCACAAGCCCGCAGGGTACGCCCCTGACCGTGATCCTTTCATCCTGCCCGTTTCACGACAGTGCAGGCCAGATCACCGGAACACGTGGCACCCTCAAGGCTATCTCCTCCCGCGTTGACACACCCGTCCACCCGCCGGCACCCGCCAAAGTCGAGGCCACACCTCTTCCTGAAAATAACGGGGTCGCCATCCTCGCGGCCGTCACAACCGCACTCCGCAAGGCCATCGTGCCGAGACTTGCCTCCGCCGCCGCAATGGAAGCGCTGCTCGCTCCCCTCGCGGCCGAAGGTGCCCTGCAGGATACGGCCAACCCGAAAAGCCTGCTCTACAGCTCCTCCCCTCTCCCCAGCGACATCCAGAATGTCCTGTCCACCAGCACGTCGCAAACCGGCACCAGTGTTTTCCGGGCGGGAACACGGCACGCCCTGATCTGTCGTGAGAACATCCGCAGCCTCAAGCAGCTCTACCTCGTCGTCTGGCGCGCCGAACCCTGGTCCATCGTGGACCAGCAGCTGTGCCAGACTGTCTGTTCCCTGCTGACAGGGTTCTGGGAACTGGACAGCATCCACCGCCGGATCCTGATCGATTCCGACTACGACATTTCGTCGAACCTGCTGAACTGGAACGGCCTGAAAGCGGAAATCGAACGCCGCGCCCGCCGGCTCGATCAGGAGACCATGCCCGCGACCCTGATCGTTGCCCGCGTCCCCGGCCTGACAGAACTGTCAAAGACCCACGGCTTCGAAGGCGGCGAGGATGCGTTGCGGCAGTGCGTGGCGCTCCTGCGCAAAGCTGTCCGCCCGACAGATGCCATTGGCCGTATCAGCAACAATGTTTTCGGGCTCTGGATGGACGGTGGCGATCGCTTCGCCGCAGCAGAACGGGCCGAACGTATGACGGCCCACGGTATTCCGATTCTGATCGACCCGCCGGTGCACCTGCCACTGCAACTCGGACTGGTCTCCCGCGAAGCCAACGCACAGGAAACACCCGAGACCCTGCTGGAACGCGGCATGCAGGCTTTGCAGGAGGGAGTGGCCGAAAACAGAAAATGGCGCTTCTCACACGAAGCGCCATAATCCTCAGTCCAGTTCCTGTATCTACCATTTACGCCTTGATCAGCGTTCCCGGCCCTGCCCGCGTGAACAGCTCCAGCAGGCAGCTATGCGGCACCCGTCCATCCAGAATCACGGCGGCCTTCGCACCCTTGCGCACTGCCTCGAGACAGGTTTCGACCTTGGGGATCATGCCCCCCGAAATCGACCCGTCCGCAATCCGGCGCAGGGCCTCTTCCGCACTCAGTTCCTCAATGAGCTTGCCGTTCTCATCCAGCACACCCGGAACATCCGTCAGCATCAGCAGACGCGACGCATGCACCGCACCGGCAATTGCACCGGCCGCTGTATCGGCATTGATGTTGTAGGTCTCGCCGTCCTCGCCAACACCCACCGGCGCGATTACTGGGATCAGACCAGAACCTAGCAGGGCATACAGAACCCGCGGATCAATCTTCTCCGGCTGCCCGACAAATCCCAGGTCAATAACCTTTTCGATTTCGCTGCCCGGGTCGCGCTTCGTGCGCGTCAGACGGCGCGCCTGAATCAGCCCACCATCCTTGCCGGAAATACCAACAGCCAGCGCGCCAGCCCGGTTGATCAGATCGGCCACCTGCTTGTTGACGCTGCCCGACAGAACCATCTCGATTACGTCGACCATCGACTTGTCGGTCACCCGCAGCCCGTCGATGAACTCCGAACGGATCTTCAGCCGGTCCAGCATCGCACTGATCTGCGGACCACCGCCATGCACAACGATCGGATTGATCCCGACCAGTTTGAGCAGGGAAATATCATAGCCAAACGCATGCGCCAGCTTGCCCTCACCCATGGCATGACCGCCATATTTGACGACAATCGTATCCCCTGCATAGCGCCGCAGGAACGGCAGCGCACTTGAAAGAATGGCGGCCTGCTGCTGGGCCTCTTCCGCATTCACGACAGGCGCCACGTCGGGCCGCTTTTCGCTGTGAGTCTTGCTGCGATTTTCGATGGGGGTCTTACTGGTCATGATCCGGACTGTCCTTCCCCTGACGTCTGGAGTGGCAGGGCAAAACGGGCAATTTCCGCCCGCAGATCCTCGATCCCGAACCCGGTCTCGCTGCTGGTGGAAATAATGCGAGGATACGCGGCAGCATGCTTGAGCGCCAGCGCCTCGACTTCCGCAGTCTTCGCAGCAAGCGCTTTGGGCTTCACCTGATCGCACTTGGTCAGCACGATCTGGAACACCACGGCCGCCCGATCCAGCAGCTCCATGACATCCTTGTCAGACGCCTTGAGCTCGATCCGCGCATCCAGAAGCAGGATAACCCGCTCCAGCGTGGTGCGCCCGCGAAGATAGGCGAACATCATGTCCTGCCAGTCTTCCTTGACCGACTTCGCCGCCTTCGCAAATCCGTAACCCGGCATATCCACGAGAGACAGCCGATCCGCCAGATTGAAGAAATTGAGCTGCTTGGTCCGACCCGGCTCGGACGACGCCCGTGCCAGCGCCCGACGCCCCGTCAGAGCATTGATGAGGCTCGACTTGCCAACATTGGACCGTCCGGCAAAAGCCACTTCAGGCCGGCCAACGGGAGGAAGCTGGTCGATCTTCTGCGACCCGAAGAAGAACTCGCATTCCCCCGCGAACAGAAGCCTGCCGTCCTCGATCTGGGCCTCGGTCGGAGGCCCAGGGATTTCCTTGATCATGTCCTGCTTCATGCCCTGATCCCGCCTCAGGTCCGGGACACCGGAACGGGCAGCCCGGTCCGACGCTGGATGAAGAGCTGCTGCGCAACCGTCAGAAGGTTATTCCACGTGTAGTAAACCAGAAGACTGGCCGGGAAGCCGGACATGAAGAACACATAGGCCAGCGGCATGAACTGCATCACCCGCGCCTGTGCCGGATCAAGGCTTGCCGTCGAACTCGTCTGACGCTGCAGCAGCCAGAACGTCAGACCCAGCGCCGTGCCCCAGATGCTGACATGCAGGAACGACGAGTAGTGCGTCGGATCAAACGGCAGCAACCCGAACAGATTGAACACGTTCGTCGGGTCCGGCATCGACAGATCGCGGATCCAGCCAAAGAACGGCGCATGACGCGCATCGATGCTGATGTTCAGAATCTTGTACAGACAGAAGAAGATGGGCGCCTGAATCAGCATCGGCAGACAGCCGCTCGCCGGGCTCACCTTTTCTTCACGATACAGCGCCATGACCTTCTGGTTCATGGCCATCGGATCGTCCTTGTTCTTCTCCCGGATCTCCTTGACCTTCGGCGCCAGCAGACGCATCCGCGCCGAAGACTGGGCAGCCTTGGAAGCCAGCGGGAAGAGAACGATCTTGACGATCAGCGTCAGCGCCATCAGCGCGAGGCCGAAATTGCCCAGATGCAGATACAGCCAGTGGAGCAGCGTCAGCAGCGGACGGGTCAGGAAACTGAACCAGCCGAAGTCGATCGCCTTGTCCAGATCCGGAATCCCGAGCTGCTTGCTGTAGCCTTGCAACAGGCTGACAACCTTCGCCCCAGCAAAAACATGGCTCTTCTCGGTGACGGAACCATTCGGCATGATCTGCTGTGCGCTCTGGGTGGCCATACCCACCTGATACGACCCCGGTGTGCCCGGAACGTAAGCGAAGCTCGCCGCAACAGGCGTACCGTCAGCCGGTGCCACGGCCGTCAGCCAGAACTTGTCGCTGATGCCATCCCAGCCAGTCGTGCCCGTGGACGACCAGGACACATGATCCGGATGGTCAGCCCCCTTGCGCAGATTCTTGTAGCTCTCGTCCTGCATCCGGCCACCAACGACGGCGATCGGACCTTCATGCGCGGTGAAAGCCCCTTCCGGCGCATCGTAATCACGCTGTACACGCTCGAACGGCACAAGCGCCACCGGCTGCCCGGAATGGTTCTCAACCGTCTGGCTCACGGCGAACATGTAGTGCGCGTCCAGACCGATCTGGATGGAGAACACCAGCCCCTGCCCGTTATCCCAGTGCAGCGTCACCGGATGATCCGGCGTCAGCGTCTCGTCCGCGCTTTCCCAGACCGTGTTCAGGTCCGGCACGCGGGCGTTGGAGCCTGGAGCATTCGTCCAGCCGATCACGACAAAATTGGGATGCGCGCTCCCCGCGTTGTCCAGCAGCCGCACCAGCGGGCTGTCCTTGGCAAGGGTCTCGCGATATTTCGTAAGGATCAGATCATCCAGCACAGCGCCCTTCAGATTGAGGGAACCCTGCACATCCGGCCCTGTCACCGGAATACGCCGCGCAGAAACCTGCGCCTGCGAAGCCGCATCAGGCGCGGCGTCAGAGGCAGACACAGCAGGCGTGCTGCTCTGAACCTGCGCTGCAGGCGCATGGGTGACGGGGTGGGGATCGTCCTGATGGGGCTTCGGCATGAAATAATCGAAACCGATCAGGATAAGGGCCGAGAGAAGTGTGGCCGCAATAATGCGCTTGATGTCCATCGGGCGGATGCCGGTCTTTCGTCTCACTGAATAGGGCTTGCGCCTCAAGTGGCCGAAAACCGCATTCAAAACAATAGCTGAAGGGCGTTTTTAATGCCGGTGTGGCTTCGGAGGCAGGTCCCTGCCCCCGTCAGACCAGGGGTGACAACGCCCGATCCGGCGTATCGCAAGCCATCCCCCGCGCACCGGCCCATGCTCACGGATCACCGTCAGCGCATAGGAACTGCATGTCGGATCGAACCGGCAGTTGGTACCAATGAAGGGGCTTATGAACAGCTTGTAGGCATCAATCAGCGACAGCATCAGGGCCGTAACGGCTTTCCTGATCACGGACGCAATCATTTCGCCCGGCCCCGGCCTTTGCCGGAATGTACAGTGGGATTTTCCCGGAAATTGACATCCAGTCCCTTGCGAAGGGCCTGACGCAGATCGTCCTTGAGAAGAGAAAAATCCCGCCCCCGGGTCCTGTCCCGTCCGATCAGGACGAAATCTCCGGAAGGCAGACCGTCTTCCCGCGCAACAAGGCGAAGGGCCTCGCGGAGGCGACGGCGGGTGCGGTTACGGATGACAGAATTACCGACTTTTTTCGTGACCGTGAAACCAACACGGGTTTCGGTCGCTTTGTCATCCGGCAGGATCTGCACAACCATACCGGGAGTGGCGACCTTGCGTCCCTTCCCGGCCACACGCAGAAACTGCGGCCGTTTTTTCAAACGGCCCGGTGTGTGAGTCGTGCCGATCGGGTCAAACTCAGGCGGAGAGCTTCTTGCGACCCTTGGTGCGACGGTTGGCCAGCACGCGGCGGCCGCCGACGGTTTCGCTACGCGTACGGAAACCGTGACGACGCTTGCGAACCAGCTTAGAGGGTTGATACGTGCGCTTCATGACGTTGATCCTTAAAAAACCAGGCGGACGCCTCAATTGTGGACATCCGCGTCGATCGGGCGCACGAAACGCCCGGTGATTGAGACCCGGGCTTGTAAGCACGCAGGCCCTTCATGTCAATGCTAGACCTACAGGAACTTCAGCTTATGACCGAGTCCAGCAACAGATCCCCTTCAGCAGCAGCAGTTCCTGCTCCCGAACGCCCTCAGGATTGCGGAACCTTCCGCCATGACCTGCGCAACGCGCTCGCCCCCGCCCTGCTCTGCGCCGATATTCTCGGCTCACACAAGGACAAGGCGGTCCAGCGCAACGCCCAGACCATTATCGATGCGCTGGAAAATGCCCTGAAACTGCTGAAAAATTCTACTTCTTCTCGATAAGCTCGATCTTGTAACCGTCCGGGTCCTCGACGAACGCAATGATGATCGTCCCGAACTTCAGCGGGCCGGCCTCACGCGTCACCTTCCCGCCCCCGGTACGGACCGTCTCAACAAGCGCACCGACATCGGGCACACCAATCGCAAAATGCCCGAACCCGGTTCCAACCTCGTAATCGGAGTCCTGATCCCAGTTATAGGTCAGCTCGATCTCGGCCTGCCCATGCTCGTTATCGGCGAATCCGATGAAGACGAGCGTGTAGCGCCCTTCCCGAACTTCCTTGCGACGCAGCTCCTTCATCCCGAGAAGCTTGTAAAATGCCAGACTCCGGTCGATATCCCGGATTCTCACCATCGTGTGCAGAAACGTGCTCATTCGTTATCCTTCAGATCTTCCGGCGTAAGCCCATACAGGAACAGCCCATAACGATCCGCCAGCTTCACACAGCCCGCAGGGTCCGTCATGAGCGTCACTCCGGGCTGGAACGCAACGCCCCGCAATCCGTTCCGGGCCGCGTTCTCCAGCGTCTCCGGCCCGATCGTCGGCATGTCCGCCCGAAGGTCCTGCCCCGTCTTGGGCATTTTTACCAGAACCCCACCACTTCCCGCCTGCATCAACCGCCCACACCGTCCCAGCATGGCATCCGTCCCCTCCAGAGCCTCCACTGCCAGCACGAGTCCGTTCTGGACAACACATCCCTGCCCGATGTCGAGGGCTGCCATCACCTTCAGAACATCAACGCCGCGGGCGATATCCTGCTTGGCCTGCGCATCGGGAAGCACACGGCCAAGAGTACCAGACCGGCCGGTGGCATGTTCGAGGAACTCGTGGGCGCCGCGGACGTGAAAGCCTTCTTCGCCAAGAACACGGACGACGGCACCGAGAAGGCCGTCATCTCCCGAGAAGATGGCGCGGCCCAGGCGTGCTAGAATGCGCGCGCCTTCCGCATCGGGACGCAGATCGCGCCAGGCGGGGCGGCGTACTGGTCCGATCAGAACCAGTTCACGACAATTGTGACGTTTGAGAGAACCGAGAATGTCACCCGCTGCGGCAAGGCGGATAATTTCGTGCGGATAAGGCTCCAGAAGTGCGCGGTCAGCAAAATCGCGGAAACCAATAACGAAAACCTTGCGACCCTTTGCGATGGCTGCGGCAGCGACTTGCGCGGGGAGTGGCCCCGAGCCCGCCAGAATGCCGATGCAGCCACGATCTGCCACGGTCAGGCGCCTTCGGTTTCGGACTGTCCTTCCTGACGCGCAACACGTGTCAGGCCTCGACGACTTGGAGCCTCCATGAAGTCCAGCATCTCGGCAATACGTGGGAGATGACCGTATTCCTGCCTGACTTCAGAAATACGGGTTTCCAGAACGGCTTCCGTAGCGCCATGACGCGGGTACAGTGTACGAAAAGCGCGTCGCATGGCCTGCATTTCCTCGGGCCCAACGCCGGAGCGCTTCAGGCCGATCCAGTTCAGGCCAACCAGACGGGCACGGTTTCCCAGGACACTTCCGTAGGGAATGACGTCCATTTCCACGCCGCAGACACCGCCAACGACAGCACCGCGTCCAATCCGGACGAACTGGTGCAACGCGGCGGACCCCATGATCTTGGCATCATCGTCAATTTCAACATGGCCACCCATGACGACGTTGTTCACGACAATTACACGGTCGCCGAGCACACAGTCATGGGCAATATGAGAATTGGCCATGATCAGACAGTTTGCGCCGATACGCGTCAGGGCATGTCCCTGCGCCGTACCACGATGAATCGTAACGTTCTCACGGATGACAGTGTTGGCGCCGACCTCGCACAGCGTGGGTTCACCAGCATATTTGAGATCCTGCGGAGCCAGCCCGATCGTTACGAATGGATAGACCTCAATCCCCTCGCGCAAGGTCGTATATCCATCCACAAGCACAGAAGCATGCAGGCAAACTCCGTCCCCGATGGTGACGTTGGGGCCAACGAGGCACCAGGGTCCGATACGCACGTTCTCGCCGATCCGCGCGCGCGGATCGACAAGGGCAGTCGCATGGATTTCAGCGGTTTCAGGGCGCTTGCCTGCCATCTGCATAAGGGTCAACCCATGATCATCGCACTGAAGGTCGCTTCGGCAACAGAAACGCCATCAACGCGCGCTACGCCTTTGAATTTCCAGACATTGGCGCGGGAACGCTCTTTGTCGACATGGATGCGAAGCTGATCTCCCGGACCGACCGGGCGGCGGAATTTCGCGTTTTCGATTGTCATGAAATAAACCAGCTTGCCTTCGAATGCCTTGCCGAGGGTCATGACAACCAGTGTTGCCGCAGTCTGGGCCATGGCTTCCACGATCAGCACGCCGGGCATGACAGGGTGGGACGGGAAATGTCCCTGGAAAAACGGCTCGTTGACCGTGACATTCTTGATGCCAATAGCCGACTGTCCAGCATGGATTTCGACCATTTTATCGATCAGCAAAAACGGATAACGATGCGGGATCGACTGCATGATCTGCAGGATGTCGATGCTCTCGGGAAGCTGATGGCTTTCTGCGGTATCTGTCGCGGGTGTCATCTGTTCAACTGGAGCGTCCACTCGGTCCATCGTTTCACCATGCCCTTCAAGCGGTATTGTCTGTCATAAGCTGCTCTGCGGCAGCGCGTATGGCTTCCCTTAGCAAACCTGAGGGGGAGTTACCATCCGCGCGGCAGGAGAGCTAGTCGCCGCTTTTGCGGGAAAGCTTTCGCAGAGTGGCAACATTCCGAAAAAACTCACGAAATGGCATGGCAGGACTGCCAATCACGTCCGCACCGGCATCTACATCCGACATCACGCCGCACTGAGCACCAATCCGGGCTTTCGTGCCAATCTTGATATGCCCAATCAAGCCAGCCTGCGCTGCGATTGTCACGAAATCGCCCAGTTCTGTTGAACCTGAAATCCCGGCCTGTGATACGACAATACAGCAGCGTCCCAGACGGGCGTTATGGCCAATTTGCACAAGGTTATCGATGCGAGTGCCCGCACCAATCAACGTGTCACGCATGGAGCCACGGTCGATGGTGGAATTGGCGCCAACTTCGACCCCGTCTTCCAGTACAACCAGTCCAAGCTGTGGAACCGTTTCAAACCCTTCTGGTCCAACGGCAAAACCGAACCCGTCCTGCCCGATGCGAACCCCTGGATAAAGCGTTACGCGGTCACCAATGCGGGCGTGCGACAGAGTAGCCTGAGCGCCGATGCGGCACCGTGACCCGATCTCAACGCTCTGGCCGACACTTGCGTGGCTGCCGATAATGGTATCCCGACCGATACGCACGCCGCTACTGATTACAGCGAAAGGGCCAATTTCGACATTTTCGCCAATCTCGGCGTCATCAGCGATCCACGCGGTTGGATGATGGATCCCCGTGGAAGCCGGGTCTGGGTGAAACAGCGTTGCAACGCGGGCCCAGGCAAGATACGGCGCCTTGCAGACCAGACCGGCCGTATCGGGCGGAAGCTTGTCAGAAAATGCTGGCGACAGAATAACGGCGCCTGCTTTCGTTTCCGCCAGAAGCGGCAGATAACGACGGTTGTCGAGAAAGCTGATTTCATCCGGGCCCGCAACGTGCAGGGGCGCAACGCCACGGAATTCGGACAGCCCCTTACCGGAGGCGGCCGTGACGACTTCGCCGCCTGAAACTTCTGCGAGCCGCTCCAGACCAAAAGGTCCGGAGCGCTGGAAGAAACGGCCATCACCTGGGCGGGTCTCGTTTGTTGTCATGTCAGACACGGCCTGTCGTCTCAGTGATGCTGACGAAGCACCGACTCGCTCGGTGCAGAGGCAGGGGCCTGCTGCGGCGCAGGCCCCTGGGCCTGACGCTGCTCGTCAGCCGTGGTGGGCATCTTGCCGGAACGTGCAAGCTGTTCAGGATCCACACCATCATCGGGGATGAAGACATGTGGCAGCGTCTTGTTGAGCTGGGCACCGACTTCCTCGGTAATGTCCTGGCCACCAACGTGCAGAACGACCTGTTCGGCATGCAGGATCAGGTTCATGTTATGCGCAGCCGCAACAGCGGCAATAATGCCGTTGGGCTCTTCCAGTTCCCGCTCGATCTGGTGCATGGCGACCTGAGCCGCCTCCTGAATCACGCGAGCCTGTCCACCGAAATCGTGCTGATCCTTGGCACGACGCTCCTGAAGATGACGCTCACGCAGTTGGATCTGGTCGGATGTCAGGCTGCGAGCCTGCGCCTGCAACTTCTGCTGCTCACCACGCCATGCAGCTTCTTCACGCTGGACAGCCTGAGCTAAACGATCACGACGGGCACCCAGAACCTGCTGGATTTCCTGCCAGGCGCTGGAAATCTGCATGACTGCCTGCACATTGATCACACCAATGACTGCGGCAGGAGGAGGAGCAGCTTTTGCAATACTCGGGGGCGCCGGGATGGGAGGCAGCGGCAGGACTGGAGGCGCCTGCTGCTGATCGTTTGGAGCGGCTTCTTCCTCCTCGTCCGGCGCAGCTTCCGGTACGCGACGCTGAACTGTGCGCGGTGGGGGGGCGTCAGGGTGAGCGGCCTTTGGAACGAACCAGCCGCCATTGCCGCTTGCCGCCTGGGCGTGAGCCCCCGGAGTGGAGACAAGCATCGTCGCTGCCAGAAGCGCGCCAGCCGAAACCGTGCGCATCAGGGAATTGAGGGTCATGACCACCTCTTGGCAAGGGGTTGAAGAACGGGATGGCAAGGATTCAGACAGCTTAGAACTGCTGTCCAAAACCGAAACGCAGCGGGTACAGACGGTCACCATGTTCTTTGCGGATCGGCACGGCACCATCGATATTGACGAGCCCGAACGGGCTCTTCCATGAGACACCAAGACCGCCCGAGACGCGTGGAATCAGGTTATCACCCGTGATCGGGGTGTAGTTGTCACCGTCATTCGTGCGGTTCGTGTACAGATGCTTCACGCGCAGACCTGCAAGACTACCGGCATCGATAAAGCCGCGACCCGAGATCCCTAGGTCATCGCCCATAGGCATCGGGAAGTTAAGCTGCGCGGAGGCCGTATACATGAAACGACCGCCGAGAAGATCTTCCTGTCCCTGCGCCGGGATATAGACACCGTTGATCTTGAGATGTCCCGAACGCGGCCCGACGCCACCCTGAAGGAATCCTCGCAGGTTTTCACCACCAAGATAGAAGTTATCGATGATGTTGCGGTTTCCGTTAGAGCTCCAGTCCCCCATGTAACCGACGCCACCCTTGAACTGGAAGGTCCAGTCATGGTTTCCGGTCAGGTCATCAAGCGGAACGTAATAAGCGCCATCGGCTTTTACGCGGGCATATTTCGAGTTTCCACCGAGACCGGCAAAATCACCGCCGACCTTGAACATGTAGCCACTATGTGGATTCATACGACGATCGCGACGATCGTAGGTGACGGACGTACTGATCTGGGACAGCAGCGACCATCCGGCAGACTGCTGAACGTAAATCGAAGGAACCCACTGGATCAGCGACGGATCTGCCGCGACGGTAGCCGCGTCATAGAAGTTGCCAACCTGACGATCGACGAGCGTATAGTTCCAGGACTGCGACAGGTAGCGGTTATACGCGTAACCCAATCGCAGGCTCATACCGTACTGGGATTCTTTATAGCTCTGATACGTCTGGTAGTTATTCTGGATGAAGTAGAAATCGGCACCGGCCACGAGGTTCCGGTTCAGGAAGTATGGATCCGTGATCGAGATGTCGGCCTGCTTTTCATAGTAGGCGACCGTACCGGAGATACCCGCATCCACGCCCGTTCCGAGCAGGTTGTGCTGCTTGATCGAGGCATTGCCTAGAATACCAACGTCTGTCGAATAACCGCCACCCAGCGAGAATTCACCGGTTGGCTTCTCAACCACGTTTGCAGAAACGTTTACGCGGTCCGGCGCGGAACCCTGTGTCTGGTCAACGGAGACGGAGCTGAAATACCCGAGATCCTGAAGACCAAGCTTGGAATATTTACGGTCAAACGGGGTGTACGGGTCCCCTTCCGCCATCGGCAGGTTCCGGCGGATCACATCATCATGGGTAATGGTATTGCCGTTGATGTCGATGCGCTCGACGTACACATGCGGACCTTCAGTGACGTCGAACAGCAGGTCAACGATATGCTTTTCCGGATTCCGGGCGATTTCTGAACGCACCATGGCGAACGGATGGCCGGTAGCCTGCAGCCATTCCTGCATGTTCTTGGTGTTGGTCTGGATCGCCGTACCGTCATAGACCTGATGCGGGAACAGTTCGACATGCGGACGCAGCATATCGGACGTCACATGCCGCACAGTTGAGCGGACATCCATCTTGCCCAGACGGTAACGGTCACCCTCGTGAATGGTGAAGGTGATGTAGAAAGATTTGTGATCCGGAGCCAGCTCGCCAGTTGCGTCGACCATATGGAAATCGACGTAACCGTTATGCAGATAGAAGCGGCGCAGCAGCTCGGCGTCATACTTCACGCGTTCAGGATTATATTCATCCGAGGATGAGAAGAAGCGGTACCAGATCGTCTCTTTGGAAGAAATAACCTGTGAAAGTCTCGCTTCACTGAATGCGTGATTTCCGACAAACACAATTTTCTTGATGAGTGTCTGCTGGGCCTCATTGATGTTGAACACCACATCAACGCGGTTATGTGACAGCTTGACGATCTGCGGCGTGACGGTCGCGCCAAAGCGAGCCTTGCCGGCGTACTGGTTCAGGATCTTCTGGCGGTCTGCCGCGGTCGTCTGGGCTGAGAATACGGCGCGAGGACGAAGGCTGATCTCCTTGCGGAGATCCTCTTCCTTCAGCGCATGATTACCCTCAAATACAATACGGTTGACGATCGGATTTTCGACAAGATCCACAAGAAGCGTGTTGCCGTCGCGATGCAGCGTCACGTCCTTGAACAGGCCGGTGGCGTAAAGCGTCTTCAGCGAGCGGTCGAGGTCGTCCTGATTGAATGTGTCACCTGGCTGGGCGACCATGTAGGACAGCACCGTACTCGTCTCGATACGGGTATTCCCCTTAACCGAGATGGCCTGAATGATGTTTCCACCGGGGGCTGATGCCGGGGCCTGATGACGAACGGAACGCGCCTGGGCCGTTCCGAGGACGACCGGCAGCAGGCAGGCTGATGCGAGAAGCACCAGACGCTTGTTCGAAGACCGGGAACCTCTTGACCGTGATCCTGACAAACCGGCTTTCCTTGTAACATATTTTTTGCAGGCGACTGACACGTTACGCCATTGGCGGAGGTATCCGATAACCCCTACCCCGCGCAAGATGCCCTGACGTGTTCAACTGTATCACAAGTCTTTTCAGAATATTTAGCTTACTGCGTGAAAGAGCCAGTGGAACAGTCCGATATTGGTCAGATCGTTGACCGTTGAAAAGAGAAAAAGAGCGCCAATCAGAGCCATTCCGACCTGCATGCTCACTTCCTGAACCCTGCGTGAGACAGGGCGTCCACGGATGGCTTCACAGACATAAAACACAAGACGCCCCCCATCGAGCACGGGAATGGGAAAGAGATTGATCAGCCCGAGATTGATCGAAAGCAGTGCCATGAAGGAAATAATGCTGGCCAATCCATAGCTGGCGACCTGCCCGGACAGTTGCGCGATGCGAATCGTACCGCCCAGCTCCTTCGCGCTTCGCTGGCCACTAAGGATCTGCCACACGCCCTGAAGCGTCATGACCGATTTGTCCCATGTTTCCTGCATGCCCATGATGAAAGCTGAAGGCAGGGAAACGGGACGACCACGTGAGATGGCGAATGCTACGCCAAGGCTCCCCATCTCGTGACCATCATTCTTCAAAGTATCAAGCGTGACTGGAAGGCTTAGCTCTTCAGTGCCGCGATGGATGCCAAGGACTGTTTGCTGCCCAGGATGGGCTGCGACGGTCGCCATGACATCTTCGGCACCCAGAATATGCGTGTTTCCGATCCGGGTAATGACATCGCCCGGCTTCACTCCTGCACGCTCTGCGGGGCTTCCGGCGGTGACCTGCGAGATATCCCCGTGAATTTCAGGCTTTCCGACTACAGCGAAAAGGACCGTGAAAGCCAGGATGGCGAAAATGAAGTTGAAGACTGGGCCCATAAGAATGACGATGGCCCGTGACCCTACGGATTTATCATGAAAGGTCCGTCCTGGAATCCACGCAGCTTTCTGTTCCTCGGTTGCGTCTTCTGGCCCTTCAAAACCATGTGGCTTGACGAACCCTCCCAGAGGAATGGCGCTGATACGCCATTCGGTACCGGATTTGTCATGCCAACGGTGCAACGCAGGGCCAAAGCCGATGGAAAAGGTATCAACTTTCACACCCCGCCAGCGCGCGGCAAGATAGTGTCCGAGCTCATGGATGAAGACGAGAATGCCCAAAATCAGGACATACGCCAGAACGGTCCGTAAAAGATCATGCATTCAGGGCGGTCTCACTCACGTCGTTTCGCAGACGCCCACTTTCCCGAAGGATATGGGCTTCTGCGAGAGCGCGGCCCCGGGCGTCCCAGAGCAGCACGTCATCAAGGGTCTTGAGTTCCGGGTTTTCGTCCATGGCCTGTAGCGCCGCATCAATTGTCTCGCCAATACCGAGGAAGCCAATGCGACGATTGAGGAAGGCCTCTACAGCCACCTCGTTTGCGGCGGAGAAAACGGCTGGTGCCGCGCCGCCTGCCCGCAGAACCTGTCGGGCAAGACGAAGGGGAGCAAACCGCACCTCGTCAGGGGCTTCAAACTCCAGACGACCATAGGCTGCAAGATCGAGGCGCTCACAAGGTGTGACCATGCGCTTTGGCCAGGCGAGCGTGTGAGCAATGGGAATACGCATGTCGGCCGAACCCATCTGGGAGACGAGGCTGCCATCGCGGAACTGCACCAGCCCGTGCACGACGGACTGCGGATGTACCAGAACGTCAATCCGGTCTTCAGTCAGACCAAACAGGCGAGCGGCTTCAATAACTTCCAGCCCTTTGTTTGCCATGGAGGCAGAATCGATTGTGATCTTGGCACCCATCGTCCAGGTCGGGTGCTTCAGGGCCTTTTCAGGAGTGGCTGCACGCATTTCTTCAAGGGATGATTTACGAAAAGGCCCGCCAGACGCCGTCAGAATGATTTTCTCGACGCTATCCATGTCGCAGACACCAAGGGACTGGGCGATGGCGTTGTGTTCCGAATCAACGGGCAGCAGGGTGGCCCCGGCTTCGGCGACCGCGCGCAGCATGACATCGCCCGCGCAGACGAGTGCTTCCTTGTTGGCGAGAGCCACGGCGTGGCCATTGCGGGCAGCAGCGAGGGTTGGTTCCAGACCTGCGGCCCCCGTGATCGCAGCCATGGTCCAGTCGGCTTCCATGGCGCCGGCTTCGATGACGGCCTGACGGCCAGCAGCGGTACGGATGCCTGTGCCTGCGAGGCAGGATTTCAGCTCCTCGTGACGGCTTTCGTCATGAATGACGGCGACTTCAGCGTTCAGACGCCGGGCCTGTTCGGCCAGGAGTGCCGCGTTGCAGCCTCCCACAAGAGCGCGTACCTCGATCTCATCCGGAATTCGGGCCAGCAGATCGACCGTGGATGTCCCGATGCTGCCGGTGCTGCCGAGTACCGTGATGCGGCGTCGTGCTTGGCGCGCAGAACCGTCAGTCATGAGAAGAACTCCCCTGAAAAATGGATGAGTGAGCAGAACCGTCAGTCAGGTCTGCAGGCATGATGGACCAGAAAGGCTGCGCGGACACAACGAGCGACAGAAGGGCGGCAGCGGGAGCCGCGGCGAGGAGCCCGTCGAAGCGGTCCAGAAGGCCGCCATGTCCGGGAATGAGGCGTCCTGAATCCTTGACGCCAAGACGGCGTTTGGCTGCGCTTTCCAGAAGGTCGCCACTCTGGGAAAATACGCTCAGAATTGCGCCACAGATCAGGCCACCAAACTGGGTGCCCGGGACTGTCAGCCAGGCAACCAGCCCTCCAGCCAGCGCCGAGCCAACCAGACCTCCGATTGCGCCAGAGCGTGTTTTTCCCGGTGAAATCGAGGGAGCCAGCTTGGGGCCGCCAAAAATACGACCGGTCAGATAGGCGAAACTGTCGCTCGCGATTACGACGGAAATGACGAAAAGAACGGACGCCATGCCAAGCGGCAGGTGTCGCAACCACAAAAGTGACAAGCCACCAATAATGGCGATGACCACGGGTACGCTGGCCGGAAACCCGAAGATCAGTGTGGGCCAGATCATCCAGAAGGCTGCGCTCCATTCTCCTTTCAGAGCCGCAAAACCGGCGATGACGGGCCAGGCCAGCAGGAGACAGCCACGCCATGTTTTCAGAGGCTGCTGGATGAGGGTTTCGCCTTCCCAAGCCAGACCGAACATGGCGAGCAGGATCAAAGCGTCATAGACCGGGCCACCCTGCCAGATGCAGAGCGCTGCAACGGGGATCAGCACTGCGGCGGACAGCAGGCGCAGGCGCAGGTCTGACCATCTGGCTGAGGCGGTGCTCATGCCGGACGACCGCCAAATCTGCGCTGGCGGCTTGCGTAACGTGAGAGCGCCTCAAGGAATTCGGCTTCACCGAAATCAGGCCAGAGCACATCCATGAAGACGAGTTCGGCATAGGCACTCTGCCAGAGCAGGAAATTGGAGAGCCGACACTCACCGCTGGTGCGGATGACCAGATCGGGATCGGGCATGTCGGATGTCTGAAGCGCATCGTCGAGCATGTCTTCACTGATGCTGTCAGCCGCGATTTTGCCCGCCACGGCGTCTTCGGCGAGGCGACGGGCGGCCTGCACGATATCGGCGCGGCCACCATAAGACAGTGCGAGCGTCAGGGTCAGGGTCGTGTTGTGAAGCGTCAGGGCTTCGGCCCGGCAAAGTTCTTCGCGCAGGGAGCCCTCGAACCGTTCCGGCTCACCGATGATCCGCAGCCGCACGCCCTGGGCATGAAGCTCGTTGATCTTGTGTCGCAGATAGAAGCGCAGCAGCGACGTCAGATCTCCGACCTCTTCTGCGGAACGGCGCCAGTTTTCCGACGAGAATGCGTAAAGCGTCAGGTAACGCACGCCCTGACTGATGGCAGTCCGAACGCATTGCTGCACGGATTCGGCACCCTGCCGATGCCCTGCGACGACCGGCAGCCTGCGCGCACGTGCCCAGCGGCCGTTCCCGTCCATAATCATGGCGATATGGACGGGAACGGCGCTCACGCCCCCTTCCACTGGGGAGGGGGTCGCACGTTCCGTTCGGGGAAGAAATCCAGCAGACAAGTGCGCAATCAGACCTGTTTGATCTCGCGTTCTTTGTCCGCGAAAATATCGTCGACCTTCTTGATGTACTGATCCGTCAGCTTCTGGACGGCATCAGTCCAGGTCTTCATGTCGTCCTGGCTGATCTCGCTCTTCTTTTCCAGCGCCTTGGTCTGCTCCATGCCGTCACGACGCACGCCGCGCACCGAAATCTTGCCGTTTTCAGTATATTTGGCAGCCGCACGGGCCAGTTCGTTGCGGCGCTCTTCGGTCAGGGCCGGAATGGGAACGCGGACCGTCTGACCGTCCGTGGACGGGTTAAGGCCGAGGCCGCTGTCACGGATGGCGCGCTCGACGGCGCTCACGACCGTACGGTCCCAGACGGAAACCGTCAGCATGCGGGCTTCAGGAACGGCAATGGACCCTACCTGCGACAGCGGGACTTCGGAACCATAGGCTTCGACGCGCACCGGCTCCAGAAGGTTAGGGCTGGCGCGCCCAGAACGCAGACCGGAGAGGTCACGGCGCAGGCTTTCGATCGCGCCATCCATGCGGCGGGTCAGATCGGCGAGGAGGTCGTTCAGGTCAGCAGACATGAGCTGTTCCTTTCAGTTCGACGTTGGTCTCAGGACAGAACCTGAAGATTTCGTTGAAAATGCGGAGATCAGTCCGCTTCGATAATTTTGGTGAAGAGTCCTTCACCACGCATGACGGCCCCGAAGGAGCCGGGAGCATGCATGTTGAAGACCACGATGGGCAATTTGTTTTCACGCGCAAGACTGATGGCGGCGGCATCCATGACGTTCAGGTCACGCGCCAGAACCTCAAGATAGGTCAGGCGATCATAACGCTGGGCGTCCGGATTGCGACGGGGATCAGCGGAATAAACGCCATCCACCTGCGTGCCCTTGAAGAGCGCATCGCATTCCATTTCGTTGGCGCGCAGGGCCGCGGCGGTATCCGTCGTGAAGAACGGGTTGCCGGTGCCGGCGGCGAAAATGACGACGCGGCCTTTTTCCATGTGGCGCACGGCGCGGCGGCGGATATAGGGCTCGGCAATGGCGGCCATCTGGATGGCGGTCATGACGCGCGTCTCCATGCCGCGACGCTCAAGCGCGTTCTGCAGCATCAGCGCGTTGATGACGGTGGCCAGCATGCCTGCATAGTCACCCTGCGCACGGTCCATGCCCTTGGCTGCGGCAGCGAGGCCGCGGAAGATGTTGCCACCACCGACAACGAGGCAGACTTCCACTCCGGAAGCCACCACATCGGCGATATCGGCGGCAACTGTGTCCACCATTACGGGGTCTACCCCTGACGGTCCGTCGCCCATAAGTGCCTCACCGGACACCTTGAGCAGGACGCGTTTGTAGGAGGGGCTCTGTTCTCGATTTTCGGTCATCATGCCCGTCTCTGGCTGGAAGTGTCTTGACGTGCGCCTGTCATACAGACGTGGCGGGATTGGAACAAGCGATGTCAGGATCGCCGGATTTTGAATGCTCCGGCACCTGCCTTTTTCAGTCATCCAGACCAATGGCACGAAGCCGGGCCTTCTCTTCATCCCACCCCGCACGTTCCTTGACGTTCAGGAAGAGGTGGCACTTGCGATCCAGAAGTTCCTGAAGCTCCATCCGCGCCCGGGCGCCGAGGGACTTGATCTTGTGCCCCCCCTCACCGATCAGGATGGCTTTGTGACCGGGACGAGAGACGTAGATCGTCACCTCGATCCGGACCGAACCATCCGGGCGCTCCTTGAAGCTCTCGGTCTCGACAGTTGCCTGATACGGGATTTCCTCATGCGTCTGCATGAAGATTTGCTCTCGAACCAGTTCTGCCGCCAGCAGTCGATCCGGCAGATCTGTCAGATCGTCTTCCGGATAAAGGAAAGGACCTTCGGGCAGCTCCGCGGCCAGACGGGCCATCAGGTCGCTCACGCCCTCGCCTGAACGGGCGCTCAGCATGAAGACATGCTCCACACTGATCAGACTGCCGATTTCCTGCGTCAGAGGCAGCAGCTCGCCACGCTCGACGAGATCCGTCTTGTTCAGCACCAGCCAGATTCGGCCCTTGCTTCCGGACAGCTTGGCGATGATTTCGCGGACATCCTCACGCAGACCGGATTTTGCGTCCACCAGCAGCAGCGTCAGATCCGCATCCTGCGAACCGGACCAGGCGGCGTTGACCATGGCCCGGTCAAGGCGACGGCGGGGTTTGAAAATGCCGGGCAGGTCGACGAGGATGATCTGGGCATTGTCCTGCATGACGATGCCGAGCGTCCGAAAACGGGTCGTCTGGGCCTTGGGGCTGACGATGGACAGCTTGGCTCCGGCAATCCGGTTGAGCAGGGTGGATTTCCCCGCATTCGGAGCGCCGACGAGAGCCACGAAACCGCAGCGCGTGGTCATGTTCTGATCCTTTATTGATGACATCTCAGGACGCCACATTCTGACCGAGGTGTTTCAGCAGGGCGGTTGCCGCTGCGCTTTCTGCCAGCCTCTTGCTGCCGGCTTCTCCCGTCCCCGTATGCCCCATGGTCGTGACGCTGACGCGAAAGACCGGAGCATGAGACGGACCGTCCGATGACAGGAGTTCGTAATTCGGGAGCGGCAGACCCTGAGAGAGCATGTATTCCTGCAGCAGGGTCTTGGGTTCCTTGTGTGGGCGGTCGGCGCTTTCGATCCTGGACTGCCAGTATTGATGCACCACCCGACGAGCCGGCTCCAGGCCGCCATCGAGATACAGTGCACCAAGAAGGGCCTCCATCGCGTCTGCACGGATGCTGGAAAGACGCCTGATGCCAGCATCCTCTTCATGGGGCGAAATCTGAAGCGAGGCGGAAAGACCGACCTGATCGGCGATTTCGGCCAATACCGTGCGCGAGACCAGATGAGCGTGACGGGGGCCAAGAGCGCCTTCCTGCTCGTCGGGATAACGCTCGAGCAACCACTCGGCCATCAGCAGACCGAGAACACGGTCCCCAATGAACTCAAGACGTTCATTGGAGCCGCTGCCCTTGGGACGCTGGTTTCGACGGGAACGGCGTGGATCACGACCGGAGACAGCTGAACGATGCGTCAACGCTTCGTTCAGTAGTTCTGGCTTTGCAAATCTGTGTCCAAGCGCCGTCTGCATTGATGCGAGGGCTTCTGAGGAAGAAAGTGTCATGTGACGGAATGCAGAAAACGGTTCCAGCGGATTTCGGTTGGCCAGTACCAGAACTGCCAGGCCGGGTGACGCATATCCATGGAGAACAGGACGATAGGCGCGCGGCCCACAAGGTTCTGCATCGGAACAAAGCCAAGATCGTCCGGACCGTCGCCCTGGAAACGGCTGTCGGCGCTGTCGTCACGGTCATCACCCATGGCGAAGAACGACCCCTCCGGCACGACATATTCAGGCGTATCGTTGGCGAAGCCCTCATCCGTCAGCTTGAGAATGTCATGCTCAACGGTGGGACGCCCCGCACTTCCGGGCAGGCTCTCGCGATAGCGGTCACCGCTCAGGAGGCGATTGTTCTCGTCCAGCACTTCGTAATGACCAAGCGATGTGCGCGGGACTTCGATGCCATTGAGGATCAGCTTGCCCCCCGTGACCTGAATATGGTCGCCGGGCAGGCCAATGATGCGCTTGATGTAATCGACCGACGTGTCGCGCGTGAACCGGAAGACCGCAACGTCACCACGATGCGGCGTGGAGTTCAGGATCCGGCCGCTGAACACGTTCGGGGAGAACGGGAAGGAGAACCGGGAATAACCGTAGCTGAACTTCGAGACCAGAACGAAATCCCCGATCTGCAGCGTCGGAATCATCGAACCGGACGGAATATTGAAAGGCTCCACCACAAGGGAGCGCACGGCAAATACGGCCAGCAGCAGCACGCAGAAATAGCGGATGCTCTCACCAAGCGTCTCTTCGCGGCGCGCAGGCTTGTCGCCAGCACTTTCTGAACCCTGCACGGGCCTGTTCTCCTTGATCATAGGACGCTCTTAACCCAGCTTGGCGGCGTTGGCGAGCGGTTCAATCCGCGCTGGCGACAGCAGTGGGACAGATTGGATGATGACCTGCGCGAGGGCAAAGGGCGGATCATCCGTCAGACTGACCAGAAGCTGCGCTTTCTGACCTGACGGCGTCAGTCTCTGCAAGGCCTCCCGCGCGCCTCCCGAGAGTTGAAGTTCAGGAGCGCCACTCGGACCATTACAGACCCCGATATTCTGAAGCTGCACGCCGTGAGCGAAACCCGTCCCCAGCGCTTTCGCGCAAGCTTCCTTCGCCGCCCAGCGCTTGGCGTAGCTGCCCATACGCGCTGCACCCGAAAGACGGTCAGCATGAGTCCGCTCAGCGTCTGTAAAGACGCGCGTGAGGAACCGCTCACCGAAGCGATCGACGCTCTGTTCGATGCGCGAGATCATGCACAGGTCCGTCCCCATGCCGAGTATCACGTCCTCACCCCTTGGCGCGCTCGACCTGCATGACCCCTACAGCCGTCCGGAAGGCTGCAATCATGGATGAGAGATGGCGCAGATCTTTCACTTCAAGATCAACAAGAATTTCCATGAAATCGAGCTGACGATTCACGATCTTGAGGTTGATGACGCTACCATTATGCTTGGCCGCCACATTGGTCAGGGTTGCCAGCACCTCAGGCTCGTTGGCAGCCACCACCGACAGACGCGCTGTGTAAGGTTCAGCCCCCTGACGACGGCCCAGGGCCTCATAGTCCCAGTCCACTTCCAGGAAACGCTCGGGAGTATCCGCAAAGCTGGACAGGTTCTGGCAACCGCGGCGATGAATGGTCACGCCCTTGCCCTGGGCGATGATCCCGACAATCGGATCGCCGGGCAGCGGACGACAGCACCCTGCAAAGCTGATGGCGATCCCCGAACCGATTCCCTTGATCGTGCTCCCGGAATGGGACGCAGTATTTTTGGAACCGGCATGCCCTGCGCCAAGCATAATGGACTGACCAAACCGCGGGGACAGGCCGGGGACCATTCGTGGCGCACGGACGCTCTGCCGCAACTCCGGATACGCCGTGTTAACCACGTCCTTGGGGCCGAGCTGCCCATTCCCGACGGAAACATACAGATCTTCCACCGAAGCCTGACGCAGTTCCTTGAGAATCCCGTCGAGGACCTTCTCGGAACCGTCCACACCCTCCTGACGGAAAGCCTTGGCGATGGCGGCGCGACCATTATCGAGATGGACCTGACGTTGCTGCTGGGCCACGAAACGACGGATACGGGCACGGGCCTTGCCGGTTGCGACGAAGCGCTCCCAGGATGGCGACGGCGTCCCGCCGCGAGCCGTCATGATCTCGACCTGATCGCCATTCTGCAGTTCGTGCCGCAGGGGCAGCAGGCGACCGTTAACCTTCGCACCGACGCAGGTATCGCCGACCTGACTGTGCACGGCATAGGCGAAATCGACGGGCGTTGCGCCACGCGGCAGGGAAATCAGCTGCCCTTTGGGGGTGAAGCAGAAAACCTGGTCCTGATACAGTTCGAGCTTGGTGTTTTCGAGGAATTCGTCGGGAGCCTGACTGTCCTCGAGAATTTCCAGCAGATCCTGAACCCAGCGTAGTTTGCGGGTCGGCGCACCGAAGGCTGAAGACAGGGCTGCGGCTTCACGCTCGCTCGGCGTTGCGTGTTCTTTATAGGCCCAGTGCGACGCCACGCCGTTTTCAGCCAGATCATGCATTTCGGCGGTCCGGATCTGGACCTCGATCTTCTGGTTGCGCGGATGACGCAACGTCACGCCAGTATGAAGGCTCTGATATCCGTTGGCCTTGGGCGTGGAAATGTAATCCTTGAAGCGCCCGGCAATCATTGGGTAGGCACCGTGGATCGCGCCGAGCGCCATGTAGCAGGCATCGCGCGTAGGCACGAGCAGACGGAACGCCATGATGTCCGAGAGCTGCTCGAACGCCACGTTCCGGCGCTGCATCTTCTCCCAGATCGAATAGGGCGACTTTTCACGCCCCGTGACCTCAACCTTGTCGATCCCGGTTTCGGCGCACAGGGCCATCAGTTCCTGACGGACCTGCTCGATGACATCCGCCCCCTGCCCGCGCAGGAAGTTCAGGCGCGCACGGATCGTCGCGTCGGCTTCAGGCTCAAGCTGCGCAAAAGAGAGATTCTGAAGCTCCGTCTTAACGCGATCCATACCGATGCGCTCGGCCAGAGGCGCATAAATATCCATCGTCTCGCGGGCGATACGCTGCCGACGGTCGGTCCGCTGCACGTAATGAAGCGTGCGCATGTTGTGCAGGCGATCCGCCAGCTTGACGATCAGGACGCGGATATCCCGCGACATGGCCAGAACGAGCTTGCGGAAATTTTCAGCCTGCTTGGTGCGATCGGACTGGAGCTCAAGGCGCGTGAGCTTTGTCACGCCATCGACGAGAGCCGCCACATCCTCGCCGAAACGGGCCTTCAGGGAGTCACAGGAAACGCCAGTGTCTTCAACCGTATCATGCAGCAGACCCACCATGATCGACGTCGCATCCATGCGGAAACCGGCGAGGATGTTTGCAACAGCGATAGGGTGGGTGATGTAGGCATCGCCATTGTCGCGGCGCTGCTCGTTATGAGCATTGGCTGCGACATCATAGGCAGCTTCGATCCGGGTGAGATCGGCAGACGGATCGTAGCTTTCGATCCGCCGAAGCAGTCCGGCGATGGACGGCTTGAAGTCTCCGCTCGCTACGGGCGGAGGCGCAGTCGGAGGAGATGCATCAGGCATGAAGCATATCCTCCCTTCAGTGAACTTGGGCAGAGATCAGCGACGACCCCGGCCACCCAGTTCGGCTTCAATGGCAGCGGCTTCGTCAGCAGACATGTTTTCTGCCATGTGAGCGTGCTCTTCCTCGGTGGAAACATCCTGCAGACCAAAGATGTTCTGGTCGGTCGGGATAAGGTCCAGCACTTCTTCGTCAACAGGCTCCGGCTCGGGCGCGCGGGCCAGGGAGCGGATGATGCCGTCACGCAGGACGGGCAGGCTCACCTTGTCTTCGGCGATTTCGCGCAGGGCGACGACGGTGTTCTTGTCGTTTTCACGATCCAGACGGATTTCCTCACCGCGCGACAGGCCACGTGCGCGCTGGGCGGCAAGCAGAACCAGTTCGAAACGGTTAGGAACCTTCTCGATGCAATCTTCGACGGTTACGCGCGCCATGCGACAGGCCCCCTTCGGGTAAGACAAGGAATAAAATAATAGAGAAAGCTGGCAATAACATGCGGTTCATGCGAATGCAATCCGCACCTGCCTCACCTCCGGAATTGAACCTGAGTGCTTCCAAGCTCGTTCGCAGCTGGAAGGCAGCCTCTGCCCCTGTCGCACAGGGAAACATATTTTACATACCAGGATTATCATTATGCTTCTGCGCCAGAACGAACGTACTGCCCTTTTCATCGACGGCGCCAGCCTCCACCACGCAGCCCGCAACTTGGGCTTTGAAGTCGATTTCCGCAGCCTGCGCAAACTGTTTGAAGCCGAATGTCTTTTTCAGCGGGCCTTTTATTATGCCGCGATGCCCGAAACAGATGACTACTCTCCGCTCCGCCCCCTGACCGACTGGCTGGCCTATAACGGCTATCATCTCGTTCTGAAAAATGCTCGGGAGTTTACGGATCATTCAGGAAGACGGCGTATCAAGGGAAATATGGATGTCGAACTGACAGTGGATCTTCTGGAACAGGCTGGCCGCCTCGATCACGCGGTGATCGTGAGTGGTGATTCTGACCTGCGACGCGCCGTGGAAGCGGTCCAGGCACGTGGGGTCCGGGTTACTGTCATTTCCTCGATGCGCTCGACGCCCCCCATGATCGGGGATGACCTGCGACGTCAGGCAGATCTGTTTGTGGAACTGGCCGATATCGCCCCGTCGTTTACGCGACGTCAGGCGGAACCGCGCAACACCCCATCCCGACAGGGGCCTGTTCGTCATCCTGCCGACATCAACAGTGACGAGAACAGTGATTCATGACACCTCGGGCTTCTACCGGATCGACCACCGCCTCTCCGCTTCCTCTTCCTGCGCTGGAAGGTAGCAGGTCAGGAATTGGGCCGCTTTCAGCCGAAATGCTGATTGTTTGCCTTGATCCGGAAGACGCTGTGGAGACTCTGGGCTCTTTTCTCCGGGCCAATCATATCGTTTTCGACGAAGCCGCCGCATTACCAGAGGACATTTTGGGGCGCATCACCTGTGTGATGCAGCCCCTGTCTCCCCAACCGCTGGCACTTCCCTCGGAGCTTGAAAGCTGTAGCGCCGCACTTTGTAACGAGCTGCAGAACATGCACCGCCTGAAACTGGTCCTGACGCTTGGGATCAGCGCTCATATCGCCGTGCTGGGAGCCTGTGGAATCCCGCTCTCGCGGCTTGATTTCCGTCCAGGCGAAATCACCCATCTTCCCGATGGTCTCCTTCTGGCAGATGGGTGTCACTTTCCGAGCGATTCCTTTCCCCCGGATATGCTGGCACAGCGTCGATCGGCCTTGACGGAACTCTCGCCCAAGATCCGCGCAGCTTTGCGACCAACTGCCTAACCCCTCGGCGCGTCCTGCCTTCCTGCGAACTTCACTGATCAAGCGCCGTTTTTTGTTTGCGAACGAGGCAGGAAACGGCTCAGAAGAAGCAGAGCCAGCACCCCGAGATAGGGGGCAGACACGCCGTTCAGGGTCTTGAAAGACATAAAAAAATGGATGCCTGCTAGTATTGCGGCAGGGTAGATCAGGCGATGGAGCAGCTTCCATCTCCGCTTGAGCCAACGCATTGACAAGGCATTGGACGTCAATGCGAGGGGAATGAGCAGAATGAGCGCGCTCATTCCCAGAATAATGAAATAACGGTGCGTGATGTCCGTCCAAAGAACGGTCCAGTCAAATCCGTGATCCAGCCCGACATAGGCGAGCAGATGGAGACTGGCGTAAAAAAATGCCAGCAGCCCGGCGAGACGCCGATAGCGAAGCAGGTTGATGCCAGTAAACCGCCTCATCGGCGCGAGAGCGAGACAGACCAGCAGAAAGCGGAAAGCCCATAGGCCAAGCGAGCGCTCAAAGACATTCACTGGATCAGCGCCGAGATCCCCGTGCTGCCCCTGCCAGACGAGCCAGGCGGCCGGCATCATACCGATCGGATACAGGATCAGACGCCAGTAGCGTTTCAGAGCACTGCCCCGACCGATGGAGCGAGGCGCGCGAATCTCAGGCATCAGAAGTTTTTCCGCAGGTCCATGCCGCGGTAAAGATCCGCGACCTGCTCGCCATAGCCGTTGAACATCAGGGTCGGCTGTCGTGAAGCGCCGAACAGGGAGTGGGAGCCGATAACCCGTTCGGTTGCTTGGCTCCAGCGGGGATGATCGACCTGTGGATTGACGTTGGCGTAGAAGCCGTATTCGTCAGGGGCCAGCCTGTTCCATGTCGCGGGGGGCTCGTGATCCAGCAGGCGGATACGCTGGATCGACTTTATGCCTTTGAAACCATATTTCCACGGCACGACCAGCCGGAGGGGCGCGCCGTTCTGGTTCGGGAGACTCTCGCCGTAGATGCCTAGCGCCAGCAGGGTTAACGGGTTCATGGCCTCATCCAGACGCAAGCCTTCAACATAAGGCCACTGAATGCCGGAAAGAGCTTCGTTCTGACCGGGCATTTCGGAGGGGCGCAGAACACTCTCAAAGGCGACATGCGTGGCGCGGGGATCGGGATCTGCGTCCTTCAGGAGGGACGCAAGCGGAATTCCATCCCATGGAATGACCATGGACCATGCTTCAACGCAGCGCATGCGGTAGATGCGCTCCTCGATTGCCGGGGAGCGCAGAAGCTGCTCCACATCCAGCCGGACCGGCTTGCGGACAAGACCCGTGATTTCCAGCGTCCATGGCAGCGGATGGAAATCCTGCGAATGGGCAGCAGGATCGCCCTTGTCCATGCCGAATTCATAGAAGTTGTTATAGTGGGTCACGTCTTCGTGTGGCGTAGGCGTAAGGCTTCCCGAATACGGCCAAGGATGTACCTTGAGCGACGCCGCATTTGCCGCGCCCGCAAGTGTCGTGAAAGCCGCTGCACCGCCGATGAGACTGCGTCGGGAGAGGTACATCTCCTTTGGAGTAATTTCGGATGGCAGGGGACGAGGGTAGCGAAAAAGCGCCATGATCAATTTCCGGACGTTACGAAACTCTGGCACCTATGATGCGTGAGTCTGTTGCAACGCATCATAAGGAGCCAATATCCATGCCCAGCCCTAAAATCGGTTTTATCGGCTACGGCGCAATGGCCCAGCGCATGGGGGCCAATCTCCGGAAAGCCGGTTATCCGGTCGTGGCGTTTGCGCCTTCGGGAGGCAAGGATGAGACGGAAATGCTCCCGTCTCCCCGCGCCATCGCAGAGGCTGCGGAAATTATCATTTTCTGTGTCCCGAACGATGCGGCAGAACACCAGTCCCTGTATGGCGAGAATGGTGCGCTTGAAGCTCTGACGCCGGGAAAACTTGTTCTCGACACATCCACCGTATCGCCAGATCAGGCTGATGCATTCGCGAGCCTTGCTGCCGAGCGAGGCTTTTCCCTGTTGGATGCGCCGATGTCCGGCAGCACACCGGAAGCCGAGACCGGCGATCTAGTCATGCTGGTGGGGGGCGATGAGGCGACGGTCAAGCGCGCGCAGCCGGTTCTGGACGTGATTGGCAAGCTGACAATTCATGCCGGGCCTGCCGGTGCGGCCGCGCGCCTGAAGCTGGTTGTGAATGGTGTGATGGGTGCGACGCTCAACATTGTTGCAGAAGGTGTGTCGTACGGGCTTGCTGCAGGGCTGGACCGCGATGTCGTGTTCGAGACGCTTCAGCAGGTGGCGGTCGTCAGTCCGCATCACAAGCGCAAGCTGAAGATGGGCCAGAACCGGGAATTTCCGTCGCAGTTTCCGACGCGGCTCATGTCCAAGGACATGGGTCTTCTGCTGGATGCCGGCCGCAAAGTGGGCGCGTTCATGCCGGGCATGGCGGTTGCCGATCAGGCGCTGGCCCTTTCAAACCGTCTGCATGCGGATGAGGACTACTCGGCCCTTATCGGTGCGATGGAACACAGCGTTGCCAATCTTCCCCATAAATGAGAACGATATGCGGGAGCGGCCGTCCCTGAGGACGGTCACCTCGCCTTATTTTGCCAAGGAGTGACATCATGGCTTTCGAACTTCCCCCCCTGCCCTACGCAGAAAACGCTCTTGCCGGTGCCGGCATGTGCCAGGAAACGCTGGAACTGCACCACGACAAGCACCATCAGGCCTATGTCACGGCCCTGAACGGTTTCGTGGAAAGCAAGCCGGAACTGGCTGGCAAGACGCTTGAAGAAATCATCGCGTTCTCCCACGGCAAGCCCGAAATTGCTCCGGTCTTCAACAACGCAGGCCAGCACTGGAACCACATCCTGTTCTGGAAGAACCTGTCTCCGACGGGCGGCAAGATCCCGACCGGTCTGGAAAAGAAGATTGCTGAAGACTTCGGTTCTGTTGAAGAGTTCAAGAAGCTCTTCAAGCAGGCCGCTACGACGCAGTTCGGTTCGGGCTGGGCTTGGCTGGTACTCGACAAGTCCGGCAAGCTTGCCGTGACGAAGACGGCAAACGGCTCCAACCCGCTCGCCGAAGGTCAGGGCAAGACGCTGCTGGGCCTCGACGTCTGGGAGCACGCCTACTACCTCGATTTCCGTAACCGTCGCCCGGACTATGTCACGAACTATCTGGACAAGCTCGCCAACTACGAGTTTGCGGAAGCTGAACTGAAGTCTGCCTGATTCCTTCCCGGATCATCAGGCAAAAAAACGCCCCGTCCGGTTTTCCGGGCGGGGCGTTTTTCATGAACGGGTCTTTTGAAAACCGGTTCAGGAATCGTTGGCAGGCTTTTCGCGGGACGTGATGTTCGTGATCGTGCTGCGGACAATCTTTACACGCACGCCCTGGGCGATCTCGACGTCCACTTCATCGCTGTCATCACGGGTGGCCTGCACGACGCCGACGATGCCGCCTGCCGTTACGATCCGGTCACCACGACGCAGGGAGCCCTGCTCGTCACGCAGTTTACGCGCGCGCTGCTGCTGGGGGCGGATCAACAGGAAATAGAACACCACGAAGATGAAAATCATCGGGGCGAACTGAAGCACCTGCGGATTGGAGAGCAGACCACCACCATCGGCGGCCTGGGCGGAAGAAATGAACAGACTGCTCATGGATGTAAGGGTCCAGTCTTGAGTGAAGCTGGCGGGGACCATATCGTCCGGGGGCTGCCCGTCAAGCACGGCGCCGATGTCTTTTGATCTCAACTCCTTTCGTTCCGGAACCGTTTCCCATGACCGACCATGCCCTGCTCAGTGTTCTCGAACGTATTGCCGACAGTCTGGAACGGATGAGTCCGCCTCCGCCGAACGCGGATATCCTGCACAAACATGACGCCTTTCTGTGGCAGGCCGCGCTGGGCGTGCTGACGCCGGTTGAGAAGGTTTCGGGCGTGCCGTTGTCGCTGCTTCAGGGTGTGAAGCGTCAGATGGATCAGGTCATGGCCAATACGCGGCATTTCGCTGAGGGCTTCAGCGCGAATAATGTCATGCTCTGGGGCGCGCGCGGAATGGGAAAATCCTCGCTCGTGAAAGCGGCCGTTGCGGCTGTGAACGAGGAGCAGAGGACGAAGAGCGGCGGGACACTCGCACTGATCGAGATCCAGCGAGACGAACTTTCATCGCTGCCGAAGCTGCTGGCCGTCCTGCGTACCACGAAACGCCGCTGTATCCTGTTCTGCGATGACCTGTCATTCGAGAGTCAGGATGCGGACTACAAGTCCCTCAAATCCGTGCTTGATGGCGGGATCGGCGGACGTCCGGAAAACGTCCTGATCTATGCGACGTCCAACCGCCGTCACCTGATGCCGCGGGATATGATCGAAAACGAGACGGGCAGTGCGATCAACCCATCGGAAGCCATTGAAGAAAAGGTCTCGCTTTCGGACCGGTTTGGTCTGTGGATTGGGCTTTATGGTGCGACGCAGGACGATTATCTGGCGATCGTTGAGGCTTATGCGACTTATTACAAGCTGCCGATTCCGCGCGATGAACTGCGACGCAAAGCGTTGCAATGGGCGATGGCGCGGGGCAGCCGTTCCGGTCGCGTGGCCTCGCAGTTCATCAGCGATCTGGCTGCGGAACTGGGTATAACTCCCGAACAGGAGGCCTGAATTTTACAGTTGCTTTTGCTCGTACAAGACATTGAAGGCACGAGAATAACAATATGATAATCCTGATGGTGATAATCGCCGCATTCTTTCTGGCCTACGCCGCACCCGATACGCCGGTCGGCAAGATCTGTCGTGATCAGCTTGTGACACGCCCCGGAAGATGGATGAGAGAATTTCCCCACGTTGTGGGTATTCTTGCGCTGGGGACTATTCTGCTTGTGGGTTGTGCCACGTGGTTACTGGGCCAGGATGGTTTTGCCGCAAGCCTACAGATGGCTCCGGATTTTCTCAGTTTCGCCACCAGCTTTGAAGTTATGTCCTTCGTCGAAACAGCGTCCAGCCTTGCGTTCGCGATGCTGCTAACGGGAGCAGGAAAAAATATTCTCGTTCTGCGGCAGTTATTCCGACGCACAGTGAGACGGAGCCGGCGTGTCGTGAGTAAGGCTCGCGCATGTCAGACGGGACGAAATGCCGACGACCCTGACCCGGCAGTTTTGCCAGCTTTCTCCTGACGATGAAGGCAGGCGGCCGAAGCCGCATGCCTTGTCTGTCGGTCAGAACGACGCGCTGATGGTGCCGAAGAATTCGCGGACGGCACCGCGCTCCATGGACTGGTAGTCGCCCACGGCAGGATTGTCGTTCTCACCCATCATGGAGATGTATTTTGTGTTGAACAGGTTATAGACGTTGAAGCTTGCCGTAACGTCCTTGAGAACGCTCACCTTGCCGAAACGGTACTGTGCCCCTGCATTGGCCAGCCAGTATCCGCCGATCGAGGTGTCGTTCATAAAGCTGTAGTAGCGGCGGCTGTAGTAGTTGGCATCGAAATGCGCCGTCATGCCTTTCCAGCTATAGGCCACGGATGTTTTGTACATCCATGCCGGATAGTTGACGATATTCTTGCCAGCAAGCGCGTAATAACCGCCGACCGTATCGACATTCCGGTCGTAGGTGCCCTTGTTGTAGCTTAGGTTGTTGCTGATGCTCAGGCCGTCGATCGGGGTGATGGTGATGTCGCCATTGGCACCCGTCATGGAAATATGCCCGAAATCGATGACCTGCGAGACCGGATTGGTCAGGGAGCCAACAGCCGCGGCCAGGATCGGGTGGATCAGGCTGGCGTGATAGACGGTCGCATTCACCTGAAGAAGCTTCGACGAATAGCGATAGCCTCCGAGATAGACCCAGGCCTTTGAGGGCTCGAGGGACTTCTTCTGGGCCTGGAACGTGGCCTGATCCTGCACGGAATAGACCGAGTTCGCGACGCCATAGGCCGAGACCTCATAGGCGCGCATGTTCTCGGCCACGTCCACATAGATCTCGTGATGGCGGTTGATGTGCCAGTCCAGATTGACGTGCGGCAGGAAGGCCTGCGAGGCCGTTAGGGAACCGTTGGGCAGCGCATCCGCGCCGGTCCAGTCGGCGTTATTATACTGTGCGCCACCGGATGTCGTGGCGGTCATGGACTTGAAGCCCGCATGCAGAGTCAGGCCTTCGGCAAGCTGGATGCTGTCCTGAAGGTGGAACTGCATGACGTTGGTAGTCCACTGGAAATTATAGCCTTCCAGGAAGGCTGGACCATACACGTCATAGGGACCAACGGCCTTGAGTGGTGCGCCCTGCCCCAGAAGCGGCTGCTGATAATTGAACAGTCCTGCCTGCTGGTTATTGTTTTCGTACCAGACGCCACCCTCAAAGGTATGGCGGCCCCATTTGTAACGCAGGCTGGTATCGAGACCGTAACGCTCCTGACGGTTTTGCCAGACTTCTTCGGAGAACGGAGCACCGTTCGGCGAGGGATCGTCCGAGTCCGTATAGCTGTAATATCCGGTCTGGCTGTGACCGTAGATCGTAGTGTTCCAGGTCAGGTGATCGGTCAGGGCGAGGTCAAAATGCAGGCCGCCCATGTAGTTGGTTTCGGACTGGCCACCATCATACATGGCGATGTTGGAACCATCGATTCCGGGCACGTTGCCATAACCCGCGGGCAGCGGACTTGTGCCGTTGGCGATGCCGTAAGCCAGACCGTAATTCGGATAGAGATGCGGGGTACGCCAGCCGAGGTTCTTCAGGATCCCGATGGACGTATCCGGATAGTTCCACTGGGCCAGGCTGGACCAGTTGAAGAAGGCCGACATGCGGCTGCGTTCATTGATCGGCTGGACGAGCTTGGCATCGACCTGCTGCATGAACTGGTCACCGCCGCCCATCCACATGCCTTCATCGGTGCGGGCATAAGACGTGTAGAGCTTCGTGCCGGTCTGGTTCAGCTTGCCGGAATCCAGACGGACATAGGTACGGTAAGAACCGTAGCTGCCGAAAGACTGGCTGACCTTGCCGCCACGCTTGTCGTCAGGGTCAGCAGAGCCGATCTGGATCGTTCCGCCCAGCGTGTTCATGGACGGCAATTCAACCGAACCCGCACCCTGCGACATGCGCATGGACTGGATGTCGTCGGGAATGATCGCGGAAGCGAGGCTCATGCCGCTGACGGACTGGTAGGTCTGATCGTTCAGGGGGACGCCATCCACCGTGACGCCCATCTGGTTCATGAAGAACCCGCGGACGTAAAGATTGGCGCCGAAGCTGTCGATGCCGAACGGATCGGTGGAGGTGAAACTCACGCCCGGCGTACGGTCCAGCATCTTGTATGCGCTGGTTCCGGGAACATACTGGCGCATGATGGCTTTGGAGACCGCCTGCTCGGCATCGCGGCCGGTCAGCTGGCGGCCGGTAACGGCGACGCTCTCTGTCGCGCGGGATTCCAGCGCCTCGGCCTTGGGGCGCGCAGAGCGACTGGGCATTTTCCCTGAGGCTGCGGCTGGTACAGCTTTGCCAGCATGACGCGTAGCGGCATGAGCATGGGCCGGGACCCGCGCCGTATCATCGGCTGCCGGAAGAGGCTGGTGACCCGCAGCCAGGGCTGACTGGCGGACTGCAAACAGTGCGATGGAGGAAAGAAGCAGAGATCTGGTTCGCACCGTGGCCGAAACTCCGGAAGATGGGTTTTGTGAACTTTGGGAAGCGGTCTCCTAAACGTGCCTGCACGCCCCGCAAAGCGCCAGCATTGCTAGATGATGTTTCAATGACACGAAAACGGTGGTTTTTATGCTGCATGTTGCGGGAAAGACGCGTTCCTTAAGTGACGAATGATCTCTTCCTGTGGTGGGGCTTTGCCTGTTAGGCTCGTTCTCAACAAGACGACGTCCCAGTTTCATCACGGATCAGGATACTCATGTCGCAGACTCTTTCTGCCTCTTCTGCTGCTGCCGAAAGCACACCTCCGGACACGGATCGGGTGATTGACCCGAATATTGGTGAATATTCACCAGTCGAAGATGTGATCCGAAAGACTGGCGATCTACGGCGCGTCATGTCCAATCCCGATTACTGGTATCCGGTGGCCTGGTCGCGCGAACTCAAACGCGGCAAGACCATCGGCACGCGCTATGCCGGACAGCCGATTGCGCTCGTACGCCCGATGGATGGCAGCGTGTTCGCACTGGAAGACCGCTGTGCGCACCGTCAGGTCCCGCTCAGCCTTGGCAAAGTCAGTGGTGAAGCGGTCCAGTGCTGTTACCACGGATGGGCCTATGGCCGTTCCGGACGCTGCATCGACGTGCCGTATCTGGGCAAGGGCAAGCTGCCGAACGGCGTGCGGACCTATCCGTGCCGCGAGGAAGGCGGACTGATCTTCATTTTCCCCGGCGATCCCGCAAAAGCCGAGAGCACTCCGTTTCCGCAACTGGGGTCGGTAGGCAATCCCGAATACAAGACCCGCCGCTTCGGTGAGACAGTCGCCTGCCACTACAGTTTCATGCATGAGAACCTGATGGATATGAACCATCAGTTCATGCACATGAAGCAGATGGGCCAGATGAAACCCCGCTTCCTTGGCGGCAAAGATGAGCCTGCACTTGTCGAGGCGCGCTACAGCTTTGCACGCACTGGCGGCAAGCAGCCCTGGGGCGAGACGTTCATTTTCGGCGAGCGGCGCGATACGAGCGAGAAATTCGCCCATAAAGACGTCATGACAATCCGAACGGAATATCCGTACCAGACGCTGCGTATCGCAACAGGGGACGAGCCACCGGTCATGGATCTGTGGATCGTCTATGTGCCGCAGGATGCGGAACAGAAGACCTGTCGCGTGTTCGGATTGCTGTCGATCCGTCGCCCGAAGGCGAAGCTTGTTCTGGACGTTGCCTGGCCGTTCCTCATTGCGTTCACCGAGCGGATCTTCAAGGAGGACCGGGATATCGTGGAGCTGGAACAGGCCGCGTGGAACGAACAGGGGGCTGACCGCAATCAGGAAGTTTTCCCGGTGATCAACATGCTGCGCCGTCTTCTGGCACGGTGTGGCGTTCCGACGGACCAGCCCGCAGGCCAGCAGGTTTCATCGTCCTGACATGACACCAGAACTCAAGGCAGGGAGCCTTGTACTACGCTCCCTGCAACTCGACGACGCTCCAGCAGTCCATCGTCTCATCAATGACTGGAGCGTCGTACGGATGCTCAGTCGTCTCCCCTTCCCCTATCCGCGGGATCTGGCGGAGCAGTGGATTGAGTCTACCCGCCAGGACAGTGCACAGGGCAATGCGCATCATTTTGCCATTACGCGTGACGGATCGCTTCTGGGCGCGATTGCGCTGGTGCTGTCCGATGATCGACGCTCAGGATCGCTCGGATACTGGCTGGCCCCGACGGCATGGGGACAGGGCCTGACGACGCAGGCAGGACGTCGCGTCGTGGAGTGGGGACTTACGGTCCTGCGGCTGGAAAAGATTACGGCTGACGCCGCGCAGGACAATGTGGCCTCGGCGGCAGTTCTGGGAAAGCTTGGTTTTGCGAAGGTGGGAACATCCACCCGGCGCTTCGTCTCGCGCGGACAGGACTGCCCGATTGATCTATTCGAACTGCCGCGCGCTTCGTTCCTTGCGAAGACGCAAGAGCCGTTTGAAGCTCCTCCACCACTCCCTGCCGAGGTCATTCCAGTCGTCGCGGAACAGCCAAAGCCCCGGACCTTGCTGGTCGTGGCCGCTGCCCTGCTTGATGCGCAGGGGCGGATTCTTCTCGCAAAACGTCCGGAGGGGAAGCGTCTTGCGGGACTGTGGGAATTTCCGGGCGGTAAGGTCGAACGCGACGAAACGCCTGAACAGGCGCTGGTCCGGGAAATGCGCGAGGAGCTGGGGGTTGATCTGACGGGGGCCTGTCTGGCGCCGTTCACATTCGTCAGCGAGAACGCGGGACCGTTTCATCTGCTGATGCCGCTCTATGTCGTGCGGCGCTGGCGGGGCGTTCCTACCCCGCGCGAGGGCCAGACGCTGCAATGGGTCGCGGCCGCCGATCTGGGCCGCTTCCCTATGCCGGATCCAGACCTTCCGCTGATTCCGCTTTTGCAGGAACTCTTAGGTTAGTTCAGGCGGAAGACCTGCTGCGGAGCACCCGCAACATCTGTACGGAACGCAAACAGTGAACCGGCCTGCGGTTCTTTTGCCAATGTCTCCGCATCCAGCCCCTTGCGAGCCGTCGTTACGAATACTGTCCTGAGATCATCGCCCCCAAAGGCAACTTTCGTAACGTTCGAGACCGGCATGGGGATGGGCGGAAGTTCCGTTCCGTCCGGCTTGAAACGCGCCACGCGCCCACCACCCCAGGTTCCGCACCAGACTGTCCCTTCGCTGTCGGTGACGATCCCGTCCGGATAGCCATGATCCAGCCGGGCGAACACACGCTCATTGGCCAGTTCACCGTTTGCGTCTATGTCAAAGGCGTAGATCGTCTGCTCCGGGCTGTCGCAGACATACAGGACCTTGCCACACGGCGAGACGGCCGGGCCGTTTGAAACGGTATAACCTTCGTCGTGATGGGTGATATCGAGCTTCTCACCGTCATGCACGATCCTGTAGATTGACCCTGAAGGGTTTTCCTCACCGTCATCCATGGTTCCGAACCAGATGCGGCCCTGCGGATCAACACAGCCGTCATTGAGGCGGTTGCGGGGCTTTTCGGCCTCTACAATCGTATGGCCTGAAAAATCACCCGTCTGCGGATCAAAACGCCGCAGGCCGTCCGGCATACCAGCGAGGAACACACCATCCGCAGCGGGGAGCAGAAACGCCACGCGGTCAGGAGCGGACCAGGTCCGGTGCGCTCCCGTCTCGGGCGTGAAACGGTGAATTTTTGCTTCCAGAATATCAACGAAATAAAGGGATTTTTCGCTGGCGATCCAGACTGGCCCTTCCCCAAGTGTTGCACGCAGATCCAGGAGACATTCGGGCTGTTGAAACGGAAGGCTGGTCATGTTTTCTCCTGATGAAAACGAAAGTTCAGGGCGGGTTTGTCCTCGACAACGCGGGGTGACCCGTTACGTTCTGTGGCGAAGACTATCAGGAGCGGACACATGCTTCAAAAAACTGCCTGTTTTCTCGTCATTGGCAACGAGATTCTCTCGGGCCGCACACAGGACGCCAATACGCGCGTTCTGGCTCAGGCGCTCAATGCGCAGGGGATCCGGCTCATGGAAGTCAGGGTCATTCCCGATATCGAAGACTGGATCATCCGGACTGTCCAAGAGTGCAGTTCGGCATTCGATGTCGTCTTCACGTCCGGCGGGATCGGCCCAACGCATGATGACATCACGGCCGAATGCGTCGCCACGGCCATGGGCGCGCCACTGGTTCGGCATGAAGAAAGCTTCCGGTTGCTGGAAGCGGCATTGGGGGCGGATCGCTTCAATGCGGCCCGCCAACGCATGGCCTATCTGCCGGAAGGCTCCACACCGATCCTTAACACGGTCTCCGTGGCGCCCGGTTTCAGCATCGGCAATGTGCATGTGATGGCCGGGGTTCCGTCGATCTTTGCGTCAATGGTGGGCTGGCTGGTGCCTCAGATGGAAAAAGGTGCGCCCCTCGTTTCCGCAAGCTGGCACGCCGCCGGGCTGAAGGAAGGCGATTTCGCGTCCGATCTGGCGACGTTGCAGAAAAATTTTCCGACGATCGATCTCGGGTCTTATCCCTACCACCTGCCGGAGGGTGCAAGCGGCGTGGCCCTCGTCGCCAAGGGTTATGACACTGCACTCGTGGGAAAAGCCGCACAGGCGATCCATGATCTCATCATGGCGCATGGGCGCGAGCCCCTGTCGGGTGAGCCTCCGCACAAACAGACAGCCTGAAAAAACAAACGCCGCTGCACGAAGCAGCGGCTTTCATAAAGACCTCAATGAAGAGGTGTGCGGGTCATGGACAGGAACTTGTCCCGGCGCTTCTGGATCAGCGCCGGTCCCGTCAGGCCCTTGAGAGAGCCGAGCTCTTCGGAAATCGCGTTCCCGATCGCCTTGACGGCCTCTTCCGGTGCGCGCTGTGCGCCCCCGATAGGCTCAGGAACGATCCGGTCGATCACGCCAAGGGATTGAAGGTCCTGCGCGGTGAGCTTGAGGGCTTCCGCTGCGGCCGGAGCCAACTTCGGGTCGCGCCACAGAATGGACGCAGCCGCTTCCGGCGAGATCACGGAATAGATCGAATGCTCGAGCATCAGGATGCGGTCGCCCGCACCGATGGCGATGGCGCCGCCCGATCCACCCTCACCGATCACGGTCACGATCAGCGGCACGGGAGCCTTGAGGCAGACGTCGATCGACTTCGCGATGGCCTGGGCCTGTCCACGCGCTTCGGCGTCGATTCCGGGCCAGGCACCAGCGGTGTCGATGAAGCTCAGAACCGGCAAGCCAAAACGCCCGGCCATTTCGATCAGGCGTTGCGCCTTGCGATAGCCTTCGGGGCGGGCCATGCCGAAATTGTGCTTCAGGCGCGTCTCGGTGTCGTGACCGCGCTCGGTGCCGACGACAACGACGGGCTCACCACGAAAGCGGGCCAGACCACCGATCATGGCGTCATCGTCACCGAAGGCGCGATCACCCGCCAGCGGCGTGTAGTCGGTTGTCAGCAGACGAACATAATCCAGAGCCTTGGGCCGCTGGGCGTGACGGGCCACCTGCACTTTCTGCAGCGGCGTCAGCTTGGCGTAAGTCGAGCGGAGCTGCTTGTCGGCCTTGTCGGACAGACGGGCAATCTCGTCATCGATATTAATGCCGCTGGTGCCGGAGTCCTTGCCCTGGCTGCCCATCTGGCGGAGTTCGTCGATCTTGGTCTCGAGTTCGGCGACCGACTTCTCGAAATCTAGGAATTGGCGCATGGCCAGCCCGATAGCACGACTGCGCCTCCGGAAACAGTCCCTGCGATATGCGGAATGATCTGCTCAGTTCCCGTCCGCCGGGGCCGCTGCTTTCTGCGCAAGCGGATGATGCGCCGCCACGGCCTGTCTCAGGCGTTCAGACATGACCTGCGTATAGATCTGGGTCGTGGCGATATCCGCGTGTCCGAGCAGCATCTGAAGTGCTCGCAGATCGGCCCCATGCGACAACAGGTGGCTCGCGAAAGAGTGCCGCAGAACATGCGGACTGACGCGGTCAGGGTCCAGACCGGCCTTGAGGGCACAGGCGAGCAGGATCTTGTCGAATCCCTGCCGTGTGAGAGATTTTTGCGGATTGCGTCCCGGAAAAAGCCATGGGCTACCAAGATCGCGATCAAAATGAACAAGCTGGTCAGCGGCCTCACGAGCGTTGCGTGACAAAGGCACCAGCCGCTCCCGCCCCCCTTTGCCCCGCACCAACAGCATCGGACCACGAACATGCACGCAGGTCGCCGGAAGCGCCAGCAGTTCGGAAATACGCAAACCGGTTGTGTAAAGCAGTTCCAGCGCGGCCCGGGATACAATGTCCCGGCGTTCGTTTTCATGACCGCGCGTACCGGTTTCCAATAAAAGCCGGATTTCCCCCTCGTCCAGCGGTCTGGGAAGAGAGGACGCTATTCTCGGAGCCTGCTGGCGTTCGGTAGGATCGTCCTGACGTACCGACTCGAGCATCAGAAAACGGTAGAACTGGCGCAGACAGGACAGGCGACGTGCGGCTGTCCGGGCTGCCAGCCCTGCGCGGGACAGCTCAGCCAGATAGGACTGTACCTGATCTGCCTGGACTTCAGACAAGACTACGGGCGCGCAGTGAGCTGCAAAATCCGCCAGATCCGAAGCATAGGCCTGCCGGGTTTTCAGTGCTGCGCCACGCTCGGCAGCGAGCATTTCAAGAAAGGCCTCGACATATCTGTCGCCGCCTCGGACGTCACTGCCACGAGACATGCTGGATGGATCAGTGAGCCGGAGCCGGTGCAACAGGAGCGGCCGCTGGCATTGGCTGTGTCGGCGCAGCCTTTGGCGCGGGCATTGTCGGCAGCGGTGTCGAAGGCGTCAGCGTAGCAGCAGGGGCCGCAGGGACCGGGGCGGCAGACGTGGCGACAGGAGCCGAGGCTGGGGCTGCCGATTGGGTAGGCTGTGCCATAGGAACAGGCGGCATGGCGGGCAGTGCCGCCTGCGGAGCTGAAGAGGCAGCAAAAGCGGCCCCTGACAGATCCTTGTGAACCATGGTCTGAGCCGGAGGCGTTGCGGTCATGCCCAGACGCAGAAACGCTCCGCCAGCACCCAGCACAAGAAGGATGGCGACAGCCCCGCCAATCAGCGGCAGGCGGGAAAAGGAACGGTCGATATTAGCCATGACAATACGGTCTCGAAGTGAGGGCAGGACGTGTTCCTTCTCCTATGATACGTAGCAGGGCATGTCACGCCTGCCTTTCCCCCTTTCAGCCAAGCCAGAACCCTTTTTCTCTCCCGATGGCACACCGTTGCGGACGGTCGTGCTCGTCGGGATGATGGGCGCTGGGAAAACCACCATCGGGCGCCGTCTTGCCCAGATATGCGGGCTGCCCTTCGTGGACGCCGATATCGAGATCGAAAGGGCGGCGGGCTGTTCGATTCCCGAAATTTTTGCCCGACATGGCGAAGCATCGTTCCGGGACGGTGAGCGCCGCGTTATCCAGCGACTCCTTGACGGACCGCCCTGTATCCTTGCTACGGGCGGTGGCGCCTGGATGGATGCCCAGACCCGGCGGCTCGTACGCCGACACGCCGTCTCGATCTGGTTGCGCGCTCCGGTGCATGTTCTGGTCAGGCGGGTTGCTGGCCGTGCGGGACGCCCCCTTCTTGCGCAGGGACGGCCTGATGAGGTTCTGGAGCGTCTGGTCGGCGTGCGCTACCCCGTCTACGCCGAGGCGGATATCATTGTAGATTGTGGAGACGAAACCGTGGAACAGGGCGTGCAGCGCGTGCGGGAAGTTCTGGGCGAATACCGCAGACCGGAGGCGGTTCACGTCTCGCTCAGCCACCACAGCTACGATGTGCTGATCGGACCGGACCTCATTTCCCGTGCCGGTGCGTGGCTTGCCCCCCACCTGCCTCAGAAGCGCGTCGTCGTCATCACAGATCAAACAGTGGCTGAACTGCATCTGCCACGACTTTTGGCCTCTTTTGAGGAAACCGGCATCCGCGCGGACGTTATTTCGGTTCCAGGCGGGGAAGAAAGCAAATCCCTCTCCTGCTACGGGGATGTCATGAACCGGCTGCTCTCCACCGGAATCGAACGCAAAACGACCATCGTGGCGCTCGGTGGCGGAGTCGTAGGCGATCTGGCCGGGTTCGTCGCGGCGACTGCCCTGCGTGGATTGCCGTTCGTACAGATCCCGACAACCCTTCTGTCTCAGGTAGACAGCAGCGTTGGCGGCAAAACCGGGATCAATGCGGCAGCCGGCAAGAACCTGATCGGCGCGTTCCATCAACCCATCGCGGTTCTCGCCGACAGTTCCGCCCTTGCCACCCTGCCTCGCCGGCAGCGCGTTGCGGGATATGCCGAAATCGTCAAATCCGGCCTGATCGCCGATCCGGAGCTGTTCGCCTGGTGCGAAGCACATGGGCAAGACGTTCTGGAAGGCGATCCAGCCGCGCTCGTGGAAGCCGTACGTCGGGCGTGCGCCTTCAAGGCGGCGGTCGTAGCCGCTGACGAAAAGGAACAGGCTTCCGTTGGCGGGCGCGCGCTCCTCAATCTGGGACATACGTTCGGACATGCTCTGGAAGCAGAGCTGGAATATGACGGACGTCTTTTACATGGTGAAGGTGTTTCGATCGGCATTCATCTGGCCATGGCGCTCTCGGTGGAACTTGGCTACGCCCCAGTTGAGGACCTGCTTCGACTGGACCGTCACCTGCGCAGCCTGGGCATGCCAGTCAGCTTTGACTGGTTCAGAGACTCGTTCTCGGCCGACATACTTCTGCACCACATGACTCGGGACAAGAAGATGCAGGACGGGAAGGTTGCTTTCGTTCTTCTGCGCGGAATTGGAAAAGCCTTCTCAACCCGGGAAATTCCCTCAGAAACAGTGCGTAATCTGCTCATTCGCGAGGGTTGCCGTCCGTGATGATTGTTAAAATTCCGTCACATCCTAGCTAAACGCCTGTTTTACCTCAATTTTTGCATAGCTGCTTTCCATGCTCGGCTCTGGCTTCTCAAGGAACCATGAGCTAAGGCAACGTGGACGCGAGGCGTAGTTCGTGAAGCGGGCGAAATGGACTGTGGCTTTTATGTCACTCCCCTACCCCGAGTAGAGTTGGAAGACCCTGACTGGCTTTGTCCCGGGGAACTCTGAGCTCTATATGCGCTTATGCATCGCGCTGGGTCCGTTGGTTAAAGCATTTTCCAACGGCTCGAACGTTAGTCACTAAGAGGACGAAAACATGCGTCTCCGCACGGCACTCCTTGCCATGACGTCGATGGTCGCCGCACCATCGCTTGCCATGGCCAGCACGATCACCGGTCCCTATGTCGACCTCGGTGGTGGGTACAATCTGGTCCAGAACCAGCACGGTCACTTCTCGCCGACGACACAGGCTGATGGCACGAGCAGCAATGCTGGTTCCCGCTCCCAGTACCGTCACCATGACGGCTTCACCGGTTTCGGTGCATTCGGCTGGGGCTTCGGCAATGGTCTGCGCGTTGAAGTCGAGGGTCTGTACAACTACTCTCAGCTCAACCATCGCAACCACACGGCAGCCACGGGTTCCACCCGCGGTTCCGACCAGGCCTATGGCGGCCTCGTCAACGTTCTGTATGACATCGATCTCGCCAACTTCGGCCTGAACGTTCCTGTCACGCCGTTCGTTGGTGTTGGCGCTGGCTACCTGTGGCAGCACTACAACCCGACCACGACCCAGTACGACAACGGCAATGTGACCCGCATGGGCGGAACGCAGGGCAGCTTCGCGTACCAGGGCATCGTCGGTGCAGCCTACGACATCCCGAATGTCCCGGGCCTGGCCGTCACGACCGAATACCGTTTCATCGGCCAGACCTTCGCCGATGGTCCGTATCGCGCCACGTCCTACAATGCTTCCGGCATTCACAAGGGCAACGTGAACTTCGACCAGCGCTTCTCGCACCAGTTCATCCTGGGCCTGCGCTATGCTTTCGACACGGCTCCCCCGCCGCCGCCGCCGGCTCCAGTCATCGTTCCGCCTGCTCCGACGCCGGCTCGCACGTATCTCGTGTTCTTCGACTGGGACAAGTCTGACCTGACGGGCCGCGCCCGTGAGATCGTTGCCCAGGCAGCCCAGGCTTCCACGCACGTCCAGACGACGCGCATCGAAGTCAACGGCTACACGGATAACTCCGCTGCTCACCCGGGTCCCCGCGGCGAGAAGTACAACCTGGGTCTGTCCAACCGTCGCGCTTCGAGCGTGAAGGCTGAGCTGATCCGTGACGGTGTCCCGGCTGCCGCCATCGACATCCACGGCTATGGCGAGTCCAAGCCGCTGGTTCCGACCGGCCCGAACACCCGCGAGCCGCAGAACCGTCGCGTCGAGATCATCCTGAAGTAATTCAGACATGATCTGACGCCGGGTCTTCGACTTCGGTTTCTGAGAAAGGCGTCCTTCGGGGCGCCTTTTTCTTTGAACAGACATTACGCTGAAAACGAAACTCCTCTTGCGGGTGCCGTTCACCACACGCTAGAGCCAGCCGTCCCGACACTCCGGAGAACTGTTCCTTGCGACGCAGCCGTATTTTCTATCCGCGCAGCCGCCCGGAAATCATCGATCAATTTCTGCGTTTCGGAACAGTCGGCGCCCTTGGGTTTCTTGTGGACTGGGGAACAGTTTCCCTCCTGCGAGATCCAGCAGGCCTGATCGCGGCAACCCTGATTGCCTATTTCGTTGCGGCAACCGGGAACTGGTGTCTCAACCGTTTCTGGACGTTCCGGCTATCCGCAGCTGAAAATCAGCACATGCTTCTGCAATGGTTGCGCTTCCTGTTGGCCAATTCGTTCGGATTTCTTCTCAATCGCGGCATGGTATTCCTGCTTTACGCCACGGTACCACTCACCGCGCACTATCCCGGCCTTGCTCTTGCTGCGGGTGCTCTCTGCGGCATGATCGCGAATTTCAATCTTTCACGACGCCTTGTTTTCCGGGCGCAGACACCTGAAACACCGCTGGAACTGGTTCAGATGGCTGTCGAAATCCCCGCTGCCGGCCTGAGCGCTCCGGAACCCGAACCGAACCTTTCGGGCATACAGGACGATAGTGTCCGGCTGCATGACCGCAATGACTGAGGGCTGCATTTCCAAGGCGCCCACAATAGTCTAGGACGAACAGATTATTTCCCTGTCTTCCCGGAACTGACGCTCCCTTATCATGACCAGCACCAACGATATCAGATCGGCCTTTCTCGAATACTTCGGTTCGCAGGGCCACCGCATCGTTCCATCGGCATCTCTCGTGCCTCAGAACGACCCGACACTGCTGTTCACCAACGCTGGCATGGTGCCGTTCAAGAACGTCTTCACTGGCCAGGAAACACGCCCCTATTCTCGTGCCACCACGGCTCAGAAGGTGGTGCGCGCAGGCGGCAAGCACAATGACCTCGACAACGTCGGGTACACGGCGCGCCATCACACGTTCTTTGAAATGATGGGAAATTTCAGCTTCGGGGATTACTTCAAGCCTGAAGCCATCGAGTTTGCCTGGACGCTGCTGACGCGCGATTTCGGTCTTCCGAAGGACAAGCTGCTCGCCACCGTCTATGCGGAAGACGAGGACGCAGCCGATCTGTGGAAGAAAATCGCCGGCCTGTCCGACGACCGGATCATCCGTATCGGCACGTCCGACAATTTCTGGCGCATGGGTGATACGGGGCCGTGTGGGCCGTGTTCTGAAATTTTCTACGATCATGGCGACAGCGTTTTTGGTGGACCGCCGGGAAGCCCGGATGAGGATGGCGACCGCTTCGTCGAGATCTGGAACCTCGTGTTCATGCAGTTCCTCGATCAGGCAGACGGCACCCGCGATTCCCTGCCCCGGCCTTCGATCGACACAGGAATGGGGCTGGAGCGTTTTGCTGCAATCATGCAGGGCAAGCGCGACAACTATGATACCGACACGATGCGCGCGCTCATTGAGGCGTCTGCCGATGTGATGCATCAGGACCCGGACGGCCCCTTCAAGTCCAGCCACCGTGTTGTCGCCGACCACCTGCGCTCTACAGCGTTCCTGATCGCGGACGGCGTGCTGCCCGCTAAGGACGGACGCGGCTATGTGCTACGCCGGATCATGCGTCGCGCCATGCGCCATCTGCACATGATGGGCGCCAAAGAGCCTGTATTCTATCGCCTGCTCCCGGCGCTGATTCAGCAGATGGGCGCTGCCTATCCGGAACTGGTTCAGCATCAGACGCTGATCGCACAGACGATGAAGGGCGAAGAAGAACGCTTCACGGCCCTTCTGGAGCGTGGCCTCACACTTCTGTCCGACGAACTGGACCGTCTGGATGATCAGGCCGCCCTTCCCGGCGATGTGGCGTTCAAGCTTTATGACACGTTCGGTTTCCCGCTCGACCTGACGCAGGACGCGCTGCGCGAAAAAGGCCGCACGGTTGACGAAACCGGCTTCGAAACCGCCATGGCCGAACAGCGCAAGCGCGCACGTGCAGCTTGGGTTGGCTCGGGTGATACGGCAGCCGAGACGGTCTGGTTTGATGCACGGGACAAGCATGGCCCCAGCGAGTTCCTGGGCTATGTGTCGGAAAAGGCCGATGCGGAAGTTCAGGGCATTTTCCGCGGCAATGACGAGCTGGCTTCAGCCCCTGCCGGAGACGACACGGTTGCGATCCTGCTGAACCAGACGCCGTTCTATGGCGAAAGCGGCGGTCAGGTGGGCGACCATGGAACGCTGACGGGGCCGGGCGTACGCGTCGAAATTACCGACACGCAGAAGCGCAATGGCGATCTGATCGTGCATTACGGCAAGGTTGTCGAAGGTACGCTCAAGCCGGGCATGGCAGTTCACGCCGAAATCGATCATGCGCGTCGCACGGCCGTTCGTGGTCATCATTCCGCAACGCATCTTCTGCATGAAGCGCTGCGTCGCCAGATTGGCACCCATGTGGCGCAGAAGGGCAGCTTAAATGCCCCGGAGCGTCTGCGCTTTGACATCAGCCAGCCGCGCCCGCTGACGGATGAGGAACTGGCGGCGGTCGAAGCCGAGGTCAATGCCCGCATCCGGGAGAACGCACCGGTCGAGACGCGTCTGATGACGCAGGACGAGGCCGTGGCAGAAGGCGCTATGGCGCTGTTCGGCGAGAAATATGGCGATGAGGTCCGTGTAGTCTCGATGGGCAAGGGCGACGATGATCGTGCGGCCTATTCGATCGAACTGTGCGGCGGCACCCATGTGGGTCGCGTCGGCGAGATCGGGCCGTTCCGGATCGTCTCGGAGAGCGGTGTCTCGGCTGGCGTACGCCGCATCGAGGCCGTCTGTGGTCTTGCTGCGGAATCGCTGGCGCTGGAGACGGAAAGCCGCCTGAAACAGATTGCGGAGCTGCTCAAGGTTCCTGTCACCGATGCGGCGTCCCGCGTTGCGGCACTACTGGAAGAGCGCAAGTCCCTAACGTCCCAGGTTTCGGACCTTCAGCGTAAGCTGGCGACCGGCGAAGGCGCCAGCGCGACGGAAAGCATCAACGGCATAACGCTCTCGGCGCGTGATCTGGGCGATGTCAGCCCGAAGGAACTCAAGGGTCTGGCGGAGAGCATTTCCCAGCAGATCGGCTCCGGTGTCGTGGCGCTCATGTCCAATGCCGATGGTCGTGGCAGTATTGTGATTGCCGTCACGAAGGATCTGACGGACCGTCTGGATGCCGTGAAGCTGGTCCGGGAAGCTTCGGCCCTGATGGGCGGAAAAGGTGGCGGTGGACGGCCGGACATGGCCCAGGCTGGTGGCCCGAATGCAGATTCGGACGTGGTGTTTGCAATGCTGCGCACGACATTGGCAACGGCGTAACCAACCGCATCATGGTATGTCAGGGCAGTGACAAAGCGTGGGACCGCCGGAATCATGCTTTACCTGCCCTGACAAAGCCTTCTAACTGCCCGGTAGTTCAAGATGAAGGAGAACACCATGGCCTGTGGTCGTGATACTCTGGCGAAACTGCTGGGCGGCGTCCGGAAATTCGAAACGGACGTTTATCCCGAGAGTGCGGAACTGTTTGAGAGCCTGGCCTCCAGCCAGTCCCCTTCTACTCTGTTCATTACCTGCGCCGACAGCCGGATCAGCCCCAGTCTCATTACCCAGACTGAGCCGGGCGAACTCTTCATTGTGCGCAATGTCGGCAACATTGTGCCGGCTTATGGCGAGATGCTGGGTGGTGTGTCATCCGCGATCGAATATGCGGTCGGTGCGCTCAAGGTAAAGAACGTCATCATCTGCGGTCACTCCAACTGCGGCGCCATGGGTGCACTGATGGACCTGAACTCGCCCAAGCTCGACAGCCTGCCGACGGTCAAGAGCTGGATGCGTCACGGTGAAGCCGCACGCGCTGCTCTGGGCGATCTGAAGGCCGAGGACGCAGGGCCGGAAGACATCCGCTCCCTCGCTGAATACAATGTCATGCTGCAGCTCGTGCATCTCCGCACGCATCCGGCTGTCGTGCGGGCGCTGGCGCAGGGCGAACTCAAGCTCCAGGGCTGGTTCTACGACATTCCCAAGGGCGAGATCCTCATCCTTGACGAAGGAACGCGCAAGACCCGCACTGTCGAGAGCGTTCTTGAGGAAATGTGCGCTACTGAAGGACAGGCAGCCTGAGGCAGGCTGTTGCCCCCATGCTGGCCAGTCTTTTTTGGGCTGGCAGCATGGGGGCTGTTTCTGCTCACACGCTTAAACTCTCGACCTGGAACATGGACTGGCTGACACTGCGGCCGTCCGGAGATCCGGCTCTGCCCGACGACGTGCCAGGGGGCGAGCATCGCGATTTTTCGAAACTTGCCGCTTACGCCCGACATCTGGATGCGGATGTCGTGGCTTTTGAAGAAGTGGATGGTCCGACCCCCGCTTCCCGTATTTTCAGTCCCAGAACCTATCAGATCATCCTCACGCCCGATCCAGTCGTGCAGCGGGTTGGCGTGGCTGTGCGGCGCGATCTGCATGTAACGGTGAATGAGGAACTATCGGCTCTCAATGTGGCCGGACCCGACGCACCACATCAGTTACGCGGAGGCCTGGATGTCACGGTCAGCGATGGTATTGCGAACCTGCGCCTTCTGGTTGTGCATCTGAAGACGGGATGCTGGGATCAGCCACTGAACCAGCGCCAGCATTCCTGCCCTACCCTGTATCAGCAGGTCCGCATTATGCGGGACTGGATGCTGGAGCGACAGGATGAAGGGGAAGCCTATGCGGTTCTGGGCGACTTCAACCGGCGCCTGACGCCACATGATCCTCTGATGCAGCAGATCGAGGCCGAAGCGCCCGTCACGCTCACGACAGCCGGCAGGGCCAGTCCGTGCTGGGGCGGGGAATACTTCATCGATCACATTCTGCTGGGAAATGCTGCTCGGGACTGGCTTGTGCCAGACAGTCTGCGGGTTATGACCTATAAAAATGATACAGTGCCTGCGGGACTGTCAGATCACTGTCCGGTTTCAGTCCGGTTTGAGATGCCCTGACGGGACGTTGCAGGATCTAATATTCCGGTCCATGAGAGAGCCTCTTCCCGCTGTTTGGTCCGGAGCGTCAGATGCCCTTTTCACGATCAGAATGGCCTGTGACGACCCTGCCCCCCGGGGTCGGCGTGCGGGTCGGGCGTTCCATGCCAACTCTGTCACCCGAAATCGAAGCCAGTGTGACATCGCACTGGAATGCAGCTCTCGCCAGACATCCCACGCTCTATAACGGGCGTGTTTTCTGTGCAGATGCGATCAGGGCCGAGGTCATTACCGGACACTGGTCGGAGTACAGACGTGTACTGGCCCAGATGCGCGAACCTGACCTTTATGGGTCTGACATATTACGGCCGCTGGCAGTCGTCGGGCTGCTGCGAACGACAGATGGGATCGTGATCGGGCAGCGTTCAGAAAAATCCATCTACTTACCGAGCTACTGGCAGGGTGCTCCGGCGGGGAATGTGGAAAGCCGTGATGGCGAGGCGGAGATCGATCTGGCGGCCCAGCTTCTGGCAGAATGTCAGGAAGAACTGGGTCTCACGGGTGCGGACTGTCTGGTTGGGAACTGTCTTCTGGCCTGTGAGCACCCACGGACACATATCGTGGATATCGGCATGGACATCTCAACCACACTGAATTTCGAAGCCTTGCAGGACCGTTGCCAGCGGCTTGGCAATGCGGAGTATCAGGCCCTGAAGCTGCTTCAGCCTGACACGCAAATACCAGAACTGCTCGTTCCAACACTGTTTGCCATGCTGGAGCAAAGCCGATGACCTACCGCATTCTCGATGCCTCAGCCCTGCAAAACTGGCTGGTAGAACGGCCTGACCTTTCAGGCCGTCTGGGAAGCCCAGCTGCCGAGTGGACCATTCGCGAAGTCAGTGATGGAAATCTCAATACGGTGTTTCTGATAAGCGGCCCGGCGGGGGCATTGTGCTGCAAGCAGGCGCTTCCCCATGTGCGCGTGGCGCCGGACTGGCCAATGCCTCTGGAGCGGGCGCTCTATGAATCGCGCTACATGCGGGCCGTGGCGCCTGCCGTTACAGGGCTGATGCCAGAGCTTTTTGCTTACGATGCAGACCTCTTCCTGCTCGTCATGGAATGTCTGACGGAGCATGAGGTTCTGCGCTCGGCCCTGATTGCGGATCGGGCGAGGCCGGGATTTTCTACTGTCATCGGGTCTTATGTCGCCCGGACTGTTCAGGCCACGGGCTGGGTCAGCCAGCCCTTCGAGACAGGGGCACATCTGCTCGAGCAGTTTTCCGGCAATACTGCCCTCACCCGTATCACGGTCGATCTGATCCTCACCGACCCGTATCGCGTCTGTGACCGGAATCCAGAGCCGGAAACAGGCCTGCGGGATGACGTCAAAGCTCTCCAGAACGATCAGGTCCTGCATCGGGCTGTAGGCCGGCTTCAGGACCGGTTTCTGACTGCCCGACAGGCCTTGCTACACGGAGATCTGCATACGGGTTCCATCATGCTGGATGATGGGGATGTGCGCGTCATTGACGGTGAATTCGCGACGATGGGACCCATCGGCTTTGATTGCGGGCTGTATCTGGGTAATCTCGCACTGCATCTCTGTGCAGCTCCGCACAAGGCGGCGGCACTTCGAGCAGAGATGCTGGCGTTCTGGCAGAGCTTTTCTACAGAAATGCGCTCCAGCCTTCGAAATGGCACCGGTGATCAGTGGACGCTGTCAGGGTCCGATATGCGGCAGGAACTCATTGAAGTGTTTCTGAGCGAAGTTCTGCATGATACGGCCGGGTTCTGCGGACTGGAAATGATCCGTCGAACGGTCGGCTTTGCCCAGGTTGCGGATTATGGCCTGTGCCACACGGAAGAAGCCCGTCTCCTCGCACGGCAGAAAGCGCTTCAGATCGGGCGCACACTGATTGTGGAAGGCGCGTCGCTAAGATCCTTCAATGCCCTTCTTTCCCTGATGGGACTGTAAGAAAAAACCCCGCTCCTCACAGAAGCGGGGTTTTTCCGTTTCAGACCGACGCCATGCCGATCTGCTTGATGTCATGGAACGCGAGATCAGGGTTCATCTCGATGGTCCGGCGCATCATGAAGGATGACGTTGCGAGGAAAACCGGGTCGCCATCCAGATCGTCGGCCATGGCGGAGCGGTTCAGGTCCTGAAACGCCTCGATCTTGGCACGATCCCCGGTGATCCAACGTGCCAGAGAATAGGGGGTGCTCTCAAAGCCGATAGACACCCCGTACTCGCCCTGAAGCCGTGACTGAAGTACGTCGAGCTGAAGCGTTCCGACCACGCCCACGATCGGCGACAGACCATCCTGCGGGCGGAAAAGCTGAACAACGCCTTCTTCCGCAAGCTCGACCAGAGCCTGACGCAGCTTCTTGGCCTTCATCGCGTCATCGAGACGGACACGACGCAGAATTTCGGGCGCGAAGTGCGGAACGCCGGTGAAGCGCAGGTCTTCGCTTTCGCTCAGCGTATCGCCAATGCGTAGCGTGCCGTGGTTCGGAATACCGACGACGTCGCCACCAAACGCCTCTTCGGCAAGCTGGCGGTCACGGGCAAAGAAGAACTGCGGCGTGTGCAGGGCGAACTGCTTGCCGGTCCGGACATGCTTCAGACGCATTCCGCGGGTCAGACGACCGGAACAGACGCGGGCGAACGCCATGCGATCGCGGTGGTTCGGGTCCATGTTCGCCTGGATCTTGAAAACCAGCGCCGTGACCTGATCCTCATTCGCCTTCACTTCCCGGGTCTCGGTCTGCTGCGCACGCGGCGCGGGACCGTAGGCGACGAGCGCATCAAGCAGGTCCGTGACGCCGATTTCCTTCATGGCCGAGCCGAAGAACACCGGGGACAGATGGCCTGCATCGAAGGACTCGCGATCGAACTCGGGCAGAGCGGCTTCGGCAAGCTCGACTTCTTCACGCATCTGGATGATGCGGGGATCGTCCTCACCGACGGGTTCTTTGGTGTGCACTTCCTGCGTGCGCAGATCGTAAGTCCCGATGAATTTTGCCGCACGTCCGATCGGCCAGGTGGCCGGAGACGTATCAAGAGCCAGCGTGTTGCCGATTTCATCGAGCAGCGAAAAACAGTCCTGCGCCTCACGGTCCATCTTGTTGATGAAGGTGACGATGGGAATGTCGCGCAGACGGCAGATCTCGAACAGCTTGCGGGTCCGGTCCTCGATACCCTTGGCGGCGTCGATGACCATGACCGCGCAGTCCACGGCCGTCAGGGTGCGGTAAGTGTCTTCGGAAAAGTCTTCATGGCCCGGCGTGTCGAGCAGGTTGAAGACGCAGTCGCCATATTCGAAGGTCATGACCGAGGTCACGACGGAAATGCCACGATCGCGCTCAATCCCCATCCAGTCGGACTTGGTCCGGCGACGCTCACCCTTGGCGCGGACATTGCCCGCCATCTGAATGGCACCGCCCGCACGCAGGATACGTTCCGTCAGGGTCGTCTTACCGGCGTCCGGATGAGAGATGATTGCAAACGTACGCCGACGAGCGATCTCGCGGGTGATTTCAGCGCTCTGCGCCTCTGACATGATGCCTCCGATGACAACAGAAATCCGGGAGAAGTCCGGGGCTGGTCCCTTCACAGTGTCCGGGATCAGATAACACGTCTGACAGCAGCAGAGGACACCCGGAAAGAAGCTTTCCGTTGGGAGGCGCAATTTGGAGAAGCGGGCTTTTTCCGTCAAGGGACAAAGGCGTTCTTCCCGTGGCGATTACCAGTGAAATCCGAGCGTATGGCCGGTCAGACTGCGGACGACATTGCGCACGGAGTCCACGGTCTTTCCTGCTGTTGTGCGCTCCATCACGGGCGGAATGATACGACAGCGCCGAGGCGTCCAGACAATGCTGCCATCCTTGCAGCGGACGGGTCGCGGCCCTGGCGGCGGGGGATGATAATGCATGTCAGGTGCGATGAAGGTATTGATGCCTCGCGCCTGGGCCGAGCAGGCAAGACCGGCACAGATCACAAATACGCTCAGCCCGACACGCATGGATACCTGTTCCCGATCATTCCGATACTGTACGAATCACTCGTTAACAGTGTGTTACATCGGAAGTGGGAGCCAGGCAAACCTGGAAGATTTTTCCAGTCTCTGAGGCAGAACGAAAAAAAATGCCGGATGGGCGAACCCATCCGGCATTTTTCGATCGCTTTCTGACCCGGACCGTAAGGCCCGGGATCGGATTAGCGGGAGTAGAACTCGACAACCAGGTTCGGTTCCATCTGCACCGGGTACGGCACATCCGTAAGAACCGGGGTACGCAGGAACGTGCCCTTCATCTGGCGGTGATCGACGTCAACGTATTCCGGCGTGTCGCGCTCACCCGTCTGAACAGCGTCAAGCACAATGGCGAGCTGCTTGGAGGAGTCACGAACCTCGATGACGTCGCCTTCCTTCACGAGGTAGGACGGAATGTTCACCTTCTTGCCGTTGACCGTAACGTGGCCGTGGCTGATGAACTGACGCGATGCGAACGGCGTGATCGCGAACTTCAGACGGTACACAACGGCATCCAGACGACGCTCGAGCAGACCAATCAGGTTCTCGGACGTATCGCCCTTGCGACGGACGGCTTCGTCATAATACTTGCGGAACTGCTTCTCGCTGATGTTGCCGTAGTAGCCCTTGAGCTTCTGCTTGGCCATCAGCTGGATGGAGAAGTCGGACGGCTTCTGCTTGCGACGCTGACCGTGCTGGCCGGGGCCGTATTCACGACGGTTGACCGGGGACTTGGCACGGCCCCACAGATTGACGCCGAGGCGACGGTTGATCTTGTACTTGCTCTCAAGACGCTTTGACATGGGTTAACCCCTGTACTCATCAGAACCGCCCCATGCTGCATGGCGGTCCGTTTTGTTGTGCCGGTAGGCCCTTTCCCGGATTGGAAAGAGCGGGCGCGCACCCAGATGCCGGGCCAGCGGGATTGCAGAATCCCGCACTGATGGACCGGCCGGTACGTCCACGTTTCCGGCTGTGCCGTCGCGCCTACAGGAGTCCCCGGGCGGGGTCAATCAAAACCTGCTTGCATGCCCGGTCATTTTCTTGCAGTGGGGGCCAGGAAGTTGCGCAACCACTTCAACTCCGGCTGCGCTAACTGTCCGGAACTCTCCTTCGCTTTTTTCCGAGCACTCCTGAAGGGGAGCAACACGCTTTTTCGAGTTTCCAGTATGAAAATCTATCGCTTCAATCCCAAGGCCGGCCGTATCGGCGAAGGTTCCCTCGAAGGACTGGTGCAGTCCCTTGATGCGCCCCTGCCCCCCAAGCCCGGGGAGAGCGTCATCAAGCGTGCCTTCAAGAGATTCGGCCTCGCCCAGATGCACATGTCCCATCTGGTGATCGACGACCGCACGATCTATCTGCGCGGCAAGGCGGACAGCGCCAAGGAACGCGACCAGATGATCCTGGCAGCCGGTAACGTCGCTGGCGTTTCAGCGGTCGAGGCCGAGATCGCCGTTCCGGCCGGAACGCCCGACCCCGAGTTCCTGGAGATCAAGACCAGCAAGACGCTGGACGAAGTCGCCGACAAGCTGCCGCAGGATGTCACGGGCGACGAGCTGCTTGATGCCAATCAGCCGCTTGTCACATCCAAGGATGACATTTATCCGGGTCAGACCATCCGCCTGCCCACTGAAAACTGATCTGTTTGCAGCGGCTCTTCCATGAAGGGGGAGCCGCTGCAGCTTTTCAGAATCCCCGCAGTGGCAGGACGGTCCTGACCTCCATTCCGGACTTGATTTTTTATGGACTCCATCGAACCTCTCGACGTCGAACGGGTGCGCCCACCCCACGGTGTCGGACCGGCAATGCTGTCCCTCATGCTGGCAACTTTCACCATCGGAACCGGCGAATTCGCCATGATGGGTCTGCTGCCGGAATTTTCCCATTCCCTGAACATCACCATTTCGCAGGCAAGCTGGGCGATCTCCGCCTATGCGATGGGCGTTGTCATCGGCGCGCCGCTGATTGCGATCATTGGCGCCCGCCTGCCCCGCCGCACGCTCCTGCTGTGGATGCTGTGCCTGTTCATCGCGGGCAATGTCGGCAGCATTCTCATGCCGGGCTTCGCCGGCATTGAACTCATGCGCTTCATCACGGGGTTGCCTCACGGGGCCTTCTTTGGCGTCTCGGCACTGATCGGCGCATCGATGGTCGAACGCGCCCGGCGTGGACGGGCCGTTGGCCAGGTGCTGTCAGGCATTATGATTTCGACGGTTATCGGATCGCCACTCTCCACCTATGCCGCCAATCATGTGGGCTGGCGCGTGGCTTACGGGAGTATCGCAGCTCTGGGCGTGCTGTGCTTCGTGGGCATCTGGTTCTTTGCCCCGCGTGACAGGCCACATCCGGGTGCGACCGCACTATCCGAACTCGGCGCTTTCAAGCGACCTCAGGTGTTGTTGACGCTGCTGACCAGTGCAGTCGGGTTCGGTGGCCTGTTCGGAATCTACACCTTCCTGACGACGGGCCTCACGGAAGTCACACATCTTCCGGGCTGGCTGGTGGCCGTCTATCAGGTCGTGTGGGGTCTGGGCATGGTGGCGGGAAATGCGCTTGGAGGCACCATGGCGGATCGCAGCATTGACCGGACAGTGATCGTTTCACTGACGGGAAGCATCGTCTTCATGCTGGGTTTCTGGCTGCTGCTCCCCTCGCCCTACGCCATGCTGCCGATCACGTTCCTTGTCCCGGCCGGGATCATCATGCTTTCCCCGGCCCTGCAAACACGATTGATGGAAGTCGCCGGAGATGCACAGACGCTGGCTGCATCTCTGAACCATTCGGCTTTCAATCTGGCCAATGCTTTTGGCGCCTGGCTGGGTGCGGTACTGGTCAGCTCCGGGTTGGGGCTCGGCTCCGTGGGATGGGGTGGCGCCCTGTTCTCGGCTCTGGGTCTGCTGATCTATTTCATCACGATCTGGCAGGGACGGGCTTACGCATCACGCGCAGCAGCCTGATCCCGAAGGCCACACACGTCACGGCCAGCGCCAGCGCCATGCCGATCCAGAGCCCCTCCACGCCGACATGCTGATTGAAGGCCAGCCATCCACCGAAAACCAGTCCGAGCAGACCATAGCTTGCAACGGCAATCAGCATGGGCGTCACAGCATCTCCACAGCCCCGTAGGGCACCGCTGAACACGCATTGCAGACCATCCACGATCTGGTAGAGCCCGGCGGTCCGCAGAAGGATGACGACAAGCGCCGTGGTTTCCGGATCCGGCGCTCGATTCGAAAAATAGAGCGGCAGGATTTTTTCCGGCCAGATCAACAGAAGCGAAGATGTAACGAGGCTCCAAATCAGGACAATCCCCGTTCCGGTCAGGGCCGCGCGTCGGCTCTGCTCCATTCGCCCTGCGCCGCGCCAGTAGGCCACGCGGACATTCGTGGCCTGCCCGATCGCCAGACACACCATGAACAGCAGTGAACTGACATTCAACGCAACCTGATGGGCGGCAAGACTGTGCGTTCCAAGCTCGCCGGCCCGCAGGCTGGTGATCTGGAACATCAGGATCTCTGCCGCTGCTCCCATCATCATCGGGGTGCCAAGCTTCAGCAGTTCCTTCATGACCGGCCATTGCACTGTGGTGGGCTTCAACACGGCGCGAACGCGTGGATGCGTCAGGCACAGTCCGAAAAGCGCGAAGCTGACGACCCAGCCGGTCAGCGTCGTGGCCGTCGCGGACCCGTAAAGCCCCATGGCAGGAAGCCCCGCCCATCCGTGGATCAGTGCAGCGTTGGTCAGACCATTGCAGACCGCCATGGCAGGCATGATCCAGAGCAGTAGCGTCTCAGCCCCCAGCGCTGGAAGGGCAACACGCAAAACACCAATGACGGCCAGATCGGGCAGCAGCGACAGCAGAAGAATGTCGATGAAGCGACTGCCATGGGTGACGACCTCCACAGGTTCGCCAATCGCGCCGAAAATCGTTTTCGAAAAAGCCAGCAGCAATGCGCAGGGGATAAAGACCGCAATGGCGAGCATGAGCGTTGCACTCATAACGCTGCGCCCGTCATGAGACGTGTGGCCATGTTCTTCTGCGCCGCGCCCATGCGACAGAAGCACCCCGGCCCCACCCAGAATGGCCTGGAATGTCACCATCGTTGTAAAAAAGAACGTGCTCGACAGGCCACCGATGGCCACTTCCGTCACACCAAGCCCACCCAGCAGGATCGTGTCGGTCACGCCCATGGCCATTTCGGAAAGCTGCGACAGCGCAAGCGGCAGAGCGACCCGGAAGAGCGCCAGCGCGTGGCTGCGCGGGGTTGTCGGGTCGGTCGGCGGATGGCTGGATAAGGTACTGCTCATGTGCCCCCTATTACAGGCGTCAAACCTGCCGACAAGAGTAACAAGCCTGTTGCACCTGAACCAAGGCTGGCGCATTGATCGGCATATGGCCGATCCTGCTGCAAACGTGCTCCGCCTGCACGATACCCATCTCCGCGAAAAGCGACCGTTCACGCCCCTCGATCCCACGAATGTGCGCGTCTATTTCTGTGGACCGACCGTCTATGACCGCGCGCATCTGGGCAATCTGCGGGCCATGATGTGCGCGGATATCCTCATCCGCCTGTTGCGGACGCTGTATCCGCGCGTGACCTATGTCCGCAATGTTACGGACGTGGACGACAAGATCAACGCGCGCGCAAAGGAAAACGGTGAAGACATTTCCGCCCTGACCGAGCGCACGACGCAGGCTTTTCATGAAGATCTCGCGTCACTCTTCATTCTGCCGCCCGATATCGAGCCCCGCGCCACTCATCATATCGATGACATGCTGGAAATGATCGCGCAGCTGGTCGAAAACGGCCATGCGTATGAGGCCGAAGGGCATGTGCTGTTTGCGGTGCGCAATTTCCCGTCCTATGGCGCGCTCTCCGGGCGGTCGCTCGATGACATGATCGCGGGGGCGCGTGTCGAAGTCGCCCCCTACAAGCGTGATCCGGGCGATTTCGTGCTCTGGAAGCCGTCCGAGCCGGATCTGCCAGGCTGGGACAGCCCATATGGGCGTGGGCGTCCGGGCTGGCATATTGAATGCTCGGCCATGTCGCACCGTTATCTCGGCGAGAGCTTCGACATTCATGGCGGTGGGGACGATCTGCTGTTCCCGCATCATGAGAACGAGCGCGCGCAGTCCATGTGCTGCTATCCGCACGGCAAGTTTGCCACGCACTGGGTCCATAACGGGATGCTGCTGTCGAACGGCGAGAAAATGTCGAAATCGCTCGGCAATTTCTTCACGATCCGCGAAGTTCTGGACCGTTCGCCCGCGGAACCGCTGCGCCTGCTGTATCTGGGCGCGCAATATCGCTCCACGCTGGATTTCAGCTGGGAGAAGCTGGAAGAAGCGCGCCGGGTTCTGGACCGGCTGTACCGGGCCCTTGAACGCGGCGACGCGCAGCCGGGTGCTGCTGTTCCTGCAGCCGTCATGGACGCGCTGTGCGATGATCTGAATACACCGCTGGCTATTGCCGCAGTGCACCCGCTGGCAGATGCCGCCATGCAGGGCGATCAGGACGCGGCCTCAAGCCTGCTGGCCGCCGGAAAGATGCTGGGCCTGTTCAATGTCACGCCTGCCGAATGGTTCCAGTCCGGCGTTGATGCGGGAGCCATCGAAAAGCTGATTGAAGAGCGTCTTGCAGCCCGAAAATCCCGCGATTTCGCCCGTGCCGATGCCATCCGTGCGCAGCTTGCAGCCGATGGCATCACTCTTGAAGACGGCCCCGGTGGCACAACATGGCGGAAGGCGTAACCATGACCGGACGTGACGGCGGGGCGGATATCGGCCCCCTTGGTGATTTCGATCCGGTTGTGATCCTTGTGCGCCCGCAGCTTGCCGAAAATATCGGTACAACGGCGCGCGCCATGGCGAATGGCGGGCTGTTCCATTTGCGCATCGTGGCCCCGCGCGATGGCTGGCCGCAGGAACGTGCCTGGTATGCGTCATCAGGCGCGGACCGGATTCTTGATGCAGCACAGGTATTTGAGACCGTGGATGACGCGGTGGCCGATCTGCACCGCATTTTCGCGACCTGCCCGCGCCCGCGCCATGTGGTCAAGCCGGTCATGACCGCGCGTGGAGCCGCGGCGGAACTGCGTGTCGCCTCCACCCGCGGTCTGCGTACCGGCATCCTGTTCGGACCCGAACGCGCCGGTCTGGACAACGAGGACATGGCCCGCGCTGATACGCTGGTCCGCTATCCGCTTAACCCGAAATTCATGTCGCTGAACCTCGCACAGGCCGTGCTGATCATGGCCTATGAGTGGTTCCTGACCGAGGACATGACGCCACCGCGCGAACTCATGACCAATGAGACGCATGTGGCGACGAAGGGGGAGATGGAGAATTTCATGTCCCATCTCGTCCGCGATCTGGATGAGACCAATTTCCTTAGAAATGAGCAGAAACGCCCCGGAATGTTGCGGAACCTGCGTCATTTCTTCACCCGAGGCGAAGTGACGGAACAGGAGCTTCGCACCCTTCACGGCGTTGTCAGCGAACTGAGCAGCGCCCGCAGGAACAGGAGCTGACCCCATGATCCACTGGCGCCACAGGAAACGGATGCAAGCCCGACCTGATCCCGGGGCGCCAGAAACACCACATGGGCACCCCACCGTCGTCGAGACGGTGAACAGGATCCGGGCCCATGTTCTGGAAGAGAATGGCCGCAGCGACATCATCCGCACCGGGCTTGATGCCGGGATTTTCGGGGACCTGTACCACACGCTCATGACCATGAGCTGGTTCACGTTTTTCTGGGCATCCATGGGGCTGTATCTGGCGATCAATGTCGCCTTCGCCCTCATGTATTACATCATCCCCCACAGCGTCAGCGGCGTTCCAAACGGGGATTTCCTCGACGATATCTTCTTTAGCGTTCAAACCATTTCGACTGTCGGCTACGGCACCATGTCCCCTGTGGGGCGCCTGACAAATACCATTGTCTCGTTCGAAGTTCTGGCTGGCATGATGCTGAATGCCGTCGCAACCGGACTGGTCTTCGCCCGGTTTTCGCGTCCCCGCGCACGCGTTCTGTTCAGCCATGTGGCCGTCGTATCTTATGACGATGTGATCCCGACGCTGACGATCCGTCTGGCCAACCAGCGCCGCACCCTGATCCTCTCGGCCAATATCGAAATGACGCTCACGCGCCTGATGCCGGATGAACGGGGGCGTCTCGTCCGGCGGTTCGACCGGCTTACGCTGGTGCAGTCCCACATGCCGATCTTCCGCATCAGCCTGAACGCGACCCATCTGATCGACGAACACAGCCCGCTTTTCGGTCTGTCAGCGGAGACGCTGATTGGCCAGAACGCGGAAATCATCATCACGATGGACGGGACGGACGAAATTTCATCCCAGACCGTTTTTGCCCGTCATGCCTATGAGATCGGACATGTGAAACACGGCTATCGTTTTTCGGATATGATCGCCAATCGTCCGGACGGGCGGGTGGAGGTCGATTTCCGTCGCTTCCATACGACCGAGCCGGGCGATACGCCCAAGGCGCCTGATTCTACCCCCTGACAGGAGACATCCCATGACGGACGACAGACATGATTTCGGTACCGGCTCACTGAAGGCTTCGGTCATATGTCATGGTGCCGAACTCCTCGCCCTGCACAACGGGACCGAGGATCTGCTGTGGAATGCCGGACCCGAATGGCCAAAGCATTCGCCAATCCTGTTCCCGATCATTGGCAAGCTCCCTGAGCACGACATCACACTCAATGGACAGCCCGTTCATCTCAAACAACATGGACTGGCCAGAGACCGGGTCTTCCGCTGGATCGCACGGACATCCGAAGGCTGCACGCTGGAGCTCGTGGACGACGCGGAGAGCCGGACGCTCTTTCCCGCCGCGTTTCGTCTGCAGGTCGTCTATCTGATCGAAAACAACACGCTGCGCGTCTCATATCACCTGCACAACCCGGACAGCACCGAGACGCTTCACGCTTCGCTTGGTGCCCATCCGGCGTTCCGCTGGCCGTTGAAGGATGGTGTGGCGAAGGACAGCTACAGGCTGGTGTTCGAATATGACGAGCCCCTGCCCGTTCGACGGGTCGGTGCAGACGGGTTAATGCTGCCTGAAAAATTCCACACGCCCATCCGGGACAACATCCTTCCTCTGACAGATGCGCTCTTTGCAAAAGACGCTGTTATCATGGAAAAACCGGAAAGCCGGTCCGTGGATATGGTGGATCCGGATGGGCATGGCCTCCGGTTCGTCTGGGGTGGCTTCCGCGAGCTTGGGATCTGGACGAAACCCGGCGCAGCGTTCCTGTGCATAGAACCTTGGTACGGCTATGCGACACCCTCTGGATTTACGGGGGATTTTTCGCAGAAACCCGGTCTCCTGCATTTGAAGCCGGGCGAGAGCTGGACGGCGTTCTGGTCCGTCAAAGCGATCTGAAAACAGGCCCGTCGCGCTTTTAAAAAAGGCGCGACGGGCAACAGGCTCAGGCCTGAATGGCGTCGAGCAGACGTGCGACAGTGCGTTCGCGCCCCATCAGTCCCAGCAGAACGTGCAGTTCCGGGCCGGCATCTTCGCCCGTCAGGGCCAGACGCAGCGGCATGAACAGCGTGCGTCCCTTGCGACCTGAGACGTCCTTGAGCGCATTGGTCCAGTCCTTCCACGTCTCCTCGCCCCACGGCTCTGCCGGGAGGGTGTCGAGGGCCTGCTGAAGGAAGGCGCGGTCTTCGGGCTGGGACGGCGGAATGATCGTGCCATGCACAACATCCCACCAGTGCGGGATCTCAGCGGACAGATCCACATTACCACGCACGGCGTGCCAGAACGTCTCGTCGGCCTCGGGCGGCAAGTGAATTTTTGCTTCTTCAAACGGCAGGTTGTGCAGCGCGCGCCGGTTCAAAGCGAGAAGCTGCGTCATGTCGAAACGGGCTGCCGATTTGGACACATGCGAGATGTCATAGGCCGCAATGGCCTCATCCATCGTCATGACCTGCGGATCATCCGAGGAGCCCACGCGGGCAAGATAGGAGACGATCGACATCGGCTCCAGCCCATCCTGACGCAGGGATTTCAGCGCCAGCGAGTCAAAGCGCTTGGACAGCTTGCCACCATCGGAATCCAGCAAAAGCGGCAGATGCGCAAAAGTGAAGCGGTTGGGCTTGGCACCCAGCGCCTCGGCAATGTCGATCTGTACGCCAGTATTGGTCACATGGTCTTCGCCCCGGACGATATGGGTGATGCCCATGTCCAGATCGTCGATCACGGAGGCCAGCGTGTAGAGGATCGTGCCGTCACCACGCACCAGCACCGGATCGGAAATGGCCGTCAGCTTGACCGAGCACTCGTCCATGACGAGGTCGTTCCACTTGCGGCTGCCATCGCTCAGGCGGAAACGCCAGTGCGGCGTCTTGCCATTGGCTTCGGCGCGCGCGCGCTGGTCGGCCGTGAGCTTGAGCATCGCACGGTCATAGATCGGTGCCTTGCCGCAGCGGATGCGGGCTTCGCGCTTGGCGTTCAGCTCGTATTCCGTCTCAAAGCACGGATACAGACGGCCTGTTGCCTTCAGCTTTTCAATGACTTCGGCATAACGGTCGAGACGCTCGGACTGGCGCACATACTCGTCCCATTTCAGCCCCAGCCATGACAGATCCTTGCCGATGGCTTCTTCATATTCAGGCTTGCCACGGCTGGTATCGGTATCGTCGATCCGCAGCAGGAATTTTGCGCCGTTATGGCGTGCGAAAAGGAAGTTGGCGACGGCAAGGCGCGCATTGCCAACATGCAGGTAACCGGTCGGGGACGGAGCGAAGCGCAGTTTCATGACGCCTTAATGCCGCATGATGCGCCGCGTTGCCAGAGCGGGTTTTCAGGAACGCCGTGCAAAGGAAGGAGAGCATGCCCCTTCCTCACAACAGCTATTCAGTGACGGATCACTTCGTGACGGTTTTCGTCGTCTTCGTCGTCATCTTCATCCGGCGGACCGGCGATTTCCTCGTCATCGACAAGGCGACGCGGGTCAATGGCGCGCCAGTCACGTTCCATCGGCGTCGCGCGGCTGGCTGCGAAGTCTTCAAGTTCCGTGGACGACTTCCAGCCATCTTCGCCAGCATCCACGACTTCGGCGTTTTCACCGAAGGCGAACCAGTTCTCGATCACTTCCTTGCTGCTCGCACCCGGCGTCCGGCAGCGCTCGATGCTGTCACGGACGTAAGCACGGGCATAGGCGTTGGCATGCATCAGGTCGATGAAGTCCTTGACCACCTCGACCGTATCGTCCTCGTCTTCCGACGCGCCGGACAGGTCGATGATGCGTACGTTCCACGTTCCCGGCTCGGTGACGGTTTCGGGTGCGCCTTCGACAGGGTCAATCGTATCGTCGGTCATGAAATGTCCTTGGATGTCTCGTGGCTGTCCCGGACCTTCTGGAGCAGGAACTCGCGTCCAAGCTTGACGCGGGGCTGCCCGTCATAGGCCACGATATCAGCCGTTGCATAGGTTTCGGACCAGCGGTCGGGAATAAAGGACCCGCTGCCGATCACGTCAATCGGGGCATGAGCGTCCCGCATCGTCGAGCATTTGGCGACGTTGAAGCCGGAAGACGCAACGATCCTGACATGATGGAACCCTGCATGGTCCAGGGCCTCCCTCATGCGCCAGATTGCCGCCGCCGATACGCCCGTCCCCACCAGATCGCGCAGTTCCTGATCGGAACGGTAGCGGCGGATGGTGCCCGGCGTGTGACGCTCAAGCACTCCATATGAGGTCTGGGGGTCCAGTCCTTCAAGGAAGCGACCGCCATGTGTGTCGAGACGGACACTCAGATGGCCCTTCGCAGCACGCTCCGGGAAGCGGCGGCAGACGGCTAGCGCATCCGTGATTTCCTGTCCGAAGTAATCCACCAGAACCGTTAGCGGATCATTCGGATAGACCTCGTCATACATCTCCGCCGCGCGCAGCGTGGAGCCTGCATAGCCGATCAGGGCATGGGGCATCGTGCCCAGCCCGGCCTCGAGACCAAAGAAACCGGCCGTGGCGTCATTGGCATTCCCGATGAAGCCGCGGGCCCCTTCCTTGCGGGCCGCGCGAGAGCCGACGCCTGCCGCATAGGCCATCTGTTCCTGCATCTCGAAGCCCGCGCAGTGTCGGGCATCCATGGCAAGGAACGGAATGGACGGCAGCGCCATGGCCATCTGGTAGGCGTTATGGGCGGCCACGCAGGTCGAGCCAATCCGCTGGAGCACCAGCGTTTCCAGCGGCGCAAGACGGGTGAAGCTTCCGCTCAGGTACAGGAGCGGTTCACCCGCGCCGACCCATTCCCCTTCGGTGTACATTTCCCGGCATTCCAGCTCGAAACCCTGAGCCTTCGCCACGTTCTTCAGCCACTGCGTGACAAGACCACAGGCCGCGATCACCGGGCGGCGGATGAACACCGCATAGGTGACGCGGGAATCCCCGAAATGCTCCACGATGTGCCGCGTTCGCCCGAAATAGGCGTCCGTCCGCGCTTCGATGGTTTTCTCGTCCAGCGGGCCGAGTGTTCCAAGCGCGCGCTGGAGCGCGACCTGCGGAGTATTCTGGGGATCGGAGGCGGTCATTATTTCTTTCCTGCTCGTCCCGTCAATTCCTGAGCAAGAAGGAAGGCCATTTCAAGGGACTGTTCCGCATTAAGGCGCGGATCACAGAATGTTTCATAGCGACCCGCCAGATCTTCTTCGGTGAGGCACTGTGCGCCGCCGATGCATTCCGTGACGTCCTGACCCGTCATTTCAAGATGGATTCCGCCCGGACGACGGCCAACCGCCTCGAAAACATCGAAGAACCCGAGAACTTCACCGAGGATATTGTCGAAGGAGCGGGTCTTGATCTTGCTGGACGTGGTCGTGGTGTTGCCGTGCATCGGATCGCACAGCCAGGTCACCGTACGGCCCGTACGGTTCACGGCGTCGAGCAGCGGCGGCAGATGCTCACGCACCTTGTCCTTGCCCATGCGCGAGATCAGCGTAATGCGGCCGGCCTCGTCATTCGGGTTCAGGATTTCGAGCAGCTGTTCGAGATCCGCAACCGTGGTGGTCGGGCCGACCTTGATGCCGATCGGGTTCTGCACACCGCGCAGGAACTCGACATGCGCACCGTCCGGCTGACGCGTGCGGTCACCGATCCACAGGAAATGCGCCGAGCAGTCGTAGTAATCGCCGCTCGTGCTGTCCACGCGGGTCAGGGCCTGTTCGTAAGGCAGCAGCAGGGCTTCGTGGGACGTGTAGAACTCCGTCTCATCGATCTGCGAGGCCGAGCCGTCGAAACCGCAGGCACGCAGGAACGACAGCGTCTCATCGATGCGATGGGCCAGATCCTGATAGCGCGCGGCGAGCGGCGAGCGCTCTACAAAGCCGAGGTTCCAGCTGTGGACCTGATGCAGGTTCGCATAACCCCCATGCGCGAAAGCACGGAGCAGGTTCATCACGCCGGCAGACTGGAAATATCCGGTCTCCATGCGGCGCGGATCAGGGATACGTGCCTCGGACGTGAATTCAGGTCCGTTGATGATGTCACCGCGATAGCAGGGCAGCGTCACACCATCGATCGTCTCGGTATTGGACGAACGCGGCTTGGCGTACTGGCCCGCCATACGCCCGATCTTCACGACCGGAACCTTGGCGGCAAAGGTCAGGACGACGGCCATCTGAAGCAGGACACGGAACGTGTCACGCACGATGTCGGCGGTGAATTCGTCAAAGCTTTCCGCGCAGGCGCCACCCTGAAGGACGAAGGCTTCTCCGCGCGATGCAGCCGCCAGACGCGTCTTGAGGCGGCGGGCTTCCCCCGCAAAAACCAGCGGGGGGTATCGATGCAGACGAGCTTCGACAGCAGCAAGCGCCCCTTCATCCGCATAGGACGGAGCCTGGACGATGGGACGGGAACGCCAGCTTGCAGGAGACCAGGACATCGTGGTGGTGGACGTCGGGGTCTGGCTCGAGGGGTGCATCAAATGCCCTCCGGAAGGATGTGAATGCGGGACTTGCGGGGCGCTGGTTATGGCCGAAAAAGCGCCGCGTTGATAGCGCGAAACGTCAGATTGTATCGCATGGCTCCTGTCTGCGGATGGAATGTTTCACGTATGGGCGAGACCCCATGCCACGCAAACCGGGATGCGCCACCCCAGACCACGACATCCCCATCCATCAGTTCGATGATGCGTTTCGGGTCGGACCGGCTTAAGCCGCCAAACGAAAAACGCGCAGGCACGCCAAGGGAAACCGACACCACAGGCGCTTGTGGATACTCCTCGTCCCGGTCCTGATGCAGTCCCATTCCCGCCCCCGGAGCATAGCGGTTGATGAGGCAGGAGGCGGGATCGAACGCCTCGTATCCCGCTTCCGCCGCTGCACGGCGCGCCAGATGACGAAGTGCGTCTGGCATGTCGGGCCAGGGCTGGCCGGTCTGGGGATCGGTCCGGGAATAGCGGTATCCCGACGGATCCGCCGTCCAGCCACAGGCTCCACAGGATGTCATGGCGGCGGACATCTGCCCCATACGGGTACGAAAATGGCGGAAAGGCGTCACAGCACTCACCTGTGTAATGGCCTTATGGAGCGTCTCCGCTTCAGGGAGCGCGAAACCGGGCAGCCACACGGCGCCCTCCGCCAGAACGGTCCGGGGACGCAACCGGGCGAAAAGATCATCCATCTTCCGATACCCCGGAGGGGAAAAGACTGCTGAAGATCGGCATCTCTTACATATAGGGGGCCTGCAGGAGGGGTGAAGGGGAAAAGAACTCTTGAACCCTGCGGGAAGCAGGCCGATTATAGAATCATATGCCGCCTTGCCGGTGACGTCAGTTCCTGACGTCTCCTGATCTCCGGAAGGCAGTCTTGTTGTCATGATCGGCCAAGGACCGGATCACATGTTGTCCTCTTCCCGTTTCTTCTGCCATGCCCTGCTGGCGACCGCCCTGCTGGGAGGGGCGGCACAGGCCCAGACCGCAGGTTTTGGTCAGCCTTACGCCGCCGGCACGACACTTCCCTCACAGCCGACCGACGGCACAGCACAGGCGCCACAGACCACGAATGGCGGCGAGCATTTCCGTGCGCGCGGTCATCTCAAGCCGCCACCGGGATATTCCGACACCCCGTCCAACGACTTTGAGCATGGCCCGGACCCGGATCACGAAGCCGGTGTAGAGCGCGATTCCGTCACGGGTGCGAACCTGTCCAAGTTCGGGTCGTCCTATCAGGGCAGCAACAACACGCAGTCCGGCCAGCTTGGTGACGCAACGGGCAATGGTTATGTCGCCCCGCGTGGAAACGGCTGGTAACTCACGCAACCAAAACCCCGGCAACCAGTTCTGGTTCTCGTATGAACTCCTGCGAGGATCAGAACCATGCCGTATATCACCGCTACTGATGGAACGAGCCTTCACGTCAAGGACATGGGGGCTGGCAAGCCTGTCGTCCTGATCCACGGATGGCCCCTCACCGGGGACATGTGGGAAAAGCAGACGCTGGCACTGGTCGAGGCGGGTTACCGCGTCATCACCTATGACCGTCGCGGGTTTGGACAGTCCGGCCATCCGATCAACTGCTACGATTACGATACGCTGGCCGATGACCTGGCCGTCATTCTCGAACAGCTTGACCTGTGGGATGCAACGCTCGTCGGGTTCTCCATGGGTGGTGGTGAAGTCGCGCGCTATCTGAGCCGCCATGGCCGCTCACGCATTTCAAAAACGGTGCTGCTGTCGTCCGTTGTGCCGTTTCTGCTCAAAACATCCGACAATCCCAAGGGCGTGGACATTTCCGTCTTTGATGGCATCAAGCAGAAAATTCGTCAGGACCGGTTTGGCTTCCTGAAGGACTTCATTCCCGACTTCTACGGCGTCAGCATGATCCATCACCCTGTCAGTCAGGGCGTACTGGACTGGACATTCCTGCTGGCGACCATGGCAAGCCCGATGGCGACGCTCGACTGCGTGGATGCTTGGGGGACCACCGATTTCCGCCCGGATCTTCAGGCCTTCACCGTCCCGACCCTCGTGATCCATGGTACGGCCGACTCAGCCGTCCCGGCGGGCATCGCGGGCGAGAAAGCCGCAGCTGCCATTCCGGGCTCGACCTGGATTTCCTATGACGGCGCGCCGCACGGGCTTTTCATGACGCACGCCGAGCGGGTGAACGAAGATCTGCTGCGCTTCCTCGCCACGCCCTGAGGCGCGTTAAAACGCGCCTTTGAGAAACGCCCTGCTGACCGGCATTTCGGTGCGCACGATCAGCAGGGAGCCAATGGCCAGCACCAGATCGTGCCGGATCGACGGGTCCTGTGACTGACGCTCAAGAGCATAAAGCTCGTCGAGTGTCGGATCGATCGTGGCGGTTGTGTGAGTCAGGGGCAGTTTGCGACGCAGCAGGTTGCGAACCAGCCCGTCCACTGCGGTCACTGCCGTATCCGGCAGGCTGCCATGCTGCGCGAGCTTGCGCAGCATCAGAACGTTCCGCCCGACCGTCAGGACCGAAAGCGTTCCGCGCAGCATGGCCTCTGCCCGGTCGCTGGACAGCGAACCCGCAAAACGGACGGCCCGCTCCATGCTCTGCGTGCCTTCATTAATCCAGACATACTCGTCCATCACCACGCCCGGCAGCGCGAGGCGTCGCAGGCTGCGCTTGAGCTGATAGCGCAGCACCTCGCCTGCCCTGGCAGGAGTGAATGGCAGGACGGCGCGGAAGATCACCACACCCGCACCCAGCCCCAGTAGCAGGGCGATGGTGGTGTTGAACCACCCGATCTCGTCAATACGCCCCTGATTGTCCATGCCCAGAAGGAACGGAAAGAACGTGCCGTAAGACGCTGCCATGACGGCGGTGGACGGATTGCGGGAGGCCAGCCCTCCCAACATCATGAAGAACCCGGCCACAAGGCAGAAGAACGGGTAATTGGCCGTCACCGGCATAACGATGAAGACCGGAATGACGCTCGCAACGGCGGCCCCGACGGCACCATAGAAGAAGGCTGCGCTTAGCAGGACCGTGTTCTCGAAGGTTGCAAACCGGGCGCAGACCACGGCGATGAAGGTCAGGAACACGCTGCCCTGCGGCCAGGCTGTCACTTCCCAGACATAGGCGCCAAACAGCAGCGCAACAGTGGTTCGAACACCGTTACGCATCGAGGCGCGCCAGTCAGGATTGCGGGTCAGGCGATGCCGCTCGGACACCGGCGCTCCATCCACGCTCGCACGATAGGATCGCAGGGTTTCACACAGATCCGACAGCATGACTTCCACACCCGTCAGAATAATTCCTTCGTTTAGCGAATCCTCATCGTCACGTGGCAAAACGGTCTGCATGCGACCGCGACATTCCGCCAGAAGGGCCTCAGCCTGAACCAGCGCGCCAATTCCGCGACGGTCGGTGACCAGTCGCTCTGGCAACCCGTCCAAAGCGTTCGCCATGTCTTCCAGAAAAGGCCGCAGGGCTTCTGGCTGGTGCGAAACAGATGTCATGCGCGTCCGCAGCCCCAGTCCGCGCGAAAGCACGCGCGCGACCAGCCCAAGCGTGACATAGGCGTGCTCGACCTCGTTGCCCTCACTGCGGATTTCGATGCGGCTGAATTCGATCTGATCGCTTGAGGCCTGAAGCGAGCCCAGCAGAGCGGACAGGTCGTCCGTGGCACCCGTCTTCTGGCGTAGCACAGCCGTCAGTGCCGGAATGGCGCGGGTCAGGATGCCCTGAAGACGCTTGCGCAGCTCTTCGCGTGCTCGCCCGGCAACATTGGGGAGCGCGATCATGCCCATGGCCGTCTCGCAGATCACGCCGAGGAAAATATAGGTGCCGCGGGCCATGGCAATGTTGAAGACATGATCCGGCTCTTTCACCGCGCCCAGCGCAATGATGGTGCAGGTATAGCCGGCCAGCACGAGGGCATAGCCGCGGAAGTTGTGCGTCAGAGTGGCCAATCCCGCGCACAGCCCGACCCAGATGGCCAGAGCGGGCAGGAACAGCCACGGATATTGCGGAAACGCCGCCATGAGCACGATGGCCATCACCATCCCAATCACGGTTCCAACGAGACGCCACCGCCCCTTGGAAATGCTCTCGCCGCGCGAATTCTGCGCGACGATCCAGACGGTCATGGCGGCCCATTGCGGCTCACCAAGTTCCATCCACAGCGCAATCGCCAGCGCCAGAAGCGCTGCGATCGTGGTGCGGAGGGCAAACATGACGGACGTAATGGACGGGGCGAACAGCCAGCCAAAATTCATGCCCGGTGCTGCCCTTCAGAAACTGTGTGACGGCCCGACTGCGGAGCCTCCGTGAGACCGTTACGCGCCGTCATGGTGTTTTCAGCCTGCTTTTCGGGGAACGTGACGTGTGAGGCTCCGCATGGTCACGAACTCCTCCGCACTGGTGGGGTGCAGGCCGATCGTGCGGTCGAAATCCCGCTTCGTCAGCTTTGCCGTGATCGCGATGGCGAGACCCTGAATAATTTCCGGCGCATCGGGACCGATCATGTGAGCGCCAAGCACGATTTTGCTCTGCGCGTCCACGACGAGCTTCATCAGGGTCTTGCCCTTGCGGCCCGACAGCGTCTGGCGCATCGGGGTAAAGCTGGACGTATAGATGTCCAGATCATGGCTCTGTACGGCTTCTTCTTCGCTCAGCCCGACCGTGGCGAGCGGTTGGGAGAAGAATACGGCTTTGGGCGTCGTGGCGAAGGACCATTCGCGGCCCGGCTCGCCAAAAAGGCGCTCGGCCAGAATATGGCCTTCGGCAATGGCGGTGGGCGTGAGGTTATAGGTGTCCGTCACGTCACCGATGGCATAGATGCCGGGCACGTTCGTCGTCGCATCATCGGGCTTGGCCGGAATACGGCCGTCCCAGGTCACCACGCCCGCATTATCGAGCTTCAGTGGCGCCAGATTGGGATGACGGCCCGTCGCCATGAACACGCAGTCCGTCTCGATGATGTCCCCGCCTTCAAGATGCAGACGATAGCCATCCGCAACCTTTTCAATCCGCTCCGGGGAACGACCGGGATGCGCCTTGATGCCGTTCAGCGGCAGCAGTTCGGACAGATGGGCGCGCAGCTCGTTGTCAAAGCCGCGCAGGGGGTGTTGCTGACGGAAGACCAGATCAACCTTCGAACCCAGCCCCGCGAAAATACCCGCAAACTCAACGCCGATATATCCGCTGCCAATGACGGCGACGCGGTCGGGGCGGTCCGTCAGATGGAAGGCATCGTCCGAGACGATCGCATGTTCAGAGCCGGGAATGTTCAGGCGCGTGGGCGTGGAGCCCGTGGCGATGACGATGTTCTTTGCCCGGACGCGCTGGACGGACGCATCCGGCGCCAGTTCGGACGGGCCGATCTCAACCGTATGGGCGTCCACGAAACTGGCATCGCCCGTAAACAGCGTGACCCCGGCCTTTTCCAGCATCGAGACATAGATGCGGTTGAGGCGCTCGATCTCGCGGTCCTTGGCGCTGATCAGTGTGGACCAGTCATGCGCAACCGGCGCGACATCCCATCCATAGGACGGGGCATCGGCGATCTCGCGGCCATAATCGGCCGCATAGACCATCAGCTTCTTGGGTACGCAACCCAGATTGACGCAGGTTCCGCCCCAGTGACGGCGCTCCGCAATCGCGACGCGCGCTCCGTTCTGGGCGGCGATGCGCGCACAGCGCACCCCACCCGAACCGGCACCAATAACGAACAGATCAAAATCCTGCATCATTCCGGCCTTTCGTACCCTTTTGAGACCTCAGCGCTCGGCGAAGGCCTTCTCAACGACATACGAACCCTGATGGCTCATATTGCCTTCCTCAAAACCCATACGCTCCAGCAGGGCTTCGGTGTCGGCCAGCATTTCCGGCGAACCGCAGATCATGACGCGGTCATGCTCGGGATCCAGCTTGTCGATACCCAGATCCTCGAAGATCTTGCCCGTCTCGATCAGCTTGGTGATGCGATCGGTCACGGCATAGTCTTCACGGGTCACGGCCGGGTAATAGCGCAGTTTGTCCTTCGCGAACTCGCCCAAGAACTCGTGCTCCGGCAGTTCGTGACGGATGTGATTCTCATAGGCCAGCTCGCCCGAAATGCGGACGGTGTGGCTGAGGATCACGTTCTCATAACGCTCGTAAGCCTCGGGATCCTTGATGAGGCTCATGAACGGCGCCAGCCCCGTACCCGTGGACAGGAAATACAGGTTGCGGCCCGGCTTGAGGTTGTCGAGCAGCAGCGTACCAACCGGCTTGCGGCCGATCAGGACCGTATCGCCGACCTTCACATGGCGCAGACGCGAGGTCAGCGGGCCATCGGGAACAGCGATGGAGAGGAACTCCATGTGGTCTTCGTAATTGGCGGACGCGATCGAATAGGCGCGCAGGAGCGGCTTGCCTTCGACCTCGATGCCGATCATCGCGAACTGGCCATTCTCGAAACGCAGGCCCGGGTCACGCGTCGTGGTGAAGCTGAACAGGCGGTCCGTCCAGTGATGGACCGTCAGTACCTTCGCCGGATACAGATGGGCGTATTCCTTGCTCGGCTCGGCAAGACGGTACTGCTTCGGGTGGCCTTCAAACGGCACCAGGCCGGTCAGGGGCTCGTCGATTGTTGGAGTCGGGGCGGCAAAAGTCGAGGTGGACATGTCTGGTTCTGTCTCCGGGGCGGAACGGATAACAGGTCACGGACCTGATAAGGGTCGGGTCTTTTAGCCCAATCATTGCCGCTCGGGAAACCCATGCGCGTTGAAGCGCATGCCGGAATGACGCACAAGACTCTTATGACAGACGACTCCATGCCGGACGCCACTCTTTCCGACACTCTTTCCCCGGCCGAACGCGCCCTTCAGCGGGCCGAGACCGAATTCGGGAACTCGCTCGACATTACGTCGCGCGAACGCCCTACCCTGCTGCGTCAGGTTGCGCGCAGGCTTGAAGGCCCGGAGGCGAGCCTGTCCCATGACGGGCTGATCGAGGCCCTGTGCGTCGTGCGCCGCAAGACATGGGCGTCCCAGCTCATGAATGTCTGCCGCAGGGCTGGCGAGGTCTGGATTGGCAAAGCCGATACGCAGGACGCGGCCGCTCGCACGCATGACCCGCGTGCCGACATGCCTGCCCTGCGCCGGACACTCGACGATGTCCTGATGGCGCGCTGGCAGGAAATGGGCGATTCCCCGCGCGCCGTGCTGGAAGATGTCCGGGCCGATCTGGCCGATACCGGGGTGATCCTGTCGAGCGGTCAGCTTGAAAAACTGTCCCAAAGCATCGCAGCCGCATTTGGCAGCGTGGATCTAGGATTCGAAGACGATCTGCGGATTGCGGAAGAACGCCGCGCCCGGGAACAGGCCGATATTCAGGCCCGTGCGGAAGAACGCAGAACGCGCGAACTCGAACGCCTGAAGCAGTGGGAAGAGGGACTGGTCAGCTTCGACGAGCTTCCGAATGTCCTGCACTGCTCGCGCCGCGAAGCCCTGCGCTGGATTGCCGAAAACCGAATTCCCGTTGCCCGCCGCGAAACGCGTCCGGACGGGATCGAACTGTTCTTCTTCGACCCAACGGAACTCAAACGCCTTCGGACGTTCCTGCCGCAATGGCGCAGCGGAACCAAAGACCGGCCGGAAGTTCTGGATCTGGGCAACAAGGCCGGTAATGCCGCCATTGCCCGCGTTGCCGCCTTGGACCGTTTTGCCGGGCATTTCCGCACGGCCCGGGCGCTGAAACGCCGCATCACGCTGGTGACGGGTCCGACCAACTCCGGAAAATCCTATACCGCGCTCAATGCGCTGGCGAATGCCGAAAGCGGTCTGGCGCTCGCTCCTCTGCGCCTGCTGGCTCATGAGTTCCGCGAGTCCCTGCTTTCACGCGGCGTTCCGGCATCGCTTTCCACGGGTGAAGAGCGAATTGAAATGCCGGGCGCGCGTCATCTGGCGGCGACGGTTGAGATGTGTCCGTTCCACAACCCGGTGGACGTGGCGATCATCGACGAAGCGCAGATGCTCGCCGATCCGGACCGTGGTGCCGCCTGGACGGCCGCCATCATGGGTGTCCCCGCACGGCATGTTTTCGTCCTCGGCGCGGCGGACTGTATTCCGCTGGTCAAGCGTATTGCCGAGCTTTGTGACGATCCGGTGGACGAGATCCATCTCGAACGCAAAAGCCCGCTCAAAGCTGGCGAGACACTGCACCTCGATGAGCTCAAGCCCAGCGATGCCGTCATCGCCTTCTCACGCCGCGAAGTGCTGGATCTGCGCGCCGAGCTCATGGCGCGCGGGCGTCGCGTGGCCGTGGTGTACGGCGCGTTGAGCCCGGAAGTCCGCCGTGCTGAAGCGGCCCGGTTCAATAACGGGGAAGCCGATATCCTGATCGCGACGGACGCGATCGGCATGGGGCTGAACCTGTCGATCCGGCGCGTCGTGTTCAGTGCGCTGCGCAAGTTCGACGGACGGCAGACACGCGATCTGGTCTCGCAGGAAATCAAACAGATCGGCGGCCGCGCGGGACGCTATGGCAAGCATGAAAGCGGGCTCGTCTGCGTGCTGGCCGGCGCTGGAAGCCCGACTTTCGTCAAGCGGATGCTGAGCGCGTCTCCTGAAGTTGTCACGGAACTCCGCCCGCTGGTTCAGCCGGATTCGGATATTGTCCGGGCCGTGGCAGAAGAAATTGCCAGCGACAGTCTCTATGGCGTTCTGACGCGTATCAAACACGCCGTTCTGCGGGCCGATGATCCGAATTACCGTCTGGCCGACATGGAACAGGCGCTGGAGATCGCAGCCGCTCTGGAAGGCGTCGAGCACCTCGACCTTTCCACCCGCTGGACTTACGCCATGTGCCCGATTGACGAGCGCGACAATGGCATTCAGCGCCTTGTCCAGTGGGCTGCGGACCATGCTGCCGGACGCCCGGTGCCACCACCGGGCACAGGACGCCTGCCGCATCCTGAGCAGGCAGGACGCGAAGAACTGGAACGGGCCGAAAAGCGGCACAAGCGACTGGTCGCGTGGCGCTGGCTCGCGCTGCGGTTTCCGGACGCCTATCCGGCGCGTCAGGACGCGGAAACCAACACGTCCATTCTTAATGACTGGATCGAACAGGTTCTGCGGACGCAGAGCCGGATGCGCGAAAGCCAGAAGCAGCAGCGCGTCGGTGGCCGCCCTGGACGCGGCCCCAATACGGACAGACCGGGTGGCAGGGCAGGCTTTTCCGGCCCGAAAAAGCCGGGGGGCCGCACCTTCCCTGCAAAAGGCAACAAACGACCGGGCGGTGCACGCAAGAGACCGTCATAAAATCAGGACCGGCCTGACATCTGTCAGGCCGGGAGATCAGGCCGTTCTGGACTGACCGATTGGTTTTACGTCCTGCACTTCACCCGATGTATTGCGAACCCGCCGCTCGATCCATTTCTGGGCCTGCAGCTTGATCAGCGGATCAAGCTGGCGATACAGGGTGAGCATCGTGTTTTCGTCGGGTGTCAGCGTCGCCTGAATGGCTTTGTAGGCCATGCCCGTCAGCAGGACTTCCGGTTCCACACCCAGAACTTCTGCAAGACTTCCCAAATGCTTGCCAACATGACCAGAACGGCCGGTCTCCCAGAAGGCCACGGCCGAGCGTGAAATTCCGACTTTTTCGGCAAGTTGCTGCTGGCTCAGTCCAGCCATTTCACGCAGAAGCCGGATGCGGCGCCCGAGTTCAAGCCCGGGGGAGAGCTGCGCCGCTGGAACCGCATTTCTGGTCAATACGGCCTCCGTTTCTCTGATCCATGCCCTGTATGTCATTTCGGAAACCTGGACTGGAGCGGCCGACTGGCCCTCGACTCTGAAACCGACCCGACCGGCCGCAAGCGTTATAATTTCCCTTACTTCACCATCAGGGCGTCCTGCAGCCGCCGAAGAGGCCCATTTCTGCCCGAGTCCGAGCTGAATTGTTGTTCTCATCACTAAGTCTCCGGCACGATAACAGCGGCGCTTCACGCCATGCGACAAAAACTCGCCGCCGGTCAGAATTTTCCCACCACAACGGGAAAATTTTTTCTGTTCGAACCATTTCAAGGATGGCGTTAGCTGGATCAGATTAGTCTTGTTTCGCTTTTCAGGGGAAGGGCAATCATACCCCCCTGCCCCTTTAAAAAAAGCGTGTAGCCCAAAAAGTTTTTTGGAAATCCAACTTCTAACGGTTACTCGGATGATTACTGGGCGTCCTGCGGGACAAGTATCATTGTTCCGAGAGCAGCACTTCCATGCAGCACAAGGTGACTTGCGTCATCACGTGACCACGAGGTCACGGTCGGGAGGAAAGCCCCGATCTGCTGTTCCTGAACCATCAGTGTCGGAAGGCAGGCCTTCCGGGTCATGGCAAATGGCATAAAACGGATCGTCTGCGCAGCAAGCCTGAAATGGCCCATCAGGCGGTTGCAGCCATCCGTACCATAGACCGTACCGTCCTGTTGCAGGGTCAGGCCGGGTGCCTCGGACGTGCTGTCGAAATGAAGACTGCCGACGCTCTGGATCCGCCAGGCCCCGTAGGGCGCCTTTACTGCTGTACCTGCAACACGCCGGAGCAGAAGCTGGGGATGATCGAGGGGCATGCCGCCATCCGGGGTCGCAAAAAGCCGACGCCCTTCAACCGTAATTTCCGCATTCAGTACATAATGCCCTCCGGAAGGCAGAACCGGATAGGTGAGCGTATAGGGGATGGGCACAGCATGATGGATATCTTCGCGCTGTTCGGCCATGACAAGCGGAGCGCCGTGTGTCGCACCCGTATCCTCGATCCAGACGCTCAGGACCGCCCCCGGCGGCAGGGCCATGCGCTCACGGTAAAGCGCCTGACCATGCAGAGTGCGCATGCTGTCCGCCTGTGCGGGACAGGATGACAGGACAGACCCTGCGGCCAGAAGAGCCAATGCGAAACGACGGATCGTGATCATGCCTGAAAGTCCTCAGCCGATGCGGTTCAGCCCGCCCATATACGGACGCAGAACCTCGGGGATATCGATGCTGCCGTCTTCGTTCTGATAGGTTTCCATCACGGCAATCATCGTCCGGCCGACAGCAAGACCGGACCCGTTGAGCGTGTTGACGAAAGCCGGTCCATTTTCTGCACGATAGCGCGCATTCATGCGGCGCGCCTGAAAATCTCGCGTGTTGGAGCACGAAGAGATCTCGCGCCAGGCCTTCTGGCCCGGAATCCAGGCTTCCAGATCATATGTCTTGGCCGCGCCAAAGCCCGTATCGCCCGCACAGAGCAGCATCCGGCGGAAGGTAATCCCCAGACGCGTCAGAATTGTCTCGGCGGCCTGCGTCATACGCTCGTGCTCGGCCTCGCTGTCTTCGGGCTTTACGACGGAGACCAGTTCGCATTTGGTGAACTGGTGCTGGCGCAGCATTCCGCGCACGTCACGCCCGGCCGAACCGGCTTCCGACCGGAAGCACTGCGAGAGCGCGGTCATGCGGATCGGCAGCGCATCGGCAGGCAGGATATCGCCCATGACGGAGGCTGTGAGGGGGACTTCGGCAGTCGGGATCAGCCAGCGGCCGTCTTCGGTCCGGAACGAGTCCTCGGCAAACTTGGGCAGCTTGTCCGTGCCGTACATCGCGTCGTCATTGACCAGAAGCGGCACGCTGGTTTCGCTGTAGCCGAACTCGGTCGTATGGGTGTCGAGCATGAACTGGCCGAGCGCACGTTCCAGACGGGCGAGCGCCCCGCGCAGAACGACAAAGCGCGTACCAGACAGCTTGGCAGCAGTCGGGAAATCCATCTGGCCAAGCGCTTCGCCGAGTTCGAAATGCTGTTTCGGCTCGAAGGTAAATTCGCGCTTCTCGCCACGGACATGAACAACGACGTTGTCGTCCTCGCTCTTTCCGTCGGGCACGGACGCATCGAGATGGTTCGGCAGTGCTTTGAGCACATCGTCGATCCGGGTCTGGATCGTGTTGGCGCGCTCTTCGAGCCCGGCGATCTGGTCACGCAGGGCTACGGCCTTCGCTTCGATCTCGGCCGTGTCGAGCTTCTGGCGCTTGAGAAGGCCAATTTCCTTGGCCAGCGCCTTGCGGGCAGCCTGTACGTCCTGCAGTGCAGCCAGTGCGGCGCGGCGCTCTTCATCATCACTGACAAGCTGCTGCCCCACAGGTGACAGGCCCCGACGTGCGAGAGCAGCGTCAAAAGCGGCCGGGTCGGCGCGCAGGGCTTTCAGGTCATGCATGGTTCAGGGCTCCGGCAGGTGTCATCAGTCTTCATCGGCAATCATGGCCTTGGGTTCAACGAACCGGGCCGTGAGAATGGATACCTCGTACAGCGCGACGAGGGGAATGGCGAGGCTCAGCATCGTAATCGCATCGGGCGGCGCAATCACAGCCGCTACGGCAAAGGACGCCACAACAGCATAGCGGCGGAAACGCTTGAGCTGCGCCACGCTCAGCAGGCCGACGCGTACCAGCAGCGTCAGGACGACGGGCAGCTCGAAACAGACCCCGAACGCCAGGATCATTTTCGTGACCAGCGTCAGATATTCCGAGACCTTGGCCTGAAGCTCGATCTGCATGCCGCCATTGGCGTCCTGCGGCGTCTGGAATGACAGGAAGAACTGCCACGCGTACGGAAAGACCACATAATAGGCCAGTGCCGCACCGATCAGGAACATGATCGGAGTGGCGATCAGAAACGGGGCGAACGCGCGTTTCTCGCTGCGATACAGGCCGGGCGCGATGAAGATCCAGGCCTGGATGGCGATCATGGGAAAGGACAGGCAGGTCGCGCCGAAAACAGCCACGCGGATATAGGTGAAGAAAGCCTCATACAGCGCGGTGTAGATCAGATGCGGCTGTTCGCCGTTCTTGCGCATGATGTTGCCGAGCGGCGCCGCCAGAAAGCGGTAGATCTCGCCCGAGAAATGGTAGCAGATGGCGAAGGCGATCACGAAGGTCACGATCGACCAGATCAGCCGTTTGCGCAGCTCCACGAGATGTTCGAGGAGCGGCATCGGCGTGTCGTTGATGCTGTCGGTGTCGGTCATTCGCCGTCCTTTCCGCTCGCGATGGGGATGCGCCGGCCAGCATGGATGGCCCGGACGGGCGGTAGGATATCGGGCGCACGCCAGCGGGAGCGCTCGTGCTGGAGCCGCCGTGCCGTGCTGGGCGGCAGAATGGACGGCGCGCCCGCAACATCATCGTTGACCCCCGCCTCTTCTTCCACCGGCATGTCCACGGCGGGTTCAAACTGCGGACGTGCGTTGTAGGGCACCGTTTCCAGATCGGTCAGGGACGATGCAGGCGGTGGCGGAAGCGGCGGTGCGGCCGGAACCCTGGGCAGCGAAGCGGCGGACGCCTTCGTGGAGGCATCCAGATCCAGACTGCGCCGGATGGAGTTGTCGCCGTCGATGGCCTTGGTGACGCGATCTCGCAGGTTGAAGCTCTTCAGATCCCGGAACTGGTCACGGGCCTCGGACAAATCGGCCTCACGGACCATCTCGTCCACATGGGACTGGAACTCCGAAGCCATGCGCCGCATCGCCTTCAGTCCGTTGGACAGGGTGCGGATGGCAACCGGCAGGTCCTTCGGGCGGATGAAGACCATCGCCACCATCACGAACAGCGCGATTTCCGAGAAACTGAAGTCAAACATGCGACATTCCTAGCCTGTCTGCTCCGTTCCGCCTACGGCAGAAGATTCGTTTGTATCCTCGCTAGGTTCAGGAGGCGCTTCGGTCGATGCGCGGTCCAGCAGGAAGTCTTCACGACGGGGCAGCGCACCAAGATCGGGCAGGGCGAAACTCTCCAGAAAATGCGCCGTGGTGCCCCACAAAACGGGACGTCCGGGAACTTCCTTGCGACCCTTCGGCGCAATCAGGCTGTCTTCGAGCAGGGCATCAAGAATGGCCTGTCCAAGCGAGACACCCCGGATGGCTTCGATTTCCGCCCGGGTGCAGGGCTGGTGATAGGCCACGATCGCCAGCGTCTCCATGGCGCCACGGCTCAGACGACGCGGCTTTTCGACGATTTTCGTCAGAGCCGAGGCGAACTCAGGCCGGGTGCGGAACTGCCAGCCGCCCGCGACCATCACCAAATCGATGGCATGACCGGCATAAAGCGTACGAACGGCTTCAAGAGCCTCCTCAACCGTCACATTCACGGACTGGGCCTTGAAAAGCTCTGCAATCGCAGCGGGTCGGACAGGTTCGGGACTGGCGAAAACCAGCGCTTCCACCAGGCGGCAGGCGTGATCGAGGGAAGCGGAGTCGGTCATGATGCGGGCCGCCATTCGATGTCCCCGAAAGCCTCGGGCTGACGCAGTTCAAGCACCCCGCCCTTCGCCATTTCCAGCCCCGCGAGGAGCGTCCCGGCCAGCGCCGCATTGCGCCCGTAAGGCCCTTCTTCGCCGTCCAGTTCGTTCGGGTCCGGCAGGAGAGAGGTGAGGGTCTGCCAGCCGACCACACTATCCGTTCCAAGGAGGCGCTTGAGACGGGACAGCGCGTCCTGCACGCTCCAGTAGCGGCGGGCACGAGGCGCATAGACCGTCCGGCGCCCCGTTCTGCGACGTGCGGACAGATAGGCGGTGATGAGCGCCGGCATGTCCACGCGCAGGCCGGAGCGGTCGATTTCAGTATGGTCCTCGCCCTGCCCGCGCCGGAACACGTCCAGACCAAGCCGGGGCTGTTCTGTCAGCCACTGGGCGGCGGCACGCATCCGTTCGAGTTCGATCAGGCGTTCCTGAAGAAGCTCGATGGCATCTTCGGCGTCCGGATCTTCGTTTTCGGCGGGAAGCAGCAGTTTGGATTTCAGCCAGGCGAGCCAGGCCGCCATGACGAGCCAGTCCGCTGCCAGTTCCAGCCGCAGGCTCCGCGCTTCCGCACGGGCCTTATCCACGACGGCCAGATACTGGTCCACCAGTTGCAGGATGGAGATTTTCGCCAGATCCACCTTCTGCTTGCGGGCCAGATCGAGGAGCAGGTCAAGCGGCCCCTCGAACCCGTCAAGCGTCAGATGGAGTGTCTCGCTCAAACGCCAGCTCTCAGAACTGGGCTGGCGTACAGGCGACGGACTGTGCGTGCAGCTTCACACAATAGGCGCGTGCGGCCTTCAGATCCTCAAAGCCACCAATCCGCAGACGGACAAAAGTGTGGTCCCCGCGCGTGGTCTTTTCGAACAGCGGCGTATGTCCGGCGAACAGAGCCGGTGCCTGATGGCGCAGGCTGTCCCATTCCTTGCGGGCTGCAGCTTCGCTGTCGAACGCGCCGAGCTGGACTTCATGCGAACCACTGCCAGACCTTTCCGCCTTCTGCACTGCCGGAGCAGCCGCTTTCGGCGCCCCTACAGTATCAGGATTCGGCCCGGGTGCGGGCAGCGGCTTCTCAACCGGCCGCGCCGCATGATGGACGGGTGCATCTTCCTTCTTCGGAGCTTCCTTGGCAGGCGCTGCCTTAGGGGGCTCGGCCGGAGCGGCAGCCTGATCCTGCGGCTTTTCCGGAACTGTGGCAGGCAGCGCGGTCCCCGGAGACATCTGACCCGTATCGGTCGGCGCAGCCGCCTCGGGCGGGATCGCAGGTGCCTGGGAGGCCGGAGCCTTGTCCGGAGTTGCGCCACCCTGTGCCGGGGCATCCGCTTTCGGGGCGTCTGTTGCAGGCGTCTCCGCCGCCGGAGTTCCGGGGGGAACGCCGTACTGACGGGCCAGCGCCTTCGTATCAGGCTGCTCTGGGCCAGGTGCCAGATGCGCTTCGCCGTTGCCGGTCATGTCGGTTTCGCCATCATCACCGCTCATGATCTGCATCCCGCCCGGATCGGCCGGACGGTCCTTCACGGGGCCCGGCGGCGGACCGATGATGGGAATGCCACCGTGATGGCCACCGGTCAGGGACCAGCCACCAACGGCCAGAAGCAGCACGACGCCAATACCAACCGCACCGCCGACGAGCTTGCGCGTGGCGGGATCACTGCCGAGTAGGGACGTCAGACGCCCTGCCCGGGCCGTATTCCCGGCCGCAGCCGGACGGCGACGCGGCGGGGGCTCGTCGTCATAGTCGTTGCTCAGACGTTCGCGGTCGAAACGCTGCTGCGGGCGCGGGCCTGAAGCGGGCTGCTTCGGAGGGCGGCCGTAATCGCCGGGATCGGGGCGGTTGCGATCCTGATCGTTTTCCGGGTTCATCGCATTTCCTCTACCGGCACAACGCCTAGAATGGTGAGGGCACAGCGCAGCGTTCCCGCAATGGCCGAAACCAGCGCCAGCTTGGCGAGGCTGGTTGCGCGGTCGTTCTCATGCAGGAAGCGCAAGGTGGTGTCTTCGCGGCCCCGGTTCCACAGGGCATGGAAGTCAGAGGCCAGATCAATGCAATAGGTCGCGATCCGGTGCGGCTCGCGCGCTGTCGCAGCAGCTTCGACGCTACGCGGGAAAGCAGCCAGACGACGCAGGACGGCCAGTTCGACGTCCGAAGACAGATTGGACAGATCAGCGCCGCACAGGGCTTCCGGCGTCACGGCGTCCGCCCCGAACATCGTCTCAGCCGAGCGCAGGACCGAGCGGCAGCGGGCATGGGCGTACTGAACGTAGAACACCGGATTATCCCGCGTCTGGGCCACGACGGCATCCAGATCGAATTCCATCTGCGCATCGGCTTTGCGGGTCAGCATCGTGAAGCGCACGGCGTCCCGGCCTACTTCATCCAGAAGGTCGCGCAGGGTCACGAACGTGCCGGCGCGCTTGGACATCTTCACCGGCTCGCCGTTCTTCACGACGCGCACGATCTGGCACATCACGACTTCAAAGCCGGTCTTGCCATCCGTCAGGGCGGAAATGGCAGCCCGCATGCGCGAGACGTACCCGCCGTGATCGGCACCGAGGACGTCGATCAGGACGTCGGCATTCTCGGCCTTCTGGGCGTGGTAGCCAATGTCGTTGGCGAAATAGGTGTTGGTGCCGTCGGACTTGCGAAGCGCGCGGTCCTGATCGTCGCCGAATTCAGTGGAGCGGAAGAGCGTCTGCGGGCGGGCTTCCCAGTCTTCGGGCATCTTGCCCTTGGGCGGCTCAAGCACGCCTTCATAGAGCAGGCCCTTGCTGTCGAGCTTGGCAATCGCGGCATCCACACGACCACTGGCCAGTGTTTCGGCTTCGCTGGCGAAGACTTCATGCGAAATGCCAAGCGCTTCCAGATCTTCGCGGATGGCGGCCATCATCTGCGTGAGGGCTTCACGACGCACGGTTTCGAACCAGACGGACGGATCTGCCGGACCACCTTCGGCGTTGGCAAGCGCACGACCATGCTTTTCCGCAATGCTTTCGGCGACCGGGACCAGGTAGTCGCCCTGATATTGCAGGCCGTTCGGCGTTAGCGGACTGAAATCATCCGCGGAAATGTCGGTGCCAATGGCCTGAAGATAGCGCCAGTATGTGGCCCAGGTCAGGGCGACGACCTGCGTTCCGGCGTCGTTGATGTAGTATTCGCGCGTCACGGGACTGCCTGCCGCTTCGAGCAGGTTGGCCAGTGCGTCACCGACCACCGCGCCACGGCAATGACCGACATGCATCGGGCCGGTCGGGTTGGCGGAAACGTATTCCACGTTCACGCGCGTCCCCTGCCCCATTGTGGAGCGGCCATAGCGCTCGCCAGCCTTCAGCACGGAAACAGCCACGCCTTGCAGGACTTCGGGCCTGAGCGTCAGGTTCACGAACCCCGGCCCTGCGGCTTCAGCCTTCGCGATCTCCGGCAGTTCGGAGAACTTCGCAACCAGTTCGGCCGCAATATCGGCAGGCTTGCGACGCGCGGGCTTGGCGGCCAGCATCGCAGCGTTCGTGGCCATATCACCATGGGACGGGTCCCGCGTGGGGGTCAGATCGACGCGCTGCACCACCTCTTCCGGCAGGCCGGGGACGACCGATCGCAGAGCGTCGCACACCTGAACCCGGGTGCGGGCAAAGAGACAGTCAGTCGTAAGGGTCGTGGTGTCAGCGGCCATTTCAGCTCGATTCCTGTAACGCGTCTTCAAATCAGAGGCTCTATCAGCCCAGCACGGAGAGGTCCGTCAACCGTCGATGTTCTTCCATCGCGAAACGATCGGTCATTCCGGCAATATAATCGGCCACCAGACGCCTGCGCTGCACGTCATCGGCGGCTTTTGCATGTCCGCGCAGCGGATCGGGCAGAAGGCCGGGATCTTCGGACAGGATGTCGAAAATTTCGCGCACGGCGATCTTGGCCTTCCGCGCCATACGGTTGACGCGCCAGTGGCGGTACATATTGGCATAGAGAAACTTGCGGATGGCCTTGTTGGCTTCCCGCATTTCCGGACTGAATGCCACGACAGGATATCCGGCATTGCGGATATCGTCCGCCGATTGCGGATTAAGGGCTTCGAGGTTCCGGCGCGTCTGCTCCGTCAGGTCGGTGGCGAGCTGGTTGATGACAACGCGGATGGTTTCATGACGCACACGCTGGGCCTGATCGGACGCCTCACGCCCGATCTGACGTTCCATGTCACGGGACCGGCGCAGGGCTTCGCCGACCAGCGGCAGGTCTGCGATATCTTCAAAAGACAGTAGCCCGGCGCGCAGACCATCATCTAAATCATGGCCGTGATAGGCGATATCATCCGACATGGCCGCAACCTGCGCTTCGGCCGAGGCGTGGCTTTGCAGATCCAGATGGTGTTTTGCGTCGTAGTCCACGAAATAGGGCGTCGGGCGTTTGACCGGGCCGTTATGCTTGGCAAGCCCTTCGAGCGCTTCCCAGGTCAGGTTCAGACCATCAAAGGCGTGGTAACGGGCTTCAAGAGCCGTCACGAGACGCAGCGACTGGGTGTTGTGGTCGAAACCACCCCAGTCCTTCATCGCGAGAGACAGCGCGTCTTCACCGGCATGACCGAACGGCGTGTGACCGAGATCATGGGCCAGCGAGACGGTCTCCGTCAGGTCCTCGTTCAGGTCCAGATTGCGGGCAATGGAGCGCGCGATCTGCGCAACTTCGAGCGAATGTGTCAGGCGGGTGCGGAAAAAATCGCCTTCATGGTTGATGAAGACCTGCGTTTTATATTGCAGGGTCCGGAACCCGGCAGAGTGCAGCACGCGGTCGCGGTCGCGCTGCCAGGGGGAGCGGACCGGGCTTTCCACTTCGGAATAGAGCCTGCCCCGGGAGCCGGAGTCCTGTACCGCGTAGATCGCTACCATCAAGACATGTCCTGTGTGTGAGCCGCCTGTCCGCAAACCTCGCCCGCAGGCATTACGGCCCGTAGAGCGCCGTCTGCGGCTGGATTACACGCTCATTCTACGCCAGCCCCACATCCGCGCAACCACGGAGCCTTTGCCCTTCGGGCCTCTCTGACCATATAATCAGGACCGCAGCCGTCTTGCTGGGCCTTACAGGGTCCAGCCGCCTTTTCAGAGTCCGGGAACACACGCCCATGTCCGACACCGTGCCTTTCAGCATTTCCGCCAGCGCCGCCGCGCGCATCAAGGACATCATCGCAGCCCAGCCCGAGCCCGACGGGCTTGCCTTGCGCGTTGCGGTTCTGGCGGGAGGCTGCAACGGGTTTCAGTACCAGTTCCGGCTGGAACGCGACCGGGCTGCGGATGATGTCGTCATCGAACGCGATGGCACGCAGGTGTTTGTTGATACGACCAGCCTCGACCTGCTGGAAAACGCCGAGCTGGAATTCGTGGATAAGCTGATGGGCGCGCATTTCACGGTCACGAACCCCAATGCCGCCTCGTCCTGTGGCTGTGGCACCAGCTTCTCGCTGGCCTGATCCGATGAGCCCGACGCCGTTCACCTTCGCAAGCTGGAACATCAACTCCATCCGCGCCCGCGCCCATCATGTTCAGGACTGGCTGGAACGCCATCCAGAATGCGATCTGCTGTGCCTTCAGGAAATCAAATGCGAGGACAGCCAGTTCCCGGCGCTGTTCGCGGAAGCCGGGCTGCATGTCGCGACCTCGGGGCAGAAAGCCTATAACGGCGTGGCGCTGATCGGGCGTCGGCCTTTCACGGTCACGCATCATGCGCTGCCGGGATTTGAGCATCCGTCCGCCCGCTATATCGAAACGGAACTCGACGGGATTACGATCGGCAATCTCTATCTGCCGAACGGCAATTCCGGCGGCGAAGACGGTTACGCGACCAAGCTGGCGTTCTTCGACGCCCTGGCGGCGCGAGCACGGGTTCTGCTGGATGCGGAAAAGCCGTTCGCGTTCATCGGGGACTTCAATGTCTGCCCGACGGACGAGGATCTGGCTCCCGGCGCCCTCCCCCTCGATGATGCACTGGTGCGTCCCGAGACACGCGCGGCTTTCCGCAGGCTGGAATGGATGGGCCTGACGGATGCACTGCGGGCCCTGCATCCTACGGGTCGGCATTACACGTTCTGGGACTATCAGGCCGGGGCGTTCCAGCGGAACTCAGGACTGCGGATCGATTATGCGTTGCTCTCCGCAAGCCTGACTGAACGACTGAAGTCTTTCATGATCGACTGGGACGAGCGGAGCAAAGAAAAAGCCTCCGATCACGTCCCGGTTCTCGTCACGGTCTGACAGCTTAGGAGGCGGGAGGGGTCCTCCGGCCCCTTCCCCATCTCAGGCGTGACGCAGATTGGGTTTTCGCGTCAGATGGCCGGACTGCCACTGATAGCCATTCCCGCTCCAGCGCCAGTGCCCCGGCACCCAGCGCATCCCATTCCCATGCGGCGGAATGGGCTCGGGCAGGACGTGCGGCGGTGGCGGCGGCTGACGGTAAGGGCCGCTATAGGGCACAAACTGTGCGTGGGCTGTTCCCGTCATGGGCGCAATCGCCATCGTACCTGCAAACAGGGCGGAAACAGCCAAGATCCCTGACAGATGTTTCAGCATCAATGCTCTCCTTCTCATGACGCCTTGTCACGGAAAGATGATGCCAGGGTGCTGCGGGCGGCCATGAGGCGCATCTATGGCGGAATCCGGGCAGCGCATAATTTTATGTTTCCAGACTTAGCCATCCGATACTGATCGCAAAAAAAGAGGGCACGTCCCGTAACAGGAAGCACCCCCTCTTCAGATGAACGACGGGCCGCGATCAGTTCAGAAACGGCTTGCCTTCATGAGCGACCAGCAGGTCGTGCAGATCCGTGGCGTGATCTTCCTCGTCAGCCAGGAAGCCTTCAAGCATGATGCGAGTTGTGGGGTCCTTGTCGCCGAAATAGCGGATCAGTTCCTGATAATGCTCGATCACCACGCGCTCGGCGATCAGGTCCTGCTTCACCATTTCAACGAGATTGCCGCCATTGCCGTATTCAGTGGCGGAACGGGTAGCCAGGCCTTCGGGATTGAAGTTCGGTACGCCACCAAGCTGGTCGATGCGGTTTGCGGCCGCCAGCATGTGTTTGCGCTCGGACGCCGCGTGTTCATTGAACTCCGCGCCAACGCTTTCGCTTGTCAGACCTTCAACGGAAATGGCGTGCATCGTGTAGCGCAGGACGCAGACCAGTTCGGTCGCGACAACAGCCTGAAGGATGTCGATCGCGGTTTTGACGTCGCCCCTATAGGTGGCCGTGACGGCACCATCGTCGAGAGATTTCTTTGCATTGGCGCGCAGCGTCTGCACGTCTGTCAGGAAGGCGTTCTTCTTGTCGTCAGCCATGGAAAATTCTGCCTCGAAGGTTGGGATCTGTTTCTCCAACGACAGAAATGACGAAGTGTTGCAGGCGGCATAAAAAAACCGGCATCTCCCGAATGGAAGATGCCGGTTCTGAAACAGCGAATGAGGCTGCTTAAGGCTTATTTGCTGGCGGTCGGCTTGGGCTTCGGCAGGTCGAGCGCGAGATGCAGCTCTTTCAGGCGGGCCGGTTCGATCGGGGCCGGAGCTTCCATCATCAGGTCCTCGCCGCTCTGGTTGAGCGGGAAGAGAATGACTTCGCGGATGTTCGGCTCATCGGCCAGCAGCATCACGATACGGTCCACACCCGGTGCGGCGCCACCATGTGGCGGGGCACCGTAACGGAAGGCGTTCAGCATGCCGCCGAAACGCTCTTCCACGACTTCGGGGCCGTAGCCTGCGATCTCGAAGGCCCGCAGCATGACTTCCGGCAGATGATTCCGGATCGCGCCGGAGGACAGTTCCACGCCGTTGCAGACGATGTCGTACTGATAGGCGTTGATCGTCAGCGGGTCCTGAGTGTTCAGGGCGTCGAGACCACCCTGCGGCATGGAGAACGGGTTGTGCGAGAAGTCGACCTTCCCGGTTTCCTCGTTCAGCTCGAACATCGGGAAGTCCACGACCCAGCAGAAACGGAACGCGTTCTTCTCGATCAGATCCAGCTCGGTTGCGACCTTGGTGCGGACGACGCCAGAGAACTTGGCGACCTCATCCCCCTTGCCTGCTGCGAAGAACACAGCGTCACCAGCCTTCAGGCCGCAGGCTTCACGGATGCTCTCGACGCGATCCGCTTCGAGGTTCTTGGCAATCGGGCCCTTGCCGCCTTCTGCTTCGAAAATGATGTAGCCCAGACCACCGGCACCGCTTTCACGCGCCCAGGTGTTGAGCTTGTCGAAGAAGCCGCGCGGACGATCACCCGCACCCGGAGCCGGGATCGCACGGATCTGGCCGCCGGACGCTGCGATCTTGGCAAACAGGCCAAAGCCGGAATCGCGGAAGGCTTCCGTGACGTCCTTGATGATCAGCGGGTTACGCAGATCCGGCTTGTCAGAGCCGTAGTCGCGCATGGCGTCGGCATAAGGAATGCGCGGGAATGCGCCGTCCGTGATCTTCCAGCCTTCGGGCGTAAACTCGTTGAACACGCCGGCGAGGACGGGTTCGAGCACCGTGAAGACGTCTTCCTGCGTGACGAACGACATCTCGAAATCGAGCTGATAGAACTCGCCCGGGCTACGGTCAGCGCGCGACGCTTCATCGCGGAAGCAGGGTGCAATCTGGAAGTAGCGGTCGAAACCGGCAACCATCGCAAGCTGCTTGAACTGCTGCGGAGCCTGCGGCAGGGCGTAGAACTTGCCCGGATGCAGACGCGCCGGGACGAGGAAGTCACGCGCGCCTTCGGGAGACGAAGCCGTCAGGATCGGCGTCTGGAACTCGGTGAAGCCCTGCGCGATCATGCGCTGACGCAGGCTCGTGATGACCTTACTGCGGAGCAGGATGTTCTGGTGCATCTTGTCGCGGCGCAGGTCGATGTAGCGATACTTCAGACGCAGGTCTTCGGGATAGTTCTCGTTGCCCGCCACCTGGAACGGCAGAACTTCTGCGCTGGAGCGGACTTCAAGGGCGTCGGCCAGAACTTCTACATCACCGGTCGGCAGGTTCGGGTTGCGCTGCGATCCGTGACGCACCACGACCTTGCCGGTCACGGTGATGACGCTCTCGACGCGCAGGCGCTCGGCCTTTTCCAGCAGGTCCGTGCCGGAGGGGATGACGATCTGCGTCACGCCGTAATGATCGCGCAGGTCGATGAACAGCAGGCCGCCATGATCGCGCTTGCTGTGCACCCAGCCGGAGAGACGGACGACCTGTCCGGCATTCTCCTCACGCAGGGCGCTACAGTCATGGGTGCGGTATGGATGCATGTCGGGCCTCTTCAACGTCCTGTGCGGATAAGTGCGCGCAGGAAGCCGGGACGGCCCTCTCATGTCAAGTTTTCTGCGAGTTCACAGGCGCGTTCAGGCCTTTTCCTGCATGAAACCGGCAAAATCGACCGCAGCCCGCGCCATGTCGGCCGCATGCCCTGCTCCGGCCAGTGCGACGGGCCTGCCATCCTTGAGATAGGTCGCAAGGAACTTGAAACCGCGGATATCGCCTTCCAGCGCAACGTTATCGAAGCTCTCGCCCCATCCCAGAAGCTCGATTTTCTTGCCGAACTGCTGCGTCCAGAACCACGGCATCGGAACATTCGGGGTGTCATGCCCCATCATCGCCAGAGCCGCGATGCGACCCTGCACTTCGGCATGGCGCCAGTGCTCGATTCGCCGGGGTGCGCCATCATGGAAGACAGCGGAGGCATCGCCTGCGGCATAGACATTGGGATAGGCCACAACCTCATCGCCCTGCGTCACCCGCATCTGGCCGTTCACGACAATCGCACCATGTTCGTCACGCTCCAGCCCCGACACGTAATCCGTAACCGGCGTCACCCCCACGCCCAGAAGCACGAAAGCGGCTGGCAGACGTGTGCCGTCGTCAAGCTCCACACCGGAGGCGGTTCCGTCGCCACCGTCCTCGGCATAGATCTCCGTGACCCGTGCGTCTGAGACGAATGCCACGCCGTTTTCTTCATGCAATTGCCGCAGGCGGATACCGATTTCGCGGCCGAACTGCTTTTCCATCGGGATTTCGCTGTCAGAGATGATCGTCACGCCCACGCCACGCTGACGCAGGGATGAGGCCGCTTCAAGGCCGATGAACCCAGCCCCCACGATCGTCACCGCCAGATTCGAGTCCAGAATGGCTGCAATCCGCTCCGCATCGGCCTCGCGGTGCAGCGTATAGACGCCTTTCATGTCCACGCCGGGAATGTCCGGCTTTCTGGTTACGGCCCCCGTGGCGATCAGAACATGATCGGCGGTCAGATCCGTGCCGTCCTGCAATTTGGCCGTGCGGGTCTGCGGATCGAACTGCGCCACATGCCCCCGGACACGGGTGATGCCGCGTTCGGTGTAGAATTCTTCTTCCCGTACAGGCGGCGCATGGGCCTTTTCGGATTCGCTGACGAGGACGGTCTTGCTCAGGGCCGTGCGGTCGTAAGGAAGATCCTTTTCCTCGCTCACCATCGTGATGGTGCCCGCAAATCCTTCCGCCCGGAGCGTCACCGCCGCGCTGACAGCCGCGGCCCCAGCCCCCAGAAGCAGGACGCTCTCGTTTTCCTGCCGTTTTTCCGGAGCCTGCCGCAGCTTTGGCTTCAGTCCGACCAGCACCCTGCCATCCACGATCTGGACCGGATATTGCGGCAGCGGATCAAGGGCCAGCGGTTCAACGAGGCTGCCATCCGTCGCGTCGAAAACAGCCTTGTGCCAGGGGCAGACCAGCACACTGCCTTTTTCCGTCCGGCAGAAGGCGCCCTGTTCCAGCGGTGCCTCCTTATGGGGGCACTTGCCCGCAAAGCCATGCACGCTGTCCCCGTCCCGGATGAGAACCACCGGCGTGCCATCCAGGGAAAATGGCGTGATCTTGCCGTCTTCGAGCGTATCGAAAGCACAGAGATCGCGAAAATCAGCGTTCGGGACGGATTGGGACATCGGATATAGCCTCCCGGGCGGGGATTGGGGACAGTCATGAGAGCGAACGCAGCATAGGCCGGCGGGTTGGCAAACATCAAAAAGCCCGCCCGGACATCGTGTCCGGACGGGCTTTTGAAAAACATCTGTCTGGTGAGGACAGGATCAGAACATGTCGTCGAATCCGCCGCCGCCGTCACCGCCACCGAAGTCACCGCCGCCACCAGAATCGCCGCCGCCGAAATCGGAGTTGGAGAAATTACCGGCATCCGTGCCCGAGCCGCCGAAGGGGTCGGAGGCGGAAGCATCACCGCCGTAATTGTTGATGATGGTGTCGCCACCCGTGCCCCAGCCACCGGCTGCATCGCCGCCGCCATGATGATCGGAGAACAGGCCTTCAAGCGCGTTGGCGGCCATCATGCCACCCGCCACACCTGCGGCTGTCGTCAGGGCCGAGCCAAGGAAGCCCGAGCCGCCACGCTGGAACATGCCCGGCTGATAGCCTGGCGGATAGGCGTACTGCTGCTGCGGCATGAAGTTCGGCGGCGGAGCAGCCTGTGAGCCCCAGCCCGGCGGCGGCGCGGACTGCTGCGGACGGTTGCCGCCGCTGAAGAGGCCACCAAACAGGCCCGGCTTGGACGCGCCGGACTGCTGCACCTGCGCGAGCTGCTGCTGGGCCTGCTGGAGCTGGAATTCGAGCTGACGGATACGGTTCTGCGCCTGTGCCAGAGCGGCTTCCTGCACCACGGCCATCTGGGTCACGCGATAGCGGGCTTCCGGATATTTCTGGAAGTTGTCGGCGATGAAGCGGTCCGCTTCTGGGTCGATGGGCGGCAGAGGGGCGGCCGGTGGCTGTCCAGGCCCCGTGACCTGCGGCCCTCCCCCGACACGGGCGACGAAACGGGCGATCAGATCGCGTTCTTCGTTGTTCATCGTCATCATCCTTCCAGATGAAGAAATTGCAGAGCGTCAATCATATGATGCACTCACACGCAGTCTACAAGATCGGCCACAAGATCGCTAAATGACGCTCCCTTCCGGTTATGGGCCGGTGGCTGTAAGGTGACGCCCGATTTCTGCCAACCGGAGCCTATCGAATTGTCTGCGACCCGGCCGCTCTGCTTCCAGGACCTGATCCTGCGCCTTCATCAATTCTGGTCCGAGAAGGGCTGCGCCATTTTGCAGCCTTACGATACCGAACTCGGAGCAGGCACGCTCTCCCCTCACACCACGCTCCGCGCACTCGGCCCCAAGCCCTGGGCCGCTGCCTATGTGCAGCCCTGCCGCCGTCCCTCGGATGGCCGTTACGGCGAGAACCCGAACCGTCTTCAGCACTATTACCAGTATCAGGTGCTGCTCAAGCCGACGCCGGAAGACAGCCAGCAGCTTCTGCTCGACAGCTACCGTGCCATCGGGATCGACCCCGAGCTGCACGATATCCGATTCGTCGAGGATGACTGGGAAAACCCGACCATCGGCGCCTGGGGACTGGGCTGGGAAGTCTGGTGTGACGGGATGGAGGTCTCGCAGTTCACCTATTTCCAGCAGGTTGGCGGTATTCCGACCGTCATGCCATCGACGGAACTGACCTATGGACTCGAGCGTCTGGCGATGTATGTGCAGGGCGTCGAAAACGTTTACGACCTCGATTTCAACGGCCGTGGCCTGACCTATGGCGACGTGTTTCTGCGTGCCGAGCAGGACTATTCACGCCATAATTTCGAGCTCGCCGACACGCAGATGCTGCTCACCCATTTCAACGATGCCGAGCGGGAGTCCATCCGGCTGTCCGAGGCCGGCGTGGCCCAGCCTGCCTATGACCAGTGCCTCAAGGCCTCGCATCTGTTCAATCTGCTGGATGCGCGGGGCGTGATTTCCGTGTCCGAGCGCGCATCCTATATCGGGCGCGTCCGTGCGCTTGCCAAAGCCGCCTGCGACGCCTGGCTCGCCGGTGAGGAGGAGACGTCCCATGGCTGAACTCTTTATCGAACTGTTCAGCGAGGAAATCCCCTCCGGCATGCAGGCCCGTGCGGCGAACGATCTGGGTTCGCTGCTGACCAAAGCGCTCGACGGCCTGAATCCGCGTGATCTGCGCATTTTCTTCGGTGCCCGCCGTATCGCGGCGATCCTGAATGTCGATGCCGAAATCCCGGCCCGCAGCGTGTCTGAGCGTGGCCCGCGTGAAGGTGCACCGGAAAAGGCGCTGGAAGGCTTCACCCGCAAGCATGGCGTCACACCGGCGGATCTGACGCTGGAAAACGGCTTCTGGGTTCTGAACAAGTCGCTCGACCCGGTGAGTGCGGAAAGCCGCGTGTCCGAAGCCGTGCCGGAGCTTCTGTGGAAGTTCCCCTGGCCGAAATCCATGCGCTGGGGCGCGGGGTCGAACTTCACATGGGTGCGCCCGCTGCGTCGGATCGCCTGCCTGCTGGATGGGCACGTCGTGCCATTCGCCCTCGCCCGTGACGGGGATGACGCGCATGGTCTGAAGGCGTCCAACCTCTCCGAAGGCCATCGCTTTCTCGCTCCGGGCGCGTTCGAGATCCTGTCTGGCCAGCAGTGGCAGGACGAGCTTGAAACGCGTTCGGTCATCGTGGACATGGACAGCCGCCGCGACATGGTGCGCACGGGTGTAGCGCGTCTGGCGGACCAGCATGGCATTACGGTCGTGCAGGATGACGGGCTGGTCGATGAAGTCTGCGGGCTGGTCGAATATCCGGTCCCGCTTCTGGGTAAAATCGACGCTGCGTTCATGGACCTGCCGGCCGAAGTGATGCAGGTCTCCATGCGGATCAACCAGCGCTATTTCGCGCTGCGCAATCCAGACGGCAAGGCTGCACCGTATTTCGCTTTCATCGGCAACCTGCCGTTCAAGGATGGCGGCAAGCTGACCACGGCGGGCAATGAGCGCGTGCTTCGCGCCCGGTTTGCCGATGCGCGGCATTTCTGGGATCTGGATCGCAAGACCACGCTGGCCGACCGTGTTCCGGCGCTGGCGGCGGTAACGTTCCATGCCAAGCTGGGCACGCAGGCCGAGCGCGCCGAGCGGATCTCGAAGCTTGCAGGCACCGTGGCGCAGGCCATGGGTCTTGATGGCGCACAGATCGCGCAGGCTGAACGCGCGGGTCTGCTGGCCAAGGCGGATCTGACGACCGGAATGGTCGGCGAGTTCCCGGAACTTCAGGGCGTCATGGGCGGCTATTACGCGGCGCATGATGGTGAAGACGAGGCCGTCTCCCGTGCCGTGGCCGAGCATTACCTGCCGCGCGGTCAGTCCGATGAGACGGCCAAGGCACCGGTTTCGGTCGCTGTGGCGCTCGCGGACCGGCTCGACCTGCTGGCCGGTTTTTTTGCCATCGGTGAACTGCCGAGTGGTTCGGGCGATCCGTATGCGCTGCGTCGTGCGGCTCTGGGCATCATCCGGACGATCCGTGACAACGGGCTGCGTTTAGACTTGTCTGACCTTCTTGCCAGAGCAGCAGACAGTTTCCACGACAATCCATTCAAAGACGTTCAATCCCAAACAAAATTGATGCCGTTTATTCAAGAACGTCTGCGCGTTATCCTTCGCACAGAAGGTCAAAGGCACGATGTTCTTGATGCATGCTTTGCTGGAAAGCGCTTTGACACCGTAGGGGAACTTGTACCAACAGCGCTGGATGGCGATCTGGTCCGGCTTCTGGCCCGGACTTCGGCGCTGTCAGAGATGATCCAGACGGAAGACGGACGCAACCTGCTCGCCGCCGCCAAGCGCGCCGCCAACATCCTGCGCATCGAGGACAAGAAGGACGGCCCGCATACCGGCGCACCCGATCCCACCCTCTATACGCAGGACGAGGAACGCGCTCTGGCTGCCGGTCTCGATCAGGCCGTTCCCGCAATCGAGACGGCCCTGAAGGAAGAGCGTTTCACTGATGCGATGCAGGCCATTGCGGCCCTGCGTCCGACGCTGGACCGTTTCTTCGGAGCCGTGACGGTCAACGCGCCGGAGCCGGAGGTGCGGGCCAATCGCCTCAGACTGCTGTCCCGCTTCCGCGAGACGACGGCCCTGATCGCCGATTTCGGCCAGATCGAGGGCTGAGGCCATGGGAGCGTGGTGGTCCGGGTCCGTCACCACGCTCCTTCACACTCCCCCGGCCCAACTCTGCGCCGCTTTAGCCCATAAGGTGGTGCAGAACCGTTTTCAGGGCGAGCCGCAGCAGGCTCGTGCCTGGGAAGCGCAGATTGACCTTTTGCGCGACATTCTTCCGACAATTCCCAACGCGCAGGACTGGCAGGTTCTGTTCGAGTTCCCGATCCCGCGGCTTGGCGGGAGAATTGACACGGTTCTGGTCTCACCCGGCGCGATTTATGTGCTGGAATTCAAGATCGGCGCGTCCAGTTTCGACGGTGCAGCGCTCTCCCAGACGGAAGGTTATGCGCTCGACCTGCTGGATTTTCATGCTACCAGCCGGGCCCATCCGCTCATTCCCATTCTGGTTGCCACAGATGCGCCGCCCCGTGCTCAAACATCCCCTCTTCTGCTCCCGCTGGGCGTCACGGAGGTTCAGCGCGTCAATGCAGCGGGACTGAAAACGCTGCTGACCACGCTGGCGGCGCACACGGCGCAGACGGCTCATACCGATCACCCACTCATCCCCGCGCAGTGGGAACATGCCCCCTACGATCCGGTCCCGAGCATCGTGGAAGCCGCCCGGCAGATCTACGCGACACATAGCGTTGCCGATATCCACACGGCCCGTGCGGACGCGACAAACCTGACGCAGACCTCGGCCTGTATCGCCAGCATTCTGGAAACTGCCCGGACGGCTGGGCGCAAGGTCATCGTGTTCGTCTCGGGTATTCCGGGCGCGGGTAAGACGCTGTGTGGCCTGAAGGCGGCTTTTGCAGATGGGAGCGATGGAACGGGTGCGACGTTCCTGACCGGAAACCCCACCCTTGTCTCGGTGCTACGCGAGGCCCTGACGCGCGATACGGTCAGGCGGGGGCAGAAGCGTCCCCTCGTGGAACAGCGGATGGAGTCCACCATCCAATCCCTGACCAAATTCCGCGATCACTATGTCGGGCGTCCGGCGGAATGTCCGCCCGAGCAGATCATGGTCATTGACGAGGCCCAGCGCTGCTGGACGCAGACTCAGGCTGTCCGCAAAAGCCAACAGCGGCATGTGAAGCTGACAGAGTCCGAGCCCGCGCATCTGCTGGACATCATGGGACGGCATGACGGGTTCGCGGCCATTCTGTGCCTGATCGGGCATGGGCAAGAAATCAATGATGGTGAAGGCGGTCTGGCCTGCTGGGGTGAGGCCCTTCTGAGCCGCCCGGCGTGGCACGTTGAGGCGGCTCCGGACGTGATCGGAACCGGGGATCTGACGCATCTGCCTGCCACGCTCGAAGCCGGAAGGCAGCGCTTTTTACATCTCGGTGTCGCCATCCGATCCCTGCGCGAGGAGACCGCCCCCCGATGGGTCAATGCCGTCCTTGATGGAGACGTCGAAACGGCACGGCATCTGGCCGGGCTGACAGATCTGCCGTTTCGGCTCACGCGCAGTCTGGACGATCTGCGTGCCGGGCTGCGTCATCGCTCGCGCCTGACCTATCGGTGTGGGCTGGTTGCAAGTTCGAAAGCGAAACGTCTTCGGGCCGAAGGGCTTGGCTGTGAAGTCCCGCACATGGACGACAAGGCCGTGTCCCAATGGTTCCTGAACCGCTGGGTTCCGGATAGGGATATCCGGGCGTCTGACGCCCTTGAGACCTGTGCGACGGAGTTTGCCATTCAGGGGCTGGAACTGGATTTTGTGGGGCTGTGCTGGGATGGCGATCTGATCCGCGCACCTTCAGGCGATCGCTGGCAGCCGCGCCGCTTTTCGGGCACGAAATGGGCCAATGTCAGTGCAGCGGAAGCGACTTTATGGCGGCTGAACACCTATCGCGTCCTGCTGACACGGGCCCGGTACGAGACCCTGATCTGGGTGCCGCAGGGCAATGCAGATGATCCAACACGAGATCCCGAAACACTGGACCGGATCGCGGATTTTCTGATGGCATGCGGCGTGCCTGCGCTGGAACCGGTCGCACACGCACCTGCCTTTACCGTGCAGAATGATCTGGCGGACCTTCTGGCCGGTTAGTCCTCGTCCTCTTCCACACCCGGATCACGCTCGTTGCGATGCACCCAGGCGGACATGAGCAGCCCAAAGCCGAACATCATCGTCAGCATGGCCGAGCCACCATAGGAAATGAGCGGCAGCGGCACACCACCCACCGGGATGGCCCCCATAACCATGGACAGGTTCACCGCGCAGTACAGAAAAAAATCCATCGCAATGCCCAGACCCAGCAGCCGCCCGAACTGGTTGCGGCTGCGGATGGCGATGAGCATGCCCCCCATAACGAGCGTTCCCAGCAGCACAATGACGGCGATCCCGCCGACAAAGCCCCACTCTTCTCCGATCATGGTGAAGATGAAGTCCGTCTGTTTTTCCGGCAGGAAGTTCAGCTGGCCCTGACTGCCATGCAGGTATCCCTCGCCCCACATGCCACCGGAGCCGAGCGCGATCTTGGACTGGATGATGTTGTAACCCGCACCCAGCGGATCATGTTCGGGATGCAGGAACGTATCGATCCGGGCCTTCTGGTAGTCGTGCAGATGGCTGTAGATCAGCTTGCCCATGAACGGCAGTGGCGCCACGAGCAGCACGATCTGCCACAGGCGCATCCCGGCTGCGAAGAACAGCGTCGCCCCGATGACACCGATAATCGTCGCAGTCCCGAGATTGGGTTCCTTGAGCACTAGCAGGACCGGCAGCAGCGTCAGAAGTGCGGGCGGGATCAGGCGCAGCGGATTGCCCATCCGTTCGTTACCGATCCGGTGAAACCAGGTCGCCAGCATCAGAACGAGGCCGATTTTCGCGAATTCGGAGGGCTGGAACTGCATCCCCGCCAGATTGATCCAGCGTTCCGCGCCCTTTCCCACATGCCCCATCCGCAACACAAGGGCGAGCAGCGTGACCGAAAGAAGATAGACCGGAACCGCCGCCATACGCAGAAGACGGGGGCTGATGAGCGAGACGGCGATCATCATCACCAGACCGAACCCAAACCGCACCATCTGCGGCGCGGCAAACGGCTTGGCCGAACCACCACCGGCTGAATAGAGCGCGATATAGCCCACCCCCGCTAGCACGCAGACCAGCAGAACATAGATCCAGTTGACCTGAAGCAGGCGCGCCATCGGGCGGAAATCGGGCTCGGCCCGTAGGAGACGCCGATCGGATTTAAGGAAGCCGAACGTGTTCAGGCCATTGCGCTTCATTGCGTTGTCCCCGGCTCCGAGTGAGCGTCTGCGACGGGAGGGGCTGTGGAAACAGAGGGGATGGCTTCAGCCGGAGCGGCCGGCGTTTCTGCTCCGGCTGGTGGTGGTGCAACAGTTGGGGCGGCAGGACGGACATCACTGGCCGGGTCGCGCAGCAAGGTGTCGGTCATGATGAGCTTGGCGAGAGGCGCGGCTTCATCCGCACCAGCATTCCCATGTTCCACAACCACTGCGACGGCATATTTCGGATTGTCGTAAGGCGCAAAGCAGATGAACAGCGCATGGGGCCGGTATTCCCAGGGCAGGTTCATGGAATTGAAGTGCCCGGACTCACGCAGTGCGCGTGAAACACGGCGGACCTGTGCCGACCCCGTCTTTCCCGCCATCTGGATCCCCGGCAGGTCCAGCCGCGCCTTGGGGGCCGTGCCATGCTGATCGTTGACGACCGCGAACATCCCGCCCCGCACGACGTCCAGATAGTCCGGCGGCAGATCGACCTTTGCCACGTCCTCCACTGAAGCCAGCGCTGAAAGCTGATCGTTGGTCGCGCGTAGCAGATGCGGCTGCACGTTCCGGCCCGAAGCAATACGGGAGGTATAGGTGGCAAGTTCCAGCGGCGTGACCTGCACGAAACCCTGCCCAATGCCCGCATTGACCGTATCGCCACCATTCCAGTGGAAGCCGTGCTTCTGCCGCCATTCAGGCGTCGGGATCACGCCGGACCGGACATGCGGCAGCTCGATCTCAGGCTTGACGCCCAGCCCCATCGCATTGCCGACCGCCTTGATCGGGTCCATGCCGCACCGGCGCGCCACTTCATAGAAATAGACGTCGCAGGAGAATTTCAGACCCTCACGCATGTTGATCATGCCGTGGCCCCAGCGGTTCCAGCAATGGAAGCGCACACCGCCCAGATCGTAATATCCAGGGCAGTTGAAGCGGTCCTGTGCCGTAACGGAGCCTGATTTGAGGGCGGCAAGGGCCACGGCGGGTTTAAAGGTCGAGCCGGGCGGGTAGAGACCGGACACCGCCTTGTCCACCAGCGGCGTGCGCGGATCGCTGGCCCATTCGTTCCACTGGGCGTGACTGACGCCGGAATCGAACAGCGACGGATCGAAGGACGGCGTGCTGACCATCGCCATCACCTCGCCGTTGCGACAGTCCATGACCACCGCACTGGCCACACGGTCTTCAAGACGGTTGAGCACCTGCTGCTGAAGGACGGAGTCCAGCGTCAGGCGCACATCCTCGCCCTGCTGGCCTTCCACGCGATCGATCTCGCCAATCACGCGACCGACGGCGTTGACTTCCATCTCCACGGAACCCGATTCGCCACGCAGGGATGCTTCCTGCGTCTGTTCGATCCCGGCCCGTCCAACCCGCATTCCCGGCAGCGACAGCGTCGTGTCCTTGGAGACGTCCTCTTCGTTTGGCGGTGCGACATAGCCCACGATATGGGCCATCAGATCCTTGAACGGATAAAGCCGTGTCGATCCCACATCGACCAGAACACCCGGCAGAGAGGGCGCATTCAGCTCGATCCGGGCCATGTCGTCCCAAGACAGGAATTCATGCAACGTGACGGGCACGTATTTATGGACATGCCGCAGATCACGTTCGATGCGCGCACGGTCATGTTCATCCAGCGGGACGATCTGGGAAAAGCGCTCGATGACGGCCGGAATATCCGTCGTCTCTTCCGGCATCAGAAGCGCGCGCCAGCTGACCTTGTTGTCCGCCAGCGCGATACCGAAGCGGTCATGAACCGTGCCGCGGGCTGGCGCGAGAAGACGCTTGCTCGTCCGGTTGCGTTCGGCAAGCTGGCGCAGGTGCCCCCCATCCACGACCTGCAGATTATACAGCCGCCGCCCGAGCACACCCAGCACCCCGGCCTGCACGGCCATGACCAGCAGCGCACGGCGCGTGAAGACGCCCCGCCCCGAACGCACAGGCTCAGCCTGGCGCTTTTGGCGCATCCGCGACCGGAAAGGGGTTTTTCGGGAAAACATCAGGGCAGAAATTCAGATCCGGAAAAGAAAACAGCCTTCCACGCGGCACGCAGAAGACGCTGTCAGGCCTGATCGGGATTGGCAAATGTGCGGCGTCCCCAGACAAACAGCGCTGTCAGGCTGGGATAGATACCGATTGTAAGCGCCGCCTGAAAGAGGCCAGGTGCGGGAGAAAGCAGTGCAACGGCATGCAGGCACACCAGCGCCCACTGAAAAAAGGAGGCCAGAACAGCGAAAATGCTGAAAATCAGCCACCCAGCGATGAAACCCAGACGCGACAGGCCATAGCGCCAGTGATGCGCCACGCCATAAATCACAAGCAGGGACAGCAGCACTGTGCCCGGCGGCCCGAAACTGAAAATTTCCACGATCAGCCCGCACAAAAAAACCGCAAGTGCTGGCATGGAACGGGGGCGGCTATGCGCCCAGAACCAGACCGTACACATCGCAATCCCAAACTGAAGCTGCGCCTGCCCCGGAATTCCGAACGGTGCGGACAGCAGAATGGCGGACAACATGATGAACAGCGACGGCATGGCCGCCCTGCTGGACATGTCGAGCGCGCGGCGGAAGGTCTGTTTGGGCTCAACCGCGGAGTGCAGATGCGGCGTGGAGTTCTCGGCAACCATGGCGCTTACTGCCCTCCCCGCCCCGGCATGTCCGGCAGATTGGGCAGCCATGAGAACGGCAGAGGACCGGTCAGCGGATTTTGCGGCAGTTTGCGCACCTTCACACGGCCTGGCGCATCAGGTGCCTGCGAATCGTCATCGCCGTAATCGAACACGCGGACGATATCCAGTCGGTCCAGATCCGCATCCGGAACCACGACCGGCCGGTTCGGTGCACTGTAATGGACCGTGCCAACCGGCAGTCCGGCAGGCATCGTGCTCTGGCCGCGGGTTTCCACGCGCTCGCCCTCAACAGGGTGGTGATCCTGTGGATAGAAGATCAGGCGCGGCGCGGCGGTATCGTCACCAGCCATGATCGCATCCCCATGTGAGCTTCCAAGCGTCACAGGAATGCGGCTCGCATCATCGTTGATCATCAGAACGCGGACCGTATGGGGCCCGACTTCGGTCACACGTCCCAGCAGCCCTGCAGCGTCCAGCGCGACATCCCCGATCCGCACCTCATGTCCACTGCCCACATCCAGCAGAACTGCACGTGAGTACGGGCCACCGTCGTCCCGCGTCACCCGACCGGTCACATACTGAGGCACCGTCTCGGGGATCCAGTGCAGGCTTTTCTTGAGACGACCGTTCTCGGCCGCGAGCGCCACCGCAACGTCATACCAATGCCGCAGAGCACGGTTTTCTTCGCGCAGCCGGGCATTTTCTTTCGCCAGATCCGTCGCACCGCGCAGGTCCGTCAGCCAGACTGTGGCGCGCTCCTGCGGCCAGACGAGCCCATGATAGGCCGGCGCCATGAAATCCGTCGCCATAAGTCGCACCCCGTCAACGGCCGGACGACGGACCAGTCCGAGAAGGACAAGCCCGACCGCCAGCAGGATCAGGATGGGCAGGACCGCCTTTGCAAGCACCTGCCGGGCATGGATGGAAAGCATCCGGCGTTAGACAGTCCTCAGTACATGCTGCTCAGAACGCTGCGCAGACGACGCATTTCTTCAAGCGCCCGCCCTGTTCCAAGTGCCACGCAGGACAGGGCGTTCTCCGCGACCGTTACGGGCAGACCCGTATAGAGGCGCAGCACCTCGTCCAGACGGTACAGCAGCGCACCGCCACCGGACAGAACGATGCCCTTGTCCACAATGTCGGCCGCGAGTTCGGGCGGCGTGTTTTCAAGCGCGGTCGTCACGGCATCGACGATCTGCATGACCGGCTCGGCCAGGCTCTCGGCGATCTGGGCCTGGCTGACGATCACTTCGCGCGGCACGCCGTTAATGAGATCACGTCCTTTGATTTCCGTCAGCGGACCGTCCGGGTTTGCGGGATCATCCGGCATCATGGCCGAACCAAGCTCGATCTTGATGCGCTCTGCCGAGCTTTCGCCGACCAGCAGATTATAGGTCTTGCGGATATAGGAGATGATGGCTTCGTCCATCTTGTCCCCGCCCACGCGCGCCGAACGGGCATAGACGATACCGCCCAGCGAAATGACGGCCACTTCCGTCGTCCCGCCACCGATATCCACGATCATGCTGCCCGAAGGCTCCGTGACCGGGAGGCCAGCGCCGATGGCTGCCGCCATGGGCTCCTCGATCAGCATGACCTTACGCGCACCCGCACTCTCGGCACTTTCCTGAATTGCGCGACGTTCAACAGCCGTGGCGCCAGAAGGCACGCAGATGATGATCTGCGGGCTCGCGAAGGCGCGGCGGTTGTGAACCTTGCGGATGAAATGCTTGATCATTTCCTCCGCGACTTCAAAATCCGCGATCACACCGTCCCGCAGCGGACGGATAGCCGTGATGTTTCCCGGCGTACGGCCGACCATCTGCTTGGCTTCGTTCCCAACCGCAAGAACCTGCTTCTTGCCCCGCACCTCGGCGATCGCCACAACGGAAGGCTCATCGAGGACAATGCCACGACCCTTGACATAAACGAGCGTGTTGGCAGTGCCGAGGTCGATGGCCATGTCGGCAGACATGAGACCCAGCAGACGAGAAAACATCCAAAACTCCTGGCGCAGCTCTGTGCGGGGGACAGATAGCGGATCGTGATTGCGGGGCGGTTCCCCGCGGGTGGACTTAACCAGACACAGCAGGTTCAGCAAGGCCCGGAGAGTCAATATAATGCGCGTGGCGTTAACGGATCGTACAGATCCCATCGAGCGACATTGAAAAAAATAATTGTGCGCCCTGATCCTGCCACCCTTCTGTCACGTTGTGAGTGTCTAGAATTGTGAAATCGTTCCTTCCATGCCGATCACCGGACCGTGGTTCGGAACGCCAAACAGGATGTTTTGTCATGAAGACCTTCACAACACCGCGCTTTCTGGCAGCTCTGGCCCTCTGTGGCGTCGCTCTGACCGGCTGTGGCAGCCCCTATGACAGCGGCTCCCGTGCCGGGTCCGGTGCACTGATTGGTGCAGGCGGCGGTGCGGCAATCGGCGCATTGGCTGGTGGTGGCCATGGCGCGCTCATCGGTGCCCTTGCGGGAGGTGGCACAGGTGCGGCAGTTGGTGCGGCGACAACGCCCAACCGCCCACGTAACGGATATTGAGCTATAAGCAGCGCTCACTCCGTTAGAGACGATCAAGGATTCGGACTATGAGGACCGTTTTTTCCCATTCTGCCCTGCGCTGCACCGCGCTGGTCGGAGCATTCGCCACGGTTATGGCTCTGGGTGGATGCGAAGGGAATTATGACCCAGGCTCACGCGCACTGGGAGGCGGCCTGCTTGGCGGCGGAACCGGCGCTGCGATCGGTGCACTGGCTGGCGGTGGCCGCGGTGCGGCAATCGGCGCGCTGGCTGGCGGCGTTCTGGGTGCCGGCGCGGGTGCCGTGACCACTCCCAACCGCCCTGGCTATCAGAGTGGCTATGGCAACGGCCAGCAGCAGGGTTATTACAACAACCAGCAGGGCAGCTACCCGCAGCAGCAGGGTCAGTACATGCAGCCGCAGTATCAGTGCCCTCCCGGCACGACCTGCCAGCAGCCCCAGTACCAGTGCCCGCCTAATACGAACTGCCAGTATCCCCCCAATAGCGGGTATTCCCAGCAGGGCGGCTATCCGCAGCAGCAGCCCCAGAATTACCAGGGCGGATACGGCTACTAAGCCTCACCGCCCGGAACCATCAGCCTCAGATCATTCTCAGGCCGATGATCGCCAGGAGGATGCCCAGAAACCATCTCTGAGCATCTTCCGGCAGGCGTCCAGCCAGCAGCGTTCCGAGCAGAATGCCTGGGATGGACCCCATAAGCAGCTCCACCAGCACAACTGAATCGACGGCACCTTGCAGCCAATGTCCTCCACCAGCCAGAAGCGCCAGCGGAACGGCGTGGGCGATATCCGTCGCCACGAGCACCCGTGTGCTGACCCGGGGATACAGCACCGTCAGCGCAGCCATGCCGATGGCGCCCGCCCCTACTGATGAGAGTGTCACCAGCGTTCCCAGAACGATACCCAGCAGAACCGTCAGGGCATCGACCGTCTGCGGGCGCAGCGTCCCGGCATTGGTGGACCATTTCTGCAGCCAGGGCTTGAACAGGATCGCCGGCACCGTCAGCAGAAGGGCCACGCCCAGAACTTCCGTGATCAGCTTTGAGATGAACGGGCTCGGACCAAAATGTCGTAAGAAGATCAGGCACAACAGACCGGCGGGAAGACTACCAGCCATCTGAAGAAGAACGATTCTCCAACGTACAACGCCGTGATGACGGTTAAGCGCTGTTCCAAAGATCTTGGTAATGGCCGCGTAGAGCAGATCCGTGCCAACAGCCGATTGCGGTTTCACGCCAAAAAGCAGGATCAGCAACGGAGTCATCAGGGACCCACCACCGACCCCGGTCATTCCGACGAGGAAGCCAACCAGAAGCCCTGAAAGCGTATAGAGCCATGAATGCGGCATGACGGTCCCTTATTACTCAGATAAGGGAACCATAATGATCGTATTATGTTTGTCCACTGCTTATATATACTATATATTATGGTTGTTTTATTCTGTGCTAAAAAAATGGGCCTGCAGGTTCCCCACAGGCCCGTTTCCGAAAGTGTTCTGAACCTGACAGATCAGGACAGCGCTTCGGGCTCCGTCCGCTCACGCTTCGTCAACAGCTTGTTCAGCGCGTGAATATACGCACGAACAGCGGACACAACCGTATCGGCATCGGCGCCCTGCCCGTCCACGAGTTTGCCGTTTTCCTGCAGGCGCACCGTCGTGCGCGCCTGCGCGTCCGTGCCTTCGGTGACATTCGCCACCGAGAACAGCGCGAGTTCGGCCGTGTGCGGGAACGCTTCGCCAATAGCCCGGAACGCTGCATCAACGGGGCCGTTTCCGCTGACTTCTGCATACTGGATGGCACCGTCCACGCTGATTTCAAGCTTGGCGTGGGATTTCTGCTTCGTGCCGGATGCCAGTTCCAGCGAAATCAGATGAACACGCTCGTGATCGCGGCTCTCGTCATCGACGAGTGCACGGATATCGTCGTCGAACACAACCTTCTTGCTGTCGGCCAGATCCTTGAAACGCGCGAAAGCTGCGTTCAGGGCCTCATCTTCCAGCGGCGGATAACCGAGCTGCGCCAGCTTGTCACGGAACGCTGCGCGGCCTGAGTGCTTGCCCATGACCAGCGAGGTCTTGTTCCAGCCCACGCTCTCCGGCGTCATGATTTCGTAAGTCGCAGCGTTTTTCAGGATACCGTCCTGGTGGATGCCACTTTCATGCGCGAATGCATTGCGGCCGACGATCGCCTTGTTCGGCTGAACGTCGAAGCCCGTGATCGTCGCGAGCATGCGCGACATGCCCAGCAGCTTCGTCGTCTCGATACCGGTTGTCTTGCCGTACTGGTCATGACGGGTGCGCAGGGCCATGACGATTTCTTCAAGCGCCGCATTGCCAGCACGCTCGCCGATACCGTTGATGGTGCACTCGATCTGACGCGCGCCACCTTCGACGGAAGCGAGCGTGTTGGCGACGCCGAGCCCCAGATCATTATGGTTATGGGCGGAGAAAATCACCTGATCCGCACCCGGCACGCGCTCGCGCAGCATGGTGAAGATGGCGCGCATTTCTTCCGGCGTGGCGAAACCGACCGTGTCGGGGATGTTGATCGTGTTGGCGCCATTGCGGATCGCCATTTCCACGCAGCGGCACAGGAAGTCCGGATCGGTACGGGAGCCGTCCTCGGCCGACCATTCGACGTCATCCGTGAACTGACGGGCCTTCTGGTTGCCCGACGCAATGATTTCCAGAACCGTTTCCGGCTCCATCCGCAGCTTGTACTTCATGTGCAGCGGCGATGTGGAAATGAAGTTGTGAATGCGCGGACGCTCGGCCTTTTTCAGCGCTTCGCCACAGGATTCGATGTCGCGCTTGCCACCGCTGCGGGCCAGACCGCAGATCACCGATCCGCGGACATCTTCGGCAATGCGCCGGACACTCTCGAAATCGCCTTCTGAGGCAACGGGAAAACCGGCCTCGATCACGTCCACACCCAGATTGCTCAACGCATGGGCCATGCGGAGCTTCTCTTCGATGTTCATCGAAAAGCCGGGGGACTGTTCGCCGTCGCGCAGCGTGGTGTCGAAGATAATGACGCGGTCGTCGGCGATGGTGCCGAAGGACGGATGGTGGAAAGTCATGATTGCGATCGTCTCGTCTGGTTCAGGATGGTTTTCGGTCTGTTATCCCCTGAACGCAACGGAGCGCTGTCCGCCTTGGAAAGGCGTTCAGGGGCCGATAAGTCGAAGCGAGAGGATCGAAAGATACGTCATGGGTGGGTTAAATGACCGATTCTTGCGTCATGCGCAACCCGCATGACCGTGAAGTCTCTATTGCGAAACCCGCAGATCAGCCCGTCATGACACCCGAATGTGTCGCAAAATAGCGGTCTATGGCGGTTTTCATGGCACTGGCCACCTGCGTCCGATGCACGGCCTGACGCAGCGCCGCTTCATCGAGCCGGTTGGACATGAATCCCATCTCCACCAGAACCGACGGAATTTCGGACGACTTCAAAACCACGAACGCCGCATGGCGTGACGGATGGGTCAGCAGCCCGATCCTGTTGCGGAACGAACTGACGACGCTTGACGCCATATGTGCGGACCCCCGGCGCGTTTCTTCTGACACGAGACTGGCGAGGATCTGCTGCACGTCGGGAGACATGCCGTGAAAAGCCGGTCCCGCGAAACGATCGGCACTGTTTTCAGTCCGCGCGAGGGACGCCGTCTGCGCGTCAGAGGCGCCACCCGAAAGCGTATAGACGCTCGCGCCCCGCACATCCCTGTCATGCAGGGCATCGGCGTGCATCGAGATAAAGAGATGCGCCTGATGCCGCTGCGCCAGCTCAACGCGGCCTTCAAGCGGAATGAACCGGTCTTCGGAACGGGTCATGGCGACGCGGTACTGACCGGACGCAAGAAGCTGGCGGCTCAGTTCGGAAGCAGCAGCTTCGGCAATATGCTTTTCATAAGTACCTGAAATCCCTATGGCACCAGGGTCTTTTCCGCCATGTCCGGGGTCCAGCATGACAAGTGGCTTTGGAGGCGCGGCGCCCCGATGCACAGCAGGTGCAGACAGTTTTCCATGGAGCGGATGACGCGCAAATGCCGTCATGGGTGCCAGCAGCGGCAGTCCCGAGAGACCACTTACCAGTGTGCGTCGCGTCAGCATCCCTTGTTTCCCGGTCGCAGCGGTGAATGACGGGGTAAGCATACAACACGAAACCCTGTCAGGAACATGGCACAAAACCACCGGAAAACAGCGCACGAACAAATGAAAAGACACCGCGCTTGCCACGGAAGGCGGTTTCAGTCATCCTGCGCAACAGGGACCTGTAAAGTGCGGTCCGACCGGATCACGGGCTTAAACCTTTCCCGTACCGCTCCCGCCTTTTCCTGTCCTCACCACGACGTCCCGTCGTTTGACAGATGCGCGACTAGCCTTCCGCACCCTGTCCTGACCGGATCGAAGTGGTGATATGTAACTCCGGTACAGGCCAGACGCCCGTCCGGATCAGGTTTTTCATCCGGCTCCAGATTCTGGACCGGCCGTCTGTTCAGGGGACGAATGTCACTCAACGTGCTCGCAGCCAGTAACCTCAGCGCAACGGGACCCAACGTGTCCCGTCGCTGCGCGTTCGGACTGCGCCGTTCCCTCCACCCCACACAATCTGACGTTCCCCCCGGCCCAGGCAGCCATTATGGAGCGTCGTGGAGTTCAGTTTTCCATGACCAAGCGTATGCTCATCGACACCACACACGCGGAAGAAACGCGTGTTGTGGTCATGGATGGTGACCGCGTCGAAGATTACGACGTCGAGACATCGACCAAGAAGCAGCTCAAGGGCAACATCTATCTTGCCAAGGTCATTCGCGTAGAGCCGAGCCTTCAGGCCGCTTTCGTCGAATATGGTGGCAACCGCCACGGCTTCCTCGCCTTCAGCGAAATCCATCCCGACTATTTCCAGATCCCTGTCGCAGACCGCGAAAAGCTTATCGCGCTCCAGGAAGAGGAAATTGCCGAGCGCGGCGATGCCGGCGATGATGCCGAGACCGAAACGGTCGCTGAAGACGCATCCGACAGCGAAGACGGTGACAACCATGACCGTCGCGCACCCGAGACCGTTGGCGGCGAGCACGACACGGGCGAAGAAAGCGCGTCGTCGCGTCGCACGGCCCGTTTTCTGCGCAACTACAAGATCCAGGAAGTCATCCGCCGCCGTCAGGTGCTGCTGGTGCAGGTCGTCAAGGAAGAGCGCGGCAACAAGGGCGCGGCCCTGACAACCTATGTCTCCCTTGCCGGTCGCTACTGCGTCCTGATGCCGAACGCCCTGCGTGGCGGTGGCGTTTCGCGCAAGATCACGTCCGATGCCGACCGCCGCCGTCTGCGCGACGTCATTGCAGAGCTGGACCTGCCGAAATCCATGGCGATGATCGTCCGGACAGCCGGTGCCGGTCGCCCGGCTCAGGAAGTCACGCGCGACTGCGAATATCTGCTCCAGCTCTGGGACGATATCCGCTCGCACGCCCTGTCTTCGGTCGCGCCGACGCTGGTCTATGAGGAAGCAAGCCTCATCAAGCGCGTTATCCGTGACCTGTATTCCAAGGACATCGAAGACATCCTCGTGGATGGCGAAGCCGCCTGGAAGAGCGCGCGCGAGTTCATGCGCCTGCTGATGCCGAGCAACGCCAACAAGGTGAAGCTCTGGCAGAACCGCGGCCAGAGCCTGTTTGCGCGCTACAATGTCGAAGGCCATCTGGACGCGATGTTCTCGCCCACGGCCCGTCTGCCGTCAGGTGGCTATCTGGTCATCAACCAGACCGAAGCCCTCGTCGCCATCGACGTGAACTCCGGCAAGTCCACCTCCCAGCGCAACATCGAGGAAACGGCCCTGCGCACGAACCTCGAAGCTGCCGAGGAAGTGGGCCGCCAGCTTCGTCTGCGCGATCTGGCCGGTCTGGTCGTGATCGATTTCATCGACATGGAAAGCCGCCGCCACAACGCACAGGTGGAAAAGCGCCTCAAGGAAGCCCTGCGCTCCGACCGCGCACGCATCCAGGTCGGGCATATTTCCCATTTCGGCCTGCTGGAGATGTCCCGCCAGCGCCTGCGTCCGTCCATTGCGGAATCCGTCCTGACGCCCTGCCCGCACTGTCAGGGCACCGGCTTCATCCGTGGAACGGAAAGCTCGGCCCTGCATGTCCTGCGCGCCATCGACGAGGAAGGCGCACGTCAGCGTTCGGCTGAAATCGAAGTGCATGTGGGCTCGGAAATTGCGCTCTACATCCTCAACCACAAGCGCTCCTGGCTGGCGGATATCGAACGCCATCACCGCATGCAGGTGATTTTCCGCACGGAAGAAAACCTGGCTGCGGCTGACATGCGCATCGAGCGCCTTCAGGCCCAGACCCCGGCTCCTGCACAGGTCCGCGCTCCGGAACGCGCTGTCGAACGTGCTCCCGAGCATGTCCGGACGATTGAGATCATCGAAGAACAGGCTCCTGTCGCCCTGCGCACGGAAACGCCTGTTGTCGATGCCGAGATCATCGAGGACGTGGCAACCTCCGAAAGCGACGAGGAAAGCAATGGCGGCCGTCGCCGTCGCCGTCGTCGCCGTCGTGGTGGCCGTCGTGAGCAGAACGGTGACGTTACGGCTACGGATAACGGTCAGGAGCAGGATGCTCCGACGGCTGAAACCCGCGAGATCGCAGCACCCGAAGGCGCAGATGAGAACGGGATCATCCCGGGCCGTCGCCGGACCCGCTTCAAGCGTGTCGTCAAGGAGAATGAAGGCTCCGAGACAGCCGCTGCCGAACCCGTGTCCGAGGCCCGTGACGTGGCCCCGGCCCGTCCGACTCAGACCCCGCGTCCGAGTGCTCCGGCACAGCCCCCCCGCAACCCGCGACGTCGTGAAGAGCGCGAGGAGCGTCCGGCTCCGCGTCGTTACACGGGTCCGACGCCGGCTGATCCGTTTGGTGGCAGCTTCGACATCTTCGACGTGATCGAGCAGGCCGAGTTTGAAGGGACGACACAGGCCCTTCAGACTGGAATCAGCGCCCCCACGGAAGTCGTGATCGAGCATATCCCGGCTGCTGAAACGACCATCGTCGTGGAAGAACCTGTGGCGGAGGAGGCTCCCAAGCCCCGTCGGGGTCGTGGACGTCGTCCGGCCCGCGCCAAGGCTGTGGAGGCCGCTCCAGCCGAGACGGTTACAGCTGAAGCCCCTGTGGCCGACGCAGCACCGGCAGCGGAAGAGCCTGTGGCCGAAGAGGCTCCCAAGCCCCGTCGGACTCGGACGCGCCGCGCACCGAAGGCACAGGCCGTCGAGGCTGAAGCTCCGGCTGAGCCCGTGGCAGACGTCGCTCCGGCTCCGGCAGAGGTCGCATCCGAAGAGGCCGTCAAGCCAAAGCGCATCCGCGCCCGTCGCGCTCCGAAGGCCAAGCCTGTCGAAGCTGCAACGGAAGAGGGCAATGTCCTTCAGCCGGTGAACATTGATGAAGTCGCGCCGGCGAAGCGTCGTGCTGGCTGGTGGAAGCGCTGATCTTTCAGCGTCTTCGCCGAACATGAAAAAGGCCGGTCGGGATATCCCGACCGGCCTTTTCCTTTAGTACGAAATAAGCTTTCTAGCGGCAGACGCTCTGTGCGCCGGTTGCCGCAATATAGGTCCCGGTCAGCGGCTGGAAACAGGCATTGCGCGGGCAGGAACTCGTGCTGGCCACACCCTGCGGGTAGAGCGCTGCACCTGCCTGAGCCTGCTCCTGAAGCGCCGTACCGCAAAGCGGTGTGTTCAGCGGTGCGGACGGATCATTGAACAGCTTTTTCTTGCCATCCTCTGGCGCTTCCTCTGCCAGACCCGGAGCAAAATCCTGCGGCGGGATTCTGGCCTGCGTTGCAGAAGCGGCAGGATGCGCAGGAGCCGTTGGCTGCTGGGCGCAAGCTGCCAGCAGCGGCAGGGCAACAAGACTCAACCAGAACGAACGCATGCAGACTCCGGATCACAGATCAGATGGAAAGATTACAGTCCAAGATCGCCCTGCGGCGACAGACTGTCCAGTCTTGCCCCACGATCCCCGTTCGCGAAAGACAGAACGACGCGATCGGCAACAGGGCGGGCCTCCGCACTCGTAACGGGCTGTCCGTTCTCATCCTGCACGAGGACATAGCCCCGGCTAAGAATGGCGCGGGGAGAGACAGCTTCAAGATGGCTACCAAGTCCCTGAAGCCGGGCCTGCTGGAGACGGATGGCGCTTCTGAGAACATCCGACGACAGGCGCTGGCGCTCGGTTCGGAGCTGAAAAGTCTGGAGCGAGCGCTGCCAGGCCGTATCCAGCCCACCCGACACGCTCCGAAGGGCAGCGCGACGGCGTTCGATCAGCAGTTCCGGGCTGGGCAGATGGGTCGTGGGTGCCGTCAGGCGCGCGCGGGCGCGGCTGACGAGAACTTCGGGCGCGGGCAGACGCAGGGCCTGCAATCGCGTCCGGCTGCGTCCGATCAGAAGCTCCGGCGATGGAAGGTGCATCCCCGGCGCGTCGAGCCGGTTGCGGATACGCATGAGGAAGGACGGGAGTGCCAGATCGAGACGCTGTCCACGATCATCCAGCCGCATCCGGGCGGAATCGAGCAGTCCCGGCAGGTCCGGCAGACGGGCGGCGGCCTGATCCAGTCTTGCCCGCGCCGTCTGGATGATGCGGGTAAGCGCACCCGTCAGGCGCGCATTGCGATGCGCCATGTCCGCGACCATTTCCGACCGCAGGGGCACGGCCATTTCGGCCGCAGCAGTCGGTGTGGGCGCGCGACGGTCCGAGACGAGATCGATCAGCGTGGTGTCAGTTTCATGGCCGACCGCCGAAATGACCGGGACGGGACATGCTGCAACGGCGCGCAGGACGCGTTCGTCGTTGAAGGCCATCAGATCTTCGAGAGAGCCACCACCACGCGCGACGATCAGAATATCCGGCGTGCGCGGGCGGCGGACGGACATGCCTTCGATGGCAGCGGCAATCTGGGCTGCCGCGCCCTCTCCCTGCACCGGAACCGGCCAGAGCAGGACGTCACGCGGGAAACGGCGGCTGATCGTCGTGATGATATCGTGCAGCACCGCGCCGGAACGCGACGTGATGACACCCACGAGGGACGGCAGGAACGGAATGGCTTTCTTGCGCTCGGGGTCGAACAGCCCTTCTTCGAGCAGCTTGCGGCGCAGGCGCTCGATATTTGCAAGCAAAGCCCCCTCGCCCGCGAACTCCATGCGGTCAATGACAAGCTGGTAGCTGGAGCGTTCGCCATAGGCCGAGACGCGGCCGGTTGCGATGACTTCATTGCCGTTCTCGGGCGCCATGCCGAGACGCGAGACGCTTCCGCGCCAGATCACACCGGCGATCTTGCCGCCTTCATCCTTGAGCGACAGATAGATATGGCCGGACGGATAGCGCTTGAGTTCCGTGATCTCACCACGCACGCGGACACGGCCGAATCCGCTCTCCAGCGTGCGTTTGATCGCCCCGGAAATTTCGGAAACCGAATATTGCGGAACATTCCCGCGGATCGATGCGCCATCACTCTCCATCATGGCATCAGTCTATGCTACGCACGCCGTCAAACGAAGCCCACGATTGCATAATAAAGGATAAGCGGAATGCGCGTTTTGCTGGTCGGGTCCGGAGGGCGTGAACATGCCCTGGCTACATGTCTTGCGCGCTCGCCGAGCCTGACCGCCCTGTATGCCGCCCCCGGCAATCCGGGAATGGCCGCGGTTGCAACTCTCGTTCCGCTGAAAGCCGACGACGTTGCCGGGCTGGTGCAGTTCGCACAGGATCAGAAGATTGATCTGATTGTCCCCGGTCCCGAAGCGCCGCTGGTGGCCGGTCTGGCGGATGTCTGCGCTGAAGCGGGCATTCCGTGCGCGGGTCCGACGAAGGCTGCGGCCCTGCTGGAAGGCAGCAAGGCGTTCACGAAGGACGTAGCGGACGCCGCTGGCATTCCGACGGCACGCTGGGAGCAGTTCGAGGACGAAGCGCCTGCCATCGAGTTCGTGCGTCGTCGAGGTGCACCGATCGTCATCAAGGCGGACGGTCTGGCTGGCGGCAAGGGCGTGGTTGTCGCCCAGAGCGTTGAGGAGGCCGAGAACGCCATCCGTCAGCTCGGTATGCCGCTTGTGATCGAGGAATGTCTGGTGGGCGAGGAAGTCTCGCTCTTCGCCTTCTGCTCGGACGACAAGGCCGTGCTTATCGGTGCGGCCCGCGATCACAAGCGCCTCGGCGATGGCGATACCGGCCCAAATACCGGTGGCATGGGTGCGATTTCCCCGCCCCCCGCTTTCGGGCGCGAGATGCAGGAAAAGGCGCTCGACATCATGGTGCGCCCCATGCTGGCGGAGATGGTCCGTCGTGGCACGCCGTTTCGGGGTGTGATCTTCGCCGGGCTGATGCTGACGACCGAAGGGCCGAAGCTGATCGAATACAATGTCCGCTTCGGCGATCCGGAAGCCCAGGCCCTGCTGATCCGGCTGAAATCGGACCTGCTGCCGATCCTCGCGGCACTGGCGCAGGGCAGTCTGGACCATGCGGCCGCAGAGTTTTCCGACGAACACTCAATCTCGCTGGTGCTGGCCGCGAACGGCTATCCGGACGCCCCGAAAAAGGGTGGCCGGATCAGCGGGATCGAGCGCGCCGAAGCTGTTCCGGGGGTCTCGGTCTTTCATGCAGGAACAAAGCTGATCGACGGCGTTCTGGTTGCCGATGGCGGGCGTGTGCTGACGGTCTGCGCCAAGGCGGCAACGCCGGAAGAGGCCCGCAAGCTGGCCTATGAAGGCGCATCCGCAATCCAGTGGGAAGATAAAATCTTCCGTAACGATATCGGGCTGTAAGATCGGACAGGGGCAAGCTGTCAGTTGATCGTTCCGGATTTCTGGGAGACAGCCGTTTGCCCCTGATGGCTTTCATCGAAATGTAGGTGATGCCCTGCTTCCAGTGGCCTGCTCTCTTCAGGCAAAACAAAAACCTGAGCATTCTGCCGGTCGATCAGGACCGCAGAATGCTCGAAAAACGGCAGGCCAAAAGCCCCCTTTTCAAGAGACGACTGAAACAGGACGCTGAACGCGGGCAAGGCATGGCTGCCAATGTTCATATCCGTTACGGCATGTCGGCGCCCCACCGAAATGCCGACATAGCGTGTGGTCACGATGGGGTCCTGACGCAGGTCTTCGGGCGTCACCCCAGCGTCACTGGCCCAGGATTGGGGCATGACAGTTTCCGAAAGATCCGGGTCCAGAGCCATTTCCCGGCTGTGATGACCGATCGTGACAGCCATGCGTCCATCCGCAGACACATCGCTTCCATAGGCAGCCGAGCCCATGAGCCTCACAGGGGCCGTGCGACAGGCTGCCGTACGTCTGAAGCGCAGTAACGCGATTTTCCGGTGTGGGACGTCCAGCAGGATTGATGTCGTGTCAAACACGTCTCCACCCAGCCCCAGCATTCCGATGATCGGCAAACCGTTGATCTGGTGTCGGGCGGGTCCTTCCAGAAGGTTGGCGAGCACGCCGTGAAGATTGAGTTCTCCGAGCTGAAGATCTTCCAGTCCGGTTCGGGATGTCACGATCAGCTCCCCATTCTGCGCCATCAGGGGCGCATCCCCGCCTCGTGGGAACCAGAGGTCCGCCGTGTCATGCACGAGAATGCGGGAAAAAGCCGGGCTGACGTAGAACGCTGCCTTCTCGCCGTTAACGAGGGCTTCAATGAGTGGGGAGTCACCGTGCCCCCCAAGTAAAGGAAGCACGATGGAGGCCACAATACAGTCGGAGACATCCCTGTCCTGCGCCCAGACAGATACAGGGTGCAGCACGAGCGCCAAAACCGCTATCCAAAAAACTGTTCTCATGCCCATTCCTTTCCTGAGAAGAAAGGAAAGCACAAATACTGCTATCTCCTCAGACTTTATTGTACCCACACGTGAGAAAACACCATGTGGTTCAACAGCGTCGAGTAATAGTTGCCGAGCCGTTTTGAGACGAAATCGACGGTGCGCATCTGGATCATGGGCGCGCCGGGCATCTGCTTCATAATGGCACGTCCGGCATCCTGCCATATTGGGGCAGCTTTTGCGGGGTCAGTCTGCGCCATGGCCTGACCAAACAGGGACTGGACGTGCTGGTCGCAGAAGCCGGTGAAGTTCGGTGAAACGGCCGAATTCGGATGGTAATTGTCACAGCCAAAAAGGTCGTCGAGAAATGTCGAGGCAGATGGGTAATCTGCGAACCAGTAAGCCAGCGCAATCTGAACATGATTGGCGCTGTTCTGCTCGTAGGGCTCCGCAAGGCCAGCTGTAATCGGACGCAGTTGTGCGTTCAGCCCTATGGATTGGAGGGCGTTGCGCAGATAAGTCCCCATACCGAGTTCCATGGCGCGGTTGGGAACAACCAGTGTTACGGATGCACCCTCGGCCCCGGCCTCATGGATAAGCCGACGCGCACCCTCTATATCCTGCGGACAGTCCATTCCCAGATCAGCGCCCGGAATGCCGTGCGGCACCATCTGGCACAAGGGCTCGGAAATCGCGTTGCCACCGAACAGGATGGTCATGGCATGCCGGTTGACGGCCATGCTGACAGCCCGACGCACCCGCACATCCGTGAACGGCTTTTCATGGATGTTCATCGCCAGATAATACAGGCCCAGCAGCGTATTGATGTGCACCTGGGACGTATATTGCGCGCCCAGTTCACCCAGACGGTCTGCTGGCTTGGCGTCCAGCATCCAGTCATACCGGCCCTGCTCAACGGCTGTGACCTGCGCTTCGTCCGAGAGGCCGAAATCATATTCGATCCGGTCCACGAAACCATCTGTCTGGGCCTGCGGGTTCCAGATGTGGAAATAAGGGTTTCGCTCCAGCACCATCCCATGCCCCGGATCATACTGGGTGATGCGATACGGGCCTGTCCCCGGAGCGGTTGTTCCACCAAGGTCGTGAGGCGGGATGGAGGCAGGCAGGATCACGGCGTGGGGAAACGCGAGTTCGTAGAGAAATTCGCCATCCGGTTTCGTCAGATGAAAGACGATTTCGCCAGTTTCAGGGTGTCCTTCAACACCGGGAAGCGTACAGCGGTCAGGCTTTTCCAGACAATCTTTCGCGCCTTCGATGCCGCCGTAGAACGACGCTGCGGTCGGGCTGCCCGCGCGATAGATGCGACGGAAAGACGCCACCACATCCTCGACCCGTACGGGAGAGCCGTCTGAAAAATGCAGCCCAGGCCGCAGATGCAGGCGCCATGTCAGACCATCCGGACTGATCTGGGGCATGGCATCAGCGAGGTCCGGCACAACCTCCAGCCCCGCCGTTCCCGGCACCATACGAAACGTCAGCAGCGGATCATACATGTTGAGGAACACCTGAATGTACTGGGTTCCGTAGTTGATCTGCGGGTCCAGCGTGCCGCCGGGACCATCGGCCGTCAGGTGCAGCGTGCCGCCACGATGGGGACTACCGAGCGTGACGCCGTTCCAGTCAGGCGGTGTCTGCTCCTGCGCGCGGGCCTGAGAGAGACCCAGCCCCAGAAACAGACCCGCAGCGAAAAGCGCAGCCCCCCGCGTCATTCAGCGCTTCGCAAGTTCGCGCAGACGCGCGATCAGGGCGTCCGCATTTCCATCAGCCGGGATGGTGCCGGCATAACGCGCATTCGGGTCCATAATGACGATCTGCGGCGCGGGGACAAAGTGATCCCCCTCCTTCTGGAGCGGCGCATGATATTCGGCCGTCATGGCCTTGATCATGTTCGGTGTTCCGGTGAAGGGCATGACATGGGGGGCGACGGGAATGACGTATTCCCTCAGCGCATCAGTCTCGTCGAACGGGTTGAGGGACACAGCAAGCGGCGAAATGCGGATGCCTTCTGCCCGCAGCTTCACCAGAGCCTGATCCATGCTCTTCAGAACAGGCTGGCATTTGTCCTCGGGGCAGTTGGCGTCGAAGAACCAGACCAGCATCCAAGTGTTGTGGAAATCGCCTTCGGTGACGGTGCTTTCGCCCAGCGAGTCCAGACGGAAGCTGCCGCCGACCTCATTGCCGTTGGACTGAACCAGAAGGCCAGGCCCGCCATTGGACGCAAGATGGAAGCCGACATATCCCAGAACGGCCGCCACAGCGAGCACGCTCCAGATGATGCGATTGCCGACCCGCTTGCGGCGTTCGTGATTGGTCTGCATGACCTTCCTGTCTTTAATGTGCGTCAGCCCAGCTTGGGCCGATACCGGTTTCTACTTCAAGGGCCACGTCGAGTGTGGCGGCCCCTTCCATTTCCATGCGAACGAACTCCGCCAGGGCCTTTGCGTCCTGCTCTTCAACTTCGAAGAGCAGTTCATCGTGCACCTGAAGAACCATTTTCGCCTTCAGCCCAGTGGCTGGCAGACGCCGCGCCAGATGGACCATCGCGCGCTTGATGATGTCCGCCGCACCGCCCTGAAGCGGGGCGTTGATGGCCTGACGTTCCGCATAGGCGCGACGGGCACCGTTCTTCTCGGTGATGCCCGGCACATAGCAGCGACGCCCGAACGGTGTCGTGACATAGCCATGCTTCTTCGCCTCTTCCTTGGTCCGCTCCATATAGGCGCGGATGCCAGGATAGCGGGCGAAATAGGCGTCGATATAGGACCGTGCCTCGCCCGGCGAAATCTGGAGCTGCTGCGCCAGACCGAAGGCCGAAATGCCGTAAATGATACCGAAATTGATGGCCTTGGCCCGGCGACGGGTCAGGGGGTCCATGCCTTCGAGCGGAATACCGAACACTTCGGACGCCGTGCGCGCATGAATGTCCTGCCCAAGACGGAACGCCTCAAGCAAAGGTTCGATCTTCGCGACATGGGCCAGAAGACGCAGTTCGATCTGGCTGTAATCCGCCGAGAGCAGAACACATCCGGGAGCCGCCACGAACGCCTTGCGGATGCGCGCGCCTTCTTCGGTGCGGATGGGGATGTTCTGAAGGTTCGGCTCGTTGGAAGACAGACGGCCCGTCGTGGTGATGGCCATCTGGAAGGACGTATGAACCCGCTGCGTGTCCTGATCCATCTGCTGAACCAGCGCATCGGCATAGGTCGATTTCAGCTTGGCCAGCTGACGCCAGTCCAGAATTTTCCGCGGCAGGTCATGCCCCTGCTCGGCCAGCGTTTCCAGCACGCCGGAATCCGTGCCCCAGCTTCCGCTTTTCGTCCGCTTGCCGCCTGGCAGGCCCATTTCGTCGAACAGGATCTCACCGAGCTGCTTGGGGGAGCCGACATTGAAAGTCCGTCCCACCTGTTCGTGGATTTCCTGCTCGATCGTGCCCATGCGCTCGGCAAAATCGACGGACATGCGACGCAGTTCGGTGGCGTCCACCTTGATGCCGGCATCCTCCATATCCGTCAGGATCTGGATCAACGGGCGCTCGATTTCCTCATATAATGCCAGAGCCTGACGGGTCCGCAACTGCGGACGCAGCACCTGCCACAGACGCAGCGTCACGTCCGCATCCTCGGCGGCATATGCGGTCGCTACATCGATTGCGACCTGCGCGAACGGGATGCGCTTGCGGCCCGTCCCCGTCACAGAATCATAGGGGACAGGCGTGTGCCCCAGATGCAGTTCCGACAGCTCATCCATGCCCTGACCGTGCTCAGCGGCGGACTGGGCGTAGGAAATCAGCATCGTGTCGTCGATGGGCGTGATCTCAGGAACACCTGCGCCGCGAAAGACGGTCAGATCGTATTTCGCGTTCTGGAATACTTTCAGGACGGACGCATCGCGCAGCAACGGCCCCAAACGCTCCAGCGCCTCGGCACGGTCAAGCTGGCGGCTGGCAGGCTCATCTACTGGAGCCTCTTCCAGAAGATCGCGCGTCACTTCATGCAGGAACGGCACATAACAGGCCTTCCCCGGCGCGACCGATAGCGACAGCCCGACCATATTGGCCTGCCGCGCATTGAGACTGTCCGTCTCGGTATCGACGGCCACCACACCTGCGACACGCGCATCCGCAATCCAGCGGTCCAGCGCCTCCAGATCCGTCACGGTCTCGTAGGGACCATAAGCTGCATCGGGGATCGCGACTGTCACAGCCTCGTCCCGTTCCGCCGCCTTCTCCTCGGGCCGGACGATCTGACGCGTGAACGGACGCGGCTTTGCGGCCAGACCTAGCCCCATGCGCTGGATGGTGGAGTGGAACCCCATCTCCTCAAGCCAGTCCCGCAGCGTCTCACGGACAGGCTCGCGGCAACCCAGTTCGCTGATCGGTTGCGGCATGGGCGCGTTGTCGTCCAGCAGAACCAGCTTGCGGGACATGCGTGCGGCCTCGGCATGTTCGATCAGGTTATCCCGCCGCTTGGACGCCTTCATGCTTGGTGCGGCGGCGAGGATCTGCTCCAGCGTGCCGTATTCGTTGACGAGCTGCGCGGCACCCTTCGGACCAATACCGGGAACGCCGGGCACATTGTCCGTCGAATCCCCCATCAGCGCCTGCACGTCCACAACCTGATCAGGACGGACGCCGAACTTGGCTTCAACCTCGGCCTCACGGATCGGCTTCTGCTTCATCGGGTCCATCAGCTCAACGCCGGGACGCACGAGCTGCATCAGATCCTTGTCAGACGAAATGATGGTGCAGCAGCCGCCGTCTTCCACGACCGCTTTCGCATAGGCTGCAAGAAGATCATCCGCTTCCCAGCCTGCAAGCTCGATCGACGGCACGTTGAAGGCCGCCGTGGCATCGCGGATCAGACCGAACTGTGGGCGCAGGTCTTCAGGTGGCTCGGGACGATGCGCCTTGTACTGCGGGTAAATTTCATTACGGAACGTCACGCGACCGGCATCGAAAATTACGGCCAGATGCGTTCCCACATGATCCCGCAGCAGCCGCGTCAGCATGTTCGTAAAGCCATAAACCGCGTTGACTGGCACGCCTTCAGGGCTGCTCATCGGCGGCAGGGCATGGAACGCACGGAAGATGAAACCAGACCCGTCGATCAGTACCAGATGAGGCTTTCCCGAATCAGGCTTTTCCAGATCAGGTTTTTCTGACGGCACGAATGTCTCCCTTCTCGCCCCAAAGGAGCGGACGTTCTAAAATCTTGGCGATGATAGGCCCATTCCCTTCCGTTTCAAACCGCTTCGCACGTCTTTCCTGCACAGTGCTCTGCCTGCTGGCGCTCCAGGCCTGCACAGCGCCGCATATGCCGGACCTGCATCCAACAGCGCAGGAAACTGCCCTCATCCCCCCTACACTGACACTCGACATGTCAGACGGCGCCCGTATTCCACTTCGTCTCTACCCGGCCACCACACCAGAACCGCGCGGCATCATTCTTGCCCTGCATGGATATGGCGACAGCCGGGACGCGTGGGAATTTGCTGCGCCGACCTTTGCATTCGCAGGCTTCACTCTTGCCGCCCCCGACATTCGCGGTTTCGGACAGACAGCGGACCGCGGCGGATGGAGCAGCACGGCAAGGCTGGTTCAGGACGCCCGCGAACAGGTGCTCTGGCTGCACGCCCGGTATCCGAACACACCCATTCACCTCATGGGCGAAAGTATGGGAGGCGCCATCGCACTCCTGCTGGCAGCAACAGACACGCCGCATATTGCCAGCACAGTCCTTCTCGCCCCGGCAGCGCTGGATATCGGTCAGCCCTGGGAGGGCCTTCTGGGGGGCATGGATCTGCTGGCGCCACACTGGAAACTCGACGGATCAGCCGTGCCAGGCCACCGGGTTGCCAGCGACAATATGCGCGCCCTGCGACGGATGTATTTCGACCCCCTCACTCTGCACAGCTCAATAATTCATCCGCTCTACGGCCTGACATTGCTGATGCGGAGCGCTTACGAAGCCGCCCCCAAAGCCCGGACCCCGCTGCTCATCATCTTTGGAGGCCGGGACCAGTTCGTCCTGCCGCCCTTCACGGTGCGTCTGCTCCAAAAACTGCCCCGCGGCACCCGGATGGACGAACTGCCCGGCGGCCATCATCTCCTCAGCCGGGATCGCAGAGGGGCCGCACAGGATGCTGTCTCATGGCTGACCGAACCGGAGCACTTTTTGCCATCGGGTGGCGATATTGCCGCCGCGGCATGGCAGGCCACAGCCCAGACCAGCACTTTTCCATGACCTTCTCGCCATCACCCGGCTGAACAGCAGAACTTTCAAAAAGAGGGCTGGCAATCTTCTGCCGAAGCAGTTATCTGAACCCACATGGACCTGTAGCTCAGCTGGATAGAGCGTTGCCCTCCGAAGGCAAAGGTCACGCGTTCGAATCGCGTCAGGTCCACCACCAATCTTAAAATTCGCTGTTTTCCGGCAGGTTTGATATTCGACTTCAGACTTGCCATCGACGGAGACGCCATTTGCGTCTGCTTGGGAGGCAACTTCACTCGGGCTCCGGCGGCCTCGATGGCAGCGATCTGGTGTATATGCAGCCAGCTTCAGCGGGCGTTCGGGTTGCAGCCTTTCTCAGACACTGCGGACTACATCGAGGCGGAAGTCGAACCTCACAGCGCTAGGTGATAAACTGACTGCAAAAGTTGTTTGCTGACGTCAAACGACCTTGCCCAGTCGCCCGGAACATCCCTACCCCGTTCGGCGACCAGTGCTCCAGTTCGATGCACAACGGCTCGTGGACGGGAATGACTGGGCCAAGGCATAAAAAGGCCAGAACAGTGTCCTGCCGTTTACAGTTAACGGCGTGCTTTCACACTTCGGGTGATGGTGACACGTTTCTGCAAACTTCAGGTGGTGTCTAAATCTGTTAAGGGTGAAATCAGGCAACCATTCACGCTGCCAGCTCAAGAAAGCCTGCGAATGCACAATCCCTGGGATGGAACTGACGGTTTCCTGTTCTTTGCGACAGACCGGTTCGTCGCTGTATTCGCCATGATGGACTGTGGCTGGAATTTTGTTTCGCCAACCGGATGGTGCGCGCATACGGCTGTACCGGCTTCACAAGAATGGCTCATTGACAATATCGACCATACTCTGAGGACAAGCGAAAACCTGCGGAATACAGAACTCTTTTATGATGATGATGCCGTAAAAGCTCTGATGCAATCAGGAAGTGACAGGAATGATGCTTTATGGGCCGAGATCCGCAAGGCTTATAGATACCGCACGCCAGCCAACGCGCGCGCGTCAACCTGGATGGCCGCCGTTAAAATCACAAAGACTGAAATACGCGTGAATGCGATTATCAAAAACCGCAATGGAACCTGGGCGGCATGGGAAAGTCCCCACACGTCTAAACGCATTCTCCTGCCTCTCAACGCGACAGCAGCAGAAATTACAGACGCAACACTGAAGATGCTGACCCTGAGTACCCTGCGGGGTCTCACAATGAAAGAAGCCTCCGAAACGCCTGAAACGTGAGGAAAGCTCCTGTTTTCCTGACAGGATCAGGTGTCTGGTATCATGGTTTTCAAGAAGCACTTTTCAGCGATAGCTGAGGCGAGGCCACGCTGGAGTTTTTCCCATGTGGCATCAACCAGGAACTTCAAACGGCTCTTTCTGGCGCGAAAGATGGCAGACACGAGGTTTGCGTCCAGCGTGACGTCTATGCGGACTACCGTGGCAGGTGTGCGCACCGTGACCACATTGAAATCATGTGCAGAAGACTAAAAACTGGAAACGCGTTGCGACACGCTATGACAGTTGCCCACACGCTCTCTTTTCGGCCAGCTACCTCGCTGTAACCGGCATGTCCTGTATGCTCAGCGCAGTCATCGCACCCGAGATTTGTCTCTGGCTGGGGCTTTTCTTTCAAACCACGCTCATTGTCCGAACATCGATCATTCCAAAATCCGTGATTTTGAGATGAGGAATGACGGGTAGCGGCAGAAAAGCCAGTTGCAGGAAAGGCTCTTCCAGAACAACGCCCATGTCCTTTGCTGCTTTTCGCAAAATAATGAGATCGTCCCGCACTTGCTCGTACGGGGCATCGCTCATCAGGCCCGCGACCGGGAGGCGCAGCTCCGCCAAAACTTGACCGTCCCGCACGGCGACGAAGCCGCCACCGGTTTTTTCCAAATGATTTACAGCGCAGGCCATGTCGGCATCATCGGTGCCGACAACGCAGATATTGTGACTGTCATGCCCGACGGAAGACGCCAGTGCCCCTGCACTGAGCCCGAAGCCCTGCACAAAACCCCGGCCGATATTGTCGTTATGTCCATGCCGGGCGACGACGCAGACTTTTGCGATATCCTGCCGGGGATCGGGTAAGACCAGACCCTCTTTTTCTGGCAGATCCAGACGCAGAAACTTCGTGATGATTTGGCCCGGAATCAGGCCCATGACCGGACGGTCTGTGCCGCTTCCTTCAATGCGCATATCCTGCGCGCTCACTGGGCGCGGCAGTTTCACACTTTCCAGCCCGACCGGTGATACGATCTCACGGGCTGCGAACAGCGTATCGTTCACCAAGCGTCCGGCAGAAATGACATCAGAGACCTGACAGCGCTCCAGATCGTCAAGCAGGACAATATCCGCGCGCTTGCCCGGCGCGATTTGTCCACGATCTTTCAGACCGAAAGCCGAAGCTGCGGACAGGGAGGCCGCACGATAGGCAGCCAGAGGCTCCACGCCAAGTTCAATGGCCCGACGGATCAGGAAGTCCAGATGGCCTTCATGGGCGATTTCAAGCGGGTTGCGGTCATCGGTGCAAAACGCGAAGAACGGTGAGGTCGCGACGTTCAGAAGCGGCACCAGTGCTTCAAGATCCTTGCAGACCGATCCCTCCCGGATCAGCACCGTCATGCCCTTGCGGACTTTTTCCAGCGCCTCATCGGCAGCGGTGGCTTCATGATCGGTTGAAATACCGGCCGCCAGATAGCCATTCAGGGCCTTGCCGCGCATGAGCGGTGCATGACCGTCGATGTGACCGTCCGCAAAAGCCGCCAGCTTGTCCAGGCAGCCCGGATCGCCATTGAGAACACCCGGAATATTCATGAACTCGGCCAGACCGATCACTTTCGGATGGTTCCGATAGGCCAGCAGATCATCCACATTCAGAATTGCGCCCGATGTCTCCATAGACGTCGCTGGTACGCAACTTGAGAGATTGACGCGCAGATCCATGATGGTCCGCTCAGCGGCGGCCAGAAAGTAATCAAACGCCGTACGCCCCAGCACATTGGCCATTTCATGCGGATCACAAATGGCTGTCGTCACACCATGCGGCAGAACACAGCGATCAAACTCGAACGGCGTGACGAGTGAGGATTCAACGTGCAGATGGGTGTCGATAAAGCCCGGCACGGCGATCCGGCCTGCGCCGTCAATCGTCTGCACGCCTTCATAGCCGCCGTAAGTCCCGACAATCCGGTCGCCGCAAACGGCGATGTCGGTCGGAATCAGATCGCCCGTAACCAGATCGAACAGCCGGACATTCCGGATGACCAGATCGGCGGGTTCGCGGCCCTGCCCCTGGGCCACGCGACGCATGATGGTTTTCTGCATGCCTGAAATCCTCCGTACGTCAGCAGTTCATGCTTATACCGCACGAAGGGGGAGCAACTCAAAGCGGCATGTTGTCAATCAGCCGGACCGCACCTGCCTGTACGGCCAGAAGTGCCAGAGCATTGTCGGAACAGGGCTGTTCGCGGCGGAACGTCTCCGCATTCACAACCGTCGCGTAATCGATATTCGGAAGTCCGGCTTTGGTCAGGACGGTGCGCATGGCATTTTCCAGAAAATCCGCATTTCGCTCGCCCTTGTGGAACCGCCGCGCGGCCTCCTGCAAAGCCTGATACAGGGCCGGAGCTTTCTGACGGTTCTCAGCCGTCAGGCGCACATTGCGGCTGGAACGGGCTAGGCCATCCGCTTCCCGCGCGATCTCACAGACCACGATTTCAACTGGGATATCCAGATCCGCCACAAAACGCCGGACCACCGCGCATTGCTGGGCATCCTTCTGTCCGAAATAAACCCGCTGTGGCTGAACGATGTTGAACAGCTTGGTCACGACCGTCGCAACGCCGGAAAAATGTCCGGGACGGGACTGGCCTTCCAGTTCCTCCGCAACACCACCGACTTCGATCCGCGTGACAGAACCGGACGGATAGAGCACGTCAGGCGTCGGCAGAAACACAAGATCAGCCCCGGCTTCTTTCAGAAGCGCCAGATCACGTTCCGGATCGCGTGGATAGGACGCATAGTCCTCGTTCGGGCCGAACTGTGTGGGATTGACGAAGATGCTGACGGCGACCGCACCATTTTCCGCCTTCGCGCGCCGGACCAGCCCAAGATGGCCTTCATGCAGAAACCCCATGGTCGGAACGAAACCGAGGGTCGGGTAGGCCGTCCGCGCAGCGCGGAACGCGCCGATTGTCTCAAAAACCTGCATGTCATTTCCCTTTCCGGCCAGAACTGCGGGCGCGGAGCCTGACAAACCCGAGCTCACATGGCAATCAGGCGCTTATGAATGCTGCGTCCCCTTCCCCGTCCATCGCCATTATCGGAGCCGGTCCCGCAGGGCTGTTTGCAGCCGAAATCCTGTCCGCGCGGGGATGCAGGGTGCAGGTCTTCGACCAGATGCCCAGCGTGGGGCGCAAACTGCTCATGGCCGGACGCAGCGACCTGAATCTGACGCATTCGGAGCCGCTAGATCGTTTTTTGCAACGCTACGGTAAAGCGCAGGACTGGCTGGAGCCCATCATTCGCGCATTTTCGCCTGAGGCGTTGACAGAGTGGGCCGAAGGGCTTGGACAGTCGTGTTTTTCCGGCTCCTCGGGGCGCGTATTCCCCACGGCAATGAAAGCCTCTCCCCTTCTGCGTGCGTGGCTGCGACGACTGGCCGAACAGGGCACTGAAATCCATACCCGGCATCGCTTCGTGGGCTGGAATGGTGAACGCCTGCTGTTCGAAACGCCTGACGGTCAGAAATCCGTGCAGGCCGATGCGACCCTTCTGACCATGGGCGGCGCAAGCTGGTCCCGCCTGGGTTCGGATGGATGCTGGGCGGATCTCCTGACGGGTGAGACCGCGCCTTTCGCCCCGGCGAATTGTGGTTTCCTGCCCGACTGGCCCACCGATTTCGCCGCTCGGCACGAAGGCAGCGTGCTTCATTCAGTGGGACTGAGCTTCGGGACGCGGCAGACACGCGGCGATCTGACCATCACGTCGCGCGGGCTTGAAGGCTCGGCACTTTATGCGCTTTCGGCGGACCTCCGGGAGAGGATCCTGAATGAAAGACGCGCCGTTCTCACTCTCGACCTGCGCCCGACGCTTTCAGCCGAGGACGTTCTGAAACGCCTGCTGGCCCAGCGCGAGCGCGAGAGCCAGACCAACCGTCTGCGCAAAGCCTTGTCGCTGGATGCGCCGTCCCGCGAACTTCTACGGTTCGCCACCCCGAAAGACGCATCCCCGCTTCAGCTTGCCCAGAACATCAAGGCCCTCCCCCTGCCGCTAATCGGCATGGATGCGCTTGATCGCGCCATCTCCACAGCGGGCGGCGTGCGGCAGGATGCCGTGGATGGGCGGTTCATGCTGAAATCCCGCCCCGGTGTTTTCGTGGCCGGTGAAATGCTGGACTGGGAGGCCCCGACGGGCGGCTATCTGCTCCAGGGATGTTTTTCAACGGCTCATGCTGCGGCAAATGGCGTCCTTGGGTGGCTAGAATCGTGCAATTCCGCTATCGCCTGACGCCATGACATCCATCGTTCTCGGACAGGGCCGCGACGGCTCCGACACCTGCATTGATCTGCCGGAACTCCTGGCCACGCGCCTGCTGGTCCAGGGCAATTCCGGCTCGGGAAAATCGCATCTCCTGCGGCGCCTGCTGGAGCAGACGGCCACCCTCGTCCAGCAGGTCATGATCGATCCGGAAGGCGATTTCGTCACTCTAGCCGACCATTACGGGCATCTGGTGATCGACGTTGAAGACCAGTCCGAAGCCAGCCTTCGCGCGGCTGGCGAGCGTGTGCGCGCCCATCGCGCATCTGTGGTGCTGAACCTTGAACAGGTCGAAGCCGAAATGCAGCTTCGGGCCGCAGGCGCGTTCCTCAACGGCATGTTCGAGGCACCCCGCGCGCACTGGTATCCTGCCCTCGTGGTGGTGGACGAAGCACAGCTTTTCGCGCCCGTCACGGGCGGCGATACGTCTGACGAAGCGCGTCGCCTGTCACTCGGGGCCATGACAAATCTCATGTGCCGTGGGCGAAAGCGCGGTCTCGCCGGGGTCATAGCCACCCAGCGCCTCGCCAAACTGGCCAAGAACGTGGCCGCCGAGGCATCCAACTTCCTGATGGGCCGGACCTTTCTCGATATCGACATGGCACGTGCCGCCGATCTTCTGGGCATGGAGCGACGGGCAGCGGAATCCTTCCGGGATCTGGCGCGCGGACAGTTCATGGCGCTCGGCCCTGCCCTGAGCCGCCGCCCGAAACTTGTGGCGATTGGGCCCGTCACAACCGCAAGCCATGCCACGGGTCCGGTTCTTCTGCCGCTTGAACCCGTCTCCGCCGAAGACCTGCGGGACATCATCCTTGAGCCGGTCCACGAGTTCACACCCCGCGCACGCCGGGACTCCCGACCACCGCCGCCGGATCTACTGGCACAGCTCGACGCCTATGGTGCAGAGCGCGAAGCCGAAGAACCTGCACCGGCAGCCGTCATCGTAGAAGCTGATACGGACCAGCTCTGGTCGCTGGTGGCCGAAGTCGTGGCGGGTGAAGGCTCGGACTACAAGCCGCTGGCCACGCTGTATCAGGACTTTCAGCTCCGGGCGCGGATCCAGGGCCTGTCGCGCAATGTTCTGGAGCTTGGGCCGTTCCACCGGATGCTGGCTACCATCCGCGCCGGGCTGGACCGCGCGCGCGCTGATGGCGAGGAATGGAAACAGGCTCAGACCATTGCCGCGACCCTGCCCGAGGACGTGCAGGGCGTCTTCCTGCTCCTCGCCCGCACGGCGCTGGACGGTGAAACCTGCCCGGGCGACGAGGCTCTGGCCCGCGCCTATGGCACGCACTCGCTGGGCCGTGCGCGGCGGCAGCTGAACTATCTGGAAGAGCGCGAAGTCATCGTTCTTCAGGACACGCCGCTAGGCCGTCGCGTCGCCATTGTCGGGCTGGGATGGCAGACCGCCTGAGGGGCTGTCACATCTCTGTCACACGACGTTCACAGGAGCTTCACACGCAGATCTTTAAGGAAAGATTAGGGTCCGCCGCGTCCGAACCCTTCTCGCCCCGGAAAGATCCTCAATGCCGCGCAACCTGCTGCGTTCCCGCCTGCTCCTGACAGTTTTCTGCTCGCCATTTGCGCTGGCTGCAGCCCTCCCTCACCCTGCCAATGCCGAAACGACAGGGACGAAAAAAGCCACGGCTGCCAAACATGACGCCAAGCACAAGGCCAAGGTTACAGCGGTCGAAGGCAGCACCGAACAGTTGGTCATCACGGCCCGGCGCACGCGTTCCGAGCAGGGACTGAGCCATGTGCAGCTTCAGCGGATCCTTCCGGGCGTGAACCCGGTCAAGGCGCTGGAAATGCTGCCGGGCGTGGTGTTCAACAACGCTGATCCATGGGGCAACAACGAGCAGAACTCCTCGCTCTATGTGCACGGCTTCAACCAGAACCAGCTCGGCTACACGCTCGACGGTATCCCACTCGGCGATCAGGCTTACGGCAACTATAACGGCCTGTCCCCGCAGCGGGCGGCCATCAGCGAGAACATCGGTTCGGCATCGGTTTCTTCGGGCGCAGGTGCGCTGGGTACGGCGTCCACGTCCAACCTTGGCGGAACACTGCAGTTCACGACGCAGGACCCGCTGAAGAAGCGCGGCGCGCAGATCGAACAGGTTTTCGGAAGCTGGTCCACGTTCCGTACCTTCGCCCGCCTCGATACAGGTGAGTTCGGCAACGGCAATTCGGCCTATGTCTCCTTTGCACGTCAGGATGCACGCGCCTGGGACTTTGCCGGTCATCAGGGCGGCTATCAGGTCAATGCGAAGTTCGTGCACAACAGCGAGCACGACCATTTCTCGACGTTCTTCGACTGGTCCCAGAAGGTTGAGCCGAACGAAGACAGCATTACCCTTCCGAGCGGTTATGGTCTTTATGTCCGTCCGTTCACCTTCCCAAATTTCAATTACGCCAAGGCCAACGCGAATGCGGTCGGCCTGAACTATCGCAACTATTACTCCGCGGCCCAGCGCGAGGATTTCCTCGCCTATTCCAAGTGGACGCATGATTTCAGCGAGAACCTGCACTGGGACAACAGCATCTATTATCACCATGATCTGGGTGAAGGTGTTGTGGCCGGTCCGATTTCGGCCGCCGGTCTGCCGACGCTGTTCGCCGCCTATTTCCCGGGTCAGGATCTGAACACCGTCTTCGGCGGTTCGGGCTATGCTACGCGGACGACCGAATACTGGGACAACCGCGGTGGCTTGATGTCCACGCTGCGCTACCATCTGGGCAAGCACTCGATCGAGCTTGGCGGCTGGTATGAACGCAACAACAACACGCAGGCCCGTCGCTGGTATCCGCTGGACGCAAACAACCCGACCACGCCTTACGAGCGCCAGCAGAACGCCCTGATCGACCAGTACACCAACAATTTCTACACCAACACGTTCGTCACGCATCTGCAGGACAACTGGCAGATCTCGAAGAACTTCTCCCTGATGGCGGGCTTCAAATCCGAGCTGGTCTATACGAACGGCACCCTGCCGGTCGCCGCAAAGGCTGGTTCGCTCTCCCCATCCTATGCCGTGACGGCACCGGGTGGCGAGATCGATGCTGCCAAGCCGTTCCTGCCCGCTTTCGGCGCAGTCTGGGATATCACGAAGCACGAACAGTGGTTCGCCAACATCCAGGAAAACATGCGCTCCTATCAGGACGCAGGTTACGGCAACGCCACCCCCTGGGGTGCGACCAGTCAGGCTGCTTTCGAAGAGTTCAAGAACAACGGCAAGCCCGAGACGTCATGGACGTATGAGACCGGTCTGCGTGAACATCGCCAGATCCATCTCGGACCGCTGACGGCGATCGAAGGTCAGGTCGAGTACTATCACGTTCACTTCTCGAACCGTCTTCTGGCCGTGGCGACGACGCAGACCCTGTCGTCCATCATCGGTTCGGCCACCACGCTCGCAAACGTGGGCTCGGTCACGACGGATGGTATGGATTTCTCCTTCACCACCCATTTCGGACCGCATTTCTCGCTGTACAACGCGCTGTCCTATAACAAGTCCACGTACAACGATAATTACAGCACGGGTTCGAGCATCATTCACACGGCGGGCAAGAACGTCGTCGGCATGCCGGACTGGTCGGAGAAGTTCGTCTTCACCACCAACTGGGGCAATGCTTACGGCCAGTTCACCGGTGACGTGATCGGCAAGCGTTATGCGACCTACACCAACGACATGTGGGCCGCGCCCTACGCGCAGTTCAACCTGAACGCGGGTTACACCTTCCACAACATCCCGCACATCGCGTCGCTGAAGGTCCAGGGCAACATCACCAACCTGACAAACACGAAGGGATGGTCCACGATCAACGCGACCCAGACTTCGGGTCAGTTCTCGGCCTACCCCATCGCGCCGCGCATGTTCTTCCTGAGCCTCAGCGCGGCCCTGTAAGGAATACTGCCCCATGCTGACACGTCGCCAGAGCCTCGGCCTGCTCGCAGCCGGGCTTCCCGCCCTGCACCTGCGGGCGAAAGCCGCGCCCTCACTGGCGCCGAAGCCTCTCGTGTTCGCCCATCGCGGGGCCTCGGCCCTGCGTCCGGAGCACACGCTGGCCTCCTATGCCCGCGCCATGATGGATGGCGCGGACTTCATCGAGCCCGATCTCGTCATGACAAAGGACGGCCATCTGGTCGTCCGCCATGAGAGCAATATCGCCGGGACGACCGATGTTGCGGACCATCCGGAGTTCGCCTCCCGTCACCGGTCCCTCAAGATCGACGGGCGCGTCGAGACCGGCTGGTTCACAACCGACTTCACGCTCGCAGAACTCAAGACCCTGCGTGCGCGCGAACGTCTTTCCACGATCCGGGTCCACAACACCCGCTATGACGACCATTTCGAAATCCCGACCTTCGAGGAAGTCATCGAACAGGTCGCTGCCCAGTCAGCCGCCACGGGTAAGGTTTTTGGCCTTGTGCCGGAAATCAAGCATTCCACACATTTCAACAGCCTCGGTCTGAACCCCGAAGCCGTTTTCCTTCAAACCATCGCCGCCCACGACTACACCCGGCAGGCCCCGCTGGAACTCCAGTCCTTCGAGACGAGCAATCTGGGACGCATCCGCGCAGATGTTCTGTCCATCAACCCGCAGGCGCGTCTGATGCTGCTCATGGGCGAGCGCAAGGACGTCCCGCCGGATCTGATGGCAGCGGGCAAGACCACGACCTTCGGCGATCTCATGACGCCCGAAGGTCTCAAGGACGTCCGCCGCTATGCCGACGTGATCGGCCCGTCCAACACGGACCTGATCCCGCGCGACAGCAAAGGCGCCTGGCTGGAGCCATCCAGCCTCGTGACCGATGCCCATCGGGCCGGGCTTCTGGTTCATTCCTACACGGCACGGCCGGAAAACCATTTCCTCCCGGCTCAGCTTCGCAGCGATGCTGGGGACGCTGTCCGCAATCCCAAGGGCATGGTCGCGGAACTGCGCCGCTATCTGGACATGGGGATCGACGGCTTCTTCACCGATGATCCCGCACTGGGACGCATTGCGGTAGATCGCACGATCTGAACGCCATTATCCCATAAAAAAAGGAGGCCTCCCATAACGGGAGAGCCTCCTTTTTTGTGCCCTGATAAAAATTTCAGGCGAGCTTGAAATGCCTGATGATGGCCTTGTTGAAAGCCGGGATATCATCCGGGCATCGGGAGAAAACATAAGGCCCGTCAACGACGACCTCATTATCCACCCAGCTCGCCCCGGCATTTTCCAGATCCGTCCGGATGGCTGGCCAGGACGTCACGGTCCGTCCTTTCAGCTCCCCCACTTCGATCAGCGTCTGCGCGCCGTGGCAGATGGCGGCGATTGGCTTGTTCGCCTTCACGAAGGCCGTGGCGAAGGCCACCACATCCTTGTTCAGCCGCAGCGCATCCGGAGAGGCCAGGCCACCCGGAAGCAGCAACGCGTCATAATCCTCGGCCTTCGCATCGGCGATCGCCAGATCGGCCTGGATCTTACGGGACGGATAAATGTCCTTGTTCACGGCCTGGAATTCCCCTGCCTTGAGGGAAATGACCGTGACGGTCGCACCCGCCTTTTCCAGCGCTTCCTGCGGACCCGTCAGTTCGATTTCTTCAAGACCATTGGTGGCCAGTGCAGCGACTTTTACCATGATGCTGATCCTTTCAGAAAAACACGGGCGACCACCATACAGTCGCCCATTCGTCCATTACGCGTTGAGGTAAATGGTCTTCGTCTGGACATAGGCTTCCATGCCGTGCTGCCCGTCCTCGCCACCAAGGCCACTTTCCTTGTAACCATGATGGAAGCCCTGCGGCGCCTCGCCACCCGGACGGTTCACATAGACCTCACCAAATTCCAGTTCGCGGGTCATGCGCAGGATCTTGTTCAGATCGTTCGTGAAGAGATACGCCGACAGTCCATAGCGGCAGTCATTGGCCCAGGCGATGGCCTGATCAAAATCCTTCACGCGGATCAGCGACATCACCGGACCAAAGACTTCGTTGTGCACGATATCCATGTCCTGCGTCACATCCGTCAGCAGCGTCGGGGCATAGAAGTACCCCTTGTCGTACACGCCACCCGTCAGCCGCTTGCCACCGGATGCAAGACGCGCGCCCTGCCGGACCGCATGCTCGACCATCTCATGGACCTTGTTGAGCTCGTCCTCGCTCACCTTCGGCCCCAGATCCGTGCTGGCATCCGTCGGCAGCCCGACCTTCAGCGCATCAATCTTCTCGCGGACCTTCCCGACGAACCTGTCATAGACAGCCTCATGGATATAGGTGCGCTCGTTGGAAGTGCAGACCTGCCCTCCGTTGCCAAAGCGCGCTGACACCGCGGCATCGGCCGCCTTGTCCAGATCGGCATCTTCCATGACCATGAACGGCGCCTTGCCGCCCAGCTCAAGCCGGACTTCCTTCAGCGTCTCGGACGCAGCGGCCATGATCTTCTTGCCGGCGGGAGTCGAGCCCGTCATCGTGATGAGCTTGATGTCCTTGTGCGCCACCAGCGGTACGCCAACATCCTTGCCGTCGCCCGTCACGATATTGATGACACCGTGCGGAATTTTCGCTTCTTCAACCAGCTTCGCCAGATGCAGACAGGCCAGCGGCGTCAGTTCATGCGGCTTGAGGACGATCGTGTTGCCAGCCGCCACAGCCGGACCGATCTTGCGGGCACAGAGCGCGAGCGGAAAGTTCCAAGCCGTAATCGCGCCGATAACACCCAGCGGCACGCGATCGATCAGGATTTTCTCGTCCGGTGAACTCCCCGGGATGATCTCGCCCTGCAGACGCAGGACGTTCTCTGCGGCAAAACGTAGCAGACCGATGGCGAAATCGACCTCCACCCGGGCTTCCTTAAGCGGTTTGCCCATTTCGGAGGTGATAAGTGCCGCCAGCTTTTCCTTGTCGCGCTTCACCAGATCCTTGAGCGCATGGATGTAATCAGCACGCTCGGTCGCCGTGCGGCGGCTCCAGCCGGTAAAAGCCGATTTCGCAGCGGAGACGGCAGCGTCCACATCGGCCTGCGTGCCCTTGGCCACTTCGCCCACGACAGCTTTTGTGGCCGGGTTTTCAACCATGATCCATTCGCCGCTCTTTGGTGCGACCCAGCTTCCGTTGATGAAGAGATTGCTTTTCTCAGTCATGAAATTTCCTGCATTTTCTGTGTGGCGACCCTGCGCTTGGTAATGAAACAGACGCATCAGCCAGCCAGCAGTTCATTCGATGACCGTAAGGTGCAGGCATTCCCTGATAATAAAAAGTGATGATTCGTGAGCTATGGACTCACTTTTCATGAGCATCCGAATGCGGCGGTGCATAATCCAGAAATCTGCGTCCCAGATCATTCAGTCCCGGCTCACGCCAGATGAAATAGACTTCACTGCCTTTCAGATCTTCGGGATATGTAAACGCAATGCCTTCACGACGCCGTCTTTTGACCTGCGAAATGATACTGTGCGGCACACAGGAAATACCCAGTCCGGCCTGAACGCAGGCGAGAATGACATCATAGGATTCAACCGTGTGGATGATCGCGTTTGAAACGCCGTGCCGTTCAAGCCAGGTCTCGAAATACCGGCGATAGAAGCAGTCCGTGTTGAACAGGAAAACATGCTGCCCGTCCCGCGCGCCCTTCTGGCCAACCGGCATGGCAAGCGCCAGTTTTTCCCTGAAGGCGAAGCGGCTCTCCATGAGCGGATGTACAATCGGGCCATCCGTCAGCGCCAGATCAATCTCCCCGTCCGCCAACATCCGCTCCAGCGTGTAGGTCGGGCGTAGAAACATCTTCAGCTCTACACCCGGGCAGGCTTTGAGAAACTCCGGCACAATCCGCGGCAGATATCCCTCCAGAGCGACATCCAGCGCCCCGATATTCAGAATGCCGCGCGGAGTGCCCTCAGTGAACAGATCCGTCAGGGACTGCGCACCTGACACAACCGGCCTCGCCTGCTGATAGAAGAGCCGCCCTTCGGGAGTGGGTGTCAGGCGACCCTTTTCACGCAGAAACAGCTCCTGCCCGAGCAGCAGTTCCAGCTCCTTCAGCCGCGCCGTTACGTTGGACGCCACACAGTTCAGACGCCGTGACGCTGCCACGACCGTCCCCTCCTCCACGACCGCGCAGAACATTTCAAGCTGGGCGAGGCGGAGCGGATTCATGGGACAATATCCTTATCGGGGCGGGATTATCCCCCGGCAGAAGATATCCCCAGAATCAGGGAACATCTCCGGGGAAGGGCCTGTGGATTGTTTCTGAAGAACTGGGGACCGATCGCGCCAGGGCAGCTTTCCTGCGGAGTCGCACGATGAGTGTATCCAGTGCGGATAAAAACCGGCTCCGGTCGTTTTTCCCAAAGGACGGATTATAGGTTGTGACTGCTCCCGTCTCGCGCAGACCCTGCATCAGATCCCGCATGGCCGAGACCATACCCACTGAGCGTTCGTCGATTTCCTCGCCATTGGGCCGCAGGACGGAGCCTTTTTTCGCCAGACAACGCACCGCGAGCGGAATATCGCTGGTGATGACAATGTCGGATGGCGTCACCTGTTCCGCAATCCAGTCATCCGCCACGTCCGGCCCTTCCGGCACCACGACGCGCTCAATGAGCGGCGACTGCGGGATGTTCATCCAGCTATTGGCAACGATGACTGTCTTGAGGCCATAGCGTGCCCCGACCCGGTAGATCTCGTCCTTGACCGGGCACGCATCGGCATCCACCAGAAGCCGGGTGGTCTCGGCCATGGATCAGTCCTCCGCCTGAAAATGGCTGATCAGCTCCTCCAGCACCACATCGGGATGCTTCTCGCCCGAGACGCGGATCACCGGCTCGTCATCACCGGGAACCTCAAGCGTCGCAAGCTGGCTGGGCAGCAGGCTGGCCGGCATGAAATGTCCTTCCCGCCGCTCCAGCCGCTCGGCAAGTTCCGCAGCCGATGTGTCGATATGCACAAATTCAATCGGCAGATCCGCACCACGAAGTTGCTCGCGATAGGCGCGCTTGAGTGCGGAACATGTCAGCACCGCGCCATGCCCGGCTTCGACCTGCGCGCGCAGCCAATCATGACAGAGCGCAAGCCAGGGCGCACGGTCCGCATCGGTCAGCGGCTGTCCCGTGCTCATCTTCTCGACATTGGCCGGCGGATGCAGCGCATCCCCTTCCTGAAAATGCCAACCCAGACGCGTGGCAAGACCGGTTGCGACCGTTGTCTTGCCTGTTCCGGAGACGCCCATGACCACGAGAAAACGCGGCTTCAGACCCATCTGCGTTTCGTGTTCCGTCATTTTCATGGCTCCCAGTGCTCCACCCCGTCCGGCGTTGCCACCAGAACTTCGGACGCCATGTTGAGAAACATGCCATGCTCGACGACACCGACGATCCGGTCGATTTTATCAGCCAGTTTTTCAGGGTTGTCGATCGGCCCGAAATGGCAGTCGAGGATCATGTTGCCGGTATCGGTCACGAACAGCGAACCGGCCCGATCCGTGCGAGGCTTCACACCGCGTGCGCCACAGGCCGCCAGCAGTTCCGCCGTGCATTCCCAGCCAAAGGAAATGACCTCTACGGGAACAGGTGCCCTTTCGCCCAACAGGTCCACGGGCTTGGTGCCGTCCACGATCACCACGAAGCGCTTGGCCGCCTGCGCCACGATTTTCTCGCGCAGCAATGCGCCACCCAGACCCTTGATCAGGTTGAGCGAGCCACGCTGGACCTCGTCCGCACCATCAATGGCGATGTCGATCCGGCGATGCGCGCTGAAATCCGTCAGGGGGATCCCGGCCTTGAGCGCCTTGTCTTCGCTGTCGTCGGATGTCGGGATTCCGAAAATCTCCAGACCTTCCGTAACGCGCTCGCCCAGACGCTCGATCATGTAGGCCGCCGTGCTGCCCGTTCCGAGCCCCACGACCATGCCGCTCTTGACCATGTCAGCCGCCTCACGCGCAGCCGTACGCTTGTGAGCGTTCATATCCGTCCCGCTCATGCGTCCTCTCCCACCGCAGCGCGGTCCGCAAGAACGATGATGCGTCCCTCGCTCGTCACCCGTGCCGAAGGGATGGAACTGTCACCCTCGACCAGACGCTCCAGCATTTCGACCTTGGATGCCCCCGTCACGAGGAACACGACCAGTGCGCTGGACTGGATGGCAGGATAGGTCAGCGTAATGCGCTCATAAGGTGCTGTGGACGGTGCGGCCGTCCCGACCCAGGCCGTCCGTTCCTTCAGAACCGGCTGCCCCGGAAACAGCGATGCCGTATGACCGTCGGTGCCAAGACCCAGCATGACGAGATCGAACAGCGGGCGCTTCGGATCAAGCTCCGTTGCACCGTAAGCGGTCTGAAGGGTCTTTTCGTAAGCCTTCGCGTCCTCTTCCACCGTTGCAGCGGTTGGAATGGCGTGGACATTCTGCGCTGGCACTGGAACACGGGACAGCAGGACGGACTGGCCGACCGTGTGATTGCTGTCGGCATGGCCTTCCGGCACATGACGCTCGTCACCATAGAAAATCTCAACGCGCTCCCACGGGATCAGCTTCGCACGCGACGGCGTGGCAAGGATCTCGAACAGGCGCTTGGGCGTGGAGCCGCCAGAGAGGGCAACCCGGAACGGGCCATCCGTCTTGGCCAGAATTCCTTCAACGAGAAGATTCGCCATCCGCAGGGCAACGGCTTCTGAATCAGGAAGGGTTTCCAGCGTGGCGGAACGGATGTCGGTGGTCATGGATTGGGAACTCTCGGCAGGATGTAGCGCTCGACGGCCTTGGCCCAGCCATCGCGCTCATTGGTGTCTGTGAGAACCTGCGCGGCGGCTTTCACGTCATCTTCAGCCTGTCCCATCGCAATACCCAGACCCGCGACCGAAAACATCGGCAGATCGTTATGGGCATCACCAAGACAGGCCACCTCATGCGGCGCAATGCCGTGGGCAAGCGCCAGTTCACGCACGGCCTCACCCTTGTTGGCCAGGGCCGGTGTCACGTCCAGAAGAATATCGGAAGAGCGGCGCACGCTCGCATCGCCCTGAAGCATCGCGCCAAGTTCGGTTTCGATGTCCTGAAGCAGGCTGGTATTGCTGCTCACGCCCATCACCTTGCCGATCCCCTCGAACTCCTTGCGAAGATCCGGGACCGGATGCGGCTTCAGGCCAGTAATGACCTGCTCGTGCTGTACGAAGGGCGTATAGGCGTCTTTTACCATCCAGTAGGACTGGCGTAAAAACCAGGTCTCGATCCCGTGGAGATGCAGCATGTCATGCACGATCGACAGCACATCCGGGGCGAGAACACGGCTGACCGACGTTGTGCCATCAGGCCGGAAAATAATCCCGCCATTGAAGCCGGCATTCTGTCCGGTCAGGCCGAGCTGCTCGATGTAGGGAACCATCGCAGCGGGTGGCCGCGCGCTGGCCAGACAGAGTGGAATTCCCCGCTCCTGAAGCACCTTGACCATGGCCAGTGTCGAAGGCGCGATGGTCTTGTCCGGCGTCAAGAGGGTTCCGTCCATGTCGGACACGACCATCCGGATGGTCTGTGGCAGCGGCGGCAGATCCGCATGGATGGCGTCGAGGTCAACGGACATAAAAGCCCCTGTAAAAACCCCCGTCAGAGTCTTTGCGGGGGCTGGCTGGTCAGCAATGGCAAAACCATACCCTGCCAGCCAGTCATTGCCCATGAGGGGCGCAGTCTTATTTCTTTTCGACGTGTCCGCCGAAACCGAAACGCTGTGCCGAGAGAACCTTCTCGGCAAAGTTATTGCCAGACCGTGAGCGGAAGCGCGTAAACAGCGCGGCCGTCATGACCGGAGCCGGCACGTCTTCTTCAATGGCGGCCTCGATCGTCCAGCGACCTTCACCAGAGTCCGCGACTTCGCCGGAGAACTCGTTGAGGGTTTCCGAACGGGTCAGGGCCTCCGCCGTCAGGTCGAGAAGCCAGGACGACACGACACTGCCGCGACGCCAGACTTCGGCGATGTCGCCCATGTTGAGCTCGAACCGGTCTTTTTCCGCAAGAACCGGAGAGTTCTTGCTTTTCATAATGTCGAAGCCTTCGGCGAAGGCCTGCATCATGCCGTATTCGATGCCGTTATGGACCATCTTCACGAAGTGGCCCGAACCCGCGGGACCACAGTGCAAATAGCCCTGCTCGGCGCGCGGATCATGACCCGATTCATCACGGCCCGGCGTGCGCTGCACATCCCCGATCCCCGGCGCGAGCGCGCTGAGGATCGGATCAATGTATTCGGCGGTTTCTTTCGTCCCGCCGAACATCATGCAGTACCCGCGTTCCAGACCCCAGACCCCGCCCGAGGTGCCGACATCCACATAGGAAATGCCCTTTTCACCCAGTTCGGCCGACCGGCGGACATCGTCCTTGTAGTAGGTGTTTCCGCCATCAATGATGACATCCCCGCGCCCCAGAAGGCCGCCAAGTTCCTGAACGCAGGCCTCGGTGATGGCGCCTGCCGGAAGCATGACCCACACCACACGGTGTTCGTCACCTTCGAGCAGCTTCGCCATCTCGGCCACGGAATTGGCGGGCGTAGCACGCCCGGCTTCACAACGGCTGACGACCGAGGCCGTCACTTCCGGCGTGCGGTCATGCACGACGACATCATGTCCGTGGCGCGTCAGACGGACGGCAATATTGCCGCCCATCCGTCCCAGTCCGATGATTCCGATCCGCATGACTTATGCTCCTGCCAGTGCTTTGTGAATCGCCGTTTCCAGAGCCTTCAGCCCCTCTTCCAGCGGTCCATCGATATGAACGCGAAGGGCACGACGGCCACGGGCCGCGAGCACCTCGAAATCGCCTCGCGCCTGTGCCGCTTTCACGACACTGAAGCTGAAGCCATGGCCCGGAACCGGCACATCCGCCGCATCCGTTGCCGTGACCTGCAGGAACACGCCGCTGTCGGGTCCGCCCTTGTAGGCCTGGCCCGTCGAATGAAGGAACCGGGGTCCGAATTCAGCGGCTGTCGCCACCTTCAGCGTATCCCGAAGCTCCATGCGAACGGACTGTGCCCAGTCCCGTGTCTGCTGGTCGCGCCGGATATAGGCGAGCAGCCCGACATAGTCACCCTCCTTCACGCGATCAAAGAGCGCCTTGAGGATGGAGACCGCATCGCTCTTGTTTTCAAAGGCTTCTGTGTTCTTCGCATCCGCATAGAAGGACAGCGTGCCGTCCTTTGCGAAAGGCGTTTCCGGCGGCAGCGATCCCGTTTCGGCATAGGCTGAGGTCAGCTTACGCGTCTCGAGCTTGCTGAACTCGACATCCGGCTGATCGAACGGATCGATCCCGAGAACTGCACCGGCCACGGCCGTGGCAAATTCGAACAGGAAGAACGCCTGCCCGATCTGGGACGCATCGGCGAGACGAATGGTAACAACGGGCGCACCGGCGGCACGCAGTGCGCCAAGGCGGCTGTCGGGTACGTCATCGCCCAGCAGCAGATCCACGAAAATACGGTCCGTTCCGTACACTTCGGGTGTGCCGAGTTCTTCCTCATCGATGGGGATGAGGCCGAGGCCTTTCTTGCCGGTGCTTTCCGCAATGAGCTGTTCCAGCCATGCGCCCAGCGAGGCAATCCCGTCAGATGCCAGGATCGTCACCTTGTCACGGCCGAAGCAATGCGCGGCATGACCCAGGATCAGCCCCAGAACCGCGCCCGGATTTGCAGCCGGCGGCGCACTTCCATCACAGGATTCAACCATCAGGCGCGTGACCATCAGCAGCTTGCGGACGTCAATGCCGCTTGCAGCCGCCGGGACGAGACCGAAATTGGACAGGACAGAATAACGACCGCCGATTTTCGGATCACCGTAGAACACACGCCAGAAGCCGTTTTCCTCGGCCACCTTCTGCATGTGCGAGCCGGGATCGGTGATGGCGATAAAGCTGTCACCCGGCTTCTTGCCCAGAGCCTGCCCTGCGACCTGCCAAAAATGCGCGAACAGGATGTTCGGCTCCAGCGTTCCGCCGGACTTGCTGGCCACGATGAACAGCGTGTTCTTCGGATCGATGGCTTTTTCGAACGCCGTAACCTGCTGGGGATCCGTGCTGTCGAGAACATGCAGCTTCGGCCAGCCTTCACGCTGTCCGAACGTCTCGGCGAGAACCTCTGGGCCGAGGCTCGAACCGCCCATGCCCAGAAGCAGGATATCCTTGAAACCGCGACTGCGGACATCGCGGGCCAGAACTTCCAGCTCCTCGATATGCCACAGACGATCCTGCACGACCGTCAACCAGTTCAGCCAGCCGGCTTCCGGACCGTTCGTCCAGACGGACGGGTCCTTCTTCCAGATGCGGCGAAGACCACCGCTATGGCTCCAGTCCTTTTCCGCACCAGCTACGTCATCACGCAGATCCGGCGGCAGATCAGCACTGACCCGCAGCAGACGGCTACCCAGGACGGCTTCGCGCTTGGTCGCAACAGCTGTCAGCAGCGTGTCGAACGACACGCTGAACGCCGCACAGCCTTCCTTGACGAGCTTTGCCGTCACGGCGTCCAGGTTCAGGTTGAGGCGCTCGGCCTCAGCCATCACATGGCGGGCTTCCTCGACATTTTCCGTCAGGCTGGCACGGGACTTGCCGTGGTCGCGGAAGGCATCGAATGTTGCGGGCGGGATGGTGTTGACCGTCTCGGGGCCAATCAGCTCCTCGACATACAGGACGTCCGAATAGGCCTTGTCCTTGGTGCCGGTGCTGGCCCACAGCAGACGCTGCGGGTTGGCGCCCTTCTCGGCCAGCGCTTTCCAGCGCGGGCTGTTGCGGACGTCCAGATAGTACTGATACGCCATCTTCGCATTGGCGATTGCGACCTTGCCGCGAACGGCCTTCAGCGCTTCGGCGTCTGCATCGCCAGCGGCAATGCGACGGTCGATTTCACCATCGATCTTGGCATCGATGCGGCTGACGAAGAACGAGGCCACGCTGGAGATGCGCGAAATTTCTTCACCCCGTGCCACGCGGGCTTCAAGGCCGGACACATAGGCTTCCAGAACAGCCTTGTAGGCATCCAGCGAGAACAGCAGCGTCACGTTGACATTGATGCCGTCCGCGATTGCTTCGCGAATGGCACCCGTGCCTTCCGTGGTGCCCGGGATCTTGATCATCAGGTTATGACGCGACACCGCCTTCCACAGACGGCGTGCTTCCGTGATCGTCCCATGCGCGTCAAACGCCAGATAGGGAGAGACTTCAAGGCTGACATAGCCGTCCAGCCCCTTGGTCTTTTCGAACACCGGATCCAGCACCGCACAGGCGGAGCGGATGTCGTCGATGGCGAGATGCTCGTACAGTTCGCCGGGGGAGAGGCCCTCACCTTCAAGCAGCTTGCGGATCTGCGGATCGTATTCCGTGCCGTGCCCGATGGCCTTCTCGAAGATAGCCGGGTTGGAGGTCACGCCACGCAGGCCGTCCTCGTCCACCAGCTTGCGGAGGCTGCCATCCTCCGTAAAGCTGCGCTGGATGAAATCCAGCCAGGGAGACTGACCATATTTCTCAAGGTCGCGCAGTACGCTGCCGACTTCGTTCAGACCGGTATTGGAGATTGTGTCTGCCACAGGATCTCTCCCTTACTTGCCGCGCAGGGCCTGACGCTTTGCTGCGTCAAAAACCGCTTCCGGCGTGAAACCGAATTTCGTGAGAAGTGCCGAGGCCGGAGCCGACGCACCGAATGTGTTCATGGCGATGATCGCACCACCGATGCCGACATACCGATCCCAGCCGAAGGCCGCGGCCTGCTCAACCGCAACGCGACCAATGACGTCCGGCGGCAGCACGGAATCGCGGTATTCCTGGCTCTGCTCTTCGAACAGATCAAAGCTCGGCATGGACACGACCCGGGCATTGATGCCTTCCGCCGTGAGCTTCTCATAAGCCCCGACCACGAGACTGACTTCCGAACCCGAAGCGATCAGAATGACGTCCGGCTTGCCTTCACAGCTCGCCAGCACATAACCGCCCTTCGCCAGACCAGCGGCGGAAGCATATTTCGTGCGGTCGATCGTCGGCAGGTTCTGACGGCTGAGCGCGAGCACGGCCGGCTTGTGCGTCATGGGGATCAGCGTGCGCCAGGCTTCGGCCACTTCGTTGGCGTCGGACGGACGGATCGTCATGATGCCCGGCGTTGCACGAAGCTGGGCCAGCTGCTCGATCGGCTGATGCGTCGGTCCATCTTCGCCCACGCCGATGGAGTCATGCGTGAAGATATACAGAACCGGCAGTTCCATGATGGCGGACAGACGGATCGGCGCCTTCATGTAATCGGAGAAGATCAGGAAGCCCGAACCGTAGGACCGGATGCCCGACAGCGCGATGCCATTGCAGATGGAGCCCATCGCATGTTCGCGCACACCGAAATGCAGGTTGCGGCCACCATAGGTGCCGTTCCATTTTTCCGGCTGGAAGGAGCCACCGCCCTTGATGTCCGTCTTGGTGGACGGCGTCAGGTCAGCGGAGCCACCGATCATCCAGGGCAGGTTCTTCGCAACTGCATTCAGCACCTGACCCGAACTTGCACGGGAGGCAATGCCCTTCGCATCCGCGCCGAAGGTCGGGATGTCCTTGTCCCAGCCTTCCGGCAGACGGTGTTCCAGAATGCAGTCGATTTCAGTCGCAAGTTCCGGATGCGCTTCGCGATAGGCCGAGAACAGCTCACGCCATTCCGCATGGGCTTCCGCGCCACGCTTGCCGAGACCTTCGGCGAAATGCTCCTTCACACCGTCCGGCACGTAGAAATCCGGAGCGTCTTCCGGCCAGCCATAGACCTTCTTCGCACCCTTGATTTCGTCCGCACCCAGCGGCTCGCCATGCGCGGACGCCGTACCAGCCTTCTTGGGCGCGCCATAGCCGATGACCGTCTTGAGAACGATCATGCTCGGGCGATCCGTCACGGCACGGGCGGCCTTCAAAGCAGCGAGAATGGCGTCGACATCGTTGCCGTCCGTCAGGGTCTGGACGTGCCAGCCATAGGCTTCAAAACGCTTGCCCACATTTTCCGTGAAGGCCAGATCCGTCGAACCCTCGATGGAAATCTGGTTTGAATCATAGATCCAGGTCAGGTTTCCAAGCGCGAGATGACCAGCCGTGGAGGCAGCTTCAGAAGCAACGCCTTCCATCATGTCGCCGTCACCACAGAACACCGTCACATGGTAATCGAACAGCTTGAAGCCCGGGCGGTCATAACGCGCGGACATCCATTTCTGGGCGATCGCCATACCGACGGAATTGCCGCAACCCTGCCCGAGCGGGCCAGTCGTGGTCTCAACACCAGCGGTAAAGCGGTATTCCGGATGGCCCGGGGTCTTGGAGTTCAGCTGGCGGAACTGCGACAGGTCTTCGACAGTAAGGGAGGGCGCATCAACGACCTTGCCGTCCTGGATGTCCTTCACGCCCGTCAGGAACAGGGTGGAGTACAGTAGCATCGACGCATGACCGACCGAGAGGACGAAACGGTCACGGGCGGGCCAGCACGGATCGGCCGGATCGTATTTCAGATCATGCTGCCAGACGGCATACATCGCAGGGGCAAGGGCCATGGCCGTGCCGGGATGGCCGGAATTGGCGCGCTCGACACCTTCCATCGAAAGGGTACGGATCGTATTGATGGCGAGTTGAGGAAGCGTACTCATCGGAATGGGGTCTCCGGCTTGTGACTGACGGGAAGAAACGCAACGATATCCCCCGTACATTCTGCTGCCACGGCATGACGCGAAGTCGCGCCGGACGCAATGGCTGATTGGTAAACCATATTGTGAAACACGCTCTTGTGCTTGATGACAACCTGCCGCACTTCGACGGACGCCGTTACAGCAATCCCGAGGCCTGGCGCCCGGACGAGGCCCGGACAGCCCGCAAAGTGTCCCAGCGGGCTGGTAACATCTTCCGCTGGCAGATGGGGTTGAGACCACGCTGGCCGGATGCTCTTCCGCCGCAGAAAACCTTCGATCAGGCCGTGCCTGCTCCGGGAGAATGCTGCGTCACATTTGTCGGTCATGCGACCGTTCTGCTCCAGTTCGGCCGCACAGGACGCGCGCCTCTGCGGATCATCACTGACCCGGTATTCTCCGAACGCTGCTCCCCCTTCCGCAGTTTCGGCCCCCGTCGCGTGCGGCCGCCCGGCATCGCGCTGAACGCCCTGCCCCGCATCGACATCATCCTCGTCTCGCACTGTCATTACGACCACATGGACCTGCCGAGCCTGCGCGCTTTGGCCGAACGCGACGACCCGCTCTGCATCTCCCTGCCGGGCAACCGCCGCCATCTGGAAAAGGCTGCCCTGCCCCGCATCATGGAACTGGACTGGTGGGAAGGCACAACCGACGACGGCACCCGCATCACGGCCACACCTGCCCTGCATGGGAGCGCGCGCACGCCATTCGATTCCAACCGCGCGCTCTGGGGCGGCTTCATGATTGAAGCCGATGGGCACACGGTCTTTTTCGCGGGCGACACGGCCTGGGGCAAGCATTTCGACGCGATCCACCGCCGATGGCCAAACATCGACCTCGCCATCCTGCCTATCGGCGCCTACGACCCGCGCGACCTGATGCGGCGCGTTCATATGTCGCCGGAAGAAGCACTCATGGCCTTTGATACACTCAGGGCAAAACAGGGGTTACCCATCCATTTCGGGACATTCCAGCTGACCGACGAAGCTATTCTGGAGCCCCCAACCCGTCTGGAATTCGCAAGCCGCCCTGGCAGCCGCCCTTTCGCGGCGCTGGAGAATGGCGAAAGCCTCACCCTTCCGCCAGCTGACACAAAAAGCTAAACTCCTTCCGACATCCCCTCTCTGAGGGACACCGCCATGTGGAAACCGTCATGAACGCCCAGAACGTCACTTTCACGTCAGACCAGATCACCGCCCTGTTCATCGACGCGGCCCGTGAAGGCGATACCGACCTCCTGACCCAGTTTCTGGATGCCGGCATGGCCATCGATACCCCCGACAGCCGCGGCTACACTGCATTGATCGTCGCCACCTATAACGGCCACGCCGATGCCACACGCCTGCTGCTGAACCGCAGCGCCGATACGGAAGCGACCGATCTCAAGGGTGCCAGCGCCCTGTCAGGGGTGGCCTTCAAGGGCCTGACCGACATCGCAACACTTTTGCTCGATCACGGCGCGCAGGTGGATCATGCCAATCATGCCGGTCGCACGCCGTTGATGTTCTCGATCATGTTCAACCGCGAAGACATGGCGAAGAAGCTTCTGGCTGCTGGTGCCAACCCTGACCTAAAAGACGCGGACGGCGTCTCCGCCCGCGAGCTCGCCGAACGCCAGCTCATGACCAGCCTGTTCGCGGGAGCATCCGCATGAGCCGTTTCTGGAACAGCCGCGTCCGTGACCTGCACCCCTATGTGCCTGGCGAACAACCCAATGTCGCGGATCTGCTGAAGCTTAACACGAACGAGTCCCCCTATGGCCCGAGCCCGAAGGCCCTTGAAGCCATCAGGAATGTTGCCACCGACGACATGCGCCTGTACCCGGACCCGACAGCCTCCGACCTGCGCGACACCATTGCCGCCCGGTTCGGCACAACGGCTGACCATGTTTTCGTAGGCAACGGCTCAGACGAAGTCCTGGCGCATGCTTTTCGGGCCCTCTTTCACGATGACTCTCCGGTTCTGTTCTCGGACGTAACCTACGCTTTCTATCCAGTGTATTGCGGACTTTTCGAACAGCCGTTCCGCCATATCCCGCTCAATGACGATTTCTCGATCGACATCGACGCCTACACCGGCGATTGCGGCGGGATCATCATCGCCAATCCCAACGCCAATACGGGTATCCCTCTGCCGCTGGAACAGATTGAGACAGTCCTGAAACGCTATCCGGACCGCACTGTCATCATCGACGAGGCCTATGTGGATTTCGGCGCGCAGTCTGCCATTGAACTGACACACCGCTATGACAATCTTCTGGTGGTTCAGACGCTGTCCAAGTCCTATGCCCTGGCAGGACTGCGTGTGGGTTTTGCAATTGGCTCTCCGGAGCTGATTGACGGTCTCTTCCGCGTCAAGGACAGCTTCAATTCCTATCCTCTCTCCCGCCCTGCACAGGCCGGGGCCATCGCAGCAATCCATGACACTGACTGGCTTGCTGACATCACGGCACGCGTCCTTGCCAGCCGTGACAGACTGGTCCCGGAGCTGCAAAATCTTGGCTTCCAAGTCCTGCCGTCCTGTGCCAACTTCGTTCTCGTGCACCATCCGGCGCACAAGGCCGGAGCCATCGCCGCAGCCCTGCGCGAGCGTGCGATCCTTGTCCGGCATCTCTCAACCCCGCGCATCCAGGACTGGCTGCGCATCTCGATCGGAACGGACGAAGCCTGCATACGCCTTACAGACGCTTTGCGGGACATCCTCTCCCCACGATCCTGAATTAACCGGACGGTAATACTCCGTCCCCCATAATCATGAGCCTGACAGGGCCAGCCGGGCACGCCTCAGCGTGCTCCATCCCGCCATCTTTTGGATGAGCGGGAGGCCTTGTGGATGCTTCATGCGGAAAGACCGAACACATGCGTGCATTTCAAGGACAGATGTCCGACAACCAGCCTATTCGCCGTAATCAGGCCGAAAAGGAAAAACAGCTCCGGGACCTCAAGGAAACAATCGCTTCCATGAAGTCACACACTTCTCCGACCCTGAAGGAGAGCATCCAGCGCCGCATCCGCGAACTGGAAACCGAACTGCGGACCATAGCACGCGACAAGGCTGCCAAAGCCGCCAGCCCGGACGCCCAGTCCGACCGCCAGCGTCGTCCGCCACGCCGCAACACGATCCGCTCCATGTAATGGACGCCACAGACAGCCGGACGGGAATATTCGTCCCGTCGGCTGCCTGCATCAGGCTTCCTGATCAACGACTTCGCAGGAAGCCCTGTCCCAGGCTGGCCCCATCAGACGCAAGCGCGTCGCATGCAGCCCATCTGTTTCGGTCAGCACATAATAGGCGGTATATTGCTTGGTCGGTCTGCCGGGCCGGTCCATCAATGTTCTGAAAACATTGCGGTCCGCTGTCATCTGCGTCCCGTCTCCAGCCAAAGGCTGGTTCCACATTTCCAGCGCTTCCGGCACCCGGGTCCGGTCGATCATCAGGCAGTTTGGGTCAACGAACCCGCCATAACTCTCGCGGAAAATCCCTCCCCCGATCCCAACCGATTCCCACTGGTCCTCGCATATGGGTTTCAAAGTCCGCGGATGCACGAACCAGCGTCCAGCCCAGGCCCAGTCTTCCCCGTCGATAGCCGTCAGAAGGGAAGAAAGGTGATCGGGAGCCCACCAGTTGTCATCATCGAGATAGGCAATACGAGGCGCATTCGAGAGCTGGCTGAGCACGCTGCGCAACACGCCTCCATCCCTTGCACGACCAAATCCACCATGCCTTTGGGACGTGGAATAGCCGGGCCACAAAACTTCGACTACCCAGCCAGGCGGCCGTCCCTCGACAGCGCGCCGCAGCAACGCGTCCGCGCCATCACCTGGGGAACGATCCACGCCGATCATGATCTGAACCCGTAACCCCCCTTCCTGCCGAAATACGGACTGGAGCGCCTGAACGATAGAGGGCCGCAACAGGCTGGGCATAACGACCGCCACATCAAACGGGCGCTGGTCGGGTTCGCCTGGATCGGCGAAAATATGAAGTCCGGGTTCCATGCTTCGACGATACTGTGCGGCTGCCGGCCTGTCACCTCACGCCCGGCACCGCTCTCTTGCACTTCGACGCTACAGGGCACACCATGATCGACAGAATGATCACTGCGAAAGAGTCCAACGTGTCTGCTCCTTCCACCTTTTCGCACGAACAGCTGCTCGATCGCCTGGGCGAAGTCGCCGTCCGCGTTGGCCTGAACATTGCACCGGGCCAGCAGCTCCTCATCACCGCTCCACTTTCGGCAGTCGCACTGGTCCGCCGGGTGACAGAACACGCCTACAAGGCCGGCGCGTCTGTGGTGACAACGCTTTACGCAGATGACGAGACCACGCTCGCCCGCTTCCTCCATGCCCCGGACGATGCCTTTGACGTCGCTCCAACATGGCTGGCCGATGGCATGGCACGCGCCTTCCGCGAAGGGGCGGCCCGCATGGCCATCACCGGCGCCAACCCGACTCTTCTGAAGGGGCAGGACCCCGAGCGCATTTCCCGGGCCAACCGGGCAAATTCCAAGGCCAACCGCCCGGCGATGGAAATCATCACCCAGTTCGCCGTAAACTGGAACATCATCGCCTGCGCCACCCCGGCCTGGGCCGAGCAGGTGTTCCCGGACCTTCCCCCGGAAGACGCCCTCGCTGCCCTGTGGGACGGAATCTTCAAGGCCTCACGCGTTGATGTGGCTGACCCCGTCGCCGAGTGGAACGCCCATAATGCCGCCCTGCATGCCCGCGCAAAGTTCATGAACGACAGCCGGTTCGAAGCCCTGCATTTCAGCGGCCCCGGCACCGACCTGACAGTCGGCCTTGCGGATGGTCATCTCTGGGCGGGCGGATCGGAAAAATCGGGCAACGGCATTGTCTGCAACCCGAATATCCCTACGGAAGAGATCTTCACGACGCCCCATCGCAGCAAGGTTGACGGGCGCGTCAGCAGCACCAAGCCGCTTTTCCATCAGGGCACTCTGATCGATAACATCTCGGTGCGCTTTGAGAGCGGCCGCATTGTCGAGGCAACAGCCAGTCAGGGCGAAGATGTGCTCAAGCGCATCCTCAATACCGACGAAGGCGCCGCGCGGATCGGCGAAGTGGCACTCGTGCCCCATTCCTCGCCCATCTCGGCCAGCAAGATCCTGTATCGCAACACGCTTTTCGATGAAAATGCGTCCAGCCATATCGCGCTTGGCCAAGCCTATACGAAATGCATGGTCGATATCGAAGGCCTGACGCCGGAAGAACTGCTGGAGAGAGGTGTTAACGACTCTCTCATCCATATTGACTGGATGATCGGTTCGGACAAGATCGACCTCGATGGTCTCAAGAATGGCAACCGCGTGCCACTGATGCGCGCTGGCGAATGGGTGCAGGCATGACATTTCCCCGCATGACAGGGCTCACAGCCCTCTTTTTCTCTGTTGCGATTGTGCCCCTTGCAGCACAGGCACAGTCCTATCCGCCGCCAGCCTATCAGGGCGGCGTCCAAAGCCAGACCCAGATTGACGGGAGTGCCCCTGTTCAGGGAGCACCACAGCAGGCTCCGCAGGTTTCGCCCCAGGTCCGCGCAGATACAGAACGCGCCATGCACTATCCCCTGCCACCGGACTTCATGACCCGTGCTTCAGCCACAATCGCTGAACTTCAGGCCAGAAATATCCAGCCGCCCAATTCCCACGGCACGGGTCTTGGAGACACGATCAGACAGATCAGTCAGGTTCCGGGTCTGGCTCCCGTCCTGCAAAGCCACGGCTTCACGCCGGAAAGCTTTGTCATGGGGATGACAGCATTCGGCATGACCCTGGCCGCCAGTAACGGTCAGCTTCCGGCTGGCATGCCCAGCCCCAACCCCACCAATGTCGCCCTTTTCAAGGCCCAGCCCGAGCAGGTCACGGCCCTCATGCAGGCCATGGGCAACCCGCCGCACTAAACACAGAACTCAGGCCGTGTCTTGTGCAGAATGGCACGGCCTTTTCGCCCCTCAGATCAAAGATCAGAATGTCCATCAAACTCGACCCCGAACTTCTTCCTGCCCTGGATATTCTCCGCATGGCCCAGTCAGGCACCCTCCTGCGCGCGGAACGTCATACGCCCCCCGACGGTATCCCCGCTTTCGTAACGCGCGACGGCTGGAATGAACTGGTAGAAACCCACGCTGGGAATCATGACGCCCCTCACATGGTTCTTCTTCCCGCCCTTGAAAAAGCGGTTTTGCGCATCATGTCCCACGCCGCTGAGCAGGCATCCAGTAGCGGCGAAATGACACCAGTTATTACTCTGCCAAGCGATCTTTTTCCCAGTGATCCGGATCTGGTTCTCTCCTTCGTCCGCGACAGTACACATCCGGTTGCATGCGCCCTGATCGGTACCGCGGCGCAGATTGAAAATGCATTACGCGGGTACGGAACAGCTCAGGACCTTCCGAACTGACGGGTAGCCAGTTCGTCCAGAGCGTTCTGTTCTTTCTTGAGCTCCACTTGCCGCTCTTCCTCTTTCTGCTCTTCACGCAATGTCTTGACCGCTTCCATAGCGGCTCTGGCAGCAATCAATGCAGACCGCACCGTCTCCCGATCCAACGCAGCTTCACGGCAACGGTCCTGAGCCTCTGTAACCGCCTGGCGCCCTGCAGGAAGCCAGCGACTGAAAGCTTCGACGGCGCCGTCACCTGCCGTTGGGCTGGACGCGATCTGCTGCTCGCTCAGAATTTCCAGCTGGGCAGCAGCCAGCTTCTCTTCCGCAGCCGTCTCGCGCGCCACCGCATCTGCGAAGCTCCGCTCCACAAGATCAAGTTCCTGCTCTCGCAACGCAATCAGTGTATCGAGGGGTGAACGCTCCATCCTGATTAATCCTTCATGCCGCATTCAGAGGGGCAGTTGGTGAAATTGTCTGCATGATGTGTGCCAGCTGCTCAAAAGCTTCAGCGCGTGTGGAACGCTCGTTCCGCCCCTGAGACAGAAACCGGTCCAATTTTGGCATCAGCGCGATGGCTTCATCCACCTCCCGATCTGTTCCGGGCTTGTATGCGCCGAGACGGATCATGTCCGCCATACGCTGGTATGTTGCCATAGCCGCACGTGCACGTCGTGTAAGAGCATTCTCTTCCTCCGAATTACATCCCGGGACGGCGCGCGAGAGAGACCGCAAGACATCAATGGCAGGATATCGCCCCTGCTCGCCAATCTTGCGATCAAGAATAATATGCCCGTCCAGAATACCACGCACGGCATCTGCAACAGGCTCATTCTGGTCGTCGCCTTCCACAAGAACAGTGAAAAGCGCTGTGATCATTCCCTGATCTGGGTAACCTGGGCCAGCCCTCTCCAAAAGCCGCGGAAGTTCAGCGAATACCGAAGGCGGGTAACCTCGTGTCGCAGGTGGTTCCCCAGCTGACAGACCAATTTCGCGCAGAGCCATGCAAAAGCGCGTCACACTGTCCATCAACAACAGAACCGACTTATCCTGGTCCCGAAAGTATTCTGCGATCGCCATGGCGGAAAGAGCGGCTTCGCGGCGCATCAATGGCGGTGAATCCGAGGTTGCAATGACCAGAACACTTCGTGCCAGCCCTTCTGGCCCGAGGTCATCCTCAATGAATTCCCGAACTTCACGCCCGCGTTCACCAACAAGCGAGATCACGGCGACATCGCAATCCGCACCTCGCGCCAGCATGGACAGCAAAGTTGATTTTCCAACTCCGGAACCAGCAAAGAGACCAAGCCTCTGCCCGCGACGGCATGTCGTGAATGCATCCAGCGCACGGACCCCGAGATCAACACGCTCTCCGAGCCGTGCCCTGCTGGCCGCGTTTGGTGGTGCGCATTGAACAGCCTGCCGCTCCACAGATGGCGACAACGGACCTTTTCCATCAATCGGCTGCCCCAATGGATCCAGAACCCGACCCAGCCAACTCTCATTGACGCCAAGGCCGCCATCACGACGATTGAAGGGAATCTTGGCCTCGCAACCTGGGCCAATCCCATCCAGAGGAGCAAACGACATCAGCCGCGCAACGTTGCCCTGAAACCCCACAACCTCGGATTGTACCACGCGACCATCACGCGCTTTAACGGCGACTCGGTCTCCAATCGTAATGAATCCATCAAGTCCGACGACTGTCATACACAGACCCACGACGTCTTTAACGCTTCCTACAACCCATTCGCAGGTGAGGTTCAAAAGCTTTTCAAGCAGCTTGGCATGATCGGTCATGTGACAGTTTCCGGCCGTTTTCTGCGGTTTGTTTCCATTTAGGGATCTTACAACCCGACCGTTAAGAGAAGACTAATGTTCTCCTTTTGAGAGAAAAATAATGACATTTTTACGATTTTTGATCCATATCTATCGACAGACACAACCTTGGGTAGTAACCATTGCTTCACCAAGCCGGGAGTTGAAACATGCGTATTCTTCTTGTCGATAGCGATCAGTCTGCCGCCGCCACGTTATCCCAGATTCTGCGAAACGCCTCATTTACCGTTGACCATACGCCGTCGGGTGAAGAGGCCATCGAAATGCTCCGGCATTATGATTATGACGTGGTCGTGCTCGAACTGATGCTGAATGATCTTGAAGGATATGAAGTTATCCGGCGCGTCCGGACAAGCCGCATCACGACACCCATTCTCGTCCTGTCGGCACTGCTACGGCCTCAAGCAAAAATTCGGGCCTTTTCCATGGGTGCGGACGACTACATGACCAAGCCCTATGACGAAGGTGAACTGGTTGCCCGTCTCCAGGCTGTCATGCGGCGTTCCCGTGGCTTTGCTGAGCCCAAGCTTCGCATTGGAAATCTTGAGCTGGACCTCAACGGCAAAAATGTTACCGTTGATGGTGCTCCGCTCCATTTGACCGGCAAAGAATATGCCATTCTGGAGTTGCTGGTAATCCGCAAGGGATCCGTCCTGACCAAGGACGCATTTCTCAATCACCTGTATGGCGGCATCGACGAACCGGAAATGAAGATCATTGACGTCTTCATCTGCAAACTGCGCCGTAAATTACAGAATGTCGGTGCTGGAAATCTGATCGCCACAGTGTGGGGACGCGGCTACATCCTGCGTGAAGACGATGCCGCAGACGCAGTCTCTGCCGCCCTCCCGGCCCCAAAGATCACTGCGGAGATTGCCGACGCAACAGTCTGATCTTTCACTGGATCAGACTGATCTTGCCAGCTCTCGTATATATGAACGACAGCCGGATTCAGACGTGGGCAATTGCGCGAATGACATCACAGACATGATCCACCACTTCATGCACAAGCGCTTCATCCTGCGCTTCGGCCATGACGCGGATCAGCGGCTCCGTCCCGCTTGCACGCAGGACAAGGCGGCCACTCCCGGCCAGCCGCTCATCTGCCCAGGCTTTTGCCGCCGCCAAATCCGGACTGCCCATCGGACTGGTGCCTGAATAGCGGACATTTTTCAGAAGCTGGGGATAAGGCGTGAAGAAACGGCAGATCTCACTCGCAGGCCGTTTGGTTTCAACAGAAACGGCTAGAACCTGTAACGCGGCAATCAGACCATCCCCTGTAGTGGCGTAGTCTGACAGGACCATATGTCCGGACTGCTCGCCGCCAAGATTGGCGCCGATCTCTCGCATGCGTTCAACAACATAACGATCGCCTACCGCCGTCCGCTGAAGCTCGAGACCATTTTCCGCCAAAGCTTTTTCCAGACCCATATTGGACATAACGGTCGTAACCACCGTATTGCCCCGCAGCCGGTCATGCTGCTTCCAGAAAGCAGCGATCAGACCGATAATCTGATCTCCATCAACCAGATTGCCGGCTTCATCCGCAATCAGCACGCGATCCGCATCACCATCCAGCGCAATGCCGAAATCCGCACCATGCTCCCGGACAGCTGCACACAACGTTTCCGGATGGGTTGATCCAACACCATCATTGATGTTCAGCCCATCAGGCGAACAGCCGATCTTGATGACTTCTGCACCCAGTTCCCACAGTGCAGTGGGTGCCACCCGATAAGCGGAGCCATTGGCACAGTCGATAACGATTTTCAGACCATCCAGGCGCAGGCCGCGGGGGAAGGATGCCTTTGCGTTCTCGATATAACGTCCGGCAGCATCTGTAAGGCGTGACGCCCGACCGATCTGTGCCGGAGAGGCCAGCCGCGCAGACAGATCCTGAGACATCATTTCTTCAATCTGACCCTCCACCTCATCAGACAGCTTAAAGCCATCAGGTCCAAACAGCTTGATGCCGTTATCCGTGAAGGGATTGTGCGAAGCAGAAACCATCACGCCCAGATCGGCCCGAAGGGAGCGCGTCAGCATGGCAATAGCCGGTGTCGGGAGCGGTCCGACCAGAATGACGTCCATTCCTGCAGATAGAAACCCCGCAACCAGAGCGCATTCCAGCATGTAGCCAGAGAGACGCGTATCCTTGCCCAGAACGACGCTATGCCGTCGGTTCTGGCTCCGCATAAAATACAGGCCGGCCGCCTGACCCAGCTTCTGTGCGATCTCGACCGTCATGGGTGCGGTGTTTGCCGTTCCCCGGATACCATCAGTACCGAACAGAGACCTTTTGGTAGCCATAATGAAGAATCCTGCCTGTCTGCCAGAAATAAAAAAGGCGCGACACCGAGGAATGTCTCCTCAATGACGCGCCTGTTGGTGCGATTGGCTGCCTGATTAGCCCGCCTGAGGCGCCGGATCAAACGCTCCGGGGCGCGTCGTCGGGACAGATGCGCGGCGGTTGTCCGGCATTTGCTCATCATCCGACGTGCGCTCGATGGCCTCACCCCGCATGATGCGACCAACATCATCACCCGTCAGGGTTTCATATTCCAGAAGCGCTGCGGTCAGACGATGCAGATCTTCAATACGGGTCGTCAGCAGATCATGGGCCTGGCTGTAAGCCGTATCGATCAGGACCTTGACCTCCTTGTCGATCTCTCTCGCAGTTTCTTCCGAAATATTTTTATTCTGGGTCACGGAATGACCAAGGAACACTTCCTGCCCGTTATCGCCATAAGCGATCATACCAAGCTTGTCGCTCATACCCCATTCAGTAACCATACGGCGCGCAAGGTCCGTGGCGCTTTTGATATCACCAGAAGCACCCGCACTGACTTCTTCCCGACCGAAAATGATTTCCTCTGCCACACGACCACCCATGGCGATGACCAGACGGGCCAGGCACCATTTGCGGCTGTAGGAAATGTTATCTTTCTCCGGCAGGGTCATGACGAGACCCAGAGCCCGGCCACGCGGCACGATTGTCGCCTTGTGGATCGGATCACTTCCCGGAGTGAAGATCGCGCAGATGGCATGTCCGGATTCATGGTAGGCAGTCGAACGCTTCTCGTCCTCGGTCATGACCATGGAACGGCGCTCAGCCCCCATCATGACCTTGTCCTTGGCTTCCTCGAACTGTGCCATACCCACGGTCCGGCGTCCCTGACGGGCCGCCATCAGCGCAGCTTCATTCACGAGATTGGACAGATCCGCGCCCGAGAAACCAGGAGTTCCACGTGCAATGACTTTGGGATCCACATCTGAAGAAAGCGGCACCTTCTTCATGTGAACACGCAGGATCTTTTCACGACCGGCAACATCCGGGTTCGGTACGACAACCTGACGGTCAAAGCGGCCTGGACGCAGGAGAGCCGGATCCAGAACGTCCGGACGGTTGGTCGCGGCAATCAGGATCACGCCCTCATTGCTCTCAAAACCATCCATCTCGACCAGCATCTGGTTCAGTGTCTGCTCACGCTCGTCGTTACCACCGCCAAGGCCTGCGCCACGATGACGGCCCACGGCGTCGATTTCGTCGATGAAGATGATGCACGGCGCAGACTTTTTGCCCTGCTCGAACATGTCACGCACACGGGACGCACCGACGCCGACGAACATTTCCACAAAGTCCGACCCGGAAATCGTGAAGAACGGCACATTGGCTTCGCCCGCAATGGCACGCGCCAAAAGCGTCTTACCCGTACCCGGCGGCCCAACGAGCAGCGCACCCTTGGGGATCTTGCCACCCAGACGGGTGAATTTCTGCGGATCGCGCAGGAACTCGACAATCTCCTGAAGCTCGGCTTTTGCCTCGTCGATACCGGCGACATCTTCAAACGTTACACGCCCGGTCTTCTCGGTCAGGAGCTTGGCACGGGACTTGCCAAAGCCCATGGCCCGGCCGCCGCCACCCTGCATCTGACGGAAAACCATGAAGCACAGCCCGACCAGCAGCAGAACCGGCAGATACGCGCTGGCGTAACGCAGGATAGGGCTTTCCCCGCTTTCCATCGGTTTGGCGGTCACTTCAACGCCAGAAGATGTCAGACGGGCCGGAAGGCTCGGATCAAGCGGAGCATAGGTCTCGAAAGATGTTCCGTTCGTCAGGGTCCCGGAGACGTTCTGCTCCTGGATCACGACGGAACGGACCTGATGCTGATCCACATCATGGATGAAATCGGAATAAGCGATCTGCTGGGCTGCATGCTGGCCGCCACCGGGCTGGAAGGCTGTCAGCACTGCCATTCCGACCACGATGATGACCACCCAGATCGCGACGTTACGGCCTAAATTGTTCATCTCGCTCTCTGTCGTCCTTCAGACTGTTCCGTCAGATGCGGTCCGGGAACCCCCGTCACAACTGGCCGACCGGTCACATTCTGCGTTGACTTCATAACATAAGCCTCCGCGTCCACGATCCTACCCCACCAAGGACAGGAAAACGCATTTCTTGCGTTTTTGAAGCTCTTTTTACGTCCTGAAATGATTTTCTCCCGTCGCCGGGACACCACCGGCCCAGACAAAATCCACTTTCCCGCGCATTTTCCCGATACATGGCCACGAAACCAGCTGACCTTCATGCCATATGCCCGGCAGGCAGCGAGCAGCGGCATAAGGAAGTCCCAGCCTGCGCAGATCCAGTGCATGAACCGCATCTCCAAGGGGGCCGATCAGGGCGCCCTGCGGAACGTCCCGGGTCAGAAGACGCCAGCGACCATCCCAGACCGCCCCAACACCCGCACGAGTTTGCGGTTCAAGCGCATTTTCCTCGCGAACCAGAATGACGCCGTCTCCAAACCGCCCTCCCCGCCGAACCTGAACCCCTGACAGGGTTCCATGCCCATGTTTCAGCAGGGTCTGCACAGCTTCGCGCGCCGGACGATAGGGCTTTCCCGAGACCAGACGAAGCAATACAGACAGATTTTCTTCGCCCATTCCGGCCTGCTCAAGAAAAACCCAGCCTTCAGCGTGCCAGACAGCATAGCGGGCGAGGTTTGCGGCAACGTCCCCTTCCAGACGCTGGCGGTCCTGCCGGGCGGCAATTTGCAAAGTATCGGCATCACGTCGCTGTTCAGGCGTCAGATCCTGCCGCCACCGCACACGTTCAAAGCGCCGGTTCGCGTTCGACGGATCCTCGATCCAGGGCAGATTTTCCGCCTGTAACGTCTTCCGCAAACGATCCGGCTGCAGCGACAGCAAGGGCCGGACCAGTCGGATCCGGCCGCGGACAGAAACAGGCTGAATACCGCTCAGACCCAGAGGACCACTCGCACGCAGGCTTCGCATCCACACCGTCTCATCCTGATCTCCCGCATGATGCGCGACAAGAAGGTCCAGACATCCCTCTGCGACACAGGCCGCTTCAAGCGCTTCGAACCGCGCCTGCCGTGCACGCTCCTGCAACCGGCCTTTAGGAAAAGGTTCCAGCGTCAGGAGCCGGGCTTTTACCCCCATATCTGCAAGACGCTGAATGGTCAGTCGTGCTTCAGCAGCCGACTCAGACCGCAACGCATGATCCACCACGAATGCCAGAACGTTGCGTCGCCAGCGCCGCGCCAGCAACGCAAGGGCCGTGGAATCAGCACCTCCAGAAACAGCCAGTGCGACCGGCGCTTCCTCAACATCCGGAGGCCAAGGCCCGAACTGCGCCATCAGGCTGGAAAACTCCCGTTCTCCAACCGGACGCCATACCCCGGAACTCTGAGAGGTGAATTTCAGTTGCAGGCCGCACGGCTCCGAAAGGTCGTCTCAGCCGTTTTTACGCGCGGCGCAGGGGTTGGGAACTCGGATTTGAGCTTGTCCAGCGCCTGACAGGCTGAACCCTTGTCGCCAAGCGCCAGCATGGATGCCGCAACACCCAGCAGGGAATCCTGAGCCTTCTGGGATTTCGGAGACTTGCTATAGGCATCGTAATAGGCGACGGCCGACTGACGATACTGCTTCTGCCCTGCCAGGGACTGCGCCAGCAAAAACTGCGCGTCCACTTTGCCCGGCACACTATGCGCGGTTTTTACGGCGAACCGCGCGTTGCTTTCCGCATCCGTATAATTGCCAGATCTCAGCGACGCGTTACCAATCTTCAACGCCTCCAGAGCTGTTTTGGGCTGAGCGGAAGCATCCGGCGCGGCAGCGGAAGGCTTTTCCTCGCTGGTCCCTTTTGCAGAGGCTGAAGCAGCAGCAGTCGGGGCGGCTCCTCCGCCACTCTGCGATGCAAACTGCATGTCAGAGATCTGCTTGGACACACTGGCCTGATTGTCCCGGACAGAATTGCTGAGCTGATCCAGCTCGCCACGCATCTGACGATTCTGCTCTTCAAGTGCAGAAACACGTTCCAGAAGCTGTGCCGTCAGATTGCCGTCGCCGGCGGAAACCTGAGGGGCTGCAGTGGCGCTTGGCGCCCCCAGGCTACCTGCCCCACTCTGAACCTGAGAAAGCTGCTGGCGCAGGGACGCAATCTGGTCCTGCAGGGCAATGGCTTCACGTGAGGAAATTTCACCACTGTCAGGTGCATCCTGAGCCACAGCCGATATGACGGGCGACAGGACGGACAGAGCCGTGCCCAGAAAGACGGCACGCAGGGAACGGGACAGCACCATAACGGATCTCCTGAGACAGACTCGCAGTCACGGGCACGCAGGCAGGTTTTGCGCGCAACATGGCCCAGTCATAAAACAGAAACGGCCGGGGGATAATCCCCCGGCCGCTCATCATCTCAGTCCGTACGGGCCGAAACGTCGGTTCAGCGAACGGACGTGATGGCGTTACGGTTCTGCGACCAGGACTGCTCGTCATCGCCATCGGCGGTCGGACGGTCCTTGCCGTAAGAGATCGTGGTGATGCGCGAAGCACTCACGCCCTTGGCGACCAGATAGTCGCGGGCTGCGTTCGCACGACGCTGGCCGAGAGCAATGTTGTACTCCTCCGTGCCGCGGTCATCGCAGTTGCCAGCAACCTGGATGCTGACCTGCGGGTACTTGGCGAGCCATGCAACCTGCTTGTCCAGCGTTGCGCGGGCTTCTTCGGAGAGCTGGGACTGGTTCAGCTCGTAGAAGACGCGGTCACCGACATTGGCGACCAGATCGGCTTCGCTGCCAGGCGTCGGGCCAGCTTCCTGAGCGACGGCGCCTGCACCGTTGCTGTCACCCTTGTTGGTGTTGCCGTTGGAACAGGCTGCGAGAACAAGCGCCAGACCAAGCGCGCCAAATACCTTGAACTTCATGTGTCTCAATCCTGAGAACGGCCCCACAACTGGAACCGAATGCGGAAAATGCCGCGTTATTCCGGACCACTCCCCTTCAGATCGGAACACTCAGGAATCGGTTGCGATCCTGCGGTGCATCCCCTGAAAAACAGTGGCCATAAGCGCCCATACTCATGACTCAAATCATGGGTCAAGTGTCGTGTTAACGCCGCTCAGGCACAGAAAGTTCGATTCACATTCGGAACCAGAAATTTCGGCATAAATGTCACAGCTGTCCTGACGAATGTGGCAGAATTCTGCCATATCATCGAAACCAGGACACTTTAACGCTTTTGAAACATGCGCTGCCCGCGTAGCTGCCCAGCGTTAGGCTCGTAGCATGGGGAGGTGGAAAGATCACCTCAGTCATCCTGACGAGTCCGTCGCCGGCAAAAATCTCAACCGAACTCCGGTCTACAATAACCCTCAGAGAAACGCGCCCATCCTGCATCGAGAGGGGAGCCACATGTCGCGTCGTGAAGGAATTATCCGGCACGGGAAGACCTGATCGACTGCGATCCACAATTAGCTCCTGACGTCCCGGATCATAGAGGATCTGCGTGCCTGTCTTCCCATCCTGCGTAGCAGCAACGGTCAGAACCGCAACGTCACCATCAGGCTCGATCACCAGTTGCAGATCCACGACGTCATTTGCAACGTCGGTGCAATTCAGCGCACCCTCCAGAACCCACGGCTCTCCAGCTTCCGGACGAATTTCGCCTGCCGCAAAAACCTCTTCCGGAGCACCAAGACTGACCGGCACCTGCCTCACCACAAGCGCGCCATCGGCTCCCCGGGCCAGCGACAGAAACGCTGGCAATGTCATCTGCCCCCGCCAGGGCGATGTTGGCACATGGTTGGCGTAGTTCCAGTTGCCCATCCAGCCAATGCTGACAGGTGCAGGCGTTCCGGAAAAACAGACGATCGCATAATTATCAGGCCCATAATCCATCCAGCGATACTGCCAGGGATCATCCGCAGCCACGGGCTGCTCTGCGGGCGTGAAAACCGTGCCGTCAAAGTCGCCCACGTAATAGAACGTCCCTGATCCGCCGGTCAGGCCACCGGGATTGACGCTCACGATCATCACCCAACCGTGGCGCCCTGCCTCACCATCGATGGGCAGGCGCACCAGAACCGGCACCTCCCACAGCATGTCCGGCGTATGATAGCCGGGGGGACGGAAATCGCTGAGGAACTCCCAATTCAGAAAATCGGTGGAGCGGAAAAGCTTGACCACCTGCTGCTCGGCTTCGACCGCCGTTAGCACCCAGTAACCGCCCTCTTCGTACCAGCACAGCGCCGGGTCCCTGAAGTTTTGAGACACGGGATCAAGCGTCAGAACCGGGTTATGCCGGTAGCGCGTCCAGTTCACCCCGCCATCCAGACTGAACGCAACTGAAACAGCCTGCGTCCCGTCTTCCTGCTCTCCCGACATGTCGCGGAACACGCTGGTATAAAGTGCCAGAAGCGGTGGATTTTCCGGTGTTCCCAGACCACTGCGATTGTCCCGGTCATAAATCACCGTGCCGGAATAGATCTGCTCCTGCGGAGTGGACGGCAGTGCGATAGGCTGCTCTTCCCAGTGCAGCAGGTCGCGGCTGGTGGCATGCCCCCAGGAAATATAGCCCATGACGGGCTCAACCGGATTGTGCTGGTAAAAGAGGTGATACACCCCGTCGATCAGGATTGGCCCGTTCGGATCATTCATCCAGTTCCGGGCCGGGGCGTAGTGCAGCAGCGGGCGCCACTGCCGTGTCTCCTGAGGGGACATGGGGAATTCTCCTGTTAGAGCCGTCCTTGCGACGCCCTACAGGAAAAAGGGTTCCCCACCCTTTTGCAAATCCGCGCTCCCGGACCGGAAGCGCGGAGTCTGGTCTCAGCCGTTGCGCGGGGACCAGGCCGGATCGGACGCACCCGTCGAAATCCGGATCGGACGCTCGTTGAAGCCCGTGATATCGATCGTCCCGATACCCGACGAGAAGCCCGCACCACCCGCACCGGATGCGCTCTGGCGGCAGAAGGCCAGCACACGACCATTGGGACAGAACGTCGCACCTTCAACAGTAAAGCCCTGCGTCAGGATGCGCTCACCCGTGCCATCAGGGTTCATGACGCCAAGTGAGAAGCCACCGCTACCGATACGGGTAAAGGCGATCAGGTCTCCACGCGGGGACCAGACTGGCGAGCCATACTGGCCGCTGCCATAGGAAATCCGCTTCGCAGCGCCGCCCGATGCACTCATAATGTAAAGCTGCGGGCTGCCACCACGATCAGAGTTGAACACAATCTGGCTGCCATCCGGGCTGAAGCACGGGCTGGTGTCGATCGCGCCATTGGAGTTCGTAATCTGACGCTTCGAACGCGAGGCCAGATCGACCACAAAGATATCGGACCCGCCACCGCGCGTGGCGGACAGCACGACCGATCCACCTGTCGGCGAGAAGCGTGGCGCAAAAGAAATCCCCGCGAACTCACCCAGGATCTGCTGACGACCAGACGCTAGATCGAACAGATACACACGCGGGCGGTTGTTGGCGTAGGACATGAACGCAATCTGGTCGCGGACCGGGTTGAAGCGCGGCGTCAGCGTCAGCCACTCCCCGCCCGTCAGCATACGCTCGTTCGCACCGTCCTGATCCATCAGAGCCAGACGCGTGATCTGGTGATGACGCGGGCCAGTCCGGGCGATATAGGCGATGCGGGTGTCGAAATAGCCCTTTTCGCCCAGCATCCGCTCATAAATCACGTCAGCAATGATATGGGCGATCCGACGCCAGTTGCTGTTGGAGGCCGTATAGGCCGTGCCCTGAAGCTGCTGGCCGGAAAGCACATCCCACAGACGCATCTCGACGCGCACACTGCCCGAACCTACAGCCTGACCGGCCACGGCCGCACGGGCGCCCTGCGCCTTGAGTGCGCTGAAATCCGGTGTGGAGCCGGGAGGCACGCTGCCGCCCATGACCTTGAACAGGCCGGTTCCGTTCAGATCGGACGTAATGACGCCGGAAATCTGCTCACCCAGCCCCGCTCCGAAATTCGGGATGACAATGGGGATCGGCTCCTGACGGGCCTGATCAACGGTGATTTCCGCTTCGCCAGGGCTGGAAGCCGCGCCGGACTGTGCAAAAGCGGCCAAAGGCGTCGCCAGAAGACCGCCAGCGGCAGTGGCTCCCAGAACGGAGCGGCGCGAAAACAGCGCGCTCAGGGCCTCGGCGTCAGTATCGGGAATGAAGGACATGAGACTTCCTCGTGGATTTAAGGCCTGAAGACAAAACGCAGCTCATGCGTCTGACCAAGCATCTTGGAGGGAATGGGCAGATGGGCACAGGTGGGGCTCAGAACCGCATCCCGCGCCCGCTCTGCCAGAACGCGGTAAGACGGGTCCGAAGCCATCTTCGCAGCCGTATCAGGCGCAAATTTGACAATCCGCGCCTCACCGGTCGCATCAACGGTCACGACCATATGCGCGACGAAGCTCGCATAGTTCCGCGCTTCGGTATCTTCGGAATAGCAGCGCCGCACGGAACCACCGATCGCCTTCTGATCCGCCATCGACAGCGACTTGGTGATGTCACCATTCGGCACACCGCCCCCGTTGGGCGCCCCACCCTGTGGCGGGTTGGCCTTTGCGGTCGGCGCATGCGTCTGCTTCTGGTCGGCGCGGAAATTATCCAGCGTTGCCAGCAGCGAATGACTGTCCGCTTCCGTTTTCTTCGCCGCGTTCGGCTGCGTCATATGCGAAAATTTCGGCATATCCGGCAGTTTGTCGGCCTTCTGGGTCTGCGGGCTCGGCGGCGCGACCATCGTCGATTTCGACGGCGGTGACGGCGTGGGCGGCGACGCAGGCACAGGCTCGGGCGACTCATCCGTCATTTTCGGCGGAAGCTTCATGTCCGGCAGCTTCTGCGGCGGCGTCTCCGGCGGTGGCGGCACGGGCTGTGGCGGCGGTGGCGGTGGTGGCGGTTCTTCCGTCGGCGCCTTCAGAGGAGGCGTTGGAGACGGAGGCGCCTCGTTCTTCACTGGCGCAGGGGCCGGAGCGGGCGCGGGAGCCGGATGATCACCCTTGACCGGGTGGGTCGGCGGGCCAGCCTGCTCGAACTCCATCTGGACCGTGGGCGGCTCAGGCGGCTCAGGTGGTTTCTCGGGGGGAATCTGCACAAGCAGATACGCGATCAGCCCCAGGTGAATGGCGGCTGACCCGTAGAGCGCATGACGAAAGCGCCTGTTATCAGAGCGGCGTGGGCGCACCACGGCAAAAGCCTCTTACTGGCCGCTCTGGGGCTGCTGCGCGAGAAGCGCAACATGCGTGAAGCCGCCCGACGTGATCTGACCCATGACCTGCATCACCTGTCCGTAATCGATATGAGCATCGGCACGGACGAAAATACGGTGGGTCGGATCGTTCTGGGACTGCTCCTTGAGCTGGTCGATCAGCTGATCGGATGTCACCGGCTGGTCCCCCAGATAAAGCGTGCCATCCGTCTTCAGGGACACCGTGATCGGCTTGGAATCCGAATTGACCGGGCTGGCATCGGTTTTCGGCAGATCCACATTGACGCCACTGGTCAGCATTGGCGCCGTCACCATGAAAATGATGAGCAGCACCAGCATGACGTCCACCAGAGGTGTGACGTTGATTTCCGACGCGGGCCGACGCTTACGGCGTCCGCCACCTCCAGCCCGTCCTCCCGCAGACATCCCCATGGTTCAGGCCTTCCCGCCGGTCGTATCGTCCGCACGTTCCTCGGACTGACGCGACAGGATGGCCGCGAACTCGGTGCCGAAGGCTTCCATGCGATCCGCGAACTTCTCGAACGAGTTGGTCAGACCGTTATAGGCGATATAGGCCGGAATGGCCGTCACGAGACCAATAGCCGTCGCGAACAGGGCTTCGGAAATACCGGGAGCCACAACGGACAGGTTGGTATTGTGCATCTGCGCGATGGACGCGAAGGAATGCATGATGCCCCAGACCGTTCCGAACAGACCCACGAACGGCGCCACCGGGCCGATCGTTGCCAGAAAGATCAGGCGACGCGTCAGACGGTCGTTTTCGCGCATAACGGTGATGTCGATGGCGCGGTCCACACGTTCACGCACGCCACCCCGGGACAGATCGATCCCGCCAATCCGTGCGGAACGGCGCCACTCACCCATTGCCGCACCAAACACTGCCGCCATAGGATGCGTCGGACGTGCACCATCGGATTCGTAAAGATCGTCGAGCGATCCGCCCGACCAGAAACGGTCCTCGAACTCGGTCGCCTCACGGCTGACGCGACGGATGAGAATGATTTTTTCCGCAATGATCGCCCATACGCCGGCGCTGCACAGCAGCAGACCCAGCATCACCAGCTTTACAACGATGGAGGCGTGCAGGAACAGGTCCAGAGGCGAAAGACCGGCCGCACCGACCGCCCCAAGCGCACTCGAACTTACCTCATGATCCACTGTTCTCTCCTGTACAGATCCTGTCCCTTGCGGGTCAGGACTCTCCATTGCACTTCATGACGAAACAGGAAAGTGGGTCAGACCTCTCCTGTCTCCAGTTTTCGCACTGCATCACGCCACCGAGGCGGAATTTTGGCAGGTTTCATGTCCGTGGCACTCAGGCAGGCCAGTTCCACGTCAATAACCGTAGCGGTTTCGCCACCACCGGAATAATTCCGGACCGTCTGACAAAGTTTCAGCCGCGTCGGCGTCATGGCCTCCAGCGCCGTCTCGATTTCCATCTCGTCATCGAGTCGGAGCGGCGAGCGATACCGGACCGCCGCCTGACGCACGACAAAGACCAGTCCGAAATCGTTCAGAAGCTCCGTGACCGAGGCATCCGCATCCCGCATCGCCTCGCTCCGCGCGCGCTCGGCAAAGCCCAGATAGCGCGCATGATAGACGATACCGCCCGCATCGGTGTCTTCGTAATAAACCCGGAACCTGATCTTGTGCGTGGCCATACTGTTTCTCCAGTCATGGTGCGCCCATACCCCGAACCGTGTTCAGGGAGCTTCAGGGCGCGGAATCGTCCTGCTCCAGCGTGGAAAGCAGGTCCACCTGGCTCGCCGGCGGCGTCAGGCCGAGATGACGCCATCCTGCCTCACCCAGCATCCGCCCACGGGCCGTTCTCAGAACGAGCCCTTCCTGGATCAGGTAGGGCTCGATCACGTCTTCCAGCGTATCGCGCGCTTCGGCAAGCCCCGCCGCCAGCGTTTCCACACCAACCGGACCGCCATGATGATGCTCGGCAATCCGCTTGAGATAGCGCCGGTCCATTGCGTCCAGACCCCGCTCGTCCACTTCAAGGCGGCCCAGAGCGGCATCAGCCAGGTCCCGGTCCACGACGGAATGCTTCGACACAAGCGCAAAATCCCGCACGCGGCGCAGCAGACGCCCCGCAATACGCGGTGTCCCACGGGAGCGCTGGGCGATTTCCTGCGCGCCGTCATCCGTCAGACGCATCCCGAGCTTCATGGCTCCACGCGAGACAATCGCCCGCAGCTCTTCCGGCGTATAGAACACCAGCCGCAGCGGAATCCCGAACCGGTCCCGCAAAGGCGTCGCCAGCAGACCCGCCCGCGTCGTCGCAGCCACGAGCGTAAAGGGCGCCAGATCGATCCGCACGGACCGCGCGGCAGGCCCTTCGCCGATGATCAGATCGAGCTGGAAATCCTCCATCGCCGGATAGAGGACTTCCTCGATCGCGGGCTGAAGACGATGGATCTCGTCAATGAACAGCACATCGCGCGGCTGAAGATTCGTCAGGATCGCCGCCAGATCGCCAGCACGCTGAATGACCGGCCCGGATGTCGCCCGGAACCCCACACCCAGTTCCCGCGCCACGATCTGCGCCAGCGTCGTCTTGCCCAGACCCGGAGGTCCGTGAAGCAGCACATGATCCAGCGCCTCGCCACGCGCACGCGCGGCCTCGATGAAGATCGCCAGATTTTCGCGACTGGCTCTCTGGCCCGTGAAATCCGCAAGCGTTTCCGGCCGCAGACTCCCCTCACCCGTATCCTCGGGCTGACGGGCCGGATCGGTTTCGCGGTAGTCGTCACTCATCGCGCAAGATCCTTCAGACTCAGACGGATCGCCAGATCAAGCGTCGCATTCTCGTTCTCGGCCAGAACCTTGCTGAGCACAGGCCAAGCCTCGGCCCGACGGAACCCAAGCCCCGCCAGCGCCAGCAGCGCGTCATTCTCGACACTCGGCCCCGAGACGATCCCCGGCGCGGACACAGTTCCGCCACCACCCGGCATTTTCGCAACCTTGTTGCGCAATTCGCTCAGGATCCGGTCCGCCAGACGCGGCCCGACACCGGCCGCCCGCGTCAGCGAACCCTTGTCCCCAGCATTGATAGCCAGCAGAATCTCACCCGGACTGTTGGCCGACAGGATCGCCAGCGCCACTTTCGCGCCCACGCCCTGCACAGTCGTCAGCAGCCGGAACCAGTCCCGCTCATCCGTCGTCGCAAAGCCGAAAAGCTGGATCGCATCCTCGCGCACGATCGTCTCGATCAGCACACGCGCCACGGATGGCGGCTGCGGCAGCGTCGCGAGTGTGCGGGTCGAGGCCGAAACCACATATCCCACGCCATTGACGTCCACGATGCAGCGCTCGCCCTCAATCTGCCCGACAAGTCCTGTCAGTTGTCCGATCATGCCATGCGCTTCCCGGCCACGACATGCGCGGCACTCGCCCGGTGATGGGCATGACAGATCGCAACGGCCAGCGCATCGGAGGCATCGGCCTTGCGGATCTCGGCGCCCGGCAGAAGCCGCTTCACCATCATCGTCACCTGTTCCTTGGTCGCAGAGCCGGTCCCGACCACGGATTTCTTGACCGTCATCGCCCCGTATTCCGCAACCGGCAGCCCTTCATAAGCAGGCGTCAGAAGAGCCACGCCACGCGCATAACCGAGCTTGAGCGTCGAGGACCCGTTACGGTTGACGTAAGTCTCCTCAACGGCTGCCTCGGCCGGTGCATATTCGCGGATCAGCTTTTTGAGCGCGCCATGCAACTCACACAGGCGAAGCGGCACGGATTCGGACCCATCGGTCCCGATCACCCCCGAAGCCACATGCTTCAGGTGATTGCCGTCCACGTCGATGATGCCCCAGCCCATGAAACGCAGGCCAGGGTCAATGCCCATCAGGCGGATCAAGCAGCCAGCGCCTCGGCCACGTCGTCGGGAATATCGAAATTCGCATAGACGGACTGAACGTCGTCATTGTCTTCCAGCACGTCGATCAGCTTCATGACCGAACGCGCCTTGTCCTCATCCAGCGTCACGCTGTTTTCCGGACGCCAGTCGAGCTTGGACGACTGCGGCTCGCCAAAACGGCTTTCAAGCGCGTCCCGCACAGCGAAGAAATTCTCCATCTCGCAGGTCACTTCGTGGCCCTCTTCGGTGGTGACGGCATTATCCGCACCAGCCTCGATTGCCGCTTCCAGCATCTCGTCTTCGGAGGCGACATCCAGCGGATAGCTGATCGCGCCCAAACGCTGGAACATGAAGGACACGGAGTTCGTCTCACCCATCGAACCGCCATGCTTGGAGAACGCGGCGCGCACTTCGCCGGCCGTCCGGTTGCGGTTGTCCGTCAGGCCCTCCACGATGATCGCAACACCCGCCGGGCCATAGCCCTCGTAGCGGACCTCGACGTAATCATCGCCACCCGCAGTGCCGGACGCCTTCTTGATGGCGCGTTCGACATTGTCCTTGGGCATGTTGACTTCACGCGCCATGGAAAGCGCCGCCCGCAGACGCGGGTTGGACGCCGCTTCAGGCAGACCCGAGCGCACCGCAACCGTGATTTCACGCAGAACCTTGGCAAACTGCTTGGCCCGCTTGGCGTCCTGTGCACCCTTGCGGTGCATAATGTTCTTAAACTGTGAATGACCGGCCATCGGTCGCTCCTTCCTCTATCTGCGTGTCAGAGGCTCAGACGAGCCTGCCATGACAGTGTTTGAACTTCAGGCCCGACCCACAGGGGCAAAGGGCATTGCGCGGCGTCTCGGCATTCCAGCGCTGAAGCGTCGCGGCATCAGGCTCTTCCCCTGCGGGAACGGCCTGCGGGCGCGGCGCTGACAGGGACATCGGCGCCATGGACGGGAATCCCGCCATGGGCCCGGGTGCCGGAATTTCAGACCCCGTCGTGCCCTGTGCGAACAGCCCCGCAGGCTCCTCGGACGGGCCGGACGTCTCGGTATTGATGACCGGGAACGGCGGCGGCTCGGACACGGCCTGGATCCGGCACATCGTCTCCGTCACGCGGATACGCATGTCGTCGAGCATCGCCGTGAACATCTGGAAGGCTTCCTGCTTGTACTCGTTCAGCGGATCACGCTGCCCGTAAGCCCGCAGACCAATGCCCTGACGGAGCTGGTCCAGCCCGTGCAGATGCTCTTTCCACACCGCATCGAACGTCGTCAGCACAACCTGCTTTTCGATCAGCCGCATCAGCTCGGGCCCCATATTGGCCGTCCGTGCTGCCTGAGCCTTCGCAGCCTCCGCCATGATCCGCTCGATCACGCCCTCGGAATCCATCCCGTCTTCCTTCGCCCAGTCCGCAATCGGCAGATCCAGGTTCAGAACACGGGAGACTTCCTTCGTCAGCCCTTCGGTATTCCAGGCTTCAGCAAAGGATTTCTCAGGAATATGCGCATGCACCAGATCCTCGATCGTATGCTCACGCAGCTCGGCAATCACGCCCGACAGGTCTTCCGTCGCCATGTATTCCTTGCGCTGGGCATACACCTCCTTGCGCTGGTCATTCATGACATCGTCATATTTAAGCGTGTTCTTGCGCATGTCGAAATTGCGCGCCTCAACCCGCTTCTGCGCCTTTTCCAGAGCCTTGTTCAGCCAGGGATGAACAATCGCCTCGCCTTCCTTGAGGCCCATTTTCTGCATCATTGCGCCCATACGGTCGCTGGCGAAAATGCGGATCAGATCATCTTCAAGCGACAGGAAGAAGCGCGAATTGCCCGGATCGCCCTGACGTCCCGAACGGCCACGAAGCTGGTTGTCCACACGGCGGCTTTCATGCCGCTCGGTGCCGATCACATACAGACCGCCAGCTTTGTGAACTTCCTCATGATGCTCTTCAACAATCGCGCGGATATTCTGTTCAACAGAGTCACGCTGCGCATCATCCTCGACGCCTTCGGTGCTGGCCTTGACCAGCATCTCGATATTGCCGCCAAGTTTGATGTCGGTTCCGCGGCCCGCCATGTTTGTGGCGATCGTAATCGCCCCCGGCGCACCCGCCTGCGCGATGATGATCGCCTCCTTCTCATGCTGGCGGGCATTGAGAACGTTATGCTGAATGCCGCGCTGCGTCAGAATGCGCGAAAGATATTCGCTCTTCTCAATGGAGGTCGTGCCCACAAGAATGGGCTGGCCCGTCTTGTTGATATCCTTGATCAGGTCCGCCACGGCGCTGAACTTCTCAGCAGCCGTCAGATAAACCTCATCATCCGTGTCGATCCGCTGGACCGGCAGGTTCGTCGGGATTTCCACCACATCAAGATGATAGATTTCGGCGAACTCATCGGCCTCGGTCATGGCCGTACCGGTCATGCCGGACAGCTTCGGATAGAGACGGAAATAGTTCTGGAAAGTGATGGAAGCGAGCGTCTGGTTCTCCTGCTGGATCTCCACATGCTCCTTGGCTTCAAGCGCCTGATGCAGACCATCCGAATACCGGCGACCATCCATCATGCGGCCCGTGAACTCGTCGATGATGACGACCTTGCCTTCACGCACGATGTAATCCACGTCCCGCGTGAACAGCGTATGCGCCCGCAGGGACTGCTGGACGTGATGGACGACGGCGACGTTATGGATATCGTACAGACCGCCTTCCTGAAGCACGCCGGCTTCCGCCAGAAGCGCCTCGACACGATGCGAGCCATGCTCGGTCAGCGTGACGGACCGCAGCTTTTCGTCCTTGTCGTAAACGTCCGGCTCTTCAACGAGCTTTACGACCACATCATCGACAGAACGGTACAGGTCGGAGCTGTCATCCGCAGGACCGGAAATAATGAGCGGGGTCCGCGCCTCATCAATCAGGATGCTGTCCACCTCATCCACGATCGCGTGGTTGAACGGACGCTGCACCATGTCGGCGAGCGAATATTTCATGTTGTCGCGCAGGTAGTCGAAGCCGAACTCGTTGTTCGTGCCGTAGGTGATGTCTGCGGCATAGGCCTCGCGACGCTCCCCGTCCGACAGGTTCGGCACGATCACGCCCGTTGTCAGTCCAAGGAAGGTGTAGAGGATGGACATTTCCTCGGCATCACGACGCGCAAGATAGTCGTTCACCGTGACGACATGCACACCCTTGCCGCTCAGCGCGTTCAGATAAACCGCGAGCGTCGCCACAAGGGTCTTGCCCTCACCGGTCCGCATTTCCGCGATGCGCCCCCCATGCAGGACCATGCCGCCAATGAGCTGCACATCAAAATGGCGCTTGCCCAGAACCCGGCGCGACGCTTCGCGGCAGACCGCAAAGGCTTCCGGCAGCAGACCATCAAGGGTTTCGCCCTTTTCAAGCCGCTCCTTGAACTCAACCGTTCTATGGCGAAGCTGCTCGTCAGAGAGAGCCTGGACCGCAGGCTCCAGTGCATTGATCTCGGGCACACGGCGCTGATACGCCTTGAGCGTGCGATCGTTGGCAGAACCGAAAAGGGCGCGGGCGAGGCGTGCGAACATGCTGAACCTTGAGATGCCGAAGACCCGAAGCGCCAGCTCTTTCCACTACCGGAAAGACCCGCCACACCGGGCCGTCAGGATTTTCACGTCTGCTGGAGATAGGACCCGGGCCGCAAAGGGTCAATGGAGAGCCCGTCGAGAACGCCGATGAAATGTCCCTATTGTCATCATAGCGTCACATCATCGTCCGCCTCCGCGCCCCGCGCGGCACCCGCGTGAAGGAATGGTAACAGACCGCACCCTTGCAGGGCGGACCAGGCTTTGTCATGGTGCAGGCCATCCTTTTTCAGGTTACATCCGAGGTAGTCCCCACATGCGGCTTTCCCGCTCCACTTTCGCTCTCGCCGCCCTTCTGGCTGGCACATCGGTTGCAGCATCGACGGCTTTCGCCGCTCCTGCAGCAGCCCCTGTCGCCGCGGCACCCGCAGCAGCTCCGGCCGCTGCCCCGAACCCGGACATGCTGATCGCTACCGTCAACGGTTCGAAGATCACGCTCGGTGATGTGCAGCGCGCAGCAGGCAACCTGCCGCCGCAGGCCCGCCAGATCCAGCCGTCCGTTCTGATTCCGCTGATCGTCAACCAGCTTGTTGACCAGAAAGCTGTTCAGTTCGCCGCAGACAAGGAAGGCCTGAGCAGCAAGCCGGACGTGAAGGCTGCCATGGACGCAGCTGCAGCGAACGCCCTGCAGAACGCCTATCTTGAGGAAAAGGTCGGCCCGCTGGTCACCGATTCTTCAATGCATGACTTCTATCAGTCGCATTACGCGAACAAGAAGCCGGAAGAAGAAATCCACGCCCGCCACATCCTCGTGGACAGCGAAGCGCAGGCCAAGGACATCATCGCCCAGCTCAACAAGGGTGCTGATTTCGGCAAGCTTGCTGCCCAGCTTTCCAAGGACAAGGGTTCCGCCGGCGCAAACGGTGGCGATCTCGGCTGGTTCAAGAAGGCTGACATGCTGCCGGCTTTCTCCGCGGCCGCTTTCGCCATGAAGCCCAACACGATTTCCCAGACCCCGGTCCACACCCAGTACGGCTGGCACGTGATCCAGGTTCTCGCGACCCGTACGGCTCCGATCCCGACCTTCGATCAGGTCCACGACCAGGTTCGTCAGGAACTGATCCGCGACAAGGTGCGTGACATCGTTCAGGCCGCCGAATCCCAGGTGAAGGTCGTTCACTACGACGCCCAGGGCAAGGTCATCCCGAATGCAGCTCCGGCTGCCGCACCTGTAAAGAAGTAAGTCCATGGCAAAGCCGCTCCCCGTCTCTCCGCTCGCTCGTCCGCTTCCGGATCTTGCAACGATTGCGGGCGTGCGGCTTTCCGCCGTCGCCGCTGGCATCCGCTATCAGGACCGTACGGACCTGATGCTCGCGGAGTTCGCCACCGGCACGATTGCGGCAGGCGTCTATACAAAAAACGCCTGCCCCGGCGCTCCGGTGCTCTGGTGCCGTGAGGCATTGACGACCCCCTATGCCCGCGCCCTGCTCGTAAACGCAGGCAACGCCAACGTTTTTACTGGCCGAGCCGGAATTCAGGCCTGTGAAGATTGCGCTGACGCCACCGCACAGCTCCTCGACTGCCCCCCGCAGGACGTCTTTCTCGCCTCCACAGGCGTAATCGGCGAAAAACTGCCGCAGGACCGCATCATCGCCGCCCTCCCCGCCGCAAAGGCCGGGCTGGACGAAAACAGCTGGGCCGATGCCGCCCGCGCCATCATGACGACGGACACTTTCCCCAAGGCGGCCCGTCGCGATGTGAAAATTGCCGGGACACCCGTCCGGATCCAGGGCATTGCCAAGGGATCGGGCATGGTTGCCCCCGACATGGCCACGATGCTGGCCTATGTCGCGACCGACGCAAAGCTGCCGCAGAACGTGCTGCAATCCCTGCTGGCCTCGGGCTGTGCCCAGAGTTTCAATGCCATCACGGTCGATTCGGACACGTCCACCTCGGACATGCTGATGATTTTCGCAACCGGGCTCGCTGACAATACCGAGATCGACGACGTCAACGATCCCGCTCTCGCCGAGTTTACCCTGGCACTGAACGACCTCCTTCTGGAGCTCGCGCTGATGGTGGTCCGCGATGGCGAAGGTGCGACAAAGCTTGTCCGCATCGCCGTCACCGGAGCGGATTCAAACCTCTCTGCGCACCGTATTGCGCTTTGCATCGCGAATTCCCCGCTCGTCAAAACCGCAATTGCAGGTGAGGACGCCAACTGGGGGCGCGTGGTCATGGCAGTCGGAAAAAGCGGCGAACCTGCAGACCGTGATCGCCTTTCCGTCGCCATTGGTGGCACATGGATCGCGAAAGATGGCGGTGTCGTCGAGAATTACGACGAAGCCCCCGTAGTCGCCCATATGAAGGGTCAGGAGATCGAAATTGCCGTCGATCTCGGTCTTGGTGACGGGCAGGCCCGCGTCTGGACCTGCGATCTGACGCATGGCTACATCGACATCAACGGCTCCTACCGCAGCTGATCGTCCCAACACGTCAGCGAGAGCGGGGCTTGTGCGACCCCGCCGCTGCCGTTAGCAAAACCGGGTGCCGTTTCGCACTTGATATGAGGAAAAAGTCCATGTCTGCTGGAGCTCGCGTGCTTGTTCTTGGCGGTGGCGTTGGGGGGCTTGAGGCCGCTGCAGCGCTGGGCCGTCGTCAGAACATCTCCCTGACACTCGTTGATCGAAGCCCCGTCCATTACTGGAAGCCGGCCCTTCACGAGTTCGCTGCGGGCACCATGCAGCATCAGGGCAACTGCATTCCCTTCACCGACACGGCCGCCAAATTCGGTTTCACCTTCGTTCAGGGCAGCCCCGTCGCCGTCAACCGCGAAGGCAAGACCGTCTCGCTCGATACGGGTGCAACACTGCCTTACGATTATCTGGTGGTCGCCCTCGGCTCGCGTGCGAATGATTTCGGCATCCCTGGCATCGTCGATCACTGCATGTTCATCGATAGCCTGAACGATGCCGACACGCTGTTCGCGACCTTCCGCGATGCGGTCCAGAAGGCCCGCGCCGCTGGCGAAAAGCTGTCCGTCGGCATCGTTGGTGGCGGCGCAACCGGCGTCCAGCTGATCGCCGAACTGTGCAAATCCATTGATGACGCCCGCGGTCTGGGACCGGCAGTCCGCAAGTCCCTGCTGAACGCCGTCCTGATAGAGACCGGCCCGCGCATCCTTCCGGCCTTCCCCGAGGCCGTCTCCTCGGCTGCCTCGCAGCAGCTCGAAAAACTGGGCATCTCGGTGCGGACCGAAGCCATGGTCGTCGGCGCGGACGAGACCGGCTTCAGCCTGAAGTCCGGCGAGCACATTCCCGCCAGCCTTCGCGTCTGGGCTGCCGGTGTACGCGCCTCGGATGCCACGAACCTGCTCGAGGGTCTGGAACGCGGACGCTCCGGCCAGCTCGGTGTGACCACCACGCTTCAGACCACGCAGGACCCGACCGTTTTCGCGATCGGCGACTGCTCCCGGATCGATGCGGCTCCAATCGCGCCGACCGCACAGGCGGCACGGCAGCAGGGGCAGTATATCGGCCGCGCGCTTCCAGACATCATCGCAGGCAAGACCCCTGCCACGTTCGCCTATAATGATCGTGGCGCTGTCGTGGCTCTGGGGGACTATAATGGCTGGGGCATGCTGGACGCCAAGCGCAGCTTTGGTGGCGGCCTGCTCTCCGGTCTGGCCGCACGTCTGATCCATGAGGGACTGTATCGTCAGCACCTTGCAGGCATTCTGGGCATCACACCCACAGCATGCAGCACGCTGCGCGAACATCTTTCGCCGGTCAAACCTGATCTGGGCGCCTGACCCCCCTTTTCAGAAGCCCGTCAAAGAGAGAATGTGGGACGCAGCATTATCCAACCCTGCGTCCCCTGGTCCGAGAATTCATGAGCGCTACCGATCTCTCCCCGCCCTTTGACAAGGCTCTGACCCGCATCGAAGACACGCTGCTGGAAAAAGGCTTTTCCTTCCTTCAGGCCGACGTCACACGACCACTGCTGGAGCATGAAGGCCTGACGGACTGGCAGGGCTTTGCCGAAAGCTGGAACCATCTCGGCCTTGACCGCTACATGGCGGATGGCGGCCGCTACCGCCGCCGTCGTTATGCGACCTTTGCGGTCTCGGCCGACACCATCACCCGCAAGAAACACCAGCCCCACTACCAGAGCAGGGACTACAACCTGCTCAATGGCGGTGTGGAACGCTGGTTTCCAGCCGTTGCGGATGCCATCGCCACCCATCCCGTCATGACAGCCGCAATCCGCACCATCAGCCGGATCGCAGATGCACTGACGCCGCCAACGGAAAAGCCACCGGGCTGGCATGTGGAAGTCCACCAGTTCCGCATCGAAGCACGACCGGACAATGAAGGGCGCCCCACGCCCGAAGGCCTGCACCGCGATGGCGTGGACTGGGTGCTAGTACTGATGGTTGCCCGTCACAACGTGGAACAGGGCATCACCACGATCCACGACATGCGCAAAGAACCGCTTGGCTCCTTCACGCTGACCAACCCGCTGGACGCTGCCATTGTGGACGATCACCGCGTCTATCACGGTGTCACGGCCGTCCAGCCCGTCGATCCCTCAAAGCCTGCATATCGGGATGTGCTGGTGGTGACGCTTCGCCACGCATGACACCCTGAACCTTCACAGATGTTCTTCTTCAATTTCGTGTTATGACAGGTCTCATGTCGATCCAGCAGATTCTTTCCCGCCCTGCGGCGGTTCTGGCCCTGTCCATCCTGTTTCCAGGAGCGCTGACCTGCGCCGATGCCGCAACAGGCAAAGGGCATCACCATGCACGCCATACGGCGCAGCCTGCCAATGCCGGGGCCGCACCAGTCATCCTCACAGCCCACCCGGGAACGAAGCTGGATGAGGACGCCCGCAAGCTGAACGATGATGATCTTCAGGATGCGGCCAAGCATCATGACCAGCCGGTGGTGCTTGTCGGCTCCGCGTCGCTGTCCTCAGGCAAGAATGATGAAGCCCTGTTCGTCCAGCTCCAGTCCGCCCGCCTCTGCGGTTCGGCAGGATGCACCACGTCGGTTTATCTGAAGCACAACGACACCTGGAACACGGTTCTGGACTCCGTGAACGGTGACATCTCCGTCCTCCCCACGCGCCACAAGGGCATGCATGACCTGCTGGTCAGCCCGAATGATCGCTGGGTCTGGAACGGCAAGGAATATCAGGACACGCTCAGCGCACCGCCGATGCCCAAATAACCACTGATTTTTCTGGAAAGTCTGGAGCGGGCGAGGGGAATCGAACCCCCGTATGCAGCTTGGGAAGCTGCCGTTCTACCATTGAACTACGCCCGCAGACGGACGCGAGCATAACCGCTCCGTCTTCCCTTCGCAATCCACCCCGCCCAAACTTCAGGGTGTTGACGCAAAACCGAAATACGGCTCATAGTCCGGCTGTCAGAAACGTCATGGCGTGCCTGACCCTCGTGATTTGAGCGGCCGGCTTGCGGCGAGGTTAAAGAATTGCGCTAAAGAGGCCCTGCGTCGTTATCGAACGATTCCCAGGACTTCCACGGCCCGCCACATGCGCCCCGCACAACAGGGCGTTTTATGGAGGGACACATCATGTCTACAGAAAACTGGCGTACAGCCACGCGCCTTCTGCACGAAGCCCCGAACCGTACGGAATTCGGGGAAACATCAGACGCCGTCTTCCTGACATCCGGCTTCGTCTATGACAGTGCCGAACAGGCCGCCGCAACCTTCACTGGCGACGTCCAGCACTTCCAGTATTCCCGTTTCGGCAACCCGACCGTGGACACGCTTCAAGAGCGCCTCGCACTCCTCGAAGGCGCTGAAGCCTGCGTTGCCACCGCAACAGGCATGGGTGCTGTCTCCTCGGCCATCCTGTCGCATGTAAAAGCCGGTGACCGCGTCGTGGCCTCCCGCGCCATTTTCGGCTCCTGCTACTGGATCGTAACCAACCTCCTGCCCCGCTACGGCATTGAGACCGAACTGGTGGACGGCACGGATTACGACGCCTGGGAGCGCGCCCTGTCCAAACCCACGGCCGCCGTGCTGATCGAAAGCCCGTCCAACCCTATGCTGGACGTCCTCGACATCGCGCGTGTGGCTGAACTGACGCACAAGGCTGGTGGTCTGCTGATCGTGGACAACGTGTTCGCAACACCGCTCGGCCAGTCCCCGCTCAAGCTGGGCGCGGATGTGATCGTCTATTCCTGTACGAAACATATCGACGGTCAGGGCCGCGTCCTTGGCGGTGCGGTGCTCGGCTCCAGCAAGTGGATCAACGAGACGCTCCAGCCCTTCACCCGCAACACCGGCAACTCCCTTTCGCCGTTCAACGCGTGGGTTCTGCTCAAGGGTCTGGAAACGCTCCAGCTCCGTACGGACGCCATGGCCCGCAACGCGGCCACTGTGGCCGATGCACTGGCCGAGCTGCCGGGAATCGTTCAGGTCCGCTATCCGGGCCGCTCCGATCATCCGCAGCATGAACTGGCCAAAGCCCAGATGAGCAATGGTGGTTCCATGGTCGCGTTCGTGGTGGACAAGGGCCGTGAGGGCGCGTTCGCCTTCATGAACGCTTTCAGGGTCATCGCGATTTCCAATAATCTCGGCGACGCCCGCAGCCTCGCCACCCACCCCGCCACGACGACGCATATGCGCGTCAGCGAGGAAGAGCGCGCCCGTCTCGGCATCACGGATGGCGCCATCCGCCTCTCCGTTGGTCTGGAGGACCCGGCCGACCTAATCGACGATCTCAAGCGTGGTGCGGCGGCCGTTGCGGCCCTCGCATAAGTTTTCCTGACAAATGCCCGGGATGGCTTTACAATGGCGTCATGCCTGACAAGTCATCCCACCCCCATCTGCACGCCGATCCTGAGACGGCACTCGCCGAAGCCATGGAAAGTGCCCCCCGCTTCAGCGAAACCACGGACGACGTGACGGTCACGGTCCGGACCTTCTGGCTGGACGACCAGTCCCATCCCGAAGATCATCAATACGCCTGGGCCTATCACATCAGCATCGAGAACGAGCGGAAAGACACCTTCCAGCTCCTTTCGCGGAGCTGGGAGATCGTGGACGGACTTGGACGCAAAGAGCACGTCCACGGCGATGGCGTTGTCGGCGAGCAGCCGGTGATCGGCCCGCAGGAACAGTTCGACTACACCTCCGGCGCCATGCTCACCACACCCACCGGCTTCATGCGCGGCACCTACCACATGGTTGAGCCCCGCTCGGGCCATCGCTTCGACGTCAGCATCCCCGTTTTCAGCCTCGACAGTCCCCACGACAGCACACTGGTGCACTGACCGGGCCGTGGGCGGGCCGCACGGACAGGCAGGAGAACAGTCACACAAGCTTGACGTTCCCGCCTTCCCGGCCCATTCCTCCCCCATGCGTATCGCTGCCCTCCTTCTTGCTGCCGGTCGTGGCCGGCGCTTTGACGCCTCCTCGCAGAGCGGGGAAAATTCTTCCAAGCAGTTCCGGATGCTGCGGGGCAAACCCGTCATTCGCAGAGCCGCCGAAGCCCTCCTGCCGCATGTCGACGTGCTCCTGCCGGTTGGGGATGATCCCCTGCTGGCCGACAGCCTCGAAGGACTGGACATCCTGCCCCCCGTCATTGGCGGCGCGGAACGCCATGACAGCGTACGCAACGGCCTCGAAGCCCTGGCGAAACTCCCCGAGCCGCCCGATCTGGTGCTGGTCCATGACGGTGCCCGCCCCTGCGTCCCGGCGGAAGTGGTGCAGAACGTCATCGACGCTCTGAAGACCCATGAGGGCGTGATCCCAGCCGTCGCCGTCATCGACACAATCAAGAAGGCCAAAGACGGCATCATCGTCGATACCGTCCCGCGTGACGGGCTGTGGCGCGCCCAGACCCCGCAGGGTTTCCGTTTCGGCACCCTGCTCGAACTTCACCGCACCCTGCGCGATGCCCGCACCGACGACGCCGCCCTGCTCGAACAGGCTGGCCATCCGGTGGCGATCGTCGAAGGGTCGGAAGATAATATCAAACTGACTGTTGCGGAGGACCTGATGCGTCTTGAAGGTGTGATTGACCGGAACCTACTGCCCCGCGTTGGACTGGGCTATGACGTCCATGCCTTCGAGGAAGGCCGCAAGCTGATCCTGTGCGGCATCGAGGTGCCCCATACGAAGGGCCTCGCCGGACATTCCGACGCCGATGTCGGCATCCACACGCTGTGCGACGCCATCTACGGCGCACTGGCCGAAGGCGATATCGGCCGCCATTTTCCGCCTTCCGACAATGAATGGAAGGACATGGATTCGGCCCGCTTCCTCGTCCATGCCGGCGAACGCATCCGCGAGCGCGGCGGCTTCCTCGTGAATGCCGACGTCACGCTGATCTGCGAACGCCCCAAGATCGGCCCGCACGCCGAAGCCATGCGCAGCCGTCTCGCCGATCTCCTGAAGGTCAGCGTCAGCCGCATCTCGGTCAAGGCCACGACCTCCGAGCGTCTGGGCTTCACAGGCCGCGAAGAAGGGATTGCCGCCACCGCCACGGTGAGCATTATGGTTCCCGATAACGGAGAAGCCTGACCTTCATTTCACCGCCCATATCCGGAGCATCGCCATGAGGATCCGCTACCTGCCTGCATGTTGCGTCACAGCCCTGATGCTGGTCCAGCCAGCTCTGGCGGCCCCGATATGCTCTGGAAAGACGACGCAGCAGATTCAGTCCTGCTTCAGCGCCCGCCTGACTCAGGCCGAGGCACAACTGAAGCGATACACGGAAACGGCCCTGCGACGAATGCAGGGCCCTGGCATCGCGGCCCGGACACAGGCAGATTTCCGCAAAGGCGAGTCAGCCTGGTGGGCCTTCCGTGAGGCTGAATGCAAAGCGGTGGCAGGCCGCTGGTCAGACGGCACGATCAGAACATCCATGGAACTGTCCTGTCGTCTGAAACTCACTGAAGAGCGCACCTACGAACTCTGGCAGAACTGGCTGACCTCTCCGGATAGGGCAACGCCGATCCTGCCCGAACCCGCACTCAGCCCCCAGAACTGAACGCTCCCGTCATGAAGACATAAAAAAGCCCGGCACTCCCAAAAGGAGGCCGGGCTTTTTTATGTCTAAGGCGTAAAATCTCAGCCGTGAATGGCGCAGACCACTACGATCAGCGGTGTCGCGGCCAGAAAGAGCCAGGCTCCGATGGAGCAGGTTTTCACAACACGGGTACCCATGTGACGCAGCAGGGGCCTACGAACGGATACGGACATATCTTCCTCGAATCTGACAGTGTTCGACAGATCCGGAGATAGCGCCCGATCCCCGGCCGGGGCGAGTCACCAATCATCTCGTTCTGTCACATGGCAGGGTCTTCAATGATCCCCGAATATGGCAAGATCATGCCCCATTCAGGGCATTTTCCTCTCAGATCGAAACCCGGCGCCCCAGTGTCAGGAACATGCCCGCATCGAGAATGTCCTTCTCGCGGTTTTCCATCGTGCGGACGAGTTCATCATCCTGCCCCCACGTCACGAGCTGCGATTTCTCGTCGTTATTGGCCCACAACACAGTATCGGCGAGGCTGACAGCGCCTCCCACGATCGCCAGCGACAGCAACAGACTGCCCGTCGCCTGCGCCAGAACGCCCAGAACCGCAAGGTCCAGATCATCCCGCGCCGCCAGAAGCTGCGCCAGAGCGTCCGTATAACCCTCGGGCTGCACCACCGGCATGAGACCATCGGTTACACTCGGATGGATCCCGTAACCCGAAAGCCAGGCGAAAACCTGCGATGCAACCGGCCCGATCCCGTCTTCACAGTAGCAGAGCCCATCATCCACCCCGAGTCCGAGGAGCATGTCACGCGCCGCCTGCGGATCGGGTGCGATACGTTCGATCATGGTCCCGGCGATCCGCGTCAGAGGCAGAGACTCCGGCGTGAAGGCCGCACCTTCCGCAATCTGCCCCCACTCCCCCGCAATAGCTTCGGCCAGTGCAGGCGAACGAACGGCCAGAATCCGGCCCTGCGGCAGACGGATCGAACGGCCATCCAGACGCGGCTCGAACAGCCCGTCCTCCGATACGACCGAAACCGCCTTCCAGAAACGCTTGTGCCCGCTCAATGCAGAACTCCCAGAGCCCGCAGGATATCCCCGGCCTTCGAATGATGCGCCTTGACCGCCGCAGGAGCCGGACCAGCCTGCCCTTCACGGGCCGCAGCCAACGGTGCCGTGCAGGGATCGACCGTATTGCTGTCCCCGCCGATCGTCACATGAAAATTGCCGCCCGCATCGCGATCCTGCGCGACATGCGGCGCACCCAGCGTGCCCGTCAGCACAACCGGCGTGGAGGCACCCGCCCCCTCAAAATCCACCACGGGCAGAAGGCGCAGATTAAGAGCCTGCGTCCCAAGCCCGACAGTCCCGCTGCCAGACGTCGAGAACCGACCGGACTGAAGCCCCAGCGTGTCGATATGGGCGACGTCGTTCGCGATGCTCATGTGCAGCCCCAGACAGCGAAGCAACCGCCCCCCTTTCCCGAGCACCACACTGGCCGCAGACCCTGCCATCTGGCCGAGCAGTTCGCTCTGCACCTGACCATCCACCATCGAAATCCCCAGATGGCCGTCCAGAGACTGCCGCAGTTCGTCGGAACTGTTGCCCTTCGCCGAAAGCTGCCCCACGACCTGCACCGGCCCCTGAAGCAGAAGCGGCATCCCAAGCTGGGTCTCCAGCAGACCGGCCGGAAGCATCAGCGGCTGGAACGTCACGCTGCCCGTCACCGGCAGCGCACTGGCATCCAGTTCCGCCATTCCCGAAAGCGGCAGTCCCTGGGCCTGACCCGAAATCGGATCCAGACGCAGATGACCGCCCGAGAGCGTCAGGCGCGTTACCAGATCGGTATATTCGCGGCCGGCAAAGACAACATGATCCGCCGTCAGATGCAGGTTCACATCCTGCGCCCGCAGCCGCTTCACCCATGAAGGCGTCGGATCGGCAGGCGTTGCAGCAACCGAAAGATGATTGGGCGCAGTCGGAACTGGACCGTCGTTCTGCGGAGCGACAGGCTTCGGCACAGCGATGCCCGGAACAACAGGCTGCGCTACCGGAGCAGCCGGAGATGCGGACGGAAGCCAGAGGCCCTTGAGCACGTCCAGATCCATTTTTGCCGCATGCAGATTTCCGCTGATAACCGGCGGCACGTCATGCCCCAGAACCAGCTTCAGAGCCCCGTCCAGCGACAGTTCCTGACTGCCGAATGTCAGCCCATCGAGCAACATATTCTCGCGGTCATGCGCATCCAGCGTCCCGTGCAGGCTGACGTCATGCAGAACCACACCGGGCAGATGGAGCGTCTTGCCGTTTCCCTCCGCCACCAGATGTCCGTTTTCCGCACCAATCGTCCCCGATATGGCAAACCGTGCATTATCCTCGGCATTCACGGCTGGCGCACCCGACACCAGACCCGTCTGGCTGCGCAGTTCCGCCGTCAGGGGAACCGCAGTCCGCAGTCCATTCTGCCAGGCAGCAAGTGCCTGCTGCATCGTTCCGGCGCCCGCTTCCACATGCCAGGCCGTGTCCCGCCACTGCGTATCCGCCGTGAGCGTCAGCGCCGCATCCGGTCCGGCAGAATCGATGTGCAGGTTCCGCACCGTGCCCTGACGCAGCGCGACATAACCGGCATGCAGATGCACGCGCGTCGGCTTCATCCCGGCCAGAACCTGACGCAGCAGCGCGTTCCCATCCAGATCCGTCAGCGAACCGAGAGAACCCTCGATCGCTACGTCACCGCCGAGTGCCGGAACGAAAGGCAGGTTGGCGTGCGGAAACAGACGGTGCACATCCTGAAGATTGGGCCATTCGCCCTGCGCCGTCAGAACGACATTTTCCATTCGCGACGGATTACCGATCCGTCCGTCCAGATTCAGCCAGTCGCGCTTGTCCCCGTCACCCAGCGTCGTCCCGATGCTGAAGGCCCAGGGCTGCGTGCCGCGGATCTGCGACAGGTTGCCGACATGCCCCTTCACCGTGAACGGTGTCCCGGCATGGTGCCCCTGAAGGCTGATCCACGGACTGGAACTCCGCAGCCCCGCCAGATCCAGCGCATCCAGCCCGAACGATCCGCTCGTGCGGGTCAAACGGTCATTCCACAGCACGGCAGCCTGCGCGACATGCAGCCCGTCCAGCGACAGATCCCAGTGCGCGTGAATCCGCTGCCCACTCTGACCATGGACCGGCAGGGAGGCGTTTTCATCTTCATGATCCGGCGTCAGGGACCAGTTCGCTTGTCCGTCCAGTCCCCGGACCAGATTAACCGTCGCACCTTCGATCACGAAGTCCTGAAACCGGACTTCACGATGCAACAGGGCGAAAACGGCAATCCCGGCATGGACCGTATGGGCCTTGAGAACCGGCATCTGTCCATCGCGCGTCAGCACGACGTCAGACGCCTCAAAGGCCGGCCAGGGCAGAAGCTGCACCGACGAATGACGGACCTGCATCGAAAGCCCCGTCTGGTGCTTCAGCGCCACAGCCACGCGCTCGCGCAGCGCGTCCTGATCGATCAGGAAATGCGTGGCCACGCTGACGCCGACAAGGGCAACGATGGCGGCAATCAGAGCGCCGGTAAGCTTCTTCATTTTGCAGCCCCCCGGCCCTTTGCGCTGCTGCTTCCGCCGCGAACCCGCTTGGGCGCGGGCGTGTCACCCGCCACGAAACCCAGCGTGCGGAACGTCTCGCGCATATGCGGCGGCAAAGGGGCCGTCACGATCAAGCGCCCCCCGGCAGGATGCGGAATATCGAGCTGACGCGCATGCAGATGAAGCCGGTCGATGAACCCTTCCGGATGCGCGGCCTTCCCGCCATAGCGCGGATCGCCCAGGATCGGCGTGCCGATGGATTCGGTATGCACACGAAGCTGATGCGTCCGTCCCGTCAGCGGAGACAGCTTCAGCCAGCTCAGCTTCTTTCCGGCCGCATCAAGGGTAGCGTAGTCCGTCTTGGCCGAAGCCGCATCTTCCTCACCGCGGGCAGCGGCAATCACCAGCGCCGCACCACCCGCACCGATCTTGGCCAGAGGCTGATCAATGATGCCGGATTCCGGTGAAGGCCGCCCGACAACCACGGCCCAGTACGTCTTCTCCACATCACGCCCACGGAACGCCGCCGCAAGCTTGGCTGCCACACCCGGCGTGCGCGCAATCAGCAGAATGCCCGACGTGTCACGGTCAATGCGATGCACCAGACGCGGACGGTCCCCGCCCTCGGGGCGCAGACCATCGAGCATCATGTCCACATGCTTGAGAATGCCCGGGCCGCCCTGCGTCGCAAGGCCCGATGGCTTATCGAGAACCAGCAGATGCTCATCCTCGTAAATCACCATCTTCTTGATCTCACGCGCCAGCATCGGATCCGGCGGCGGCAGGGGCGCGGGCTTGTCCACATCCGGAAGCGGCGGGATGCGGACGCTCTGTCCGGGGATCAGGCGCGCGTTTGTCTGGACACGGCCTCCCTCCACGCGGATCTGTCCTTTGCGGCACAGTTTCTGGAGCGCGCCCTGCGTCAGATTGGGGTAGTGACGTCTGAACCAGCGGTCGAGGCGAATATCGGCCTCATCCTCGGTCACGATGCGGTTGGTAACTGTCATGGTTCGCGGGATGCCCTCTTGGCGGCCCGCATGTCCAGAAGTTTTCTGATACGCCCCTCATGTCCGCGGTCCGTGGGATGATAAAGAGACGCTCTGGGCATCCCTTCCGGAAAGTAGTTCTGACCCGAAAACGCGTCTTCGCTATCGTGGTCGTATTCATAGCCCTTGCCGTACCCGATGTCCTTCATCAGGGACGTTGGCGCATTCAGGATATGCGACGGCGGCATCAGACTGCCGGTATCGCGCGCCAGAGCACGGGCCGCCTTGTAAGCCGCGTAAACCGCATTGGATTTCGGCGCGGTCGCCAGATGAACCACGACCTGTGCCAGCGCCAGCTCCCCTTCCGGAGAGCCCAGCCGCTCATAGGTCTGCCATCCCGCCACGGCCATCGGCAGCGCGGAAGGATCGGCCTGCCCCACATCCTCGGCCGCAAACCGCGTCAGACGCCGGGCGACGTAGCGCGGATCCTCCCCGCCCTCCAGCATCCGCGCGAACCAGTACAGAGCCGCATCCGGATCACTGCCCCGCAGCGATTTGTGCAGCGCGGAAATGAGATTATAGTGCTCTTCCCGGTCCCGGTCATACAGGATCGCCCGGCGGGACAGAATCGCCGCCAGATTGCGCGGCGTCAGCACTTTTGATGGATCAAGCGCCACAAGCTGCTCGACCATATTCAGCAGATACCGCCCGTCCCCGTCCGCCATGGCGCGCAGACTGGCCCGTGCTTCGGGATCGAGCGGGAGCGGACGGCCGACTTCCTCTTCCGCATGCAGCAGCAGGCTTTCAAGGCTCGCATCATCCAGCCGGTTCAGCACCAGAACCTGACACCGCGACAGCAACGCCGCATTCAGCGCAAAAGATGGGTTTTCGGTCGTCGCGCCCACCAGAACCACCGTCCCACGTTCCACATAGGGCAGGAACCCGTCCTGCTGCGCCCGGTTGAAGCGATGGATCTCGTCCACGAACAGGAGCGTACCCTTGCCCGTTGCCGCCTGTTTCTGGTCGGCTTCCTCAAACGCCCGACGCAGATCCGCTACGCCGAAAAAAACAGCAGAAATCTGCGAATAAAACAGCCCCGCACGGCCCGCTAGAAGTCGCGCAATTGTCGTCTTGCCACAGCCCGGACCGCCCCAGAGGATCAGGCTGGACAGCGTACCTCGTGCCAGCATCCGCGTCAGCGTGCCTTCAGGCCCGAGCAGATGATCCTGCCCCCGCACGTCTTCCAGCCGCTTCGGCCGCAGACGGTCCGCCAGAGGCTGCGTCCGTGACGGCGGACGCCGCTGCACCTGTGGTGCCTCGATCGGGCGCTGCTGCCGCATATTTTCAGGCGCGCGGGACTGCATACGGCCGGAGGCATGTCCCGACGGGCGGTTCGCATCCGGAGCACCGCCGAAAAGATCTGTCATATCGGTCACTGGCGTCTCCCGCTCCCCGGTCCGTCCTCAGAAAGTCTCCCAGTGCATATGGGAAGCCCGGCCGGTCAGGATAATCCCCGGCCTCACCATACCGGAGCATAACCCCGGCCGCCGACTTAATGAAGGATGCGCCGCAATACGCCGGGCAGCAGCATCGACAGCGGATTGACCGACAGATCGGGCTTCTCCACCGTACCGTGCAGCTCGAAGGTCGCCGCCAGCAGGCCGCCTCCCTTTTCGGGAGACATCAGATGGCCCAGCACGGGCAGGCGCCCCGGCAGCGCATTAAGCCCGAATACCGGCACGATCGTTCCGGTCAGGTTCAGCCCCGACGTTTTCAGATCGATCGGCCCTTCCATCGTGGCGCCCAGCGCCTGATTACCGATCACCCCGTCATGCAGCACCAGCAGGTTCCCCGCCAGACTCAGACGCGTGGCAAGATGGCTGATCTCGAAGCGGTCCAGATGATTGGTCAGCCAGTGCAGCGGTGACAGGTCCGACACCGCCGTCAGCGTCAGCGGTGGCCGCAGGAACTGCGACGGACCCATTTCCACATGCCCGCGGAAAGGCGGCAGCCCGCCCCAAAGCCCCGCTGATTTGGTATTCCGCCCTTCCGGCACTTTTCGAACGGTCTCGTCCGGCGTGAACACCCCATCCAGATGCGTCTGCCCGCCCCGGATGCGGTCATACAGCCCCAGGCCGTCGAGCAGCGTGCCGAGATTGTCGATATCCAGCACGAACGGGTGCTCACGCCCGGTATCAGCCAGAACCGCCCGGACCCGCGTCGGCGCATCGAGCGCAAATCGCCCCGATGTCAGATGCCCGTTCCGCAGTTCGATCTGCGAGACGACACCCCCTACCTGCGCCTTGGGTCCATAATAGACATGCGGCGCATTCAGGCTGATGGACCAGTTGTCCCCCATGGACGCGCCTTTGCCACCGGAACCCTCCTGCGGCGCAGCGGCCTGTGTCGGGGGATGGGGTGCGAACATCGGCGCCAGATCCAGCGGATCCGCATCAACGCTCACGCCAATCGGCTGCTCCACGCTCTGCGGCAGGGTGATGCGCGCATCACCTTCCGTGCGGCCAATGCGAAAGCCCTCAAGCACGATCCCCGTCAGCTTGCCGGCGAGCGTCACGCCCCGCCCCGCCACAGACAGCCCGGTCCCATGCGCCTGCAACCCGTCCAGAACCGACATCCTTCCGTTCTGAAAGCCCATATGCACCATCGCCGTCGCGGGCTCCCCCATGGGCTTGGCCCAGATGGGGACCGTCAGTGCCGCCTGCGCCATGTCCAGCGAGAGCTTCAGATCGGAGGTTTCATTGGCCTGCTGCACGAAATGCGCGTTCAGCACCGCATGCCCGTGAAACAGTCCACCCGGCGCAATCCGGGCCTTCGCCGTGGACGCCGGGTCCAGAACCGAGCGCGCATCAATTGTCTGCAACACCCGGGACGGCGCCCCCCCTTTGAAGTTCTCATGCAGCACGACATGCGTGGGGATACCTGCGAGCCGTCCATCCCCTGTCAGGTCCAGCGCGTCTTCAGTGGCGGACATCTTTCCCGATGCCCCGTCCACGGCCTGCCCCATCAGGACATTGCCCAGATGCACGCCGGAGAACGTCGCCTGCGTCCACACATGGAGCGCCCCGTCCGGAATATGCGCGACAAGCGGCAGCGTCATTCGCACATGCGCATCCACCATCCCTGCCGGCTGCGTGAACGGCAGCGGATGCCGCGCTAGAAGATGCAGACGCGGATGCGCCAGCGCGGACATGAACCCCGCCAGAGACCCCGTCAGATGCGTGGAAATATCGCCGGTCTGGTCCTTCGCATACAGCTTGCCAATCCGGATTTCTCCTTCGGGCAGCAGCACATCATCTTTCACGCCGGTGGACTGGACCCCCCGGCTCAGATCAATCACCAGCGTCTCAGGCCCGTCAAAATGCAGAGACGCATCAAGACCTGTGGCGGGAGGAACCGGACGCAGCCAGTTCACCGTCAGCCCATGCCCTGTCAGCTGCCCCTGCACCGAGACCGGCATGATCTTATCCGGACCATGATCGCTGTGCAGATGGGCCTTGACCTCCAGATCACGCCCGGTCCCATCCGTGATGTTCTTTGAAATCCAGCGCCGCCCACCCTTGATGATGGTTGCCGGCCAGATGGAGCCCAGCGTCGCAAAGCGGATTCCGTCCAGCCCGGCCTCGACATCCCCATCCATCACCTGAGGCTCGCGCACATTGTCCAGCCGCAGGCCGGCCGAGGCATGAACATGCGTCAGCGCGCCTGCGCTATCCGCGACATCCAGCGAGGCGGACGAAACTTCAACCGTCGCGCCACCAGCCAGACCGGGATGATCCATCCGCAGATGTACGCGCACCTGTCCGGCATGAAGACGAATAGGCTCGGCCGTTTTCTGAAAAACCTGCCCGTCACCCAGCGCCAGATTCAGCATCAGGTCCGATGGCTGCTCATCCATGCCGCGCGGCATGAATACCGCGTCCGCCCCGATGGAAACCGGCACACGCCAGGCCGCCGCGAGCGGACTGAAAATACCAAGCTGCGCGGGCTCGAATGGCGTGGTGCCCAGATGAAGCTGGCCGGTCTTCCCGACCTGTCTGGCCTGCGCCGTCAGGGTAGTGTTGAACCCGTCAAGCAGGATCGCGGCACGGGCGGTGCCCGTCCAGACGAAATCCTGCGAGCGCGGGGCCACGCGGATCCGACGCGCCTGCATTTCGACCGGCCCGATCACAGCGGTCCGCCCCTGCGGCAGTCCGGCAAGGGTGATGGACACGTTGTGCACATCAATCGCCCGCAGCCGATCAAGCCGTGTCGGTACACCCCTGCCACCACGTTTCTGGTTCGGCAGATCCATATCCACGTCGCCATCGGGCAGACGGCGCAGGGCCAGCGTGGCATTCTCAAGACGCAGGGTGCGCGGCGCAATCACGCCTTCAAACAGCGCGCTCAGCGACAGAACCGCATCAGCCTCCTCGGCGCGTTCCGCAATCAGGTTGTCAAAACGCGTGACCTTCAGCCCGCGCGCCATCAGCACCAGCCCGGCGGGAACGCCACCCGCCGCAGGCTGCCACTGGATGCGCAGCGTATCCCAGCTCAGACGCCCGGCCGGGTGCCCGGGACGCTTGCCCGCCGCAATGGAAACAGGCTCCACGAAATGTGAGACGCGGGTGATGTCCACCGGACCATGCGCCAGTTCCCACAGGAAAACGCTCCCCGCGGCAGCCGCGAGGGCAAGCGGCGTAACGCAGACCAGCGCGACCCAGCGCGCCACATGCAGATGCCGGGGCATATGCGGCCCCGGACAGAAAGGATGAAAACGCCTGCGGGGAGGACGCGGGAAGTCGGGGACGGCCATAGACGGTCATCGGCGCGTTTCCGGCCTGTCTCCCTCATGAAAAGTTAGGGGTGAGGCGCTCAGGCCTCTGAAGAGAGGTCCCGGAAGGCCTGTGCCACCAGAGCGGCATGATCCGCAGGCTTCACCTTGCGCCATACGTTCCGGATGATGCCTTGGCCATCGACCAGAAAGGAACTGCGCTCCATACCCATATAAGTCCGGCCATACATGGATTTCTCAACCCATGTTCCGTATGCCTCGGCGACGACATGATCCTCGTCAGAGGCCAGCGGAAATTCCAGACCATATTTCGTCGCGAATTTTTCAATCTTCGCCACAGGATCAGGGCTGACCCCGATAATGGTCAGCCCGTCCGCCTCGAATTTTGGCAGAACGTCCTGCAGACCGCAGGCCTGCGTCGTACAGCCGGGCGTATCCGCTTTCGGATAGAAGTAAAGCAGATAGGGTTTGCCGCTCAGCCCCACACTGCTCACAGTCCGTCCACCCGAGGCGGCAAGCGTGAAATCTGGCGCCCGGTCACCCGGTTGCAGGTCTGTTTTCTGGGAAGAAACTGTCATAACCGGCATGATTGCCTGACCTGTCCGGTCCGATCAAGGCAAACCGGACGGAAACCGTTCAGTATCCCGAGATCAGTAACCGCGATACATGCCCGGATAGGCTGCAACCGGCGGCGGGCCGTAAACAACCTGCGGCGGAGGGGCATAAACGACCGGCGGCGGAGCATAAACAACCTGCGGAGGCGGCGGAGGGGCATAAGGCTGAGCCAGAAGCGCGCCGCCCACGGCTCCCAGAGCCAGACCTCCAAGAATTCCGCCCACAACAGCACCAGAGTGATTGCGGTAACCACCATGCCAGCCCCCGCGTGGGCCGCCATATCCATATCCCGGTCCGTAACCTGGGCCACGGCCACCATCATGCCAGTGAGCCTGTGCCTGTGGCACGAGCACATTCGGAACGATGGCAGAGCCGATCAGCAGGGGAGCGGCCATAAGAACTGCACGTGTGATGCGACGCATGGCATCTTTCTCCTCAAAACACGTGGATCGGAAGCTCCGTGAAGGAGAACTCTTCCGTCCATGAGAAAGATCATGCCCGCTGAAAATGGCAGCAAGAGGCGCCAATCATGGCAGAAGCCGGACGAATTGTAACAGCTGTCTGCCCAAGCCGGGACCGTCAGTTTCAGTGCGACGGATCGGCCCGGTGATAGCCTGGCGGCGGATCGAAAATCTCGACAGGCTGCGGAGCACGGCTGACGGACACCGCTTCAACGACCGGCTTTCCATCATGAACCGCGCCCAGCATCAGCCCGTCATCCGTGTAACAGAACGTGGTCGGATGACGATCGCTATCCGCACTTTCCCAGATCGTGCAGGCTTCTCCCGCAATCCGCCCCTGCCCGAGCCTGCGCCACAATCCGGCGGCTGGCGTCCCTGGCGTCGCGAAACTCCCGCCCGGCGCAGACGTAACGGTCACAGTGCGATTCGTGCTGTCCAGCACCATCAGGGTATGGGTGCGGTAATCTGTCAGCATGATCGTTGCCGAACCTTCCGTCGCAACCCGCTGTCGCCACAACGCGGACGTCCAGCGCATACGCTGGTGCAGATGCTGTCCGGAGGGGCCGGTCAGGAGGTAATCGATATCCGCGTCATGCAACGGCGTGACGAGAGGCGCCTCGACCGGCTGCTGAACAGGCATCGAAGGCACATCGGCCTTCGCTGAAACCCCACAGCCCATCACCATCAGCAGGCAGATTATTCCCCCCGTGCCGTACAGCGAGCGCATTTTCACTTCCGGTTTCCCTCAGCAGGGCCACTCGGCGGCTGATCCGGGGCAGACACCGATCCGTCCCCCGAAGAATCGTTAGGAACCGACGGCTGCGTCGTATCCGGCTGAGCGGGTTGCCCCGGCAAGGGAGCTGCGGAACCGGGCGTCGTCGTGGCTGGAGCAGGAGTGTCCCTGTCCCCAATCACGGGAGTGTCGGAATCCGAGGTATCGGGAGCCTGCGGCTCGGGCGTCGTCGTCTTCGTATCGTTCCCTGGAGCTTCCGGCACGGGAGATGGCGTTGCACTTCCCGCTTCGCTCTGATGGGCGGGACGCGCTTTGGGTTCCAGCACATGGAATCCCGCCGGAGGCTCGAACGTGGACGCTGGAATATCCTGATAAGAAACCGACAGTGCCTTGATGGAGCCTTCGACCCCGTCTGCATCCACGCCATTTTCATCCAGGATAACGCCATCATCCGTCACGCAGGCACTGGCCTTGCCGTGACTGCTCAGAATGGTCCAGCGTCCACACGCCACACCCGCCACGGTTTCATGACCGGCGGGCGTATATTGCATATCCAGATCGAGCATGAACGGATTGTGCAGGCCGTGGCTGGGATGAAGTCGCGTATAGACCTGCTGCTTCATCATCACGAGCGTAACCTGCTGGGCAGGGCGATCAAGAATCGTCACACCATTGCCATCCTGCGAATCGATCCGCAGCAGATCGCCCGCCCCCGAAAACGCGACCTTGACGGTACTGGTGCCACCTTTGGCCGCACTGGACGGAGCGGTCAGCTCATAGACAACCGTAACATCCCGCGTAGGCGTCAGGCGGGGATGATCGTCCGCACAGGCGGGGTTCGCCAGATACAACCCTGCCGCCAGCAGCCCGAGCGGTGCAGCACAGAGAAATACGGGGCGGAGGGCGAAAACAGTCATGGCGGATCTCCGGCAGGCGCGCGCCCAGATATTGCGCGCAGGGACGCAATGGACTCATGCAGGGCCTGAAGGCTGAAATCGTCAGGCCAGACCGCACGCACGGTCAGCGCCTGATGAAGCAGGGACTGATACTCAACCGCCGGAATACCAATACCGCCGAGCCCCGTCAGATGGGGCGTGGTGTATTGCGTATCCAGCAGCGCGTACCGCCCCTTGCGCAACCCTGCAACAAGATGAACCAGAGCCACCTTAGAAGCATCGCGCTCGCGCGAAAACATGCTCTCGCCGAAAAAAGCCCCGCGCAGGGACACCCCATAAAGGCCACCCACCAGCTTTTCGCCGTCCCACACCTCGATGGAATGCGCATTCCCCTGTCGGTACAGGGCACCGTAGAGACTGCGGATCCGTTCGCTGATCCACGTCGTCTCCCGCCCCGGTGCAGGCTCTGCACAGGCCAGCATGACATCGTCGAAAGCCCGGTCCGCCGTGACCGTCATTTTACCTGACAGAACCAGTCGCATGAGCTTTTTTGGAACATGCATCCCGTTGAGCGGCATAACCCCGCGCTCTTCAGGCAGATACCACGTCAGTTCCGTGCTCTCTGCATCCGGCGCCATGGGAAAAATCCCCGCGGCATAGGCCTGAAGCAGAAGCTCCGGTGTTATCTCGTCCATGATGGCAGTGTCTTTACTCATATCCTGGTCCGGAGCATTGCGGGAAAGCATGGCCGCAACAATGGCAGGCATGATAAGGATGACCCACCGTCAGGGAGACCGCCAGTGCCGCTTGCTTTCATTTATGCCATCATTCTCGTCATTCTCGGCGCACTGCGTCTTGTAATGCCCCAGGCTCACGGGCTGCTGCTGGTACTGGCCGAGATCAGTGCAACCTGCCTTGTCATCTCCGCCCTCGTGGACCTGTGGATGATGCGTGAAGGCGTGGAACCCCCGTCCATGACCGAGGCGTCCTTTACAGCAGACTGATCAGCACCAGTAAAAGCCCGGCCATCGACACGCCCCAGATCAGACTGCGTACCGGTCCCCAGCCAAAGGCATAGGCCGGCACATATAATGCCCGTGCCAGAAAATAGATCCCGGCACCCCAGCCCGTCAGCGGGCTGTAACGACCTGCGACCCAGGCCAGCAGGACCGCCCCGATGAAAATCGGCAGCGTCTCCATCAGATTGGCCTGCGCGCGCTTCAGCCGCGCGGCCATCCCTGTATAGCGGGGCGGCTCACCGTCGCGGTTGCTGCTCGCCCATTGCAGACCATCCTGCTGACGGCACGCGGCGGCGGTCAGGAAAAGCTGGACGACCGCCAGCACCAGTGTCCATCCAAGCCAGACAAGATCGATCGGCATGGGCTTTTCCCCGGAAAATCCTGAAAATCAGGAAAATGTTTCAGATGTGCCCGCTCCCCCTGCACGCAGGTCGGCGGCGGCTTCCTTAACGGCCAGCCCATGCGTGCGTTCCAGACGGCGGATCGTGAAATGCGCCCGCGCCAGCGCCCGGTAATGCGCCAGGAACGCCGCATTGAGCGACGCCCCACACAGCGCGCCTGCCACCGGCACCATCTGCAATGCGAATTTGCGCGACAGGCCGATCCCGTAATGCGACGCCACTTCCGCCATCAGCATCACGATAGGCCGACCGCGCAGCAGCGCACGCGCTGAGAAAAACCCAAGTTCACTCTCATCATCGGTCTGACGCGCCGGAAAGCTGCGGAGGGCAAAAACTTCGAGACAGGCCCGGCGCGTGTCTTCGTCGCGCAGATCCTCGCCTTCCTCGCGGGCAATACGGGCAATCTCACGCATGATGGTCAGTGTCGTGAAACCAACATCCGGCGCCAGACCAAAGATTCCTCCAAAACCACCCAGCGCGCCAGAAACGGCGACAGCGGCCTGCCCCATATTCTCGCGCCAGGGATCACGGACGGGGGCCGGCGCGTCATTATCGATCCCCAGAACGGCAACGCGGAAAGCACGCTCAATGGCGATTTCCGCCGTCTTGTGGAACTTCTCCTGCACCGACGGCGCCAGCCCCAGACCCTGCATACCGAGTCGCGTGGCCTGTCCGACGGCGCCGCCCATCAGGTCTGCAAGACGCACGAGGACCCCGCGGCCCTGCTCCACCTTTTCGAGAACCGACTGAAGCTGGGCCAGGGAATCCCCGTCCAGCGCCATCGAGGCGAATTCGCTGGTTGGAAGCTGCGTGTCATTCACTGCGGTCATGACGATCAAAACTCCTGTTCGTAAGACCCGAAACCGTTTACCGGATAGCAGGTTTCATATCCTAATATGACGCCATCATGGGGATATCGGCTCCGTGAGGCTACCCGGGAGACCACCGTCGGGGTGAGGAGAATTACACCAATGACCGCATTATCGCGCTGGATCCTGTCTGCTCCACTGGCAGTCGGCCTCCTCGTTCCGGCCGGTTTTCCGGCATTTGCCGCTCCCGGACACACCAATCATCATGCCGCGCATGGCACGGCCAATCTGCCGCAGATGGGCCCGACATCCGGCCAGATCGTCGGCGCACCGGCCAAGCCGCTAACTCCTGCACAACAGGCTGCCCTGCCCGACGAAGGCGCCCCGCCCCCACCGCACGGCTATACGGAAGTAGAAGACTCGGAAGCAGCTCTCGCCAGCTACAGCGACCGTGTCCGCACCCATCTTCCGGTTGGCATGCCGGGCACGAACGCCCAGCAGAAGACCAACGGCACCAACAACCTGCCGTCCCATTTCACGCTGTTCGGCATGCCAGTGAAGTTCAACGCCCCGGTCCAGTCACCCTATGAAGACGAAGACTCCCCGACGAGCTATGCTGGCCATCCGGTCAATGGCCAGACGAACATGCTCGTAAACGGCGACTCCTCCGCCATTCACTAAGACGGCGTCTCTCAGGGACGCGTCCAGCCCCCGATCTGCGTCAGGTGACGGAACTCCGCCTCCGTCACCGGCGCCACGGACAGTCTGGACTGTTTCAGCAGCGCCATTTCCGCCAGATCCGGATCAGCCTTGATGTCGGCCAGACTCACCGGACGGGCAAAAGCCCCCATTGCCTTTACATCCACACAGACCCAGCGCGGATCTTCCGCTGTAGGGTCCGGATAGGCCTCCCGCACCACTTCAACCACGCCAACGATGCGTTTTTCGCTGACGGAATGGTAGAAAAACGCCAGATCGCCGTTTTTCATGGCCGAGAGGTTGTTGCGCGCCTGATAGTTGCGCACTCCCGTCCACGGCTCGACGCCATTATGGACCTGCTGTGCCCACGAAAACGCCTCGGGTTCCGATTTCACCAGCCAGAAAGCCACGTTTCACTCCCGCCAAAAGGGCATTTATAGGGGCATTTGCCGCTCATTTCCGTGAAACGTGATAACAGTGATCGGAACAATGGGACAACGCGCCTCTTCCGAATATGATTGCTTCGGACTATTTCAATGGGGAACCTTTCGCGGGGAACCAATCGCCGCGTCGCCACTCTGCCGAGGTCCGTGTCCCAGTGCGCCCTACCCCCAACCTGCTCCATCGCTATGCCAATCCGGGGCAGTTCCTTCGTCTGGCGCGCGCACTGCTTCCCTGGCTGACCAGCGGCGCGATCCTGTTCCTGGCAGTCGGCGTCATCTGGGGCCTGTTCATCGCCCCGGCTGACTGGCAGCAGGGCGACACGGTACGCATCATGTATGTGCATGTCCCGATGGCCTGGCTGGCATCGTCCTGCTACCTCGGCCTGGCAACATGCGGCGTTCTCTCGCTGGTCTGGCGTCATCCGCTGGCGGATCTCGCCGCCATCGAGATCGGCCCGGTCGGCGCCTGCGCCGCTGCCCTGTGCCTGATCACGGGTTCGCTCTGGGGCGAGCCGATGTGGGGCACATGGTGGGTCTGGGATGCACGCCTGACCTCGATGCTGGTGCTGTTCTTCCTGTATCTGGGCCATATCGCCCTGATCCGCGCCTTCGATGAACCCGCCCGCGGCCAGCGCGCCGCCGCGATCCTCGCGCTTGCCGGCGTGATCGACCTGCCGATCATCAAGTTCAGCGTCCAGTGGTGGAACACCCTGCACCAGCCCGACAGCATTACCCTGACCGGCGCGCCCACCATGTCCATGATGATGCTCTGGCCGCTGCTGATCTGCACGATCGGCTTCACACTCGGCGTCGCGGCCGTCATCTTCACCCGGCTCAGCGCCGCCATCCATGAAAGCCGCGCACGCCAGCTTCTGGCCCGTTCGCGCCTCGACCGCAGGGACAGCCACGCAGCATGATGCACCTCCCGAACCACTGGCCCTATATCGCGGCCTCCTATGCCCTGACGCTGGGCTGCTCTCTCGTCCTCGGTGTCGGCGCGGCCCTGCGCCTTCGGAAGTCCAAGGCTCGTCTGGCTGCCGTTGAAGGCCATGCCCGCCGTCGCGAAAGTTCTGCCCCATGACCCGCAAGACCCGTCGCCTCTGGATCGTCATCGCCTGTCTGGCCTGTGTCGGCTCCGCCGCCGCCCTGACTTTGCGTGCGTTCTCGTCCAACATCGTCTTCTTCATGGCACCATCGCAGGTGAAAGCCAGTCCGCCGTCGCCTGACCGCCCCATCCGCCTCGGCGGCATGGTCATGGCTGGCAGCCTGCACCGCATCAACGAAAACGGCACCCCCGTGAACGCCTTTCAGGTGACGGACGGACAGGCCGCGGTCGAGGTCCATTACACCGGCATCCTCCCCGACCTGTTCCGCGAAGGACAGAGCGTCGTCGCCCTCGGCACCGTTCAGAAGGATGGCGGCTTCACGGCCAGCGAAGTCCTCGCCAAGCATGACGAGACCTACATGCCCAAGGAAGTCGCGGACGAACTCAAGCGCACCGGCAAGTGGGACCCGCGCTTCGGCAAGGCTCCGGACGCATCAAGCTGGGACACCATGACCGCAAAGAAAGCAGGGGGCTGATCGCCTGATGTTCGGACCTGAACAGGGCCATTTCGCCCTGGCCCTCGCCTGCGTGCTCGCCCTCGTGCAGTTCGCTGTCCCGCTCTGGGGCGCCAGCCGCCGCGATGCCCGTCTCGTGGGGCTCGCACCCTATCTGGCCGTTTCGCAGCTTATTGCGCTGGGCTACTCGTTCCTGTGCCTCATCATGTGCGCCGTGGGCGACGATTTCTCGGTCCAGAACGTCGCGGCGAACTCCGCTGTCTCCAAGCCGCTCCTGTATAAAATCACGGGCGTCTGGGGAAACCATGAAGGCTCGGTTCTGCTCTGGACACTGATCCTCGCAGCCTGCGGTGGTGCGGTTTCGCTGTTTGGCCGCAACCTGCCAGACATCCTGCGCGGGCGCGTTCTGGCCATTCTCGGCGGCGTTTCCGCCGGGTTCCAGATGTTCTGCCTCCTGACTTCCGATCCGTTCGAGCGGGTTTTCCCCGCCCCCATGGACGGTCAGGGCATGAACCCGCTCCTTCAGGACCCGGGCCTCGCCTTCCATCCCCCCATTCTCTACACCGGCTATGTCGGTTTCGCCGTCCCCTTCGCCTTCGCCGTCGCCGCCCTGATCGAAGGCCGCGTCGATGCCGCATGGGGCCGCTGGGTCCGCCCCTGGGCCGTCGCGGCCTGGTGCTTCCTGACCTGCGGCATCGCGCTCGGCTCCTGGTGGTCCTATTATGTGCTGGGCTGGGGCGGTTACTGGTTCTGGGATCCGGTGGAAAACGCCTCCCTCATTCCCTGGCTGACGGGCACGGCCCTCGTGCATTCCGCCATCGTCGTGGAAAAGCGCGAAGGCCTGAAAATCTGGACGGTCCTGCTGGCCATCGCGACCTTCTCGTTCTCGCTGTCGGGTACGTTCCTCGTCCGCTCGGGCATCCTGAACTCGGTCCATGCCTTTGCCAACGATCCCGCCCGCGGCGTGTTCATCCTCGCCCTGCTCGCCATCGTCATCGGCGGATCGCTCGCTCTGTTCGCATGGCGCGCGCCCTCCCTCACCTCGACCGGCCTGTTCTCGCCGATCTCGCGTGAAGGCTCGCTGGTCCTGAACAACATCCTGCTGTGCTCGATCTGCGCCGTCGTCGTGACGGGCACGATGTACCCGCCCTTCATGCAGCTTCTGGCCGGGCGCACCATTTCCGTCGGCAAGCCGTTCTTCGACGCCGCCACGATCCCGCTGACCCTGCCGCTCCTGCTCGCCATGGGCGTCGGCACCGCCCTGCCTTGGAAGCGCGCGCAGCTCGCCCGGACATTCTCGCATCTCTATGCCGCGGCCGGAATCGCTGCCATCGGCGTGGTCCTGTGCTTCTGGCGACTGTCCGGCATCATGCCCATCGCCTGCGGCGCACTCGCCATCTGGGTTATCGCGGCCTCCGCCTCCGACGTCCTGCGCCGGATCGGCATTGGTCACACCTCCCCGCGGGGCGTGTGGGAGCGCATGAAGAACCTGCCGCGTTCAAGCTGGGGCGCAGCCCTCGCCCATATCGGCGCGGGTATCACCGTGCTCGGCCTGTGCGGCATGTCGCAGGCCCAGCACGCCATCGTCGAAATCCATATCGGCGAGACGCGCTCGCTGGGCGGAGACGCCTGGACCCTGCTCGACGTGCACGACTATATCGGCCCGAATTACAAGGCCATGCAGGCCGACCTCGCCATTCGCCACAACGGCAAGCTCGTCACCATCCTGCACCCCGAAAAACGCGACTTCACGACACAGAGCCAGACCACAACCGAAGTCGCCATCCACACAAACTTCATCACGGATCTGTACGGCGTGATCGGTGACCGGCACGGCACGGGCAAAGACACGACCTATGTCCTGCGCCTCCACCGTAATCCACTGGCGCCGTGGATGTGGCTCGGCGGGCTGGTCATGGCCATCGGCGGCGCGTTCTCGCTGTCTGACCGCCGGATGCGGATCGGTGCGCCTAAGCGTGCCGCCGCCCGCAACATGGCCCGCGCCTGAGGAGAGACGGACATGAACGCAACCCGACGCGGCATCCTCACGGCCGTCCCCATCATTGGCGCAGGCGTTCTGGGCGTCGGTTTCTGGCGGATGCTGAGCGACATGCGCAGCGGCGCCTTCGACCCGCGCGCCATCAAGAACCCCAATGTCGGCAAACCCATCCCGAGCTTCGCCATGCCGGGACTTCCCGGCCTTGGCGACGGCTTCACCGATGCGGAACTCAAAGCCCAGCACCGCCCGGTTCTGGTCAATTTCTTCGCCTCATGGTGCATCCCCTGCGTGGCGGAAATGCCCGGCCTGCGCGCCATCTCGCGCAACATGCCGATCTGGGGCATCGCCTACGAGGACAAGCCCGAAAACGCCGCCGGTTTCGTCCAGCGTGACGGGTCGCCTTATGCCCGCGTCGCTTCCGACCGTCATGGCCGCGTCGCCATCGACTGGGGCGTGACCGGCGTGCCTGAAAGCTTTCTGGTCGCACCGGGAGGACGCATCATCTGGCACGGCAGCGCCGCGCTCGACCCCCAGATCTATGAAGCGGAAATCCGCCCGAGGCTGGCCGGACTATGACACGCTCCAGACGCTTTCCGGCTCTGCTCCTAGCCGCCGGCCTGATTGGTGGGGGCGTTGCTCTCGCCGTGGACGATCCGTCCGAAATGCTGCCAAACCCGGCGCAGGAAAAGCGGGCCGAGGCCATCGGCGCGCATCTGCGCTGCCTCGTCTGTCAGAACGAGAGCATCGAGGACAGCAGCGCGCCCCTTGCCCGCGATCTGCGCAAAGTCGTCCGAGAGCAGGTTTCGGCTGGCAAATCCGATCAGCAGATCATGGACTGGATGACCGAACGCTACGGCGAATTCATCCGCCTAGCCCCACAGTTTTCATGGTCCACCGCCCTGCTCTGGCTGATGCCGGCGCTCGCGCTGGTGGCCGGACTTGTCATTGCATGGCGTGCGACCAAACGCCGCACCGTCGTCACGCCTGCGCCGCTCACGGATGACGAGCGCGCGCGTCTGGATGCCCTGTCGGGCCGGGAGTAGACTTTTTGTTCTGGTTGGGAATCCTGATAATCGCGGCGGTGGCCCTGTGTCCCGCATTTCTGGGGCTGCGCACCCTCCGTCGGCGTGTGAACGCGCGTGACTCCGCCCTTACCCTGTATCGTGGACAGCTCGGCGATCTGGAACGCGACCACGCCCTCGCCCTTATCAACGACGAGGAATACAAGGCGGCCCGTCTGGAGGTTCAGCGCCGCCTGCTGGCCACGGACGGGGAAGCCGCTGTCGAGGACCTCTCGGCTGAGCCTGCGAAACGCAGCCGCATCCTTCCGATCGCCGCCGTGGGAATCGGCATCCCCGTACTGGCCTTCGCGCTTTACATCGTTAACGGCCACCCGTCCCTGCCGCCCCAACCTCTGAGCGGACGTCAGAGGGGTCCGGACGCAAAGGGCCTGCAGATGATCCACAAGCTGCAAACCGAAGTCTCCACCATCCCCGCCGGATCACCGACCTATGCGACCGGGCATTTCCTGCTGGGACAGGTCGAAGCGAAATCCGGTTTGACGGATGATGCAATCCGCGACTGGAAAGCCGCCCTGAGTGCGCATTTCGAGCCCGAGCTTGCCATTCGCCTCGCCGAGCTTGAAAGTCGTGATGGCAGCCATATCTCTGGTGAGAGCCTTGACCTTTATCGCCGCGCCCTGGCAGCGGCACCGGCCGATGCGCCCTGGCGTATGGCCGTGGAAGCGCGTATCGCGGTCGGCGAACATCAGGAGAATAACGGTCAGTGAGAAAACCCGAAGCCAACGCCATCGCGCTGTGCCCCGTCTGCCGCAAGCCCATGCGCCCGACATCGGAAAAATGCCCCCATTGCGGCGCTGAGCGTCATTACGGCCCGCGCCTCCTCGAATCCGCTGTCTGCGCCTTCGCGGGAATGGTGCTGCTCGCCGCCATCTCGACCCTGCTGCTCCCGATTTCGCTCTGGACGATTATGTTCGCGGCCATCGGGCTGGTCGCCGGCTTCCTCTTTTCCCACAACCGTTTCAGCGGTGACCGCTGGCTGAAATAACCGTCATGGAGGCAGGGCAGAACCAAATCCGGTTCACCCGCGTCCGACACTCTTCCCGCCCCCGGAACATTCCTGCTAATGGGCGAGAATGACACATCCTTCCGGGCGTTTTCTGCCGTTCTTTGTCGCCGTGGCCATCCTGTCCTGGGCGAGCGCCTATCCCGTCGTCCGGATTGCCCTGCATGACCTTACCCCCGTGCCTCTGGCGGCACTGCGCTATGCTGTCGCGGCGGTCATGGCGGCTCTATGGCTGCTGTGGAAACGCCCGACGCGTCCCGCACTGGCGGATGTTCCACAAATCCTGGCCTGCGGCATCATCGGGATCAGCATCTATAATGTGCTGTTCAACTGCGGCGAGATGACCGTCTCATCCGGTGCAGCCAGTCTTCTCATCAGCGCAGCCCCCCTGATGGCGGGGCTTCTGGCCATGGTGTTCCTCGGGGAGCGCATGTCCCGCTGGGGCTGGGCCGGATCGATCCTGAGCTTCAGTGGCGTTGCGCTGATCGCAAAGGGACAGAGCGGCGGCCTCTCCTTTGGATCGGGCGCGACACTGGTCTTTGGTGCGGCTGTCTGTGCGGCGTTCTACACGATCCTTCAGAAAGGCCTGATCCGCCGCTACGGGGCACTTCCCACCATCGCCTATGTCCTGATTTCCGGCGCGATTTTCCTCACCCCATGGCTGCCGCAGGGCCTCACGAGCTTCTCCCACGCCTCATGGCAGGGACAGGCGGCCGTGCTGGAACTCGGCATTTTCCCGGCGGCTTTCGGCTATGCCGCCTGGGGCTTCGTCATCGGGCATCTCGGCGCCTCACGCGGTGCGGCCCTGCTTTACCTGCTGCCGCCCGTCACGATGGTTCTGGCCTATTTCCTCACCAGCGAGGTCCCATCCCTGCGCACCCTGATCGGCGGCGCGGTCGTGATGGCTGGCGTGATCCTGACCAACACCTATGGCCGTCACCCCGTTGCCCAGACCGTAGAATCCTGAGCCCCCAGCGGCCTGTGGCGACATCCTGATTTTCTATGGCTGTCTTCCTTTGTCCTGCGGCGATTGTGCGATAATTTCCCGCGTGGAATGAGCCGGATCACCCGCAGGAAAGCCGAAAACAGACAATGAGCCGTACCGAAACCGATGGCATGGGCCCGATCGACGTCGCTGACGATGTGCTGTGGGGCGCGCAGACGCAGCGCTCCCTGAAATATTTCAGCATCGGCCGCGAACTGATGCCGCGTGAAATGATCGAGGCCTATGCGATCATGAAGCGCGCCTGCGCCACGGCCAATGCCGCGAGCGGTCGCCTGTCTCAGGAGCGTGCGGACCTGATCCATACCGTCTGTGACGAGATCACACAGGGCGAGCATGACCGGATGTTCCCGCTTCATGTCTGGATGACGGGTTCGGGCACGCAGTTCAATATGAACGTCAATGAAGTGATCGCAAACCGCGGCTGCCAGATCACCGGCAATCCACTCGGCAGCAAGACGCCGCTGCATCCGAACGATCACGTCAACATGTCGCAGTCCACCAACTGCAACTTCCCAACCGCCATGCATATCGCGGCCGTCCTCGGCACGCATCGCAGCCTCATCCCCGCCCTGACGCGCCTGCGCGACGCCATGGCGGCCAAGGCCGAGGAATGGCGCGATCTGGTCAAGGTCGGCCGCACGCACCTTCAGGATGCCGTCCCCATCACGCTGGGTCAGGAATGGCACGGCTATGCCGGGATGCTGACGGACAATATCGCCCGTCTGGAACAGGCCCGCGATGGCCTGTTCCCTCTTGCTCTCGGTGGTACGGCCCTCGGCACGGGTGTCAGCACGGATGAAGGCTTCGACCGCCGCGCCTGCGCGGAAATCGGCCACCTGACGGGTCTTGGCTTCAAGGCTGGCGAGAACAAGTTCGCACTTCAGGGCGCGCATGACGCGCTGGTGCATCTGTCAGGTGCGCTACGCACGACGGCGGGCAGCCTGTTCAAGATCGCCAATGACATCCGCCTGCTCGCCTGCGGGCCCCGCGCCGGTCTGGGCGAATTGCATCTGCCGGAAAACGAACCCGGCTCCTCCATTATGCCGGGCAAGATCAACCCGACGCAGGCGGAAGCGCTGGCCATGCTCGCCCTTCAGGTCATGAGCAACGATGTCGCGGTCGGCCTTGGCGGGGCAGCGGGTATGCTGGACATGAATGTCTACAAACCGCTCATGATCCACAACATCATGCAGGGCATCACCCTTCTGCATGATGGCTCGGAAAACTTCCGCCGCTTCCTCGTCGAAGGCACGAAGGCCAACACCGAGAAGCTGAAACAGGATCTGGAGCGCTCACTGGTGCTCGTCACGGCCCTCTCTCCCGCCATCGGCTATGACCGCGCCTCGAAGGTTGCGCATCATGCTATGGAAAAGGGGCTCAGCCCCCGTAAAGCTGCGCTGGAACTCGGCTTCATGACATCGGAAGAGTATGACCGTTACGCTGATCCGAGCCTGATGCTGCGCCCGAACATCAAGCCTCCCAAAGCCTGATCATCGTTCTGATCGCAAACTGCTGCTGCATGACGAAAACTTCATGCCGCAGCGGTAGCCGTTGCATGTCAGGACTGATAGGGCGAACTCTTCCCGTTCCTTTTCCCGGAGACGCCCGTCAGATGATGACCCGCCGCGCAGCCCTGCTCGCTTTAACGCTCCTGTCCCCCGTCTGTACGGCCGCGGCGGCCGATGCCCCCAAAACGGACGCCGGCAAGGCAGCCGATACTTTCACTGGTGAGACCGCCCTGCTCCCCGCTGACTCTGTTACCCAGCATCATCTGAATGGCATCGCCTACACCGCCCATGCCGGCACACTCGTCCTGCGCGGCACAGACGGCAAGCCAACCGCCCGCATGTTCTACGTGTCCTACACAAAGGACGGTGTTCCGGCCGGTACCCGTCCGGTTTCGTATTTCTTCAACGGCGGCCCTGGCGCAGCCACAGCTTATCTGAACCTCGGTGCCGCTGGCCCCGAGGCCCTGACCATGCCTGCCAAAGACCCTACGGACGGCACGCACGCCACAATGGGTGACAACCCTGACAGCTGGCTCCCCGTCACCGACATGGTCTTCATCGACGCCGTTGGCACGGGCTATTCCCGCCCCACCGATACGGCGAAGGCCGGGGACCAGTTCTACGGCGTCAAGCAGGACGCCAGCACCTTCGCCAAGGCCATCGGCCTGTGGACGGCAGCAAACGGACGTGAAGCCTCTCCCCATTATCTCGTGGGCGAAAGCTATGGCGGCATCCGCTCCATCCAGGTCGCAAACGCGCTTCAGATGGAACAGGGCATCCTGCTCAACGGCATCGTGATGATTTCCCCGGCCATTGAGATGCCCCTGCTGGATTCAGACGAAAATCCGCTCTCCGCTGCTCTCATGATGCCGAGCCTGATCACGTCGCATCAGAGTCCCAATGTGACGGAGAAGACGGCCGAGGACGCCTATCAGTGGTCCCTGAACACCTATCTGCCGAAGATCGCCGGTAAGCTGCCCTCCGGAACCGAAGGCCAGGCCCTCTATGCAGAGATCGCCCAGCGAACCGGCCTGCCGCAGGACGTGATCGCCCGCCAGCACGGCATCCCGGCTATCGGCTCGCATGACATCATGTCCCGCAATGGCCGTCTGTACGGCCTGTACGACTTCACCCAGTCCATCGCCGATCCCTCGGCCGATGGTCTGGACGAGAGCCCCGATCCGACACTGTTCGGCTTCGGCCGCGCCTATGGCAACGCTTTCTCGGGGTATGCCGCAAACGACCTCGGCTTCAAGACACCCCTGACCTACGACCTGCTTTCTCTCAAAGTGAACGGAAGCTGGAAGTGGAGCGATGGCGGTCCCTCACCGATCCACCAGATCCCGGTTCTGAACCGCCTTCTGGCGCTTGATCCCGGCCTGCGCGTCTTTGTGGCCAATGGCTATTACGACGTGGCCTGCCCGTTCGGGACCGCACGCTGGATGAAGGATCATCTGACAGTGGGGGCGGATCGCGTGTCGCTGCATCTCTATCAGGGTGGCCACATGCTCTACACCCGCCCGGCCAGTCGCCACGCCCTCTCCGCAGATGTCGCATCCTGGATCCAGGCCGACGGTCGCCAGCCCTGAGGCTGACCGGCAGAAATTGACAGTCCCAGTGGAGGAACAGATAATGGACAGGATGATTTCTGGACCTCCCCTGACCGGGCCTTCCCACCTGCGGGAGGCTTCCGCAAACAGAGAGCCTTGCATGTCTGCTGCCTTTCAATCTGCACCTGTGCATTGCAGACAGTCTGCCCTGCGGACAGTCTCTCCCTCTGTCAGGCGGACCGCCGTTTGACGGTCCAGCGCACCGCCAGCTCGGAACCGAGCTACTCGCTGGACCATGCCGTCACGACATCCTGTGACCGCGAACCCATTCACCGCCCCGACGCCATCCAGCCTTACGGGCTGCTGCTGGTCGCCGACAGCACGACCCTGACGATCCTTGGTGGCGCTGGAGACATTGAAGGACGCCTGACCCCGAACTGGCTGGGGCGCTCCCTGTCGAGCGTTCTGGACGTTCCGACGGGCCGTCTGCATGACGAGAAACGCCCGTCCCTGTCCGATCTGCGGATTGCGGGGCTGAAGGGCGAAACTTTCAGCGTCCTGCGCCACGATCAGGACACGCATATCCTCGTCGAACTTGAACCGGTCGAGGCACACAACCTCCTCACCTGGGATATTTTCGGCGAAATCGACAATACGGCGGACCGCTTCGAGCGCTGCCCCGATACCGTCTCCGTCTGCCGTCAGGGCGCCGCAATCTTCCAGCGCCTTACGGGTTTTGACCGGGTTCTGGTCTATCGCTTCATGGAAGACGGCACCGGTCGCGTTGTCGGGGAAAGCCGCAATGACGCGTTCCCGTCCCTGATGAACCATCATTTCCCGGCCAGCGACATCCCCGCACAGGCCAGGGCGCTTTACCTGCGCAACCGCATCCGCGTCATCCCGGACATCACTTACGAGGCCGCCCCCATCCGCCCAGCGGAGGCCGGGCTGGCCGGGATCAATCTCAGCGACGTCCAGCTCAGAAGCGTCTCGCCGATCCATCTGCAGTACATGGCCAATATGGGAACGCGGGCCTCAGCCTCCGTCTCTCTGGTCGTGGATGGCGTCCTGTGGGGGCTGATCGCCTGCCACAATGCCACGCCACGCCGCCTGTCCGAGGATATTCGGGCGGCCTGCCGGACATTGGCTGGCGTCATGTCCCGCCAGTTGCGGAACAAGGAAGAACTGGTCACCTATCAGGAACGCCTGCGCCTTCGCAATGCGATGGAGTTCGTCACGTCCCATTTCGACGTGCGCCATCCCATCGAGAGCAATCTCCGCAGTTTCATGGGCGAGTTACAGGCCCTGTTTCCTTGCAACGGCTTTGCTGTCATCAGCGGCGAAAGCATTTCTGCAACCGACGTGCTTCCCGATACGGAAAACCTGCACAAGCTGCATGACTGGTTGAGAATGGGCACGAGCGGTGGGATTTTCACCAGCGCCATGCTCGGCAAGGACTACCCGCCCGCAGCCGAATGGCCGGAACGCTCGGCCGGAATCCTGGCCATCACGCTCCCGTTCCGCACACCGATGTGCCTTGTCTGGAGCCGTGTCGAAATCATCCAGACCATCGAGTGGGCTGGCAATCCGCACAAGGACGATGCGGACGGCGACGGCGTTCTGCGTCCGCGCACTTCTTTCAAGACCTGGGAACAGACCATCTGCGGACACAGCATGCGCTGGACCGGCGAGCAGAGACAGGCCGCCCGGCGCCTGCGACGCGTCCTGATCGCGGACTATCAGACGCAGCAGATGCGCGAACTCAACGCAACGCTGGCCGCCACTCTGGAAGAGCGCGAAAACCTGCTGCGTCAGAAGGATTTCCTGATTAGGGAAGTCAATCACCGCGTGCAGAACTCACTGCAGATGGTCGCGTCCTTCCTCAAGCTTCAGGCGCGCAGCGCCTCCAATGAGGAAACCACGACAGCCCTGACGGAAGCCCAGCACCGCATCGCCGCCATCGGCCTCGTACATCGCCGCCTCTACCGCGACGAGCATTTCGGGGTTGTGGATCTTGGTCGCTATCTTGAAGAACTGATGGAAGAGCTGTGCTCGTCACTGGGCGAAGACTGGCACGAACAGCTGCACCTTTCCCTTTTCCCGATCATGATTTCGGCAGACCGCGCCATCGACATTGGCCTGATCCTGACCGAACTCGTCATCAATGCCAGCAAATATGCCTATGACGGCAAGGCAGGCCCGCTGCATGTTGGCCTCACCCAGACCAGCGACCGTCTGGTCCTGACGGTCTCGGACCAGGGGGAATGCACGCCCCAGCTCAAGGGAACGGGCTTTGGAACCCGGATGATGAACGCCATCGTCAACAGTCTCACCGGCACACTGACCTACACCACCCTAACCCCGGGACTGGAAGCCGTCATGACCCTTCCGCTGGATTCCATCCTGCCTTCGGAAGCTGACGCCAACACCGAGGCTGCCCTGTCCCAGACGCCTTACCCATATCCCTGACCTCCCCGACACACGGACATGAAAAAGGCGCCAGACCTGAAGTCCGGCGCCTTTTTCATGTTCTGTTGGAAAATCCAGCCTTAAGCGACCAGATTCCCTTCCTTGTCCACCAGCTCGATCGGGTAATCCCCAGTGAAGCAGGCATCACAGTAACGGCGTGCACCCTCGGCCCGGTTGGCATGACCCAGTGCCCGATAGAGCCCATCAAAGGTGACAAAAGCCAGACTATCCGCCCCGATTGCCTGTGCCATTTCCTCAAGCGTATGCGTCGCCGCCATCAGCTTGCTCTCTTCCGGGGTGTCGATCCCATAGAAGCAGGCATGCTTCGTCGGGGGCGACGTGATGCGCATATGTACCTCCGTCGCCCCGGCGGCGCGCACCATGTCCACAATCTTGCGCGACGTCGTGCCACGAACGATCGAGTCATCCACCAGAATGACGCGCTTGCCCGCCAGAATGGGCCTGTTGGCAGAGTGCTTCATTTTCACACCGAGATTACGGATCTGATCCGTCGGCTCAATGAAGGTCCGGCCCACATAATGGTTGCGGATAATGCCAAGCTCGAACGGAATGCCGCTCTCAGCCGCATAGCCGATCGCCGATGGCACACCGGAATCCGGCACCGGCACGACAACATCGGCCTCAACCGCACTTTCCCGCGCCAGTTCGCAACCGATCTGCCGCCGCGCCTCATAGACCGGCTGACCTTCGAGCACGGAATCAGGCCGCGCAAAATAGATGTATTCGAAGACGCAGAACCGGCCGCCCTGATCCCCGAAAGGACGCAGCGAGCGCAGCCCGTCGTTATTGATGACAACGATTTCGCCCGGTTCGATATCGCGGACATAATCTGCCCCGATGATATCCAGCGCACAGGTCTCACTGGCCAGAACCCAGCCCCCATTGCCCTGCTCATAACCCGGCATCCGGCCGAGCACGAGCGGACGCACCCCCAGCGGGTCCCGCATACCGATCAGCCCGTCATCCGGAGTCAGCGTAATGAGCGAGTATGCACCCTTCACCTGCTTGACGGCATCAATGAAGCGATCGAGCACGGTCGTGTAGAGCGAAATCGCGATCAGATGGATGAAGACTTCCGTATCCGTCGAGGAATGGAAAATGCATCCACGCTTGACCAGCGCCTGCTTGAGCGTCGCGGAGTTGGTCAGGTTGCCGTTATGCGCCACGGCCAGGCCGCCAAACTCGTAATCGGCATAAAGCGGCTGCACGTTGCGGACATGGGTCCCGCCCGTCGTGGCATAGCGGTTGTGACCGATGGCCACTGTGCCGGGCAGCGTCGCCATAACGCGGCTGTCGCCGAACACGTCGCCAACCAGCCCCAGACCCTTGTGCTGGTGGAACCGTTCGCCATCGAAGCTGACGATACCGGCGGCTTCCTGGCCACGATGCTGCAGGGCATGCAGCCCCAGAGCCGTCAGGGCGGACGCATCAGGCACACCCCAGACGCCAAAAACCCCGCATTCTTCATAGGGGCGGTTGAGACTGTCGGACTGGGTCATGCGGCGCGGCCTTTCCGGACTGGTTTCACAAGGACGCCTCATGGCCGCTTGTGAACGGAGACGCAAGATGCGGTTGCAGGAAATGAGGCAGATAACCTGTCAGATGAGTGGCTCCAGCGGCAATGTACGGGCCGATGAGGCTTCCCTGCATCACATAGGTCATCCAGGAGCCGAAAAAAGAGCCCGCCAGCAGATAAAGTACGATCAGCGCCACATAACCGCGCGCCAGACCGAAGACGGCACCCAGAATACGATCCACGCCCCCAAACAGGACGCCACGGGCCGCTGCGCCAACCCGTGCACCCAGCATGGTGAATACGAGCAGAACGATAACAAACAGAATCGCCGTGCTGGCACTGCCCGCAAGCGCACTCTGATGCAGGTAGGGCTCCAGATACGGCTCGAGCAACCCGTGGAACCGGTATGTCAGGACGATCGCGCCAACCCAGGCCAGAAGCCCGGCCAGTTCGGTCGCGAAACCGCGGGTCAGCCCCCACAATGCCGAAAGCCCCATGATCATCAGGGCGACAATGTCGAGGCGGCTCAGATCGGCTAACGTAATATGAGACAGGTCTGGCAAGGGCGGCATGTCACGGCAGCTTCGTGGAGCGAAAACGGCCCCCCTTGTAGGGACGGATGCCACTGGCACGCAACTCGTCTGCAAGCCGGATGCGCTCATCGATTTCCGCCCAGACCAATGCGGCATCGACATCACGCGCCTTGAGAATTCTTTCTAGAAACACAATAAACGCCGCACTGTCCCGGACAAGCGCTGGACGGTCATTGAGCATGACATCAAGAACACAGGCCGCCCCCGAAACACCCAGTCTCTGGGACAGCTTCGTTACTTTCCGATTCTTACGGAAGGGAACTGATTTTTCCTGTGATGCCATCGCAGCATGATGGGCGGAAGACTATTGTCAGGCAACCCGCTCCCCGCTTTTTCCTGGAACCGCAGAGCGTTGCCTTCGCCAAAAAAGATCCGGATTCGATCCGAATCAGACCGCCAGTAATGTGCCAGACATCTTTTCAAGCCATTGAAAAGAATGGGATTAATAATGTGTCATTGATGTTTCCATTTTTAAAACCGGAATGTTCTTGCACCAGAGTTATCTAATAATTAACTCTCAGCTGAGACAGCACATCAGGTTGTGGAACACCTCCCCCGTCCCCGGTGGAATGGCCCCTGACCTCATCAGGATTTCAAGAAATGACAAACTACTGGGTTGGCGGCGCAACCGGTGACTGGTTCACCGCGGCAAACTGGAGCAAGAACACGGTTCCCCAGAACGTTGGATATGACGACGTTGTGGCGGGCACTTCCGATGGGAAGACAGCGGTCACGATCAATGACTCACAGGCAAGCGCAACGCAGATCGGTACACTGACGGTCAGCTCCAATGCGACCCTCAATGTTACGGCCACGACCTCCGATGCCACCGCCACGGTTTTCAAAACCAACCAGCTGACGGTCAATCAGGGCGGGACGATGAACATCGCAACGTCCAACGCCGTGGACCTTGGCGGCAACACGTCCGTCAACGGCACCCTGCAGATCAGCGGCAATCCGACCATCTCGATCAACAGCCGCAGTGTTAGCGGCACTGGGACCCTGATCCTGGACGGAACCACGCTGGGAAGCGCGAACGCGCAGTTCCAGATGGGCTCATCCCTGACGACGGTCCTGCAGAACGGGGCTTCGCTGTACGTGAATAATGCGACGGCAGGCGGCAAGATCGTGTTTGGCCGCGACGCCGTAAACGGTGCCCACAGCCAGCTTGTTTTTGCGGATTACCAGCAGACGGTCACGACACCGATTACGGGATATGATTCCGCTTCCGTCATCACGGTCCAGAGCGGTCAGTACAAACCCGTAAGCGCTGCTTTCACGGATAACGGTAACGGGACCTATACCCTGACAATCGTCAGCAGCCCGGCTGGCAACAACATTACGCTTACGAAAGTCTCTTTTGGTCCAAACTCGGGCCCCGGAACTCCGAAGATCGTCACGAACGCCGACGGAAGCTGGAGCGTCGTCAGCGGTGCAACCGGCTCCAACGGGCTGATCTGCTATCTTGCCGGAACGATGATCCTGACGCCCGAGGGCGAACGCGCCATCGAGACCCTCGCGGCTGGCGATCAGGTCACGGTTTGCGAAGACGGCGCAACGCGCATCCAGACGATCCTGCGCGTTGGTCACGCCCATGCATCAACCGGGTCCACCGGTCATGCAGATCTGGACGCCGTGCCCGTCCGCATCCGCGCCGGCGCTCTGGCCGACGGCATTCCTAGCCGTGACCTGCTGGTGACACCCGAGCACTGCATGATGCTCGAAAACAGCTTCGTTCCAGTCCGGATGCTCGTCAACGGCATGACGATTGCCTATGACCACTCCATCACTTCATACGATTACTACCATGTTGAGACTGAACAGCATTCGGTTCTGGTGGCGAACGGTGCGCTGTCTGAGAGCTTCATGGATGTCGGTCATCGCTCTGATGCCCTGATACAGGACAGCCAGGTCGCCCGCCTTCATGCCCTGAGCTGGGAACAGGACGCTGCGGTACCGCTGATCACGGACCGGTCCCATGTCGAGCCGCTGTTCGCTGCGCTTGCACTGCGTGCGAAAATGCTTGGCTACGCCCAGCCAAAAAGCAGCCCGTCGACAGGCAATGCAAACGAGACTCACCTTGTTCTGGAAGATGGTACGGCTCTGCGCCCCATCCGGGTCAGTGGCGAACAGTTCGTCTTCATGCTTCCCGAAGGCTGCCAGAGCGTCCGCATTCTCAGTCCGGCAGCCCGTCCGGCTGACCAGATCGGTCCGTTCGTTGACGACCGCCGGACACTCGGCGTTCTTGTCGGCAACGCTACGATCTGGAGCGGAGAGCAGACCCACCATCTCTCCAGCCACCTTTCAGACCCCTACGCCGATGGCTGGTGGAGCATTGAAAGCAGCCATGCCCGTTGGACAGGCGGCAATGCGCGTCTGGAACTTGGCCGCACACTGAAGACGTCCGGGGGCATTCTCAGCGTTCAGATCCTTTCACAGAACGTAGAGGCTGAGGCGCAGGTTGCAGCCTGAGCCATTGAGCTGACATGAAAAAAGGCAGACCCTGAAAAGGTCTGCCTTTTTTTTGCGCGATCACCAGAAACAATCCGGGAAGACCGCTGTCGAACCTTCCCGGCCGCTCAGGCAGCGACGGATTTCGACGTCTTGAGCTGACGCTCCTGCCACAACGTTGCCAGAGCTTCGACCAGTTCGTCGATCATCTCGTTCGTGTGCAGAGGTGTCGGCGTAATGCGCAGACGCTCCGTGCCACGCGGGACAGTCGGGAAGTTGATCGGTTGGATGTAATTACCGAAGCGGTTCAGCAGTTCATCCGACAGGCTGCGGCACAGTTCAGCCTCGCCCACCATGACCGGAACGATATGGCTCGGGTTCATGACATGCGGAAGACCGGCCTTGTCCAGAGCCTGACGCAGATAGGCCACGGCCCGCTGCTGGCCCTCACGCTCGGCACTGCTGTTGCGCAGATAACGCACGCTGGCCAGAGCGCCGGCTGCAATCATCGGCGGAAGGGCCGTTGAGAAGATAAACCCGGAACCGAAAGACCGGACAAAATCGCACAGCGCAGTGGATGCAGCAATATAGCCACCCACAACGCCATACCCCTTGCCCAGCGTGCCCTCGATGACCGTCAGACGATGGGACAGGCCCAGCTTCTCAGCCACCCCTGCACCATGATCCCCATACATGCCGACTGCATGAACCTCATCAAGATAGGTCATGGCACCATATTTGTCGGCCAGATCACAGAACGCTTCAATCGGTGCGATATCACCGTCCATCGAATAGACAGACTCGAAAGCGATGATCTTCGGAACATCCGCCGGAAGCTCCTTCAGACGACGCTCCAGATCCTCGACATCATTATGACGGAAGATCTGCTTCTCGGCGCGGGAGTGACGGATACCCTCGATCATGGACGCATGATTGAGCTCGTCGGAGAGCACAACGCAGTTGCGCAGACGCCCTGCGATCGTCCCAAGCGTCACCCAGTTCGACAGGTAACCGGAATTGAAAAGCAGCGCGCTTTCCTTGCCATGCAAGGAAGCGAGCTCCTTTTCCAGTTCCACATGATAGTGGTTGGTGCCTGAAATATTGCGGGTTCCACCTGCCCCGGCACCTGTCTCGTCCAGTGCTGCGTGCATGGCGGTCAGAACTTCGGGGTGCTGCCCCATGCCGAGATAGTCGTTGGAGCACCAGACCGTGACATCACGGCCCAGGCCATGATGGAATGCCCTGGGGAAATTTCCGGCCCGGCGCTCCAGATCCGCAAAGTAACGGTAGCTGCCATCCGCATGCAGACCGTCAAGAGCGGACTGAAACATCGCATCATAGTTCATCGCGTTTTCTCCTGCGCGGCACTGTAATCCTGTGACACGATCTCGCCAAGCACTCTCTCCAGATACGCCAGCAGAACCCGCAGCCGTGCCGACATCTGCGTCCGCGTTGCCCCGCATCCCGTGACAATGAACCAGACCGACAGATCAGTCCCCGTCCATCCCGGCAGCACTTCCACCACCTGTCCACTCTCCAGGTCCGGACGGAGCATGAAATCGGGCAGCAGTGCAATTCCCAGACCCGCGCGAATAGCAGGCAGGAGCATATCTCCACTATTGGCGTTCACAAGCCCCTTCAGCCTGACAGCAGTCTGACGTCCATCTTCGTGTTTCAGACGAAAAAAATCCGGCACGGATGCATTGGCATAAAGCAGCCCGGGCTGCCCCGTCAGGTCTTCAGGACTATCGATATGCGTCAGCCCCTGACGAAACTGCTCCGAACATACTAGCCGCGTCACAGACCGGCACAGCAGAAATGCCTGTCCGGGCACCGCCGGCCGCAGCAGACCAGACGTGATCCGGACCGCCGCCTCGAAACGGCCGCCCAGCAGATCCACCACACCGTCATCCAGATCCATTTCCAGCGTAATGTCGGGATAACGCTTCAGAAATCCGGGCAAAGCCGGGCCGAGTATCTCCCGGCCGAATGTCATTGGAGCCGCAAGCCGGATCAAACCACGCGGCGTCGCGGTCCCCTCACGCAGCTCGGCTTCCAGCCCTTCACCTTCTGACAGGATCCGCCGGGCACGCTCAAGACATTCGGTACCTTCGGCTGTCAGCGAGAGATGACGCGCACTTCTCTGAAACAGCGTTGTCCCGAGCCGATGCTCAAGACGTCCCATAACCTTGGAAACAGTCGGGGCCGCCAGACCGAGAGAGCGTGCGGCAGCGGCAAAGGATCCGCTTTCTGCGACCCGCGCAAAAACGGCCCAGCCTTCAAGATCGGGCAGCCCGGTCATGCCGTTTCTGGAAACTTCACATTTCCATCCTTTCCGTTTTCTTCATAACTTCCATACCCCATTATCTCTGCCAAGACATCAACTCAGGAGCATGGTTCCATGCTGGACATCAGACCCTTTGCGACCCTCGGTCACGCCGACCATGGCTGGCTCGACGCCCGTTATCACTTCTCTTTTTCGGATTATCACAACCGCAACCGCATGCACTGGGGGCGCCTGCGCGTCTGGAATGATGACCGGATCGCCCCCCATAATGGCTTTGGCGCGCATCCGCATCGCGACATGGAAATCATAACCTATGTCCGCACCGGTGCCATTACGCATGAAGACAGTCTGGGTAATCGCGGCCGAACCGAAGCAGGCGATGTGCAGGTCATGTCAGCCGGAAGTGGCATCATCCATTCCGAATTCAACCGGGATGACGAGGCCACAACCCTGTTTCAGATCTGGCTGATCCCGGACGCGACAGGAGGCACGCCGTCCTGGGGTACACGCCCTTTCCCGCGCCATGAGCGCAATGGGCGGTTCGTGCCCCTCGCATCCGGTTTCCCCGAAGACAACGCCCTGCTCATCCGAACCCGCGGACGGGTGCTCGGAGCGACCCTCAAGGCCGGAGAAACACTGACCTATGAGACGGATCGCAGCATGTTTTCCTATCTGGTCCCCGCCACCGGCAGCGTGCAAATCGACGGACGGACTGTCGGGCACAGAGACGGTGCAGCGCTCCATGACGTAGAGAGCTTCACGATTACCGCGCTGGAAGATGCGGAAATCGTTCTCGTGGAAAGTACTGCACTGAGCTGACACGAACCATGATCGGAATTGTGACAACACCCGGAACTCCTGTGACAAACCACACAGAAAGGTGTTGCCACGTTCCGGCAGCTTTGGTCCGGAACCGGCGTTGTGGATGAAGGGCCACCAGCCCGGCAAAGGCCCGTTTTCTCCTCACAGAGGGAGCCTGAAAATGACCATCCAGAACACGTTCACAACCAAGTCCCCGGTATCCGGCAAGGGCCAGACCGAAGCCCAGGCTGCAACATCCATTTTCACCCGTTTCGGTGACTGGCTGAGCGGTGCGAGCACGGATCGATCAGGGCTTACGGAAGTCACCATCAAGATGATGAAGGATGACTGTCAGCTCGCCACAACGATCAGTGAAATCCGCAATCCTCCCTCCATGCCGCTTTCACCGGAACAGGTCGAGGATCTTATGGGAGAGAGGCGGCTGAATTTTATCTGTGACCAGACCGGCCAATCTCCCGAAGCCGTGGAAACTGCACTGACTGAGGTTCTCCCGATGCTTGCATCAATGCTTCGGGAAAATCCGGAACGCCTTTTCAGTTATCAGTGCAAGATCAACTGAACGCCCGTATCCTGTGTCGAGAGGGGCAGGCCGTGTCCTGCCCCTTGAATAGCTATGAAGGTCTCCTCAGAGCCCCTCCGCCGTTCTTGCCATGCGTCGACGACGCGGCCGCCCCGCAGTTTCCTCGAAACGTTCGCTGATCTGGGCTGTCGTCTCAGGTGCAGCAAGAACTGTACCTGACGCTTCGACACACCCAACTTTTTGCACAAACGCAAGAAGGTCGGGAAGGTCCACGCCCACACCGCGAACCTTAAGACCCAGCGCTTTCACGGCTTCCAGAGCGGCCCTGTAAAAGCCAATGGCCTTTTCATCCAGCAGCGGGGGATCTCCTGACTGTTGCCAGGTCATGCCCGAAGGCGCGAGCAGGGAAGCGTCAAACTGAACACCATCCAGCAATCCTCCTACAGCACGTTCTCTCAGCAGACTCAGGCTGGAAGGAGCGCTACCAAATCCACCAAGAAAAATCTGACATCCCTGATCGCGCAATGCAGAGAGCGTGTAACAGGTCTCCTTGTCGTCCTGTGCCAGGCCACTTTCCTGGAACACGAGATCAAGCCGACTGACCGGAAATCCACTTTCCTTCAGAACAGCATTCAGCCGTCCATTGAAGTCTCCGTCGGGGGCCTGATCATCTTCCAGGGAAACCATGAGACGCATGCCGTCTGGCCACGTCGCAGCCTGCGAGCAAGCGTTTCCCAGCAGATCCGAATCAAACTCCCGCTGCTGCTGGCCAAGACTTTTGCGCCGGCTCTTGCGCAGTGTCCGCCGTGGAACTGAGAGCCAGAGCTGGCTCATATCCACCTGCGCCCCGATCACCTTGTCCGTTCCGCTGCGCCCAACCACGAAACGCGGCAGCCATCGCAAAGGGGGAAGCGCACTTTTCTGGCGCGCCCTTCGGCTTCGCAACGTCGTGGCAAACATTCCTGCGCTGGACGCAGTCATGGGTAAGGCATGGCCGGTTTTGCCTGTTGGCAGTTCGGACAGTCCATCTGCCATGACTGTCCGGCCGGCATGCAGGTCCTGAGGGGCTGCCGGCACCGAAGTCGCTCCCTGTCCTAGATCATCCAATGCGGACACCTCCGTTCTTCATGTCCGGGACAATGCCGCTCAACAGCCTAATTTTTCCTTAATGCCGCGGGGGTTTGTCGTGCGATTTGAACATGAAACACCCTTGCATACCCGTACCGCCTATCCAGTCCTCCACACCGGTCTGACCACTCCAAACTCTTCGTTCGATCAATCCGGACAAAGCTGTTACGGTTTCCCGTCCGGACGTTCTTCCGGGCCTGTGACACCCCTTCGGCGCGGGTTCTCTCCGCTGCCGGGACAGGACCATTCTGCATGACGGATGCCACGACCCGCTCCGCCGTACCTTCCTCTTCCAAAGGCTCGCTACATGCCCTCCTGCCCTACTGGCAGGTCACTTTTGCGTCTTTTCTGGGTTGGTTTCTGGACGCCTTTGACCAGACGACCCTTATGTTCACCCTCCCCGACATCGCTCACGATTTCGGATGCACGATCGCTGATCTGGGGGCTGTGCTGATGGGGCAGTCCATCGGACGCGCAGTCGGCAATACCGGCTGGGGATGGCTTGCTGACCGCTATGGCCGCAAGCCTGCTTTCATGCTCGGCGTGGTGTGGTTTGCGGTCTTTTCCGCGCTAACCGGCCTCTCCCATCACTTTTATGTGCTCATGGCCGTGCAGTTCATGTTCGGAATCGGCTTTGGCGGTGAATGGACCGCTTCGGCCGCTCTTCTGATGGAAAGCGTGCCCGCCTGGACACGCCCCATGGCCTCCGCACTCATGATGTCGGGCTATGAAGTCGGCTATTTTGTCGCGGCTGGGGTGCAGGCGCTGATCCTGCCGCATTATGGATGGCGCGTGCTGTTCTTCATCGGCCTCGCACCCGCGGCTCTCGCCCTGTTCATCCGGATCGGCGTGCCTGAGAGCCCCGTCTGGCTTCGCAATCGCGAATCGCGTCTGGCGCAGGGACAGAAGGAACATGTGCCGCCACAGCTGCGTCCGAAATTCCGCCTGACGGGCGCGGCCTTTCAGGCCATCGCCTTCATGAGCTTTCTCGAATTCCAGAAGGCCGCGATCTACACCTACTACCCGACGATCCTGCGCGGCAGCCACCATCTGACGCAGCAGGCGGTCTTCTGGCCCGTCACGCTCTACTGCCTCGGATCGTTTGGCGGGAAGGTTTTCTGCGGCTGGCTGGCGGAGCGTTTCGGGGAAGTCCGCGTGATGCTGAGCGCGCTGGTCGTCGTGATGCTGACGATATGGCCGTTCCTGAGCGCGCCCGGCTGGAACATGCTTCTGGCCGCGGCCTTCGTCATGGGCGCTGCGGCCTCAGGGATTTTCGCACTTGTCCCGCATTATCTGGCACAGCGCTTCCCGTCCGACACCCGAAGCTTCGGCATGGGACTGGGCTATGCCTTGGGCTCCATCGGACAGGGCATGGCGCAGAAGCTCGTGCCCATGTTCGGCCCGACCATCCTGACCCTGCCGCTGTCTGCCGAGATTTTCGTTCTGGGCACCAGTCTGGTGACGGGTGCCATTGCCCTCATCCGTCCGAAAGAACTTCCGGGCGAGCATATGGAAGGTGACGAGACGGCCTCTTAAAGAGAGGCCGCCAGCCACTCCGCCGCCCGGATGCCATCGATCCCGGCGGAGAGGATGCCCCCCGCATATCCTGCGCCCTCACCCGCCGGGAACAGGCCACGCAGCGTCGGGCTCTGGCCGTCACGGTCCCGGCGCAGACGGATGGGAGACGACGTCCGCGTCTCCACACCCGTCATGACCGCGTCTTCCATGGAGAACCCACGCAGCTTGCGTTCGAACTGCGGCAGGGCCTCGCGGATGGCATCCGTTACGAAAGCCGGCAGACACTGCGTCAGATCCGTCGGCGTCACACCCGGCTGATAGGACGGCACGACCTCACCCAGCGATGTAGACGGACGCCCTGCCAAGAAATCCCCAACCCGCTGGGCCGGTGCATTATAGTTGCTGCCCCCAGCGACGAATGCCGCTTTTTCCCATATCCGCTGAAAAGCCATGCCCCCCAATACGTCGTCCGGGAAATCCAGTTCAGGCTTCACCTCAACAACGATGCCACTATTGGCATTGCGCTCGGCGCGCGAATACTGGCTCATTCCGTTGGTGACGACCTGCCCTTCCTCGGATGTGGCCGCCACGACCTGCCCTCCCGGGCACATGCAGAACGAATAGACCGCCCGGCCATTCGACGCGTGATGAACGAGCTTGTAGTCCGCCGCCCCCAGCATCTCGTGCCCGGCGCTGGCCCCGAAACGGGCCACATCGATCACCGATTGCGGATGCTCGATCCGTACGCCGATGGAGAACGGCTTGGCGTCCATTTCCACCTGCGCTTCACGCAGCATTTCAAACGTATCGCGCGCCGAGTGCCCGACGGCCAGAATGACACGTTCTGCTGGCAGCGTTTCACCATTGGATAGGCGCAGGCCGCTTAGACGGCGCTCTGTACCCTCGCCTTCCATCTCAAAACCCTCAACGCGGGTCTCAAAGCGGTACTCGCCCCCAAGACGCTCGATTTCGGCCCGGATAAACATGACCATCGTGACCAGACGGAACGTCCCGATATGCGGCTTGGAGATGGTCAGGATTTCTTCCGGAGCCCCGGCCCGCACAAACTCTTCCAGAACATGTCGTCCCAGATGCCGGGAGTCCGACACGCCGGAATAGAGCTTCCCATCCGAGAAGGTCCCGGCCCCGCCTTCGCCGAACTGCACATTGCTCTCAGGCGTCAGGACGGATTTGCGCCACAGGGCAAACGTATCGACCGTCCGCGCTTTCACGTCCTTGCCGCGCTCGATGATGATGGGTTTCAGACCAGCCTGCGCCAACGTGAGCGCCGCCATGATCCCGCAGGGTCCGGCCCCGATCACAACAGGGCGTGACATCCCCTCCAGCAGCGTCGCTTCAGGCAGATGATAGGTCGTGTCCGGTGTCGGACGCATATGCTGGTCCTGCGCATGAGCCGCGAGAACCGCATCCTCATCCGCAACATCACAATCCACATTATAGACCATCACGATATGGCCGCGCTTGCGGGCATCATACCCGCGACGCGCCACGCTCAGGCTTTTCAGGTCTTCAGAAGCAATGTTCAGACGTGCACGCACGGCTTCGCGCAGCGCCTCCGCAGGATGACCCAGCGGCAGGCGCAGTTCGGTAATACGAATCATCAGTGGTGTCCGTCCCCTGACGTGTCTGCTGCTTTGGAGACGGGCGGGGCTGGATCAGCGTGATGCGTGTCGGGCGAGCCTTCCATGATCCGGTCCATGATGGCCATCAGCACACCGGAGACGACGAAGGCGAGATGAATGCCCACGCTCCATTCCAGAGCGCGCGTCGAGGTCTCGTCTACCCGGATGAAGTCCGCCAGCACATGGATCGCGGACATCGCCACGATCGAGGCCATCAGCTTGATCTTGATGTCCCCGAACGTGACATGGCCGATCCAGCTCGGATAATCTTCATGCGTGCGGATATCGAGGCGCGAGACGAAGTTTTCGTAGCCCGAGAACATGACAATCAGCAACAGATTGGCCAGCAGGACCAGATCAATCAGGTCCAGCACGCCAACGAACACGTCGTCAAAATCCAGACCCGTCGCCTTCAGCACCAGCCCGATAAGCTGCTGGAAGAACTTGAACGCCACCAGCAGCAGCCCGACCGTCAGGCCGAAATAGAGCGGCGCGGCGATCCAGCGCGTGGCAAAGAATGCACGCTCCATAAAGCCTTCCGCACGGCCGAAACTGCCGGTGCGTCGCTTGGACTGAGGGTCGGGAGAAGGAGAGGAAGTCGTCATGCTTCCTCTCTACGATTTCAGGCCGCGTTTCGCCACAGTGTTGTGAACGCCGGGCGCAAATCCCTTACGGCGTGATCTGCGTGCCCAGCACCTTGAGGAACTGCCCGATCCAGGCCGGATGCGCAGGCCATGCCGGGCCCGTCACGAACTGCCCGTCCGTCACCGCCCCATCCATCGGAACGGACTGGTACTCGGCACCGGCGAGCAGCACTTCTGCACGACAGGCCGGATAGGCCGAAATCTTCTTACCCTTGATGACACCTGCGGCCGCCAGAAGCTGCGGGCCGTGGCACACGGCCGCCACCGGCTTGCCGCTCTCGACAAAAGCCCGAACCAGATCCAGCACGCTCTCGTCGGTGCTGAGCTGTTCTGGCGCACGTCCGCCCGGAATGACCAGCGCGCCATAGGCATCGGCCGTCACGCCCGCATAGGTCGCATTCAGCGTGAAATTATGGCCGCGCTTTTCGGTGTAGGTCTGATGGCCCTCGAAGTCATGAATGGCCGTGGCGACCTGTTCCCCGGCTTTCTTGCCCGGTGACACCACATCCACCTTGTGCCCGACCAGAAGCAGCATCTGGAACGGCACCATGATTTCGTAGTCCTCCACGAAATCACCTGCGATCATGAGAATACGCTTTTCAGCCATCGTCTCTTTATCCTTCTTCGTGTTCACGCTCCTGACGCATCAGGAGCGTTGCCGTTCATATCAGTCACGACACCATGCCATGCACGGTTCGGCAATAGATATGGGATGGTCGGGCGACATGCAGTAAGGTCGTGCTTCAATTCTCACAGCACTGGCCTCCATGACCTCAGATCCCCATCACGACTGCGCCTGCGATCACGATCATCATGATGCGTCCGTTCCCCATGAGCATCACGCGCATGACCATGCGGATCACGATCATGGCGACCATGACCACGATCATTGCGACGGGCACAGTCATGGGTTCGGATTCGGGCACCATCACGTTCATGCCCCCGCCAGCTTCGGCATGGCCTTCGCCATCGGCATTACCCTGAACACGGCCTATGTGGCGGGTGAGGCCCTGTGGGGCGTCTGGGCGCACTCGGTCTCCCTGCTGGCCGATGCCGGACACAACCTGTCCGACGTGCTCGGCCTCGCCGGGGCCTGGCTGGCGCAGGTTCTGGCGACACGTCCGTCCAGCGTCCGCTTCACCTATGGCCTGCGTCGCTCAACGATCCTTTCCGCGCTCGCAAACGCCATGATCCTGCTGCTCGTGACCGGCGGCATCGTCTGGGAATCCGTCCTGCGCCTGTTTTCCCACCAGAACGTGCAGGGCGAGATCATCAGTTGGGTCGCGCTGGTTGGGATCGCCGTCAACGCCGTGACGGCCCTGCTCTTCATGAAAGGCGCGTCCAGCGATCTCAACATCCGGGGTGCCTTCCTGCACATGGCGGCCGATGCGGTCATGGCATTTTCGGTCGTCATCGCCGGGCTGCTGATCTCGTTCACGGGCTACACGATCATCGATCCGATCATGAGCCTGATCGTGTCGGTTTCCATCGTGATCGGGACATGGTCTCTGCTGCGGAGCTCGCTGGATCTGGCGCTTGATGCGGTGCCGGCGGGGATCGATCCTGACGCCGTGCAGAGTGCCCTTCTGTCGCTCGATGGCGTGTCCGGACTGCATCATCTGCACATCTGGGCCATGAGCACGACCGAGACCGCGCTGACCGTCCATCTCGTCTGCGATCCGACGAAACCCGTCAGCACGGATCTGGTCATCGCACGCGCAGCAGACCTCGTCCGGACGCGTTTTGACATCGCCCATCCCACTTTTCAGCTTGAAACACAGCCCTCGGTCTGCGACACGCACCAGCCCTGCTGCTGAGGACCTGTCATGACATCCACCCGCATCAAGGTCGCCCGCGGCTCCATCGCGTTGAGTGTGGTGGTGCTGGCCATCAAATATGCCGCCTATCTGGTCTCAGGGTCGGAAGCCCTGCTTTCAGATGCCATCGAGACCATCCTGAATGTCGTCGCAGCCGTCGGCATGCTCTGGGCCATGTCCGTCGCGGCCCTGCCCGCCGATGACAACCATCCCTACGGTCACGGCAAGGCGGAATATCTTTCCGCCGTTATCGAAGGCGTTCTGGTCGTCCTTACGGCCATCGGCATTCTGGTCATCGCCATCCATGACTGGCGCCATCCCGAGCCGGTCAATGCGCCCTTCTATGGCGTGGCGCTCAATGCGCTGGCCGGGCTGGTCAATCTGGCCTGGGGCCGCATTCTGATCACGGTGGGGCGCAAGCAGTCGTCGCAGGCGCTTCAGGCGGCAGGCGAGCACGTCGTCTCGGACGTCTGGGCCACAGTGGCGCTCGTGATCGGTGTCTCGCTGATCCCGTTGCTCAAATGGGACCGTCTCGACGCCGTGCTGTCCGCACTGGTCGCGATCAACGTTATGCGCGCGGGCTTCTCCATGATGAAGCACTCCCTGTCCGGCCTGATGGACGAAGCCCCCTCGCCGGAGCAGATGGACGCAGTCAAGGCCGTCATCTCCGAGAGCGCCACCGGTGCCCTCGAAGCCCATGACCTGCGCATCCGCAAGGTGGGCGCGCTGTCCTTCGTGGAATTCCACCTCGTGGTCCCGAGCGCGCTGACGGTTCATGACGCCCATGAGATCTGCGACCAGATCGAGGCCGCCATCCGCTCCGAACTCGGCCGTGCCTCCATCCACATCCATGTCGAACCTGAAGACAAGGCCAAGCATTCCGGCGCGCTCGTCCTGAGCTGATCGTAAATGAGGAAAATTCGCACCAGACTGTGCGGTTTATGACACAGCCCGGGACGGATTCCGTCGTATGCGGCCCGCGCTCCGAGAACCCTTGACCCCTCTCCCGCGTTGATGGCAGGTGCAGGAGGTCAGCGCACGGGCCTGAACCGGGCGTATCTTCCACAGCCCGACCCTACCTCCCGGAC
>NZ_JAERLY010000050.1 GCF_018256155.1 Gluconobacter sp. Dm-62
AACGCTGGTCGCGGCTCCCAGGCAGCGCAACACAAATGCTGAGAAAGCGGATCTGCGTGAAGGGCGGATCCCACAGGACTGGCAGGACAAGCCGTCAAAGCTGTCCCACAAGGACAGGCATGCGCGGTGGACGCTGAAGTTCACGAAAGCAAAGCGGCAGGAGGATGGGACGATCCCCGCAACAGATCTTGCCATCCCATTCTTTGGCTACAAATCCCATGTCTCCATCGACCGAAAATTTCGGTTGATCCGGAAATGGAAAACAACCGATGCCGCCGCCAGTGATGGTGCGCGATTGAGAGAGGGCTTGCTGGATAAAACCAATACGGCCTCAATAGTCTGGGCAGACACAGCCTATCGCTCAAAAGCCAACGAAGACTTCATGGAGAAGCAGGGCTTTGTCTCGAAGGTCCACAGGAAAAAGCCGCATCTCAAGCCTATGCCTCGGCACATCCAGAAATCCAACGCCGGAAAGTCCGTTATCCGGTCACGTGTCGAGCATGTCTTTGCTGATCAGAAGTCACAGACCGGACTGTTCATCCGGACAGTGAGTATCACTCGTGCAACCATGAGGATCGGGCTGGCCAATATCGTCTATAATATGCGCCGCCTTCTCTTCCTCGAGAGGATTAACGCCCACGCGTAGCAGTCCAGCGGATGATCGTTCCCGATCTGCTCAAAACGCAGAGCGAAAGCCACCCCAGGAGCCATCAATCAGCACGCCAAAACTCTGAAATCAGGAGCCAGACGCATCAATCAACGGTTCTTCGATCTCTCCAACTGCAGGTCTGCTTACGCCTCATTTCAGATATCCAAGCGGATGTGACGGCTTCCCGAAAGCCGACATTGTTAGGCGAGTAGCGATATACTGAGTTTG
>NZ_JAERLY010000051.1 GCF_018256155.1 Gluconobacter sp. Dm-62
AGGACGCCCCTGCGCCGTCCCGGACCGCATGTACAGAACCTCGGTCTCCGCTGGCACTTCAAGCCGCGTGCTCCCCTCCCCGGCCAGCAGACCATGGCTCAGCGCCGCGGACTCCACAGGCGAACGCCAGTACCGCTCCAGATCCTCATCCAGCCAGGTCAGCGTCAGCGAACAGCCCGCCATATCAAGGCTTGTGACATACTCGCCAACCAGCGGCGCCACGAGCGTCAGACCCGCCTTTTCAAACCTCGGCACCAGCCGGTCCCAGAGAACGAACAGCTCTTCCTGCTTCGTGCTTCCCAGCCCGTTCAGCAGCACCGCCACCCGGCGCGAGCCCCCCTCCGGCAATTCCGCCAGCAGACGATCGAACAGAAGCCCCGCCAGATGCTCCGGGTCCGGAACATCCTGCTCGTCAATGCCCGGCTCCCCATGTACCCCCAGCCCGAGCGCCATACGGTTCTTCGGAACCTCGAACAGCTTTTCCTTCTCGCCGGGCAGCGTGCAGCCATCGAACGCCACACCGAACGTGCAGGTCTGACGGTTCACCCGCTGCGCAACCTCCTCGACTTCATCGAGCGTCAGCCCCGCCTCGGCCGCAGCCCCCACAATCCGGAAAATCACCAGATCACCGGCAATCCCGCGCCGCTTCTCCCGTGTGGACGCGTCCGAACTCGCCACATCATCCGCCGTCGCCAGAACGCGAACGTCATAGCCCTCTTCGCGCAGCCGGTCCGCCGCAATCCCGAAATTCAGCACATCCCCGGCATAGTTGCCGTAACCGAGAATGATCCCGCCCCCCAGATCCGCCTGGCGTGCAATGCTCTTAATGGCCTGCGTGGAAGGCGACGCAAAAATATCCCC
>NZ_JAERLY010000052.1 GCF_018256155.1 Gluconobacter sp. Dm-62
CGGCGTAACGAGCGTCCGCGACAGGATGAAGGAGGCTATCATGGCGAACATGATGGCCATGGCGGGGCAGACGCTGCCGCTGAAGGTCGTGGCACCGTCCATGATGGTGACGGCGCGGACGCAGCCTTTCCTTGAGCCTGTGGTCATCGGGATCGACCGGCCGCTGTCCTTCAAGCAGAGCGCTGTTGGATCGCTGGTGATCGGCGGCGGCATTCTTGGCAAGCCCTGCGCGGACCATGACACGTCCTTTACCGTCATGGACCGGATGCCCGAGGGCGCGGCCGCCACGCTTGAGGCGTTTCCGGCGCTGGCGCATGTGCCGGTCCTGCGGACATGGACCGGGCTTGAGGGGGCGACGCCGGATGGTGTTCCCGTGATTGGCCCGGGGCAGGACACGCCGGATCTGTGGCATGTGTTCGGGTTCTGCGGGCATGGGTTCCAGCTTGCGCCTGCGGTCGGCGAGGTTGTGGGGCGTTCGCTCGTTGGCGGGACGGTCGATCCGCTGCTGGCACCGTTCAGCGGGCAGCGTTTTGGCG
>NZ_JAERLY010000005.1:0-183002 GCF_018256155.1 Gluconobacter sp. Dm-62
TCCACATCCCAAGGGTGAAACACCTTTCAGACCCAATGCAAAGCCCCATACCCCCAATTTCCAAAAAGGCTCTAAGGTGTTTGCGCTTTTTCTTACAAAGGGACAGGAACAGGCGCGGTCTCGGCAATCAGCTTTTTTTGCTTGAGTTCGTCCCAAAATGCAGCCGGAATCATGACTTCCATGGACTTCGCATTAGCCTGCATCTGGGCAGCGTTACGTGCCCCCGGAACAATAGCAGCGATAGTTGGATGTGCCGCTGCGAACTGCAGCGCTGCCGTACGCAGATCAATGCCGTTCTGCTTGGCGATGACATCCATAGCAGCCCGCTTCCGGTTCATACCTGATGGAATGGTGCCTCCATAATCGTATCGATTGCGCCCGGCAGCATAACCGGCATTAAGCGGAGCGCCGACAACAGCAGAGATGCCACGTGATGCGAGCGCAGGGAGCGTGTGCGTCAGCGCCTCATTATGCCGCAGGATAGAATATTGCGTTGCAAGAAGCACAATATCCGGGTCTCCCATCTCGATGGTTCGCAGGACTGCCTGAGGGGTATTCACCCCAAGCCCCCACCCCTTGATGAGACCTTCTTCCCGCATTCTGGTCAGCGCTGGAATTGCTCCTTTGGCGGCCTGATCGAAATAGGTTGTCCACCGTGGTCCCATATCCTTGTTTTCCGGTGACAGGTCATGAATGTAGACAATATCCAGCCGGGAAATTCCCAGTCTTTGAAGGCTGTCTTCGATCGAACGCCGAACGCCATCTGCTGTGTAGTCATAGCGATAATTGAAAGGAGATGGATCATGCCACATTGTCCCAGCCGGAGGCTGGGGGGCGGCAGTCAATAGCCGTCCGACCTTAGTGGACAAGACGAACTCATCCCGCGGCCGCGTATGAAGAAAATGACCGACCCGCCGTTCACTCAGGCCCAGACCATACCAAGGTGAGGTATCAAAGTAGCGTACGCCCGAATTCCATGCCGCTTCCAGTGCTGCTTCGGCGTCTTCATCGGTACCGGCCGCGAAACCGTTGCCAATTGGAACACCGCCAAGCCCGAGACGGGTTGGAGGGCGGAACCGCTGTCCTGCCTGCGGCACGTTCAAGGGTAAAGTATTACGAACCACGTTCCCCATGGTCGGGGTAACGTCGCCGGCATGCTGTGCATCCTGACCTTGGCCGCTTCGAGGCAGCAAAACCGCGGCACCCCCCAAAGCAGAAAGGGCAAGAAGATTGCGTCGGGTGGCTGTCATCGCATCCTCATATGATAGTGGTTTAGGCTATAATGCCTACGCCCTTTCAAGGTTCGAACCTTATTGGCTATCATTAGGAAAATTACGCCATCGTGTTTTTTATTTAAGGAAATAAAAATATTCACTTCTTATTAAGAAAAAACCAACCATACCGATACTATTCTATATAGAATTTGAATTTATTCGGGATAATATTTTTAAATATAATATAGAAATCTATTGTTATTATAAATAAGATTTGATCCATATTGATGATGTTTTTGATTCGGAAAGTTTTTAGATGTTTTTACATAAATAAATCCCGGAACATTATAAGTAATGAACCGGGATCAAAATAAAAAAATAAACGTAAAGTCAATTCAACGGAATAATGCCTTTTTGAATAACGGAATCAGGTGCCGTTTTCTGGAGGTTCTCCACAGTTTCGCGTGTTACAGGAGACGCATTGTTCCCCCAAGCCTTGCGGATAAAGGTGACGACATCGGCGATTTGCTGTGTGCTGATCGTACTTCCATATGCTGGCATAGCGAGTGCAGAAGGCGCTCTGGCCATTCCCGGCAGAACCGCACCACTTTGGACAATATGCACCAAAGACGCTGGATCATCGCTCATAAGGACGGGGTTTCCGGCCAATGGCGGGAAGGCAGGTGCATATCCGCGACCGTCCGATCGGTGGCAGGCTGCGCAATGGTCTACATAGACTTTTGCACCCTGTGCAGAGGCATCTCCCGCCTGAAGAGCGGTTGCAGTTGAAGGGTCGTAATGCCATGCCGATAGCGTCGACTGATTGGGTCGTAATGAGAGCAGATATTGTGCCATCGCATGAAGATCCGCGTCCGTCAGATGCTGGGTTCCATGGAAAATGGCGTCTGTCATCCCGCCAAACGCTTCGCCGCGCTGGTTACGCCCTGTAGCGAGGAATTGTACGATATCGTCTTCCGACCATCCGGCCAAACCGGTACGCTGATCCTGCCGCAAACTTGTTGGTACAAAGCCATCAATTGCGGCTCCCCCCGAAAGGAAAAGCGATCCGCTACTGTTTGAAAGGGACTTCTCCTGCAACGCTAGTCCGCGAGGCGAATGACATGCGCCGCAATGTCCTGGCCCCTCGACCAGATAAGCCCCCCGCCCTATTCCATCATTGGGTAGCGACCGATTGACGTCCTTCTGAGCCGCCACAACAGAAGGAGAGAATACCGCCCGCCAGATGGTCATTGGCAGACGAATAGACAGTGGCCATGGAATACCGTTGTGTGGCGTTGCCTGTGCAACAGGCTGCACCCCCTTCATGAGATAGACATACAGAGCGTGAATATCTCCGTCGCTCATACGGGCGTAAGACGGAAACGGCATTGCCGGATAAAGACTTGCACCGTCACGACGCACGCCTTCACGTACTGCGCGGGAGAACTCCGCTTCGGAATAGGCGCCAATGCCATGCGTAGGATCTGGCGTAATGTTGGAAGAATAGATCGATCCAATGGGGAGCTTGAATTCCATCCCCCCTGCGAAGTCGCCTCTGCCTGTGACGGTATGACATGCGCTGCAATCGGAAGCTTCCGCAACATATTTCCCCTGTGTAATCAGGGAACTTGTATCTTCGGCACGAAGTTCGGAAATCGAACCTGCCAGCACAGCGGCAACGCCAAAGAACGCTGCACGGGAGAATAAACTGTACTTCATGCCTGCACCATCGGGCCTGGGTTTTTCAGATAGGTTGTCCGGATATGATAGGCAGCCCAGTATGCCAGGGCGGCGACCATTCCGGTCGGGTTATATCCCATTCCCTGTGGGAACGCGCTGGCGCCGATCACGAAAACATTCGAGACGTCCCAACTCTGTAAGTATCGGTTGATGCAACTTGTCTTGGGATCAGTCCCCATAACGGCACCGCCGCCAAGATGCGTGGTCTGATACCGACGGGTGTCAAAAACCTCCCCATCCTTCAGCATTCCCAGAGAATACTTGGTCGCTCCCATTGCCTTGATGATAGGTTCGATCTTACCCACCACATACTGGTTCATCCGGATATCGTTGTCTTTCCAGTTGAACGTCATCCGGAGCAGAGGCTGACCGTAGGCGTTATTATAAGTGGGATCGAGATCCAGATAAACGTCCCTGTACGCCATGTTACTGCCATGGGCGTCGATCGTCAGGGAATGACGGTATGTATCGACCATTGCGTCTTTGTAGCCTTCGCCCCACGTTGGCGCTTTACCGCCCGGGCCTCCGATTGCAGCCGCAATTGGCTTTACACCGGCCTGATTGACCCAGACAGGCGACCCACCTACGAAGCCAAGCGGCCCATGATCGAAGTTCATGCTGTTGAAGTCATCAATGGCAACGCCTGCTCCGCCGGCTCCCACAAAGAGGTTGGTATATTGCTTGGGTGACAGCCAGGCCCGGGATGTCGTGATTGTCTGATAAACGAAATTCCGCCCTACTGTTCCAGTATTTTGCTTCGGATCGTAAGGCTGACCAATACCGGACAGCAGCATGAGATGAACATTATGGAACTGGAAGGCGCTGATGATAACCAGATCGGCATCCAGTTCGACCTGCTGCCTGGTTCGAAGGTCCAGGTAGCTCACACCCGTCGCTTTTTTCTTGTCAGCATCGAGATTTACCTTGAGTACATGCGCCTTGGTAATCAGCGTGAACTTCGGGTCCTGACGAAGGGCCGGAAGAATGTTTACGTTGGGAGAGGCTTTGGAGTACATGTAACAGTCATACCCACTGCAATATCCACAGAAATTGCATGGCCCCATCTGTACACCATAAGGATTGGTATACTGCGCGGATGCATTCGCCGCAGGCAGGGCATAGGGATGATAGCCGACGTTCGAGGCAGCTGACCGGAACAGGCTGGCAGAATAAACTTCTCCCATCGCTGGCAGTGGAAACGCGTCAGAGCGGTCAGGAGCAAAACGGTTCCCGTTTCCTGCGATCTTTCCATTGATGGTGTAAGGCTCGCCAGAGGTCCCGAACACCTTTTCCGCCTTATCGAAAAACGGTTCAAGCTCCTCATAGGTCACACCGTAATCCTGAAGATTCATACCTTCAGGAATGAAATTCTTTCCGTAGCGGGCGACAACATTGGTGCGTAATGCCAAATCATCCGGAGCAACACGGAAATGAACTCCTGACCAGTGCAGTCCTGCACCCCCGACTCCTTCCCCAGGAAGGAAAGCTGCCAGACGGCGATAAGGCAGGGCTTCCTGATCCAACGTGTTCCGTATGGTGACCGTGGACTGGGACAGGTTCTGAAAAAGACGATGACGAATTGCGCCTCTCAACTCGTCAATGGAACTGGGGTAATCCCCCTCGACTGCCGTAGCACGCTCGTCACCGCGCTCAAGCATGACGACAGAAAGTCCTGCCTCCGTAAGTTCCTTGGCCAGAATGGAGCCGGCCCAGCCTGCCCCGATGACGATGGCATCAACTTTTTTCGCACACATAATTCAAAAATCCTCAGGCGGTTTCGCCAGACATGGAAACAGGCCCGAACGGATACGGCGCCCCCTTCTGATTGACCCAGTCCATGAAGTCGGCCCGCGCGCCGGGAAAGCCGAGAAGGGTCCATCCCGCGAGGCCTTTGTTGCCTCCATAAAGCGGGTCGGAAAAAACACCTTCGAGCGTGTTCTGTCGCAGCTGCTCGAAGAATGCATGGGCCGGCACATCCCCCAGCATCATCTTCCCCTGTTCAAATGCTTTGAGAACCGCGATCTGCTCAGGAGCCGCCAGTTGAGCGAAAACTTGTCCCTGATGATGATCACGGACGTACATATTCGCTGCCGCAATGGCCTGCCGATAGAGATCACGAGGCGGCAGCGGCAGCTGGTACCCTAGATTTGGCGCACCTGCGCGGAATGGGCCGGACATATACCACAACTGGCCGTGCCCATATGGCGTATCCATCTGTCGGTCGATGAATTCAGGGGCCCCAAGCAATGCTCCGTCAGGTCCATGAGCATCCGCAGGAAATATTCGAGCGCAGGCAGCATTTATGAACTGCCATTCTTCATGGTTGAAATACTGCGGCTTGTAAGCCAGCGCACCTTCTGACTGCAACGCGTCGGCCCAGACTTTATGGCCGCCATACATCCAAAAGGAGGTGGACCCAAGAAGACCGGCCGTAAAATTACGCCGCGTCGATGAGGGGATTTTCATTTCTCGCTCCAGTAACAAACATAACCTGACGGCAGGGAGACGCCCCGTCGCCCTTCAGCCTTTTTGCTTTCCGCGTACCCGGAAGTGTGGGATGCTCAGAAATAAGAAGATCCTCTGTAGGAAAGGTCTGTTTTTGAATAATCCTGATATATTGCAGCCCTTGGACGCCGGTTGAGGGTCATGAAGAAAACAGTAACCCTCAATTCCGTTGCAGTCGAAGCAGGGGTCTCTCGCGCTACGGCGTCTCTTGTGCTTCGGAACAGCCCCCTTGTTTCGGTGGAAACGAGAGCGCGTGTCATTTCTGCGATGGATAAGCTGGGCTATATCTACAACCGCGGCGCCGCAAACCTGAGGGGGCAGAAGACTGGCACGATCGGGCTGGTTCTGTGTGACATTGGCAGCCCATTCTATAGCCAACTGATGCTGGGGATCGACGAAGTTATCGTTGACGCCAATATCGTAGCAATCCTGGTCAATAGCGCTGAAAACCCGGCCAGACAGCTGCGGCAAATTCGGCGATTGCGCGAACATGGCGTGGATGGTCTGATCCTGTGTCCAGCCGCAGGAAGCTCCGACGCCCTGCTGTCTGAAATCGAACCGCTTCACCTGCCCTGTATTCAGGTTCTCCGACATGTCTCGCAGAGAAATGGCGACTATGTCGGACCTGATTACGCAGACGGAATTTCTCTGGCGGTCAAACATCTTATCAGACATGGCCGACGGAAAATTGTATTTCTCGGCGGCAGACCTATTCATTCCGCTGCACGTGAACGTCTCGATGGCTTTAGAAAGACACTCAGAAAACACAAGCTGGAACATGATCTGATCGTTCCCACAAATCTGGAAAACCTCTCCGACCTGGGTTCTTTTCCAGACCTTATGGCGTGCTCTTCCCCGCCCGACGCCGTGATCTGTTACAATGACATGCTCGCCCAGTCTGTAATGGGATATCTGTTGGCTCGAGAGAAAATACCCGGACAGGATATCGCGGTTATCGGAGCTGACGATCTGCCTCAAAGTGCGGTGTCTTTTCCGACTCTGACCACCATCGTGACTGACCCGGTTGGAGTTGGACGCAACGCAGCACGTCTGTTGCTTGACAGGATCGACAATCCTACGACGTCCAGCATGCGCATTCTGGTTTCCGGACACTTGACGGTTCGTCAGAGCTGCGGCGGCCACCTGCCCTGAGCGAAATTTTAATATCGAAAGACTTTCTGCCTCTAACCGTCCTGGATCGGTTTTTGCATATAGGGTGTTCATGCGGCGGCCTCCATAGATCGATCTAAAAGACAGACACATAAGACTTGAACCCCAGCATCGCTGAATTGCGTAATCCGACCTGTCCGTTGGGATGTATATAATACTGAAAATCGGGTCTGAACGTCACACCGGTCATCACATTTATGGAATAATCGATTTCCAAAACCTCGGCGTTGGTTTGGACGCCGGTTGCATGGTTCGGCATTCCCGCATACTTCCCTGCGGCAACCATTGCCAAAGTCGTATCACGTGTCCCGGGAGCGATGCTGACATAAGAAAAAGCTACCCCGAACATGTCTTCGGGACGACCGGGAATAAGGCCCTGGCTCATAAGAGCACCATATACTTCGAAGTCACGAACAGCAGTGTTCGGGGAGTTGTAAATATATCCTCCCATAAATGTTAAGCCTGAAGATTTTGGTCTTCCTGAATAATTCATCAGTTTCTGGTCGAACATAAAATATGTCTGCCAAGAAGAGTTTCTCATTAACTGCGTGCCACCATAAACATAATAGGATTGACCGGCAGTATTGTAATAATTGTCAGCGCGCCGCACATCGTCGTAAACAAACCCGAGCTTATAATGGCCAGGAAGATCATGGTGGGGACCAAAATGAGGTTCCCACTGCGCTTCAATCGGGACCTCATATCCAACGATATTGGCACCGTTGAATTTGAAACCTGTCCTGTGTTGGTAGTTCTGATAAATGCCGTTTTCCGCGAAATAGACACCAGCCTGGATGTAAAGATCCTTACGAGGGCGTCCTTTCATACGAAAACCCCATGTCGCTGCAGGGTAACTACCGTAATAAGTGCTATCTGCAGCCGCCTTTGGACGTCCGCAGAAAGAATTATTCTGAAAGCTACAGAAAATAGGGCTGGATGCGAAATCTGACATCTGGGACAAACGCCCGCCCGCAATCAGGAACCTGCCGCCAAACAGGCTTTCTTCTCCATATAAAGAAACGAGATGGACGACCACGTTTCCTCCACCACCATAGATTTCAGAACTATGTGCCAGCCAGTCACCAAACATCCGGTTAGCCGTCGTTCCATACCGACCCACGGTCGTCATACGGGTAACAAACCCTTTGATACCAGCAAGATGCTCCCAATCGACAATCAGATTTGCTGAGTATTGACCTGCGTTACTCGAGCCATCCCGATAATTTCCGTAATGAGGCCCTCTCGTTGGATGTTGCAATGCACCGGTATACTCATTTGTATTATCAAAATGGAAACCAATACCATTTTTTCTTAACCATGAGGTTATGCCAAAGGGATCCGGAAGAATGGAAGGCGGTCCTTCCGTGATTGCTGAAGGTGCTGCATGCGGAGGAGACAAAGGTGGTGCGGGATAAGTCGTGAAAATGCCCGGAGCAATATCTGACTGAGGAGGAGCATTCTGCTCGACCGAGTTCAGAGGGCTCGATGCATTTTGCTGCGGCCCCAGATTCTGGGACTGGGACGGTGTCACATCCGCAGCAAAAAGAAAGGAGAATCCACCAGAAACGTTATAAACGAAAAAGACATATAAGATTTTTTTACAGCTTTTTTTTGCGAAAAACGAGCAACCAATCGAATCGCTTACTTTAAGCTTATTCTTAAACATCTTCGTTCCAGTGAGTCATACTCTATGCGTTTACTTATCTACTCTGCCGAATCATCCAATGAACAATTAGTACTTCGCATATTCTCTGAAAGCGGCATGCCATATAATTTTCGCATTTCCCATACCAACAACCATCACGAATTCCGTGAAGACATCCTCACGACATTGCGAAAATGAAAAAAGAATTTAGAGCGATCTAAATTTTTAATGAAACTCTTAATTAGGAAAAATGACGTTTTTTCATTGAGATAGCATTCAAGATCACTTTTTTTGTGCTGTGAGGTCAGTTCCCCATTTGAGGAAAACCCCCGAACATCCACAGTTTGTCACAATATAGTGAATTAGACCGATCTAGTTGGACTCTCGGTTCTCGTGGCACATGCCATTTAGCCGTTACGAAATATGACCGAAAGGCGCGTCAAGTGCTGCTATTCAGGAATATGTCCGCAAAGAAAGCTTTCAGAATTTCACGATATATCTGTTGTGCTGTGATTTTGGGAGCAGGTGTCATTCCGCAGCTGGTTCAAGCGGAAGAGCTCACAACTCTATCTCTTTCTCAGGCGCGTTTTCTCGCGCAGGCCGCTGAAAAAAGAGCTGCTTCGAACCAGACAAGCGTTGTGGTGACTGTTGTCGACGCTTCAGGGCAGCCTCTGCTTGTCGAGCGCATGGCAGGAGCACAACTCGCCAGTATCGAACTTTCCCAACGCAAGGCCGTAAGCGCCGTTTTCTACAGGCGACCCTCGGCAGCGTTTGAAGCAGCCTTGAGCGGCGGAAAAATGGCCGTTTTGGCTCTGCCTCACGCTATGCCTGCCGGAGGCGGTGTCCCCATTTTCCACAACATTCAGCTGGTAGGGGGCATTGGTGTCAGCGGTGGAAATAATGCCCAGGACTCTGAGGCCGCCAACGCCGCCGTGGGAGCGCTGAAATGAGAATGATCCCTGTTGCGGACCGCAGCGGACAAGGAGTTGAGGCATGATCAAATCCAGCACTCCTCCATCCGGTATGTCCCAATCTGTTCTAGGGCGTCGCTCTCTGCTGATCGGCACCATTATGGGCAGTGTTACAGCGGCTATAGGCAGTTCCGTCCTTGGTAAAGCCGGCGCTCTTGCCGCCACCCCGCTTGACGAAACATTCCTCAATATCTCGCGGGCAGTCACCGGCCGACCGGATCTCGATCCGGTCCTCAGCAGCCGGCTCTGTGCTGCGATGCAGGCAACCTTTCCCGGTTATGCGACCACAATTCAGGCTCTGGCCTCGGTGACGACGCGTGGGGGGCAGCCACATGAGATTCTTGATCGTGCAGGCGATCTGAAGAAGGCGTTCCTGGCGCTCAATGCTGCCTGGTACACCGGTTCAGTCGAAGACAAAATGGGCGCGCCAATGGTCGCCTATTATGATGCCCTCATGTACCAGCCCACGAAAGATGGATTGCCTGTACCCACCTATTGCTATGGCCGCCCAGGCTGGTGGACAGAGGCGCCTCCGGCTCTCGGCATTCCTATCCATGCACCATTGCCTGCGACGCCGGCCCCCCCTGCTCCACCGGGCGTAGAAAGCAAAATTCCTCCGCAGTCGCCGCCTTTGAAAACCATTACGCCCTCTTCCCCCCCATACGTCCCAAAACCTCGTCAGGAGCACTAACAATGGCCAAACCGGTTTTTTCATCGTCCGGAGATGCATCGGCAGACGTCATTGTCGTCGGATCCGGAGTGGTGGGCGGGATGGTGGCAAACGAGCTCGCAGCTGCTGGCCATTCCGTTCTGATCCTGGAAGCGGGGCTACGCCTCAAGCGCGCGGAATATGTGGAAAACTGGCGTAATATGCCGTTCCACAACCGGCTTCATTCAGATTTTCAGGGGCTTTATCCGCAGTCCCCGATGGCTCAAGCCCCCTTATATTTCCCCCCAAATGATTACGTGGGCCTGTCGGGACCCAACGGTTCAGCTTTCAAGCAGGGCTATCTTCGTACCGTAGGTGGCACAACATGGCACTGGGCGGCTTCATGCTGGCGGCATCTTCCTTCTGATTTCGAGATGAAGTCACGCTATGGTGTCGGTCGTGACTGGGCCATTTCGTATGATGAGCTGGAACCATTTTATTGCCGTGCGGAGGAGGAGATGGGGGTTTCGGGCCCCCATGACAAATCTCTCCAGTCCCCTTCGGAACGGAGCCGCCCCTACCCCCGGGACATGATCCCGTTCGGCTATGGTGACCGTCGGGTCGCGGAAATCGTGAATCCCCACGGTTTTCATCTCGTTCCCATTCCACAGGGGCGGAGTATCGAACCTTATGGCGAGCGCCCGGCCTGTTGCGGCAACAACAACTGTCAGCCCATCTGCCCCATCGGCGCCATGTATAACGGCATCCAGCATATTGAAAAAGCTGAGTCCAAAGGCGCTGTCACCATTGCGGAAGCGGTCGTCTATCGGATTGATACCGATGAAAACAACCGTGTGACCGCCGTCCACTGGTATGACGCCCATCGGCAGTCCCACAAGGCGACCGGCAAGACATTCGTCCTTGCGTGTAATGGCATCGAAAACCCCCGCCTGCTCCTGCTGGCAGCAAACGAGCGCAATCCGAGTGGTATTGCCAATTCGTCTGACCAGGTGGGCCGCAACATGATGGACCACTCTGGGGTGCACGCATCCTTTCTGGCCAACGAGCCGCTCTGGTTCGGACGCGGCCCGGCGCAGAGCAGTTGCATCGTTGGCCCCCGGGATGGGGATTTCCGACGGGATTACTCGGCCAACAAGATGATCCTCAACAATATCAGCCGCGTCGCTCCTGCCACGGAACAGGCTCTCAAGCTTGGTCTTGTCGGAAAGGAGCTTGATGACGAAATTCGCCGTCGTGCAGCTTGCGGTGTGGATCTTTCCATCAGCCTGGAGCCCCTTCCCGACCCGGAAAACCGCCTGACGCTCAGCAAAACCCGCAAGGATCCCCAGGGACTGGCCTGTCCTGATATCCATTACGATGTGGGCGATTATGTCCGCAAAGGGCTCAATGCCGTCACCACCCAGGTCAAGGAAATTGCTGGTCTGCTTGGGGGTACCGAGCTTCGCATCACGACAGATTACAACGCCAATAACCACATCATGGGCGGAACGATCATGGGCCGTGATCCGAAGGATTCGGTCGTAGACGGCGATTGCCGCGCCCATGACCATCCCAATCTGTGGATCCCCGGCGGTGGCGCGATGCCGTCTGCAAGCGTCGTCAACACCACGCTGAGCATGGCAGCGCTCGGTCTGAAAGCTGCTGACTCCATCAAGGCCGCTTTCGCACGGGGGCTGGCATGAAACAGAAGTCCCACAAAAGCCTGAGGGTTTTCGGCTGTCTTGCTCTTGCCGCGGCACTTGATCTCGGCGCCAGCACAGTCGTTCATGCTCAGGACGCTGGTTCAAATGAGGCCGTCGCCCAGCGCGGACACTATCTCGCCATCGCTGCCGACTGCGCAGCCTGCCACACGGCTCCGGACGGCGGAAAAGCATTTGCCGGCGGATACGGCATCGCGTCTCCACTTGGATCGATCTATTCGACCAATATCACGCCATCAAAGAATTACGGGATCGGCAATTACACCGAAAAAGAATTTGCACACGCGCTCCGCGAAGGCGTCCGACGCGACGGGGCACATCTTTATCCGGCGATGCCTTACACGTCCTATACCAAGCTGACAGACGACGACATCCACGCCCTGTATGTCTACTTCATGTCCTCGGTGAAGCCTGTCGAGAGCAGCCCGCAGAAAACCGCTCTGCCGTTTCCCTATAATATCCGGGCTTCCATGGCGATCTGGAATGCCCTGTTCCTTGACGATACGCGTTTCAAGCCAGACCCTTCCAAATCCGTTGAGGTCAATCGCGGGCATTACCTGTCCTATGCGCTGGCCCATTGCGACACGTGCCACACTCCCCGAAATGCCATGATGGCGGAAAAGGGAAGCAGCCCTCTGGCCGGTGCGTCACTGTCGTCGTGGTATGCGCCGAATGTGACTTCTGATCCCGTCAGCGGCATCGGCGGCTGGAGCAACGAGGACCTGTTCCGCTACCTCAAGACCGGAGATGTTCCTGGCAAGGCGCAGGCAGGTGGCCCCATGGCAGAAGCCATTGAGCACAGCTTCCAGTATCTGGATGACGCCGATATCCGAGCCATGGTTGCTTATATCAAGCAGGTCCCGGCCATTTCGGACAGCAAGGACAAAGCTGCCCGCGAAAGCTATGGGAAAACTTCCGATCGTGAAGCCGTTTACCGCGCTTTGCCCACCAATCGGATCAGTCGTGGCGAGTATCTCTTTTCGGGAGAATGCGCGGCCTGCCATCGGCCAACCGGTCAGGGCAGCCCGGACGGCTACTACCCACAGCTTTTCCATAATACCGCCGTGGGGGCACCCATCGCCGATAACCTGATCACCACGATCCTCATGGGGGTCCGGCGCGAGGTCAACGGCCATACGACCTACATGCCGGGGTTTGGGGAAGGCTCTTACGTTGACACGCTCTCCGATCAGGACATTGCGGATATCAGCAATTACGTCGAGCAGCATTTCGGTAACCCGAATGTCAAAGTCACTCCTGACGACGTGAAGCTGATCCGTTCCGGTGGACCCAAGCCCCTTATTGCGCAGCTTGGCGCCTACACAGTGCCCGCAATGATCGGGGCAGCCCTGATTTTCGCCCTGGCCATCCTTTTCTTCATCCGACTTTCCCGAAAAGTGAAGGCCTGAGGCTTTCGCTCCTTTCGTCTAACGTCTCCAGGAGACCCCAGAGATGCAAAGACTGTGCCTGTTATCCTGTGCCGCACTTCTTGCGTTCGCTTCGTCCGCCCATGCCCAGACAGTGGTATCGGCCAATGATGCACATTCCATTCTCCGGAACGGGGTGCAGGTCCTGCCTCATCCGCTCAGATCGGATTCCCTTTCGTTTCTTGAAAAAACACCCGACGGGGCATGGAAAGTCCGCACCAGTATTGATGTTCCAACCAGCGTCATCGGGCCGCCAACCGCTGTGACCTTCAGCCCGGACGGTAAGACACTTGTCGTGTCGGCCGCATCCAGGCCTGACCCGCAGACCGGGAAAATCGTTCCTGATGACCAGATCACCGTTATCGATATTTCCGGACCAGAACCAAAAATCGCGCAGCGCATAGCATCCGCACCGGGTGCGACCACCCTGCGTTTTACGCCGGATGGACATCATCTTCTCGTCGCCAATGGCAAGTCGGGAGTCCTGACATGGTTCACGTTTGACGGGATGACCCTCGGCAACCGGCGTGTTATCTCCCTGCCCGTCTCCGGTTTTCCGGGTGGTCTCGCCATTCTTCCGGACGGAAAGCGCGCCCTCGTAAGCCTGTGGCAGGCTGACAGGGTCTACACCCTCCATATCAATGGCGATCAGATCTCCGTCGATCCTCATCCTCTCGCCATCAAACCAGGGCCCTGGAATATCCAGCTGAGCAAAGACGGGCACTATGCCGTCATGGGGCTGCTGGGCCATGGTGAAGGACTGCCGGGGGCTCTTGCGGTTCTGGACGTCAGTGCCGATCCAATCCGGGAAATACAGCGAACTCCCGTTCCCAACGCGCCGGAGGGGCTCGATATCTCTCCAGACGGTCAGTATGTCGCGGTCGTCTCACAGAACGGTTCAGCGCTCTCCCCGTCTTCTCCGCGCTACCATGATCGGGGCATCGTCACTGTGCTCTCATTCCATGACGGTCATCTGGCATCGCTGGCACACGCGCCGGGGACGTTATGGCCGCAGGGCCTGACCTTCTCCCCGGATGGTCATGACATTCTCGTTCAGGGCGTCATGGATCGCAGCCTGTTGACCCTGTCGTGGAATGGCACCCAGCTTCGCAAATTAGGTGAAACCGTGCTGCCGAGCGGTGGGGCCGACCTCGAAAAGAGTTCACCGTAGCGGAGGAAATTTCTGGTTGGGTGTTCCTTTTTGCTGCTCTTCGCGCGGAGTGGAGAAGCCTGTCCTCCCTAACTTTCAGGGCCAGCCTCTGAGTCCCCTGATTGTCTGGGTAAACCACACACCCGTAAAAGACTGGTGGAAAGGCAGGCAGCGCACATGGTGATGCACGATATATCGGGAGCTACAGGACTACATTTCGCTCACAGGCAAAGAAAACCCTCCTGTGCTCTGCGAAAGCGTTTCTCAAGGCTGCACCGGGCCGCGATGACTGCGTCTGGCAGACGTTTACCATCTGCCAATGCCGAAGCCATGCTGCTCGCCAGCTGACATCCTGTTCCTCTGAGATCAACGGGATAACGGGGCGAACAAAAAGACATCGCAGGGTAGTCCGTCCGATAGAGAACATCCGTCGATACATCGGAATGCTGATCATGGCCGCCTTTCAGAAGGACGCTGTGGCAGCCACGATCCAGAAGGGCCTCCACAACATCAATACGTTCGGAGGCCTGATCCATCTGTAATGCCGACTTCAATACCGCCAGCTCTGGCAGGTTTGGGGTCAGAACAGTTGCACGGGGTAGAAGCAGCTCGATGAGGGCCTGAACACCTTCCGGCTCCAGCAGGCGATGCCCGGAGCTGGAACACAGGACGGGGTCCAGCACGATTGGCACATCCGGAAGATGAGCAGCCACAACCCGTATGAGAGCGGCGTTGCACAAAACGCCAACCTTGATGGCGCCGATCCCGTCTTCCAGCGCAGTCTCGATCTGGGCTGCGAGCATATTCGGAGAAACAGGTTCCACACCCTGAACCCTGCGATCTGTCTGGGCTGTAACCGCGGTGACGGCGATGCGGGCCGTTTGTCCGGCCTCATGAACGGCAAGAAGGTCGCGTGCAATGCCGGCCCCTCCGCTGGAATCCATCCCGCCGATCAGAAGGACGGGACGCTTCATTGCCCTGTTGTCGCAATATAGGAAACGGCCCCATTCCGTTCAGAAAAGCGTCTCGCGGCCCGCCATGCTCGCAGGCCGCTCGCACAAACGAACACGGTTCTTCCTGCTCCAACGTCCGGTATTTCCGGATTTTCCAGTGGCCCGCGTACGGCCCAGTCCACGGAAGGCGGCCCCTTTTCGCCTCGCTCCCGGAGATCAAACACGCGATCCGCCTCAGTGAGCTCTGCAAGCCCGAGAACAAAGGGAGCGTCTTCTTCCGGCGGAGGGGCGTCATCAAAGCGGAAAGACGAACTGCGCCAGTGCTCCAGATCCAGACTGATCATCTGCCCCAGCGGGGACGGCTGTAAATCGAGCAGGATCGACAACGTCATCTGAGCCTGAATCGCTCCCAGAGCCGCTACGACAGGCCCGGACACACCCGCATCTGAACAGGTCGGAAAACGGGCAGGAATGTCTGGAAATACTGCGCGATAACCTGGCGCTCCGCTGCAAAATCCACCTGCATAGCCAGCCTGACCCAGCACCGAAGCGCTGACGAGCGGGATGCCCGTCTCAAGACAGAGGTCAGACAGCATGTATGTAACAGCCACACTATCGGCCGCATCCACCACAACAGAGATCCCCGGCAACAGGCAACGGGCTGATGCGGGTTCCAGACGCTGAGCGACGGGGACGATCCGGCAATCCGGATTTAAGCCGGACAAACGGTCCGCCACGCAGGAGACCTTCAGCTTCCCGATATCCTCCATGCGAAACAGGGTCTGCCGATGAAGATTGCTTTCATCCACACGGTCATGATCCACCACTGTAATTCTTCCGCATCCCGCTCCGACGACAGCTGGCAGCACAGTCGCCCCTAGCCCGCCCGCTCCCACAACCAGAACATGGGCGTCGAGAAGGCGCTTCTGATCAGCTTCGCCCTGCGGAAAGAGGCTGATCTGCCGCACATATCGGCTCATCGCCTGTAAGCCCGTGTGGAAGACACCCATTCCTGACAGCGGGTAACGGGGTTTTGCGCCATCTGGATATCCGTCACTACCGCAGCGCTGTCCGCCCCGGCAGAAAAGACACCGGCAAGCCGCTCAGGCTTCAGCCCGCCGATAGCGACGAGCGGCGTCTGACCAGCCCGCTTCTTCCAGTCCGTCACCCGCTCCAACCCCTGCGGTCCCCATTTCATTTTTTTCAGAAGGGTCGGGTAAACAGGCCCAAGGGCAACATAGGCGGGTTCATACGACAGGGCGCGTTCAAGTTCCGCCGGATCATGGGTGGACAGGCCAAACCTGATCCCGGCTTTCCGCAGCGCATCAAAATCCGCCGTTTCCATGTCTTCCTGCCCGAGATGGACGAAATCGCATCCCAGTTCCATCGCAAGGCGCCAGTAATCGTTGATGACAAGCTGCGTGCCATGCTGCGCGCACAGGTCACGGGCGTGACGGATCTGACGGCGGATTTCGGCCTCGGGCTTGTCCTTGAGGCGAAGCTGCACCAGCCGCACGCCACAGGGCAGAAGTGTTTCAAGAAGCCCCACGTCACCCACAAGCAGATAAAACGGATCAAGCGTCATCATGCCAGCTCCGCCATCCCGAAAACGGGTGTCGACGCACTGGCCATATCCCGTTCCGGCATGAGACCGGCCTCGAAACCCTCCCGCCCCGCCTGTATGGCGCGCCCGAAGGCCCGTGCCATACCCACAGGATCAACCGCCTTCGCCACGGCGGTGTTCAGCAGCACGCCATCAAATCCCAGTTCCATGGCCTGTGCGGCCTGACTGGGCGCGCCGATCCCCGCATCCACAACCAGCGGCACACCGGAGAAATGCGCCCTCATGGTCCGCAATCCCGCCAGATTTCGCAGCCCCTGCCCCGAACCAATGGGCGCGCCCCAGGGCATCAGGACTTTGCAACCGGCCTCAAGCAGCTTTTCTCCTACGATCAGATCCTCGGTCGTGTAGGGAAACACATCGAACCCTTCCGAACACAGCACATGCGCGGCTTCAACAAGGCCAAACGGATCAGGCTGGAGCGTGTCTGCATGGCCGATGACTTCCAGCTTGATCCATGACGTTCCGAACACCTCCCGCGCCATACGGGCGGTGGTTACCGCTTCCCTGACGGTATGACAGCCCGCTGTGTTAGGCAGCAGGCGGCAGCGACTGTTCGCGAGAAGGTCCCGGAATGCTCCCCCGGCCACCCCTTCGCGCCTCAGAGAGGCAGTAATGACCTCGGCGCCGGACGCTTCGATGGCCTCAAGCAGGATCTTGGGCGACGGATATTGCGCCGTGCCGAGCATCAGCCGGGACGTCAGATCAACATCATAGAACATACTTAGCCCCCCTGCATCGGAGACAGGACCTCGACCTTCACGCCATCATTCAGACGGGTTTCGGAGCGAAGGGGGCGGGCAATGAAATCACCATTCAAGGCCGTGGCCACACAGGGGGATTCAAAACCTTGCTCGATCAGCAGATCGGCCAGTGTCCGGACCTGCGTTTCGATATTCTGACCGTTCAGTTCAATCCGCATCGGCGTAAAGCTCCGCAAGTTCCGTGGCCAGTCGCTCCGCGCAGACAGGCGCCATCAGAAAACCGTGGCGATACATCCCGTTCACGTGGATACGGTCCGCAGCGTGGCGGATGGCCGGAATATTGTCAGGAAAGGACGGACGTAGCCCCGCGCCCAGTTCAAGAACTTCCGCTTCGGCAAAGCCGGGATGGAGCGTATAGGCCGCCGAAAGCAGCTCCATCGCAGCCCGCGCCGTAACGCCCCCGCGACGCGCGCTTTCCACCATGGTCGCACCAATCATGTAACGCCCCTCATCACGCGGGACGATGTAACAGGGAAAGCGCGGATGCAGCAGGCGGACCGGGCGCGTCAACGTCACGTCCGGTGCATGCACGATCAGCATCTCACCCCGGACACCGCGCAGATCCGCCAGCTCCTCATGGGAGGCGAGCCCCCGGCAGTCGATGATCCGTCCTCGTGGCGTCCCGGACCGGAACGACACGCCCCTGCTTTCCAGACGGCCTTTCAGGCTGGAAAGCGCGCGGCGCGGGTCGAGATGGGCTTCGCTCGCAAAGAACAGCCCCCGGGCAAAACGTCCTGCCAGATCCGGTTCCAGATCCCCCGGAGTGACCCACTCATGCTGCCGTGTCGCCCGCGCAAAGCGGTCCAGTTCGGAGGCATCCCGCGGCGGTGCGACAACCAGCGTGCCGCGCCGCACCACACCCGAAACATGCGACGCCCACCAGTTCACCGCAGCCTGTCCTTCCGCCACGATCAGTTCCGGCGCGCTTTCGCCCTCGCAGAAGGGCGCGAGCATACCGCCCGCAAACCGTGATGCCGGTTCGGGGGCGCCATCCGGGACGATGACTTCCACGTCAAGGCCCCGGTCGGAAAGGGCCGTGGCACAACACAGTGCCGTCACCCCTCCCCCCAGGACGGAATGGATCATTCCGCCGGTTCCGTCACCGGAACATAAAGCTGGCCGCCTTCCCGAAACTTGCCCGCCATCTGCTGCATGCCGTCCTGCTTTTCCGCTTCGGCACGAATATCATGCGAAATTTTCATCGAGCAGAATTTCGGCCCACACATAGAGCAGAAATGGGACACCTTGTGCGCCTGCTTTGGCAGGGTCTCGTCATGCATCGCCCGGGCCGTATCGGGGTCGAGGCCCAGATTGAACTGATCCTCCCAGCGGAACTCGAACCGCGCCCGTGACAGGGCATCGTCCCGCATCTGCGCACCCGGATGACCTTTCGCCAGATCCGCCGCATGGGCCGCAAGCTTGTAGGTAATGACACCCGTTTTGACGTCGTTGCGGTCCGGCAGGCCCAGATGTTCTTTGGGCGTGACATAGCAGAGCATCGCCGTGCCGAACCAGCCGATCATGGCCGCCCCGATGGCCGAGGTAATGTGATCGTAGCCGGGCGCGATATCGGTCGTCAGCGGGCCAAGCGTATAGAACGGTGCCTCGTGGCAGTGCTCAAGCTGCTTGTCCATGTTGGCCTTGATCTTGTGCATTGGCACATGACCCGGCCCCTCGATCATGACCTGACAGTCCTTCGCCCAGGCAATTTTTGTCAGTTCGCCAAGCGTTTCCAGTTCCGCAAACTGCGCCGCGTCATTGGCGTCGGCAATCGAGCCGGGACGCAGACCGTCCCCAAGCGAGAACGACACATCGTAACGGCGGCAGATGTCGCAGATCTCTTCGAAATGCTCGTACAGGAAGCTCTCGCAGTGATGATGCAGGCACCATTTCGCCATGATGGAGCCACCGCGCGACACGATCCCCGTCACCCGTCGGGCCGTCAGCGGGATCATGTGAAGCCGGACACCCGCATGGATGGTGAAGTAGTCCACGCCCTGTTCGGCCTGCTCGATCAAAGTGTCGCGGAAGATTTCCCATGTCAGGTCTTCCGCAACGCCGCTGACCTTTTCCAGCGCCTGATAAAGCGGCACCGTCCCGATCGGCACCGGGGCATTTCGGATAATCCAGTCGCGGATATTGTGAATATTGCGGCCTGTCGAGAGATCCATGACGGTATCCGCGCCCCAGCGGATGGACCAGACCATCTTTTCGACTTCCTCTTCCATGGAAGACGTGACGGCCGAATTGCCAATATTGGCATTGATCTTCATCAGAAAGTTGCGACCAATAATCATCGGTTCAAGTTCGCGGTGATTGATGTTGGCCGGGATGATCGCCCGCCCGGATGCAATTTCCTGCCGCACGAATTCCGGCGTCACAAAATCCGGAATGCTGGCTCCGAAATCCTCGCCGTCCCGCTCTTCCTTCAGCGCCTGCGTCCGGCCGATATTCTCCCGGATGGCCACAAACTCCATCTCAGGCGTGATGATGCCGGCGCGGGCATACGCCATCTGGGTCACCGCACGATCCCCGACCGCACGCATGGGGCGGCGCTGGTTCGGGAATGCAGGCGTCAGCCGTTCCCCTTCGGCAAAACCGTTATCGGCTGCCGTAATCGTGCGGCCGACATACTCTTCCACGTCACCGCGACGGCGCAGCCAGTCACAACGACTGTCTGCAAGACCTCTCGCAATATCGATGCTGATGGCAGTGTCGGTATAGGGCCCGGAACTGTCATAGACGTTCAGCGGGCATTCGTCCGATACTTCAATCTGCCGCATGGGCACTTTGATGTCATGAAGCGTACCCTGAACATGGACCTTGCTGGAAGCCGGCAGAGGGCCTGTCGTAATGGCCGGAACGGAAGCGTTCATATGGTGTCTCCTCAAGCGCACTCGAAAAGACCCAGGGAGAACGTGAAGCAGAAAGGGAGCCGTGGTCCCCTGTGCACATAGGCACAGACAGGGCCAAACGGCCCGACAGGATCAATCCCCATACAACGACGGAAATGAGAGCCCTTCGGTCTTCCTACGCCAGTATCAACTGGGTCAGGTTCAAAGGGTCGCCTCACCGTACAGTCAGTTTCCCGACAGCACCAATCAGCCTCTCAGTCCCTTAGGCGGGACCCCCCTGACGAAATTCGATCGTGATGGAGAAACAGAAGAAAATCAACAGCGGAAATGTGTTCCGTTCAGATATGAAATTTTTATCTGAGTAAAATACATGGATGAAGCCCAAGAAAGACAACCACAACTCCTCAGCAATGCTATCCGCTTTAGACTAAATAATTCCGTCCCTATCGGCGTTTCCCTGCCCTGTAATGACCCCTGCGATAATCGTGAGTGCTCGCCCTAGTTCCTCCCTGCTATCCGGGGCACCTAAACAGAGCCGCAAACCTGTATCAGCCTGCATGGAGACAGCCGATGCATCTGGTGGCGTTACTTCCACTCCTGCACGCAGTAATCGAGCCGTTACCCGTTCAGCGTCCAGTGCCGACATGGGCAGCCAGACATGAGGCGAATGCGATGCCCCCGGTAGCGCGACGAAACTGCCCAAAACTGAGTTCGCCATTTCCCATCTTGCTGCTGCTTCCGTCTGAACTGCCTGCCCGATGGCATCAATCCGTCCATCCTGGACCCACTGGCTGAATACCAGTGCTCCCAGTGCGGGTGGACAATAGCCTAACGCCCGGACTCCTCTCATGAGCCGCTCACGCGAAAGATCAGGCGGAAGCGCCAGAAACGCAAGCCGCAACCCCGGACAGACACCTTTGGAAAGGCTGGCAAGATATAGCGTCCGCTCAGGTGCATACGACACGATCTGGCGCGGACGTTCGGAATAAGCGTAATACGCATCATCTTCCAGAATCAGAAGATCACGAGCCCTTGCGACTGCCACGATGTCCTGCCGACGCTGTTCTGACATCGTCCGGGTTGTCGGATTATGCAGGGTCGGCAGCGTAAACAGCAGGCGGCTGCCGGTTTCTCTGGCTGCCTGATCAACCGCTTCAGGTAACAGTCCTTCATCATTCATCGGTAGACCACGCAGCTTCAGGCCCAAATGATCCGCTGCCATTCGGGCGCCGTAGAACGTGGAAGATTCACACAGGACGGTGTCCCCAGGCGAACACAACGATGAGAAAACCAAGGCGATACCGTGCTGACCACCATTGCATTGAATCAGGTTTCCTGCCTCAAAATCGAGTCCATACTGCTGCCTGATCCATTGTGCGCCGGCGTCACGAACATGAGGCAGCCCAGCTCCCTGAATATAATGTACCGCGGGATCGAGGGCTCCACGCGCCATCAGGTCGACCAGCGCGGCATTCAGATCGGTCATCAGAGGAACTGGCGGTGGCGTATTGCAGCGAAGATCAATCGGCCCATTGCGGCTCTGCCACTCACGTGAGCCCCGCTCAATGGTGGGAACATCTGGAACCACTGGTAATCCACCAGATACGAACGATCCCCGGCCTACATGCGCGGCCAATAATCCCCGTCGCTCCGCTTCGGCGTAAGCGCGCGTCACGCTTCCCACGCTGATACCAAGCCGAAAAGCGAGCTCACGTTGAGGTGGCAGTTTGGCGCCGGGCGAAAGTTCTCCGGTCCGGATAGCCTGCGCCATTGCCACCACCAGTCGCTCATAAAGCGGCATAGGGCCGGATTGAAGTTCAGGTTGCCACATATCCGGCTCCATCAACGCAATTGGCATAGAACAATACAAAGATTGAAGTCTTTGACGGAGTTGTCAATCTAGAACAATCGAATCGATTCGTCTCTATTGTACTAGAACAATAAGGCTTCACATATGTTGCAACCACTCTTGGACATTCCAGGCCAACAACATGAAATTCGAAAAATGCCTGAAACAATCACGGCTCTCGGAATTCTTAGTGCCATCATGGGAGGATTAATGCTCCTCATAGCCATTCATCAGCCCGCATCAGCACAGGACTTGGAGGAAAGCGTGGATCCGGTCTTCGTTTCCTACATTCCTCAGGATCTCAGTGATCCTGCCCGGGAACGGCGCCTGCTGATCAGGATCGATAAAGCTGCGCTGAAAGCTTGCGGCAGCATGAATGGCCTCTCCATCCCTACGCAGGAGCTGATTATCCGATCAGATTGCCACCACGAGACTTTCAACAGAACGGTAGCAGCCTTCCACAGCTCAACCCTGACCCATATGGCCAAGGCCGTCGATCCGTGGGTCGGCCCCACAATGCAGGAACCCTGACAATGGACCTTATTTTCCAACAGGTGGATGTGTTCTCTGCCGAACCTTTTCGAGGCAATCCGCTCGCCGTGATCGTTGGTGCAGATGCATTATCCGACACGCAAATGGCAGAAATCGCGAACTGGACCAATCTCAGCGAAACAACCTTTCTTCTTAAGCCGACACATCCGGATGCTGATTATCACGTAAGGATATTCACTCCGCATGCAGAACTGCCCTTTGCAGGGCATCCAACGCTGGGCAGCGCACATGTCTGGAGCTCTCTGGGGCACCCAACGAAATCTGACGTGATCATGCAGCAATGTGGTGCCGGGCTCGTCCCGGTACGCAAGAGCAAAGGACGATTGGCTTTTGCCGCACCACCAAGACGTCGGACCGGACCGGTCGCGCAGGATGATCTGATCCTCGCTCTCAAGGCTCTCCGGCTGACACATGACGATATTCTTGATGCGCAATGGGCTGACAATGGCCCAGGATGGATGGTCATCAGATTGCCTGGTCGCGAACAGGTGTTGAGTATTCAGCCAGATTGGCACGCGCTAAAGGGACAGAGCATAGGCGTTGTCGGTGCATGTCATTTTGAGCTGGATAGAACAAAAGTACAATTTGAAGTACGGGCTTTCGTGGGAGAGGGACAAGGTTGGGAAGACCCGGTCACAGGCAGTCTTAATGCCGGGATCGCCCAATGGTTGATCGAAGGCGGTATCGCTCCGGCCCATTATATAGCCAGCCAGGGAACCGCACTGCGCAGGTCTGGCCGCATTTTTGTGGATAAGATTGATAGCGATATCTGGATTGGGGGTGACGTAATCACCCGTATTGCCGGGACAATCGCCGTATGAGCGTTTGAGATCTACAAACTATTTTGCTTGTGTAAGACGAATCAAACGTGCCGACCCGCTGCAAACCAGAACTTTGTTCAGCAAGTTTTTTGGAGTCTATTATAGGAATTCAGTGAACGGTAAGTGGTTGGCATGTATAATCTGACGAAAACGATTGGAAACGCGCTCATATCTGGACTCATTTTTTTTAATGGCTGCCGCACCGACAGATGAAAACTGGTACCGTGCAGCCGCTTTGGGTCTCGAAATAAAAGCATTGGACACTGCTCAGCCACTAACTGCCCAAAAGGTCTCTGAAATCCTTGGTATGAGCCTGAAATGTGATGACCATAGCCGTGTCTCCACAGACCCAGGTGACACAAATGCCTTGCTAACTGACATTGATTTCAGGTTTTATAATAATAAGTCTTCTGTACTAATTTTGAATATAAATAAAAAATTTTGCATAACGCCAAACATGCTGGAAAAACAATTTGGACTGGGGCATGCAACATTGAGTTGTTCTCACAGTATTTCTTGTGCGGCCCTCTTATTTAGAGGAAGATGGCGGCACGTAATTGTTTCTATGCCTGAGCAGATTCAAGATCAATCGTGTGTGCCGAGCATTACAATAAATAGCGATTGGGGAAAATGAACACCTCAATGTGTTACGTGCGATCCGGTCTCACAAATTGAGCTGATCCCGACGCAGGGCAACGTCTATACATGTTCTGTATCAATCAGCCGCCACCACATCGTCTAGCAACATCCATTATTTTCTGTACTGAATATCAAAGAAATCAACGACATTGTACGGCTTGAGTTACATATCCAGTTTCGGGGAATATCAAGATTCTAATCCTACCCTAAAAATTAGCCGATTCATGACGGTTTCCATCGTGATTTGTAATAAACATTAGAGTCACTGACACGGGCGCATCCTGTCGGTGCCAGGTCTTTCCTGGGACGACCAGAACATCTCCCTTCTTCGCTGTGGATTTTATTTCACCATTTCCTGTCCGGAGCGTCAGTATTGTTTCCCCCTCCACCACAAGAAGAAATTCATCATTCGGATGCTCTTCCCATGGCGTAGCGCCTTTGAAGCAAAAAAGCCCAACATCGTGACTTCCGAACGGGAAAAGCATTTTCAGACCATTGGTAGAAACTGCTTCCGTCTTTCTTTCAATATCGCTAACCGATAATCCGTTGGCGACTTCTGAGAGATTGTAGATTTTCATGATTATATTAATCCTTGGAAACTTTGCGGTGAAAGTGCCAAATATTACCAGGCTCGGAAATATTTCTGGTAGCCAACAGCACAAATATCAACATGAAAGCGCCGAATATCGCTGTAATCAGAGAGGTATTCCTGTAACCAATCACGGCAGCTAGCGGCAAAATTGATATACTGGAAAGTACATTTGCCAGGCTCTCGCCACATTGCAAAAAACTATAATCCGTTCCTGGTCTCTCTTCTGAAGACCAGTTCATAAGCACAGACCAGACGGAGACGTAGAATCCTCCATCAATGAAGTTTTCGAGCCCTAGGGTGATATACAAAAGCGGCTGGGTAGCTCTTCCTGTAATTGTCAGAAGCAGGAGCGTTCCGAGTAACAAGGTGGCTGGCCAGACAAACAGGCCGACAGCACGCTGGCTTCCGAAAGATCTGACTGCTGGAAAGCCAAGAATGGCGTCACCAAGAGCAGCGCAGATGATATTAGACATCTGGAGCATTCCAGAAAAATCCAAACTGAAAGCCTGATCCATCAGCCAGGGCTGAAGTAGTATGGCAAGCGCTGAGCTGGCGAATTTAAAAATTAGAGCCAGCAAAAATGCCCAGCGAAATCCCGGCTGCCGAAAAAGATCCATGAGACGCGAGGGCTTCTGGAATATATTGGCAGGCTCGATGCAGGCTCTCAGAGGCAGAAGTGCCAGCCATAAAACAAACAGTTCGCACGCCATTCCCCACATGGCGCCGCGCCAGCCATATCGCTCGTAAATGATAAGTGACCCTGCGCCACCGATAACCATTCCAAGAAGAAATGTTACAACCTGCAGGGCATTAGCCAGCCCCGCATTATGGCCCTTCATGGGAGATACGGCGCAGGCATTTGTCAAAATATCCTGGGTAGCAAAAACCGTATTCAGAAGAAGTACACCTGACAAGGCCATCAGGAAATGTTGGGCAGGAGAAATAGCCCCCAGAAGCAGACACAGCACGACTGCTAAAATATGCGTCCGTAGTGCGAGATGCCCGTACCCCACTCGCTTGCCAGCGTTATCCGCAATGCCGGACCAGAAACATTTCAATGCCCAGGGTAGAAATACCAGTCCTGTCAGACCGATATCTTTTAACGGGGTTCCGCTATGACGAAGAATGGTAGCAAAGGCGTTGAACGCCAGACCCGCAGGAATGCCCTGAGAGCCATACATCAACCCTATTGCCAGAAGTCGCTTGAGTAACGTTTTGCTGGTTTCAGCGTGTGTTATCTGGACGGAATTTACTGAAGGCTTCATGTCAGAAATTCACACCGACGCGGAAGCCAAGCTGCCGCGGATTGGAGGCTACGACATATCCGCCCGATAGGCCGCGTGTGAAGTAGCTAGAATTGGTCAGGTTGTGTCCGTAAAGCGCCACATTCCAGTGTTTCCAGCGCCTTTCAATCTGCGCGTCCACCAAGACATACGGCGCATTCTGTATACTGCTGCTGGGATAAAGAGTTGTTCGTCCCCGTCGGACAATACTCGCATTCAGGGCCCATCCGGGAACGGGTTGCCATTCTCCCGAGAAACCAAAATTGCTTCGTGGAGTACCAGACATCTGCTTGCCGCTGTAATCCGCACCGCCAAACACAAAACGATCATATGCAGCATAAGTGAGTCCCATGAACGCGTTTAGCTGGAGTGTACCGAGCGGCTTCCAGTGCGCAGTGGCTTCCACACCTCGTGAATGTGCTGTGCCGGCCGTTCCAATCAGAGACTCCCCTGCACCATTGGTTGCAGAGACCTGGAGATTTGAAAGAAAATTTGCAAAGCCCGTCGCTTCCACGGACCATCGTCCTCCGGCGTCCCCGAGACGGTAACCCAGCTCCAGATTATTGCCATAACTTGACGTATAGGGCTCTGAAACTGTGCTCGTATAAGAACCATAAGGACTGTAATTCGGCGGCAGAAATGAGCGTGAATAGCTCAGCCAGCCAAACTGGCTTAGTTTTCCCGAAGACTGAGGACTGTATTCAATTTTAAGGCCGGGAAGCGGTACAGTTTTGGAAAGAGACTGGCGTGGAAGGCTCTCCCGCGTGCTGTAAGCATAGGGCACGTCTCCGCCCATGACGCTTGTCCAATTACTAAGAGAGCTGTCAACATGTTCAATTCGTAAAGATGAAACGAGACGCCAGTCCTGAAACAAATGCCATCCCAACTCCCCCATGAAGGCTATATTCGCTGTTCCCAGGGTCGCTGTTGTTCGGCTGAGATAGTAAGGGGACATATCAAAGGTATAGGGTGCCCAGCGCTTTGACTGTTGCCCATAAATGCCACCCTTCCAATCCAGATGGCCCGCGTTTCCTGACAGCATGATGGAACCGCCGATTTGACGTGTGGGAAGTGTGAATCCGGAATTTGCAGAAAAGACGGAGTAAGGATTGCTGTAACGCCAGTCGGTCGAAGCACCTCCAAACACTACATCCAAAATCATATGCTGGCTGAAACGTCGATGGTATTGCGCGGAACCCAGAAGATATTCTGTATCATTCACACCTTCAGACGTGTTGTAAGACACGTGGTTACGGGCATTTTGCGGCGTTTCAAAATAGTCATTGCCGCCGTGGTTCAGCATGTGATGCAAGCTGAAGCGCCATTCACCGCCAGCATTATCTTTGTGCAGCAGCTTGATGCGACCGAACCAGCCATGCCAACCGCCGGTATCATGTCGGTTCAGGGTACGGTTATGGATATAGCCATCAGCAGTTTCCCCACCGACGGAAAGCCGGAGGCTCGTAGAGGCATTAAGAGTAAGGTCCCCCGAAAACGTCGCGCGTTTGCGATTTCCGGTCCCGTATTCAAAATCCAGAGCCCCGTCTGAACGGCTTGTAGGATCAACGGACTGCGCTGAGATCAGCCCCCCAAACGCGTTGATACCTTCAGTAAGCTGCGGACCCCGCAGAATGTCCACATTCTTCAAGTCAAACATCTGTCCCAGTGCAAAGCTTGGAACAGGTACCCCATCGATCAAGATTGGCGTGTAAAGGGCGGGTCCTTCGTCTTCCGCGCCCCCAAGCCCACGCAGCATCAAAACCGGGTTGTTAGGCGTCGTGTTGGTGAAAGAGAGATTGGGAACGCGTTCAGCAAGGTCTCCCAAAGTCTGCATTCTATACGACGCCATGTCCTGAGCGGAGATATGAGTCGTGCTTACGGGTAACGTAAAGGCCGCTCGCTTGCCCCAGATTGTGAGATTTTCTCCACTGATATTGCACTGCTCGCTGGAGGTCGCCGGTTTCTCCGCCGACTCATGAAAACACTTTGTCGCAGGCTCGGAAGCTGCCCATCCTGGAACAGGCCGCACACTTAGAGCTGTACAAACAGAAGCCAGGAAACTGGCTTTCCACAAGCCGGTAGCAGGCCTCGAAAGGGAGAGGTTTTCTTTCATGGTTTGCGATGATAATAATTCTCATTATCGCCGCTACCCGGATCAGGCTATATACCCCGATCGGACAGGAAAGACCTCGCCGTGATAGCAGATGTCAGTTCAACGCAGATTCATAAAGCGCACCCAGACCACATTGCTGGCACGTCCCTGCGTCATCCGCACACATGCGTTTTTCCTGGAGGCTTACATACAAGTGGATTTGTGGCGTCGCGAGCAGGTGCGCTGAACGGGTGTTTTGATGAGCGTAGCTTAACGACCCGCTGCTCCGTTATTCTTTCCGGCGAATGCTGCATGAAAGCATCTGGCCAGACACACCATTTCCAGACCTGCGACATTATTCTTGCTCACACATTTCATGACAATTTTTCATTTGAAAACAGTAAAGAATTTTCCGCCCTCGAAATCCATATTCCGCTTCCACTTCTGGAGCAAATGAAAATCACCTCTTCACCAGGCATAGAAAAGCGCTCTCTGGGGCTTCAGGGTATGGCGATGAAATCCGCCAGACAACTTTTCGGTTATTTATGCAATAACCGGCACTCTGGTTCGCCATCTCTCACCTCTGATCTCCTGGTAGGATACGGTCTGGCAATGACCACGCTGGGATATGCTTTTACTGCGTGGAACGTCGAACAGGCGCAATCTAATGAGAGACATGCAACGTGCCTTGAAACTGCAAGACAGACCCTCCTCAGGAATTTTGATCAAGCCCCCACGATCACACAACTGGCAGTAATGTGTGGTCTCAGTCCTACCCGCTTTAAGGAATTATTCCGTCAGCAGTTTGGGTGTGGGCCTTACGCCTATTATCAGGCTCACCGCATGAAATATGCGTGCCATTTACTGCAACAGAAAAACGTAACCCAGACGGCAATGGAGCTTGGGTACAGTAATGTAAGCCATTTCAGTGCTGCATTTCAGAGACAGTTTGGATGCAGTCCAAGCAAATGGCAGAGAATTCCACATTGAAACTTGATCTATTTTTGTGGCTGAGTAATTTTTCAACACTGTAATTTTGAGAGACCAAACTCAGCGTTTGCGCTCTCATGGAGTAGAACCGTGTTTTGGATTGGGCAGTACGCATACAAAATTTGATGCTACGGCCGGATCGCCATGGCCATCGTATAAAGCAGCTTCTGGCCATGCGCAGAGCGGTCGCGTCCGGACAACCTTCCCGTCCACAACCCGGGACGCCACGATTTTTTCTGGAGCGTTCTGACGCACGACCCATTCGTCAATAGCGCCCAGCTTGCTGAACGTGTCACAGCCCGCTCCGCCGTAGCAGTGTCTCATGCCTGGGATTTCAAAAAGCCGCGCGGAGTTTCGTTCGGCCGGAGCGGCGTTCTGCATCAGCGCCTGATAATAACCGGCCAATTGCTGCGGATTATGGCCGTCATTCCAGCCAATATACATCAGGAGCTTGCCACCATGCCTGAAAAAGGGTTCCAGATTGTCGTCCACATGCAGTAGCGGCCCAAGTTTTCTGGTCGCAGCGGTAATGTCAGTATTCCAGTTCAGAGTTGTCCAGTCCCATTCCGGGTTCTGGAAAGCAGCAAACATGAAGAGATCAAGGGCGACAGGAAATGCCTTACCATCGGCAGAAAAGCCGTCTTCGCTACCTTTCGCAGGACCGGGGAAGATGACTTTACCTGTCCGGGGATCGACCGGGCCGCGATAAATCTGTTCCGCTGCCTTAACTTCGTTGGCGGTGAGACATTCTGATGTATCCGATCCCTTGCAAAGAAGTTGCGAGGGCTCAAATCCACATTGATCCGGAGTTTCAAGAACCCCCTGATTTTGACCGACAGGTGAACCGCATGCCTTCATGACTGCCCGGTTCAGAAGCTGGAATTTCCCGCGCCCTACGCGCAGGGCCGGATCATGATAACTCATCCAGCCAGCCCAGAGCTGTTCTGCGTTGAAATTCACAATCGGATTGGGAGGCGCACCGGCGACGACCCCATCATAATCCTGAGGATAGCGTCTGGCCTCGATCAGTCCTTTCAGCCCCCCGAGCGAGCATCCGATCCAGTATGCATGAGACGCATCTTTCCCATAAAACTGCCGGATAAGCTGCTTCGCCGTCAGCGTCATCAGGTGATCGGCTCTGTAGGCATAATCGACCAGTTTTTCGGGATGACCTAGTGTAAAGCGGCCTCCCTCACCCTCAGGAGTGGAACTGTCATGCCCGGTATCTGTGCTTGCGACGGCATAGCCTACCCCCACCCCGGTCGCCATCCCGTCGTACATGATCGACCCTGCCCAGCCGAAATTGCCAACGCCCAGAAGTTTGCCATTCCAGCCGTGCAAAGGAAGCCAGATTTCCGTGCGGATCACTGAATCCGCAGACGGACGCAGTGTTATGGCAACCCGGCAGAACGCAGGGTTGCTTTTCTGAATTGGATGGCCCGCAAGGTTCATCCCCGGCGCTGTCATGATCTGGCTCAGATGCGTCTGCGGACTGTGCCAGTCTCCGGCCTGAACGATTTCCACCTTGGTAAAGGTCGCCCCCGGGAGCATCAGATGCGTGAGATCTACGCAGCTTTCAGCGTGAGCATGCGAAGACAGCAGAAATGAAGCCGAGACCGTAAGAAACGTTCCAGCCGCAAAAGTCCTGAGCAACGGCTGGAGTGACTGTATGGAGCGACGACAAAAGGGCTGTGAAAACGGCATGCTAAGTTCTCGGCTTGTTCTGTATGTCCCTGTCATGGTCGCAAACGTCACACCTCTGCCGCCCATAACTGCGCCCGGCAGTCTGAACTCATATAGACCCGAAAGGCAAAGCCTTGATCGCGCCGCCGAGGCCATGCAGTGTGGCCAAACCGCTTTCTGGAACAGACTGCAGTCGGCAGAAAAACACAGTAAGGTCAGGCCAGCGTGAAGCACAGATTCTGGATATTGGGCAGCGCATATCTGGCTATTTTGTCTGTCACGAGTGCGGATATCCGCCAGTCCCGAGCTGCCTCGCCATCAGGAGAAAGCATGTCTTCAAACCAGACGCATGAAGCTGTCATCGCAGCGCGCTCCTTTCTGGCCACGTTCGATTCACACGCCCTCGCGAATGTGCAGTTTCCTTTTATTGCACAAAAATCGGGTACGCTCGCACGCTTCCGCAGAAGCGCTCCGGGGCAGCCAGTCGCCCCTGTCATGAAGGACCAGGGGAACGCCCCCACAGCGCGCGGCCCGGGCATGGGACCTCCAGGAGGGTTCGTCGGAGAACGCTATGGCACGGCTGTATGGTCCAATTTTCCGGTCAGTGACGTCCTCCGTCCCGGCATGCAGATGGGGCAACTCACGGCGAACCAGCGCTCTGCCGCACTGCACCTTCTGCAAACCCTTCTGAGCAAAAAAGGGTATCAGAAAGTGCAGGACATCATGGACGGAGATCAGGCCCTGGCAGATGCTGGAACCGACTTCGCGTCCGGAAAGGCCGTCTACACCATCGCCATTTTCGGCCAGCCGTCGGAAAAGTCTCCGTGGATGGCGCAGTTTGGCGGTCACCATCTGGGCCTCAACCTTGTGATTGATGGTGCGCATGGTGTGATGACACCGACACTGACTGGCGCGCAGCCAGCAATTTATCAACGTGATGGTAAAACGGTCCGGGTGCTGGCTGGGGAAAATGACAGGGCCTTTGCACTTCTGAACGCGCTTGATCCAAAACAACGTCGGGAGGCCATTCTTCCTTACACCGTGGACGATCTCGTTCAGGGGCCCGGACATGACGGCGAAACGCTTGTCCCTGAAGGCATCAAGGGATCAGCCCTGACCCCCGCTCAGAAGACCATGCTTATGGACGTACGCTGCTCCTCGCCTCGCGGAAATTCGCGATGGGCTGGATGACACCTGGTTTGCCTGGAGCGGTCCGACCACTCATGAACCCCACCGCAACGGATCGTCCTATTACCGTATCCAGGGCCCTCACCTGCCAATCGAATTCTCCCCTCAAGGCGTGGGCGGTGATCCCACATTGCATGCCCGTACGGTTTATCGTGACCCGACCAACAGTTATGGCAACCGGTTTACAGTCCAGTGAGCGTGTTAAGGAACGCATCCTTTCTCTGGGTAGCTCTGATTTTTCTGCCCATGGCGGCTTCGGCTCACCGGCTGGATGAATACCTTCAGGTCACGATGATCGATCTTGCCCGCGATCATATCGCTCTGCACCTGCACCTGCGCCTCGTTCCGGGTGTGGAAGTCGCCGCGGGTGTTATTCGTCAGATGGATACAAACCACGACGGAGTTCTATCGCGAGCCGAGCAGGAGACCTACGTCTATCGGGTCACTCAAAATCTATCCCTCTCCCTGAACGGGCAGCCGCTTGTTCTGACGCTGAGCGCCGCTACCTTTTCCTCACTGACCGCAATAAGGGAAGGCACAGGCGTTCTGGATCTTGAATTCACGAGCAGCGCCTCCCTCAGGAACAGCTCCAACCATCTGGCCTATAGCAATCGAGGCACAGCGACAGCGTGGCTCGTGAACTGTCTGCTTCCACGAGATCCGAGCCTGCGCGTGGTCCATCAGAGACGCTCCCGAAATCAGTCAGACTATCAGCTGGACGTCATGGTGACGTCCAGCTGATAGTCCGTGATTGATCAGGAGCTGAAAATTACCAGCTATACCCGATGCTGGCCTGTGCGTTCCGACGTTCGCCGTAGTAGCAGTATTGACCGTCTGCTCCGTATGCGAAGCAGTTTGCGATATAGTTCTTGTCAAACAGGTTCCTGACGCTGGCGGAAACTTTCCAGCCCCGCAGGGAGTGGGACATGTTCCTCAGATCATAAGCCACAGATGCGTCGAAAAGGGCATATTGCGGAAGCCAGACACTGCCGTAAGTGGCTTCACCACCATAGGTCTTGTTGGAATACCGCATACCACCGCCGAAACCGAACCCTTTAAGTGGACCGGAAGGCATCGTGTAGAAGGCGAACAGCGACGCGTTCCCCTTGCCGGACTGGATCAGCGGCTTACCGGTCGAGTCATCCTTCACCTTCTGGAAACTGACCGCTGCCGTGACCATCAGGTTGTGGAATGGCTGGGCATGGGCTTCGAATTCGAAACCGTCGGAATGAACCAGACCGCTTTGCAGGCTGTATCCGGTATTGGCGACGGAAACGAGGACGTTGCTCTGCTCGATATGAAAGCCCGCTGCCGTAAAGAGAACGGATGTGCCAGGGATCTGGTATTTTAGGCCACCTTCAAGCTGCTTGCCAATAGACGGATGAGCCTGCCGCAGCGTGGCACCGCCATCGTTCGAGACCGTACCGGACTGCGGCTGGAATGACGTCGAGTAGCTGATGTAAGGCGAGAGGCCGAAGTCGAAATGATATAGCCCCGACGCGCGCCAGGTGATCTGGCTCGCACTCTGCCGGTCATTGGACTGCTCGAAATATTCGGTCTGATTGGACCGGTACCAGTCATTACGGATGCTGCCCGTCAGGATCAGACGCTTCCAGCGGATCTCATCCTGCCCATAGGCACCAGCCTGATGCGATTTCGTGACATAACGCAGATAAGGCGTCAGGTCCGGAATAGCCATGTGATAGTCGGGATGCAGGACATCCAGGTCCGGCGCATCGCCATAGGCTTCGGTGTCGTTTGCCTTCTGCTGCATATAATCGAAGCCGAACATCAGCGTATGACGTAGCGGCCCCGTGCGGACCTTTCCCTTGAACTGGCTGTCAAAGGCCAGATTATAGGTATGCTCCTGCGTGCCATAGGCGGAACGCGATAGCATCTGACCGCTGGTGCCATCATCGCTGTCGTAATATCCATTGTCATAGACACTGCGATAGACCGTTCTGATATCATCATAACGGCCACGTGTGCTGAAGCTCCAGTCATCGTTGAAGCGATGGTTCAGGATATAGGTAATGGCGCCCTGACGCCGGTTGAATTTCTCAGCCGACACATCTCCATCATAGAAATTGCGTGGCAGATAACCGTAAGACGCACGCTTGAGGCTGCCGATCAACGGCACACCACCATATGAGCCGTTTTCTGGATCATACTGGTAGTTTCCGAGCAGCGTCAGCGTCGTCGGACCATCGCCACCAAAGGTAAAGGACGGGCTGATGCTGAAACGTCGGCTTCCGGTCCGGCTCAGTTGCGTGTGCTGTCCGTTGACAGTGCCATAAACCCGATAACGGACCATCCCGTCATCTGTCGCAAATCCACCCACATCGGCATCAACGCGGTAAAGATCGAACATACCGCCAGTCGCGTTCACGCCACCATAGAACCGCTGATCCGTCGGTAGTTTGCTGGACATCGCCGTCAGACCGCCTGGGCTGGACTGGCCATAAAGCGCGGATGCTGGCCCCTTCAGAAGCTCGACGCGATCAAGCCGGAACGTGTCCGTCTGGGCTACCGCAAAACCTGTCGGACTGTCCTGAAATTTGAGGCCATCCAGAAACGTGGGCACCGTAAAGCCACGCAGATCGAAAAGATCGTAACGCGTTCCTTCGCCTCCACGCGTATCGGCCGTTACACCCGCTGCGTACCGGACGGCCTGATTGAGGTTCAGCACACCGCGTGCATCCATTTCGTCACGCGTAATGACCGTCACCGACTGTGCCGTCTCGACAAGGGGGGTGTTGGACTTGGTCGCAGATGAGGCAATTGTCGAAGCCAGATGCCCGCGAACCTTGATTTTCTCGACGTCTTTAGCGCGTGTTTCTGATGTTTTCTGAGGTGCCTGCCCTGTTACGGATGTTCCGGAATGCCGGTCCGCATCGGGCTTCTTTTCCTGATCGGCCGCGAAAGCCGTATCGCTCAGAACAATCGAGAAAAGCGCTGTGTAGATGATCCTGTTACGCTGCATACCCCACCCATGTGTCATTACCGGCTTCTGCACCCAGAGGGTCGGCGGTCTGTCATTTTAATGCGAATAACTCTTAATTGCGCTCCTAACCATATTCATGAGCGGCATCAACTGGCGCGAAGGCCATTGGCCCGAACGCAAACAAAGTCTGCCTGATCGCCGACAATGAAACGCCACGCATTGCCGCCGGGTGGGACGGGGACGGCGGTTTTCCGGGAAATAAATCCGCCTGCTAAAGAGGCTTCGTCAACATGCCCGAACGCACCATACGAGGTGATACCCCGAAGGTTCGATGAAACATCGTGCTGAAACTGCCTGCGTTCTCGTAACCAAGCTCGAACGCGACCTCAGAAATCGACTGCCCCGCAGCAATACGCGATGCCGCCTCGATCACCCGGACACGACGGCGCCAGGCCGCAAAACCCATCCCCATTTCCTGCTGGAAAAGACGGGTGAAAGTCCGTCTGGCCATCCCTGCCTCGCGTGCCCAGTGATCGATATCACGACAGTCCCCGGGCTGGGCGGCAATCGCCTCACAAACCCGCAGTAGACGATGATCGGAGGGAAAAAGCAGACGGTCCGCAATGGGAGGTGCACGGCGAATTTCGCCGACGAGAAGCCGCGCAATAGAAGTCATGCGATCGTCCATGGCAAACTCGTATCGCATGGCAATAATCTCTTCCACGAGCCCGCGCATGAGAGACGATGCATCGAACATCTTGCATGGAAGATCGGCAGCATTCGTTAACACGGGGTCGACATAAATCACCTGAAATGCAAGATCGGTACGGCAGTTTGCCTGATGCAATGTATTGGCCGGAAGCCACATTCCCTGCCCTGCCCCCAGCACAAAGCTTCTGCCCAGAGCGCTGATCGTCACCGTCCCTCCAAGGAAGAGCGAAAGCTGGGCACGGTCGTGCCTGTGATACCCGTCTACAAAGCCGCCGACATACCGATCAGCAAACCCCACAACTGGGGGGGGCTGAAGCGGCAGATCTGTCGTGCGCTTCATGGCTCCACAACCGGGCGCATTTTTCTTCAAGAGAGGCCTAGCGAGATAGTGGTGTCCGGCATCCGTTCACCTACGTTATATGTTGAGAATGGACTGGTATTCCACATGAGCGAACACCGCACGCGTCCATTTTTTTTTATGCTATAGAATAGCAGCTCAGACCTAAGAAATTTCGAAATGAAACATATCGTTATGAAAAATAACTCCGCGCCACCATGTAGAAAATAAAATTCGATCTCACTTTTCTCCCTTCAGATTAGTTTTTAAGGCACCAAAGTATGCATCATGGCGCAGGACAAAACCTCTTCAACTGAAGGTTTCCTCTCTGAATATAAATGCTTCGAGGAAACATCGGCATTGCGACAGCGTTTTGGGTCATTATCCCAATGGCCCGAAGGCGTGTCTGCACATGAAATCCCGTCTCCTGAAAACCACGCTTTACGGTGCTGCTGCCTCGACCTGCGCCGTGCTGACGCTCAGCCGTCTTCGCACTGGATGGTATGGTCCTGGGGTCAACTGCACGGCTCACTGGCTTCATGGCAATGATGCAGCGGAGGTGACAGAGCTTGATGCACGCCATTCCGGCATCGGAGTTGCGACGAATGCCGCGGCTATCCTGTTCTGGGCATGGCTCTACTGCAAAGCTCTTGGAAAATGCCCGGGAAACCCCAGAGCTGTTTTCGTTACTCTCGCTTTAGGGCCTGTCGCCTGCCTGATCGATTACAAGGCAACTCCAAAGCGCTTCACTCCTGGATGGGAACTCGTCTTTTCAAGGAAAGACATGGTGCTGATCTATATCGCAATGGTGGTGAGCATGGCTTTGGGAGCCTTGCCCACCCAAACGCCCAGAGGTGGCGTTCAGGGAGCATCGTCATGATTGTGCGGCTTCATGATGGAATGGAAGCAGACGCCAAACGAACGCCGCTCGAAGGCGGTCTGCTGGGCTGGGCGGCTATCCTTATGCTCGGCGTTTGTCTCATCGCCCTGCGGGTTCTCCCCAAAGCCTGCACACCTTTCCTCAAGCGTTTCGTTCAGGTTTGGACAGCCGCACTATTCTGTTTCTTCGCAGGCGTTCATCGCGGTGCAAGCTTTTACAATCCCAGAGGCCCCCAACTCTCTGACCCCATAATTTTTCTTGCAATGCACTTTATGGGGTTAGGAATACTACTCTCACCGCCGCGGATTTCCGGACGTCTTTCTATGGCGGCAACGCTCGCAACACTGGCAGGAGACACCTATCTTGCCCAGCAGAACCGGCTTCCGCATTTTTTCGTACGACTACGTCCGTTACAGCTCTTAACAGCGTTCGTTCTCATCAGTTTTTTATCTCAAGACTCTGAAAATAAAGGAATAAATTAATGTCTGAAGATTTTTATAACGGCGCGTCCGTCACATGGAAAAGCCATGGTGGAGAAGCTCACGGACATGTCGTCAAAAAAATTACCGCCCCGATGAAGATCAAGGGAAATAACGTCGCGGCCTCAAAAGACAATCCCGAATTCGTCGTGCAAACAGACAGTGGAAAACGCGCTGTTCACAAACCCTCGGCGCTAAAAAAAGATTAGTTCTGACTGTTCCACTCTGCTCCACCCGCAACGAGTAAAAGTATAACAGTGCCGATGGCACATATCGCCAGAGGCGACAAAGACAATCCCAAAGAAGACAGCGCAGCAAATGCACAAATACCCGCGATATGCCATATCGACCAACAGGAGGTGACGATCCTGCCGTAAAGGCAGCTGCCAAACAGATAGAGCAATGGACCTAACGTCATCACCGCAAGCGCTGGTCGAGACAGCGACTCAAAAGGATTTTCCAGAAGAATATCCATCCCAACTGCGGTCACGATGATCCCGGCAATAAGAATGGCGTGGATATAATGGACATATGCCCCCATCCGCCCGGGATCTGAAGAACGGGTAATGGCGTGCTCAGCTTTTTTGATGGATGTCCCAAAGTACAGCCACCACATCGCAATCGTACACAGGAAGCTCACACAAAAGCTTAACAGAACCGGCGTATTCCAGTTTTCAGCGCGTGCCATGGACAGACCGGAAGCCATGATGGCCTCACCCAGCGCCACCATGACAAAAAGCTGACACCGCTCAACGAGATGGCTACCCGAAATCGTCCAGTCAGAGGTATGCGACCGCCCGAGAAACGGTAGCCAGAAACCAAACATAGGCGAAACATATTCGCACAGGACAGCCATGCACCAGAACATGAGGCGCATATCAGACGGATAGAGCGCTCCAATAATCCAGCAGGCTCCACTGATCAGGTTCCAGCCCAGAATACGCCTATAATTGGGAAGAAGATCATGTCCGGGTGGCAATCTCCACACTACAAAAGCTGATCTCCCGGCCTGCATGACAGCATAGCAGATTGCGAAATCAAGCCCTCTCACCCCAAATGCTTCCGGCGCTGCGGCACCGCACAACAATGCAAGCGCCATGGACCCAAACAGAACACAGCGTAACGAGGGTGAGCGTGGATCAAACCAGTTGGTGACCCATCCGGTATATTGCCAGCCCAGCCACGCAGCGAACCACAGAACAAGCGTCTGAAGAAAACCCGTTCCATTGAGGTGATGAAGCAATCCGTGGCTGATCTGGGTGACGAGAAAAACGTAAATCAGATCGAAGAACAGTTCTTCGGTCGTAACCTCGACATGACCGCCTTCTGATTTCCTGAGGAATGGGTAACCCGCACCATCTTGAAAAATCACTGCATTTTCTCGTTAAATTGGCTTCGCCCCAACTCATGGAACAGAGATGGTATTGTCTCACTTAGCGGGCACGTCGTCCTGATGAAATGATTCACTTACCGGAGTTGAACGTTTTTCACACCGGAACCACTCAGCTAGACCTGCAAGGAGGTTCTGCATGTTTTTCCGAGTTTTCTCGAAGTCGCTTCCAGGCTGAAGTGTCGCTGTATTCAGGTAAAGGGAACGGCAGATTTCCATCTGAATGGCATGGATATTCTGGTCCGGTCGTCCATAATACTGTGTAATGTATCCCCCCGAGTAAGGAATATTCCGCCGGACCGAATATCCTCCGCTCTCCAGTAGGCTCTCTACCCTCTCTGTGACTTCTGGCGCACAACTTTTGCCATGCACATCCCCTAGAACGATATCGGAGGGCCGTGTGTAGGGCAATTTCGGCATGGAATGGGCTTCCAGAAGAACCGCATATCCAAAACGCGCCCCCATCTCAGATAATAACGCAGCAAGAGCCTCATGGTAGGGAAGCCATGCAGTTGCAATCCGCTCTCTTATTTCCGAAAGGTTTAAAGAATGCCCGTAAATCTGACGACCCTGTGAGACGTAGCGCGGAATAACTCCAAAACCAGCCTTCACCTTGGCGGTCAGAAGTACTTCATCTTCCGGTGGTGCTGGATCAAACATTCCTGGATCCACCTCGCGCCAGTCTCGATTCACGTCACACCAGACACGGGGAAACTCCGCGCTCAGCAAGGTGGCGCCAAAGTCAGGCGCGTCTCCAAGCAACCGATCCATGAAGCGATCCTCACTCTGCTGCAGTTCATGAGAGGAAAGCACTGCGCTGCTAAGGAAATCCGAGGGATAATGACGCCCTGAGTGCGGGGACGAAACGAGGAGAGGAATGGCAGAATTCCGGGGCCGGTCCACTCTGAAAGACGTCAGTGGCAAAGAAGATCGCATATTTTTTTCATATTTCGCCCCACAGGGGGTTGCAAGGTTTTCCGGGTAAAGCTAGAAACCGCCTCACCGGACCGGGGGCGCATAGCTCAGCGGTAGAGCACTACCTTGACATGGTAGGGGTCACAGGTTCAATCCCTGTTGCGCCCACCACTCGGTCCGGCAGAAAACCAACGGTTTTCTGAGGCTTATGCATTGGACTGCCATCCTTTGCTGTTAAGTCTAATACGCTACTAGCACGCAAATTGAGATTTTACCATTGATCGGGCTGCCACCCGGTCAATGGTGCTTGCGACCTCGTCAATAGCCTGTTTGGCATTCGCGAGAAAGTCTGGACGTACGTGTACGTAACGACCCGTCGTCCTGAGATTCGGCATGGCGTGCCCCATTAGGGAAGCGACCTCAATTTCAGGGACACCACGGGTGATAAGCTCGGTCGCCATCGTATGGCGAACCGTGTAAGGTACAATCTCTTGCGAAAGGCATGCGGCTTCGCGCGCAGCTCGCCATGCGCCATTAATCTTAAGTATCGGTTTGCTCTTATATGTTATGAGATGACCAATCGGCACATCTTCAATCCATGACTTCAAAAAATTAGGGATTGGAATGCGCGGGCGTCTCTTCTTGGTTTGCATACGTCCTGTAGGATTGAGGTCTATGACACCATGACGCAAATCACACTGCTCACGCGTGAGCTGTAAGAGAGCCTCCGGACGAGACGCAGTTCCAATAAGAAGCGCGAGAAACATGCGGAGATGCGGTGGCATATCTACCTCCCAAAGACGAGCCATCTCTTCAATCGTCATTATTCGTTCGCGTCCACTACCTTCGGGAGGCAACACAATCGGAATTTGACGGTCAATTTCGCCATTCTTCCAAGCCCAATTCACCCCCGCAGCAGCGATACCCATGACACGTCGCGTGTAGCCAGCAGAATACCCTTTTCTGCGCAAACATGTCGCAATCCTACGCTGCTCAGCCACGGTATAGCTAGCAACAGACGCGCCTGGGTCCACATGGTCGAGCATAAGCTCCAATGCCCGTCTATTGGGGCCTGCACTTCGCGTTTTCTCACTATGATTTTTGAAATAACGCATAAAAACCGAAGCTAAACTCACCTCAGATGTTGGTTCATTCTTCCTCTTCGCGTTTCCTGTCACATATTCTGCAAGCTTTAGCTGCGCTTCTTGAAAAACATCTGTGCCAAGAGATGCTCGTTTTGTTTGTCTGGTTTTCGAATCATACCAGCAGGCACACCATGCCTTTGAGTTAGGGCGTTTTCCGAGAAAGAATTGCCCAATTCGGAAGACGGTATCAGCCTCGGGCATCTTTCATTCCTTGCAAGATAATCCGTTAGATGAACTTCAGAATAACGTACACGGGCGCGAATTTTTAGATAGCCGATCCGGCCTTCATGCCTCTCACGTCGCAGAGTAATGGTAGAGACGCCTAGACGAGATGCTGCCTCACTTTCTGTAAACAAAAGATAACTCGGCATCATTCGAGGTTTACTCGTAACACCGTCTCTAAAAGCTTTGCTTCTTTGCCCAGCTCTTTTTGAAGAACGCGCCTTGCTCGTTCGCGAAAAACTTGCAGCGACATAGAGAAGACTTCACCATAGCATTCCAAGAATGCCTCATGGATGGACTCATAAGACCATTCTTCTTCACGCAAGCGTCGTAATTCATTGGCGTGACGCACAAGAAGCGATCGGGAAGCACGCGCACCTTTCGGAATAGGTAGATCTGGATTTTTCTTAAGAACACACATCTCGTTTCTATTTCCTATAAGATGTAATCCGCATAACGAGATAATACGTTATAGTTAGTTTTTAATCGTGTAAAGTATATATTATTTATTTACTTAAAGAATACTTCCCTTCTTCCCTTCTTCCCTTCTTCCCTTCTTCCCTCATCGTCAGGAGATAATACGCTGCGATCCTGCCCGGGAGATGACTTAATCGTGCCTCCATTATGGATCTCGGGGGTCATGATTCTCCGGAAAGAGGTTTAGCAAAGGCTACTCGTCTTGTTTGCCAAAAGCAGGCTAACGCAAGCGGCTTTCTGTAGCAGCCATGGTTTCAGCTCCAGCGGCTGATCAGGGGGGTGAACGGAAGGTCCGTCTTTCAGCGCCCAGACGATGTTTCCTGCCGTTCATTCAATGCGTGTGGCGGCCGCTGTGCGCCCATTCCGGTCATTGAATGGTTCTCCCCGTCTGCTTGGAGGCGGACATTCGCTATGGTTCGCGAGGAGAGATAAGATTTATAATAAGGGACGCATGCCAGACTTTGTTAAGTTATCACAATCCGAGAAGAACAATGAATCCATCTACTGAGGCGCGAAAGCGGGATCTGGTTAAAAGTGCATTACAAAATTTTATTATAACGCCTGTACCTGACGCCATGCTTGTCAATGACCAAGCGCAGCAGTGGCTAAAAAAGTACGAAATTGCCTTTGCAATGGATTGGCTTCCTACCGGAGAAGCACGCGGCTTTAAGCAAAGCGGCGTCAACGCACTCATTGAATTAACATCGATTCTGAGGAAGGAAGAACCGACTTACCGACGCGGTACGAGACCCGAAAGACTCGCAGTTCACGTCGCACATTCGATTGTCGCTGTCTTTAAGAATTGCCTCGCCTCGATACCGACGCCAGATAACATCGTGGCTATTGAAAAGGAGGTAAGGCAGTCCTTTGCTGCCAAAGCCGTCACCTGTACGCATTGTATTCCATGCCGAATTATCCCTGAGCACGCATCCTCATTCTCTGTCGGACCGGTAGAATTTTACAGCCAGGAAGACCTGATCAAGCGCGAGAACATTTCCAAAGGTAATCCTCTCAAAGAAATGTCCTACGGACCGCTATTAGAATTCATGCAAAGTCAATCTGCCTATTGGGTTGCCGATGTAACTGTCGATGGCTTCGACGATGTATCTGGGTTGGAACGGGCCAATATTGCCATCGACCTTGCTCTCATTGCTGTCCAGATAGCGATCCCTCCCTATTATTCTCGCTGTATGGCTCGCCTTACGGATCGGACATTGCCAAGCACAATAGGCAGCGTCACGAAGGTTGGCGGCAACGCCCGTTTTGGTTCGCAACGGTGCGATCCGGGACTTGGCTTTTCTGCAGGCGCATTTGATCAATTTCTATCGAGATCGGCGCCTATACTGGTATCGATTGGGAACCGCGTCAGAGGCTTCATCACTGACAACGCTGTGTTGCCCAAGCTGGATCAGAGCTGGAGCGATGCCGCCTACTGGCTCCATGAAGGGCTTACGGAGCCTCTCGACACCGTGGCAGTTACAAAGCTGGAGACCGCAATAGAAGTGCTTCTTTCGGCCGCGAGTTCTAAAAATAGCGGCTCTCGTCTCGAAGATGCATTTTCATCTTTCTATGGCCTTTCGCCTGAATGCTCCTATCCGTCTGGAAGCAACCGGAAGGTGAAACACGTTGTGAAGGCGATCGTAGAAAGCCGGTCACGGATACTTCACGGCACCCTATCGACGCTCACAGCGGACTCCCTGGCTACTGACAATCACGGCGGGAGACGTATGCTTGAGTTTTTGTGTATGGACCTGCTTGCGGCTTTTTCATTGAAACTGGACGCTTACGCGTTAATCACAGCCCCAAAAGACGACATAAAGGATTTCCTGCAATTCGTCTCGGCGGAGCGAAAGCCCGCTACATGACCAGCGTCTGCTTTGCAGGCTTCGTGTTACAAACCCGTCATTCCGTTTACGGCCCCTTGCTCGCGAGAGGTTGTGGTGGTCATGTCCGCTATCGGGGCGGCTCATAGAGGCCACGAATGACCGGGGTGAGGCGGAAGCAGCCGTCAATTATGCAATCCTCGAACACTTACCTTCTTGAAAAATTCGCTTCCTTGCGAAAGGTAGCGATAGACAATTATCTTCTTTTCTACCGCTATCTGTTCCCGAATGGCAGAAGCGGCGGCATCCCGCCCTTTTCCTCTATCAGCCTGCTCAGATAGCTGACATTACCTTGCTGCATGTCTGCGGTAAGTTCACCAGGCAAAGGATGCTCATAACCGTTCAAACGGCGTGCCTGGCTGTACGTCCGGTTGATAGATCGTATCTCTTGGTCAAGCCCCTGAACGCTCTCTCCACCAAATCGCCGACGCACATAGGGCATCGTGCCTGGCACAAGTCCCTTTGCCGTGTAGGTTGCCTGGAGCTGCTCTTGGCACTGAAACTTGCGTGTTAGCGTCATGTGCCGGCATTGCTTCTGCTCATCGGCTTTTATGGCGGCCTGCGTCGCCCGCCATTCGGTGTCTATGATTTGTGCATGAGCCGTGTGGGGCTCGCCCACACCCACCCCGGCCATCACTGTAGCCAACAATAGAGCCTGTCTCATGTCAGTCACTCGATGCTTCAAAAGCCTGCACCTTTTGCAGATGCTTGAGGTTCTTTTCAGCAATGTCGTTCTCGATTTCCAGTTGTCGAATATGCTGTTGAAAAGCCATGTCCGCCATGGTCTGCTGTAACTGCAAGCTGGCGTCGTTCTGATGCAACGCAGTGGACTGCTCGGCCGCGATGAGCTGCGTGGACGCCCCCACATCATCATCTCCCAAGTCGGCCAGAGCCTCGTCCTGTCGCTGCATCACCTGGGTCGATGCCTGACGATACTCGTTCACTGACGCCAGAGATGCAGCCTCCCGCATGGACTGGTTGGTATCACGGGCCGCCCGATCATATCCGGCATCTGTCGGGCTGTCCGAGGCCAGGCCCATCAGGCTGGCCGCACCTGCCTGGGAGCTGGTGCTTCCCGGTAGATTGTAGGTTCTGGAAAGAACTTCTCTCGCTGCCTGAGAGAAATTCCCACCAAACCCGTTCAGTGAATAAAGATCACTCAGGTCATCCGTGACGCTCTCAAGGCGGGAAATATCAGAATCCAGTGATCCACCCCCCAATGAAGCGATATTAGCCAGACCTTTAGCATTCTGTATTTCTTGCGCCGCCTGCTCTATCTGCTCGTAATACTGCTCTCCCTGCATGTAGTACTGCTGACCTTGTTGCAGGTAGGACTTGGCAGCTTCGAGATAGCTCAGGTCGGTACTAACTTCGGTCTTTGGATCGGTCACTATGACCTGCGCTTTTGCATCAACGGATATGCTGCACAGCGCAAAAATCGTGACTGCCAAAGCACTTTTGAACATGTTTACGGTCATATTTTTTGCACTCCCGCGCATATCCTCAGTCATGTTCATGGCGCGTTTTCTGTGTTCAACCGGCATATTTAAGCGGCAATAAAATACTCACTTAAATACACTTTAACTTTGAGAAAACCGCGCACGAACCGTAACACAGAAATTAAAAAATAAGGTAGTGTCAAAATACAGATACATGCTTTCAACACCGAACATTAATGTATCGCGATACATTAATAATCCTATACTTGATTCGTGCAACACCCCGACGTGAGTGCGCGGCCAGGACGTGACAGGCGTTCAGAAACGTTCGTTTTCGTTCAAATACGTTCGATAACCGTCGATTTCGTTCGGATTCCGTCGATAACCGTCGGAAACGTTCGAATTTTATATATATTGTTGATTTATAATGGTATTTTTCAAGGAAACTCACCTATCGCGAGGTGAGTTGTATACTTCATATAAAATAAGCGGAATGCGAACGGCAAGCCGTTCGAATACTTCATAACTTGAACATCCTATAAAAAATTACTTGATGGGCGGAATCAGGGTGAGGCATCCTGCCCTGGCAGGACCTCCACGTCCTGCATGCGCGTTGATTGACATACGCGGGGCGGCTGGATGCCGACACCCGATCCTCACATAGAAAGCCGCAATGCGTGCCGGTCGCTGGCACACCGAAAGAACCGGCGTTCCGGTTCCTGATTCTGGTCGTCGAAATCGTATCCCTCGTGGTCGATCTTCGATGCCCGCCAAGCATCAGGACCGACCCTCGCCATCCTTCCGGTGCTGCGCCAACAGCACCCCACCAATCCGGCCCCATGAAAGGAGAGGGCCAGGCTGCAAACCACCACCTCAGCACGTCACTTCGTATTGCCGCCCCAGTCGGGGCACGCCTGCCGTCTAACCATCGGCAAGCAGGGTGCGGCCTAACCAGTCCCACCCGATCTGTTGCTGTAGCCGGATGCCTTTAATCGGGCTCGTCCGGTTGCAACGGGCGCTCGGGGGTGAAACTCCCCCGTTCGATCCAATCCGATCTTTGACATTTCAAGATGAAGATGGGCGACGCGGACACGGCCACCCCTGCCGGTTTCGGCAAGGGGTGAGCCTGTCAGATGGGAGAAACGGTATCCAGTCCGTTCTACGGGCGGCAAGGGATTGTCGAACGTGTGCCGCGCAGGTGGGCGACGGCATGGCGGGAAACCGTCATGGGCCTCAGAGGGGAAACCTGGATGAGGCGGTACCAGGGGGCGCAAGCCACCTGGATCGTTGGATAGCTCAAGCCTGTAACGGCGTTCAGTAGGACGCTGCGCGGAGAGAAAGTGCGAGTGCCGGGGCCTATAGTGTCCCGGTGGGTAAAATTGGAAACCATGATGTGAGTAAGGGAGGCGCTTTGGATGTTCGGCCCCCCCAAATTGGCCGTGCCCCGGCACGGTCGAAAGGCTCCGAGAGCCTAGCAATCATGGTGAGATGCTCGCGTACTGCTCGTTAAAATCCGTCTGAATAACGCGGGAAGGTCTAAGGGCTGCTCGGGGTGGTTCCTGAGCGACAGCCTATGACCGGGAGCGGGCTTAGTAGAGTGAAAATCCCCTTCGCGGTTTATCCGAAGCGTTGGGGAGAGGCAGGGATTTCGAGGGTGGTTCCTCGTCCTGTCAAAGTCTCGAAAGGTCCATGCGACAGAGAAGCAATACAGAGGGTGCCTGGCGGCGCCCGGTGACGATGTTCCTGGTCCTCGTGGGTGGTACCATGATCGACCGGGGGAAAAGGGAATGTTGGTCGCATTCCCCTTAAAACTGGCAGTTTTCCAACAATCAGCAATAAATGCACATGCAGCAATAAGGAGATAATCTTATGAGGATGTCGAGTTCTGTACGCCGGGTAACCGGCAAAACCTGCGGTAAAAGAGGACGCCCCTTTCCTGGGGCCTGGGCGTTGCACAGGTAGTCCTTCGGCTGTCCCGTTGGGAACGGCTGACCGGTCAACAGGTCCGAGGGAGAAGCATTAATTTGCTTCTCCCTCTCCAAGCTTGGCTTGCATAACTTCCAATTTTTCCTCCAAGCTATTTATGCCTCCTACACGGTTGCACGACGAGGTTCAGGGAGGCCTCCAACTCTCTGAACCTCACCATTTACACGATGATCGTAAGTGCTTTGTGGACAAGCGAGGAGAGGAGTTACAGCAGCATTCCATAGCCCTATGCTTCTTAAAGCATTGTAGATGAGAATATTTTTTAGAGTGAGATTTTCGTTTGAAATCTAAAAAAGCTCCGAGTAGTGAAATTGAACCTTCCCCGATGACCCCAGAAAAAATAAAACAAAATAAAATTAGTAATATTTATCCAAATATAGCGCGATTTTATCTTCGAATTAGTAACAACAAGCATGACCAAATAAGGCAGGATAAAATAATAGAGAATATTAGAATGTCAGGATATTATATTGCTGCTATATACAGGGAAAAGCCATCTGGCCCATCCCCCGATCGACCTGAATTGGGAAGAATGATCTCTGATCTCCAAGCAGGAGAACTAGTAGTCGCAGAAAAAATGAACCGTCTTAGTCACCTTCCATTGGGAGAAGCAGATAGGCTGGTTCAGGCTATCCGGCAGTATCGAGTTCGGCTTGTCATTCCCGGATTGGTAGATCTATCTGAAGTTCCATCCGAAACTGATGCCGTGATATATGGTGACTTAGAAGTCAAACAAGAGATGCTTCTACGACTTGCCCTACAAACCGCGCGGGAAAACTACGAAGAAATGAGGGCGCGTCAAAAACAGGGTATTGAGCAGGCGAAAGCCTCGGGGCGCTATCGCGGACGAAAACCAAACTATGAAGTGCACGAGCGCATTATCACTTTGCGCGAAGCAGGAAACAGCATCTTGGAAACAGCGCGTTTGATAGACTGCAGTCCGAGCCATGTGAAAAAGATATGGCTTGAGTATGCCAGCGCAGCGTCTTTAGAAACGGCATAAGATCAAGCATTATCGAACCTTATGATTATCACTGTTCATAAAACGGTGGTTTTCTGGACTGTCTGGGCGGCTTGGCTTTTTCATCGCACGTGAGTAAGCGTTGCGTTAAGATGGCCGTCAAGTTTTCTATGTCCCGGTAATATAAATGAAACAACGCATAGGGTACGCCCGTGTCTCAACGGACGACCAGCACCTAGACCTGCAACGCGACGCGCTCGTGCAGGGCGGATGCGACGTGATCTACGAGGAAGCGGCCAGCGGTAAGAACACGACAAGGCCGGAGTTGGAGCAGTGCCGTAAAGCACTGCGGGCTGGGGATACACTCGTCGTGTGGCGGCTCGATCGCCTTGGGCGTAGTTTGCCCGACCTGGTGCAGATCGTGACCGACCTAGAGCAGCACGGCATCGGCTTTGAGAGCCTGACAGAGAAGATCGAGACGGGCAGCGCAGCGGGCAAGCTGATTTTCCATGTGTTCGCGGCACTGGCCGAATTCGAACGTGGCTTGATCCGCGAGCGGACACATGCCGGCTTGGCTGCCGCCCGTGCCCGAGGTCGGGCCGGTGGCCGCAAGCCGAAGCTAGATGACCAGCAGGTAAAAGAGATCAAAGCCTTGCTGCGCGATCCCGATATTCAGGTGGCAGACGTGGCCCGCCGCTATGGCGTGTCGCGCACCACCCTTTACAAACACGTCGGCGTCATCCCGCCACGTCAATGAGGACATAGGATGCTCGTAAAGTTAGATGCCGCAGGTGGCACACGCAGCAAGGACTCGCATAGAGCTGTTGCCGTACCTGCATGCCCAGTCATGGAGGCGACTGAGGCGCTGGCGGCAGATGGGGGGCACGAGGCTCGGGGAGCCATTTTCACTCGCTCTGAGGTGGTGGACTTCATTCTCGATCTGGCCGGCTACACGGAGGATCAACCACTTCACGAAAAGCGGCTTTTGGAACCGTCATTCGGTGGCGGCGATTTCCTGTTGCCGATCATCGAGCGACTGTTGAGTGCGTGGCGAGCGGCTAGGCCGAACGGCTCTGCGGTCGAAGATTTGGCCGATGCAATCCGAGCTGTGGAGCTGCACCACGACACCTTTCGAGGTACACAATCCGCCGTTGTCGCTTTGCTCAAGAGGCAGGGGGTCAGGGCCAATGCGGCGACCACCTTGGCGGGATGTTGGCTGTCGCAAGGCGACTTCCTACTGGCTCCACTGGAGGGGCAATTCGATTTTGTGGTGGGCAACCCGCCCTATGTTCGTCAAGAGCTGATTCCGGCGCCACTGCTCGCCGAGTACCGCCATCGTTACCTGACGATGTATGACCGCGCCGATATCTATATTCCCTTCATTGAGCGGTCGCTGTCGGTCTTGACGAATGGAGGCAGTCTGAGTTTCATCTGCGCCGATCGTTGGATGAAAAATCGCTATGGTGGTCCGCTGCGAAGTCTCGTGGCCGAGCGCTTCCATCTGAAAATTTATGTGGATATGGTGGACACACCGGCGTTTCATTCTGATGTGATCGCCTACCCAGCCATCACCATCATTAGCCGTGAAACGCCGGGGGCAACGCGCATTGCTCATCGTCCAACCATTGACCGGGCAACACTGAACACACTGGCAGGCTTGTTACATGCGCCGACACTGCCGAAGGTTGCTGGGCCGGTGCGGGAACTAGCACGCGTGACCAATGGCTCGGAGCCGTGGTTGCTAGAGTCAGCCGACCAGATGACCCTTATTCGTCGCCTGGAAGGTGCTTTTCCTCTGCTGGAAGAGGCAGGGTGCAAGGTTGGAATCGGTGTCGCAACTGGCGCGGATAAAGCGTTTATCGGGGACTTTGAGACTCTTGATGTCGAGCTAGACCGCAAGCTGCCGCTGGTGACAACGAAAGACATCATGACCGGTGAAGTGCAGTGGCGTGGTCAGGGTGTCATCAACCCTTTTGCCGATTCAGGCGGGTTAGTCAGTCTTGATAAGTACCCGCGCCTGCGTCGTTATCTTGAGGCCCGTCGAGAGGCGATTGCGGGGCGTCACTGTGCGCAGAAAGCTCCTGCTAACTGGTATCGCACGATTGACCGCATTACCCCTGCGCTAGCCGCGCGGCCGAAGCTCCTGATCCCGGATATCAAGGGAGAGGCTCACATCGTTTTTGAAAGTGGCGAGCTGTACCCTCATCACAACCTCTATTACGTCTCGTCAGACGAGTGGGATTTACGAGCCTTGCAGGCAGTGCTGCTGTCCGCCGTCACGCGTCTGTTTGTGGCGACTTATTCAACGAAGATGCGGGGAGGTTTTTTGCGCTTCCAAGCGCAATATCTGCGCCGCATTCGCATTCCGCACTGGCTGGAAGTACCCGAACTACTGCGCCGTGAGTTGGCTGAGGCAGCCATTAAGCGAGACGTGCAAGCCTGCAACCAGGCTGCGTTCAAGCTCTACGGCCTGAATCACGAAGAACGATCTGCCCTTGGAGGCAACGGAGAATAGATGGCACTTGATCTTGTCAATCACGAACAGAAAGCCCGTGATGCTGTAAAGGCATTTTGGGGGAACCGCGAAGCTGCGCGACAGAAGCAGGTTGAGTCCGGAAAGGCCGACCAGGGTGAACGCGCTGGCGTCACTGGTGGCAAGAACATGGATGGATTCTTGGCTTTGGTACTCGATATCATCAAGGCCAACGGGCTGGCGCATGCAGAGATCCACCAAAACAAAGCGATGCTGACCTTGCCAGGCTACTTCCGCCCGACAAAGCTATGGGATTTACTGGTGATCTACAAAGGTGAGTTGATCGCGGCCATTGAGCTGAAGAGTCAGGTCGGCCCATCGTTCGGAAATAATTTCAACAATCGAACCGAGGAAGCCATCGGGACGGCGCATGACCTCTGGACAGCCTTCCGGGAGGAGGCATTCGGTAAGCGGCCGCGCCCATTCGTCGGATGGTTGATGATGGTCGAAGATGCTCCAGAATCACGCAGGCCCGTGCGCGACTCGTCGCCGCATTTTCCAGTATTCGAGGAATTTAAAGGAGCGTCGTACCTTAAGCGGTATGACTTGTTATGTCAGCGTCTGGTGCAAGAGCAGCTTTACACCACTGCTGCCCTCATCGCTGCGGAACGCAGCGCGGTGGACACGGGCGATTTCACTGAGCTGTCGCCGATGACCAGTCTTAGAACATTCGTTGCCGCGTTGGCCGGACACATTGCGGCTGAGGCGGCGCGGTTGGGCTAATAGTCCTTGAAATCAAGGGAAGAGCATGAGCGGACAGCACACCTACGCGAAATTCTGGCGCTGCGCGCTCCAGGTTAATCCTGTTGGCTACAACGGTACCTATCGCGGAGCCGATCACGGATTGGATGAGGCTGGGTACAACCAAGAACTTCTCCAGAAATGCCTTGGCCTAGGCATCACGGTAGTTGGCTTAGCCGACCACGGTAGCGTGGCCAGCGTGGATGCGTTGCGGGCGGTGCTTCAACCTCACGGGATCGTAGTGTTCCCTGGCTTTGAGATCGCCTCGAACGACAAGACTCATTATGTCTGCCTGTTTTCGGAGGAGACGACGGGACAGCAACTCGAACGCTATCTAGGTAGTCTTGATTTACTTGATCCGGCGAATGGTGTCCGCCCGTCTCGATTAAGTTCTGAGCAGCTGGTTGAGAAAGTCGATCAGCTCGGTGGCTTCATCTACGCCGCGCATTGTACCTTAGATAATGGCCTCCTGAAGAACAGGCTCAACCACGTATGGAAGCTCTCCAAGTTGCGCGCCGCCCAGATTCCTGGGCCGATAGATGACTTGGCGAATGTGGAGGGCGGCTTCTATCGGAAGGTGTTGCTGAATAAGGACGGTGCCTACCGACGCGAGCGCCCCGTGGCTGTCATCAATGCCAAGGATGTTGCGAAGCCGGAGGACTTAGAAAAGCCGGGGGCTACTTGTCTCATTAAAATGACTCGGCCCAACTTTGCGGCATTCAAAGTGGCTTTCCTTGATCCAGGATCGCGCATCCGCTTGAATTCACAGCAGGCCGAAAGTCCGATTGGCAAGGTACTCCGCATGACCGTCACGGGTGGCTACCTGGATGGTGTTCGCGTGGACTTCTCCGATCACCTAAACACTGTCATTGGCGGTCGAGGGACAGGTAAGTCAACCTTGCTCGAATGCTTGCGCTATGCCTTGGACTTGCCGCCCAAGGGCAAGCAAGCTTTGAAGCTTCATCAAGAGATCATCAAGGAAAATCTTGGCCGGTCGGCGGGTCGGTTGGAGTTGGCGGTGGTATCGTCAGCTCAGAACGGTAAGCAGTACATAGTCTCAAGGCGTTATGGTGAGCCCCCGATTGTTCGTGACCTGGACGACAACGTCTCCAGCCTTCTCCCGAGAGACTTGCTGCCGGGCATCGACATTTATGGGCAGAACGAGATTTATGAGCTAGCCCAAGACGAAACCAGCCGGGTACAGTTGCTGGATCGCTTCCTTCCACAGGACAGGGACTATGAGGCGAAGAGCGCTGACGTTCACCAACACTTGACCGATAGTCAGCGTACGCTCGCGAAGTCCTTGTCCGACCTCGATGACGTGAAGGCGCAAGTGGATCGTCTGCCGAAGCTGGAAGAGCAGCTACGCGGGTTTGAAAAGTTGGGCATCAAGGAGCGGCTGGCCAAGACTTCGTTGCTCGCCAGAGAACGGGAGATTGCCAAGAGTGCCACGGAGAGCGCGCAGTCTCTGCGGGATACCCTTGCAGTCTTTCGTGACAACTTACCCGATCTCACTTTCATCAGCGATGAAGCCCTCGAAGGTCTGCCAGACACTGCCGAGTTGGTTGCCATGCGCACGACACTGGACAGGATCAGCCAAGGATTCACCGACCACCTGACTGCGATGACGGCTTTGTTGGACGAGGCGTCAGGTCAGTTCACCGCACAGCATCAGTCTTGGCAGCAGGCCATTCAAGGGCACGATGCGGAGCTGGAAAAGGCGCTTCGGACGCTACCTGCGGCGGCTGGCAAGAGTGGCCAAGAGGTCGGTGCAGCCTATCAGCGGCTCATGGGCGATATTGAGCGCATCAAGCCAATGAGGGCAAAGCTATCAATGCATGACCGGCAAGGCAACGCCTTGAAACAGGATCGACGCAATCTCTTGGCCGAGCTGTCCGACCTCAGGGGGCAACGCATTCAGGCATTGCAGAAAGCGGCGAAGCGCCTGAACAGACGGCTTGAAGGCAAACTCAAGGTCGAGATCGTACCGGAGGCCGACCGTTCTCCGCTGCTGAACTTCCTGCTTGGGTGCAAGCTGGAAGGTATTGGGGAAAAGCGGTTGGCATGGATTGCAGAAGCCGAAACGATCAGCCCGTTGTCGTTGGCGCAGTCGATCAAGAATGGTTCGACCGATGTTCAACTAAACTGGAGTGTCACCCAGATGGTGGCGGAGGCGCTGACCAAGCTCCAGCCATCGCAGCTCATGGAGTTGGAGGCGCTGGAGTTGGAACATCGGGTAGACATATTTCTGAACGTCGCTCACGGTCAAGCTGCCCCCGTGTTCCGCTCGCTAAACAAGCTATCGACTGGACAGCAGTGCACGGCCATATTGCACATGCTCCTGTTGGAGAACGCCGATCCTTTGCTAATGGATCAGCCAGAGGACAACCTAGACAACGCCTTCATCGCAGAGAGGATCGTTACCGAGCTGAGGGATGCCAAGACTAGTCGGCAGTTCCTGTTTGCAACGCATAACGCGAACATCCCGGTTTTTGGTGACGCTGAGTGGATTGGCGTCTTTACTGCAGCAGAGAACCAGGGTTGCCTTGGGCTAGATGCGCAAGGGTCGATCGACGTCCCAGTGATTCGTGATCAAGTTGCCCGCATTCTGGAGGGAGGGCGTGATGCCTTCATCCAACGCAAGGAAAAGTATGAGTTCTAAGATGCTGCGTCAGGGGACTACATGAGGGATAGAGATGAACATGTGCGAGCTAGAGGGAACAGCATTCCATGGTTTCTGTGAAATGAGCAGTAGCTCATTTGCGAGAACAGCGTGGTTTTTCGCCGTTAAATTTTGTTTGGCGTGCAAATGACACAATCAGCTTGGACCCGTGACGGTCGGCCGGTGGATGCGGCCGCCATCCCCAGCGCTGAGTGGGAGTCGTTGAAACAGGTCGCGCAGCTCGGCGACTTCATGATGCCTTGCTGCAAGGCACCAGCAGTGCTTAAGACCAGCATCAACGGCTTGCCGTTCTTCGCTCATTTGTCGGACGAGTGCGGCACTGCGCCTGAAACGAAATGGCATAAGGCCGGCAAGGCGGCCGTGCTAGCCGCCTTGACCAGCATGGGCATCCAAGGTTGTGATGAGGTGCCGGGCCGATCGCCGAGAGGCGATAAGTGGGAAGCCGATGTTCTCTTCTCAGTTTCTGGTCGTACCATCGTGATCGAGCTGCAACGCTCCTATCAGCATCTGCGGGACTTCACGCGCCGACAGGAGCGGTACACCGCTTCGGCCGTCGAATGCTATTGGTTGGTCCGCCCGCAAACCTTTATAACCCTGGGGAAAGCCACGTCGCGCCTGATGTTGAAACGCGACTTCGGCAACGTGTTCCCACCCGGCGGTATCGGTACTGGCATGTTGCCTGAGCTACCGGTGGCGATGCTGGACACGGAGGGTGAGCAGTTGGTCCAGTTCGGCGAATTCAAGACGGCAAAGGTGCCGATATGGCTGGCCGGCATCCTCGACGGCGCTTATCAATATCGTCGTGGCTCCTGGAACCTTGGCTGATAAGGCGTGGTATTTTCCATGGTATTTGATTGTGCTACCTTTAAATATCTGTGTATTTAATGGATGCTTATTGGCTTTTGATAATTGAGTAGTAATGATGAATTCTACTTGGAATTTCCAATCAATCTCCTGCAATACTTAGAACTATCTATATACTCGTTCAGGGAACGACGTCGGAGCCATGAATCGAACGCGCCTTGCTCAATGGTACCAGACACAAGCGCTACCATGACTTCGACGGCATCTGGGACGCTGACCTGCACACGAGTTCCATGCAGTCGAAGGAAAAGGATGCAGCAGCTCCAAGTTGTCCGATTGTTGGCGTCACTGAAGGGACGATTACGCGCAGTGCCCTAAGCGTAGGTAGCCGCCATAATCGCGGCATCCGGTCGAGGCGCCTCATCATAGTACCATCGGTTTTCGGCGCGAGCTAACTCGCTCTGCATCAAGTTTTCGCTTTTGAGACCATGTGTCCCACCATATTCCTTCAGAGCCTGATCGTGCATGAACAGCACCGCATCACGCTTCAGAAACTCAAGCAGATCCGGCATCAGCGCTTGGCCAGCTCCTGAAGAACATCAGCCTGCTCACGCAGTGTCTCACGCGCCATCTCCATCTGGCGCCCAAGCTTAAGATTGCGCTTCACGAGCTTGATGCCATCGGCCATTTCGACCAGCATGAGTTCCTGCCCGACTTCCAAACCAAGACGGATACGTGTTTCCGCCGGAAGGGTAACACCCAAAGAATTACCCTGTTTGCGAACGACGACCGTTTCTATGGACTTAGCTCCGAATTACGTATCGTAATACGTCACAGAGCCACATCAGAGGTAACAAGCCCTAAAAGCCCTTAGCAGTCCTGCGCAAACAGAATTGCCGGTCAGGTGGTTTCCCAACTGTTGATGATTTCCACCCACTCGCTGGGTGAAAACTGACTTGGACCGTGCGGTTCCGGATATCGACGCCCTGAAAGCAGTCGCTTCTCTTGAATATGTATATCTATAGACGCCTTCTGCGCCATCCTGTCACTTAGAACCCGCACACCACGGAAAATGGCTCGGGCCATATGTTGTCCAGCCGCGCGAACCTGATCAGCGGCCTTGATAAGCAGCTTGTAGGTATTGCTAGTTCTCACCCATCGCCCCTCAACCCGCTTGCGCCGATAAGTTCGCTCGACCAGTCCGAGTTCATAGCCTCTTTCAAGCGCCCGGATGACCGTTCGCACGGAATACCGGCAAGCCCGAGCGATTGCATCGTGGCTTGGATAGAGCCCATCCGCCCCCAGGAAGGTAGCGAGCGTCATGAGCACTGACTTTTCGGACGGCTTTAGTTTGTGTTCATAAAAGAGGCTCATAACCTGCTTGCGGAAAGCTGCCTTAACGGAAGCATAGCGACTCATCGCTCCGCACTCCCGTTTGAAACCAGAACGCTGTGAAAAAAACTTTCCTGAAAGGTCCGGAGATTCGTGACAACAGAATCAGTTTCTAGTACGCTACTCGCACGCATTGCACGATTTTTCCTTGATCGTGCGTGCCGTTTTTGAACGTGTTTGACTCTGTAAGTCTCTGATTTCGTTGGGGTCAGCCGGTTTTGACATGGTAGGGGTCACAGGTTCAATCCCTGTTGCGCCCACCACTCGGTCCGGCGATAACTCCTTAAAAATATAGAGTTTTTAGAGATCCTTTCAGTCCATTGGGCTGATTAGCATGGATTGCTTATAGCCGTTTTATACCGCATAAAGCCGGATATGACCGAGCAAATCCGTGCACTATTCTCGGCATCTGCGCGCTCATGCGAATCGGGGATGGCGAGTTCAGTCCCTGATGCCCAGGCATGCCAATATCTCGGCCCGGTAAGCCTCTGGCATCACCTTGGCGTAGCGCGTAACCGTCGTGATGTTACCCCACCCGCCGTCAGCCTTGAGTCGCATCAGATCCTTGTGCAGGCAATATTGCATGCTTGCCCAAGTGTGACGGGCATCATGCGGGATGACGTCCTAGCGGAATGCTAGCAGCATCGTGGACGCCGTCCGCCTTGTCCGGCGCCGTCCATACACCTGTGTGAATGATGACGTTTAAGCCTCCCTTTACCAGCTATTGCTGATGCTCAGCGTTCTATACTGAAAGACCCATTACAACACCGTGGGCAGCGCAAGAGCTGTAAACGAAAAACGCATTAGTCTGTCTTGGACCGTCATTGCAGCTTGACGCAACACTCTTCTTGGCGCGCGCGGTTTGTTGTCGCTATGGCCATGCTGCTCTTTGGCGTCTTTTCCAATTTTGGAGAACTGAAAATAGATTGGATGTTTGTAGTCCAGATGGTCCTGCAGTATCTGCCTCTGCAGTAAGGATGCGATATCGTCTTGATCCCGAATTTCTTGCTCACGGCCGCCTCTCCGACGCAGTCCAACGGAGGAGTACTAACACCCAAGCGCGCCACGACGTCATAACCCTGAACATCCCAACCAATGCCAGCTATGTCGTTGAGGGGGCCAAGTTAGGCTTGGTCTTGGCCTCGCCCCATCCCAAGGCGGCTAAGCAGCTAAAACCTAGCCGACTGGCCGCTCATCGGGCGTTGGTTCCGTATCGTGATTCCCGGTCTGGCAGCAAACATGCTGCCAGACCGGTTTTGTCCATGGCGCCCCCTCGGGGCGCCTTTTCTTATGGGAGGCCGTTGTGGCTATTCTGAATTCTCTGACGTCTCTACAGACGCTCTTATCCGCCTTGGCGGGTAAGCATGGGAATGATGCCGTCGCACAGGATCTGGCGCTCATAGGCACGGCCTTATCGGTGCCAGGCCGGACACTGGTTCCGCATATAGCCCCCTACCCGAACCTGGTGGCAATCGAAGCCGGTCTCGTCAAAGCCTTCAACGGCATTACCGACATTGTGACCGCCATAGAGAGCAAGCTGATGGCCGAACTCAACATGGACGCTGATCCTTTTTCGACCCAGACGGAGCTTCTCGCCAATGCGTAACTGCTTCCCTGCTTCTGGCATGGATACCCCGCTGTTCATCTCCATTGCGACTTTTAACACGCTCGTAACCAAAGTGAGGGTAGCATGACGACGGTTCACAATCTGACCCCCTCCCCGCTGCGAACAATCGTTCTGCAGGGAAGCAATGGGACAGTCTCTCAGGTCATCTTCGCCCCAAAATCTTCTGCTGACTGTCTGGACTATACACTGGACTTCTCCGCACTTCTGGTCGGCACAGACGATACTCTGGCCGCGATCAAGTCGGCAACAGTCATCACGGGCCCGGGTGGAGACTATGCCCTTGCGATCATGTGGAGTGCCGTAGCAGGCACACAGCTGGTCATGTTTCTCGCCAGCGGTCAGCCGGATACGACCCAGAAAGTCCTTTTGGAAGTCATAACTGCACAGGGTCGTGTCTACTCCGTGATGACTGCCCTTCAGGTCACGAACCTGACAGCCGCGACCGCCCCGCCATCGGACTTTCCAGCTGATACGCTGACAAACGGTAAAGTCATGATCGCTGGCACTGCGGTGCTGCCGGCTGGCTACTCGGATAACGGGCAAGTGGTCATGGCGACAGAGGATGAGGCCCCAGTCGGCACGCCGGCGTTCGAGAGTGTCGCAGCGGAATCCTACTCCGGCGACGGATCAGGCCTGAATGTCACGTCCTCTGATAAGACCCAGACACTGGCGGAGTGGATGTCGAGCTCGGGCACAGCAGGGCCAGAAGGTCCCACTGGTCCCGTTGGCCCTGCCGGTCCTTTAGGTCCGCAAGGAGAACCCGGTCCGGCAGGAAAAGATGGTGCTACCGGACCTCAGGGGCCAGCCGGAGAAACAGGCGCGAAAGGTGACACTGGCACGACGGGAGCAACTGGCCCGCAAGGGTTACCGGGAGATACTGGCCCAGTGGGGCCTGCAGGGCCAGCTGGCTCAGACGCTGACGTGACGGCTGACAGCATTAAGGCCGCGCTCGATTTCACGCCTGCAGATGCCGCTGACACTCTTTCGCTCGCGAACGGCGGTATTGTTAAAGGCGGCGTAACACTGCAAGGCGGTGGGGCAACCATTACCTTCAAAGATGACGTTGGAAGTTATGTCTTCGGGCAGTGGTCCTACAACAAACTGACATTCATGGGCGGATCAAACGCGTGCTTCGTCTGGCCTGGCGCTATAGGGACGGCTTCCTACGCGTTTGCAGACCTACCTTCCCCGGATGTGAGGGTCATGGCTTTTGTGACAGACAAATCCATCAACGGCGGCGCGCAAGGCGTCATGGCCGTGTGGAACCCGGACACAAAAGTCTGGACCGGAATGGGTGGGGAGACGCTGACATAAGGGCGCTGGCATTCTGCGGGCTTCTTGCCCTCTGGTCGGATTGGCCGCAGCTGTTACGATCTGTCAGGCCCTTGCCAGTTTTCGGAATATTGACAGATATCAGCCGAAGGATGGACCGGATGCCAGAGCCCGGACAGTAGTTTAGTCATGCCAAGGCGCCATATAGGAAAAATGATACTGTCAGGCAGAATCTGGATCGGCATCCGGAGCCATTGATCTCAAACATCCGAGGTGGACCCGTCCGTTCGGACAGTTTTGTGGGCTTGATAAGCTATACCCGGTTGTCGTTATGCCGCCATTCTGACGGCGCTGCTGTTGGCCATCTGGTCCGGGGTTAACCCCGGACCAGATGGCGTCGGCACGTCATGATACGCCTCATCGGGCGTGCGTCCAGCCAGTGCCGAGTGCGGATGCTGCTCGTTATAATGGGCGATCCATCCGGCAAGCCCGGCCCGTAGCTCCGATCCGGTCTCGAATGCGTGCAGATAGACACATTCGTATTTCAACGACCGCCACAGACGTTCGATGAACACGTTGTCCAGCCAACGACCGCGCCCATCCATGCTGATGCGAACCTGGCGTCGCTCCAGGACCTCGGTGAACCGGGGCGTCGTGAATTGTGAACCCTGGTCCGTGTTGAAAATCTCCGGGGTGCCGTAGCGCACCAGCGCATCCCGGAGTGCCTCGACGCAGAATTCCGCATCCATCGTGTTCGACAGACGCCAGGACAGCACCTTGCGCGTGTGCCAATCCATGACCGCCACCAGATAGAGAAAGCCCTTCCGCATCGGGATATAAGTGATGTCGGAACACCATACCTGGTTGGGCCGGTCGATGACCGGATTCCGTAGCAGATACGGATATTTCCGATGCTCCGGATGGGGCACGGTCGTGCGCGGCTTCTGATAGATCGCCCGCAAGCCCATTCGCGCCATGAGCCGGCGAGCCCGCTTGCGGCCGACATCGTGGCCGAGACGACGAAGATGCCGGGTCATCTGGCGGGATCCGTAATACGGTGTCTCCAGGAACTGCGCGTCGATCAGCCGCATCAGTTCGAGATTCACCTCGCTCTCTGGCACAGGCCGGTAGTAGACGCCCGATCGGTTGAGTTGCAGCAACGTGCATTGCCGCACGACCGAAAGCCGAGGCCGTTTCAGGTCGATCATTTGCCGCCTCTGATCACGCCCAACCGAACAGAGGCATCGCGCAAAAAATCACGTTCCACCGGTAATTGGCCGATCTTCGCATGCAGCTTCTCCACGTCGGCCGGGCTGGCTGTCGCTTCCGGTGCTGCCTTGCCAGAAAAGAGGCTCGCCATGCCCTCGATCGCCTGGCGCTTCCATTGGGCGATCATCGTCTGATGCACGCCGTGCTTCGACGCCAGTTCCGCCAGCGTCTGCTCACCCCGGATCGCCTCTAGCGCGACCCGCGGACTTGAACTCACCCGAATACCGTTTCCGCGTAACCTTGCCCATAAACCCGCCCTGTCTCAGGTCGGATTATAGCTTATCGCCCTGTCCGAAAAACGGGGACCACCTCAGGTTGCATGACCTCATTTCCAGCCAAGGCGGGCGCGGGCATCTTCATGGTGTCGCTTTATCTTCAATTATTCTGAGGACGCATACGACCCGTTTTCCCCTGACCTGCGTCAGACAACCGCTGACTTTTCGCATTTTCAATTTTCAGGAGCAGCCTGAACCCAACACGCGCCCGCTTCGGTTAGGTCTGCTTCAACGCGATGTCCACGGCGGAAGAAACCTACCCAGAGGACGAATACGATATTGGTGTGGCTTTGCTCGCTGCAATGGTGGATCAGGCTGCCGCCTGTCAGCGTTCTCCACAAGACCGGTGTCATGCAGTTTGGGATCAGGGCTTACTGAAGGGAGAGCTGGCTTCGTGGTGCACTTGTCAATTGGAATGGACATGATTTGCCCTCCTGCAAAATGATTCAAGCACCACGCGAACCAGAGGTTCATCTGAGACAAAAAGAAACCCGGCTCTCCTCGGGTTGCTTGTTAGTTCACCAGATTGGGTGGCTCCTGCATTGGCGGGGGATCCTCACCCGGAGGTGGATACGGGTTGGGCTTGGGCGGGGCTGGCGGCATTGGTGGCCGAGGGTTGGGCAATTCACTGACGCGCTGAGGATAGGACATCATCATCTCCAGTTCAGGTGTGACAGTGCTTGAAAGCTGGTGCGAGACGCGAGTTCACTCGCCACCGAAATAAAGCTGGTCAGACCGGGCTATTTTCCGGCGTCAGGCCATATCTTAAGTCCATACCTCGACATGGCTGACGATCAAATGCTGAGAGAACAATTATTTACTGTAGTCAAAATATATCTCGGCACAAACCTGACCTAATCAAGTAGGGTTCTAATTTTTCCGTGTTCCAATAGTGAAAATCACTCTCAATGAACGAATATTGACGCTATCATACACAAAACCAACCCACAGACCGCAATCAATGTCTCAAGAACAGACCATGTTTTCAGTGTCTGAGGGACTGTAAGCCCCAGATATTCCTTCAGCTGCCAGAAGCCGGCATCGTTCATCGGACCAAAAGCAACCGAACCCGCGCCAGTTACCAGAACCATGAGTTCAGGTGAGACCCCGGTGGAGCGGGCAAGGATCGGCGCTACAATACCGGAGGCCGTTGCCATCGCAACAGTGGAAGACCCACACGCAACACGGACAATAGCTGCAAGCATCCAGGCCAGAACAAGCAACGGCATATGGGCGCCAAGAGCGGCATCCGTAATGGAACGCGATACACCGCTATCAACCAGAACACGCCCAAAACCACCGCCCGCTCCAACGAGAAGCATGATCAGTGCGGTAGGTCCAAGACATTCATTCGTAAATCGCAGAATTGTCTCGCGCGAAAAGCCTCGTGCCTGTCCAAGTACATAAAATGACAACAACGTAGCTAATAGAAGCGCAATGTCAGTATTCCCGACAAAGCGCAATACAGTGTTCAATGTCGTGTGCGGAGCAGCAATATGATCCGCTGTAGATCCAACAAGCATCAGAATAACTGGCGACAGGATTGTGAAAACCGTAACACCAAAGTTCGGAAGATTGGTGGGAGGCTCACTATTTACAAACTGCTTTGCCAGTGGATTGACCCCGACTGGTATTACGCGCGCTGAAGCAAAACGACCGAACAAGGGGCCCGCTATGACTGCGATCGGGGTTCCGATCAGAACACCGAGGAGAATAGTGCGCCCAATATCAGCATGATAGGCGCTCAGTGCCAGGAGTGCGGCTGGATGGGGCGGAATCAGGGCATGCGTGATGGACAGCGCCGCACCCATGGGGAGAGCGACACGCAGCAAAGGCGTATCGGTACGATCTGCCAAAACAAAGGCTAGCGGAATTAGAAGAACAAACCCAACTTCGAAAAATACCGGCAGACCGACCAGAAGCCCGATCAGCATCATCGCCCAATCTACATGTCGGCGACCCGAAATCGACGATATGGTCAGGACAATACGATCAGCTCCGCCAGACTCAGCCAGCATTTTTCCGAGCATGGTCCCAAGTGCAATAACAGTTCCGACATGCCCCAGAACATGGCCCGCCCCGGCTTCGAAAGATCCTACGACCTTGTCCGCGGGCATTCCGGCAATCAATGCCAATAGAATTGAGACGGAAAAAAGCACAATAAATGGATTAATTCGAAGACGGGCAATGAGGATCACGACGGATGCAATAGCAGCGGTCGCAAGCGAGATGGCGAAGATTGAGCTCATCCGGTGATAACTTCCTTCTGGTGTCCCCGACCAGAACGCCGTTCGTGTCGAAAACCGTCCTATCACAAACCTGACAGACAACGCCCCGTACCACGCTTTACAGACATTGAAACGGGGATCTTATTCAAAATACTAAAGTGATACGGTAATTCCGCCATCAACAGTCAGCATCTGACCATTTACAAAGCTTGAGGCCGACGAAGACAGAAACACGGCCGCGCCGACAAGCTCCTCCACCTGTCCCCAGCGCCCGGCGGGGGTGCGTTTGCAAAGCCATTCCGTAAATGCCTCATCAGAAACAAGCTTCTGGTTCATCTCCGTTGCAAAATATCCCGGCGCCAGTCCATTAATCTGAAGACCATACCGAGCCCAGTCTGTCGCCATGCCTTTTGTAAGATTTTTAACCGCGCCCTTGGTGGCCGTGTAGGGTGCGATACCCGGCCGGGCGAGGTCACTCTGCACAGAACAGATATTGACGATCTTGCCACGCCCCCGTGGGATCATGTGCCGCGCAACAGCTTGTCCCACGAAAAAAACAGCATTGAGATTAGTCGAAATCAGGTCATCCCAGTCTTTTCGCGTAAACTCTTCCAACGGTGCGCGTCGTTGTATCCCGGCGTTGTTGATGAGAATGTCGATCGGCCCCCGATCGCGTTCGATCGCAGCAACACCGTCAATCACCGCATCCTGATCCGTCACGTCGAAAACAGCTGTACTGGCTTTAAAGCCCGCTGAATTGAAGTCCCTTTGAACCGCGTCCAGACTTTCTGCATGCCGACCATTCAGGACGATTTCCGCGCCGTAGAGCGCCAGCCCTTTTGCCAGAGTCAGACCGATTCCGCGCGATGCTCCTGTCACAAGTGCGCGCGTACCGGAAAGTGAAAAAAGATCGGGATGGGGCATATTGATAACCTCGAAAATCACTATTTCCCTGTTCCTAGCAGTCCGAACCGCTCAGGGAACAACAACTCCACGTGCCTGCAACGCAGCTCGTCACGCAGGTACCAAACTTTTGTAAGAAAAATATCTCACATGCATATGGACACCTTAATTGTTATATGTAACACGTTAAATGATAGTTCATGCCGGTGATATGTGATATTTAATCACGATCAGGTGTCGTACGGAACTTCAGGTCTGCATGATCTGTCATGCAGACGCTGCTTCTCTGATCTGGGTGTGAATGTATGGATCTGGTTCTTGGAATTGACGTCGGCACAGGCAGCGCGCGCGCAGGTCTCTTCACCCTTGACGGGCAGAAGAAGGCAGCTTTTGTCCAGAAAATCCAGACATGGACACCTCGGGCTGAATACGCCCAGCAATCCTCTGAAAATATCTGGTCATCGGTCTGCGAAGCAACCCGCCGGGCTCTGGCAATGCTTGAGGAGCCTTATCAGGTTATCGGCATTGGTTTCGATGCAACCTGCTCTCTTGTTGTCCTTGATGAGCAGGGACATGGCCTGTCAATCGACTTGGACGGCGAACCCGGACAAGATGTCATCCTCTGGGCCGATCATCGCGCCGTAGAGGAAGCACGGGAGATCAATCGTGGTGGCCACGAAGTCCTGCGTTATGTAGGTGGTAAGATCTCTCCCGAGATGGAAACACCGAAGCTGCTCTGGCTGAAGCGTCACCTTCCTGAAGTTTATCATCAGGCGGGTTACTTTTTTGACCTTCCCGATTTCCTGACATGGCGTGCAACTGGTTCCCAGTCGCGTTCGGCTTGTTCAACAGCCTGCAAATGGACCTATCTCGCCCACGAGAAGCGCTGGGACGAAGGCTATTTCAGGTCGGTTGGGTTGGAAGAACTTGTTGCTGACAACTTCAAGCGCATCGGAAATGACATTCGTCCCCTAGGCGGTGTTCTGGACCTTAGCTTGAGCGATAAAGCAGCTACGGAAATGGGCCTCTTGGCCGGGATCCCCATTGGTGTGTCGGCGATCGATGCCCATGCCGGTGGCATCGGCCTGTTCGGTCTCAATACGGAAGGTTCTTTGTCTGATGATCAACTTGAGCGCTCAATCTCACTAATCTGCGGCACTTCGAGCTGTCATATGGCGGTCTCGAAAGAGGCACGTTTCGTCCCTGGCGTATGGGGCCCTTACTGGAACGCAATGGTCCCCGAAATGTGGCTGAACGAAGCCGGACAGTCCGCCACGGGTGCCCTGATCGACTTCATTATTTCCAGCCATACCTTCGGCTCCACACTCATGCAGGAAACCAAAGACGCCGGAACCAGCATCTATGCCCTGCTGAATGCGCGGATCGAAAAGCTGGAAAGCGACAGGTTGCCGGGAACAATCACGGCTGGGCTGCATGTTTTGCCGGATTTCCACGGAAACCGGTCTCCCCATGCTGATCCCGATCTAACCGGAATGATCAGCGGCCTCACCCTGTCCGATACGATCGATGATCTCGCCCGGCTTTACCTCGCCACCGTGCAGGGTCTTGCCTACGGCACGAAGGACATCATCGAGGCCCTCAACGCGCAGGGCTATCGCATCGATACGATCCTCGCGACCGGCGGCAGCACCAAGAATCCGGTCTTTCTCCGCGAACACGCCAATGCAACCGGATGCCGCATCCTGCTTCCTGCCGAGCCGGATTCCGTTCTTCTGGGTGCCGCCGTCCTCGGTGCCGTTGCAAGCGGAACATACACCGACCTGCGGCAGGCCATGGCGCGGATGAGCCATGCCGGAGACGAGATCCTCCCCACCCCGCGCGTCGCTGCGTATCACGCCGCCAAGCGCAACATCACGCATGACATGCTCTCGAACCAGATCATCTGGCGTCAGCAGATGCGTGACGTTCTGGAAAAGGAGAGCACGCCCTGAAGCTCTTCCCCCACTCCGCTTCTCCCATACCTGAAAACATATCCGCATTTCTTTTCCAGAGGCCGATTTCCATGACCCGTCTGAAATCAACCCGTACCGCCATCTGCACTCTCGCCCTTCTGCTCACGGGCTCGACACTGTCCAGCGCCCAAGCCACCGGCACTCTCACGATTGCCACCGTGAATAACGGCGACATGATCGTCATGCGTCAGCTTTCGAGCGAGTTTGAAAAAGCCCATCCGGACATTCACCTGAACTGGGTGACGCTTGAAGAAAACGTTCTGCGTCAGCGCGTCACAACTGACATCGCCATGAAAACCGGCCAGTTCGACGTCGTGACCATCGGGAATTACGAAGTACCGATCTGGGCCAAACAGGGCTGGCTTACTGAGATCAAGCCCGATGCCGCCTATGACGTGAACGATATTCTGCCAACCGTCCGTGATAGCCTGACTGCGGATGGCAAGCTCTATGCCCTGCCGTTCTACGCGGAAAGCGTCATGACCTATTATCGCAAGGACCTGTTCCAGAAAGCTGGTCTGACGATGCCGGATACCCCGACTTACGACCAGATCCGTCAGTTCGCCGACAAGATCACGGACAAGAGCAATCAGGTCTATGGCATCTGCCTGCGCGGCAAGCCCGGTTGGGGCGAAAACATGGCTTATATTTCGTCGCTCGCCAACACGTTCGGCGCGCAGTGGTTCGACATGTCCTGGAAACCGACCATGACATCCGACGCTTGGAAAGCGACCCTGAACTGGTACGTCTCGGCCCTGAAAGCTGACGGTCCTCCGGGCGCCACGTCCAATGGCTTCAACGAAAACCTGGCCCTGTTCGCCAGCGGTCATTGCGGGATCTGGATCGATTCCACGGTCGCAGGCGGCCTGCTGTTCGATCCCAAGCAGTCGCAGGTTGCGGACAAAGTCGGATTTGCCCCTGCCCCCAAAGGCCCCTACGGCAAAGGTCCGACCTGGTTGTGGAGCTGGAGCCTTGCCGTCCCCGTCAGTTCCCATCAGAGCGCGGATGCCCAGACCTTCATCACATGGGCCACGTCCAAGGATTACGTGAAGCTGGTCGCCGCACAGAAAGGCTGGGTCGCGGTTCCTGCTGGAACCCGCGCGTCAACATATGCCGCGCCGGAATACACCAAGGCCGCGCCCTTCGCCTCCTTCGTGTTGAACGCGATCAAAACGGCTGATCCTAATGGCCCGACCGCACAGCCACGCCCTTACACGGGCGCGCAGTTCGTCGGCATTCCGGAGTTCCAGGCTATCGGCACGCAGGTCGGCCAGACCGTTGCCGCGACCCTGTCCGACCAGATGACAGTCGATCAGGCCCTGACCTCCGCGGAGGCTTCGATCACCCGAGCGCTCCGTCAGTCCGGCCGCGCGCGCTAACGCCGTCTGATCAAGGTTAAGAACGCCATGCAGGCCGTACTCGAACATAGCCCGCCCGCAGGGGCGACAGCCCGGACCACGAAGAGGACAGGTTTCCTGCTCCTCTCTCCGTCCGTGCTGATCCTTCTGGTCTGGTCGATCGTCCCACTCGTCATGACCCTGTGGTACTCGCTGCAGAACTACAATCTCGTTGACCCCACGCTTCACGGCTTCGCCGGGCTCGACAACTACTGGTACCTGCTGACAGACCCCGATTTCCTGCACTCCCTGCTGAACACGCTCGTACTGGTTGCCGGGGTGCTGATCATCAGCGTCGGTGGAGGCACCCTTCTGGCAGTCCTGTACGATCAGGAGTTCTTCGGTCGCGGCATTGCCCGCATCATGGTCATTTCGCCGTTTTTCATCATGCCCACGGTCTCGGCATTGCTGTGGAAAAACCTGATGCTGCACCCGATCTATGGCGTCTATTCCGCCATGATGCGGGCCGTGGGCCTCACGCCGATTGACTGGCTGGCGCGCTTTCCGCTCATGACCGTCATGATGATCGTTGCCTGGGAATGGCTGCCTTTCGCGGTCCTCATCCTGCTGACGGCCGTACAGTCTCTGGATGGGGAACAGCGCGAAGCCGCCCGCATGGACGGCGCAGGGCCGATCGCCCGTTTCCGCTACATCATCCTGCCGCATCTGGGCCGCGCCATCAGCGTCGTGGTCATGATCGAGACGATCTACCTGCTGACGATCTTCGCCGAAATTTCCGTCACCACGGCGGGCGGCCCCGGCGTGGCCTCTACCAATCTCGCCTATCTGATCTATTCCCGCGCCCTGCTTCAGTTCGACGTGGGCGGTGCATCCGCGGGTGGCGTGGTTGCGATCGTCATTGCCAATATCGTTGCAATTTTTCTGGTGCGTGCCGTAGCCCGCAATCTGGAGGCCTGACATGGCGCTCAAGACCAAAACCAGCACCCGGATCGGCGTCACCATCCTTGGCTGGGGCATCGCGCTCTGGCTGTTCTTCCCGATTTTCTGGATGATCCTCACGAGCTTCAAAAGCGAAGTCCAGGCCATCTCCACGCCGCCAAAACTGTTCTTCATGCCGACGCTGAGCAGCTATGCCGAGGTGTTCGAACGGGCAAGCTACTGGCACTTTGCGCTGAATACCGTGATCGTCTCGGTGGGGGCCACAGCTATTGCCATCGCACTGGCCGTCCCGGCGGCGTACTCAATGGCCTTCATACCGTCAAAGCGCACCCGCGGCACCCTGCTGTGGATGCTCTCGACCCGGATGCTGCCCCCCGTCGGCGTGCTGGTTCCGATCTATCTTCTTGCCCGCAACACGCATCTGCTCGACACCTGTACCGGCCTTGTAATCGTGGACATGCTCACGAACCTGCCGATCATCGTCTGGATGCTCTACACGTTCTTCCGCGAAGTTCCGGCGCCTATTCTGGAAGCAGGCCGGATGGACGGTGCCACACGCTGGCAGGAAATGACGATGGTCCTCCTGCCGCTTGCCCTGCCCGGCATCGCCTCCACAGCACTCCTGTCGCTCATCCTGTGCTGGAACGAGGCCTTCTGGTCCCTGAACCTGACCTCCTCGCACGCAGCTCCGCTGACAGCCTTCATCGCATCCTTCTCCTCTCCCGAAGGGCTGTTCTTCGGAAAACTGTCCGCGGCCTCCACCCTGGCCGTCGCCCCGATCCTGATTTTCGGCTGGATCAGCCAGAAACAGCTCGTCCGCGGCCTGACCTTCGGAGCCGTCAAATGACTCTGATCCCGGCTCATTCCCTTCACTCTTTCTACACGAACGGGGCCTGACCCATGGCGACTGTCGAACTCAAAAATCTCCGCAAGACTTACCTTACGGAAGAAATCATCAAGGGCATTTCCCTGTCGATCGAAGAACGCGAATTCGTGGTTTTCGTTGGCCCGTCAGGCTGCGGAAAATCCACGCTCCTGCGCATGATCGCAGGACTGGAAGACATCACCTCCGGCGACCTCCTGATCGACGGGCATCGCATGAACGACGTAGAGCCCGGCAAACGCGGTCTGGCCATGGTCTTTCAGTCCTACGCGCTCTACCCGCACATGAACGTCTACAAGAATATGGAATTCGGCCTCAAACTGTCCGGCATGCCGGAAGCCGAGCGCCGTGCAAAAATCGAGCATGTCGCCCGCACGCTCCAGCTCGAACCCTATCTGAACCACAAGCCCGGGCAGCTTTCCGGCGGTCAGCGTCAGCGTGTCGCCATCGGGCGCGCCATTGTGCGCAATCCGAAAGTGTTCCTGTTCGACGAGCCGCTCTCCAACCTCGACGCCGCCCTGCGCGGCCAGATGCGCGTGGAGCTCTCGGCCCTGCACCGCAAGCTAGGCGCCACCACGATCTATGTGACCCATGACCAGGTCGAAGCCATGACCATGGCGGACAAGATCGTCGTTCTGCAGAAAGGCGTGGTCGAACAGATCGGCTCCCCGCTCGAACTGTACCATCACCCGCGCAACCTGTTCGTGGCCCGCTTCATCGGCTCCCCGCCGATGAACTTCTTCTCGGCTATTTTCCAAGGCGGAGACGCCGCCGGATCGAGCGTGCAGTTGCGGGATGGATCGAGCCTCTACGTCCCCGTCACCTCCCCGGGCCTTCTGCCAGGAACAAAGGTGACGGTCGGCATCCGCCCCGAACACGTCGAGCTGGCGTCCTCAGGTCCGAACAGCGGCGTCGTGGAAGTCATCGAACGCCTCGGGGCCATCACACTTGTCCACGTCCGGATGCCGGACGGGGAAATCATCGTCGTCCAGACGGACGGCGCTGCTCTCACGGATGTAGACACCCGCGTCAGCCTGACCCTGCCCCCGCACAACTGTCACCTTTTCGCGCCCGACGGTCTGGCCTTCGAAGCCTGTCACCGTCACCCGCTCGCTGCCTGATTTTAGGAACTGCACATCATGTACATGGAAAAACTCCGCCTCGATAACCGCGTGGCCATCGTCACCGGTGGCGCACAGAATATCGGTCTGGCCTGCGTTACCGCACTGGCAGAAGCCGGCGCCCGCGTCATCATCGCCGATCTCGATGAAGCCATGGCAACAAAGGCCGTGGAAGACCTGCGCATGGAAGGCCATGATGTCAGCAGCATCGTCATGGACGTCACAAAAACGGACAGTGTGCAGAACGCCATCCGTACTGTTCATGAGCAGGAAGGCAGTCTGGATATTCTGGTCGCCTGCGCGGGGATCTGCATTTCCGAGGTCAAGGCCGAGGATATGACGGATGGTCAGTGGCTCAAGCAGGTGGACATCAACCTGAACGGCATGTTCCGCTCCTGTCAGGCCGCAGGACGTATCATGATTGAACAGAAGAAGGGTGTCATTGTCGCGATCGGCTCCATGTCCGGCCTGATCGTCAACCGTCCGCAGCAGCAGGCTGCCTATAATGCGTCAAAGGCAGGTGTTCACCAGTATATCCGCTCGCTGGCCGCAGAATGGGCACCTCACGGTATCCGCGCGAATGCCGTGGCACCGACTTATATTGAAACCACGCTGACCCGCTTTGGCATGGAAAAGCCAGAACTCTACGATGCCTGGATTGCCGGAACCCCGATGGGCCGGGTTGGCCAGCCTGACGAAGTCGCCTCCGTCGTGCAGTTTCTGGCCTCCGATGCAGCAAGCCTGATGACAGGCGCCGTCGTGAATGTGGACGCGGGCTTTACCGTCTGGTGAGCTCATGCGATCCGGGCACCAGAAACGTGCCCGGATCACCGTAGCAAAAAAACGTAACAATCAGTCATCCGAGCAGAAATCTTTCAAAGTTTCATTTCGTCGCGACTCTACTTGCAACTCACTCGCAATATCGATACCAGCCTCTGATCACGCGTCATCGCGAACAGTCATTGAGGTCGGGTATGCACCGCAGCAGGATTTTTTACGCGATACCCCTCTCCCTCGTCATGAGTGGAGAAGTCTTCGCAGCCGACCAGAACACCACAACCGAACAGCCTCCGCGCTCGGGCACGAAAAAAGCCATCCCAACCGGGACACAGGCCCAAACCATTGAAAAGCTTGAAGTCCGCGCGCGCAGGGCATCCACACTCGCCTCGTCCGCAACCAAATCGGACACGCCCCTGATCGAAACGGCGCAGTCGGTTACGGTCATCACCCGCAATGAAATGGATATCCGCAACGTTCTGAACCTCAATCAGGCCGTGCGCTATACGGCGGGCGTCACAGCGGATCTTCGTGGCGGGGGCGTGGGAACACGTTATGACCAGTTCGCCCTGCGCGGATTTTCTGTGCCGACCTTTCTCGATGGACTGAAGCTTCAGGACAGCCCGACCGGTTATGCCGTGGCCCAGACCGACACCTCGCGTCTGGACCGTATCGAAATCCTCAAAGGCCCGGCATCGGCCCTCTACGGCCAGTCGAGCCCCGGTGGCCTTGTCGCTCTCTCCAGCAAACTCGCCACGGATCAGCGCTCTTACGGCAGCGTGAATGCAACCGGCGGCATGTTCGATCTGTATCGCGTGGATGCCGATGTCGGCGGCTATGTGACGGATAACGGTTTCGTCCGCTATCGCCTTGATGGCACGATCAACGGCCAGCACAGCCAGCTCGCCCGGACCGGCAGCCGCCGCTTCTCCATCAGCCCGTCCTTCACCTTCGGTGGCGATGGCCCGACGACGCTGACAATCCTGGGGAATTACCAGTACGATCCGGAAAACGGCACTTATGGCGGCGTCCCGCTGGTCGGCTCGCTCAAGGCCGCCTCGTTCGGCTACCTGCCCCGCAATTTCTACGACGGTGATTCATCGTTCGAAAAATACAACCGCCGCCATGGCTCAGTCACCTATATCCTGAACCATCGCTTCAACAGCGACTGGAGCTTCAGCACGCGCGGGCGTTACGACGACATCAAGACCCAGTACCGCAGCGTCTATGACAGCGGCTATTACGTTTCGGATGACACATTGGCCCGCTCGGCCATCGCCACCAACGAACATACACACAACCTGACATTCGACAGCCAGTTCAAGGGCAAGGTCCGTACCGGGCCGCTGCGTCACACCATGATGTTCGGCTTCGACTACATGCAGCAGAGCGCCTCGGAAGTTGGCTACTATGGGTCTGCACCGGACCTGAACGTGTTCCATCCGAACTCCCAGATGGCCATTGCCAGCCCTGCTCCCTGGGTGAACTACAACACCGATTCCCATCAGGCCGGTATCTACGGACAGGACGAAATCCACTGGCGTCATCTGATCCTGACGGGCAGCATCCGTAACGACTGGTATCGCTCGCACCAGACCGACAACATGTACAACACGACGACCAACCAGAGCCCGAGCCAGATCACATGGCGCGCTTCCGGCCTTTACCATTTCGATTTCGGTCTCGCGCCTTACATCAGCTATTCGACGTCATTCCAGCCGCAGTCGGGCAGCGTCTCGACGGATGGTGGCAAGACCGTTCGCCAAGCCAATCCGTCCCTTGGCAAGCAGCTTGAAGGCGGCCTGAAATACCAGCTTCCGGGCACAACGGTTCTCCTCACGGCCGCAGGCTTTCATATCGAACAGACCAACGTTCTCGTCGGTATTGGCAATACGGGCTACAGCGCCGAAAGCGGACTGGTCCATTCGGACGGTTTCGAGTTCGAAGCCCATGCGGAACCGTTCCACAATCTCGTCCTGACGGCGGCTGTCAGCATCCAGAAGGTGCATGATGACTCAACCGGCAAGCCGCTGATCCAGTCCGGCAAGGGCAATGCGTCGCTCTTCGCGTTCTATACGATGCCGTCCGGTCCCGCGAAGGGTCTCGGCTTCGGCGGTGGCATGCGCTATTCCAATAAATCCTATGGTGGTGAAGCATCTTACGGGAGTGTCTGGGTGCCGCAATATGCCTTGTTCGACGCGTCAGTCCGCTACGACCTGTCCAACCTTTCCCACAGCCTGCACGGCTGGAATGTCGGCGCGAGCGTCCGCAATCTCTTTGACAAGAACTTCGTCGCCAACTGCCTGAGCTATGCCTCTTACGGTCAGGAATTCTGCTATTACGGAGAGCGCCGCAACGCGCAGGCCAATATTGGCTTCAGCTGGTAAAACCCTCCCAGTCCGTTCCAAACGCTACGACATGGCCCTGCGCTTTGTCGTGGCGTTGCCACTTGGCTATGTGCTGTCAGCAGTGGCGGGAATCTGTATCGCGTTCGGGCTCCCCCTTTCGAAGGCAGACAGCGCCATGGCCGGGATCCTTCTCGGCCTGTTCCTATGGCCGATCGTCTTCATGGCATCTTTCGGTTTCACAAATATCAGACGGCTGGCATTGATAACCATCATGCTGATTCTGTGCCTGACGGCACTGGCAGCTTCAGGCGGCTGGCGACCATGAAGCCCACATTCCGCGCCTCGATGGCTATGGTCCACACGACACTGGGCCTCGTGACAGGCTGGGTGTTGTTCGCCATCGCCCTATCCGGCGCATTGAGCGTTTTTCGGCAGGACATCAGCCTGTGGGCACGACCTGAACTCTCCGGTGCGGCGCCTGATCCGCTTCTGACGGACGCCCATGCACTGGACTGGCTAAGCCGCAACGCGTCCAGCGCCAGCGCCTGGTATGTCGCCAGCGCAACCGATCTTAGTTCCTTTGCAACAGCCCTCTGGCCAGATGCAAAGGGCGATTACATCCAGCGCGCCCTCGATCCGATCAGCGGCAGCCCGGACGGCATCCGGGACACGCTCGGTGGCGAGTTCTTTTACCGGTTCCATTTCGAGCTCCAGCTTCCCTACCCCTGGGGACGGCTGATCGCAGCACTCGCAGCACTCGCCCTCGTCGTCGGGCTGCTCACCGGCGTCATCATCCATCGCCGCATCTTCGCAGATTTCTTCACCTTCCGTCCGTCCCGCGGACAGAGAAGCTGGCTGGACATGCACAACCTGCTCGGTGTCGCAGCGCTGCCCTTCCATCTGATGATTTCCTTTACGGGCGCCGTCACCCTCGGGTCGCTGCTGCTCCCATGGAGCACGCAGGCTCTCTATCGAAACGACCTGATGGCCTCCTATACGGAATTGAACCCGGCGCTCTATTCCCGCCCTGCAAGTGGCCATGCAGGGCATCTCGCGCCGCTCCTCCCCATGCTGCGGGAGGCTGAAAGACGGTTTGGCGGCGCGGGTCTGGAACAGATCTACGTCTTCAACCCGTCCGATCAGGCCTCACTCGTCACGATGATCGCAGGCAATAGCCACACCGTCAGCACGTCCTCACAGACCATCACCTTCGACGGCTCGTCAGGCCATATCCTTCAGGAGCACATTGAAAAACGCCCCGTCATAAAGGCGTACACGTTCCTGTATGGACTGCACGTCGCGCGCTTTGCCCCCGGCGTCACGCGCTGGCTCTATTTCCTGTCCGGACTGGGGCTCGCAGCCCTGATTGGCAGCGGCATGCATCTTTGGACAATCAAGCGCCTGCGCCGCCCGCATCATCTCGGACACCGGATCGTCGCACGTCTGAATGTCGGGATGCTGATGGGAACGCCAATTGCGTTCGCATCCTTTTTCATCGCGAACCGAATTCTTGCGACAGCGATGCCGCATAGAGCCAGCTATGAAGTGACAGCCCTGTTCTTCGTCTGGGGCATTACACTGGTCTACGGACTGGCCCGTCGTCCCGAGCGGACATGGCCCGGGCTTCTGGGTGGCAATGCCGTAGCGTGCTTTCTGGTCTCGCTGCTCAGTCTGCCATGGCAGACCAGCGTAATCGCAGGCGTCAGCACGACGGCCGCTGCCCTGTCTGCCTCCTTCGCCTACGCGACCTTCCGCACCATACGAAAAGCGGCCCTCCCGACATGAGCTGGATTTCTCTGCTTTGTGGACAGAGCGCAATGCTGATGCTTGTCGCAGGTTCAATGCGTGGAAACCGCGTCTTCTGGCGCGACAGTCTCACGGACGTCCAACGGCGCACTCTGAAATCATGTGCCGCCACCGGCCTGCTCTTCAGTCTTGTCCTTCAGGCAATATCCGACGGGTTCATTGTCCTGAATGTCATTGAATGGGCTTTGCTCACTGGTCCGGAAATCATGATCGCGACCCTCGTATGCTCCGTCCGGGAACACATCGCGCGACCATGATCCCAAGGCGCTTTATCCAGCCATCGCCGGATCGGTGATCGTCAGTTGCCCCGTTTCCATCCGACCGCCCAGAACATGCCTGAAGTCCGGATCATCCGGCGAAGTCAGCGTCACGTCATACCACTGATGCGTCACGGACAGGTCCAGCCTGATCTCATGATGCCCCCCGCCTTTGAGAACGACCGTCCGAAGTGGTGCAGCATTTCCCTGTCGATACTGGACAGTCACCGGCACCTTGCCGCCATTAACGAGCGAAAGAACGATTGCTGGCCTTTTCCCCTTTGTCCCGATTTCATAATGACAGCCTGACCGGAGCACGACACGGTCAATATGCCCCCGATACGCCCGGTAAAACCCGTTGGGCGCATGAACCGCCACATCATACAGACCATCCGTAGCGGGAAGCGTTACATCCAGTTCGTCACCAGCCGCGACCGTATAGGTTCCCGCCTGCATATCCCGACCGCCATTGCGATAGTCATAAACATTAAACGGAGCGCCAGCCGCCCGCTGCCCATGAACGCTCTGCCCTGCCCGCAACATCAAGCTGACATGGCCATGCCCTGCATTCACGCCACCATCACAATAGAGCTCATAAGGCAGCGCGCAGGCCGGACGCGTCCCCGTTTCCTGTCGCACGGTGTTGTGCAGCAGATCCGGCTGATCCTTCAGCGCCATGACCTCGGCGGTTGACAGGGCGTGAAAACCACCCGGCATCGGACGGTTCCGCGCATCCTCGATGGCGCGCAGATGCGTGTTCCGATCCAGATAGCTCAAGGACGGGGCCGCTTCGTCATGCGGATGGAAACATGACGTTAAATCGCCGCAGATCGCCCGACGCCATGGAGAAATATTGGTCTCCCGGACAGGTGTTCCGAACTTCTTCTCAACGAAGTGCTCCAGAAACCGCAACGTCGAGCTGTGATCGAAGAGCTGCGAATTCACCCGCCCTCCCCGGCTCCAGGGAGACGCAACCACCATCGGCACCCGGAACCCGAGCCCGATCGGACCACTCCGTGCGAGGCGATCGGGAACGCCGAGGCGCACTTCGTCCTCAGCACTTGTATATTCCAGCCCGTCCGGCCCGATCGAGGCGGAAGAACGTCCCGTCTCCGGACGCTGGGGATCGGGCGCGGCATAAGAACAGCAATGATCGAAATACCCATCATTTTCATCATAGGTCAGGATGAAAATGGTCTTTTTCCACACGCCCGGATTTTCGGTCAGAATGTTCATGACTTCTGACGCATACCAGGCTCCATACCAGGCGGAGGTCGGATGGTCAGAGAAATGCTCAGGCGCTGCCATCCACGACACGGCCGGAAGCTGCCCCGTCTGCACGTCCTTGCGGAACTGGTACAGCACATCGCCCTTCGGCGCCTTCATTCCCTTTGCGTCCGGATCATCCGCAAAGGCCAGGTCTTCAAGCGTGTGATAGTCAGGATCGGCCCGGTTGGTCACAAAAGCCTTCGTGAAAAGAGCGCGCTCTTCAGGTGTCAGATTCTCGAACCCCTTCGCGGAGTCCTGACGCCGGCGCAGAACCTCCATCAAGGCCTTTGCCTCAACGAGCTGCTCGCCCCGATCGCCAGAGACCAGCATCTCCAGTTTCTCAAGCCGGTTGATATGCTCCGAACATTCCCTGATCCGTTCTTCGATCCACGCCCCAAAGCCAGGATTGGAGCTGACATTAAAATTGTCGAAACACTCCAGCACGTTACATCCGAAATTGGACAGCCAGGAACGCTCTGCCGCGGACATGCTCCCCGTCTGGCTGATCTCGTTCTGATAGAACTTCCATGAGACCCCAACCTTTTCCAGCCGCTCCGGAAAGGTCGTCCAGGTCATGCCGCCTTCAAGGATCTCCGGATTGCGCATGTAAACGTTTGAGTCGGTGCTCTGCCGGTCACGAACAGTCCCGGTCCAGAAGACAAGACGGTTGGGCGTCGTACTCGTCATCGCCCCACAATAATTCTGATCGCAGACCGTAAAGGCATCGGCCAGAGCATAATAGAACGGCAGATCCTCACGGGTATAATATCCCATGGTCAGAGGATACTGTTTGTATTCTTTCTTGTAAGGGCGCTTGACGTCCACCCAGCGGTCATGATGCCCCCCGTTCCATGCATCGACCTGACTGTCCCGGGAGTGCGGAATAGACCCCATCCACGTTACTTTGGTATCATGAATGTTCAGACGCCAGGGCGTATAGGTCTCGCCGCTTTTGCCGGACTGTACGAAGACGGAGTTGCCATTCTTCTGACGGATCGCCCGTTTGTCATTAAAGCCCCGGACACCGGCCAGTGTTCCGAACATATGATCAAAAGACCGGTTTTCCTGCATGAGAATAACGACATGCTCGGCATTCAGATAGTTCGTTCCGGGGTCTGGAGCGATGGCATAGGCGCGACGAATGGCGGCCGGAAGCCCTTCGGTCGCTGCGGCGGCTCCACCAAACAGGGCGTATTTAAGAAAGGTTCTGCGAGTGGACATATCAACCGTTGCCTGAAGCCTGAGAGCGCATATTGCTCAAAAATAAAGGAATATGGGGTTTGAATAGTCGCCCTTCAGGCCGAATTCATCCCGCAACGCCTCGACTTCATAAAAATTTCACTTGGCAACAAAAGATGAACGGGCGTGGATCGTTTGACCGATCACACGCCCGTTCGTTCCAAACTCTCGGAAAACCGCGATCAGAAGTCGATCGACGTCTTCACGTAATACATGCCGCCGTTGAACCCATACGGCGAATAGGACGCATATTTTGTTAGGCCCTGCTGTGTGTGTGAGATGGAAGACGGAACGCGCGTCGGGTATTTATTGCCAAGATTGTTGGCCCCCACTCCGATGCTCCAGCGCGGCAGGATCTTGTAGTCCACTTCAAGATTGGTCAGCAGCGCGGGGTTCTGCATGAACGGAACACTCCCAGCACCTGTCGGAGCAGCCATATAGATGATTGAACCGTAGCGCATTTCCTGCACAAAGGCGGACCACTTGCCATATGTCCAGTTTACGCTGATCTGCTCGCGGTTCTTCGGAGCGGCATGAAGGACAACTTCCTTCGTATATTCATTGACGAAACTGGCTTTCGAGGAGCGGATTTCCGTATCAGAGAAGTTGATTCCCATTGCAAACCGGAACTGGCCCAGACGCTGCGTATGAAGCGTATAATCAGCGCTGAAATCGCCACCAAATGTCTGGGTATTATAAAGATTTGCGTAATAGGACAGTGATGTCGCGCTCTCAAGACTGTTCTGCGCCAACAGGTTCATGAGGACGGAGTCATTCGCGTCAACACTGTAGGTCTTCGTGCTGCCCAGACGAGAATTGATGGCGATGTAATACAGATTTCCAGTCACATGGAAATTGTCTACAGGCGTTGCATCAAGACCGATGCTGTAGCTGCGGGAATATTCGCCCTTCATGCTGCCTGAACCGAGATACTTGGCAATCGAGCTATTGGCCGGAACCTGATCCACCGTATAGCCAGGATACGGCGCGGAGTAGAAATAGGACATCTCGCCAAGCGTCGGCGGACGATAACCCGTATTGACGTTGGCGCGCACGGCCCAGCGCTTGTTGAAGTTATAGCGGGTCCCGGCCGAACCAGTCTCGACAGTGGCCAGGTTGTTGTAGCTCGCAACGCGGCCACCCAGCGTCCATTCCCACTTCTTCGTTACATAGAAGTCGAGATCGGCGAAACCTTCATAGACGTCACGGTTCTGGTTGGTCACGGCCATCGGAACGTTACCCGGATGATCGGTGGCGCCCAGTCCTTCCCAGGATGCCGTCTCACCTTCGGTCATCTGGAAGGTATCGTGGCGGTATTCAGCGCCAAACTTCAGATCGACCGGCCGCGGCAGAAAACCCGTCTGAAACGAACGCGAGCCACGGATACCGCTCGTCAGTTCGGTCGCAATGGACGATCCGTCATAGAATGACGTCTGCGTGCTGTCAGGAAGGGAAACGTTTTCAGAGTCCTTGGTGCCGTATTTCTGCGCATCCCGCCCGAACGTGACATAGGCATCCCACGCAAACCCGAATTTATGGGTCCGAATGCCGTTATCCGTCTGGAAATCGTACTGATCCATCGTGATATAAGGCTGGTTGCCGTTCGGATACAGGTTTGTATTGATCCAGGTATCCGTATCGGCCGCACTACGGTACGTCTCGGCCACGTTGGCACGACGATGCGAGAACGTCGAAGTGCTGTAGGCGCTGAACCCCTCTCCCAGCGGCAGAGACATATTCTCGCTCAATGTCTCGAGCGTGGATTTGGGAAGACCAAGACCGCGCTGAACATCACGATTGGCGGTCTCGTTACGGGAATCGCTGTACAGCGTCCCGTAGAAATCGCCGCCGCGGGTGGTCGGCAACTGATGCGTCACCTGGGCTGCGAGATCGAGATATCCGCCTCTGTTGCCCAGAGCCATGCCGTAATTGGCTGATCCATCAAGTCCTTGGCCATCGCCTGCGTAATAGCCATTGTTCTTGAAGTTGATGCTACCACCATGCGTATCGCGCTTGAGCACGATATTGACCGCCCCTGCGATCGCATCCTGGCCGTAAAGTGCCGAAGCCCCTTCCGTAATGACCTCGATATGATCAATCGCAGATACAGGAATCAGAGAAATATCGGCTGGTTCACTGCCCCAGTTCGTACCGGCATTCGAATTGAAATTCGCACCGATATGACGACGATGACCGTTGACGAGGATCAGCGTATCGTCAGGTGACTGCCCGCGAAGCTGCATGGTCTGGACGAAAGCACTTGCGCCACCACCTGGCAGAGCCGCCGTCGTAATAGCCGGATTAGCTTGTGCCAGTGCGGACAGAACATTCGTCTGGCCCGTCTTGAGAAGTTCCGCCCCGGTCACCACAGTCACCTGCGTCGTACTATGACGAGCCGTTACCGGAGAGAAGACAGAGTTCGTCTGCCGTCCACCAACCTGAATACTTTCCGTTGACACAGCCTGAAGCGATGTCGGGGCATGATGAACCGGCGCCTTACTTTGAGAAGGAGCAGCGGCTGAGCCTTTTTTGGCGATAATCTTGTGATGTTTCACAGGCACGGATGGCGCAGCCGACGCTGCAAAAACCATATCCGGCATGAACGCGCCCAGTGCAGCACTTGCGACCAGACAGAGTTTCCAATTTGACCCAATCAACATTGCATCCCTCTCAAGTCGCCGGAATCCCGATACGAAAGTATGAGTTTATGGTACGGATACGTTATGTTTTGGCGTCATATGGATTATTTATATTCCAATTTCGCAACGAGGACGCAGGAAAGTTTCGCAGCGTCACGCATCGTGAAAATTTGGGCGCTTTCCGATGGATTCATTGACGATTTCCACCATTAGGCAGACTATCGGGATCATAGTTCGTCACATCAGGAGATTGATCCGTTGGATATCAGGCGTTTGCAGGCCTTCGTGAAGATCATCGACCTCGGCAGCATTTCTCGCGCTGCCGACCTGTTGAATATCGCCCAGCCCGCACTCAGCCAGCAACTGGCGGCCCTTGAAAGCGCCTTCCGCCAAAAGCTTGTGATCCGAAGCAAGAGCGGCGTCACTCCTACAATTGCCGGTTCAGTGCTCTACCGGCACGTTCAGCCCCTGAGCAAGCAGTTCGACCGGGCGATGGTCGAAATCACACAGGGTGCCGGCCCCCTCGTCGGCAAGGTGTCCGTCGGCCTGTCCCCGTACAGCGCGGGTTCCACCCTCTCTGTTGAGCTTCTTCGCCGTATCCGGGAAGAACTTCCCGGCATTATTCTGCATCTGACCGAAAGTTTCGACGACATCTATAGTGAGCTTGTCATGACAGGCCGACTGGATATGGCCGTCATTCATGGCTCAGGCCCCATGAAGGGCGTCAGCTTCACCCCCCTGATGAAGGAGGAGTTTTTCCTGCTGGCCCCGCACGCACTCGATATCCCTCATGATGACGAGAACACGGTCCAGCTTGCTGACATTACGGAAATACCTCTTCTGGTGCCTCCGAAGCATAACTTTGTCCGAAAGGCCATCGACATGGCGTTTCTGCGCAAGGGGCTGGAGCCAACCATCGTCGCGGAAATCGAAGCCCTGACCACGCTTCAGGGCGCCATCCAGGAAGGGATTGGGAGCACCATCCTTCCCTGGTCGGTAGCAAGCAGGATTGCTGTCGAAGGCAAGTCCCGCATCTATTCCCTGCGCAATCCCGTCATCAGCGAGAATGTATCGCTCTGCATTCCGGAACTCGTTCCCGAGACGGAAGCGTCGGTTGCCGTCCGCGAGCGCCTTATCGAACTTGCCCGGGCCATGGCCTCGTCCCGCAACTGGCCTGGAACGCAAGCCTCTACATAGCGGCCTCTTCCACCCGTCCAACATTAGGCCGGGTCAGAAATTCGGGCCGCAGCAGGCTTGCAAGCGCCTTCTCGGACAGAAGCTCCTCCTGAAGCACGAGCTCCGAGACGGTCCGGTTTTCCACAAGGGCGCGTCGGGCAATCTGCGAGCAGGTATCGTATCCCAGAACAGGCACCAGTGCTGTGACGATGCCAATATTTCGTTCAAACAGGATAGCGACACTGCTCCGTATCCGCGACAATACCAGCCACGCATTTCCTGGTCAGAACCGTTACGGCTGCCGTCAGCGTCTTCAGGGACGAGAAAAGACAGTATCCGATCATTGGCTCGAACGGATTGAGCTGAAACTGCCCCCCATCGGCACACATGCTAAGCGTGACGTCATATCCCGCAACAAGATAGGCCACCTGGTTAACCGCCTCCGGAATGACCGGATTCACCTTGCCGGGCATGATCGAAGACCCAGCCTGTACTGCTGGCAGCGTGATTTCTCCAATACCCGCCCGTGGCCCGCTTGAGAGCAGCCGCAGATCGCTTGAAATCTTGGACAATTTGAGCGCCAGTCGCTTCAGAACACCCGAGAACTGTACGAAAACCCCGACATCCGACGTTGCCTCGATCTTGTCAGCTGCCCCCGTGACAGCCAGACCTGTCAGCCTGCCAAGCTCCCCCACAACGGCCTCTGCATAGCGCGGATCAGTGTTCAGACCCGTTCCAATCGCCGTCCCGCCCAGATTGACTGTCAGGAATGCCTTGGACTGATCCCGGATGTGCTGGATTTCAGTTTCAATCGCATGCTGAAACGCCCTGAACTCCTGCCCGAGCGTCATGGGAACCGCGTCCCGCAACTGCGTGCGCCCGACTTTCAGAATAGCTGCGAATTCATCGGCCTTTGTCCCGAAGGCCTGCGCCAGATCTTCCAGAGCGGCCAGTAAAGGTGCGGTCGCCGCAAGCACACCCAGCCTCAGCGCCGTGGGATAAACATCGTTGGTGGACTGCGCCATGTTCACATGGTCGTTCGGATGCAGAGCCCGGTAATCGCCAGCCTTTTTCCCTGCCAGCCTGAGCGCCACATTAGCAATCACTTCGTTGACGTTCATGTTGGTGGACGTTCCAGCCCCCCCCTGCATGGCATCCACGATGAAATCCTTACGGTAATCATCGCTCTTCAGCAGCGTGAGACAGGCCGCTTCGATCAGGTCCGCCCGCGTCTCATCCAGATAGCCGAGAGCTCTGTTCGTCCAGGCTGCCGCCCGCTTGACCGTCACAAACGCACGGATGAAGTCTGGAAACGCTCCCACCGGCTCGCCACTGATCGGAAAGTTCTCTGTTGCCCGACTGGTATGGACACCCCAGAGGGCTTCAACTGGAATCCGAACTTCTCCCAGCAGATCTTTCTCAACCCGGAAACTGGCTGGCGGTAGCATATCCTTCTGCTGCGTCGTCATGTGCGCCAGGACTTCTGACTGGGGTGCAGATGTCGTCATTTCGGATATCCAGAGCTGTGATTAAACCAGAGCATGACCCTTCGGCAAAGGGTCTCCAGAAGCCTTTCAGCCCCTGACTGATCTGGAGCCTATTATTGCGACTTCGATTCAACCCCATATGATTGTGATATAGGGTCAGACAATTTTCGGCAGTATCTTGGCGCTGTCGAAACGACTTACGATGCCTCCATTCGCGCACGCGTTACCAACCCCTGCGGCAATGGAGACCCATCAATGCCCGGTTTTGCTGATCGACTGAACGGAATTGGAGTTTCGGCCTCCGCCGCCATGACCGACAAAGCCCGCGAACTCAAGGCAGAAGGCCTCAAGATCGTCAGCCTCTCCTCCGGCGAGCCTGATTTTCCGACCCCCGACCATGTCGTGGAAGCCGCCATTGCCGCCGCCCGCGCTGGTGATACCAAATACCCGCCCCAAGATGGCAAGCCCGCGCTCAAGAAGGCCGTGCAGGCCAAGTTCCTGCGCGAGAACCATCTCGATTACGCCCTCGACGAAATCCTCGTCGGCAATGGCGCCAAGCAGATCATTTTCGACGCGATGATGGCGACCTGCAATGCTGGCGATGAAGTCGTTCTCCCCGCCCCGTACTGGATCAGCTACTCGGATATCGCCCGGCTGTGCGGCGCAAAGCCCGTGCAGGTGGACTGCCCGGCTGAAGACAATTTCCGCCTGTCCGCCAAGGCGCTGGACGCAGCCATCACGCCCAACACCAAATGGCTTCTGCTGAATTTCCCCAATAATCCGACCGGCGCCTGCTGTCCGCGCGCGGATATGGAAGAAATCGCCGCCGTCCTGCTGAAGCATCCGCATGTCTGGATCATGACGGACGATATCTACGAACATTTGATCTATGACGGCTTCGAGTTCTGCACCATCGCCGAAGTCGAACCGCGCCTGAAAGACCGCGTGCTGACCGTCAACGGCGTGTCCAAGGCCTATGCCATGACCGGCTGGCGCGTCGGCTATTGCGGTGGCCCGCGTGAGCTGATCGCCGCCATGAACAACATGCAGGGCCAGTCGACCAGCGGTATCAACACCATCGCCCAGGCCGCAGCCATCGCCGCTCTCGAAGGTCCGCAGGACTTCCTGAAAGAGCGTGCCGCGGAATACCAGTCGCGTCGCGATCTGGTGGTTGGTCTGCTGAATGCCATTCCGGGCGTGACCTGTCACACACCTCAGGGTGCGTTCTACGTCTACCCCGAAATCGGTGCCTGCCTGGGCAAAACCACACCAAAAGGCCGCCATCTGGCAACAGACGCCGATTTTGTCATGGCGCTTCTGGAAGAACGGCAGGTCGCATCCGTTCAGGGCGGCGCTTACGGCATGAGCCCGTTCTTCCGCATTTCCTATGCGACAGACCGGGAAACGCTGAAGGAAGGCTGCCGCCGTATCGCAGACTTCGTCGCCTCCCTGCGCTAAAACGAAAAACGAGGAAGCCTCACGGCTTCCTCGTTTCCTCTGAATCCGGCAATTTCCGTTACGATCAGGCTGCTGGTTCAACCCGCACAACAACGGCTCCATAGCCGGTCAGCACACCCTCCTGCCCGACAACATCAACGACGGTTCCTTCAACAGGCACCGTGACCGGAACCTGCAAGGTGCCGATCCGCATCTGGCCCACAACATCGCCCTGACGCACCACAGTCCCGATCTCCGCCAGATCCGTCAGTGCCAACACCCCGAAATAGGGTGCCTTAACCGCAATGTCGGACGACGGCACCTCGACAGGCGCCGCCGCGGTTGCGACCTGCGCACCTGACACCAAAGCGGGAGCGGGAGCCGGCACGCGCATGAAGCAGCGCGCGCCCATACCATCCGAAAGCTCGATCGTCTCCAGCCCAGCCTGAACCAGCAGATCCGCAATCCGGGCAAGATCCTCCGAAGACGGGATCCCTTCAAACACCGGAACCTGATTTTCCATAGTGCTCATGATGGCGCCCTCTCTGCCAGCCAGCGTTCGAGATAATGAATATCGACACCACCGTCCTGAAACTTCGGATCAGCCAGCAGGTCCTGATGAAGGGCAATATTGGTCGAAATCCCCTCCACCCGCATCTCGGCCAGCGCCACCCGCATCCGGGCAATCGCCTGCTCTCGCGTTGCGCCGTAGCTGATGATCTTGCCGATCAGCGAGTCATAATATGGCTGAACCGTGTAGTTATTGATCACATGCGTATCAACGCGAATACCCGGCCCACCCGGCAGATCCCAACGCGTCACCGTACCCGGAGAAGGCATGAACGTCGCCGCATCTTCCGCATTCAAGCGGCACTCGATCGCATGCCCCTGCATCAGGATGTCTTCCTGCCGCACATCAAGCATTCCACCCTGCGCGACCCGTAACTGCTGGGCGACAATATCAATGCCGGTCGTCTCTTCCGTAATGGGGTGCTCGACCTGTACACGCGTATTCATCTCGATGAACGCGAAGATCCCGTCTTCATACAGGAACTCGAACGTCCCGGCCCCGCGATAGCCGATCTGGCGGCAGGCCTGAACGCAGCGCTCCCCGATTTCGGCAATAGTTTCTGGCGGAATGCCGGGAGCCGGTGCCTCTTCCAGAACCTTCTGGTGACGCCGCTGCAAGGAGCAGTCCCGCGCGCCAAGCCACAGCGCCGTCCCATGCGTGTCACACAGGACCTGAATTTCGACGTGGCGTGGCTTCTGCATGTATTTTTCAAGATACAGCGTCGGATTGCCAAAGGCCTGCTGGGCCTCCTTGGCCGTGAGTGCTACGGCATCCTCAAGTTCATCGACGGTGTGTACGACCCGCATGCCACGACCGCCACCACCGCCCGATGCCTTGACGATCACCGGAAAGCCGACTTCAAGCGCAACAGCCCGAACATCTTCCGCCGATGCCGGAAGCGGCCCGTCAGAGCCTGGAACGCAGGGCACGCCCGCATCCCGCATGGCCCGTTTGGCCGTAATCTTGTCCCCCATCATTCGGATGGAATCCCCGGTCGGACCAACAAATGTCAGTCCTGCCGCTTCAACCGCGTCCGCGAAATCGGCATTTTCCGAAAGGAAGCCATACCCCGGATGGATGGCCCCTGCCCCCGTTACCTTCGCGGCCAGAAGCAGGCCTTCCCTATCAAGATAGCTTTTCGACGCAGCGGCCGGGCCGATGCACAAGGCGACATCCGCTTCACGGACATGCCGGCTGTCCACATCTGCTTCCGAATAGACCGCGACCGTCTCCAGCCCGAGCTGACGACAGGCGCGCTGGATCCGCAGGGCAATTTCCCCACGATTGGCAATCAGAACTCTTTTGAAACGCTGCATGTCACTCATACCAGACGGAACAGAGGCGTTCCCATGTCAACTTCGGTGCCACCAGCGACCAGAATCTCTTCAACCGTGCCCGCAATATCCGCGCGGACAGGATTAAAGACCTTCATGGCCTCAAGCAGACCAACCTGCTGCCCCGCCTCGACCTTCTGGCCGAGCGTGACATAAGGCGGCGCATCCGGTGACGGCGCGAGATGAAACACCCCGTAGGACGGCGCGGTAATGGTTTCCGCAGCCTTGGTTACGGGCGCAGCAACTGCAGGTGCAACAGGAGCTTTCGCCTCTGATGACGCCAAAGGTGCAGCAACGACCGCCGTTCCCTGCTCCCCATGAGGCTTCGCAAGCCGGATCTTCCGACCGTTTTCCTCAATCTCAAGCTCCGCAATCGGAGCCTGAGCCATGAGATCGATCAGACGTCTGATCTGTGAGAGATCCACTGATATCAGCCCGGAGCAGAGGTTTTCTTCGCAAAGTTCAGACCACCCACGACCTGCATCGTCGGCAGCACTTCCATGAAGCTGACATTCATGCGTTGAGGCGCCTCAACCGCGAAAGCCACGGAGTTGGCAATGTCTTCCGGCAGCAGAGAATCATACTCGTCGAAAAAGCGCTTCTTCGCCTCGGCCATGTCACCGATCAGCCGACCAAAAACCTCAGTTTCAACGCGCGCCGGCGACACTTCCGTCACCCGGATCTGACGGCCGAACAGGTCACAGCGAAGCTGCTGGGACAGCGAATGAACAGCGGCCTTCGTCGTGTGATAGACCGTGTTTCCACCCGCAAAAGCATAATGGCCAGCAATCGAACTGATGTTGACGATATGACCATGGTTCCGCTCGATCATGCCCGGCACCACCAGTCGCGTGAGTTGCAGAACAGCGCGCAGGTTCACATCCACAAGCGCATCGATATCATCCGGCGTCGTATTGGTGATGTTGCCTGTCCGGGACTGGCCCGCATTGTTGACCAGAACATCGACTTCCAGGCCAGCGATCAGAGCCTCGAGCCCGGCCTGATCCGACACGCTAACGGCATGGGGGATGCATCCCGTTTCGCTTGCCAGGGCTTCAAGACGCTTCGCATCACGGGCCAGAGCATGAACTTCAATGCCGCTTTCACTCAGCCGCCGGACAATGGCAGCGCCAATACCCGAAGAAGCGCCAGTGACGAGAGCGGTGCGATAAGGAGTATTGCTCATGCGAAGGAAACCCATTGCTGGAGTATAAGAAAGACCGCCCTCCGCGCCGTAGACAATACGGAGCATCAGACAGGAATATTATTCCGACGCTAATGGACTTATTTGGCAAACACCAAGAGCCGTTCGTTCTTGCCCCATAACATAATCCGATGGAACCCACCGCTCACCCCTGAGAACCATAAGATTATCCAATGACATCACAAGGCGAATTGCTCTGGCCATTATTCCCGTGCCAGTCATATCGTTTCGTTACCGCCTCAAAAAGAGGCATTGAGAAAATGCGACGGAACCGTCACAGCCCGGGAACTGCATGTTTTGACCGCTGACACGCTCCTCACACCGGAACGACATCACGCCGCCAGCGCCTCCATTAGCGCTCCGGTCATCAGCATGATGGGCACGCGCGCCATGCTGTTCGAAGCCCCCGGCGAATTCACCATGCAGCAGCAGCAGCGGATCTGGGCCCTCATTGTCCACACCGAGAACCGCCCGGACATCCAGGAACTCGTTCCCGGCGTCACAAACCTGCTCCTGATCTTCACCCATGCCCCCGAGCATCCCGAACAGGTCGCAGACTGGCTGCGCAAGGCTTGGGAAACCCTCCCGCCCCGCCAGATCGATGGACGCCTGTTTGAAGTTGGCGTGCGATACGGCGGAGCACTGGGCGATGATCTGGCAGCCGTTTCCGCCCATACAGGTCTCTCTCCCGAAGAAGTCATCCAGCTCCATCAGGCGGGCGAATACACCGTCTGCGCCGTCGGAAGTGCGCCGGGATTTGGTTACCTGCACGGTCTTGATCCGCGCATCGCAACGCCACGGAAATCCGTCCCATCCCTGAATATGCCAGCAGGAACCGTGACGATTGGCGGAATGCAGGCCGGAATTTCCGCGCTGACCGGACCGAATGGCTGGAACTCGATCGGATATACGGAGATCTGCCTGTTCGATCCCCATCGTAGTTCCCCATCGCTCTTTGCCATAGGCGACCGTATCCGCTTTTACCCGGAGAGCATCGAACTGTGATCACGATCCTTGAGACAGCCCCTCTCAACACCGTGCAGGATCTGGGACGCCCGGGATATCGCAATCTGGGCGTCGGCAGTTCGGGCGTCATGGACCCGCTGGCCCTGAAAATCGGGAACAACCTCCTTGGCAACAGGGCCGACGACGCCTGCATCGAGCTTCAGACCTATCCCTTCGTGATCCGCTTCGAGACCCCGACCAGCTTCGCCGTCACGGGCATTGACGCACCGATCACACTGGACGGTAGCCCCGTTCTCGCGTGGTCGGTTGAAACGGCCGCTGCCGGGCAGATCCTGCAGGTAGGAATCCCGAAAACAGGCGCCCGGGGCTATGTCTGCGTTGGCGGCGGCATAGACGTTCCGGTTGTGCTGGGCTCACGCAGCACGCAGCTTCGCGGCAGTTTTGGCGGGGTTGAGGGACGGTTTCTTGAAGTCGGGGACCAGCTTGTGACGCAGCCTGCGGCCGAGCATCTCTCAGGCTATGGCGCCGTACCTCCCGCGCGGGTTCTTGATACGGCACCCAGCGAAGAAAAAACCGTAATGCTCCGCGCCATCCCGGGAACGGATTATACCCGTTTTACGACTGACTCCCGAGAGCGCTTCTGGGATCAGCCGTGGCGTATCACGCCACAGAGCAACCGCGTCGGGTATCGTCTCAGCGGCGCACCGCTGGCTTTGCTCGAACAGGTGGAACTGCGGTCATACGGCATCATTCCGGGTATTGTGCAGGTCCCGCCAGCAGGCGAACCCATCGTCCAGCTTGCCGATGCCAACACGGCTGGTGGTTATCCACGCATCGCAACCGTCATCGAAGCCGATCTCTGGCGTCTGGCTCAGGCCCGGATCGGGACGTCCATCCGCTTCGTGGAATGTAGCCATAAAGCCGGCGTTGATGCCGAACAGCCGATCAACAGCTATCTGGACGACCTGCGCCTGATGATGGCCCATTATCGCGCGTCCAGTCAGTCCCGAAACGGCGCCAAACCCGGAGGCAAAGCATGAAAATCGACCTCAATTCCGATATGGGCGAAGGCTTTGGCCGCTGGCGCATCGCCGATGACGACGGGCTGATGGATGTCATCTCGTCCGCCAATATCGCCTGCGGATTTCATGCCGGCGATTACGCGATCATGAACCGGACCGTTCAGCTCGCGAAGGAAAAAGGCGTCGGGATCGGTGCGCATCCGGGACTGCCCGATCTCATGGGCTTCGGCCGCCGATCCATGGCCGTTTCGGATGCCGATATGGAAGCCATGATGGTCTACCAGATCGGTGCACTTCAGGCTGTAGCGGCCCTGCACGGCCACCGGGTGACCCATGTCAGCTATCATGCAGCCTTCGGAAATATGGCCAATGCCGACGAAGGCCTCGCGCTCCGTCTTGCCCGCGCCATTGCGGCGCTGGATCGGGAACTGACAATATTCTGCATGCCGGGACAGCTCACGGAGCGCGCGGCGGATAAGGCAGGCCTTCGTGTCCAGACCCTTTTCCTTGCGGATCGAGCCTATACAAGCCTTGGCGCGCTGGTTCCTCGGGGTCAGCCCGGAGCTGTCATTCATGATCTGTCTGCCATCAAGGCGCGTGTGCGACAGTTCCTTGAAGATGGCTCCGTCACGACGTCCGTGGGGTCTCGGCTTGAGGTCAAGGCCCAGTCCATTCTGGTCCACAGTGATACGCCCGGTTCGCTGGAACTGGCCAGGGCCATACGCTCGGAAATCGAGGCCACCGGGGCAGTTCTGACGCCAGCCTGCCAGCTTCACGACTGACACCCATAAGAAATCCTTATTACGACGCCAGAAGTTCCTATGGCTGGATTTCACAAACATGCATTACGTTTTCAGAACGTCGTTGGAGATCATTCCTGCAACGGTTCTGGATCCGCTATCAAAGCACTGCTGCGTCAGTATCGTGCATCGGGGTATGAGTTGTCATGAAGCATGATCTGAAACGCGGTGCAGTGCTTCTGGCATCAGCTACTTTTTTTGTTGCGGCGCTGAATGCACTTCAGAAACTGACAGGGACAAGACTTCCCGCGCTTGAAATTATTTTCTTCCGCAACCTGTTCTCCCTTCCCTTTGTTCTTCTGATTGCCTCCAGAACAGGCATCATCCTCAAGACACATCACTTCAGAGGTCATCTCATCCGCTCGGTTATCGGGTTGATCAGTATGATCATGGTCGTCATTACCGTGACGCGTCTGCCGCTCGCGGAACAGCAGGTTCTCTCCTACACCCAGCCCCTGTTTCTGGTGCTGCTCTCGATCCCGCTTCTGGGCGAACGTCCTTCCATGCAGCGCTGGATTGCGGTTCTGATCGGGTTTGCGGGTGTGGTGGTGGTCGCTCTGGGGAAAGGGCTCCTCAATACGGATGCAACCTCCGTTTCCACCATTATCTATCTGCTCGCTCTGGCGCAGGGTGCGGTAGGCGCCCTCACGACCATGCAAATCCGGCAGCTTTCCGCGACAGAAGCCAGCACGACAATTTCGCTGTGGCAGGCCATTCTCATGACCGTCATGACAGCGGCCCCACTGCCCTTCATCTGGGTTACACCCGGCTGGCAAGATGCTCTGTGTCTTGTGGTTGTCGGGGCTTTTGCCGGCATCGCACAGGTCCTCCAGACCGAGGCGTTCGCGTCCACACAGGTCTCGGCCATCGGGCCTTTCGCCTATACGGGCCTACTCTGGGCGGCGCTGATCGGGTGGTTCGGCTTTGGCGAAATTCCCAGCTCAGCAATGGCTGTGGGCGCCGTCCTGATCATTGGCTCAGGAATCTGGATGCTCCGTCACGACCGGGCCTCGAAAGCCCGGACGGCCGTCACCGCAACCGTAGAGGCGGCGGAAGGCTCCTGATCCCTCCTCCCCTTATTATTTCCCAATTCCATCCCTGATTTCGCCCCTACCCGAAGCGATAGAAATCCCCGGAGAATGACAGCGTGACACCCGATCAAGCCACACCGTCCCCATCCCGGAAGCGGAACATTCCGTCTCGCTACATATTTTTTCTGCTTGTCTTCCTGATGTACGTCATCAGCTACGGTGACCGTGCGGCCTTGTCCATTGCGTTGCCCACGCTCGGCAAAGAGTTCACGCTGTCTCCGGTACAGATGGGCTGGGTCTCGTCCAGCTTCCTGTGGTCGTATTTCCTGCTGAATCTTCCGTCAACCATGCTCCTCGACCGCAAGGGAGCACGCCTGATCGGCAGTCTGGCCGTCTCGATATGGTCTTTTGCGATGCTGCTGGGCGGGATGGTTCACAACATTACGCAGTTCCTGATGACACGCGTTCTCCTTGGCGTAGGTGAGGCACCGACTTTTGGTGTAGGCGCAACCGTCGTCCGCAACTGGGCGCTTCCCAAGGAGCGTGGTTCGGTCATGACGGTTCTGCTGACCGGCATGCAGCTTGGGCTGGCGGGCGGCACGATCGCAGGGGCTTATCTGATTGCGCTCTTTGGATGGCGTTTTGAATTCATGGCGCTCGGCGTCATCGGCCTGGTCTGGGCGGCCATCTGGTGGCTGGTCTATCGTGCTCCCGCCGAAAAAAAATCCTCCCCTACCCGCGCGCCCTTTTCATTCACATCAGTGCAGAACCTGTTCCGCTCCAAGTCCTTTCTCGGCATTCTCGTCGTTCAGTGTACCCAAAATTACCTGAACTTTCTGGTTATGTCGTGGATGCCGCTCTATCTTATTCATGAGCTACATATCGATATTACCGGAACGGGCAATCGGACAGCATTGTGCTACCTTACCGCCGCTCTCGGGGCCATTATCATCGGACGTATTCTGGAACACATCACGTTCCGCAACGGAATTCACCCGCCCCGCCGCAGATTTATTGTTGCCATCTGCCTCGCAGGCGCCGCCACAATCGGATTTTTGCCCCACTTCCACACCATGACGCCAATCCTCTTCATTCTCGGCGGCTCTCTTGCCTGTCTGATTGCAGCGAATGGAGCCAACACTGCCCTGCTGACGGATCTTATTGAAGATGGAGACAAAATCGGCACTGTCACCGGCGTTACACTCACCTGCAGCAATTCACTCGGGCTTTTTGCCCCGATTGTCACAGGCTACATCGTCTCATACACGGGCCGTTTTGATATGGCTTGGTATATGTGTTCCGCAGCATTGATTGGCGCAGGCCTTCTTTCACTTCTATTGGTTCGCGCACCAATTTCCATGCAGCACAAACAATAGATCCTGAGCCCCATAAAACGAAAAATGCCCTGTATTCTGCATGTTCAAGCAGAATACAGGGCACGAACCGTCACGGAGAATTAGTTCCCGAGCGAACGATCCACAGAACGACCTGCGCGCTCGATCGGCCCCTTAGGCGGATCTACCGTATCACGGACCTTCTCACCGAACGTCCGATGATGTTCGCATGCAGTCAGCGTAACACAGGATACCGAGAGAGCCAGCAGAAGCAGGATTGATTTACGCATACAGACTGTCCTTGGAAAACGGTTGAGCGTCATAGAACGGCGATACTCACGTTCGGTTCCCTTTATGAAACGGCCTGATGAGGTGACGATCGACGTCATCGACTTCCCGGATTTGTCTTCAGATCAATCTCAAACTTCACAATAAAACCTGAGATAAATTCCAGCCCACACCCTCATTTCCTGTCGCAAAACGGTCATGTTTCAACAGTCGCATCTCCATGCCGTGTCTCATAAATTACGAAAAGGTAAACAACCCATGGATCAGTGATGTCTGAATCGACCATAGGCTCCCGCGCGGAGATCCCGGCTTCCTCGCGCCCCGACATGAGTGGGGGCAACAAGCCCCTTCATGTCGCACTCTTTTTTATCGTGCTGTTCGGCGCGCTGGGGTTCGCCGCATTCAGCATCCTGCGGGACATGCATTCGGTCGGCGAAGGTGCTCTGGCAACAGGCACTTTCGTGATGCTCGGCATTGCCCTGATCATTGCGCTTGCTTTTGAGTTCGTGAACGGCTTCCACGATACGGCCAACGCGGTCGCGACCGTCATCTATACCCGCAGCCTGCCGCCGCTCGTGGCCGTTATCTGGTCCGGTTTCTGGAACTTCCTCGGCGTCGCGCTCTCGACGGGTGCGGTGGCCTACAGCATCGTGACGCTTCTGCCGGTGGAGCTGATCCTTCAGGCAGGAAGCAGTGCGGGCTACGCCATGATTTTCGCCCTGCTGATCGCCGCCATCGTCTGGAACCTCATCACCTGGGCCTTCGGTATTCCCAACAGTTCGTCTCATGCGCTCGTGGGATCGATCATGGGTGTCGGTCTGGCCAACCAGCTGATGTCACCGACAGGAGCCGCCACACAGGGCGTGGACTGGGGACAGGTCGAGAAGGTTTGTGCCTCTCTTCTTTTCAGCCCGATCTGCGGATTTGTCATGGCCGGAGCTCTGCTTCTCGTCATGAAACTTGTGGTCCGTAACAAGGCGCTCTATCAGGCTCCCGAAGGCGACACCCCGCCGCCGCTGTGGATCCGGGCACTGCTGATTTTCACCTGCACAGGCGTTTCGTTCTCGCATGGTGGCAATGACGGACAGAAGGGCATGGGCCTGATCATGCTGATCCTGATTGGTGCGGCCCCCACGGCCTATGCGCTGAACCGGGCGATGCCGGAGAGTGCCATGCCGGCCTTCATCCAGTCATCCTCCGAAGCCGAGAAGATTTTTCTCACTCACGTCCCGAACCGATCCACGACGCTAACGGCCGAAAACGCCCGTGAGATCGTCGGCGCTGGTCTGCGTGCCAAGTCTATCGCGTCTTCTGAAACCTATGACGCACTGGCCGTCCTCAGCGATGACATCTCCACATCAGTCAAGACCTATGGCTCCATGAAGGCCGTCCCGGCCGCGGCTGTCCCGAACGTCCGTACGGATATGTATCTGGTCGCAGACGCCATCCGCGTCATGGGAGAGGCCAAGGGTTTTACCCCGGCAGAAACGAAGTCTCTAAAATCCTTCCAGTCCGAACTGTATCACGGCACACGCTTCATCCCGCTCTGGGTCAAGATTTCCGTCGCCATCGCGCTGGGCCTTGGCACGATGGTTGGCTGGAAGCGCATTGTCGTGACGGTCGGTGAAAAGATCGGCAAAACGCACATGACCTACGCCGAGGGCGCATCTGCCGAAATCGTGGCGATGACAACCATCGGCCTTGCGGAGGGATATGGCATGCCCGTTTCCACGACCCATATCCTGTCCAGCGGCGTGGCAGGAACCATGGCCGCCAACGGCTCCGGCATCCAGCTCTCACCCCTGCGCTCCATGGCGCTGGCGTGGGTCACGACCCTGCCCGCCGCAATGGCGATTGCCGGAATCCTGTACGTCCTGTTCCGTCAGATTTTCTGATCAGCCCCTAACGCATTGTGCGGATTTCAGATCCGCACAATGCTGCTGGTACAGATGCCAGCTCAGCAGACAATGGGCATTCGGCGTATGGCGCGGCATGTCTTCCAGCGGAACAACACACACAGTCGTATGCTCGTGCTCATCCGCCAGCCCGGCTTTCCGATTGAACAACCCGTCCAGTTCCGCCCGTGTCAGAACGATATCGACGGCATAGAGTATCATCTCTTCACTGCTCCCCCCGGGCGACAAAAAAACCGGAGTGTCACGCAGCCTGTAGGGTTTACCTGCTGTCAGGTTGAGTCCCGTTTCTTCCCGTAATTCGCGAAGCGCGGCTATCTCTACAGCTTCCCCATCAATTACGCCGGCTGGTAAAGCCGTCACCATCTGCCCGACCGGAAGCCGTGCTTCCCGCACAAGGACGACATATTTTTCGTCAACGGCATCCTTGATTGTGACAACGGGCATGATGGAAATCGTCGGATCCCGCAGCATGGCAAAACAGGGCATTTTTGCGCCCTCGTTCCATGCATCTGCTTCTACGACGACGAAGCCGACACGTGTGCCGAACATCAGCACATCGCGGACAAGAACGGAGCGCAGATCGAAATTTAACCGGGTCTTTTCGAGCCAGTTCGAAAATTGTGGAGCTTTGAGGACTTTTTCCTGAAGCTCCGAAGATATGCCCGTCGCAAACCGGACCGGAACATTCTGCTGCGTCATGGCCGACCTCTCCTCAGACGTTATGAAGATACCTCTTCCATAACGCCCTTTGGGGCAACTCCGGTGCGAAGATCGACCGTTATATGCTTCCCATGAGAACCGCGGTGTCGATCATCCTGTTCGAGAACCCCCATTCGTTATCGTACCAGCTACAGATATGAACCATCTGGCCTTTCTGAATGAGGGTCGTCTGCGTCGCATCAAACGTGGAGGATGCAGGGCTGTGGTTGAAGTCGCTGCTGACCAGCATTCCGTCGCTGTAATCCAGTATCCCCGCGAGAGACCTCTTGGACGCCTCGTGGAAAACCGCGTTCACGTCCTCCACAGATGACGGAGCACGTGATGGCAGGAAATCAAGTGCGACCATTGAGACGTTCGGCGTCGGGACACGCAGCGACGATCCGGCCAGCCGTCCCCTGAGATGCGGCAGGACAAGATCGATCGCCTTGGCCGCGCCCGTGGACGTCGGAACCATGTTCAATCCGGCGGCCCGCGCGCGCCGCAAGTCACGATGCCTGCGATCCACGATCTGCTGGTCCCCGGTATAAGAATGGACCGTCAGCATGTAACCGCATTCGATACCGAACGCTTCGTCCACAACCTTCACAAGTGGCGCCAGACAGTTGGTTGTGCAAGAACCGTTCGAGACGACAGTCATGCCCGGCCGGAGAGCGTCATTATTTACGCCATACACGATCGTCGCATCAACATCACTTGCCGGAGCAGAGATAAGGACTTTCCGCGCTCCCGCCTGCAACAGAGGCTGCACGGCCTGTTTCGATGTAAAAAGCCCCGAGCATTCCATGACGACATCCACACCATCGAGGGCCACCGCCGCCGGATCACGCTCCGACGAAATGCGGATCGGCCCGTAATGCCTGCCTTGCGCCTCAATCCTCAGCTGGTCGCCTTCAAGCTGGACCTTTCCTGAAAACCGGCCGTGAATGCTGTCGTAAACCAGCATGTGAACCTTGTCTTCAACACTGCCTGGACCATTGATAACAACGGGAACAATGTCGGTCCGACCGCTCTCGATAATACTTCTCAAAGTCAGACGCCCTATCCGTCCAAATCCATTGATCCCGATCTTGACTGCCACGATACCGTCTCCGTTTGGTGCCCCGATGTCAGGGCCTGTCCTGGTGTGAGTGAGGATTGGCCTGCGCTTACAGGCCGATGCGATTGAGGGGTTTGCCAGCCATGAGGTTCCGCTCGATCTGCTCAAGCGACACGCCACGCGTTTCGGGCACGAACTTCATCGTCACGAAAATGAAGACGAGGTTCAGGAGCGCGTAGAGCCAGAAAGTCTGCGCATTTCCCATTGCCGTGAGAAGCGACAGGAACGTGAGACCAACAATCATGTTGGTGCCCCAGTTGGTGAAGGTGGAGCATGCGATGCCGAAGTCACGCCCCTTGATAGGCTGCACTTCAGAGCACAGGATCCACACCAGAGGCCCGGCGGAAAATGCAAACCCGACGATGAAGCACAGCAGCATCGCAACAGCCGCGTAACGCGCCAGATCGCTGTTACCCGTGCCGAAATACAGCAGCATGCCAACCGTAAACATGCCGAGCGCCATCATGATGAAGCCCGCGATCAGCATGGGCCGCCGGCCCCAGCGATCGACATATCCAATGGCAATGAACGTGGAGAGCACATTGACCAGCCCCACGATGACCGTGCCCCACAGCGCAGCGCTGGTGCCAAAACCCGCCATCTCGAAAATATGCGGCGCGTAGTACATGACCACGTTGATGCCGGTGAACTGCTGGATCGCCTGAAGGGCCACGCCCAGATAGACCGCCCGGCGGAAATTGGGGTTTTTCTTGAACAGCGTGTAGCCACCGTCGGACTGCGCAAGCTGCTCGCGGATCTCGACGATCTCATCGCGGGCATGCGCATCATTGCCGCGCAAACCGTGCAGAACGTCGAAAGCCTCGTCATGCCGGCCCCGCAGAACCAGCCAGCGCGGGCTGTCCGGCAGGAACAGCACACCGATCAGAAACAACACTCCGGGAACACCCACGATCCCGAGCATCCAGCGCCACGACCCCGAATAAGCGAGCAACGCATCGGAAATGAACGCCACCAGAATGCCCACCGTAATCATGAGCTGATAGACGGAAATCAATGCGCCACGATGCTGCTGATGGGCGATTTCCGAGATGTAAAGTGGCGCGGTAAAGCTCGCGACACCGATCGCCAGCCCGAGGACGACGCGCCCGCCAATCAGCAGGGCGACAGATGGCGCCAGCGCGCACATCGCCGATCCGGAAATGAAAAGCAGTGCCGAAATGATCAGCAGTTTTTTGCGGCCCAGAATGTAGGACAGGCGCCCGCCACACAGCGCGCCCAGCGCTGCCCCGACCATCATGCCGGAGACAATGCACTCCTTGCCGAAATCATTGACCTGAAACTCAACCCCGATGAATTTCAGCGCTCCGGATATGACACCCAGATCCAGCCCGAACATCAGACCTGCCACCGCAGCCAGTGTGGCTACGAGGGCACTTCTGCCGTTGAGTGAAACGCGCGGAACGCTCTGTACAACGCCAACGTCACTCATGACCATCTTCCTCTTCTTGATCTTCTTGCATGATCGGAAGAAACACTTCGGCAGACATGGATTCCGAACCCTGCATGGATGCCGTTACTTGGATATTTGGACTTACATATTCGGGTAATTCGGGCCGTCCCCGCCCTGTGGCGGGGTCCAGACGATGTTCTGGGACGGATCCTTGATGTCGCAGGTCTTGCAGTGCACGCAGTTCTGGAAATTGATCTGAAAGCGCGGCTTGCCCGCATCTTCGACAATTTCGTAAACCCCGGCCGGGCAGTAACGCTGCGCCGGCTCGGCATAGACCGGCAGGTTCACCGTGATCGGAATATCAGCATTCCGAAGCTTCAGATGGCAGGGCTGACCTTCATGATGGTTGGTAAACGAAAACGCCACATTGGTCGTCCGGTCAAAACTGAGCTTCCCATCCGGCTTCGGATAGTCAATCGGCGAAAAATCCGCTGCCTTCCCCGTCGCCGACGCATCGGTCTTATGATGATGCAGGGTTCCAAACAAAGGCGCTCCCGTTACGGACGCCGTCCACATATCCAGACCGCCCAGCACAATCCCGCCCGCCAGTCCGAATTTTTCCCAGAGCGGCTTGACGTTCCGGACGGTCTTGAGATCGCTGGCAACCGGCCCTTCTCTCAGAGCAGTTTCATAAGCCGTGAGTTCATCGCCGCTCCGCTCCTCCCGGATTGCCGCATGAGCAGCTTCGGCAGCGTGCATTCCCGAATAGATGGCATTATGGCTGCCCTTGATGCGCGGAACATTCACAAGTCCCGCGGAACAGCCCAGCAGCGCACCGCCGGGGAAAACGACTTTCGGGATGGATTGCCATCCCCCTTCCGAAATAGCGCGGGCGCCATAAGCAATCCGCTTTCCGCCTTCCAGCAGTCCAGCCATCAACGGATGATGCTTGAAACGCTGGAATTCCCGGTATGGGTCGAGATAGGGGTTTTCGTAGCTCAGATGCACGACAAACCCGACACAGACCTGATTGTTGTCCAGATGGTAAACGAACGCGCCACCACCGGCATTGCGCCCCAGAGGCCAGCCCATCGTGTGCACAACCGTGCCGGGTTTGTGCTTTGCCGGGTCCACCTCCCAGATTTCCTTGAGGCCAATCCCGAATTTCTGCGGGTCCTTACCGTCCGACAGACCGTAACGCTTCATAACCTGAAGCGCTAAAGATCCCCGCGCACCTTCGGCGATCAGCACATACTTTCCTGCCAGGATCATGCCGGGTTCGTAGTTCTCTCCCGGCGTGCCATCAGCGTTCCGCCCGAACTCGCCCGCGATCACGCCCCGGATTTCGCCTTTCCCGCCATACACAAGTTCACTGGCCGCCATACCGGGGAAAATCTCGACGCCCAGCCCTTCTGCTGTTTCGGCAAGCCAGCGGCAGACATTCCCCAGCGAGACGATGTAATTGCCGTGATTGTTCATGAAAGGCGGCATGAGCCAGTTGGGAAGACGTGTCTGGCCCTTCTCACCCAGAACATAGAAGCTGTCCGTCTCCACCGGCACGGTGATCGGCGCGTTCATCTCCCGCCACTCCGGCAGCAGGACGTTGAGCGCGCAGGGATCAATGATCGCGCCGGAGAGGATGTGGGCGCCAACCTCGGATCCCTTGTCCAGCACGACGACGGACAGGTCCGGGTCTAGCTGCTTGAGACGGATGGCAGCGGACAGGCCTGCGGGTCCAGCGCCGACGATGACGACGTCATAGTCCATGCTTTCGCGTTCAATCGCCGTCATGACTTTTCTCCCTGTCCGCACGTGATACCGAGGCTGCGCATGATCAGATCTTTGCTGTCAGTTCGGGCAGGATGGTGAACAGGTCCCCAACCAGCCCGTAATCGGCAACCTGAAAAATCGGGGCATCCTCGTCCTTGTTGATCGCAACAATCACGCGGGAGTCCTTCATGCCCGCGAGATGCTGGATGGCGCCCGAGATGCCGACCGCGATATAAAGGTCCGGCGCCACGACTTTGCCGGTCTGCCCGACCTGCCAGTCATTGGGCGCATAGCCCGCATCGACCGCCGCGCGGCTTGCGCCGACCGCAGCGCCAAGCTTGTCCGCAAGAGTGGTAATGGCGTCGAAGTTTTCCTTCGACCCGAGGCCACGTCCACCAGAGACGATAATCTTGGCGGATGTCAGGTCCGGGCGTTCGGATGCGACCGTCTTGTCCTCGACCCACTGTGACAGGCCGGGATCAGCCGGAACGCTGGCGGCTTCGACGGAGGCACTCCCGCCGCCCTGTGCAGCCGTGAACGCCGCTGTGCGGACCGTGAAGACCTTGACGGGATCGGATGAACGGATCGTCTGGATCGCATTGCCCGCGTAGATCGGACGCTCGAAAGTGTCCGCGTCCTGAACGGCTGTCACTTCAGACAGGACCATGACGTTCAGGAGTGCTGCGGCACGCGGCAGCACGTTCTTGGAAAATGCCGTCGCACCCGCTGCGATGTGGCTGTAGTCTTTGGCCAGCGAAACGATGAGCGCGCTGACGGGCTCGGCAAGGCCATGCGCCAGAGACGCATCATCCGCCACGAGCACCTTCGACACACCCGCCAGTTTCGCCGCCTCGTCGGCCGCTGCCGCGCAGTTCTCGCCCGTGACGAGAAAATGCACATCGCCCAGCGTGGCAACCGCTGTCAGGGCCTTGGCGACCGTATCCGTCCCAAGACGCCCCTCATTGACTTCGGCAAGTAGCAGAACAGACATCAGAGGACTCCTGCTTCATTCTTCAGTTTGGACACCAGCTCATCGACAGACCCGACCTTCACCCCGGCCTGACGCTGCGGTGGCTCAACTGTCTTCAGAACAGTCAGACGCGGGCGAACCGCGACGCCGAGAGTGTCGAGCGACACCTCTTCAAGCGGCTTTTTCTTGGCCTTCATGATGTTGGGCAGCGCCACATAGCGAGGCTCGTTGAGACGCAGATCCGTTGTCACAACGGCGGGAAGATTCAGCCTGATGGTCTGAAGACCACCATCGACCTCACGCGTCACGAGTGCAGACCCGTCCTCAACCGTCAGGGCCGAAGCAAATGTGCCCTGCCCCCAGCCCAGCAGAGCGGCGAGCATCTGGCCGGTCGCGTTCATATCGTTGTCGATGGCCTGCTTACCCGCGATCACCAGGCCCGGCTGTTCGTTCGCGACAACCCTGCTCAGGATCTGCGCCACTGCGAGCGGCTCCAGATCCATATTCACGTCATCCGTTGCTGTGACGAGAATGGCGCGGTCCGCTCCCATCGCAAGAGCAGTCCGCAGCGTATCCTTCGCCTGCGCAACCCCGATGGAGACGACGACCACTTCTGTCGCCACACCTTTTTCCTTGAGACGAATGGCCTCTTCGACCGCGATTTCGTCAAAGGGGTTCATGGACATCTTGACGTTCGCCAGATCGACGCCAGACCCATCCGGCCGGACGCGGATGCGGACGTTATAGTCGACGACCCGTTTCACAGGGACGAGGATCTTCATGATACTCTCCGTTCTCAGCAGATATCGCGGAAGCGCTGTATCATCACATCCAGCACTTCGGCCGGATCGCGCTTCCACCAGTTGTTTGCAGAAAAAATCTCGACTTCGCAGAACCCGTCATATCCCGCGCGCTCCACCCCCGCGCGCAGACCTCTCAGATCTGCCACGCCGTCCCCCATCATTCCGCGATCCAGCAGAAAATCCGTCGTGGGAACCAGCCAGTCACACAGATGGAACCCCATGATGCGCGTCCCTGCCCGTTCAAGCTGGCGGGGAAGATCGGTGTCCCACCACACGTGATAGACATCGACCGCCACACCCAGCGTGTCGGAATTGAGAACGTCGCAGATATCCAGGGCATCACGCAGCGTCGGCAGGCAGGACCGATCCCCGCCATACATCGGATGCAACGGCTCCAGAGCCAGCTTGACGTCCCGTTCGGACGCATAATCCAGCACCGCAGAGAGACGATCCGTGACAATATCGAGGCTCTCCCTGACGCCTTTGGTGCCGGGTTCAACGCCGCCCACGACGATGGTCAGGATCTTTCCTCCCAGATCAGCGGTCTCGTCGATGGAACGATGGAAATCATCCACGACCGCCTGCCGTCCGTGTGGTGCCAGAGGCCCCACGAGAAACGGTGAACGGCACAGCCCCACGACCTCCACTCCGGCCCGCCGGGCGTACTGCCCGATGGCCGAAGCCCGGCCCTGAAGTTCCGGACGCCAGAAAACGATGCCGCCGATGCCACGCTCGGCGCAGGCGTCGATCATCCGTTCAGCGGACCATCCAGCCCCTGCCCCCGGCATATTATGGCCAAGGGTCGCGGTATTCAGGGCCAGCGCGGAATGATCATGGGTGAAGTCGCGCATCAGTCAGCCCCATAGAGCGACAGAAGCGAATTCATGCGGCGGACGGCCAGTTCCGGATTACGGAGCAGGCCGCAGCCATCCGCCAGCCGGAAGATCTCCGTGAAATACGGCAGCGGCCGCATGGACTGCGCACCGCCCAGCATGATGAAGTGATCCTGAAAGCCGTTCAGCCAAGCCAGGAACACGACGCCCGTTTTGTAATACTGGGTCGGAGCCTTGAAGATCACCCGGGCCAGCGGAACCGTGGGATCCAGCGCCGCGCGGAAGGCGGCCTTGTCGCCTTCGCCGAGTTTGCTCACCGCATAGGCGGCCAGCGGCGCCAGCGGATCGAACACGCCCAGAAGCGCGTGGCTGAAACCCTGCTCGTCGCCTTCGATCAGTTCCGGATAATTGAAGTCATCCCCGGTATACATTTTCACGCCTGCCGGAAGCAGACGGCGCATCCGGATTTCCTTGTCCTTGTCCAGAAGGGAAATCTTGATGCCGTCGACCTTGGAGACGTTCTGCCCGATCATCTCAAGTACGGTTTGCAGAGCCTCGTCGAAGCTGTTCGTGCCCCAGTATCCGGCCAAAGCGGGATCAAACGCCTCACCCAGCCAGTGCAGGACGACTGGCTCGTCACAGGCTGAAAGAACTTCGCGGTAGACGCGCAGATAATCCGCCGGTCCCTTCGCGACCCGGACCAGCGCCCGGCTCGCCATCAGGATGATCCGGCCACCAACCGCCTGAATGGCTTCGACCTGTTCCAGATAGGCTCGGATGACCGCATCCACATCCCGCACGCCTGCCGGGTCCAGATGATCGGTGCCACAGCCATTGACGACATCGGCATCCGGCAGTTCCGCCTTCGTGCGGCGGATCAGTTCCAGCGCCATCGGCCAGTCCAGACCCATGCCACGCTGGGCCGTGTCCATCGCTTCGGCGATACCGAGCCCAAGATCCGCAAGGTGGCGGCGGAACGCCATCGTCTTGTCCCAGTCGATGGTACCGGGGCCGGACGGCGCGCTACCCGTATAGGGATTGGCGACGACATGGGCCGCCGAATAGACGATGCGGGCGGGATTGCGCCCCAGCACACCTGTCGGTGCGGGGGTTCCGATCAGGTGATAGTCCGTCTTCCGGCCGGTTTCATCGGGAAGAATGATTTTCATGACCGTTCTCAGAAACGCGGCACAAGCATTCCGGCATCCGCCGAAATCACCTGGCCTGTGGTGTAGGGAAGTCCGCCCGAAGCGAGGGTTGCGATGATGCCGCCCATGTCCTCGGGCTCGCCGACGCGCGGCAGCAGGGTCAGTCCGTCCACAGCACGCTGGCGGTAGTGCTCGATCACGGCCGCTGTCATGTCGGTCGCGATCAGACCGGGCTGGACGTCATAGACCGCGATGTTTTCCGGTCCGAGCCGGACGGCCAGAGCCTTGGACACCATCGCCGCAGCCGCCTTGGACGCGCAGTATTCAGAGCGCTGGACCGCTACGGCCGTGGCGTTGGAGGACGTTACATTCACGATGGAATGAAACACCCCCTCGGGCCGCGGACGGGACAGAAGCAGCTTCGCAAAAGCCTGCGAGAGAAAGAACAACGCCTTGGTATTTACCGTCAGGCACCGGTCCCAGCTTGCCTCGCTCACATCCAGCAGGTCACCGCGCTGGAGAACGCCGACACCCGCATTGTTCACGAGCGTTGTCAGCGGCCCGAGCTTGGCCTCAACCTGCGCCAGCCGCTCCGCATGGACAGACAGATCCGTGATGTCGAACGGGAGCGCCATGACGGACGCGCCAGTTTCAGACAGACGGCTGACGGCGGAACGCAGTTCCTCGTCATCAAACGGTCCATTGACCGCTAAAGCGAAGCCCCGTTTCGCCAGAGCCTGCGCCGTCGCGAAACCGATACCCCGTGAGGAACCGGTGACGAGAGCGACCTGTTTCATGCCCGTGCGCCTTTACGGAGCAGTTCACGCGCGATGATCATGCGCTGGATCTGGTTTGTGCCTTCATAGATCTGGGTGATCTTGGCATCACGGTACAGACGCTCGACCTCGAAGCCACGGATATAGCCCGAGCCACCGAAAACCTGCACGGCATCGGCCGTCCGCGCCACCGCCATGTCACCGGCAAAGCACTTGGCCATGGAGCACGCGCGCGTCGCATCCTGCCCACGATCGATCTTCGTGGCCGCTGAATGGACCAGAAGCCGTGCGGCCTCAATGTCCTTGGCCATGTCGGCCAGAAGCCACTGCACGCCCTGAAATTCGGAGATGTGCTTGCCGAACTGCTTGCGCGTTCCGGCATAATCCACGGCCGCTTCAAGCCCGGCCTGAGCAATCCCGACGGCCAGTGACGCAATCCCCACGCGCCCCTTGTCGAGCACGCTCATCATCATGTGGAAGCCACGGTTCATCTCGCCCAGCAACGCATCACTGCCCAGACGGACATCCGAGAAATCGAGCGCGCCGACCTGGCTCGCCCGCTGGCCCATCTTGTGTTCCTTGGGGCCGCGCTCGACGCCCTTGGCATGCAGATCCACGATGAAAATGGACATACCGCGGTTGCCCGCTTCCTTGTCGGTCCGCGCCAGGACAAAGCCCGTATCGGCGACCGGCGCGTTATGGATCCAGATCTTGCCGCCGTTGAGGACCCAGCCGTCGCCATCGCGCACGGCGGTCGTACGGATACCGGAGACGTCCGTACCAGCCTCGGGCTCCGTGATACAGTAGGCGACCTTGCGCTTCATGGAGAGGATGTCGGGCAGCATTTTCTGCTGCTCCGGCGTTCCGTGACGGACCAGAAGCGTGGAGATCAGCTCCACCAGACCGCACTGGTCGGCCACGCTGGCATAGCCACGGGAGAGTTCTTCCATCACGACCGCATAGGTCAGCGTATCGAAGCCCGGTCCGCCGAGTTCTTCGGGCACAGCAATGCCGAACAGGCCCAGCTTGCCCATTTCTTCATAAATTTCTGCTGGGAAGCGCTCTTCGCGGTCCAGCGCCTCTGCGGCGGGACGGATGACGTTATCCACGAAAGACCGTGTCGTTTCGCGGACTTCTTCCTGCATTTCGTTCAGAAACATAGCCGACTCCACATAAGTAACTAACTAGATGGTTACTATTGAAAATTGTTAAAGACTACGGCTTTCGCCACACTCACCGATCAATCATTATTGAAGCTTTCCGAGCCGGTCCTAGCGAACCAGTACGGCTCTGAAATCATTGACGTTTGTCCCGGTCGGACCCGGCACAAACAGGTCTCCCAGCGCCTCGAACGCGGTATAGGCGTCGTTCTCCATCAGGATATCCGTGGGGTTGAACCCCTGCTCCCGCAGGCGTTCCATGCTGACGCCATCCGCGAACGCCCCAGCGTTGTCTTCGGAACCGTCAATCCCATCGGTATCCGCCGCCAGAGCCGAGAACGGCAGCCCTTCCGCCGCCAGCGCAAAGGCCAGCAGGAACTCGGTATTGCGACCACCCCGACCACCCTGCCCGCGTATGGTGACGGTGGTCTCTCCGCCCGAGAGAATGACGACAGGGCGCCGGAAAGGCCGCCCCCGCAGAATGACTTCCCGTACCAGAGCGGCATGCACCTTGGCGACGTCCCGGGATTCCCCTTCGATCGCGTCCGACAGGATCACGGGATAAATCCCCGCCTGCCGCACCTTTTCCGCCGCAGCTTCCAGCGACAGATGTGCGGAGGCGATCACGTGCACCTCGTTTCTGCTGAAAATCGGATCGGTCGCGAGCGGAGCACGCCCTTCTTCCCCATCCAGCCAGGATTGGATCTTTTCGGGCAGACGCAGCTTCCACGTCTTTGCCAGACGACGGGCATCTTCCCGCGTCCCCAGATCAGGCACGGTTGGCCCGGAAGCCACCTGTGCGGGATCGTCAAACGGAACATCCGACACCACGAGAGACACGACTTTCGCCGGTGCCGCAGCCGCGGCAAGCCGGCCGCCCTTGATGCCCGAGACCTGCTTACGGATGCTGTTCATGACGGAAATCGGCGCACCGGATGCGAGCAGGACGCGATTCAATTCGGCCTCGTCCTCAAGCGTCATGCCCGGCGGCGGGGATGGCAGAAGAGCCGACCCGCCACCACAGATGAGAGCCACGACGAGATCGTCCGGTCCCAGCCCCTTCACCGCCTCGAAAAGCGCCTCCGTGGCTTTCAGGCCGGCTTCGTCCGGCACCGGATGCGAGGCTTGCAAAACGCGGATGGATTGCGTCGGGCAGACATTGCCGTAACGCGTGACCACCACGCCGCTGAGTGGTCCTTTCCAGACGCGCTCGAAAGCCGCGGCCAGCTGGGCCGCGCCTTTTCCCGCGCCAACCACAACCGTCCGTCCCTTCGGGGGCTCGGGCAGATGTGCCGCCAGGATCTGCTCCGGTTCGGCCGCGCCAACGGCGGCGTCGAAGAGTCCTGTCAGAAACATGCGGTCCTGAAGCATCATGGTCAGTTCCTGTCTGTCCGTCTGGCGCGAGGGGTGAAGGTCACAGGGGCAGTCCCATGGGTTCATCCTGGAACAGGGCCGCGTCCATGTCCTTCAGATCGGGCGAGACTTCGAGGTGAGCCGTTGCCTGATCCAGAATGTCCCGCTGCAAGTCGATCCCCGGCGCGATTTCAGTGACCGTCAGCTTGCCACCCAGCAGCCTCAGAACGCAACGCTCCGTCACATAAGTGATCTCCTGGCCGGTTTCGGTGGCACGGGCTCCAGAAAAGCTGACCTGAGACACTTCAGGCACGATCTTGGCGATCTTGCCTTCCTTGTCGATCACAAGACGCCCGTCCTCGATATGCATTTTCGCCCCGGCATTGAAATTGCCAGAGAAGATGATGCGCTTTGCCCGCGCCGTGATGTCCACGAACCCCCCGGCCCCCGCCGTACGATGAGGCGTAGCGGCGAGACGGCTGACATTCACCGAGCCGTTCTGTCCGATCTCAAGAAAGGACAGCAGGGAGCAGTCGAAGCCGCCTGCCTGAAAATAGGAGAACTGGTGAGGCGATGCGACAAAGGCCTCGGCGTTACTGGCGCAGCCGAACTTGAAGTCCAGCAGGGGAATACCGCCCACGGCACCCTGCTCGATCACCCAGGTCACCGCGCCGTGGCGGCCCTCTTCCAGTAGGATACGAGGGACGTTTGCGGAAATGCCGAAGCCGATATTTACCGCCCAGCCCTGCTTCAGTTCCTGCGCCACGCGGCGTGCCATGACTTTGGATGGTCCGAAATCGGGGATGTCGAACGTCGAAAGCGGGCGGAAAATCTCGCCGGAAATGGCGGGATCGTAAGCCGTGGCGGTTGTCTGGAGTTGGTCCGGGGCCTCGACGATCACATCGACCAGAATACCCGGAACCTTGACGTCATGTGGCTTCAGAGTGCCCTGTGCGGCCACCCGACGGACCTGCGCAATCACGAGGCCACCGTTGTTGTGCGCCGCCAGCGCCATTTCCATGGCGCCGAGCGTGGCCCCTTCCTGCTCAAACGTCAGGTTGCCGTTCTCATCTGCCGTCGAGCCGCGGATGATGGCCACATCCGGACGCAATGCCGGGAAATACAGCCAGTCTTCGCCCTCAAAATCCATATGACGAACGAGCGGGTTCAGCCGTGCCGTCTCGTTCATCGCGCAGCCATCACGCTTCGGGTCCGCGAAGGTATCAAGCCCGACCTTGGTCAGCACGCCGGGACGCTTTGCGGCCCCTTCCCGCAGCATGTCGAAAATCACGCCGGACGGAACGTTATAGGCGGCCAGATCCTCCGCCTGAATCCGCTGCCAGATCAGTGGTGGCTCGGCATTGCTCGGCCCCGAAGGATAGGACCCGCCAATAATCTTCGTGATCATGCCCGGACGGGCGAGATGGTCCACGCCCTTGGTACCGAACATGTCGCCCGCGGCAATCGGATGGATGGTCGTCAGCTTTGCCGGTGATTTCGTTGCCTCGAAACGCTGCCCCAGTGCCTCGAGAACCGCGTCAGGACACAGAAGTCCCGAAGACGAATTGACGGCAACCATGGCTCCGTCCTTGATGAGGCTCACAGCCTCGGCCGCTGTCCTGACTTTCATCATGTTCCAATGCCTTTGTATATAACTAGTTAGTTACTATAATTCCGAATAAAAAAGCCCGGCCCGACAGCACGGCTTTTCCGCTATCCCGTGTTTTCAGATGATGCGGGAGACCCCGGTTCAGGCGTTCCCCTGAATGAAGTCTGCTGCCCGCTCGCTGATCATAATCGTCGCGGCATTCGTGTTGGACCCCAGCAGCGAGGGCATGACCGAGCTGTCGCAGATCCTGATGCCTTCAAGGCCATGCACCTTCAGGCGCGGATCGACGACGGACATGTCATCCCGGCCCATCTTGCAGGTGCATGTCGGATGATAGGACGTCCGGCCATGTTCCCGCGCATAGTCACGATACATCTGCATCGTCGGCTGTTTACCGCTAAAGAAACAGGTCTTCCTGATGTGCTTCTGCAAGGAGGGCTGGGAGAACATCTCGTAGCTCAGCCGCACACCTTCCGCAGAGGTTTCAAGATCAGCGGGGTCGCCCAGAAAATTGGGATCGACCAGCGGATTGAGCCTCGGATCCGCCGAACGCAGCCGGACGGTTCCGCGTGACTTCGGCCGCAGCACATAGCTGTTCAGCGTGATGCCGGACGTGCCTTTGGGAACGGACGTCACCCCTGCTTCCGCTCCCGCACCGGCGAGAAAATGGAACTGCAGATCAGGCACTTCCGAAGACGGGTTCGAGTACCAGAATGCACCGCCTTCAACCACGTTGGACGCAACGGGGCCCGAGTTGAACATCGTGTATTCAAGACCCGCCCAGAGCATCCAATGCAGCTTGCGGTATTTGTCGAAGCTCTCATCCGTCTTAAGTTCAGCCACGATATCCACGCCGAAATGGTCCTGGAGGTTCTCCCCCACGCCAGGCAGATCCTGAACGACGGAAATCCCCTTTTCCCGCAGATGCGCGGCAGGACCGACGCCTGACAGCATCATCAGCTTTGGTGTTCCGATGGCGCCTGCGGTCACGACGATTTCCTGCGTGGCCTCGGCCGTCTCAAGAGTGCCATTCGCAATGTACTGCACGCCCGTAGCCCGCGTTCCATCGAACACGATCTTCAGAACCAGTGCACGCGTCACGACTGTGAGGTTTTTGCGCCCCAGAGCCGGACGCAGATATCCCACAGCCGTGGAGCAGCGCCGGTTGTTCCGGATGGTCATCTGATAGATGCCGGCTCCGGCCTGCGATGCGCCATTGAAGTCGGGATTGTAGGGCAGCCCCAGTTCCTGACAGCTCTGGACGAAGGCGCGGCTGGTAGGGTTCGGCTCTGCAAGATTGGAAACTCCCAGCGGTCCGTTCGTCCCATGCCAGTCCCCTGCGAAAATCGCATTTCCTTCGGAGCGGATGAAGTATTTCTGGACGTCCCTGAAGCTCCACCCATCAGCACCTTCCGCAGCCCAGCGGTCGAAATCGGACGGATGCCCCCGCGTGAAGACCTCCGCATTGATGGACGACCCACCACCCAGAACCCTTCCCTGCACATAAGGGATCTGCCGGTTATTCGCATTTTTCTGCGGTTCCGTCAGAAGATCCCAGGTGTGCGGGCCGGTGGTCATCTTCGCGAAACCGACCGGCATATGAATCAGAGGATGCGTGTCCCGTTTGCCCGCCTCGATGAGACAGACACGGACGGAAGGATTTTCGGAAAGGCGAGCTGCGAGAACACAGCCAGCCGAACCGCCACCGACAACGATGTAATCAAAGCCGCTCGTCATTACGAAATCCAGTGCGAACGTTTGCCAGTCTCGATATGGACAGACTTGATCTGCGTGTATTCCTCGACGCCATACAGGCCGGACTCACGCCCCCATCCCGACTGCTTGAAGCCACCCAGAGGCGTCTCGGGACCACCGCTCATGATGGTGTTGACCCAGAAACGGCCTGCGCGAACGCGACGCGTCACCGCCAGTGCCTTGTTGATATCCTTGCTCCAGACCGATGCGGCGAGGCCGTAAACCGTGTCATTGGCAATTGCGATCGCCTCATCAACCGTATCGAAATGGAAGGATGCCAGAACCGGGCCAAAGATCTCGTCACGCGCGATACCCATGGAGGGCTTCACGTCAGTGAAGAGCGTCGGCTGGATGTACTGGCCGTTGCCGAAATCGACGATCCCGCCACCGCAAAGGAGCTTGGCACCCTCGGCCTTGCCCTTCGCGATATAGTCAAGAATGGTCTTGTTCTGCGCTTCGGTCGTGATGGCGCCGATCTGCGTTTCCGGATCAAACGGGTCTCCGACGCGGATCTTTTCCATTTTCGCGACAACGAGACGCTCGAACTTCTCGGCAACGGACCGTTCAACGATCAGGCGGCTCGACGACACGCAGCATTGCCCGGTGTTGAAGCTGATCCCGAAGGCCACGGCATCGGCTGCGTCTTCAAGGTCACTGTCCGCAAACACCACGATGGGGTTTTTGCCACCCAGTTCGAGGCCGAGCTTCTTGAGGTTGCTGTCAGCCGCCGCATGAATGCAGGACTTCCCAACTCCCGTGGAGCCGGTAAAGGACAGCATGTCGATGTCCTGATGCTCAGTCATGGCCTGACCGATCGTGCGACCCGTTCCCGTTACAACATTGAATACGCCTTTCGGCAGACCTGCATCCGCAAGAACTTCCGCCAGAAGAAGCGTCGTGGCGCTTGTCACTTCGGCAGGCTTCACGACCAGCGTGCAGCCGGAAGCGAGAATGAACGGCGCGCGCTCGCACAGGATCATGAACGGGAAGTTCCAGGGCGTGATCAGACCAACAACGCCAATGGGTTCCCGCAGGACCATACCGAACAGCCCCCCCCCCAGATTGTTGAACGTATCACCATGCAGCAGACGTGCAGCACCGGCAGCCATTTCAAAACAGGCGATACAGTGATCGATCTCACCCTTGGCTTGACTGATGGGTTTGCCGTTTTCGAGAACCTCCCAGTAAGCAATGTCGTCGCGGCGCTCGCGCAGCAGGCCCGCAGCCTTCAGAAGAACCGCGGCACGGTCCGCGGATGGCAGACCCGACCAGCTTCCATTCTCAAATGCGCGACGTGCAGCAGCTACGGCCTCGTCAAGGTCTTCACGGGTGCAACGCGGAATACGGGTGACGGGAACATCATGAGCCGGCGAAGACCGATCGAAGAATTCCTTACCTGCGTGCCATTCTCCATCAATAAAGAATCCGAACTCACGCGGCTTTAACGGTAAAGATATATTTTTTGCGACAACATTCATGAGACTTCTTCCTGCTGACTATGGGGCCGTCATCCCTTTTTTCAATGTACAGCCCGATTTTTATTCTTCTGACCTGGAAACCCCGAGAGATATTACAACGTACGATTTCCGTTCCCGGACGATCCTCACTTGCATTTGACCGGAGGCGCTCGGGTTCTAACTTCCTAACGCCTAATGCACCGTATAGTTACTTACACATATCGCAGGGGTGCACCAGCATGAAATCACGTTACGTTGATATTTTTTCTCACTTTAAGTGTGATTTTATGGGCTGCTTTTCTTTTGGGGCGGTTTCCCTCAAAAAGAGCGTCCATGTTGAGTGCGGAACAAGCCCCTGATGCCCCTTGAGAAAAGCAGACCGTCCTCCTCCTCTACGAAAAAGCGTGTTAGGGACGCGGAGGCCACAAAATTACGCATTCTCGAAGCAGCCAAGAAAGAGTTTGCAAAGAATGGGCTTGAAGGCGCACGGGTCGACGCAATTGCTCTGGATGCCAACGCAAACAAGCGCATGCTGTATCACTATTTCAAAAGTAAGGACGGGCTCTTCAGGACGGTTCTGGAACGAGAATATCTTAATATCCGGGCTGAAGAGACCAAGCTGGATCTTGAGAACCTACCACCCAGAACAGCTCTTGAAACGCTCGTTCGCTTTACATGGGAATACTACATTGCAAATCCCGAGTTCATTACCCTCGTAAACAGCGAAAATCTCTGCAAGGCCGCGCATATCAAGAACTCCCCTACCCTGAAGACGATCAGCCAGAAATTCGTTCGTCGTATCCAGTCACTTCTGGATCGGGGGGTTCGAGAAAACGTCTTTCGCGAAGGCATTGATGCTGCACAGCTGAACATCACGATTGCCTCGATAAATTACTATTATTTTACGAACCGCTTCACCGGATCGGTAATCTTCGAGCGGGATTTTACGGCGCCCGAGGCGTTAAAAGAAAGAATTACCTTTAATATCGAAACGATATGCCGTCTGGTTTGCAAGAACTGACGGTGATTTTTTATTATGAAAATCTTCCCTTACACCTCTGAATTCAGGGTCTATTTCTCCCTACAATACGACAAATATTGAATCCGGGTTACAAATTATAATCTCGTTTCGTCATTTTTCGCTTGCATCATCGATCGATGTAACGTCTATCTGATTGTGGCAGGTGCTCTTAAGCGAGTTTTCGACGCGTGTTGCGTCATTCGTTCTCCTTAGGTGTTATGATTTCGTGCGTATTTTGTGCACGACTGCTATTGTTAAAAAGGAGCCTCGTTATGGCAACAGGCACCGTAAAATGGTTTAACTCCACCAAGGGCTTTGGTTTCATCCAGCCTGACAACGGTGGCCAGGATGCGTTCGTTCACATCTCTGAACTCGAGCGCGCCGGAATGCACACCCTCAACGAAGGTCAGCATGTCTCTTACGAGCTCGAGTCTGGCCGCAACGGCAAAACATCGGCAGTGAGCATCAAGGCAATCTGATTGCCCTGATGTACATTTCGATGTGCAGAGAGCCGCCCGTAAGGGCGGCTTTTTTTATGCCCGGATTTTAGCGGCCAGCGACGTTGTAGAGGTCTCCCCCCCCCCTCGCTTCGGCATATCCGAAAATTCAGCGTAGCTAAATCTGCCATGCGCCCCGTCCCGATAGGCTCAGCTTCGCCATCACGCTGTCCGGAACAACAAGAACTTCAGATTCAAAGTTCTTATCCCCCTACCTTCAGAGCATACAGGCGACGGCCGCCTTTGATCCTGAGATTGATATCAGTGACATCAACCGGGTCGGCCGCCTGCACTCAGTCTTTTATTCGTCAGCATCCTGATCTGCACATAAGGCCGTTTAGCCCTGCTGTTGATAGACCTGTCCGTAGCGGTTGGCGAGATAAGCGGCCAGCGGAATATCCTCCTGACGGACAAAGCCCTTTGAAGGGATCTTGCCCTCTGCCAGCAGATCCAGAACAGCACAGATGGATCCTGCCGTCGTAAGCTGGATGGCAGTACGATATCCGCCCATAAACTCACCGGCATAAATGGTGCGGGCCAGAGTTTCCTGCTGCTGTCTGCCATCCCGCATTCCGGTGACGATCACCGACAAAACTACCAGATCCTGTGCCGTTCCAGGAATGGCATGCGTAAAAATGTCCTGGAGGATGTGCCGCCGCTCTGACAGACGCAGGTCCGACAGGAGGACCTTCATGATATCGCGATGTCCCGGATACCGCATGGTACGGTAATTGAGTTCCCGAACCCGACCATCATAGGTTTCACAGAGTGAGCCCAGGCCACCGGATGTATTGAAAGCCTCGTAGGTAACGCCATCGACCCCAAGGGTTTCCGTGCCTTCAAGAGCGGGAACGAGAGTGCGTCGGCCGCTGACAATGGCCTCACACGGCTCAATATACTCGTTGATCAGGCCTTCCGTACTCCATGTCAGGTTGTATCCCAGAGCATTGGAGGGGAAACGCGGCAGTGCTCCGACACGCAGCCGGATCGTATCGACCTCGTCAAAATGTCCTGCCAGATCGTGCGCGGCAATGGAGACAAAACCGGGCGCCAGACCACATTGGGGTATGAACGCGCTCGATGCACCTTCGGCCAGCGCCCTCACATCCTTCGTGGACGCGACGTCTTCGGTCAGATCCAGATAATGAACCCCGGCCGCCGCGGCAGCTTTTGCGACAGTCCGCGTCAGGTGAAAGGGAAGCGCGGACAGAACAGCGAACTGACCTTTCAACAGGTCCGGATCAAGGCCCTGAGCGATATCGGCTGTCCGGCGGGCAATCCCTTCAGGCAGCTTCAGGCTGTTGAGATAGTCTGCATGACAATCGAGCAGTGTCACACGGTATCCGCCGTGATGAAGAAGCTCTGCGATGGCTGAACCGATCTTGCCTGCGCCTGCGACTGTAACCTGCTTCATGGTCGTATCCTGTTCCGGAAGTGTTACGGACAGGATCAGGGTCGAAGCCGACGGATCTCAAGTGGCAGCATGACGGCGAAAAGGCATTCCCAGCGGCAGATTGCCGTCTATAACAGGCAGAATGACGGACCCGACTGACCAAGCCCTTCTTGATATACTGCGTCGCAATGCGCGCATTCCCACTGCTGCTCTGGCCCGCAGGCTGGGAATGTCACGCACGACTCTGCAGGGGCGCATGGAGCGTCTGGAACGGCAGGGGCATATTCGCGGCTACACGCTCCTCGAAAGTCCGGATGAGGATCTGGTACGCGCCCATGTCTCGATCGTCATCACGCCAAGACATAGTCAGAAAGTGGAACGGGACCTGAAAATGCTCCCCGAACTGCGGGAGCTTCATGCGGTCAGCGGCGCCTCCGACCTGATCGCTCTTCTGGGGGCCTCTACAACCGAAGACATCAATCGTGCCATTGACGATATCGGCCAGCTTGAAGGCGTGGAACGGACGGTCTCGGCGATTATCCTGTCGACGCGCTTTCGAAAGGGACGTTGAGACAGGCTACAGAAGGCTTCCCATCAGAAACGGCTTGATTTCAATATTGTCCGCTGTCCACTCTTCAAGAAACTGACGTTTACCGCTCATGACGGAGCCCGGATGCCGACGCCCCTTCCCACTTCTGACGCCATCACAGTCAACAACCTCCGAAAAACCTACCGGATCCGTGAGGGGGGGAGCTGGCGCGGGAAAACGCGCGATATCGTCGCCTTGGACGGGATTTCCTTTTCGGTTCCCAGAGGCCAGATCGCGGGTTTCATTGGCCCGAACGGGGCGGGAAAATCGACGGCGATCAAGATCCTGTCCGGCATCCTGCGCCCCACGTCGGGAGACGTGCAGGTCAATGGGCTGGTGCCCTGGACGAACCGCGTCGCCCATGTGGCAAGGATTGGCGTCGTATTCGGCCAGCGCACCCAGCTCTGGTGGGATCTTTCCGTTGCTGAAGGTCTGGCCCTTCTGCGCGACATTTATAGCGTCGAGCCAGAACGCTTTGCCCGCAACCGTGCCCGGCTGGCGGATGCACTGGATCTGGGCGGAATCATGGACCAGTCCGTCCGCCAGCTTTCGCTGGGGCAGCGAATGCGCGCCGAAATTGCGGCATCGCTCATTCACGACCCGGACATCCTCATTCTCGATGAACCCACGATCGGACTGGATGCGCCGTCCAAGCTCGCTGTCCGGGCATTCGTTCATGAACTCTGCCGCGACCGAGGCACGACCGTCCTGCTGACGACCCATGACATGCACGACATCGAAGCCCTGGCCGAACGCGTGATCGTCATCGGTCATGGCCGCATTCTCGCGGACAGCCCGTTCGAGGCTCTGCGCACCACCACCCTGTCCGAACGTATTCTCGAACTCGATTTCCATGGCACGCCCCCCGATCTGACGCTCCCCGCCGGTGCCCGTGAAACCGCCCGCGCGTCCCAAAGCGTCACAATCACCTTCGACCCACGCCAGATCCCGGCCCCGGCTCTTGTTGCGCATGTGGGGCACCTTCCGGGCCTCGACGACCTGCGCATCAGCCGCCCTTCGATCGACGAAATCATTACCCGCTTCTATGCGGACCACGCTGCATGAGCCTGCGCCCCTATCTCACCGCATTTGGCCTGCAATGGAAGATCGGCCTGCGATACCGGATCGCCGTTATTGCTGGACTGGTGGCGCAGATGTGGTTCGGGGCCGTCACGCTGATGGCCTATGCCTCGGTCTATCACGCCGCACCTGACGTGCAGGCTCCGCTCTCGCTGCGACAGGCCATGACCTATACCTGGATCCAGCAATCGCTCTTCACGCTTCTGCCGCTCGGCTGTCTTCCTGCCATCGGCGATGCCGCCAAGACAGGGGCCATCGTCTATGACCTGCTCCGGCCGGTCGATATGTGGAACTGGTGGCTTTCGTCCAGTCTCGCACGATTGCTGGGGAATGCAGTGCCCCGTGCGGTCCTGCTATCCTGCGTTGCCGGACCGCTTGCCATGCTTGTCGGCCTCGGCGCCTGGAGCCTTGCCCCGCCTGCAAGCCTGCTTTCCGCTATTCTGGCCCTCATCTCCATCACGCTGGGGGCACTTCTTTCGGCCACCATCGTCATGTGGTGGAATATCCTGACGGCCCGCACGCTTTCTCCGCTCGGCAGCTATGCCGTCGGAACCCCGCTGGCGGTCCTCCTGTCCGGAATGCTGCTACCGCTGCCGCTCTATCCCGACTGGATCAGGCCCTTCCTGCTCGCACAGCCTTTCGCCGGTATTACCGACATTCCCATTCGGATCTATCTCGGGACACCCATTCCGGGTGGGGTCGCAACGGGTCTGAGTCTTCAGATGTTCTGGGTGGTAAGTCTGACACTTCTCGGACGTCTCTGGATGCGTCAGACCGTGAACCGCCTAGAGGTGCAGGGTGCCTGACATGTCACAATCCCCTTCCCGCACACTCAGCGCGATTGGCCTTTACCGTCGCATGGCCGGGGCCTCGATCGTCGCGCAACTCCGCTATCCCGGCACCTTTGCCATTCAGGCTATCGGGAATTTTGTCACCACGCTTCTGGGCTTTTTTGGTATCTGGAGCCTGTTTCACCGCTTTGGCAGCATTGCCGGCTGGGATATCGGCACGGTTGCCGTCCTGTACGGGCTGGTGAACGTCGCCTTTGCCGTGGCTGAAACGCTGGGGCGTGGCTTTGAAGTCTTTGGCGGCGAATATGTCCGGACAGGGAGCTTCGATCGTCTGCTCCTGCGACCGCGCTCGACCCTGCTTCTGCTTCTGGGCCATGAACTCCGCCTGCGCCCGATCGGACGCTTCCTTCAGGGCGCGTTCGTCCTCATTGCCGGGCTCTGGCTCGCACCGCATGTGCAATGGAGCGCGCTCCTTGTGCTGCCCAGCGCCATTGCAGGTGGAGCAGCCATGTTCCTCGGCGTTCTAATCGGCCAGGCCGCGTTGTGCTTCATCACGGTCGAGGGGCTGGAAGTCGTGAACGTCCTGACCTATGGCGGCGTCGAGGCCGGACAGTATCCGCTGACCATGTTCGGCCGCTGGCTCCGGCGGTTCATCACCTTCGTCCTGCCGCTCGCAGCCGTCTGCTATTATCCGGCTTTGTTCAGCCTTAACCATCCAGACCCTCTAGGCATGCCCACATGGATCGGCAGCCTTTCGCCCCTTGGTGGATTTGCATTTCTCGGCGTCATGGTCCTTGTGTGGCATCGGGCCGTGGCGGGATATGTCTCCAGCGGGAGCTGAAAAGCCGGGCTTACGAGCCCGTGCCCATCAGTGACACATGAGCAGCAATGATTTTCCACCCGTCGGTCGTGCGGAACCACGTCTGGCTCTGACGCCCGATCCGTTCCGCCCCGATGCGCCGGAATTCCAGATCCACGGTCGCAACATCCTGACCCACAGCCGTAATAACCCGCCGCAGAACCTCACGCGGTGGAGATCCTCCTGTCCGCCCCCGTCGAAAAGCCTGAATTTCCTGAAATCCGTACAGGTTCTCGCCCACTCCGTAACGGACCGTTTCGGCACCGTCGTAAAAGAGAGCGTCCAGTTCGTGCAGGATATTGTCCCCCAGCGCTTTTTCATAACGGTCTGACATCTCGGTCACCTCCGCCAGAACCTGAGGATCATTCAGGGCGGGAACAGAATGCGATGTCACTTTTTGATCTCCCACAGAGCGACCAGGAGGGCCTTCCCATTGCTCTGAAACATATCAGTCCTTCGGAAAAGCGCCATCTCGCAACAAAACCAAAACGCTCGAACAGTAACGAAAATCTGTATTTAAATTCATAAATATAGATTAATCTGTTTAAATGATAAAAATTTATTAATGCGCCACCAAAAGTAAAAAACCGTCCATAAATCACGATTTAAAAGACGTTGTATTTCAGGACCAGTATCGTCCCGGTTTCCCTTCCTTGCTCAAAATCTGTCGGGAACCGAGCTGAATGAATGCCATTGTCATCACCGCGCTGAGGCGACCGCTCACCTTTGTCGTCCTGTCGATCATGATCGTGATGCTTGGCGTCATGTCCATTTTCAAGACACCAACGGACGTCTTTCCAAACATCAACATCCCCGTCGTTTCGGTCGTCTGGACCTACGGCGGCATGCTGCCCGAGCAGTTCGCCGGACGCATTATCTATAATTACGAACTCAATGTGACCTCGACCGTCGAAGGTATCGAGCACATGGAGTCCAACTCCTATTACGGTCGTGGGATCGTCAACATCTACTTCCAGCCCGGGACCGATATCGGCCCGGCGGAAGCGGATGTCGTCGCCATTTCCCAGACCGTAATCCAGCAGTTGCCGACGCATATTCCTGCACCGATGGTCATGCGGCTTGAGGCGTCGTCCGTGCCGGTCATTTCGCTTCAGATCACATCCGATAAACAAACGCCGTCGGATCTGTTCAAGCTTGGCGTTATTTCCGTCCGGCCGCTTCTGGTTACGGTTCCCGGCTCCGTCGTGGCGCATCCCTATGGCGGGATGGACAGCTTCGTCATGATCGCGCTGAACCAGGCGCAGCTTCGGGCGCATCACCTGTCGGCCATGGACGTTCAGGCCGCCATGCGCGACCAGAACATCGTGCTTCCTGCGGGCGATCAGAAGATCGATGCGACCGACTGGATGGTGCAGACCAACGCCACCCCCACCAGCATGAAAGCCATTGGCGACATTCCGGTGAAGCGCGTGGGCAATGCGGTCATTTACATCCATGACGTGGCGGACGTGTATCGCGGCGGCCATCCGCAGACGAACGTGGTTCTCGTCAAGGGACGTCAGGGCGTGGAAATCGTCGTCATGAAGGGCGGCGGAGCCTCGACGCTGGATGTGGTCAACGGCGTGAAGGACCTCCTCCCCCGTCTGCGCCGCATCCTGCCGCCTGACGTTCATGTCTCGGTCCTGACGGATGCTTCGACCTTCGTGAAGGATTCCATCAAGGACGTCGTTCGTGAAATGGTCACGGCCGCGTTCCTGACGGGGCTTGTGGTGCTGCTGTTCCTCGGGTCCTGGCGCTCAACGATCATTATTGCGACGTCGATCCCGCTGGCCATCCTGTGCTCGATCATCGGGCTGGGCTGGGCCGGACAGTCCATCAACGTCATGACACTTGGCGGTCTGGCGCTGGCGGTCGGTATTCTCGTGGATGACGCCACCGTCATGATCGAGAACATCGACACCCATCTTGAGATGGGCAAGGGTCTCGAAGACGCCATCATCGATGCGGCCAACCAGATCGTGGTGGCGACATTCGTTTCCACGACCTGCATCTGCATCGTCTGGCTGCCGCTGTTCGAGCTGGACGGCGTGGCGGGCTTCCTGTTCCGCCCGATGGCCATGGCCATCATGTTCGCCATGATCGCCTCCTTCATCCTGTCGCGGACGCTCGTTCCGACGATGGCGAAATACCTGCTGACCGATCACGTCAACAGCGGCCTGCACGGTGAGGAGCATGAAGCCCTTCACATGGACCAGACGGTCGCCGGTGGCCCGCGCAAGGGGTTCCTTGGCCGCTTCCAGCAGGGATTTGAGCGTGGTTTTACCCGCTTCCGGGAGGGCTATAACCGCGTCCTGACCCGCTGCGTCGAGCGCCGCATTGCCTTCGTGGGCGTGTTCCTCGGCGTCTCGCTGCTCTCGCTCGGGCTTTATGCCACCGCAGGGCGGGACTTCTTCCCGGAGACGAAATCCGGCCTTCTTCAGATGCATATGCGCGCGCCTCTGGGCATGCGGATTGAAGTGGCTGGCCGGATTGCAGCCCTCGTGGACGACCGTATCCATCAGATCCTGCCCGGCAAGGTCGAGGACATCATCAGCAATTGCGGCCTGCCCGAAGGTCCGCACAACCAGGCCTTCATTCCAACACCCAGCATTGGAACGCAGGACTGCGACCTGACCATCACACTCAAGGACGAGGCCTCGCCGGTCTGGGATTACCGCCGCCTGCTCCGCAAGGATCTCTCGGCACAGTTCCCCGGCACGGTCTTTACGTTCCAGCCGGCTGACCTGACGGCCAAGATCCTGAACTTCGGGGCGCCGTCTCCGATCGACATTCAGGTTTCCGGCCCCGATATCCGCCAGAACTACGCCTATGCACGCTCCATCCTCGGCCAGCTCCGGCATATTCCGGGCACTGCGGATGTCGTGATCCAGCAGACCATGAAGACGCCAACCCTCATGGTTCAGGGCAACCGGACCTTCAGCCAGGCGACCGGCCTGACCGAAGCCGATCTTGCCAATAACGAGCTGATGGCGCTGTCAGGAAGCTCCACGGTCGATCCGCAATACTGGCTCGACCCGAGCGACAACGTGACCTTCCCGCTCAACGTCTATGTCTCGCAGGACCAGCTCACCCATCTGACGGACCTGATGACGATCCCCGTGGACAAGGGCGACGGAGACCCGAGCGGTACCCAGACCCAGCTTCTCGGCGCCATCAGTGCAATCAAGGCGACCGGCACACCAGGTGAAGTCTCGCACTACAACTCCATGCCGGACATCGACATCTATGTGTCGGCGGAAGGCACCGATCTGGGCTCCGTTCTCGATGGTGTACACAAGGTCCTGAACGACACGGCCAAGACCGTTCCGGCATCCGCTCAGGTTGATGTCCGCGGTCAGGCCACGACCATGCACGGGGCTTATAACCAGCTCGTGCTCGGCCTCGCCGTCTCGGTGGTGCTGATCTATCTGCTGATCGTGGTGAACTTCCAGTCCTGGCTGGATCCGTTCATCATCATCACGGCGCTGCCCGGCGCGCTGGCAGGGATCGCCTGGGCGCTGTTCCTCACACATACGCGCCTCTCCGTCCCTGCGCTGACGGGTGCGATCATGTGCATGGGCACCGCAACCGCAAACTCGATCCTCGTGGTCTCCTTCGCCCGCGAGCGGATTGAGGAACATGGCGACGCCCTGCGCGCCGCCGTGGAAGCCGGTTACGGGCGTATCCGTCCCGTCATCATGACCGCTCTGGCCATGGTGGTCGGCATGGTGCCGATGGCGATTTCCAACTCCACCAATGCTCCGCTCGGCAAGGCCGTGATTGGTGGCCTGATCGTCGCCACCATCTCGACCCTGCTGTTCGTTCCCTGCGTCTACGCAATTCTTCACAACCGTCCCGCGCGCCACAAGGAGACAGTCTGATGGCCTCCCTTTCCCGTAAGTTCATTCTTGGCGCGGGAGCCTGCGCCGTGGGCCTCTACGTCGCATTCCTCGTCGTCGATCGCGTCCATGCCGTCAGCACCCTGCGCGCAGAAACCAATGCCGCCGCCATTCCTGACGTGTCGGTCGCCTCGCCGCACCGCACGAGCCCCAAAGTATCCCTGACACTGCCCGGCAATATCGACGCCTGGTATCAGGCACCGATCTACCCCCAGGTCTCTGGCTACGTGAAAATGTGGTACAAGGACTATGGCGCGCATGTAAAACAGGGCGACGTTCTGGCGGAAATCAACGCGCCGGCGCTTGATGCCGAATATGCGCAGGCCAAGGCCAGCCTCGCTTCAGTCATGGCGAAATATAACCTGGCTTCCGTCACGGCGAACCGCTGGCGGGCCATGGGCAAGTCCCAGTCCGTATCCGGCCAGTCGGTCTCGGTCGCCAATGCGAATGAACAGTCCGCCAATGCTGAAGTACAGGCCGCACAGCGCAATGTGGATCATTTCGAGGCGCTCGAACGCTTCAAGCAGCTCGTGGCCCCGTTCGACGGGATCGTCACGGCGCGTTCGGTCAATGTTGGCGATTACGTCAATAATGGCGGTGGCGGCCTGAATGCGACCGGCAGCGCGTCCGAACTCTTCACCGTGGCCGATACGGACAAGCTGCGCCTGTTCGTCTCCGTGCCAGAAGTCTTCTCCTATGTCCTGCAGGACGGCATGACCGCACAGGTCACCGTGCCGCAATATGCGGGCAAGACCTTTACGGCGAAGTATCTGACGACGTCCAAGGGCTATGACCCCAATACGCGCACGGCCATTGCGGAATTCGTGCTCGACAATCCCGGCAATCTGCTCTGGCCCGGTACCTTTGCCTCTGTCGCCCTGACGGCGAAGAACACGGATGCCAACCTGTATGAAATCCCAAGCGGCAGTCTCGTTTTTGAAGAAAAAGGCATGCAGGTCGCCCTCGTGGATGCCACCAGCCACGTCCATTACGTCAATGTGCAGGTGGGCCGGATGGCGGATAGCTCGACGGAAATCCTGAGCGGTCTCAAGCCCACGGACCGTCTCATTAACAACCCGCCTGCCGACCTGCTGGAAGGTGATGTGGTCCATGTCGTCACCCCGGCGCGTGGCTATAATGAAAGCGGGTTTGAGACTGATAATGACTCCTCCGACAATGACGGGGACGAATGATGATCCCAGCCACGTTCCGACGCCTCGCACTCACCGGTGGATCAGCCCTCGCGCTGATCAGCCTCTCGGCCTGCGATCTGGCACCAACTTATAAAGCCCCGAACTTCGTCGTCCCCTCGAACTGGCAGGGGCAGGCGCCCTTCGCTCTGGCCACACCGGCGGATACGGCGCTGCCAGCCAACTGGTGGACCATGTTTCAGGACCCACTGCTGAACGATCTTGAAGCACGGGCCACGGCTGATAACGGCGATATTCAGGCCGCGGCCGAGCGCTTCATTCAGGCGCGTTCGCTCGTTGTGGCGGCACGGTCTGAATTGCTGCCGCATGCCAGTCTGGATGCAGGAGCCTCGGACAACAAACAGTCCGCCGACCGACTGTTCCGCAATGGCGCGACCCAGACCCAGACCAGCGAGGATTATGGGGGGCTGGTGTCATGGGAGCCTGATTTCTGGTCGTCCATCCGCAACCGCGTGCGGGCGCAGAAACAGTTCGCCCAGCAGCGCGCCGCCGATTTCGCCATGGCGCGCCTGAGCACGCAGGCCGAACTGGCGCGCGATTATATCCAGCTGCGGGGTTATGACGCGCAGGATGCGATCTACGAGCAGTCCATCGGCTATTATGAGCGGGCCGTCCGCATTACGGAAAATCAGGTCCAGAATCAGGCAGCCCCTCGCCTCGATCTGGCGCGTGCGCAGGCGCAGCTCTACACCACGCAGGCCGCCCGTCTGGACATTCAGGCCGCACGACAGGTTACGGAACACGCCATCGCGGTGCTGACCAACAGTTCACCGTCGAGCTTTCATATCCCTGCCAGCCCACAGTTCCATTTCATCCAGCCAACGATCCCGACGGACGTCCCCTCAACCCTGCTTCAGCGCCGCCCGGACATCGCCTCGTCCGAACGCGAGATGGCGCAGGCCAACCGAGAAATCGGCATTGCCCGTGCGGCGTTCTATCCGCATATCGCGCTCAAGCTGAATGGCGGGTTTGAAGCCAACGGATTTGATCTGGCCAATCTGGCCAACTCGCTATGGACCTATGGCGCAAGCTTCCACATGCCGCTGTTCGATGGAGGTCTACGCCGTGCGGAGCTTCAGAGAACATGGTCGGCCTATCGCGAAACCCGCGACGACTATCGCATGAAGATCCTGTCAGCCTTTCGCGAAGTGGAAGACGGCCTGTCCCTGACAGAGCGTCTGACGAAGGAAAACGCGGCGCTGGAACAGGCGGTCAAGGCCAACCTTTCCACGCAGAACATGACCATGACGCTCTATCAGGGTGGCGTTGGAACCTATCTTGAAGCCATCGTCAGTCAGGAAAACACGCTGGAAAGCCGCATCCATCAGGTCGAGGTTGCGACACGCCTCTATCACGCGGATGTGGACCTGATCCGCAGCCTTGGTGGTGGCTGGAACGTGAAGGATCTGCCGACCATGGACCAGACCCTCTCGATCACGCCGCTGCAATACGACAACCTGCATCACCCCAAACCCGTCGGAGACGTCACGGCGTCCCAGCACCCCGAACAGTTCGAAAACCTGACAACAGGACTGCCAACGCCACGATGACCGGACACGCCTGTCCGGTCAGGGCAGGCGTGTTTTCATCTGAGGCTCAGGAAAAAATCCGTTCCATCCATACCTCGATACTGTCTCCACTGCTGATCTGCGGATCAATCAGTCCGTCAACCATGAAAGTCGGGGAGACATGAATGCCGTTCTGCCGTGCATATTTGCAGTGCCATTTGACGGCCTGCTGAAGCTCAGGGACGGCAAAGGCCTCAGCCAGTTCCAGTCCGCTATAGGCCTCGATCCGCCGGATAATATCGTTGGGTGTTGCATCCATATTCGGACCGGAACAGTGATCCCGAAACTCGAACTCCTCCCGGTGCTCTCCCACAACGGTCATGACAGTCCGCGCGGCCTCCCGGCCGTTTTCCAGCGTGGAAGCCGCCAGAATGCAACGGACGATCACGCCTGAAAACATATGCCACGGCTGTGACTGCAACCGCACCCTGACTGTCAGCCGATCTTCTCCAGCGGCCTTCAGGAGCCCGTCCAGCTTTCCAAAAGCCCGCACTGAAAACGGGCATGTCGGTTCGAGAAAAACTTCGAACAGCTTTGGCCCATGTCCCCACACCAGCGGCGCGACGGAGAGGGAAGTCGATCCTGTCATGATGTCTGTAATCCTTGTTACATTCTAAAGGCATTGACCTTTTCAGAAGTAACGATCCAATAAGCAGTCAGGTTCTGCTGGGCCTGTGCTTTACCCCGGCCCTTGCCACGAGTAGGCTTTCTTCATGCGTTACGTGATTCTTTCCAGCCTGTTTCTGCTCGCATCCTGTTCTTCTGCGCCATGGGTTACGGGGCACACGGACAGCAAGTGCATCCGGGAGCAGATGCTGAGTGGGGCCCAGGGCAATCCCCGCCCCTTCGCCACCGCAGCGAGCCTCTGCGCTGCCGCCATCCGTCACGACAACGGTGGTCATGACCGCCCGCTGGACGTACGCGACGACACGACCCTTCAGGCCATGGCCGAAAACCCGGATTTCAACACCACCGGGCTTGCGTTCGTTCCGCGCGATTCCAAAACGCGCATTCCCGGCGGGATACGCAACATCAATATCGACTGAGCCTGCGTGGAAACATTTCCGTTTCCCCGCACCCGGTCACCAAGGAAGGTCTTTAATGTTCAGCCACATCATGCTGGGTAGCAATAACATTGCCCGTTCCAAGACATTTTATGATGCCACACTCGGCGTCATCGGCTGTACGCCTGCGGAACCCGATGCAAAGGGCCGTCTGGCCTATGTCCATTCCGGCGGACGTCTGCTCATTACGAAGCCACTGAACGGCGAGCCTGCAACCGGTGCCAATGGTGAGACGATCGGTTTTGCCATGAACAGTCCCGAACAGGTCGACGCCTGGCACAAGGCTGGCGTCGAGAATGGTGGCGAGGCGATCGAAAACCCGCCTGGCATCCGCCACACCGCAATAGGCGACCTCTATCTCGCTTATCTGCGCGATCCAGACGGCAACAAGCTCTGTGCCCTGTACAAGGCCGCCTGAAGCTAACCTTGGCGGCAAGGTTGTCTGCCGGGCTGCCCTGCGGCATGAAAGGGGCCAATACGTTCCTTTTTCCTGTCGCAGGTTCTCAAGATGTCCGAACATACCCCCATTGGTCTCGAAAACGGCGCAGCGCCCGTCGCGGCGCTCACCCATTCAGGCAATTTCCACGTCGACGAGACCATGGGCTATGTCATCCTTCATTACGCCCTTGCCCCCCACGGGGACCTGCGGGCGCGCGTTCTCGAAGAGAAGTCTGCCGACCGGCTGACCTTCATCCGCACACGCAACCCGGATGTTATCAAATCGGCCGATATCGTATTCGATGTGGGCGGCCTGTATGATCCGCCGCATGGCCGCTACGACCACCACATGAAAGACAAGCCCCTTCGCGAAGACGGCACGCCCTACAGTGCCGCCGGTCTCCTGTGGAGGGACTATGGGCACGCAGCCATCCGCAACATTCTGGTCGCGCCGGTTGATAACGCCACCGTAGACCTGATCTGGAAAAGCCTCGACAAGTCTCTGATCCTGCCGATCGATCAGGATGACAACGGTGTGGTCAAGATGGGCAAACTTTCCCTGGCCGACATCGTCTCCGCATGCAGTCCGCCGTGGGATACGGCCGAAGTTTACGGACGGCAAGAAGCCCGTGCCCGGGAATCCCTTGGGTTTGCCAATGCCGCCACCGCCGTTGCCTCGCATCTGATGAACGTCGTCGACCGTGTTCGTGCCAGCCTCAAGGCAACGGACCGCGTGCTTGCAGCTTATGAAAATGCCGAAGACAGGCGCATCCTCATCATGGGAACCGGCATGCCGACGGAGAAAGTCATTTTCGAACACGACCTGCCGGTTGTGTATGTTGTCTCTCCCGCCGGATCCGAGCAGTGGAACGTCAAAGCGGTTCCTCCCGTTCGTGGCGATTTCGGACAGCGCGTTTCCCTACCAGAAGCCTGGGGCGGTCTGGAACGGGAGAAGCTGGCTGCTGTCTCCGGCGTGTCCGATGCCGTGTTTGCCCACCCTGCCCGTTTCATCTGCGGCGCGGGCAGCCGCGACGGTGCCATCCGCATGGCACAGCTGGCACTGGAAATTGCCGGGGTCTGACAAAAAAAGGACGCGATATCAATATCGCGTCCTTTTTCAGGTCAGGGCCGGAACAAGAAAGCTCCAGCCAAACAGTTCTGCGGATCAGGCCAGCAGATAGAAAACCGTCGCGGCGACACAGACTGTCACCGGCAGCGTCAGCAGCCAGGCCATTACAATCTTCGTCAGCATCTTCTTGTTGATCCCCGATCCGGCAGCAACCATCGTTCCGGCAACGCCGGACGTAATGATATGCGTCGTCGAGACTGGCAGCCCGGTATATCCCGCCGTCATGATCAGACCCGCACCAACAACTTCGGACGCAGCACCCTGTGCCGGTGTCAGATGTGTCGTACCAATTCCTTCGCCCAGCGTCCGCACGATACGCTTGTAGCCAATCATCGTGCCGATACCCAGACAAAGAGCGCTCAGCAGACGGACCCACCCCGGTGCATATTCAACAGTCGGGCGCAGTTCGGCTGCAAGATGAGACGCAAGTTTCTTGTCCGCATCCGACGCGGCCGGGTTGGCCGCAACCGAGCGCAGACCGGACAGAACCTGATAAACATCGCCACGCAGTTCAGACGGAGCTTCAGTCGGCTCGCCCGTCTGCGAAAGACGGTTGATCGAGGCAACAGCATCTCCCTTGAAGGAATACCGGTCATACTGCGTCACCAGCGGCAGAGCCTGCTGCGCATCCTGACGGATCTGCTCGATGCTGACGGGCGAAGCAGGGTTGAGCGCAAAGGCGGCGGGCATGATGCCGATGATCGTCAGCATGATGAGACCAATGCTCTTCTGCCCGTCATTGCTACCATGTGAGAAGCTCACGAGCGTGCAGGTCAGAACCAGAACGGCGCGTACGATCGGGTTTGGCTTCTGCTCAGGCGTCGGTGCCTTGTACATTTCCGGCATCTTCACGAGGGAGCGGATAAGGAAATAAAGCAGGAGTGCACCGACAAAGCCCAGCAGTGGCGAGACCGCCAGAGCACGAAGCACTTTCCAGATCTGGCTCCAGTCTACGCTGTGGCCGAGTTCGCGGGCGTGAACGAAGGAGTCACCGATCGCAATGCCGACCAGCGATCCGATAACGCAGTGCGAGGACGAATTCGGAATCCCGAACCACCACGTCATCAGGTTCCAGGCCAAAGCAGTTCCGAAAAGCGCGACCAGCATCGGGACGGCCGGGTTGCCGCTTGGGGGTGAAAGCACGTCCGGCGGCAGAAGCTCCACAAGCGCGTAAGCGACAGAAATGCCGCCCAGGATCACGCCCAGAAGATTCATCAGCCCCGACCAGACAACGGCAACGGTCGGCTTGAGCGAATTGGTATAGATAACTGTTGCAACAGCATTGGCCGTATCATGAAAGCCATTGGCAAATTCAAAGACACAGACAAGAACAAAGCAGAGGCATAGCGCGATAAGCGAAGCCGCTGACGAGGGGTCAAAATGAAGCATAAGGTTCCGGATTCCGTTATTTCGAACCCTGCCTTAATCTATTTTAGAAATTTTTAGTTATGACGTTTCTGGTTTTCATAAAATATTCATAGTTACGACTTTAGACATAAAAATATAGAAATATGCTCGATCTCATTCCTGTACCAAGCAGATTCACACTGCACTGCTACTGAACGAGTGCTTTCACCAGCGCCTTGAGCGCCTTCTGTGCAGCCTTTGATCCCCATTCACGCAGGAGCTCCCGAGCCTGCGGCTGCTTCGAAAGGCCCTCCGGCGTTTCCCTGATGGGTGGCATGGCGCTGACATGATCTTTCAGGGAGGCGGGCAAAGCGGGAAACGGATCAATGTTCACCAATTGGATCAGAAGAGCCACACTGGTAATCTTGCAAGTAGGATGGCGCGTATTCAGACAGACATACGCGCCAGTACCGTTCGCCGCCGGATCATAAATTGCTTTCCAGGTTACGGCTGGAACCGGGATACGCCCTTTGCCGATTGTCTGAGCCCGATCCGGATCATAGCCCGGGCCGGTCACGATAAAGATTTCTCCCTCCTGCCGGGCCCATCCTCTGACGGCGCTTTCCACTCCTTCCCAGGGTCCACGGTTCAGCTCTGCTGTCTGCGGTACGATATTGGAGAGAAGAAAAGACTGCTGCTGGGCCTCAATTCCAGGTTCGTCCCCGCTTGGCGTCATGTGCCCACGATCGTAACCCGAGGCCCTATAATCCTCCAAAGATGCTCTCATGCTGTAAGGAAGGCGTGTGTCGAGGAAAAAACTGCCCTGACGCCGCGTACGATCCGCAATTTCCAGATTTTCTTCTGTCAGATCCTCGGCTGACCATAACGGCCCCTTACTGGCCTCTGAGACAAGAACAGCATACGCGGAATTACAGAGCTGGACGGTGCCGATCCGCGCCGTCTCCCCCAGAACAGCGGGAGGCTGCCCTTCCGCAAACATGGCCGGACAGGTGTCTGCCCGTGCCACATGTAAAAACAGCAAAAACAGAACCGGAAGATAAAGAATATATTTCAACAGCGTCTCACACGCCCGGTCTCGTGAGGTCTGGTCCGGGTCGGGGCGGTGTTAATACAGCCTCCAGCCCTGCACAACCAATTGATTTTTCATTTCCTTTTCATGAGGCACGCATGACTGCCCTGATCAGATGTGCTCCTCCATCATCCTTCAGAAGAACTGGAGCACCGTCCCCCAGACGCCTTCCATTCTCCAGAACTTCAACCACGCCATGGCTGATATGATCCGGATTGGTCACCTCGATCCTGTACTGGGCCGTCTTCCAACGCAATGTCACGTCAAATCCTGACCATTCCGGTGGAATGCAGGGCGAGAGAAGCAATCTGTCTTCCTCAATCCTTACACCCAGCAGGATTTCCGTTCCGACACGCTGCATCCAGCCAGCCGAGCCCGTATACCAGGACCACCCCCCGCGCCCGACATGCGGAGCCGCGGAATAGACATCAGCAGCCACGACATAGGGCTCCAGCCTGTAGCGATCCGCAGCGGCCATATCACGGGCGTGATGCACCGGACTGATTGTCGAGAACATGGCATGAGCTCCCGCGCCGTCCCCGAGCATTGCCGTTGCCATGACCGTCCAGAGCGCTGCATGCGTATATTGGCCGCCATTTTCCCGCACACCCGGCGGATATCCACGGATGTAGCCGGGATCGGGCTCGGACGTATCGAATGGCGGGGTGAGCACCATGATGATTTCATCATCCAGCCTCACAAGCTGTTCCCGCACAGCCTGCATGGCCAGACGTGCCCGCTCGGGGTCCCCGACACCGGAAATCACAGCCCAGGACTGCGCAATGGCATCGATCCGCCCTTCCCTGTTCAGATGGCTGCCAAGCGGCGACCCGTCGTCGAAATATGCCCGGCGATACCATTCCCCGTCCCAGGCGTTTTCCAAACCGCTCTTCAGCTCTGCAAGGGCCCTTTGCCAGACATCTGCATGAGCCTGATCGTTCCTTGCCTCAGCAAGAGGAATGAACGCTTTCAGCGCCGAAGACAGGAACCATCCAAGCCAGATGCTTTCGCCACGCCCCGCTTCACCGACACGGTTCATCCCGTCATTCCAGTCTCCGGTGCCCATAAGCGGCAGACCATGTGCGCCCCATCTCAGACTGTGATCCAGCGCCAGGGCACAATGATCGTAAAGTGAGGCCGTCCGTTCTGTTATCTCCGGCTGGAGGAAGCGCTCATGCTCGTCGGGTGCAAGAACCGGAGCATCCAGAAACGCAAGTGGCTCGTCGAGAACAGCCCTGTCGCCACTCACCCGCACATAATGCGCCACCGTAAAGGCCAGCCACGCACAGTCATCGGAAATCCGTGTCCGCACACCATTACCCTTCTGGGGCAACCACCAGTGCTGCACGTCTCCCTCAACAAACTGTCGGGAGGCCGCGCGTAGCAGATGCTCGCGGACCAGAGCCGGCGCAGAGGTCACGAGTGACATCCCGTCCTGAAGCTGGTCCCGGAACCCATAGGCACCACTCGCCTGATAGAAACCGGCCCGGGACCAGATACGGCTCGACAGGGACTGATACAACAGCCAGCCATTGAGCATGACGTCCATCGCCCGATCCGGCGTATAGACCTGAATGGCGTCGGTCACGGACCGCCAGCCCTGCTTCACGTCCTCAAGCACGGCATCCAAATCACAGTCCCGATAATGCGTTACCAGGTCACGGGCCTGCTCGGCATTCCGTCCCTGTCCCAGCAGGAAAACGATCTCGGTTTCTTCGCCGGACGCCAATCTGACGACAGTCTGCAAAGCAGCGCAGGGATCCACACCTGCGCCTACGAGCCCCGGCAGATCGGTTCCCTGCACAATTGCCTGAGGCGCGGCCAGGCTTCCGTTGCGCCCCAGAAACGCCGTCCGATCATCCGTTCTGGACATCTGGCGCGCACCGCAGTCCGCGAATGCCACGCACTCGCCAAACGTGTCACCCCAGACGTTCCGCGCAAACACGGCTCCTGTTTCTGTATCAGTCTCGGAGAAAACGAAGGGTGCCGCAGACATCCGGGAGCGACCGAGCACCCATTCCGCATAGGCCGTCACACGCAGTGTCCGCGCGTGCGAAGACTGGTTTACCAGACGAAGCCGCGAGATCCTGACTGGATCTTCCTTTGGAACATACTGCGTAAGTGTACTGGCGATCCCACTGGCCACCCTCTCGAAGCGACTGTATCCCCGCCCGTGATACGCAACATGGACGGCGGAATCGTCGGGACACACAGCCGCAACCGGTGACCAGAACACCCGGCTTTCCTCATCGCACAGATAGAAGGCTTCTCCAGTCGGGTTGCTGACCGGATCGTTGCTCCAGGGCGTCAGCTGGTTTTCGCGGCTGTTGCCCGACCATGTGTAGCCGCTTCCTTCTGCAGACACTTGGAAACCGAAATGAGGATTGGAAATCACATTGACCCACGGTGCAGGCGTCGTACGCCTACCACGCAGAATCACGGCATATTCCTTGCCTTCGGCCGTGAACCCTCCATATCCGTTTGCAAGTTCGAGCTCAGGCAGCGAGGGAGCCTCACCAGACGCCCTGTAGGGCCGGCAGATGGATATTGTACTGGAACCTGCTTTTTGGTGACGGGCCGTTTCCGCCTGCGTGAGCTGGTACTGCAGACTGCCGCCTTTTCCTGAAAGCACCACACGTGCCGCCGAGAACAGAAGTTCTTTCACAACCCCCGACATGAGGCCACCTCTGAGCAAATGAACTCCACCTGCCCCACCCCCCATTGAGGAGGAGCGCACAAGTGTTTCAAGCGCCTGCTGAAGGTCCTGCGCATAAGAGGTCTGGTGTTCATTCAGGATCACCACGTCAACGGCCAGCGCCTTGATGCGGAAATATTCATGGGCCCTGAGCACCGTGCGCACCAGTTCGAAGTCCTCGCTCTCACTTACGACAAGCAACAGGATCGGCAGGTCGCCTGAAAGGCCCTGCCCCCACAGATCGGTCTGCCGTCCCGCACCGCGCCTGATGCGCTCCGGAGAGGCCCGCAGCATCGGCCCTGCATAGAGCAGGGATGCCGCCAGCTGCTGGAACAGGTCAGCCTGTGTGGGCCGGATATCGAGATGCCGCAGTTGAACCTGCGCATGTGTCCAGGCCAGCGTCAGCGCACGATCCAGATCCGCCGGATCCTGATGGCGCTCGATGCTCTCCATGAGCCCTGCCCTGGTGGAGGAGACGATCGTCCAGAACGACAGTTTGCGTGTCGCGCGGGAGGGGATGTTCAGCTTGCATCGCGCAGCAAAGACCGGATCAAGCACGGTGCCCGTACTACCGGAAAGTTCCGTGCGACCCACCAATGCGACGGGTGTGCGGAGATCCCGTCCCCGTCCCACAAACCGAGCCCGGTCAGTTTCGATGGAAAGCGATCCACCTCCTACAATCAGGCAGGCCGCCCAGATTTCCTGTTCACCCGGACTGCGACGGCGCCGCGTGGCGATGATAGCCCGGCGTGAGGCCAGATACTCGGTCTGGACAAACATTTTGGCAAAAGCAGGATGGGCCAGATCCGCGTCAGGCGGACAGAGAGCCAGCTCGATATAGGATGTAACTTCAATCTCGACTGGCGCCAGACCTGAATTGCTGACCGACACACGGCGCAGTTCGGCGTCGTCTTCTGCAGATACCAGAATATCCATTGCAGTCGTCAGTTCGCCGTCCTGCCGCAGATACGTGGCACGGTCTTCCCTGAACTCGACACTGGCGTGATCGGCATCCACCCCACAGGGCTGAAATCCTGCTGACCAGACGCGTCCGCGTCCTGTATCGCGGAGGTAGACATAAGACCCCCAGTTATCGAGCGTCCCGTCCTCCCGCCAACGCGTCACCGCCTGACCGTTCCAGCGACTATAGCCCGAACCTGCACCTGTCAGCATGACACTGTATCGGCCATTGGAAAGCAGATGCGTGACGGGAGCTGCATGCGCATCCAGCACGATGTGCCGGCCACCCGGCGCTTGGCCCGTGGAAGCCGGCGGGGGAAGAAGTTTTTCCTCTTTCAGCGGCCTCGTAATGGCGCCTCCTGTTGGTGCCCGTTCCTGAAGCAGAAGCTCGGCCGCCCCCATCATGGGTTCTGCATGGAAGCGCCTGCGCATGATGCCTTCAAGCACCGTATCCGCGAATGCGAGGATGGACATGCCCTGATGATGCGCCATGTAGGACTGGACGATCGCAAATTTTTCACCTGGACGCAGGCGTTCTTTCGTATAGTCCAGCGCTTCATAGAACCCGAAAACACCCTGTGTGCCGAGCCCTTCCAGACGGGCGAAATTCGCCACGGCCTTGCGTGCATCGACCATTGCAGCCAGAGCGGTCGCATACGGCGCAATCACGAGGTTCTGCGCGAGCCCCCGCTTCATCCCGAGACCCGGGACACCGAAATTCGAATACTGGTAATTATAGTCCAGATCACGGGCATTATAGGCAGATTCCGAGATACCCCACGGCGTTTCACGCGCCTGCCCATACTCGATCTGGCGTCGGACAATCTGGCGGCTCGTTCCTTCAAGAAGGCTGTCAAACGGGGCAGCCATGATCAGGGACGGCATAAGGTATTCGAACATGGACCCCGACCAGGAGACCAATGCCTCTCCACGCGCCACGGCAGCGACAGGACGCCCCAGCCGGAACCAGTCCCTGGCGGGAATATCGCCCTTCGCTACCGCAAAAAAGGCCGCAAGCCGTGCTTCCGAGGCCAACAGATCATAGCAGTTATCGTCGAGCACCCCGTCATTGACGACAAACCCGATGGACAGCAGAGCGCGTTCCCGATTGCGCAGGAAACCGAATTCCATCTCCAGCGCCATGCTTCGCGCCTGCGCTGCCAGTTCCTGCAACAGTGTGGCTGTCCGTATTCCGGCGCCATCATCCTTATGATCGCTGCGGATGGTATGCTGGGCGGCATGAAGCCAGAAAAGGACGTTCTCTGCCCCTGTTGCGGGGACAGCCTCCTTTTCAGCGGACCGGCGTTCTGCCATCGCGACCAGATGCCGCACTGTCTCCTCGGCATGAGTAACGAGAACATTCAGCCGCTGCTCCACAAAGGTCTGGCCTGCAGCATTCTCTCTCATGTCATGAAGGAGTGCGCGGATATCCTGCATGATGTCCTCCGCATGGAAGACATCACTTCCGGAGGTCAGCTCGTTTTGCGCCAGATTCAAGGCGTCCTGAACACCCAGCTTCCATCCGTCACTGGACCGCCCCTTGCGCTCCCATTCCACGAAAGTGCGACCCAGCGTGACAAGATGCCCCGCCAGATTGCCGCTATCCACGGTCGAGACATATACCGGCATCAGCACGGACAGGTCTTCCGTGCTGTACCAGTTATAGAAATGACCTCTGTACCGTGGCAGCCGCGCCATCGTCCCGAGCGTTTCCCTGACCCGGTCCACTGCTTCCGCCATGCCGATCCAGCCAAAATCATGCGCAGCGACAACGGACAGAAGGTAAAGCCCCATATTTGTGGGTGAGGTTCTGCGCGCCAGCAGGCCTCGCGGTTCCTCCTGAAAATTGTCTGGAGGAAGGAAATGATCGGAGGCAGTGACAAACGTCTCGAAATACCGCCATGTCCGGCGGGCCTGCATCCGCAGGAACATCCTTTCTTCAGCAGTTGCCTCAAGCCGGCGAGCTGAAACACTGTACTGGCTCGCCTTCCAGGCCAGAACCGGAGACAGTACCCAGAGAGCGGCAAAGGGCAGGATTACGAGCCATACAAGATGCGCCATCAGCGGCATCAAGCCGAACGCCAGTACAGCCAGAAGGATCGCGCCTCCCATCTGACGCACATATCCCATCACGCTCTCACGCGGTGCCTCGGCCGCCTGCGCCGCCGTCACCCATTGCAGCAAATGCCGCCGCGTTACGAAGACCCTTGCGAGCGTACGGACAATCGCATCTCCCATCAGGCAGGCCTGATCGGCAAGGAAGACAAGGCAGAGCGCAGTGGTCAGAACCGTCCGTTTCAGGTCAGTCCCAAGCAGGGCAAGATAGCTGTCGAGCGTCTCACCCTGACGAAACCGGAACATGTCGATCAGGAGAGGAAGGACAGCAGGAATGGCCACAGTCGCCACAATGCACGTCGTCCAGACAAACGCGTCATGACCACCGAGCATCCAGCCAGCAAACAGCGCTGCCACCGCCATAGGAGCCGAAAGACTGCGCCGCAGATTATCAAGCATCTTCCAGCGCGCGATCCCCATCATGGGGTTGGGTCGCATTCCGATCGTCGGAAACCTGCCCATCCATGAAAAGATCCATGGCAAAAGCTGCCAGTCTCCCCGTGTCCAGCGATGTGACCGCGCCGCTGACACCAGATAGTCCGTCGGAAATTCTTCAATAACCTCGATATCGGTCACCAGACCGGCCCGCGCAAAGACGCCTTCGAACAGGTCATGACTCAGAAGCGTTCCCTCGGGCACGCGATCGTTCAGAGCAGCTTCGAACGCATCAATGTCATAGATGCCCTTCCCTGCGAACGAACCTTCGGAAAACATGTCCTGGTAAAGGTCTGAAACGGCCGCAGTGTAGGGTTCGATCCCGTTTGGGCTCGAAAAGACCCGCTGAAACAGCGTACTGCTCCGCGTCTTGGGCAGCGAGGGCGTCACGCGTGGCTGAAGAATGCCGTAACCCTCGACCACACGCCCTTCTTTCGGGTCAAAACTGGCCCGGTTCAGGGGATGCGCCAGTTTTCCAACCAGACGCCTCACAACGTCATAGGGTAACCGCGTGTCGCTATCGAGTGTCACGACATAGCGCACATCCTGAGGAATGCGCGCGCCGGGAAGCATCATGAAGCTCGTATCCTGAGCTCCACGCAGAAGCCGGTTCAGTTCATGCAGCTTACCGCGCTTGCGTTCCCATCCGATCCATTTCCCTTCGCCTTCCGACCACATCCGGCGACGATGCAGCAGCAGGAACCGGTCCGTGCCGGCATCAGAAGCGCCATAAATCGTATTCAGGCGTCCAACACCCTGCATCGCCTGCTGAAGCAGGCCCTCATCCCCTTCACGATGTTCGAAAGAACAATCGGTCCAGTCAGTCAGAAGAGCGAAGCTGATGTCCCCGTCCCGACTGGCGAGATAATGTTTTTCCAGCCGATCAACCATCTCTGCTACGGCCTGTCGGCGCGTCAGGAGGGTCGGCACGACGACCATGGTTCGCAGTTCTGCCGGAATACCCGTTTTGAGCTCAAGCGCTGGTAATTCAGATACTGTAATGGCCCACATCAGGAATCGGTTCATCCCTGAAACCACGGCATCCGATGCAGGGATAAATCCCAGAACAAGTAGCAGCAGGAAGGCCCGCCCCGGCAGATAGCCATTCATCAGGGAAAGAAAGCCCGAGAGCAGAAGAACTGTCAGCAGCGTGACAGCGACGCTGTAGCCGGTGATCCCGAGCCGCCGGCAGGCTTTGCCGACCTGCACCCGCAGGGGAGCACGGAATTCCAGCTCCTCCTCCAAGGCGGGGCGGCCTTCCGCTATCAGGTAATATCCAGGGTCCGTCCGACGCATATCAGCAGTTTCAGGAAGCCTTGCCTCCTGAGCTTTCGCAACTGCCAGACTGGCAATATCACACTCTGAAAAACGTGATCCTTTCGCAAGTTTTTCGACGGCCCGGCAGTACAGATGGCGCGTCGTGAAGTCCATTCCGGAAAATTCACCGTGGGCTGCCAGTATGCGACTTACAAGACTGACGTCCTCGATGAGATCATTCCAGTCGGTCGTCGTCATGAGTCTGATGCTGTTGATGATATTCCGGATCGTCGCGTTCAGAGTGCCCTGTTCCTGCATCTCTGCGTGAACAATCGTTTCCAGATCCGTTCCTTTTTCCTGAAGTACGCCATCAAGCCATAGGAAAGCCGGATCCTTCTGCGGATCATGTCCTCTCAGGCGATGGGCAAACTGGACCAGAAATGCGGGTGAGAGGCTCTCTGTCTCTACACCTGCAAGCACCCGCATTGTCTGTGGTCCATTAGAACCACCGTTTTCCATTAAGGCATCAGCGAGTGCGTCAGCTCTTTCCCGCGATTGCAGATCATCACTGATTTTTTGTGAAATACGACGCAGATTCTCTATCAGCACGATGCGGATATTGATCGGAACAGCCCAGAGTTCACGGATCAGGAGCGGCTGTGTCTGCTGATAGGTCTCCAGAAAACTGCGGATTGTCTCAGTACCGATATGGCTGTCGGTATGGGCGACGAGCGCCCATGCAATCTCGAAAACCCGTGGCAGCCCTGCAAATGCCCCGTCCACCAGTTTGGGGAGATCACGGTAGTACCCTGCCGGCAACTCCACCTTGATGGTCTGGATCTGCACGTCCATCAGATAGTAGTTGTCGATCAGCCACTCAGCTGCTGGCGTAAGCTGCTTCCCCTGCTCTGAAGCGTGGGACAGGGCAATATTGGCCTTTTGCAGAACGCGCGCATTATCATTCAGACGGCCAATCAATGACCTGCCATGCGCTGCAAATACAGTTTTTGCATGTGAAACAGCGAGGCTATGCGCATGGACACGCATCCGATCCAGTCCAAACAGATCGGCTCGAATGGGGCGTTCATCCGCCCAGCAGTTACGAGAAAGGCTTTCAGATATCGGCCATTTAAAAAACCGGGAGCCAGACGAAACCATTTCTTCCAGAATTTTGGAAATTTCTATCCTGATCGACATCTGTATTGCCTCCATATAGAGGATGGAAAACCACCCAGGTGCCGGAAACAGAAACGACAACAGATTTATCAGGAATAAGTTCTTATTATTTGTTCTGCGTATCGATCACTTTTTCTTGCTATATTAAAAATCATCATGTCTTTTTTTGTTTTTATTTATTTTCATGATGTAATATTCAGAATTTAGGCGAAGGCTTTTCAAATACAGAAATGTTATTTCCAAAACGCAGATGCACTTATGGAACACGCCATGCATTACAGAGATCCCCCATGGAAAACTGAAACCGTGCTCTGGACGTTGAAACGCGCAACAATGATCATCTGACTTTGGAAGCAATATTCCATGATCCGCAAAGGGAACGTCCCATCATCACGATAAGACATATGGCTGGAGGAATTTTTCTGGTTACTGCGCTTGGCGCAGCTGTCCCGTGTTTGGGCGCGCCCAAGCCACTTCCTCCCATCGCCCGTGCGGACATGGACCATAACTCTCACATTGCACTCTCCGCACAGGGTGTCGTTGCGGCACTGGACGTCAGACGGACGACCAGATGTAATGTGCCTATCGTCTGGGCTGATGCGGATTCCAGCCCGACATCGCCATGCAGTATGGCATTTCTGACGCTCCGCACATCGGGCACGGCCCATTCGCTTCCTGCATCTTTTCCGTTAACTCCATATGGGACGGAAGATGACGGAATGGCCCAGCTGAGGATGTCGTTTCGCCATCTGGACGCATCATCCCGCCTCCCACAGCTTCTGGTCTCCGCCTATACCGGAGGCGCACATTGCTGCTCGCTCACATCCATTTTCGATCTGGGTCCGAACGGACAGTGGGAACATCTCGAACTGGGAGCAACGGATGGCGATGGAGAGCCGGATATCCAGGACATTACCGGCAACGGCCAGCAGGAAATCCTGACGTCCGATCAGTCGTTTCTTTATGCTTTTGCTTCACATGCCGGCTCGGAAGCACCAGTCGTCATTTCGCGCTATCATAACGGCGTTCTTGAAAATGTGACGCGCGATCCGGCTTATCGGGACTTTATTGCAAAGGACCTGGCGAACAGGCGGCGCAACTGGGTCCGCTCAGGACGCTTCGAGCCTAATGGTTTCCTGGCCTATGAAGTCGCGACCATGGCCAATCTGGGGAAATTCACAGAGGGCTGGCACGACATGCTGGCTCATGCGCAATCCACGAAAGAGTCCGGGTTCGGGCTTTCTTCCTGCGATCTCAAATCCGCTGCGGACAAACAGAACGGCCATGGGTGCTCGGCAAAAGAGAAGGAGCTGCTTCCATTCCCGCAGGCTCTTTCCTTGTTCCTGATACGAAGCGGATACATCACGCCCGAGCAGGTTGCATCCGCAGCTGACGATCACAAACCAGCAATCGCCCAACAATTGCAGGCTTCCCCTTCAGTTCCTCAGACGGCACGCCCCCCTGAGACTTCCAGCCCGTCGTCATCTGCCACAGCACGGCCTTCTGAAATGGATCACCCGGTCTCTGCGGTGGATGCTCCTACCAGGCCGCATGGATGGTTCGCAATTTTCGCTGGACTTGGACTGGTGCTTTATTTTGTACCCGTCCTGATCGCCTACCGGCGCAATTCGATCAACCAGCGCAGGATTGCGCTGGTGACAGTGCTTCTTGGGTGGACTGTCATCGGATGGGTCGCAGCGCTGATCATGGCGCTTAACGAACCTGTCCGGAAATAACCGGCCAGCCGCACTCAGTCCTGATTAATGGTTTGCGGAATCCGCGCTTCGCGCAATGTCATGCCGCAAACCCGGCTCAAGGATGCCCTTTTAGGCGTACCGATCCGCTGGGAGAGATAGATCCCGGTATGACCTGAGCAAGCATAGGCCACGAAACATCCGGTCGCGAAATAGATGATGTCCCCTGCGCCAAAGAGCTCAACACCCATCAGCGTGCAGGCCAGAGGCGTGTTCGCTGCCCCAGCAAACACCGACACGAACCCGACTGCCGCCAGCAGATCCACCGGAACATGCAGCACAAACGCAAGAATGTTCCCGGACGCAGCTCCCAGAAAAAACAGCGGCGTAACTTCACCGCCCTTGAACCCTGTCGCCAGAACCGTGACTGTAAAGACAAGCTTCCAGAACCATGACCAGGGATAGATCGTCGGGCCAAAAAAGCTGATAATGGATGCTCCACCAAGCTCGGGCGGCAGAACCCCCAAACCCAGATAGTCGCGGTTTCCCACAAGCATGACCAGAAGAATGGTCAAAATACCGCCGATCGCAGGACGCAGCCAGGGCGTCTGACAGATCTTCTTCATGAGTGCTGCCAAGCGATGTACACTTTCGGCAAAGACCCTGCTCATCAGACCAAAAGCAACAGCCGCGATTGCCACTTTTACGACCAGCACCAGATCAACATGGGAAAGTGAACCATCCGTGTTCAATGTCCCCTGAAACACAAGGGGGTAGGACGCATGGTGAATTCCCCATGCACGGCAGGACCAGTCCGCGATGATGGAAGCCATGGCGGCCGGGAGAAGGAACCTGTAGTCCAGTCGTCCCAGCGTCAGAACCTCCAGAGCAAAAACAGCTCCGGCAATCGGGGTTCCGAAAACCGCACCAAATCCCGCGGCAATGCCGCAGGTCAACAGAACACAGGTTTCAGGAGCCCGCAGCCTGAACAGTCTGGCCGTCGCGCTGGCCAGACTTCCCCCGACCTGTATGGCCGTCCCTTCCCGCCCCACAGAAGCTCCGAACAGGTGGCTCACGACTGTGGCGATCAGTACGAACGGCGCCATTCGAAGCTGCACACCCGCACCCGGTTCATGAATTTCATCCACGATCAGATTGGCCCCGGCCTCGACGTCACGTCCGAACCAGAAATAGCACAGCCCGACCGCTACACCGGCCGCCGGAAGAGCGTATAGCAGGGCCGGATGATCAATCCGGAACGACGTGGCGCGCTCCAGAAGCCACAGGAACAGGGCACAGGCGCTGCCAATACAGCCTGATAGCACAACCAGCACGGCACTCAGGCGCACGAGGCTGAACATATCGGGAAAACGGGGCTGATTCTGAATCTTGCTCATAGCGGACGCAACTCTCCTGTCTTGTCCCCGACGGGGACGATGGACAGGAATCATCAGCTTCCGGACGAAGCGGTTCGACCTTGGACGGTCAGGCAGAATCCATTGCCTATAGCATCATCAAAAAAGCCGCGCTGCTCTCGATCTGTCAAGAGATGACAAGCTTTTTAGGGACAGACACTTTCCCACATGACACGGCTATGCCACCGTCTCTGTAACAAAAGCGAACGGTCCCTGCCGTTTCTCCTCTTCCAATTGTTTCAAGGAACTGCGTTTCATGCGCCGCCTTCTGGTTCTCACAACCCTGCTCGCAGGCCTGCCCCTCACAATCCCGGCTCACGCCGAGGGCACCTTTTCCTTCGCCAGCACACCCGGACAGCTTCCCAAGACCGTCGTGCCGACGGATTACATCATCGACCTGACAACCGACATGGAGCATCTGACGCTTCAGGGCGACGAAATCATCAGGGTCGAAGTCCAGAGCCCGACGGCTGACATCACGCTCAATCAGGCAGGCCTCAAACTGGCCAGCGCGCTCCTGGACAACGCGCAGAAGGCCATCATTCATCAGGATGATGCCGCCGAGACCGTCACCCTGCATTTCCCAGCGCCCGTTCCGGCTGGCGTTCATACGCTTGCCATCAAGTATTCCGGGCCGATCCTGAAGACGCCAAACGGTATCTATGTGGACGACTACACCGACCCCAAGGGCAAGCCGCAGCGGATGCTGGTCACGCAGTTCGAGGTCGCGGACGCACGCCGGATGTTCCCTGGCTGGGACGAACCTGCCTTCAAGGCGACCTATCAGCTGAACGTGACACTGCCGTTCGAATATGCGGCCGTCAGCAACATGCCGATCCTCGGCACGACACAGCAGGATGAAAAGACAAAGCGCGTCTCCTTCAGCCCAACGCCCCGCATGTCGAGCTACCTGCTCGCGCTGGTGGCGGGTGATCTGGCTTCCGTCGATGGCAAGGCAGATGGCACACCCATTCGCGTCTTTGCGCCGACCGGCCTCGAAAACCAGGGCACCTACGCACTCGGCGCCGCCGAGAAGATCCTGCCCTATTACAACGAGTATTTCGGCATCAAATACCCGCTGCCAAAAATGGACATGCTGGCCATCGCCGGCAACTATCAGGCTGGTGCGATGGAGAACTGGGGCGCGCTGACCTATATTGACAACGTGCTTCTGTTTGATCCGAAAAACAGCACGCCCCGGACCCGCGAACTGATCTATGAAGTTGTCGCGCACGAAATGGCGCATCAGTGGTCCGGTGATCTGGTGACCATGGGCTGGTGGGACAATATCTGGCTGAACGAGGGCTTTGCCTCCTGGATGGAGATCAAGGCGACGGACAAGATGAACCCGGACTGGGACATCTGGCCGCGTCAGCATGAAACCCGCGAAGAAACGATGGCGACGGACGCCCTGTCCACAACCCATCCCATCCAGCAGGTCATTCATAATGTGAGTGAAGCTAACTCCGCGTTTGACGGCATCAGCTACGGCAAGGGCGAACTGGTCATCCGCATGATGGAAGGCTGGCTTAGCGAAGACCACTTCCGCGACGGAATGCGCGCTTATATGAAGGCCCATGCCTTCGGCAACGCGACCAGTCAGGATCTGTGGAACGCGCTTTCCGGCACGTCAGGACAGGATGTTGGCAAGGTCGCCCGCAGCTTCACGGAACAGCCCGGTATTCCTCAGGTCAATGTCGCGGCCGTCTGCAAAAATGGCCAGACAACCTACACCCTGACGCAGAGCCGCTTCACCATCCACGATCCGAATGCAAAGGCCCTGACCTGGAACATTCCGGTTGTCGCAGGCGGGCCCGGCCTCGAGGCCAGAAAGCTGGTGCTTGGTGCGGACCCCGCCACCTTCACCCTTCCACGTTGCAATGCTCCCCTCAAACTTGATCTGGGCGAGAGCGGCTACTATCGCGTGCATTATGACGACGCGGCATTCGCCCCGATCGCCGCATCGATCTCCAAATTTGCGCCAGTCGACCGCGCCAATATTCTAGGTGACCAGTTCGCGCAGTTCCGGGCCGGGCATGGAGCTCTGTCTTCCTATTTCGACCTCGTGGACCGTCTGACAGCCGCACATGAAAGCGACATCGCCACGCTTGAAGAAATCATCGGCAAGCTGGAAACGCTTGATTTCTACGAAATCGGCAGCCCGGACCGCCCCGCGTTCCAAGCCTATGCCCGCAGCCGTCTTGCCCCGGTCCTGAAGCGTCTCGGCTGGGACCAGAAGCCGCATGAAAGCGTGCTGGACACGATGCTGCGTCCGTCCGTCATTTCAGCGCTGGGTGACTTCAACGATCTGGCCGTACTGGCAGAAGCAAAGCGCCGTTTCGCGGCATGGCTGAAAAACCCGGCTTCTCTGCACCCTGATCTGGTCGGTGCGGTCTCGGCCCTTGCGATGAAGCATGCCGATGTCGCGACATACGAGATCATGGCCAAGAAAGTCCGTGATACACAGGCGACCGAACTCAAACTGCGACTGTTCCAGGCCCTTGCCAAAGCCACGGATCCTGATCTGATCCACCGTAATGTCGAGCTGGCCTATAGTGGCGCCATTCCGAACGGCCGTATTTCCATGGCTCTGTCTTCGGTCGCATCCGGTAGCGAAAATCCGGACCTCGTCTGGAAGCTGGTTCGCCAGCATGAGGCCGAAATCCGCACGCATCTTGCACCCTGGTCGCAGGACGGATTCCTGCCAGCCATCGCAGGACATTCCAACAATCCGGATATCCTGGCCGAGCTTCAGAACGACCCGTCTTCCAGCAAGACGACCGGAGCGAAGATTGCCACGGCCCATGCCCTCAATGTTGTTTCCGCGCGCAAGGAAGCCGTCCAGTCTGCCCAGAGCCAGATCCACGACTGGCTTGCCGCACATACGCACTAACCATCCAAACGAGGCGGAAAAGATCCGCCTCGTCCCTGTCCGGGGCGGTAAAACTGCTATAGACGTGGCTCTCCCGTTTTACCCGCCACCGGACCATTCTGCCTCATGCTTCAGATCGAAAACCTTGTCTTCAACGCCTGGGGACGACAGTTCTTCAATCGTGCAAGTGCGAACCTTCCCAATCCCTCCAAGGTTTCGCTGGTTGGCAGAAACGGCGTCGGAAAATCCACGCTTTTCAAACTGATCAAGGGTGAGCTTCAGCCGGATTCTGGTGACATCGTCATCCCCCGCGCGGCCCGCGTCGCGACCGTGGATCAGGAACATCCCGCCACTCCCATCAGCCTGATCGACACGATCCTCGCAGCCGACACCGAACGCGCAGCCCTCATGGCGGAGTTGGAAACAGCCGATCCGGAGCGGATGGGCGATATCTGGATGCGCCTGATCGAAATCGATGCAGACAGCGCCCCCTCCCGCGCGGCGGAAATTCTCAACGGTCTGGGTTTCTCCACTGAAGACCTTGAACGTCCGATGGCAGAGTTCTCCGGTGGCTGGCGGATGCGCGTAGCGCTGGCCGCTGCGCTTTTTGCCGAGCCTGACCTGCTGCTGCTCGATGAGCCGACGAATTATCTCGATCTTGAAGGCGCCCTGTGGCTGGAAGCGCGCCTCGCCCGCTATCCGCATTCCGCGCTCATCATCAGCCATGACCGCGAATTGCTTAACAATTCCGTGGATTTCACGCTCCACGTCACCGAAGGCAAGCTGGAACTCTACACCGGCGGCTACGACGATTTCGAGCGCCAGCGTGCCGAGAAAATCCGCCTGCAAAGTGCCACCCGCGCCAAGCAGGAAGCCGAGCGCGCCCATCTCCAGTCCTTTGTGGACCGGTTTAAGGCCTCCGCCGCCAAAGCCGCGCAGGCCCAGAGCCGCGTCAAGCGCCTCGCCAAGCTGGCCCCGATCGAAACCACGATCGAGGCTTCGGTCTCGCCGTTTCTCCTTCCTTCACCGGCCCGTCCGCTCGCACCGCCCCTGATCCGGCTGGAAAACGTCGAAGTCGGTTATGCTGACGATCCGGCCATTCTGCGCGATCTGAACCTTCGACTGGACGTGGACGACCGTATTGGCCTGCTGGGCGTCAACGGTGCCGGTAAGTCCACCTTTGCCAAAATGATCGCAGGCGCGCTCGAAGTCCGTTCCGGGGAAGTCTCCCGCTCGCCTCGTATCGAGGTTGGCTGGTTCCACCAGCATCAGATCGAAGCGCTGGATCCGGAGCAGACCCCGCTTGACATCATGCGTGAAGCGCGTCCGGTGGACAGCGACCAGTCCCACCGCTCCCGTCTGGCGCAGTTCGGCATCCATTTCGAAAAGCAGGGCACCAAGGTCGAGGCCCTGTCCGGTGGCGAGCGCGCGCGCCTGCTGCTGAACATGGTGGCCATGGCCGCCCCGCATCTGCTGATCCTCGATGAGCCGACCAACCATCTGGACATCGACAGCCGCCGCGCCCTGCTGGACGCCCTGAACAGTTACGAAGGCGCGGTCATCCTCATCACCCATGACCGCTCACTCATGGAACTGGTCGCGGACCGGCTCTGGCTGGCTGCAGACAACCAGATCGTTCCCTTCGACGGCGATATGGACGATTATGCGAAGTTCGTCATCGAGCGCGCCAAGGGTGGAACATCCGCTCCGTCTCAGAGTGCAGCAAAAGAAAAGCGTTCAAAGGGAAAGAAAAAGAAAAACAAATAGAAAATTACTCAGATTATTAATGACAGCTTCCTTCAGGAAGTACTTCACTCAACCTTCTATCTGCAGAAAATATCTCTCCATTTCAGATAGAAGGTCCTAAAGAGGCTTTCATAATTAGAAAATTTATAATTCCCCTCGATGAATAATATGTAATTTTCATTATTTTTGATTTAAATCAACTTTCAAGTTTCCGTGAGGGCGTAAGTCTGTCCTGCGAAAAAATTCCTTTGGTATGTACTCAAGGAAGCTGAAAGAATTCCATAGCTGGATTTTAGGAAGGGAAAAGCGTGTCTCCTGTTGGTGGCCTGAAGATCGCTGGAAATTCTTTACCCAGACGATACAGACTGCTTTTAGGCGCCGTCTTCTTCGTCGCCTCACCCGTTACAGCCCTTGCACAGAGTACCGACGATCAGGAGCTTGCGGCCATCAAGACCGAAATGCGCATGCTGGAAGGTCGCCTGCAGGCCATTGAGCAACGCAGACACCCGTCCACCGCTTCGCGGGCAGCCCGTGCGACCTCTTCAAGAGCATCTGCTCCAGGCCGCAGAGCTGAGCAAAAAATCGAGACAGCACGCATTGGAACACCACCACGGTCTGCCACTGGAACGCCTGCTGGTTATCCGTCCCCGCCTGCTGCAGGCGGCATAGTCCCTGTTTCTACAACTGGCTTTACTTCTGGCTCTGCTACACAAGGCAACACGGTTTTGCCCGCGCTTGCGGCACCTGCGCCAGTCCATCAGACGCCCCCGCCGCTGTTCCAGTGGCTGGGCAATCAGCGGAACGAAGCCCATCGAACCTCCATTGATCTGTCATCGTCGAGCCCGCTTGCCATTACCCAGACGGAAGTGGACCATCTTCCACCCATCTTCCAGATCGGCAATCTGACGGTCCGCCTGGGCGGCTTCATCGATTTCTCCAACATCTGGAGAAGCTCGAACATGACCAGCGGCCCGGCGACGGCCTGGAACAATTTCCCCTATGCCAACAGCCCCAATCATGGGCTGAGCGAGGAACGGTTCTCCGCGCAGCTTTCGCGCTTTTCTACGCTTCTGGAGGCCAACCCGACCAAGTCAGTGCGTCTTCAGGCCTATGTGGAGACCGATTTCGGCGGCTCCGGTGGCACGACCAACAGCGTACAGATCAACGGCTACACCCCTCGTCTACGACAGGGCTATTTTACGTTCACGCAAAAAGACTGGGGATTGCATGTCCTTATGGGGCAGGCCTGGAGCCTGACGACCAACTACGCCAAGGGCGTCATTCCCCGTCAGGAACAGCTTCCGGCCGTGACAGACAACAACCAGATCCCCGGCATTACCTTTACCCGCGTCCCCCAGATCCGCATCGCCAAGGACTGGGACAGGAAATACTGGCTAGCCCTGTCGATCGAGGACCCTCAGGCGACGGTCGGCTTCTCCGACGCACTCAGTTCGGGAGGCACTCTGCCAGCCAGCTATGGACGCCTGGCTGGGCCGCGGGTTTATTACGCAAACGCAGGCGGTGTGCTGCTGAACCCCAACACGCAGTACAGCTACAACCCGGCGCCAGACATTGTGCTCAAAACAGCGGTCGATACGTCCTTTGGACACTACGAGGTGTTTGGGCTGGCGCGCTGGTTCCGGGGGCTTGTCCAACCGGCAGGTGAAAATCATACCCACAAGAGCACCCAGTTCGGCGGTGGTGTCGGCGCAGGTATGACCGTACCGCTTGGAACCGACAAGCTCCAGTTGACCGGAAACGTGCTGGCGGGTCAGGGCGTGGGACGTTACGGACCCAGTCTCATTCCCGATACGACCTTCGATCATAACGGGAATCCGAGCCCCATACCGGAAATCATGGGATCACTCGGGCTGGTCGGACATCCGGCACGCTCCGTTCTGCTCTATACCTATGGGGGCGTGGAGAGCGCGGGTCGTCGCACTTATCTGGGCGCGGACGGCATTCAGCACGGCTACGGTGCCACAGACCTGAACCTGTCCGGCTGCGAGTACGAATTCGGAACCTGCTCCGCCCAGACAAGGACACTGGCCTCCCTGACGACGGGCGGCTGGTGGCACTTCCTGGATGGCCATTACGGCAGTGTTATGGGCGGCCTTCAGTACACCTACATCCGGAAGTTCGCCTTCAAGGGCAATGATGGCGCAGACCATGCCGTCGACCCCACGACTTATGGACATACGGTGTATGTGACCTTCCGGTATTACCCCTTCCAGCAATGAGGGCTGGTAAAGTATCCACATTCCCTCAAACAGCATTCCATCTTTTCGATACGGACAGACCTCTTTTCACGATCCCCGCGCCACTCAAGGTCATGGCGACCGGTCTCACAGACCTGCCCATGACACACTGGAGAATTTCATGTCTGGCACAACACCTCAGGCGCCTCCTAAGCCCCTGAACCCGGCGCAACCGCAGAAACTTCAGCCGCTTTATGTGCTGTCCTGGTTCCTGTGTGCGCTGTTCTATTTCTATCAGTACGCCATCCGCTCCGCTCCCGGGATCATGCAGGATGAACTGACACAGGCCTGGGGCAACAGCCATCTTGGCCTGATGATCGCGGCCTACTACATCGTCTACGCCCTGATGGCCCTTGCCGTCGGCGTGCTGCTGGACCGCTATGGCGCACATGCAATCATGCCGATGTTCATTGCCGTTACGGGCGTCGGGTGCCTGATCTTCGGTCAGGGCAGTCTGGTTGCCGGCATTGGCGGTTACATCATTCAGGGCATCGGCGCGATCTGCGCTTTCGTGGGCGCGTCCTACGTGGCTGCGCGGTATCTTCCTGCCCGGACGCTGGCGCTTTTCGTTGGTCTGACCCAGTGCATGGGCATGGCTGGCGCGGCTTTCGGTTCCAAGCCGACCCGCATCCTGATCGACCCGCATGGCTCGTTCCATATTCCCTGGCAGTCAGTCTGGCTGGGCTTCGGCGTCATTGGTTTGCTGCTCGCTGTGGCAGTCTTCTTTGTCATGCCGCGCGACACGGGTGACAGCGATCATCACCACGGCGATGTTTCCGTGGCCAACCTGCTGCGTCCGTTCAAGATCATTTTCTCCAACCCGCAGAGCTGGATCGCTGGTCTCGCTGGCGGCCTGCTGTTCGTCCCGACGACGATCGGCGCCCTGGGCTGGGGTGCGCTGATGCTGAGCAAAGGTGAACACACAACGATGGGTTTCGCGGCCACGGATGTCTCGATGGTTCCCATCGGTTGGGTCATTGGCTGCCCGCTTCTAGGCTGGATTTCCGACAAGATCGGCCGTCGCAAGCCTGTCATGATCGGTGGTGCGCTGGTGCTGCTGGCAGCGTCGCTCTGCGCGCTCTATGTCCCGGTCGGCGTTCTGCCGCATTACTCCGTGGCGCTGATCATGGGTATTGCTTCCGGTGCTGCGATGATCCCGTTCTCCTCGATGAAAGAAGTCAATCCGCCCGAGGTCAAGGGAACGGCTGCGGGTGTCATGAACTTCCTCGTGTTCGGAACGACCGGCATCATGTCCCCTCTCGTGTCCGCCCTGATGGGCAAGGATGCGCCGGAGACGATGGAGCAGTTCCACACCGCGTTCCTGCCGCTTGTCATCGGCATCGGAATTGCCATTCTTCTGGGCTTTTTCCTCAAGGAAACCGGCTGGAAAGTCCGCAAGGCGTCCTGATTTTACGGACAGCCCGCAAACAGGAAACGGCCCGCTTTCGCGGGCCGTTTTTTTATGTGCGTTACTTCGCGGCCGTCTTCTCGAACGCCCCGGCGATCGTCAGCGTCACGTCATCGCCGACATAGGGGATATACTTCTTGACCCCGAAATCGCTGCGATGGATCGTCGCTTCAGCCTGAAAGCCAACCGTATAGGCCTTGTCCATCGGGTTGACGCCTGCGCCTACGAAATGGACGTGCAGGACTTCCGGATGGGTCACGCCATGCAACGTCAGATTGCCGGTCACGAGGGCCTCGTCCGTACCTGTCCGGCGGACCTGCGTGGAGACGAAGGTCGCATCCGGATACTTCGCAACATCGAACCATTCGTTGTTCTTGAGTTCACCCGTCAGAACCGTGCTGGTGGTCGAAATGCTTGAAACCGGGATGGTCACGTTCAGATGCGAGGCGTCCGGATGGGCAGCATCAAGCTGAAGCGCACCGGTCACGCCAGAGATCTGGCCGGAATAGTAGGTGAAGCCGAAATGCAGCACGGAGAAGCCAATCTGCGTATGGCTGCTCTCAACCGTATAGGCGCCGGACTGAACGTCGGCAGGGGCTGCTGCGTACGCTGTGGAAGACAGGAGTGCGAGAGCGAACGCAGCGCCTGCGCCCTTGAGGAAACGTGTGTTCATGACTTCATGATCCTTCGTAAGATGTGAATTGAAGAGGTCAGCCGAACCGGAAGCCGGACAGGGCCTTCCCCATGACGATATCGCTGTAATCGCGAAAACCGGTATCAGTTCCCGCGGCCCCGGCAGCGAACATCAATGGCAGGAGATGTTCCGGCTGAGGGTGGCACTCCCGCGCGAACGGAGCCTGCTCCCAGTCCAGAAGACTTTTTGTGCGACGATCGGATCTCGCCTCGACTGCGCCCTGAAGCCACGTGTCGAAAGCGACCGATCTAGCATCTGATACGGCGTTTGGTCGCATCAGATGTCGCATGTTGTGGTAGGTCATGCCCGTCCCAACGATCAGAATGTTTTCATCCCGCAACGGGGCCAGAACTTCTCCGAGATGCATAACACCAGCAGCATCAAGGGTCTTGGGGAGAGAAATTTCCACAATCGGGATTTCCGCCTCAGGGAAGGCGAGCATGAAGGGAATGAAGACCCCATGATCCAGCCCGCGTGTGGCGTCTGCCGTGCAGGCCATACCCGCGTTGCGCAGAAGATCCCGGATTTTCCCGGCTACGGCAGGCGCCCCCGGAACGGGATATTCAAGTTGATAGGTATGAGGCGGAAAGCCATAATAATCGTAGATCAGCGACGGATGAGCTGCTGATCCGACGACCATATCCTGCGTCTCCCAATGTCCCGACATGACTACGATGGCGTCCGGACGGCGCGGCAGGGAGGGGCCGACAGAACGGAGATAGGCCGCCATATGGTCCCACGTCGTTCCCCACTCCATGAAGAAGCACGGGCCACCACCATGCGGCAGGAACAGGACCGGCTGCCGCATCTTGTCCTGATTTTTCAGGGTCATCTTCACTGCCTGCCTCTCCGTTCGACAGGACAGATGTTGCCACTCTCACCCAAAAAGAATAATTCCCCAATTTGGGATAGGATCTGACACCAGGAGTGTGAGGTTAATGCTTGATCGCTTCATGAGCATGCAGGTTTTCGCAAGGGTCGTGGTTCAGGGCAGCTTTTCAGGAGCCGCACGTTCTTTGGGTCTGTCGCAGACGATGGTCACGAAACATATTGCCGCTCTGGAAAGCCGGCTGGGTATCTCGCTGTTCCATCGCAGCACGCGCAGGTTGTCCCTGACCGAACCGGGCCGTCTTTTCCTCATCCGCAGTCAGAAAATCCTGACGGATCTGGAAGAGATGGAACAGGAAGTCTCGGCGGAAAATCAGGAGCCTCGCGGGCTGCTGCGCCTGAATGCGCCAGTCTCGTTCGCCATCCGGCATGTGGGACCGATCCTTCCGGAATTCAGCCGCCGCCATCCCCGCGTCACGGTGGAACTGGGGCTGGACGACCGCCGGATTGATCCGATCACGGAAGGCTGGGATCTGACGCTGCGTATCGGGCGCATGCCACCAAGTGCGTTGAGGTCGCGCCGTCTGGCGCAGGTTGATTTTGTGGTCTGCGCTTCCCCGTCCTATCTGAAAGAATGCGGCACACCCCGAACAGTGGCCGAGCTTCAGAACCATCGCTGTCTGGGCTATACGCTGGGCGATGAAATCAGCACGGCGCGCTGGAGCTTCGGTCCGAACGGCGAACGCACGGTTCCGGTGAGCGGCCCCATGCATGCCAATAACGGCGATATCCTCCGCGAGGCGGCCGTCGCCGGACAGGGTATCATCTACCAGCCGACATTCATTGTCTCGGATGAGCTGAAATCAGGTCGGCTGGTTCCGCTGCCCCTTGATGTGCCCGTCATGACGGGGCCGGAACTGCATGCCGTCTATGCGCCGACACCTCATGTCCCGCTCAAAATCCGGGCAATGATCGATTTTCTGGTTGAACGCTATGGGCCGGTTCCGCCCTGGGCGATCTGACGGAACCAGAAAAAACGTCGCTTACTGGACTGTGGCCGGAGCATTCTTCTGGCGGATCGCGGCAAATTCCGAACCGGTATTCCATTGCGGCCAGTCATGCGAGAAGGCGACGTCATGCCCGACTTTCCACACGGCCCAGACATCCTGCGCGGCACCCCGCACATCCCAGTCCGGGCTCCACGCATCACACGCCTGATGGTAGCAGGCCATATAGGCCGTCAGCCATTTGCCGCCCGCTTCGGTGCCACCTTTCAGAAGATCGAACTTCCCCGCCATATCCATGACCGCAAGCACGGGTACGCCGGCCCGTGCGAACGGCAAATGGTCAGCGCGATAGAACGCACCACGCTGAGGCATCGCTTCCGGCTGTGCCGTGCGTCCCTGAAGAGCCACGGCTGCCGCGAACTGCTCCTGAAGCGTGTCCTGCCCTGCCCCGATGATGAAGGCATTATGCGCAGGCCCTGCCATCTGGAGCACGTCCATCGTCAGGTTAGCAGCCGTCTTGTCCAGCGGCGCCAGCGGATGGGCGACGTACCAGCCTGATCCCAGCAAACCGCGCTCCTCGCCCGTCCAGGCGGCGAAGCGGATGGTGCGATCGGGCTTCGGGCCGGCCTTGAAGGCACGGGCGATTTCAAAAAGTGCGGCAATCCCCGAGCCGTCGTCGATCGCACCGCGACGGATGACGGCATGGCCCTGCGCGTCGGTGCTCTTGCCGAAAGCGTCCCAGTGAGCACCGAACATGACCGTCTCGTCCGGATATTTCGCACCCGTGATCTTGGCGAGCACGTTCTGGCTTTGAAGGCGATCCACCGTGACCGGAAGATCGGCCGAGAAGCTCGTATGTTTCAGGGTAACGGGACGGAAGCTTTCGGAACGTGCCTTGATCCGCAGGGCCTCAAGGTCCAGCCCTGCCTGCTGGAACAACGTGCTCGCGGCCTTGCCCTCAAGCCAGCCCTGAACAGGAACGGGACGGCTTTCGGTAGCGGCATGCTCCACGTCATACGCCTCACCACCCGGTGCCACGACCGTGCTCCAGGGATAGGACGCGGCTGCGGTTTCATGGATGATCAGGGCTGCGACGGCGCCCCGTCGGGCTGCTTCTTCGTATTTGTAGGTCCAGCGGCCGTAATACGTCATGGTCTTGCCGCCAAAACGACCGGAAACGGGCTCACCGGGGGCAGCATCGAAATCAGGATCGTTGACGAGGAAAACTGCAACCTTGCCCTTCAGATCCACGCTTTTGAAATCATCCCAGTGCCGCTCCGGCGCATGAACGCCATATCCCACGAAGACCATGGGAGCATTTTTGACCCTGATCCGATCTTCCGGCAGCAGCGTTGAAAGGTAGATATCCTGAAGCTGGATCAAGGAGAGCACCTTGCCGCCAGTCCGGGCACTGACCGTGCCTGTCGCGGCGGTTCTGGTCCGGACCATAGGAACGTTCTGCGTCCATCCGCCGTTTTCACCGGCCGGCTCAAGACCCAGAGCCTTGTACTGGGCGATCAGCCAAGGGAGCGTAACCTTCTCCCCTTCTGTTCCGGGCGCACGGCCTTCGAACGCATCGGACGCAAGAACCTTCATCGTCTCCGACATGCGCGACGGGCTGATTTCGGCCGTCGGATCAGCGTATCCGGCGACCGGAGCGAGAAGGACCGCTGTCAGGGCGCTGGCGAGAAGCAGGCTGCGTCGGGGAAATGTCTTCTGTGTCATGGCGAGATCATATTTTCAGTAGCGGTTTTCGGAGGAGACGTAATCGGGCTGGCATCCTGAAAAGTCGTCTGCCCAAGGCGGTCACGGCGGATATAGACGCTGCGTTCCACCGGATCGCGCCGGTACTCCTGCGCGAGAACCTTGAGCGCGCAGGACATGTAATCCGCAGGCGCCCACCTGTCCCACACATGGTAGTCATCGAAATATATGATCGGCGGGAGATCGCGCGGTAGGTCATGGCACAGATCACGCTCATAACCGCCCCATGGATGGCGCGCATAATCTGCTTCCCAAGGCAGGTATTCGTGATATTTCTTCATGGAAAGGCGCCCGGCATAAATATAGACATCCGGATTATAGGGAATAACCAGAATGCGTTCGTCTGGACGGGAATATTTCTGAATAGTCTTAACGAAACCGACATCTGTGTTTTCACGGAGGGAATGAAATCCAATCTGATGCTGCTGTTGGCGGTTCATGCCATAGGGTGATGAGATGGCATGACGCGTTCCGATGACGTAGAGGCTGCAAAAGGCCACCACAACGGCGGGTGCCAGTCGGTCATGAAACTGCAAAACCCTCATCACCATCAGAACGCAGAGTGTGAGCGCCCCCATGACGAATGTTCCATCCTGAAAGCCAAACGCCCCACGTATCTGCATCATGAGCACCGCTGCCACGCACAACAAGGCGGCCAGCTTGTGCCTGGATGTTACGAGCATGAGAATACTACCGACAAGAAAGCAGATTACAGCCAAAGATTGAATGGTGGTGTCCGGTCGGAAAGACGGAATGAGGCTCAAAAACAGGCTGCCTAAGCCCACGGCGATATAAGGAGCATAATAAAACTGGTTTGCAACAAAATGATAGGCAATCATGCCTCTCAAATCGCCATAAACCGCCATCCAAAGGCCGCAGAGGCCAAGCGCAACTCCCGCGCCCGACAGAATATCAAAGATCCCGGCCCAGTAAGCTGGACGTCGTACGGCAATGACGACGAGCCCCAGCAAAGCAGCCGTAGGTGCAAAAGAATACGCGGTGAGCGGCAGGAGTGCGATACAGGCCCCACCCAGTCTCGCCTGCCAGCACCCGACATGTTCTTCAAGTAAAACCGGAAGAACCAGAACTGACATGAGAACTGCAAGAAGATCACCGCCAATAGTCCAGTAACTGTCCATATTGAATGCCTGAAGCATCCACTGGGCTGCCATTGCTGCAAGCCATGCAGCAACCGTGAGGAAGCGCGTTGACCACTTATGAAAAACCGGAGACAGGAATACCGCCGTTGCACTGCCCATCGTGCAGACAATCGGGATGAGGCGCAGGAGATAGGCGTGACGGAAATCGGCCACCAATCCGACGAGCCATGACAATACAAAAATCAGCGGACCGTGAGCGTCTATATAATCGCGATAAAGGATATCACCTTTCACAATGGCCAAGCCGCCCAGGATGTGACCGGATTCATCCCCGAAAGAAGGCGTTCCAAGGCCGTAGAATGCTTTCAGGCCAAAATACAGCACAGCAAGCGTCGCCAGAAATGGGCCGCATAAAGAAAGCAGGCTCATTCTGCGCAGAAATATTGGCATGACCCACGCCCTGAAAGAAAAAATGGGCGGAAAAGACCAGATTTTTCCGCCCGACAACAAATTACTTGTTCTGTTCTGAAACGAGGCCGCGATGCACCAGCATCGGCGTGATATCAGGGTCCTTGCCGTAGAAGGCCTTGAACATCGGGCCGTAATCCATGGTGTGCCCCTTCGAGAGGATCATGTCACGGAAGCGCTGTCCGTTCTCGCGCGTCAGGCCACCATGATCCTGGAACCACGCGAACACGTCCTGGTCCAGCATTTCCGTCCATAGATAAGCGTAATAGCCAGCTGAATATCCGTTGGACCAGATGTGCAGGAAGTAACTGGAACGATAGCGCGGCGGAACGGCTGCAACGTCCAGCCCCGTGCTGTTCAGCGCATCGCTTTCAAATTTGTCCACGTCCTGAAGCTGTGCCGTTGCGGGCAGACTGTGCCATTTCATGTCCAGCTCGGCTGCAGCAACGATTTCACCCAGCGCGTAGCCCTGATTGAAATGCGACGCCTTGCGGATTTTCTCGACCAGAGCGGCCGGCATTGGAGCACCGGTCTTGTAGTGATGGGCGTAATGCGACAGCACTTTCGGGTCCAGCGCCCAGTTCTCGTTGAACTGTGACGGGAACTCGACGAAATCCCGCGCCACGCTGGTACCGGAGAGCGACGGATAGGTCTGATCCGCGAACAAACCATGCAGCGCATGACCGAATTCGTGGAACATGGTCGTCACATCATCAGATGTAATGAGCTGTGGCTGACCCGGAGCCGCCTTGGTGAAATTGGCAACGTTGTAGATAACAGGCTTCGTACCAAGCAGCTTTGACTGCCCAACGAAGTTGGACATCCAGGCGCCGCCGGACTTGTTGTCCCGCTTGAAGTAATCGAAATACATCAGACCAAGCGGAGAGCCATCTTTGTCATGAACTTCAAAGACCATGACATCCGGCTGATAGACGGGGATATCCGTCCGTTGCTGGAACGTGATCCCGTAAAGCTGGTTGGCGGCAAAGAACACACCATCTGTAAGGACCGTCTTGAGTTCGAAATACGGCTTGATTTCATCCTGATCGAGATTGTACTTCGCGCGGCGTACCTGAGCGGAATAGTGCTCCCAGTCCCAGGGTTTCAGGTCAAACCTGTCGCCATCCTTACGAATGGTGGCCTGAAGAACCCCGGCTTCACGTTTCTGCTCCGCAGCCGTTGCCGGGACAAGCTGCTGCATGAAGTTTTCCGCAGATTCCGGGGTCTTCGCCATCTGATCATACAGCGTATAGGCAGCAAAATTCGGATACCCGAAAAGTGCAGCCTTCTGGGCACGGAGCTGCGCCAGTTCGGCGATCGTGGCGCGGGTATCGTTCTCGTCCCCCTTTTCCGCCCGGGTCCAGCTCTGCTCGAACAGGGCCTGACGGGTTTCACGGTTCGTCAGGGATGACAGATCCGGCTGCTGCGTCGTGTTCTGAAGCGGGATGACCCATTTTCCGGTCAGCTTACGCTCCTGCGCGGTTTTGGCAGCAGAAGCGATCCCATTGGCGTCCATGCCTGCCAGTGCCTTTTCGCTATCCACGACCAGCGCGCCGTTCTTCGCACTCGCAATCAGCTTCTGTTCGTACTGCGTCTCGAGATTGGACAGACGAGTATTGATCGCACGCAGCTTCGTCTTGTCAGCGGCGGAAAGCTGCGCCCCGGCATGCACGAACTGCTGATAATAAATATCCAGAAGCTGCGCCTGTTCGAGAGTCAGCGTCAGCTTTTCCCGACGGTCATACAGCGACTTCACGCGCGCGAAGAGCTTCGCATTCAGATAGACTTCATCTTCATGAGCCGTCAGACGCGGCGCTTCCTGGCTCTGTACCTTGTCCAGCGCATCATCCGTATTGGCCTGATAGACGCCATAAAACGTCATCTGCACCCGGTTGAGCGTCTGGCCCGCGCGTTCCATGGCACCAATGGTGTTCTCGAATGTCGGGGCCGCACGATTACTGGCAATCGCATTGATCTCACGCAGATGCTCGGCCATTCCGCGCTCGAACGCCGGCGCGTAGTCACTGTCCTTGATCTGATCGAAGCGGGGAGCCTGAAAGGGCAGTGTGCTTGCCGAGAAAAACGGGTTTGTAGCGGCAGCATGCGCTTCAGCCGAAAGAGAAAAAGCTGAAACCGCAACAACTGCGGCAAGCCTGAAATTGAAAGCCATGAAATCGCCTGTAGCATTCGTGTTGATTCCGAACCGTATGGGGTTCACGAGGGATCGTCAAACAACCGCACCGACAGCCGGAAAGGGCGCAAAACTAGCCAGTTGGTGCTTGACGCCATTTTCTCCTTGGTGCGCGCGAACGCCCCTCCCTAGACCGGGAGGGTGTGTTGGCACAGCCGCCTTTCATGGCGGTTTTTTCATAGCCGGAGAGAACAATGGACTGGACATCACTGTTCCAGACAATCCTGCCCTATCTGCCTGCCAGATATGCTGGCGATATCATTTCAATCATCACTTTTCTGATTGCTGCGGCCGCTCTGGCTCTTCGCTTCTGGAAACCACCGTCCAGCAACTCGAAGTTTCTGCCTCTCTTCCGCATTGTCAGTACGATTGCTCAGGCAAAAGGCTGGAATACCAGTGCCTATCAGCCGGACGCGAAAGCCATCATGGTGCCCATCGGGTCTTCACGGGCGGACGAAGCCGCAAAGCTGGGGCTGGACAAAGTCTCAACACATCCAAAAGCCAATGAGGCTCCCCGGCGCGCCGAATAAATTTCTGGCCGATCGTGTAGCCTGCCTGAATACAATTTCATTTTCAAAATTCACAGCCGCCTTTCGGGCGGCTTTTTTATTTCTGGAGCATTAATTGATGCGTAACCGTCTTATTGCACTGAGCCTTGGCGTCGTTCTTCTTGCCTCTACGAGCGCCTGCACCACAACTGGCAGCACAACCACCTTCAACACCCAGGCCCTGAGCAGTGACGCCGCTGCCATCGCCTATGCGGTTCAGGCCATCGAGAGCATTCCGGAACTGGAAAGCCATCTTTCCGACAGCGACAAGGCCCAGTTCGACAACCTGATTGCACAGATCAAGAGCGTGACCGCTCAGGTCGCCGCCAATTCGAACGGCTCCATTACTGTGACGACCGGCAAGGACTGGGCAAAGAGCCTGGGGACTGATCTACAGACCCTGCTCACCATCGCAATGCCGATCGTGAAGGTCTACTCACCGTCAACGGCAGGCTATATGTCGACGGTTTCCGCCATGATCCCGCTGATCGAAGCCCTCGCAGGTGTCACGGCCGTTCCTTTTGCGGCCACGTCGCAGTCGCCTGAACTGATCCGCGCCCGGATTTATCAGGGCGCCTGACGCTCCGCCGCCTTCCCCATCCCATAAACCGAGTACAGGAATGGTTCACCTGAGCCGCTCCTGTATTCATATTTCTGCCGGAGTTGTCCATGTCACGATGCCTTGGCAAACTTGCGCCCAAGCATGATCTGCGAACCTACCGTCTTGCCCCTATGCTGGCCGCACGCCTCCCCACTGTTCCCACGCAGAAGGACTGGTCCAACAGCGTGCCCTATCAGATGTGGGGAAACGACCGATATGGCTGCTGTGCATTCGCCGCTCATGCTGCCCTGACGGCCACATGGACTCACGCCGCACAGGCACTGGTTGTACTATCCACGGACATGGTGCTGAACAACTATGCTGCCGTTACCGGCTTCGACCCGCAGACAGGTGCGCGGGACAACGGTACGGTCCTGCTGGACGAATTGAATTTCTGGCTGCGCGAAGGTCTGCATCGTCCAGGTCAGACACTGGATTACCTGACGGCTTACGGCACGATCGATCCGCAGGACTGTGAGAGTATCCGCCGCGGTATCTGTTATCTCGGAGGTGTGCTCGCTGGCATTCAGGTGCCGCAGGGATTCATGGACCTGCCGCTGGGAGCAACATGGGACTGGAACGCCATTTCCAACAGGACGCCGGTGGGGGGGCATGCCATTGCGCTTGTAGGCTACGATCCTGAAGGACTTTTCTTCAATACGTGGGGCACGCGCACATTCATGCCGTGGGACACATTCACCAAAATTGCCGACGAATCCTATGGCCTGCTGTCGCGCCAGAACTGGATCGGCATTCCGGGAACATCACCGAATGGCGAAGGGTTTGACGCGCTTCTTGCAGAAGTGAGGGGCGTATGAGGAACGGCATTTTTGTCGGTTGTACAATCCTGGCTTCTGCTCTCCTTGGTGGATGTTCAGCCGGGTCTCCTGCTCCCGTCACGATCAGCGAAGCCATTTCGGGCATCCAGATGGATCTGACGAAAACAGGCGTTGTCAGCACGTCCCATGTGCAGGAGTGGACAGCCGAGCAAGAACGGGGGTTTGACACGAATGTTCGGGTCCTCCAGTGCAATCAGCAGGTCCCCGACCCGGTCGTAGCCATGATCTCGGGGCCGGTAACGCTGTCCCTAACTGGAAGTTTTACGTCTTCAGGGAGTTTTTCGGTCAGCAATTCCGGCACGATGCCCGTTTTCGGACTTCAGGCAGACACGAGCCATACCAAGGCCCAGACGCTCAATCTGCCGGTCCAGTTCGTACCGCTTTCCGCGCTACCGGATGCGGAAATGGCCCGGGAAGTCGGATACGCTGGCGATCTTCTTGCACAGAGCGATGCGGTGCGTCAGGCTGAAGGAACGCGCATTACGGCTAACCGGGATGCTCTGGCACAGCATGTCAGGAAACTGGTCGGACTGTTTCCCTCGTCATGCACCAAAGATCCGGTTCATCCTTTCGTGGGCATACAGTATCTTCCGTAAAAGCCCGGTACTCATCACTCAGACAGGCGCAGAAAGACCAAGGGCCCTTCCGGCTGCCGTCGCGATATCATGGCGTAATTGCACGACGCTGTGCCCGCCTGAGGGGTGCACCCGGTTGGTGAGGATCAGCACATAGCTGTCACTGTCCGGGTCAATCCAGAGAGACGTTCCCGTAAAACCGGTATGACCGAAGGAGTGATAGGAAAACACATCGCCGCGCGGAGAAGAATAATGGGTGTCGATATCCCAGCCCAGTCCCCGAAGCTCGGTCTTACCTGCCGGCTGTTGAGGCGTGATCATGAGTTTGAGAGTGTCCTGACGCAAAGGAAAATGGCTCGGACGCCCTTTAAGGCGATCCAGAAGGGCCTGCGCGTAAACTGACATATCCTTCGCATCGGAGAACAGCCCCGCATTCCCGACGGCTCCTCCCATCCTGCGGGCAGTTGGGTCGTGAACCACACCACGTAGCATCACACCCTGTTCGTCATATTGCGTTGGAGCAATGACAGGGCGCAGACTGACTGCTGGGAGATACCCGGAATTCGTCATGCCCAGCGGGTCAAGGATATTGAGGCGGGCATACAGATCGAGTGACAGGCCGCTCAGTTTTTCAACCAGAAGCCCCAGTGCAATGTAATTGATGTCACTATAAACGAATTTCTCGCCCGGCGGATTTATGAGCGGCGACGTCAAGACCCGCCTGCTCCCCTCAGCCTTGCCACTCCAAGGATCATTCAGGGGAATATCAGGTGGCAATCCGGAATAATGGGTCAGAAGCAGGCGAATGGTAATATCGCCTTTTCCATTTACAGAAAATTCAGGGAGATACTGACTGACACGATCATCGATCTGAAGCTTCTGGCGTTCAACCAGTTGCATGACTGCCAGCGCTGTCATGGTCGGTTTGGTAAGGGACGCCATGTCGAAATGCGTGTCCCAGTCCAGAGGCTCTGGGGTCGGAACAAGCGCGCGCCTGCCATATACAAAGCGATGCACGATCTTTTCGTCATGGCCAATGGCGACAACAACGCCCGGAGCCTCGCCTTTTTTGACGGCGGCGCGTACCAGAGAATCTACTCCGGAGTAAGGTTTACCGGGTCCGGCACAAGCGGCAACCTGGCTGACACAGAGAGCGGCTCCTCCAAGAAGAACCTGACGTCGTTTCATAAAAATACGATCTGTCCCAGCGAGCATGTCCGACATGTTTTCTGTTTTTCCCCACCCATCCTGCGGAACCGGAACACTAGCTGTTTTTTTCGAGTACGCAACAGAATGTCGCTGATATGTTTCATCAGTCATGGTTTCAAGGCTGCTTCTCCTGTATGACGCCAATCATTCCTGCAAACTGTTCTTCAGTGAGAGTGGTGTCATTTGTTCAAGAAGCACCAAGCCCTTCCGTCATTCACAAGCGCACCTGTGATATACACACTGTCACTGTTGTTTGGTCTGTTTCAGGCATTGCAGTGCTTTCCACTTTCCCTGATCGGTGGACAGGTTCCGGCCTCAGTCCAGACTGATCACGGCGATTTTCTGCAACATATCATCGGCCAGATCTATTTTCTGAGGGAAGGATGGCACTGGCCCATCCTGATGGACCAACAGCTTGATGCACCCTCGGGAACGAATATCGCCCTGACAGACAGTATTCCTCTGGAAGCGTTATTTCTGAAGGTCGTACATCCGCTTTTTCCGAATATGATGCAGGGAATAACGCTTTATCTGGCGCTCTGCTGGACACTTCAACCGGTCTGTGCCGTTTTTGCGCTGCGTTCTCTTGGCGAAAAGCGCCTGCTTCCTGCGATTACCATCGCAGTTCTAAGCGCCTGCTTCCCGACATTCCTGAACAGAATTGGTCACGCTGCGCTTTGCGGGCAATGGATCCTGCTTCTGGCGATCGGCCTGTATTTCAGAGCTACGCGACCAGGTGCTGGCCGTGGGCCAGTCTGGATACTGGCCGCTCTGACAACCCTGACCCTGCTGGTACATCCCTATCTGATGGTCATGGCAGGCGCCATCCTTGGGGCGGTTCCCCTGACGTTCCTGCTGCGGGACAGAAGCTGGCGGACCTGTGGAACTGCGACAATCGCCACAGCGGTATCCGGGTTGAGCATTATCATCATTGGATCATTTCTGGGCTACTGGGGAGGATCAAGCGGAGGTGGCTATGGGTTCTATTCCATGAACCTCGCCTCACCGTTCTGGCCAGTGCACTCCAGCCTTTTCCCGTTCGTTTCTGGCGGCCCGGTCGAAGCAACAGGTGGCCAATATGAAGGCTATCAATATCTTGGGGCTGGCGTCTTACTGCTGCTGGCGATGCTATTATTGAGGCGCAGAGGCCTTGCGCTTGTGACGCAGCTTCCCAAGCAGCATGCGGGACTTCTTCTGGCCTGTCTCGCACTGACAGTTATTGCTGCCTCGAACCGGGTCTATTTCCTTCATATTCCAGTACTCCTAACCCATTTCAGGGTTCCTGGGGCGGAGCAGATGCGCTCCTCAGGGCGAATGTTCTGGCCGGTCGCCTATCTGATAATGCTGGGGGCCGTCTATGGCCTGTGCCGTGCCTGGCCGAGGGCCTGGCCACTCATCATGCTTGCAGGAATTGCCCTTCAGTGGCGTGATACACGGGACATCCGTACTGGTGATCATCAGGCGGAAATAGGGCTTCTCGCTCCAGCGACGCACGAAGATGAGCGGTTTTTCTCACTGATGCGCCCTTTCAACAGGATTGAGATCCATCCGCGACTGGAATGCGACGGCGTCAATTCGCCTTACGTCATGCCATTCATTTATGCAGCCGCTCGACAGAACGCCACGGTCAATACGATGTATACGGCGCGACTGTCGCCTGAAACCGCATGCCAGGCCTCTACAGAACGCCCTCACCCTCTGGACAAGCAGACCCTTGTCATTCTGACCGGTGCCTCTCAGCAAATTCACGCAATCCACTGGGCAGCCCTCGAAAACGCTCACTGTGGCGTCAGGGACAAAGCTACGTTCTGCGTCTCATCTGATATCCCGCTTCCGGCATATCTCTCAGACGTGCCTGAAGCAGCCACAATCCCTGTAGACCAGCAAATCTTTACTGCCGGTTCCGAGCAAAAGAGCGAAGAAATTCTGGCTGGCGGATGGTCCCATCCAGAGGATTGGGGTGTATGGAGCGAGACGACCGACCCTTCTCTCTATTTTCATTTGCCAGCAGACGTTCATACCGCGTCTCTTGGGCTTCGGATGCGCTCTACGCCCGGCAAACCCCAGCATGTTACAGTTTTTCTGGACGGCAAACAGATCGCCGGTTGGGATGTTCAGCCAAACGAAGCTGACTACGAAACAAGTTTTGCCATCCCATCCAGTACAAATGCCGTCAGCCTGCAACTCCAGATCAGCAATCCCATTCAGATTGGGAAAGACCCTCGTCTGCTCGGTGTGGCTCTTCTTGGATTGAGGTTACACAAGCTGGACTGACAGGCGCCCCAGCGACGTACTTCACTGATATGGCTGCAGTCAGTAAGTACGTCGCAATACGTAAATGGGCCTCTGCTTGGTCTCCATGTAAATTCGTCCGATATACTCGCCCAGCATGCCAATACTGATGATCTGCACACTGCTGAAAAAGATGATCGCCACAAACAGGGACGCATAGCCTGGTACAGGATTGCCCCATACGATTGTCCTGAAGACGATGAAAAGCGCATAGAGGATAGCTAGCATTGCCCCCATTGTTCCGAGATACGTCCAAAGCCGGATGGGAACAGAAGAGAAGCTTGTGAAGCCTTCAAGCGCAAAATTCCATAGGGAATAACCCGAGAATTTCGTCATTCCTGCCGCTCTGGGCGCCCGGACATAATCAATCGTGACCGTTCGGAAGCCTACCCATGCGAAAAGGCCTTTCATAAAGCGCTGACGTTCTGGCAATCTTTTGAGTGCATCGACCACACATCGATCCATCAGCCGGAAATCCCCTACATTTTCCGGAATCTGAATATGCGCGAGCCGATTATGCAGTGAGTAGAACCAGGATGCCGTCCTGCGCTTGAGGATGCTGTCCGTAGAGCGGTCGATCCGCTTTCCCAAGACGACTTCCGCGCCCTCACGCCAGAATTGAACCATCTTTGGAATGATTTCGGGAGGATCCTGAAGGTCGGCATCAATGATAATGACTGCCTCCCCTGTCGCAGCATCGAGACCAGCCGTCAGAGCCGCTTCCTTCCCAAAATTACGCGACAGTTCGAGCACTCTGAAACGCCTGTCGGTTTCCGAAAGCCCGATCAGTTCGCGCAGCGTTGCGTCGCTGCTGCCGTCATCCACGCAGACGATTTCCCAGTCCGTTTCCGGAGTACCATCAAGAACAGGTATGATGCTCCGCACGAAATGCGTGATGGCAGCTTCTTCGTTGTAGAAAGGAACAATCAGGGAAATCTGGCTGGCCATACAGGTTTTCAAAGTCCAAATCGTGACAGATCGATCATATCAGAAATATGTCCGTAACATGCAGCCATCACTTCAGGAACAGAGCATAAATCCCCCTGATGCCTTAGCACGGGCTTCGCGGCTTTCCTGAGCATTGATCTTTTGCCTGCAGCCGATAAGGTGCCCTTCAAGAAAGTGGCAGGATGCCCGTCGCATCTTGCCCATAACCAGTTGTTTTCAAATGTCGCGTTCTGCCAGCCTCTCCGCTTTTCAAGGTGCCGGGAATGTCAGAACCAGAAATACAGAGGCCATGACAGACCAGACCAAGACAGGCCCATCTGCCGCACAGCCTACAGACAGAACGCCACAATGGCATCTGCAGGGTGAGCAGACTGCGCCGGTCATGGTGCTCAGCGGAACATGGCAGGCCCGGACTGGCAACATCCCGGTTTTCCCAAAAGACGGGCTAAAAAAGGCTCCCGGCGCGCATCTGTCTTTCCAGACCTCTGATGTCCAGGCCTGGGATACAGGATTGGTGGCCTTCCTGTGGGATCTCAAACGCGTCGCCCATGATGCCGGCATCAGTCTGGACATGCAGACGCTGCCCGGCCCGATGCGCCAGTTGCTGGAACTCCTTCCGGAAGCCCCTGACGACCCGGTCCACCACAAAAAGCCCCGCGCCCCATTTCTGGAAACCGTGGGCGGCCACGCCATCGCCTCCATGTCAGAAGTCGGCGTGGTATCCGAACTGGGTGCCCTAACGGCAAAGGGCGCAGTGCAGACTGTCCTTGGACGAAGCCGGATGCGCATGGTCGATCTTCTGGCCAATACCAGTGATGCAGGCCCTTATGCCCTGCTGATCGTGGGCATCGTCAATTTTCTGATCGGTGCGATCCTGGCATTCGTGGGTGCGGTCGAACTCCAGAAATTTGCTGCAGGCATTTATGTTGCCAGTCTGGTCGGTATAGCGATGGTGCGCGAAATGGCCGCCGTCATGACTGCCATCATCATGGCCGGGCGCACAGGGGGCGCCTATGCCGCGCGGATTTCCACCATGCAGGGCAACGAGGAAATCGACGCCCTGAACGTTTTCGGTATCCCGACCTCGACCTACCTGATCCTGCCAGCTGTCCTGTCGCTGATCATCACGATGCCCTTCCTCTACCTGTACGGATGCCTCATCGGCATGCTGGGTGGCTTCGTCGTGGCCATCTCCATGCTGGACATCACGGCCGCAGGCTATTTCCATCAGACAATTACCGCTTTCGGGATCGGGCAGTTCATTTTCGGCTTCACCAAAAGCCTCGTCTTCGGTGCCTTTATCGGTCTGACAAGCTGCCGGATCGGCCTGAAAGCCGGACGTTCCGCCGCTGATGTCGGCATCGCGGCCACACGGGCCGTGGTCGTGGGGATCGTGGGCGTTATCGCAATTGACGCCATTTTTGCCGTCATCGCCGATGTTCTGGGGATCTGACCGACATGCCTGACCAATCCCAGACCGTCCTCTCCCTACGCGATGTCACGCTCTCTTTCGGCCCCAAGGTCATCCAGAAGAACATCTCGCTCGATGTGCGCAAGGGAAGTATCTTCGCCGTCATGGGTGGCTCGGGCTGCGGCAAGAGCACGCTTCTCAAAAGCATGATCGGCCTGCTCCGCCCGTCCGCTGGCGAATATCACGTCGGAGATGAGAACTACTGGGCCGGAGACGAAGCCCATCGCACGGATCTGAACCACCGCTTCGGCGTGCTGTTCCAGAGCGGCGCGCTCTGGAGTTCCATGACGATCGGCGAGAACATTGCCCTGCCGCTTCAGATGTTCACGGATCTCAAACCCGCCGTGATCCGCAGACTGGTAGAGCTGAAACTCGGCTTCGTCGGCATGTTACAGGCGATTGATCTTTACCCTTCCGAAATCAGCGGCGGAATGCGCAAGCGCGCCGGGCTGGCCCGCGCCCTCGCGCTCGATCCGGACATCCTGTTTTTCGACGAACCCTCCGCAGGTCTCGACCCGATCACCTCCGTGCGGCTCGATGATCTGATCCTGAACCTGCGCGACGGGCTTGGCGCGACGATCATCATCGTCAGCCATGAACTGCCGAGCCTCTTCCATATCGCCGATGACGGCATCTTCCTGGACCCCAGGACAAAAACCCCGATCGCCCATGGCTCTCCCCGCGACCTGCGGGACAACTGTACGGACCCACAGGTGCATGCCTTCATGCACCGTGAACGCGACGAAGAAGGAAACACGTGATGAACAGGCAGGCTCTTGTCGGTGCTTTTGTCCTTGGGGGGACAGGCCTGCTCGTCGCAGCGTTCGTCCTGTTCGGCAATTTCCATCCTTTCAGCCGGACGGAAAAAGCCGTTCTTGTGTTCCATGGCGCTTCTTCAGGTCTGACCGTTGGCGCTCCCGTCACGTTCCGGGGCGTACAGGTCGGCGCAGTGGATCGCGTCGTGATCGAATACAATCCCGCCACGAAAGACGCCTATATTCCCGTCTTCGTCACCATGCGGCCGGACAACATCATCCTGACGAACAACAGCCATCACCGCCCCAGCATGGAAGACCTCGTCCAGCAGGGGCTGCGCGGTGAGATGAACCTCAAGAGCTTCGTTACCGGCACGTCTGAAATCGATCTGGACTTCTCACCCTCCACTCCGGCCGTGCTGCACCCCGATATCGCGCATGTCACCGAGATCCCGACCAAGCAGTCAACCATCGCCGCCATGACGCAGAGCCTTCAGGACCTGCCGCTCAAGCAGATCGGTGAAAACGCAGACGCAACGCTGGCCTCCGTCCGGCAGCTTTCGGACCAGCTCGACAAGGAATTGCCTGCGCTGGTGCAAAGCATCCGCGAAACCTCCGATCACAGCCGGGACATGGTCGATGCCGCGCGCAAGACGGTCACAGAGCTTGAACCCGCCCTGACGCGCACGCTGCTCAGCGTGGACAAGCTGGCCAATGAGGGCACGGCCCAGCTCAACACACGCGGCCATGAGCTCCACACTGTCCTTCTGAACAGCAACGAAGCCGTCCAGCAGGCCACGAAGAGCCTCGCCAATCTGGAAAACATGACCTCCCCGCGTTCGGCGGACCGCGCCAATCTTGAAGCGAGCCTGCGGGACATCGCCGCCGCAGCCTCCGCCCTGCGCGGTTTCGCCACGGACGTGGAACGCAATCCGCAGCTCCTCCTCACGGGACGCCGGCCATGAGCAGACAGTTCCGCCTCCCCGCTTTTCTTCCGGAGACCAAACCCGTGACACGGCTCATGACACGATCCGCAGCCCTTCTGGCCTTCGCAACAGTGGCAGGTTGTGCCGCACCTCCCGTCCAGTTCTACACGCTCGGCGCACCCGCCATTGCACAGAACAATGCCGCACTCCCTGCTTCGGCATCGGTGCTTAGCGTGTCGCATGTCACCCTTCCAGATTATCTCGACAGTCAGGACATCCTGACACGCCACGGTGACCAGCTTGACCGCAGCCCCAACGGGCGCTGGGGAAGCCGCCTGTCACAGGGTGTGACGGATCTTCTGTCTGCCCATCTGGGACAGGACTGGCCGAACTATGTCGTCACCACACAACCTCTGGCCGAAACACCAGCCCTGCGTCTTGCGGTCAATATCAGTCGGCTGGATCTCGACACCTCCGGTCAGGGTGCGCTGGATGCCGACTGGGCGCTGATCCCCTCGGACGAACACCAGCCAATCCTGCACAGCCGGGGCTCATTCACCGCGCAGGGCGCGGTTGCCACAGATGGGGGCAAGGTCGCCCTGACCCGCACCCTCGTCGAACAGCTCGCCGCCCGGATCGCCAGCACGACCCCGCGCCCCTGAAAAGCCCCCCTTTCACTCAGACGTCTAACACCCTATTTTCCGTGATCCTGCGCCCTGAGGCGGCATATTTGCGGAGCGCCTGATTGAAAACCGTGCCTACCTTCTTGACTGTTCTGGCGATCGGTTTTTCGGCGTCTCAGATCCCCGGAACATCGCAGGCAGCCGACCCACGCGATACGCTCTCGATCGGTCTGGCCATCGAACCGCCCGGCCTGGACCCGACGCGTGGCTCCAGCGAAGCCATCGGAATGGTGACGTATGACAATATCTATGAAGGCCTGATGCGGCTGGACGAACAGGGCGCCCTCACGCCCCTTCTGGCGCAAAACTGGCACGTCTCACCAGACGGCCTGACGTATGACTTCACGCTTCATGACGGCGTGCATTTCCATGATGGCACGAACCTGACCTGCGACAGCGTGAAGTTTTCCCTGCTCCGTGCCGGTGCGGCGGACAGCACCAACCCGCACAGGGCCATCTTCAGCCAGATCGCCGACATCTCATGCCCCGACAGCTTGCATGTCAGCATCCGGCTCCAGCATCCTTACGGCAGCTTTCTCTATCAGCTCGCATGGAACGATGCCGCCATTCTCTCGCCAGCCTCCGTGGCGCAGAACATCAGCCATCCCATCGGCACAGGACCGTTCGTTTTCGAAGAATGGCGACGCGGCGACCACCTGACCCTGAACCGTAACCCGGATTACTGGGGCGCCAGATCTGCCCTGCGATCGGTGACATTCCGCTTCATGCCTGATCCGCTCTCGGCCAGTAACGCGCTGCTGGCCGGGGAGCTGGATGCCTATCCGTCCTTTCCGTCGCGGGAAATCCTGAGCCGCTTTTCCGGGAACGCAAACCTTGCCGTGGTCAGGGGCAGTTTTCCCTTCAAAGCCATTCTCGCGCTCAACAACGCCCGCCGCCCGTTCAGCGATTTCCGTGTCCGGCAGGCTATCGCGCAGGCCGTTGACCGCAAGGCGCTGCTTCAGGCCGTGGCCGACGGAGACGGAACGCTCCTGCAATCCCACATGGCGCCGGACGATCCCGATTACGTCGCCCTGCCCGACCGCTATCCCTACGACCCGGACCATGCCCGCGCCCTGCTGAAAGAGGCGGGCGTCGCACCCGGCACGCATCTGACGCTGACCTTCCCGCCCATCGGCTATGCGCGCGACAGCAGTGAGCTCATTGCCGCCTATCTGGAACAGGTCGGGCTGAATGTGACGCTTCAGCCCGTGGAATGGCCGACATGGCTGGGTCAGGTCTACGGACAGGGCCAGTTCGACATGACCGTCATCGCCCATACCGAACCCCATGACATCACGATCTATGACCGCACGCCGGTCTATTTCCACTACCACAGCCCGGTGTTCCACGCCCTCGCGGAGCAATACGAAGCCACAGCGGATACGACCACGCGGCATCAGCTTTCCATGGAAATGCAGGAACAGCTTGCACAGGACGAACCCAATGTCTTCCTGTTCGCGATCCCACGCGAAACCGTCATGAACCGGCACCTCAGGGGGCTATGGACAAACCAGCCCATCGCAGGTTGCCCGGTCGCAGGCGTTTTCTGGGCACCATGACAGGCATGGATATTTTCCGCATCCCGGTGGAACGGCTGCTTCTCCTCATCGTCGCAAGCCTCGTCATTTTCGCAGCCATGAACCTCCTGCCCGGCGACCCGGCGGCGGTCATGCTCGGACTGGATGCAAGCCCCGAAAGCCTGACCGCCCTGCATCACCAGTTAGGGCTGGAGTTATCCCTGCCCTCGCGATACGCGCACTGGATCAACGCGTTTCTGCACGGTGATCTGGGCCGGAGTTACATCTATGACGTCCCCGTCAGCAGGCTGATCGGCGAACGCTTGCAAAGCAGTCTGCCCCTGATCCTGCTGGCGATGCTGCTGTCTCTCGGCACAGGCATTCCCCTTGGCACAATGGCCGCCGCAAATCGCGGAACCGCCCTCGATAACGGCCTGATGGGCGTCATCCAGCTTTTCAAATCCATCCCGGATTTCTGGCTGGCCATGATGATGACATTCCTGTTCTCCCTGACCCTGCACTGGCTGCCCTCCAGCGGTTTCCCTGGCTGGGGCGAGGGTATCGCTCCGGCACTCAGGGCCCTCACCCTTCCCGCCATCGCCCTTGCCATCCCGCAGGCCGCCATCACAGCCCGTTTCATGCGTTCCTCCCTGATCGAGACCCTGTCGCAGGATTTCATACGCACGGCCCGGGCTCAGGGCTACAGCAGAGGCGGGGTTTTGTGGCGCATCGCACTCCCCAACGCCCTGATCCCCGTCCTGACACTGGCCGGAATCCAGCTTCCAGTTCTGGTAACGGGAACAATCATCGTCGAGAGCGTCTTCAGCCTGCCCGGCTGCGGAAAGCTTTTGCTGGAAGCGGTCAACCAGCGCGACATTCCCGTGGTGCAGAACCTCGTCATGCTGATCGTCACGGCAGTGATGATCCTCAATGTCCTGATGACGGCCCTCGTGCGCTGGCTGGATCCACGCCTTGGAACAGAGTCATGACGACCCACCCCAACCGGGCGCTCCGGGCGGGCGGCATCCTGCTCGGGATCGTGCTGTTACCCGCGACCCTCATAGCCCTGCTTAATGGCGATCAAGCCCCCCCCATCGACGTCATGCACCGTTACGCCCCCGTATCGCTGTTACATCCGCTCGGAACCGATCCTTTCGGCCGGGACATTATGGTCCATGTGCTGACCGGAGCCTTCAACAGCGTGACGATCGCAGTAATCTCAGTCTGCCTCGCCACGATTGTGGGGACGGTGCTGGGCCTGATCGCCGCAGCCAGACCTGCCCGATCCATTATGGGTCTGGCCGATCTGGGTCTGGCTTTCCCACCCGTCCTGATCGCCGCCCTGCTCGTCACGGCTCTTGGAGCCTCCGCAACCGGCGAAATCCTCGCCATCGCCCTCTTCGGCCTTCCCGCCCAGATCCGTATCACCCGGCAGGCCGCACGCTCAATCCTGATCCAGGACTATATCGCCGCATCCAGACTGGCCGGACGCGGCCCTGTTTACATCATGCGCCGACATGTCCTGCCCAACATCCTGCCGCTTCTGACGGTTCAGGCGACCTCCTCGCTGGCCCTCGCAATCCTGTCCGATGCGGGGCTGTCCTATCTCGGTCTGGGTGCCCCTCCGCCGCGACCGAATCTGGGACGCGCGCTGGCCTCGTATCAGATCCATATCTTCGATCATCCGCTGCTGGTCGCCATACCGGGGCTAACGATCATGCTGCTCGTGCTGGGCTTCAACATGCTCGGGGATGGCCTGCGGGATGCTCTTGATGCCGCTCATGAAGAGCAAACCCCATGATGCCCCTGCTCCATGTCCATGCCCTGAGCGTCCAGAGCCTTGCCCGGCCAATCCTGCACAACCTTTCCTTCGCGCTTGAACCGGGAAAAATCCTTGCCGTCACCGGAGAGTCCGGTTCCGGAAAATCCACCCTCGCACTAAGCCTGATGGGACTGCTGCCTCCCGACTTTCAGGCTCAGGGAAGCATCCGGCTTGAAAATATGGAGCTTTCCACACTCTCCGAACCGGACTGGTGCAAGATCCGCGGTAAAAGACTGGCCATGGTCTTTCAGGAACCCATGACGGCGCTGAATCCCACGCGGCGTATCGGCGCGCAGATCGGCGATACATTCCGCCTTCACACGACACTCTCCCATCGTGAAATCGGCGCACAGACGCGGATACTCCTGGAACAGGTCGGCCTGTCTAAAGCAGGCGTGAACGAACGCGCTTACCCCCATCAGCTTTCCGGCGGCCAGAGACAACGCGTCCTTCTGGCAATGGCGCTGGCCTGCCAGCCCGCACTCCTGATCGCGGACGAATTCACCACTGCGCTCGACGCCCGAACCCAGGCGGCCATTATGGCGCTCGTGACCCGTCGCTGCGAAACGCACGGCATGGCCGTCCTCATGATCTCCCATGACCTTGGACTGGTACGCCGTCACGCCGATCATGTTCTGGTCATGAAAGATGGCACCTGCGTGGAACAGGGCCCAACCGCCTCCGTGTTTGGTGCCCCCCGCCATCCCTACACGCAGGCGCTTCTGGCCATGTCCCTGCACGGAACTGCCCGCATACCGCTCACACCCCTGCCCGTTTTTACAGCACCGTCATGACCATGATCCTTCAGGCCCGAAATGTAACTTATGGTCAGAGAAGCCGACAGGGTTTCTCCTTCACGCGACGCGCGCCCTCGCCCATTCTGAAAAATATCAGCCTCGATCTACAATCAGGCCAAACGCTCGGGATCATCGGAGCCTCAGGAAGCGGAAAATCCACCCTGTGCCGCCTCCTCAGTGGCCTCGTCGTCCCGGATGAAGGGCAGATCCTGTATCAGGGACAGGATCTCGCGACCGCTTCAGCACCTGCGCGGAAGAAAATCCGCTCCGCAATCCAGATGATCTTTCAGGACCCGGCTGGAGCGCTCGATCCGCGCCAGACGATCAGCGATATCGTGGGGGAAGCGCTCGGTCCCGTCCCGGATCGAGACGCACGCATCCGAACAGCCCTCCATGACGTCAGCCTTTCCGCCGATATCACCAACCGCTACCCGAGAGCCTTTTCCGGCGGCCAGAAGCAGCGGATCGCCCTCGCCCGCGCCCTGATCACGCGCCCTTCCGTCATCATCGCCGATGAAGCCGTCTCCGCGCTGGATGTCTCCACACAGGCCATCGTCCTGAACCTGCTGTTGGATCTTCAGAAGCGGCACGGCCTGTCATATGTTTTCGTCAGTCACGATCTGGCCGTCATCCGTCATCTGTCGCACCATATCGCCGTTCTGGATCACGGCCGGATTGTAGAATCCGGTCCAGCATCGGACATTCTGGCGGCCCCAACCCAGCCCGCCACAAAGGCGCTTCTTGAAAACACCTACTGACCCGCGAGGCGTCATGACCTGTCTGAACCTTCTCACCGACATTCCCGGCATCCGCGTCGGCCATTGTCAGGATCTGACCCTGCGTACGGGAGTGACGGCCATTCTGTTCGATCGTCCCGTCATCGCCTCCGGCAGCTTTCCGGGCGGCGCGCCGGCCCTGCGGGAAACAGCTCTGCTGGAGCCTGAAAACTTGGTCGGGCACATCCATGCCGTCGTCCTGTCCGGCGGATCGACCTATGGGCTGGACGCGACAACGGGGGTGCAGGCGTGGCTGCGGGAGCAGTTCGGCAAGACCCCGCTGCCGCCCAGCACCATTCGCGTACCCATCGTGGTGCAGGCCAGTCTTTACGATCTGCCACCGGGTGGACAGACGACCTGGGGCCGCTATTCCCCCTATGCTGAAATGGGTCATCAGGCCGCAACGAGCGCTCGCAGCGGGGTCTTCGGACTTGGCACGGCCGGTGCAGGCACCGGTGCGACGACGGCCACACTGCGCGGGGGGCTGGGGTCGGCCAGCACGATCACACCCGCTGGACACCGCGTAGCCGCGTTGGTCGCCGTCAATGCCGTCGGAACAGCCACGATCGGCGATGGCCCTCATTTCTGGAGCGCGCCTTTCGAGCAGGGAAAGGAATTCGGCCGTCTGGGCATGCCCGCACATCTGAGCGTCGAGGATCTGCGCCTGCGCTCCAAATGGGCGTCCGTCACGGGCACCACGATCGGCCTCGTCGCAACAGACGCCACCCTCACCAAGACGCAGGCGAAACGCCTCGCCATTCTGGCGCAGGATGGCGTAGCGCGGGGCGTGTTTCCAGCCCATCTTCCACTGGATGGCGACGCCATGATCGGCGTCTCAACCGCCGAAAAACCCGAGCCAATCGGTCAGGAATGGACCGAAATCCTTCACGCTGCCACGCAGGTCACCGCCCGCGCGATCGCCCGCGGCGTGTATGAAGCTGCCCCGCTTCCCGGTGGCGCACCCCTCCCGACATGGCGCGAGCGTTTCGGGGAAAGGAAGACGTCAGGATCCGAAACGGTATAAAAATGATCTGACCCTCATTTCATATATTCTATTGAAAATCATATACGATTATAGAACTCGGACCGAGTGTCATGTTCGAGGCTGAATCCATGTCATCTGTTGTGCCGTCCTATCCAGTCCGCTCCTCCCTTCGTCAGGCCATCGCCGCAGACATGCGCAGGCCCGAGGCGGACTGCATCCTTCCCCTGATCGAACAGGCCACGCTGACCGAAACGGAACAGCAGAACACATCCGATGTCGCGCGCCACCTGACCGGCACATTGCGGGCGCAGCGTCGTCCGGGCGGCGTCGAAGCACTCGTACAGGAGTTCTCCCTGTCCTCCGCCGAGGGCGTATCGCTGATGTGTCTGGCCGAGGCCCTCCTGCGCATCCCCGATGCCGCAACGCGCGACGCCCTGATCCGCGACCGGATCGGCACGGGGGACTGGCTGTCCCATGTCGGCGGCAAGAAATCAGTTTTCGTCAATGCGGCCTCATGGGGCCTGATGCTGACCGGCAAGCTGACCAACGACACCGATGAGGGTCTTGCCGCAACCCTGTTCCGCCTCGTCGGACGTGGCGGACAGCCGCTGGTGCGTCGAGCGCTCGACATCGCCATGCGTATGATGGGCGAGCAGTTCGTCATCGGCGAGACGATCGAGGACGCCCGCAAGGTCAGCGCAGCCCCCGAGGACCGTGGCTTCAAATACTCTTACGACATGCTCGGCGAAGCGGCGATGACCGAAGCCGACGCCCTGCGCTATCGCCGTGACTATGAGCGCGCGATCGATGTGATCGGCCAGACCGCACGCGGTGCGAATGTTTACGAAAAAGCCGGGATTTCCATCAAGCTCTCGGCCCTGCACCCGCGCTATGCCTTCGCCCAGCGCGAGCGCGTGCTGAAAGAACTTGGTCAGACGCTGAAAGACCTCGTCATTCAGGCCCGCCGCTATGACATTGGCATCAATATCGACGCCGAAGAAAGCGAACGTCTGGACCTCTCGCTCGACCTGATCGAAGACCTGTGCCACTGCCCGGAACTGGACGGCTGGAACGGCATCGGGATCGTCGTGCAGGCCTATGGACGCCGTGCGCCCAAGGTTCTGGACTATCTGATCGATCTCGGCCGCCGCAGCGGACATCGCCTGATGATCCGTCTGGTGAAGGGCGCGTACTGGGACAGCGAAATCAAGAAAGCCCAGGTTGAAGGCCAGACGGATTTCCCGGTCTACACGCGCAAATGCTACACGGATGTCAGCTACATCGCCTGTGCAAAAAAGCTCCTCGCCGCCCGCGATGTCGTCTTTCCGCAGTTCGCAACCCACAATGCCCGCACACTGGCCACGATCTATACGCTGGCAGGTCTGGATTTCCAGATCGGTGACTACGAATTCCAGTGCCTACACGGCATGGGCGAGACGCTCTATAACGAAGTTGTCGGGCCGCAGAAGCTCAACCGTCCCTGCCGGGTCTATGCCCCGGTTGGCTCGCATGAAACGCTACTCGCCTATCTGGTACGTCGTCTGCTGGAAAACGGTGCCAATTCGTCCTTCGTCAATCAGATCGGCGACGAAAGCCTGCCCATCGAGACCCTGATCGCTGATCCGGTCGCGCTGGCAAAAGCCGTTCAGCCGCCGGGCGCTTCCCATACCGCCATTGCTCTGCCCAAGGACCTGTTCGCCCCTGAGCGTCCGAATTCACGTGGACTGGACCTGACCGACGAGCACACCGTCACCGATCTGGCCGAAGCCGTGCACGCATCTGCAGAACGGGCTCTGGAAGATACGTCGTGCTCGGGTGAGACGCAGGACATCCGCAATCCATCCAGTCATTCGGACCTGATAGGCCACGTCCGTTTCGGAACCGAAGAGGACGTTCGCAAGGCCATTGATGCCGCCGCGGCCGAAGCCCACGCATGGGCTGCTCTCTCGGCTGATGATCGCAGCATAAAACTCGATCGTGCGGCGGACCTGCTGGAAGAGCACCAGACAGAGCTCATGGCGCTTCTGGTCCGCGAGGCAGGCAAGTCCTACGCCAATGCGCTGTCCGAAGTCCGCGAGGCCGTCGATTTCCTGCGTTATTACGCCGTTCAGGCTCAGGAAACTGCACAGGCGGGCAGCAGCACGCCGCTCGGCGTTGTCGCCTGCATCAGCCCGTGGAACTTTCCTCTCGCGATTTTCCTTGGACAGGTCGCAGTCGCACTGGCGGCTGGCAACACGGTGGTCGCCAAGCCCGCCGAGGAAACACCGTTCATCGCTCTCCGCGCCGTTGCCCTTCTGCGCGAAGCCGGCGTTCCGGAAAACGCGCTGCGTCTCGTTCCTGGCGCAGGTAAGACCGGTGCGGCCCTCGTAGCCGACAGCCGGATCGCGGGCGTGATGTTCACCGGCTCCACTGCCGTCGCGGGCCTGATCGCCAACACGCTGGCCGGACGCACGGGAGCGGACGGTCAGCCGGTTCCGTTCGTCGCCGAAACCGGTGGCCAGAACGCCATGATTGTGGACAGCTCCGCCCTGACCGAACAGGTGGTTGCGGATGTTCTGGTCTCGGCGTTCGACAGCGCGGGCCAGCGCTGCTCGGCTCTGCGCGTCCTATGTGTGCAGGAAGACTGCGCCGATCGCGTCCTGACCATGCTTCGCGGTGCGGTGGAGGAACTGCGCATCGGCAACCCCGCCGAACTGAACACCGACATCGGCCCCGTCATCTCGGCAGAAGCCCAGTCCGGTATCCAGACCTATATCGACACATCGCGCGCGCAGAACCGCGCCGTCTGGTCGCTTCCCCTGCCGGAGAGCGCATCGAACGGCACGTTCATCGCCCCGACGATCATCGAGATCGACAGTCTGGCCGATCTGAAAGGCGAAGTCTTCGGACCGGTGCTGCATGTCCTGCGTTTCGCTTCCAGTGACTTCGAAGCCCTGATCAACGCCATCAACCAGTCCGGCTATGGCCTCACCTTCGGTCTGCACACCCGGATCGAAAGCCGCATGGCGCATGTCACGTCGCGCATCGAGGCCGGGAACCTCTACGTCAACCGCAACATGGTCGGCGCGGTCGTAGGCAGCCAGCCTTTCGGTGGCGAAAAGCTCTCTGGCACAGGCCCGAAAGCCGGTGGTCCGCTGATCCTGCGCCGCCTCATGAGTACCGCTCCCGCTCATACGGACTGGGAGAGTAAGGAGCTTCCGGAACCTGCACGCCAGTTCCTGTCCTGGCTGATGCAGACGAGCTTCCCGCTTTACCAGAAGATCGTGGACGGCATGCAGCACGGCATGTGCGGCGCCACGCGCGAGCTCCCCGGCCCGGTCGGCGAAACCAACCTGTACCAGCTTCTGCCCCGTGGAGCCGTCCTGTGCGTTGCCAGCAACCGGGAGACCATGCTCCGCGCTGTAGGCCTCGCTTTGAGCGGTGGGAACACGGCCTTCGTTCAGGGGCCAAATGTGGCCTCGGACTGGGTATCTGATCTGCCCCATGCCCTTGCCCTGCAGATCCGCCGGACACAGGGCGGCCGTGTTGCGGGATGCCGGACGATCCTGGCCTCTCCGGAAGAGACGCAGATGGCAGAACAGGCCCGCACGGCGCTCTCGCGTTCAGGCATGGTCGTTCAACTCCATATGCTGGACGCAAAAAGCCCGATCCGGCCTGAATGGGTGCTTCAGGAAAAGGTCGTCAGCACGAACACCACTGCCGCTGGCGGCAATGCCAGCCTGATGACGATCGGATAATGACAATCCCCGGCATGATCGTTCGTTACGATCATGCTAAGAGGATCGCCCCTAACTGACGGACGACCAACCCCATGAGCGAAGCCGAGCCGATTTTCATGCCCGTTGATACGAAAAGCGGCTCGGCATCGCTCGAAATCGCAGAAGCCCTGCGCAGTGCCATCACGGACGGCATCCTGACCGATGGCCAGCCGCTGCGGCAGTCGGAACTTGCCCGCAATTTCGGCGTCTCCCCCATCCCGGTCCGCGAAGCTCTCAAGCAACTTGAAGCGGAGGGCCTTATCGCCTTCCTGCCCCATCGCGGCGCCGTGGTGACGGGGTTGAGCGAGGCCGACATTCTGGAATATTCAGACATCCGCGCCTCGCTGGAAAGCAGGGCGGCGGGAGTGGCCATGACGTCCCTCACCCGTGTCGATCTGGCCCGGATCGAGGACGCCTATGAGGCTTTTGTTAACGGCACGGGCGGAGCTAATGGCATGGAACAGTCCGGCCGTCTGAACTGGGAGTTTCACGGCGCCATCTATGCCGCGTCACGACGCCCGAGACTGTACGGCATGATCCACGACCTGCATTCGCGCCTCGACCGCTATATCCGCGCCCATCTGGAGCTGCCGGGCCGAAAGGCCGCAACGGACGCCGAACATTTCCAGATCCTTCAGGCCTGCCGCGCCCGCGACGGCGAAGAACTGGGACGCCTGACAAAACAGCATATTCTCGAAGCTGCCTCCCTGTCGCTGGACGTCATCCGCGAACGGACAGCCTCCTGAACTTCACCGCGCCGGATTGACCGAAACCAGCGTCGCGGGTCCCCGTTCGTCATACCAGCGATTCAGCGGGCCATTTGTATGGAAAAACCCCGGAATACTGTCGATGATATGGGCACTCTGCTCCAGACACGACACCAGACGGACACGGTATAGCCCTGCTGCGCCGGACGTCTCGTCCGCACCGATCAGCCCCGCAGCAGCCATGAGAGATACCGCCGTCCCGACAGGATCCCGCCGCAGGGTCCGGAAGGACGCAAGCGCCACATTCAGAGCCTCCTGTTCGCGAGCATTCAGCCCCGCCGGTTCCACGGCCTGCCGCAGACGGATCAGCAGACGCCCGAGGGACAGGGCGGCAAAAGCACCATCCACATAACCCTGACGGTCGATCGGAGACGCTACCAGAGACAGCCTCATCAGCAGGATGGAGACTTTCTGGATCTGCGCCCCTTCCCACACCATCCAGGACGGCACCCGCGCGGCAGGGCGTGCCGAGAGGCTCTGAAGGCTGCGACCGAGCGAAATGACAAGCCGGGAGGCATAAAGCCGCTGATCGGCTGGCATGATCACCCGGAATACCAAGACCAGCAGCGCGCAGCCCATCAGGATGGCCAACCACGTATTGATGAGCGTGATGTCATCGATCACCATGGTATTCGTCACCATCAACTGCATGGCCAGAAAGACCGTGTAGCCAAAGGCTCCCACCCCGTAACGCGGATGAAACTGGAGCCATACCCCCGGCAGCATGCAGGCACAGATCGAGAGCCAGAGCATCGGATAACCGTCCACACGCGGAAGTGCCGCAATGTGGCACAGCCAGCAGGCGGGAACCGACAGCGCCGTTCCGATCGCCATAGGCAGGCTGGCCCTTGCCGCCGAGGGTGCTGTGGACAGCAGGCTCGACGCGGCCACCACATACATGATCATCATCGGCCCGGTCGGAAAATAGGTGATGTACCAGATCATGCAGGCCAGAAAGGCGATCAGCATGCCACGCAGACCGTTATAGATCGCCGACATCCATTCCAGATAAGGCAGTACCCGAACCCGAACTCGGACATGCGGACCGCGCGGACTGGACAGGTCCCACACGGTTTCCCTGAGTTGAACAAGAATATCGCGCACATTGTCGACTGACGCCTGAACCGCCGGCGATGTCGCACCCCGCTCCAGTATCTCCAGCCGCCCACGCGACTCTTCCAGACAGGCCAGCACGGGCTCCGACCGCTCGATCCATCCCACGGTTTCCGTCAGGGAGAGCACCTCGGTCAGCGTATCGCGGATTTCACGATGAACTGGCGCCGAAAGCGGGTTCGCCACGCCCAGATTACGCCAGTACGGATGATAGGACGCGACAAGCCCCGTCATGCGACTGACGGCAAGCCGGTATCCCCGCACCCTGGCATGAATGTCGGGATTATCCGTTGCAGCGTATTCCAGCGAAGGCCCCAGACGCGCAAGCTGGCCCAGAAGACGCTGCCGCCCGTCATAAAGGGTCTGCGGAAGGGTTCGGAAAGCTCCTTCGGCCAACAGAGGCTCCGCGCCAGGGGCATCCTGCGCGCCGGATCTGTTCATCAGCCCCTCATGAAACACAAGCGCATGGCGGAGCGTGTCACGGAATGCCTCCGATAACGCGTCCATCGTGCCCTGACGAAGTCGCGGCGACGTCACCATGAACACCGCGGCCGTCACCACAATCCCGAGCGCCACGTCAGACACACGCATCATGGCGGACAGGAAGATATTCTCGGGATGGGCAAAGGCCGGCACGGCCACGATAATGATCGTGTAACCCGTCAGAACAGCAGCATAAGCCCGGAAATACCGCAGGCATGTCGCCGTCATGCAGGCCAGCCCCACAAAGGCCGACAATGCCATGAAATACAGAACGGCGGACTGCACGAACATCGCCATCACCGCCGTGCTCAAGGCCGCACCGATCACCGTTCCAGTCATGCGCCACACGCTTTTGGACACAAGCGCGCCCACCGTCGGGTTCGCAACGATCAGGACGGTCGTCACCGTACTCATCGGCGATTCAAGCTGGATCATGAACGCGAGAAAGAGCGCAATGCCGATGGACAGGAACACCCTAGCCGTAAAAGCCGCCGTAGAGACAAAATTCCGCCACCGCACGCTATTGCGGTCAAAAGAAAAAATCCGGCGAAAAGGATTGCGCATGAAAAGCCCGGAAAATCAGGGTGAAGAAAAACCGGAGAGGGAAAACTTCCCCTCCATCATGCCAATCTGGCTGCGAAGGATCTCCGCCGCATCGGAAGGCAGCCCCTCGGTCAGACGGGCTTCCAGTTCAGCCGCGATGCGATGGAACTGGCGGCAACGCTCACACCCGGCTTCCGTAAGGACGAGCAGGTTGGAGCGACGGTCCTGCGGATCGGGCTTCCGCGAAATCAGCCCCTCGCCCCCCAGATGATCCAGAACCCGCACGAGCGCCGAGCTGTCCACCCCCATGACGGAGGCCAGATCGCTCTGCTTCATCCCGTTTCCCATCACCATCAGGTAGGCCATGGGCCGCATGGTCGCGAGCGTCATGCCTTCGGGCCGCAGAAGACGATCCAGTTGCGCCCGCCACAGGCTCGACAGCCGCAGGACATGGAAGGTCAGCCCCATGTCATGAAAACTGCTGTCCCGAAGGATGGACGGATCGTATTGGACACCCATTTCCGGTGACACCTCATATGTTGACATGACAACAGATTATATGACAGCATCAGAATTGAAAACAGACTCTGTTGACATTTTCGTCAGGAGGTTCAGTTTTTGATCCATATCACCCACCGACCCTCCTTATTTGAGTGGGAGTCGTTGTGGCTGAGCGAGGAGCGTTGTGTACGAATTGTCTTACAGTCAGGCGGGTGACGGTCTGGTGGTTGACGGTGGGGTCGGTACCTGATGCTGGCTGAAGTCGACCTGTTTGGCGTTTTCGTTGCACCGCTTTCCATTTATGCCGTAGCGGCGGTCTTTGTGACGTTACTGCTTCGAAGCCTCCTGTGGCGCACTGGTGCGCTGGGATGGTTCTGGCACGTCGCCCTCTTTGAAATAGCGCTCTATGTCTGTGTTCTCTGTCTACTCATCCTTTACGTATAGGAGGGGTCGGCAATGAACTGGACCCGCAGTGTGATCCGTGTCCTGCTGACCCTTATTGTCCTGGCGCTTGCCATCGGACTGGGGCGCACGATGTGGGACATTTATGTCCTCGCCCCCTGGACCCGTGACGGCCGCGTGCGCGTTTACGTCGTGGATGCCGCGCCTGAAGTTTCGGGCACGGTCGTCGCCGTGCCGGTCGTGGACAACCAGTTCGTCCACAGGGGCGATCCGCTCTTCGTGCTCGATCCGGTGCGCTTCCGCCTCGACATCGACGCCGCCCGCGCCCGGGTGGCCGGTGCCGAGGAAGACCTGAAGCTCCGCAGTTCCGACGCCAAGCGCCGTATGGGCCTGGGCGGCATCGTCTCGGCGGAAGAACAGGAAGACTTCAACTCCAACGTCGAAACCCAGCGCGCCAAGGTCAACGCGGCCAAGGCCGAGCTGAACACCGCACTGCTGAACCTGCAGCGCTCCACGGTCTATTCGCCGGTGGACGGCTACATCACCAACCTGAACCTGCGGGTGGGTGACTATGCCCATGCCGGCATCTCGGGGCTCGCGGTGATCGACGCGCACAGCTACTGGATCAACGGCTACTTCGAAGAAACCAAGATGCACGGCGTGCATGTGGGTGACGAAGCCCGGATCAAGCTGATGGGCTACAAGCAGATCATCATGGCGCATGTCGTCAGCATCGGGCGCGGCATCAACGACCAGAACGGCGTGTCCGACAAGCTGGGTCTGCCGGACGTCAACCCGATCTTCACCTGGGTGCGTCTGGCGCAGCGTATTCCGGTGCGTCTGGAGTTCGACAACGTGCCGCCGGAAATCACGCTGGCGGCCGGCATGACGGCCACGGTGACGATCGGGCGTGAGACGCCGGGTGCGCGCGGACGTCTGACCACCTGGCTGCAGAACCACCTCTGACATGTCACGCACTCCTTTCTCCCGGGCTGTAGCCCTTGCCCTGGGCACCTGCCTGTCGCT
>NZ_JAERLY010000005.1:183098-184553 GCF_018256155.1 Gluconobacter sp. Dm-62
GCGCACGGCGTGCACGGTGGGTCCGAACTTCAAGCCGGACCGGATCAAGGTGCCCGACGCCTTCGTCGAGCAGCCCCGTCCGGCCACGGCCGATGCGCTGGCGCAGTCGGCCGAGGACATGAAGGAGTGGTGGGCGCAGTTCCACGACCCCATGCTCAACGAGCTGGTGGAGCAGGCGATCAAGGGCAATTACGACCTGCAGATCGCCTCGCAGCACATCATCGCCGAGCGCGCGGTGCGGCGTCAGGCCCAGTCAGCCTGGTATCCGCAGCTTGATATGGCCGCAGGTGGCGGCGATGACCGCTATTCCGTCAACGTGGACAACTGGCCACTGCGTCCCGGCAATCCGGCCAACCGTCCGGAAGCCTCGGTCCTGACCTATGGCGCGCGGGCGAGCTGGGAAATCGATCTGTTCGGGCATATTTCCCGGCAGGTGGAAGAGCGCAAGCGGATCGTCGAGGAATCGATCGAGAACCGCCGGGGCGTCCTTCTCGCGCTGCTGGCCGAAATGGCAACCGACTACGTGACGCTGCGCTCCGTGCAGGAGCGTCTGACTGTCACCGAGCGCGCCATCGACGTGGCCGTGCGCTCCCGCGAACTGACTGAAAAGCTCTACACCCACGGTCTGGGTAACACGCTGGCCGTGGCGCAGGCGCAGACGGAAGAGCATCTCGAACGCGCCCGTCTGGCACCATTGCATGAGCAGGAAGAGCGGCTGATGCATGCCATCGCCGTCCTCGTCGGCGACATGCCGGGCCAGCTTGAGGAAGAGCTGGAAAAGCGCCGCCCGATCCCGGATCTGCCGCGCTTCCCCGCCAGCCTGCCGTCGATCGTCCTCGCCAACCGCCCCGACATCCGCGTGGCCGAGGCCGAATACGCCGCCGATACGGCGCGCGTGGGCATTGCGGTGTCGAATCTCTATCCGAAATTCATGATCCCGCTGACGTTCAACCCGAACGCTTCGGCCGCCTATCAGGCGTTCCAGGCGGGCGGCATGGCGTGGAGCTTCATGATGATGGCGACGCTGCCGGTCATTCATGGTGGCCGCTACACCGCCGCGATCGCGCAGGCCCGGGCCGAGGCCGAAGGCAGCCGTCTGAACTACCGCAAGACGGTGCTCAAGGCGTTTGCGGATGTCGAGGATGCGATGGGTGACTGGCGGCACAATGCCGAGCTGGTCGAGGAGCTGAACCAGGCCTCCGTCGATGCCGGCCTCGCCCGCGACCGGGCGCAGAAGCTGTTCGGTGCCGGTCTGACCGGCTATCTGAACGTACTGACGACCGAACAGACCGCCCTGTCCGCCCAGGACCAGGCCGTCGTCGGCCGCCTCGCCCGCGTCCGCAACGCCGTCGCCCTCTACATCGCCCTCGGCGCCGGCTGGCAGGGCAAAGCCCTCACCGACACAAGGCTCCCCGTCGAAGTCAAACAGCAAAACGCCATCGTCCGAGCCTTTAC
>NZ_JAERLY010000006.1 GCF_018256155.1 Gluconobacter sp. Dm-62
CTTGCCCATAAAACCCGTCCTCTCTCAGGTCGGATTATAGCTTAGACACCTGTCCGAAAAATGGGGGCCACCTCTGGGGGACGGCAATTTCCACACCCTCATCATCACGGACGACACCGCCGAAGGACACCAGCTTGCCCTTGATCTGGACCGCAAGATCGTGGCCCGCGCCCTGTCGCTGAACGGGTCATGCAGCGGTGAACATGGCGTCGGCATGGGCAAGCTGGAGTTTCTGGAAACCGAGCATGGCGCAGGAAGCCTCAGCGTGATGCGTGCCCTGAAGAACACGATGGACCCGCACCATATCCTCAATCCCGGCAAGCTCCTGCCGCCCGGTCCTGTTTACACGGGCTAAGCTTTCAGGGATCTTTCAGCCAGCTTTCTTTTCAGTCCCTTCCGGATTTCAGCACCATGTCATCACTCTCCAGCCTCTGCCCCGATGTCGTCCTGATCGGTGCCGGGATCATGAGTTCCACGCTCGCCGCCCTGCTGCGGGAGCTGGACCCGTCGCTTTCGATGATAATATTCGAAACGCTGAGCGATTGCGGGCAGGAAAGTTCCTATGCCTGGAACAATGCCGGGACCGGACATGCAGGCAACTGCGAGCTGAACTACACGCCCCAGCGCGCGGATGGCAGCATCGATATCTCCAAGGCGCTGTCCGTTAATACGGAGTTCGATCTCTCGCGGCAGCTCTGGGCCCACTGGGTGCGTGAAGGCCGCATTAACGATCCGGCTTCCTTCGTTCAGCCCTGCCCGCATATCAGTCTGGTCTGGGGGACCGAGGACGTAGCCTTTCTCAAGGCCCGCTATGAAGCCATGGTCGCCCATCACTGCTTTGCCGACATGGAATATACGGACGACCCTGCCGTCATCGCACAATGGGCGCCGCTCGCCATGGCAGGGCGCGACACGACGCAACCCGTTGCGGCCACACGCATCAAGGAAGGAACGGACGTCAATTTCGGCGCCCTGACCCATGCCCTGACCGCGTCGCTCAAGGCAGACCGCAACGTCTCCATCCGCTACAACCATCGCGTCACCGATCTGACGCGGACCGAGGACGGACGCTGGCGCGTTACCGCGACGGATACTGAAAGCGGCCATGTTATAACGGTCCTAACGCGCTTCGTGTTCATCGGCGCGGGCGGCAATGCGCTGCCCCTGCTTCAGGCATCCGGCATTCCCGAAGCGACGCATTATGCGGGTTTCCCCGTGAGTGGCGTGTGGCTGCGCTGCACCGATCCTGCCATCACGCGCCAGCACCACGCAAAGGTCTATGGCAAGGCTCCCGTCGGCTCCCCCCCCATGTCAGTCCCGCATCTCGACACGCGCGTGATCGACGGAAAATCCTGCCTGCTCTTCGGCCCCTATGCCGGTTTTTCCACGAAATTCCTCAAAAGCGGTTCCTGGACGGATTATTTCCGCTCCCTGACGCCAAAAAACATCATTCCCGCTCTGACCGCTGGCAAAGACAATCTCGGCCTGCTGGATTATCTGGTGCGTCAGGTGATCCAGACGAACGATGCGCGTTTCCAGGCACTTCTGGATTTCTATCCGAATGCCCGACCGGAAGACTGGAGCAAGGTCGTGGCCGGTCAGCGGGTGCAGATCATCCGGCCAGACAGCGGATTATATGGAAAACTCCGCTTTGGAACGGAACTCGTGAAAAGTGCCGACCACTCCATCGTGGCCATTCTGGGCGCCTCTCCCGGAGCCTCTGTCACAGCGTCCGTGGCTCTCCAGGTCGTACAGAGCTGCTTTTCCGAGCGGCTTACGGAAACCGACTGGTTCCCGCGTCTGCGTCAGGTTTTCCCCGCCTATGGCGTGGATCTCACGCGGGACGCAGATGCCTGTGCGACGCTTCGTCATGACACGGCACGGGTTCTGGGGATTAGGGCCGAGGCGTGATAATCGCCTTTTTGCAGCCATATCCTGCTCATCGGACGTTACAGAGCCATCCGGGCCTGTTATGATGAATGTGATTTTACATTCATCTGTTTGTATTCACGCTCAGGAATCGATTTGAAACATGACTGATGGTTCGGGCTCCGTGATTACCACCGCCTCACCGCAGGGTTCAAAACGACGGGACAATTCCGCCCGCCAGAAACAGATTTTGGACGTGCTTCTCGAAGCTGGCAGCGCCACCATCGAGGGTCTGGCGGAACGTTTCGACGTCAGCCGGATGACGATCCACCGGGATGCCCATGCGCTGGTTCAGCAGGGTCTGATCGACAAGCTGCATGGCAGTATCGTCCTGCGCAACAAGGTCACGACCCAGAAAACCGTCAATTTCCGCCGTTCGCGCGCAACGGATCTCAAGGATGCTATCATCCAGCGCGCCGTCTCGCTGATCCAGCCAGAGCAGGTTCTGGTCCTCGATGATTCCACAACCGTGGCCGCGATGCTCCCGCTCCTCCCGGCTCTGGCACCGCTGACGATCATCACCAATGCCGTCGGCGTAATCCAGGCACTGTCGCCCTATCCCAATCTGAAACTGATCTGCCTTGGTGGCGACTACAATCCGCCGCGCAATGCGTTTTTCGGTCTGGTCTGCGAGCAGGCCGCGCAGTCCCTGCGAGCGAACATGATGTTCCTCTCGACGTCCATCATCCATAACGGGACCGCGTTCCAGAACGATCAGGACGTGGTGAAGGTCAAGCGGGCCATGATGGACATCGCAGACCAGTGCGTCCTGCTGGTAGACAGCACAAAGTTCCGCAAGGGCGGGTTGCACCGTCTGGCGTCCCTGTCAGAGTTCGACCGGGTCCTGACAGACTCCCAGCTCAAGCCATCAATTGCCAAAGCGCTGGCTCAGGATGACGTAACGCTCGAAATCTGCACCTGAGTGCAGTTCTCAGGCGTCGGGCAACGTTTGCATAAACTGTTTCAGGTTGCCCCGAATTGCTTTTTCAAACAGGGCAAGCGTTTCACTTCCCACGTAATGTTCCACGCCCTCGGAATCGACGCGGGCATTCTCTTCGCTGACGCCCAGCGCCAGAAGAAATGCCTCAACGATCCTGTGCCGGTGCCGTGCCTTGTCCGCCATGTCCTGCCCCGCAGGCGTGAGGAAAACGCCCCGATAGGGCTTTTGCGTGACGTAGCCTTCCGTTGCGAGACGGGCGAGCATCTTCGCCACAGTTGGCTGTGACACGCCCAGACGTCCGGCGATATCGACCTGCCGAGCCTCCTGTCCTTCCGATAGCAGATCGGAAATCAGCTCCACGTAATCCTCGACCAGCACATTGCGACGGGCTTCACGGTTGGCGCGGAACCCTTCGGAATGGGTTTCGACATCGGGCAGCGTCTCTTTAGGCGCGAGGTCCTTCAGCCGTTTTTTCCGTTCCATTTGCGTCCTGTGCCTCTATGCAGAAAACATTATTCACGGCGGAATAAAACATTCCCGACTGTCCTGCCAGTACGATCCATCACAATATCCCGATATTCAGTGTTTTTCATGAGGCTCATCAATATAGCACATTGAATACTGATCCCGAATGGGATTGAATATCTTCCTGATGTCAGACGCCCCTACTCCCCGCACCGCTTCCTCCGAAATCCGCCAGAGCCTGCCCGATGCGTTTTCCAGCATCCGCGTGCCGGGAGCGGACGCGTCGTGGTTCAGCCGCTTCATGGCGTTTGTCGGGCCGGGCTTCATGGTCTCGGTCGGCTATATGGATCCCGGAAACTGGGCCACGGATCTTCAGGGTGGGTCGCGCTACGGCTACACGCTGCTGTGTGTGATCATGCTGTCGAACCTGATGGCCATCCTCCTTCAGGCTCTGTCTGCGCGGCTGGGGATCGCGACGGGGCGTGATCTGGCTCAGGCCTGCCGGGAGCATTTTTCTCCACGCGTGAACATCGTGCTGTGGCTGGCTTGCGAACTGGCCATCATCGCGTGCGATCTGGCGGAAGTTATTGGCACCGCCGTAGCGCTTCAGCTCCTGTTCGGACTGCCTCTTCTGGGCAGCGCACTGCTCTCCATTCTGGACGCCCTGATCGTCCTGCTGCTGATGAACAAAGGATTCCGCTATCTGGAGGCGTTCGTGATTGCGCTTCTCGGCATCATCGCCCTGTGTTTCGGAATCCAGCTTGTCGCGGCAGCCCCTCCCATACACAGCATTCTGACCGGTCTGCTTCCCAACCCGAAAATCGTGACGACGCCCGGGATGCTCTATGTCGCAATCGGTATTATCGGCGCGACCGTCATGCCGCATAACCTGTATCTGCATTCCTCGATCGTGCAGACCCGCGCCTATGACCGCACACCGGCCGGACGTCGGGACGCCATCCGCTGGACGACGTGGGACAGCACGATTGCCCTCACGCTGGCGCTGTTCATCAATGCGGCGATCCTGATCGTGGCGGCGGCAGCATTCCACAATTCCGGCCATCAGGACGTGGCGGAAATCCAGGACGCCTACCGGCTACTCTCCCCAATCCTGGGGCTTGGCATGGCCTCTACGTTGTTCGCGCTGGCCCTTCTGGCGGCAGGTACGAACTCGACAATCACGGGCACTCTCGCCGGGCAGATCATCATGGAGGGCTTCCTGCACCTCCGCATCCCGCACTGGGCACGACGGCTTCTGACGCGCGGACTGGCGATCGTGCCCGTGGCCATCGTCACGCTGATTTACGGCAACCGGGGCGTGGGCGATCTGCTGATGGCCAGTCAGGTTATTCTTTCGCTGCAACTGCCCTTTGCCGTCATACCGCTGGTGATGTTCGTCTCGGACCGTCGGAAAATGGGTGAGTTCGTGATTTCCGCACCCGTTCGCGTCATCTCATGGGGCGTTGCGGGGCTGATCCTGCTGCTGAACTTCAAACTGCTTTACGACACGCTGGCGGGCTGAGCGTCAGGTCGGGTTGGCAACCCACGGGTTCGCCCGGAAAACCGACCAGCCCGTATGCTGCACAAGCCGTTCCAGCGCGCGCGTCCCAAGCAGGGAGTTGCCCTGAGCATTCAGCCCTGGCGACCAGACGGCAATAGACGCTACGCCCGGCGCAATCGCCAGAATACCGCCCCCCACACCGGATTTTCCGGGCAGTCCGACGCGGATGGCAAAGGCGCCAGAGCCGTCATAGTGGCCGCACATCATCATCAGGGCGAGGATCGTCTGGGCGTTGCGCTCTGACATGACCTGCTCGCCCGTGCGCGGATTGCGGCCGCCCGTCATGAGATAGGTGCCGACCTGTGCGAGCTGGTGGCAGCTCATGGTGAGCGCGCACTGGTGGAAATAGAAATCCAGCGTATCCTCGACCACATTGCGGATATTGCCGAAGGTCCGCATGTAGTTCGCCAACGCCATGTTGCGAAAACCGGTCTCACGCTCCTGCCGGGCCACATCTGTGTCGATGTCGATTGAGGACGGGTCACTTACCAGAGGACGCAGGAAATCCAGCAAACGGGTCTGCGCGTTTTCACGGCCATAGCGGGACACCAGAATGTCGGCAATGACGATGGCGCCTGCATTGATGAACGGATTGCGAGGGATCCCCTGCTCGTTTTCCAGCTGGACGATGGAATTGAACGCGCTGCCTGACGGCTCCTGACGCACGCGGCCCCACAGCTCTTTTCCCATGGCATTGAGCGCCATACTCAGGCTGAACACCTTGGACACGCTCTGCACCGAGAACGGGATTTCCGCATCTCCAACTGTATGCGTTTCCCCGTCCATCCCCACGACTGCCATGCCGAAACGGTTCAGATCCACCCGTGCGAGCGGCGGAATATAATTGGCCACCGTGCCCCGTTCGGACGCCGTGCGCATTTCCTCTGCGATCGAGACGATACTGGACGCAAGTGTGGTCATGGAGCCTCGGTGAATGGAGCGCGATGTGACTGAAAGAGCAGGAGTTTCACAGGCTGGTGCGGGTCCGGGCAACCCGCGCAGGCATGAAGAGGGATATGCACCCAAAGCATGGCTGGGAAGACGGACCTTCCCGCCATGCAGGACGCATCAGGGGGAAATCACGCGATGCCGCACCACCTGCCCCACGATGACCAGCGCAGGTGATTTGACCTGCGCTTCAGCGGCCTGTTGCGCGATGCTGGACAGCGTCCCCGTCAGGACCCGTTGCGTAGGCTGCGTTCCACGCTCGACGATGGCCACCGGCCAGTCGATGGGAAGTCCTTTCGCCAGCAGTCCGGCAGCAAGCTGCGGCAGGGTCGAGATCCCCATATAGATCACGACTGTCTGTCGCCGATCGGCCATATCGTCCCACGGCAGATCCAGAACACCATCGGCTTTTGCATGTCCTGTCACGAACAGACAGGCCTGGGCGCAGTCGCGATGTGTCAGGGGAATGCCAGAATAGGCCGCGCATCCATTGGCCGCGGAAATGCCAGGCACCAGCCGGAACGAGACGCCTGCTTCTACCAGAGCCTCGATTTCCTCACCGCCCCGTCCAAAAATGAAGGGGTCCCCCCCCTTGAGGCGCAGAACGCGCTCGCCGGCCTGCGCACGCCGGACCATTTCACGATTGATCTCTTCCTGCGGCAGCGCGTGACGGTTCCGCTGCTTGCCAACGAAAACAAGTTCGGCGTCACGACGCACCATATCCAGCAGGGCCGGAGACAGCAGATTGTCATAGAGGACTGAATCGGCGTTCTGCATCAAATGCAGGGCCTTGAGCGTCAGGAGATCCGGATCGCCCGGGCCAGCACCCACCAGCCAGACTTCTCCGGGCTTGCGATCCGCGTCCAGAAGCGCCCCCAAAAACACATCCGAGCGGCTTTCATCGCCAGCGCGCGCAGCCTCTGCTCCCGGACCGTCCAGAAAGCTTTCCCAGATGCGCTTACGGTCCTGAACTGCGGGATAACGACCGGAAACCAGTGCACGACGGGACTGCATATAGGCCGCGAGACGTCCAGTCCCGTCGGGGAGAAGTGTCTCGATCTGTTCACGCAGACGACGTGCCAGAACGGGCGCTGCTCCGCCGGTGGAGACCGCCACACGCACCATCCCCCGCCGAACCTGCGCAGGCGTGATAAAACTGGAGGGCTGGGGATCGTCCACTGCGCAGACGGGAATATTCAGTTCGTCCGCAAGGGACGCAACCCTCCGGTTGATGTCCCGATTGTCCGTCGCGGCATATACCAGGCGACAGCCCGGCAGATAAGATCTCAGGGCTGTATCATCAGCCCGGCCGCCGACGTGATAGGCCCGACCTTCGTCAATCCAGCCCTGAACAACGGGATGAAGATCCTCGGCCAGAATATCGATGCGCGCGCCATGATCGAGCAGGAGACGCCCCTTGTTAACGGCGATTTCTCCTCCACCCACCAGCAGGACACGGGCGCCTGAAAGCCGAATGGAGATCGGGAACCAACCCGTCTCGGGATTTGCCTCAGGGGAAGATACGGTAGGCTGGATGTTCATCGAGGCGCGGGTTTCCGGATTAGGACATGTCATTGGCTTATGTGCCATATTCAGCGACAGGTAAGCCTCAACGTCAAATCTGAAAGAGAGCCTCGGTCAGGAAACGGGGCGCATGGCCTGAACACCACACGCCCCGTGAGAGGTTGTTACCAGCCGCCCTGACGTCCCGGCCCATTGCTCTGGCCGCCCATGCCGCCCCCATTCATACCGGGGCCACCCATGTTCTGCCCGCCCATATTCTGACCATAGCCCTGATTTCCATGACGGTGATGATGGTGTCCGTCATCACGACGACCATCGTAGGGGCCGTCGCAAGCTGCCAGCGATAAAGAAAGACCGGTACCAAGCGCCAGAGCGATAATCTTTTTCATCATGTTCTCCATCGAAACTGTCTTGGCCCCGATTATGTCGGGCAGAATATGGTGTTCTCAAGGACAGAACGTAACGGAGGATAACAATCCTGGCTTACCGCGAAGAAAGTCCAGCAGACATTCTGATAGAATGTTATAATCGGCCCCAGAAAAGAGACGGGTTGACTGATCCTTCCTCATCACACTGCTTTTTATGGAACATGTCCTGTGCCTGGATTGATCGTCAAAATCTTCAAGTCCATTCAGGACGGCCCCGGTTTTCTTATTCTGCTCGGAATTCTGGCGGTTGCCGTCTTTGTGGGATATGTCATCCTGCATGCACTTGTCGGCTAAGGCATCCGCCCCGGCAGACAAGCGCATCGCCACAGACAGGACCCTCTGCATGACCAAAGGCGATCTTGAAAAGCGCCTCGATTTTCTTCGGGAAGCCTCCCGCCTCAAGGATATTCTCAGACGGACCTATACCCATAGCGGCCAGACCGAAAGCACGGCCGAACACACCTGGGCCCTCTGCCTTCTGGTCATGACCTTCGCCGACCAGCTTGAAGGTATCGATCTTCTGAAGCTTCTGAAAATCTGTATTCTGCATGATCTTGGCGAAGCCATTCACGGCGATGTTCCGGCGATTTCGCTTCATGCTTCTGCCAATAAGGCGGCACAGGAGCGCGAGGATCTGCTGACAATCATGGCGCCGTTGCCCAGCGATCTTCAGGCCGAGTTTCTGGCCCTGTGGGACGAGTATGAAAACGCGGCCTCTCCCGAAGCCCGTCTGGCCAAGGCCTTTGACAAAATTGAAACCATCAGCCAGCACAATGCCGGCCTCAATCCCGATGATTTCGACCACACGTTCAATCTGACTTATGGCCGGAAATATACTGACACCACGGAACTGACCCGACGGATCCGCGCCATTCTGGACGATGAAACGCGCCGGAACATGCTGCGAAGCCAGAACATGGTCGCGGGCTGAAACGCCCTTTCTGCTCGACACAGCGATACAAACCCGCCAGAAACGGCTCCAAATGGCCTTCAGTCGTTACGATACCCTTACAGAATCGTGACATTCTGCATTTGATGCGGACGATCAGGCCCGCACGACAATGCAGGAGCAGGCAGAAGAACGCATGCCGGATCATGACCTGAAAACTCAAGTCGCCGCATCGCTGGCACGCCCCATGGTCCGCCCTGCTCTCAGCCTTGTCTGGGGTCTTGGCAGCCTGTTCTCAACCACTTTCGCACTCGCACAGACCACCGCACATTCCACCACATCCCAAAGCAGTGGCACGACCGTGACCACGTCCACGACGTCCGTAAACGGGGGCGAGAAAATTGTGGTCAAGGGCTATAAGCCCGCCAGCGCCGTGCTGGGGGATGCCAAACCAATCATGCAGATCCAGGCGGACGAAATCCGCTCCTATGGCGTCGATACCGCAGCCGATCTCCTGACGGCCATTGCACCGGAAACGCGCTCAGGACGTGGCGCGACAGGCAATACGCCGGTCGTCCTGCTGAACGGCAAGCGCATTTCCGGTATGCAGGAGGTTAACAATCTGCCGTTCGAGGCCATCGCACGCATCGAAATCTTCACCGAGGAAGAAGCCCTGCGTTACGGCTATCCGGCTGACGAGCGCGTGGTGAACATCATTACCGTGAAGAATTTCCGGGCCGTACGGATGCGGGCGTATGGCAGCACATCCACGGATGGCGGCGGCGATGATGGCGTCCTGGGGGCCAGCTTCACGAAACTTTCCGGAGAGCGCCGGATCAATCTGAGTGCGCGCTATGAAGCGCAGGCACGCCTACTCGACAGTGATCGTGGCGTTACGCCCCCTTCCGCCAGCAGTCTCTATTCCAATGCCGGCAACATCGCGTCGGCCAGCGGGGGCAGCCTTGACCCGGCACTGGATGCTCTCGTTGGACAGAGCGTGACCTCGGCGGGTGTCCCGTCTCTCGCGAGTGGACAGGTCCCGACGCTTCAGGACTTCACGACTTACGCCAATGCGCCGCATGTCAGCTCAAATGCCTCGGACTACAGTCTTCAGCCCAGAACGCATGATCTGGAACTGAATGGTGTCTATGCGGATCAGATTTTCAAGGCCGTCTCGGCCTCGTTCAACGCCAGTTACACCCACAGCAATTCCGAGAGCCTTCAGGGACCGGCACGCGGCATCCTGACGCTTCCAGCCGACAGCCTGTACGCACCGTTTTCGCAGGATACGCTGCTGTACCGGGACTACACGAGTGTCTCCGCCTTGCAGCAGACCTCACATACGGATGCCGTACATGCAGGGCTGAACTTCAACGGAGATGTGGGGGACTGGAAATGGAACAGCACCGAGAGTTTCGACCGCTCCACTACCTCGACCAACAGCCAGACCGGTCTTGATCTGACATCTGCACAGACTGCCCTGACGGACGGAATGGCTGGCTTCGATCCATTCTCGGACGTTGCCCGGAACTGGCTCAATACCCGTCTGGTCAATCACGGACATACCACCGGCACGACCGGCAAGATCACGGGCCTGCTGTCCGGATCGCTGTTTTCCCTGCCCGCTGGCGATGTTTCGACCAGTATTGCCCCAACAGGCACACTGACCGAGCAGAACGCGACGTCTCTCAGTCAGGGCAAACTGCAACGCACCCATATCAGCCGCAGTGTCGGCACACTTCAGATCAACGGCGATATTCCGATTGCCAGTGCGCGAAAACATGTCCTGTCGTTTCTGGGCAAGCTCGATGCGAATATCAACGGTGCCGTCAGTCAGGTGTCCCATTTCGGAACACTGGGAACAATCGGCGGAGGTGTGACATGGGAGCCGGTATCCTGGGTCCAGTTTCCGTTCTCGGTAACCAACCGCACAGAGGCGCCCGCAGCAACAGATCTCATTGCGCCCCAGATCGAAACCCCCAACGTCACGACCTATGATTACGTCACCGGACGCTCCGTACAGGTAACGACCATTTCAGGAGGCAACAGAAGCCTTCAGGCGGCGGACCGGCACGAGATCAGTATCGGCACGATCATTTCCCCGACTTTTCTCGATGGTGCGCGGCTGCATGTCAATTACGTGCGGGATCGCAATCATAACCCGGTCATGAGCCTTCCGACCGCCACGGCCGCCATCGAGGACGCCTTTCCGGACCGTTATCAGCGCAACTCGGATGGTATCCTCGATGTCGTCGATATCCGTCCCGTCAATGCGCTTATGGAAAAGCGGAACGAGTGGAACGCGACGTTCTCGTTTTCCCGACCGCTCGGAAAAAAACCTGCCGGGAAAGGCGGGAAACATGCCGCTGGAGGCCGGTATTACATTGTCCTGACGCAGGTATGGCGCCTCAAGGACACAGTGCAGTTGCGCAGGGGCCTGTCACCGATCGACCTGCTCAATGGAGGCACAATCGGCGGAACAGGCGGCCAGCCGCGGCATGACGTCGAGCTTCAGGGGGGCGTGTTCAGGAACGGGTTCGGCTTCCGCCTCGTCACAAAATGGCAGTCTGCAACTTCCACCCTTGCCAGCACCCACGCCAACAGCCTGTTCTTTAGCGACCTTGCGACCGTAAACACCACAGTCTTTGCCGATCTGGGAGAAATACCCCGCTGGCAGAACCGAAACTGGGCGAAGAATTTTCGAATTAATGTGTCGGTCAGCAATCTGTTCAACAGCCGCATCCGCGCCAGGAATGGTTCCGGCATAACGCCTGCCGGCTACGAACCGGCCTTTCTGGACCCGCTTGGCCGAACCGTATCGTTTTCAATTCGAAAATCGGTCTGAGCCTGTTCAGGCGTTCGGCTCATAAACCCTGTGGAAACGGCTTCCCAGCGAGGTCAGAACCTCATAGCCGATTGTCCCTGCTGACCGGGCCAGCGCATCCACATCCTGTTCAGGTCCCAGCACAGACAACACATCCCCCGCTTTCAGGCCGTCTGGAGCGTCGGTGAGATCAACCGAAATGCTGTCCATCGAGACACGCCCAATCACCGGAAGTCTTGTCTGGCCATGCCAGACAGCCCCTCGCCCAGCCTGAGCGCGGAAGAAGCCGTCCGCATATCCCAGTCCAAGCGTGGCGATCCGTGTGGATCTCGGTGCCATCCAGCCCAACCCGTACCCCACGCGATCTCCGGCCTGTATCGTCCGAATCTGTACGATCCGCGCATCGAGCGAGATGACCGGCTTCAAAGCACGGTTCCCTTCAGCGGGGGCGATCCCGTAAAGAGCCGCCCCTGGCCGGATCAGTTCGAAATGATATTCCGGACCAAGGAAAATTCCGGATGATGCGGCCAGGGAACGCGGCACTCCCGGAAAGGCCATGGCCATGTCCACAAAGCGACTTCGCTGCATCATGTTGGCAGGATTGTCGGGCGTATCCGCGCAGGCCAGATGACTCATCACCAGTTGCAGGTTCAGGCCTTCGAAAACAGACCGATCCTGCAGATCTGCCTCGCTCAGCCCAAACCGGGACATCCCGGTATCGAACTGAAGCGCGGCCGGAAAGGCATAGCCCTGTTCTGCGCAAAGCTGCACCCAGCTTCGCACCTGATCGAGATCGTTGAGAACGGGCACCAGACCATAGGCCTGCATGCTGCCCTCGCATCCGGGCATGAACCCATGCAGTACGAAAATGCGGGTATCCGGCAGGCTTGCGCGTAATGCAATGCCCTCATCAAGATGCGCCACAAAGAAGGTTTTCGCGCCGCACCCAGCAAGCGCCAGGGCCACACGCGCCGCCCCCAGCCCATAGGCATCCGCCTTGACCACGGCAGCGCATTCCGCCCCTGCGCCAAGCCTGGCAACATGAGCATAGTTGTCAGCAATGGCCTTGAGGCTGACGGTAAGCCATGCCCCGGCCCGGGCAAACGCCGGATCCTGATTTTCTGTCTGCATCGAGCTGTCCGTAAGGCTACGATGCTTTCTTATGGCACTCCTGCCGCACGACGCAACGGCGGCGCACTCTTTTCAGAACAGGAATTCTGGGCAACAAGACGGAACGCGTCGCATCCGAACGCAATCTTCGGTCACAAAAAGTGAGTTCAGATTTCCGGGGAAATGCCTATTTCTGGTGCCTAACAGGATTAACGGCAAGACTGTCACGAAAGTTTCCATAAATTGATGTCAGACGACTCTTCGTCTTCTCAGGCTGCAAGACCCGGCGGTGTCCAGCGCGTCATGAGCAATCTGGGTGTCCTTCTGGGAGGACGCGCAGTCAACGCGCCGTTAAGCCTCATTCATATCTGGCTGGCGACCCATCTGCTGGGAAGCTACAGTTTCGGCCTCGTTGCAATGATGTATGCCTTTGCGCGAACGATGGGCGATATCGTTGACTTCCAGTCCTGGCAGACGGTGCTGCATTATGGTCTGAAGCCACTGACGCAAGGTGATCGTCGCAGTTTCCAGAAAATCGTTTCCTTCAGTCTTCTGCTGGACAGTCTTGGCGGCCTGCTGGGCTTTGGCGGCGGTATCCTCATCAGTCTCCTGGCCATGAATTTTCTAGGCTGGCCACCTCAGATCCATATCACTGGCGTCGTTTACTGCGTCTCCATCCTCTTCATGGCTTCTGCCACGGCAACTGGCCTTCTGCGGGTTTTCGACCGGTATGATCTGCTGGCCGTACAGGGCACCGTCGCGACTATCGTCCGTGTGATCGGCACGGCCTCAATGGCTCTGGGCTGGGCGTCGGTGACGGCGCTTGCGAGCGTCTGGATCGCCGCGGAAGCCGCTGCATGGAGCACCATCTTCTTCATGGCGGCCCGTGAAATGTACCGCCGCGATCTGATCCGCGGCCTGTTTCACGAGATGCGCGGCATTCTGCCCGAAATCCTGAGTGGGCAGTTTTTCCGCACCTATCCGGGGATCTGGCGTTTCGCGCTGAACACAAACCTCAATTCCACCCTCGCCCTCGCGTTCGGTCATATTGGAACACTCGTGGTTGGCGCCTTTGTCGGCCCGACGAGTGCTGGCTATTACCGGATTGCAAGTCAGATCGCGGCGGGGATCGCCAAGCCCGCCACCCTGATCCAGACAACCGTCTATCCCGAAATGGCCCGGCTGTGGCGTGACCGGGCCATGAACCGCCTGTATCGCATGACGGGACAAATCGCTCTGATGGCGGGCGGCATTGGCACGGCCCTGCTTCTGCTGACCCTGTTCGCAGGACGCCCTCTCCTGCAACTCTACATTGGCCATAAAGGGGCGACTGAGGCCCTGCCGGTCACGCTGTGGCTGCTTGCCGCAGAAGTGGTCACCGTCTGGGGGCTCCCCCTTGAGCCACTGCTGTTCACCACGAACCGCTCGGGTGCAGCAATCGGGGCCCGCATCCTCGAGTGTCTGTTTTTTCTCCCGGTCCTTGTGATGATGGTTCGCCAGTACGGGCTGAGCGGCGTCGGACCGGCCACATTGTGTGGCGTCACACTGCTGATCACGATCCAGCTTGTTTTTGTCGTCCGTGCCGCCCGCAGCCCTACGGGAATTCCGGCATGAAAGTGGCCTTTCCCCTTATCGGGCAGCGTCACCAGACCCTGCATGCCCTGCCAATCGCGCTGGAAATCTCCGCACGTCACCCCGACGTCGCGGTCCACGTGTCCTGCCTGACCGTAAGCCATCTCGAACTGGCCCGTTCGCTGGCGACACTCTATCCCGAAGCCCGGGTACAATTTGATCTGCTACCCATTTCTCCGAAGCTCCGCCGTCGGATCGAACAGCATGGCCTGCGGGTCGTGGACCGCTTGATCGGACTTTTCGCCTCCCGGCACTATTTCCGGACCTTTGATGCGATCATCGTGCCGGAAGCGACGTCGTTGCAACTTCGTCGTGTGGGGGTGCGCCGCCCGAAAATGATCTGGACCGGGCATGGCGCCGGGGACCGGGCGATCGGATTTGCCAAACATCTCGGAAAATTCGACTTCCTGCTGGTCCCCGGACGCAAGGTGGAACAGCGCATGCTGGAAAAAGGCATCATCCGCCCCGGCGCCTATCATCGCGGGACCTATGCCAAGTTTGATCTCGTGCGGCGCATGGATGCGAAACGACCCAAGCTCTTCAACAACAGCCGGCCGACGATCCTGTATAATCCGCACTTCCTGCGCCGCCTGTCATCATGGCCGGAAATGGGGCAGCAGATCCTGAAGTTTTTTGCCGACCAGGATCGCTACAACCTTGTTTTCGCGCCTCATTTCCGACTCTTCGACAATCACCGCGAGGAGGGGGAAGCCCTGAAACGACAGTATGGGCACCTTCCGCACATGCTGATTGACCCGGGCAGCCACCGCAGCATCGACATGACCTACACGATGGGCGCAGACCTCTATCTGGGCGATGTCAGCAGTCAGGTGGCCGAATTCATGATCCGCCCGCGCCCTTGTCTCTTCCTCAACGCCCACCATGTGAAATGGCATGGCAATCCGGATTACCAGTTCTGGAACCTGGGGCCGGTGACGGAAAACGTGTCGGATCTGGGCCGCAAGATCGAGAATGCCTTCGAAACGCATCCTCGTTTTCTTGAGGCGCAGCGCCAATATGTATTAGAGACATTCGAAACACTGGGTGATGAGCCCACCGCACCCGCTGCTGCGGATGCAATTGTCGATTTTCTGAAAAGGGCTGCCTGATGTCAGGCGATCCAAACGGAGCTAGTCCAGGTTTGACCGAGGCCAACCAGAACCCAACCGCCAATCCCGTTCCGACGCCAAGCCGTTCCGGCTTGGAAAGACGTTACGGTGATTTCCCCAGCTTTGCAGCCGCACTTGATTACGCGGCTCAGGGTGAGAGCGGATTCAACATCTATTCCGGCCGGGGGCAGCTTCTTGAAGCGCTGCCTTACCGTCTGCTGCGCGAGCAGGCCCGCTCCATGGCCTGCCGTCTGCTGGGCCTTGGTCTCGTTCCTGGTGACCGTGTTGCGATCGTTGCGGAAAGCGATGGCGATTTTGCGCGGATTTTCTTTGGCTGCCAGTATGCCGGCCTCGTTCCCGCGCCTCTGCCCCTTCCCGTCGCGTTCGGCGGAAAAGAAGGCTATGTGGGAACCCTGCGCGGCATGATCCAGGTCGCCTCAGCCCGTGCCGTTGTCGTGCCGGACGTGATCGGAAGCTGGACCGGAGATATCGTTGACGGTCTCGATCTGGTCTTCGGCGGCTCACCCGCAGATCTGTATCGCCATGCCGAAGCCCGGATCGAACTTCCGGAAATTTCTTCGACCGCCCTGTCCTATCTCCAGTTTTCTTCGGGCAGCACGCGCTTTCCGATGGGTGTTTCGGTCACACAGGCGGCGGGGATGGCCAATGCCCGCGCTATCGCCCGGGACGGCCTTCACGTTCATCCTGCGGAAGATCCTCGTGATGACCGCTGCGTCTCGTGGCTGCCGCTGTATCACGACATGGGTCTCGTCGGCTTCTTCCTGACGCCCCTGACCTGCCAGCTGTCTGTTGACCTGCTGCCGACCCGCGAGTTCGCGCGCCGCCCGCATGTCTGGCTGGACCTGATCTCCCGCAACCGCGGCACGATCGCCTACAGCCCGTCCTTCGGTTACGAGCTCTGCTCGCGCCGGAGCGGTCAGGCCGATCTGGACCTGTCGTGCTGGCGCATTGCTGGCATCGGTGGCGACATGATCCGCCATCACATCCTTGAAGGTTTCGCCGAGCGTTTCGCCTCCAACGGTTTCCGGGCCAGCGCCTTCGTTGCAAGCTACGGCATGGCTGAGGCGACCCTCGCCATCAGCTTTGCTCCGCTCGACACCGGCATACAGACCGACACGATCGATCTGCGTCGCCTTGAGAAGGATGGCATTGCCGAGCCCTCCAACGACCCGTCACTTCCGCTGCGAACCTTCGTCCTGTGCGGTGAAGCCCTCCCCGACCATCAGATCGAGGTTCGCGACGCAGCAGGCCGTGACCTGGCGGACCGCCAAGTGGGCACCGTCTATGTACGGGGGCCGAGTCTCATGTGTGGCTATTTCCGCCGTCCCGATGAGACGGAGGCCGTCCTGGATGCAGATGGCTGGCTGAACACCGGTGACCTTGGCTATCACCTTAACGGCCAGATCGTCGTCACCGGACGCGCCAAGGATCTCATCATCATCAACGGCCGTAACATCTGGCCGCAAGATCTGGAATGGTCCGCCGAAAGCGAGATCTCGACGCTGCGTTCACGTGACGTTGCCGTGTTCTCCATCGATGCTGAAGAAGGTGAAAAGATCGTAGCCCTCGTCCAGTGTCGCGCGACTGAGGATGCAAGCCGTAACCAGCTTCGCGATGAGGTTACGAGTCTGTTCCGCCGCCAGCATGGCGTAGATGTCGACGTCATTCTTGTGCCGCCCCGTATGCTGCCCCAGACATCCTCGGGAAAGCTGACCCGCGCGAAGGCCAAGACCATGCTGCTCTCCGGCCAGTTCGATCAGCAACCCGAAACCACGTCTTCGGTCGCCTGATACTCTACCGGCTCCTGCTCCCCGAACGCCTGAAAAGGCAAAGGGGTGGCGAACGGGGCCGGTTTGGAGCATAAGGCTTGCCCAAGATTGCACAGACACCGAGAGTTGAAGTCCATGACTGACAGCGTCGCCGGCATTTCCGGAATGATCATTGAGAAACTGCTTGCCAATCCGAAAGTTCCCCGGGACATCGATGGCAACAGCAAGATTGTCGAAGACCTTGCCTTTGACAGCCTGGCCGTCATGAACTTCGTCATGGAAATCGAAGACGAGCTGGACGTTTCGGTACCGCTGGACAAGCTTGCGGACATCCGGACCATCAACGATCTTGCCGGTTGCCTGCACACGCTGAAGGTTGCCCACGCGTGACTGATATCTTCGCCAAGCATCAAGGGCTGCGCGAAGCCTATGACGGCCTGACGGCCGCGTCACCACGGAACCCGTTTGAGGTCGTGATCGAACGTCCGATTTCCGCCAGTGTGGGAATTATCGAGGGCCGCGAGACGCTGCTGTTCGGGACCAACAACTATCTTGGTCTCAGCCAGTCGAAAAAGGCCATCAAGGCGGCTGTGGAAACGGCCGAGACGATGGGTGTGGGCACAACAGGTTCGCGCATTGCAAACGGCACTTTCGGCCTGCACCGCAAGCTTGAAGCCCAGCTCGCCGAATTCTTCCGTCGCAAGCACTGCATGGTATTTTCCACCGGATATCAGGCCAATCTGGGCACGATTTCGGCTCTGGTGAACAAGGACGACGTCCTGCTACTCGATGCGGACAGCCATGCCAGCATCTATGATGGTGCCAAGCTTTCGGGCGCGCAGGTCATCCGCTTCCGTCACAACGATCCGGTCGATCTTGAAAAGCGTCTGGCACGCCTGAAGGACCACACGGGCGCCAAGCTCATCATCGCCGAGGGCATTTACTCCATGACGGGCAATGTTGCCCCGCTGGACAAGTTCGTCGATATCAAGACACGCCACGGCGCGTATCTGATGGCTGACGAAGCGCATTCGTTCGGCGTTCTGGGTGCACATGGCCGTGGCGTTGCCGAAATGCAGGGCTGTGAAGACGGGATCGACTTCGTGGTCGGCACCTTCTCCAAGTCCCTCGGGACCGTCGGCGGCTACTGCGTCACGAACCATGACGGCGTGGACCTGATGCGTCTGTGCTCACGTCCCTACATGTTCACGGCGTCTCTGCCCCCCGAAATCATTGCAGCCACCATGGCCGCGCTTGAAGACATGCAGGCCCGTCCCGAACTGCGGACGAAGCTTCAGGAGAATGCAGCACGTCTGCATTCCGGACTTCAGAAGGCTGGCCTGAAAACGGGCGAGCACGTCTCCCCGGTCGTTGCCGTAACGCTGGAGACCGTGGATCAGGCCGTGGGCTTCTGGAACGCGCTGCTGGAAAACGGGGTCTATGTGAACCTGTCACTCCCGCCAGCCACGCCAGACAACCGGCCGCTGCTGCGCTGCTCGGTCATGGCAGCCCATTCCCCCGAGGAAATCGACCGCGCCGTGGCCGTCTTCGCCGAAGTCGCCCGGCACTTCGGCCTTTAATCCATAAAAATGGGGGATCCACCGGATCCCCCATTTTTATTCAGACTGTCGGACGCTTCAGAAGCCTCCGGGCCCGCCACAGAAGCAATGGCAGCATCACAAGCGGATGCCGGCTCTCAAAGGGCGACAGCTCCATATCAAAACCCGTATGGCGCTGGATCTTCCAGGCAAGATAGGACGCGCCGTTTTCAAACGTGAAAGCGGCTTTCAGCAGTCTGGCTACATTACGCGGGCGGCCGGACGTCTGAATCAGCGCCCAGCGACGGGCCGCTCTCTGACGGAGGCCAGTGTCAATGACGGGTTCGAGCCGATCCCCGTGAGCCGAAAACTGAAGATGCCCCCGCGCCCATCCGAGAGGCAGCAAAGCGGCGTAACGGACCTCCTGCCCTTCCAGAATACTGTTACCCCGGCCTTTTTTCTCAACCCGAAGTTCTGAAGCGTAGGTATGAGCAAAAAGGGTCTGCCAGAAGCCCAGCGCCGTCATGGACGCCTCGCCCAGAAGAGCCGCCCAGCACGACGCCGTCGTCACGCAACCCGCAATCAGCGACAGGATGGCATCCGCACTTTCCGGATCACGCACCCAGACCAGCCGTACCGGCTGGCAGAACCGCGCCCAGATTGTCGTATCCAGTGCGGCGAGACCGGTTCGGGCCTCGAATTGCGAGCGTGATAGAACCGCGATTTTCGCTCTCAGAACACGGCCGCCATGATGGAACTCGGAATAGCGGACATTGGGCGGCAGAACGAGGTTGCCGGTTCGGGCAACCAGACCGCCTGAAAAACCTTCGGCGTCTTCGGTGACGATATAGAAGTCGAGAATACCGTCCGGGTCAGCTTTTCGAAGCAGCGATCCGTAAAACAGCACGCCGAGCGGAAGAACGGGACACGCATGCGCCAGCGCATCGGCAAAGGCGACCACACCGGGATCAACCGGGGTCGTCAATTCGCCAATCAGGCGCTGCTCGAGCGCATCAGGCATGCAGGAACCGGAAACCGGGCGCACGTTCCAGATGCAGAACACCATCAGGCGCAGCTGTGAAGACTTCACCATCCAGCACGAAATCGCTCTCTGTCACCAGCGTCATGTCATCCGTGCGACCGCTGACATAGTCCGGATGACGGCGCAGCCATCGGGGGGCACGGCCGAACAGCAGCGCTGCCGTGGCCCGCAGGAGGCTGTCAGGGCGGGCGTTCACATCCAGATAGCGAAGGCCTTCGACATTGGGCTCAGCATCCCAGAACGGCCAGATCCCACGGGACAGGCAGGACAGGCCGGTGACGAGGAACATGAAGCTCTGTCCATCATAGGCATGGCCACCCGTCTCGATCCGCAGAGGATCCCCCTTGAGCCACGCTTCACGGCTCCGGCGGAACATAAGACTGACAAACGTGGTGAGCAGGGTAATACCGACAGCCAGATCATGCGGGGCAAAGCGCAGAACCGTAGGAGAATGGGCAATCCGCACGGCCCGCGCGAAGCCTGCACACCCGCCGAAAAGCCCCAGTACCGGCATACGATCTGTTCCAGGCCAGGACAGGCGGATCGGTGTGCGAATGCTGGAACGCAACGCGCCCTTGCGCAGACGATGGATCGCATCCATACCCCGCAGCCCGAAACCTACGTCACTCGCAATCAGGTTCGTATTCCCTGATGCCAGAACCACGATATCGGGAAGCTTATCAGCAGGGTAAGCCCGCGCAATAGCGGTCAGGGCAGTGCTGACCGTCCCGTCTCCCCCGTCGATGAGGATGGTATCAACACCACGCTCGTACAGCTGACGGACATGGTCAGTGGTCCCTTCCCGGCTATCGGAAGGAACAAAATCCTTCCCCAGAAGGGCCTCGGCCTCGACAGCAAAACTGGAACCGTTCCGGCGGTTTTTCCGGCTACGGGCATTATGGATCAAGGCTATGCGCACTAGGGAGGCAATCTTCGTATGGCGTTCGGCTATGCGGGCGGGTCTAGCACGGCTATGATGGAACTGCCAGAACAAGGCATCCCGGTGCGACCGGAAGCCGGTTCCTGGCGTGGATACTGACAAGGCCCTTTTCTGATCATGACCCCTGACCTGCCCGCAGATCCCATCTCGTCGCGGCAAATGTCCCCTGTCCCCACGCCCGCTGTCACACCGACTGTCACACTGGCTCATATTTCGGACCCGCATCTCCCTCCTCCTCCGGTTCACTGGCGTGAGGCGCTCAACAAGCGGGCGTTAAGTCTCCTGTCATGGAAAAAGCACCGCCAGTACGTTCACCTCGCGCAGACCTGTGCGGCGCTAGTAAAGGATATCGGGAGATCGGACGTAGACACGATCCTGGTCAGCGGAGATCTGACCAATTTCGGAACGCCCGGCGAATTCGCCGAAGCCGCAAGCTGGCTCGAATCCTTGCCTGCCCCCGCACTCGTCATCCCCGGCAATCATGACTGCATGGTCCGCCAGCCGGCCTCCGCCGGTTTACAGCAGTGGGAGCGCTGGTCCGACCGGCAGTATCCGTATGTCCGCATCCAGAATGGCATTGCGATCGTCGGCGTCAATTCGGGCATTGCGACAGCCCCGTTCATGGCCTGCGGACGCGTCGGGCACAGACAGCGCGAGCGACTGGAAGCCCTCCTGGAACAGCTGGGTCGGGAAGGCCTGTGTCGGGTCGTGATGATCCACCATCCGCCGAAACGTGGCCTCGTCCCCTGGCGCAAGTCCCTGCTTGATCATCGTGAGGTCGCGGGCGTCTTCAGGCGCGCAGGGGCAGAAATCGTCCTTCACGGTCACTCCCATGACGCGACCCTGACCCATATTGCCGGAACCGACATTCCGCTGCTTGGTGTGGCGTCTGCATCTCTGACGGATGACCGTCCGCATCGGCAGGCCTGCTGGAATCATCTGAGCATCCACCCATATGAGAAGGGCTGGAAAATCGATCTGGCACGTCACCGGCTCGATGGCTCGGTCAGTGAGCGGGCGTCGTGGAAGCGTTCAGGAAGGACAGTTGCGTGAAACAGCGGGCCCATATTCTGGACCGGTATCTGCTGACACAGATGGCGCCTCCATTTGCGATCGCGCTGCTGGCGATGCTGGTTGCCCTGCTGCTCGAACGCCTGCTGTCTCTTTTTGACTATCTGGCCTCTGCAGGCAGTTCGCTTGCTACCTGCATCACCCTCCTGACCGATCTTCTGCCCCATTATTTTGGCATTGCCCTGCCAGCGGCTCTCTGTATCGCGGTGTTTCTCACCATTCGCGGCATGAGCGACAATAACGAGATCGATGCGCTTCAGGCCGGACGGGTTTCGCTCATGCGGATCAGCCGTCCGTTCATGATCGTGGGGCTTCTTCTGGGCGCCGCAAGCGTGTTTCTGTATGGTTATATTCAGCCCGTGGCCCGATATGATTACCGCGCCGGGTTCTATTTTGCGGAGCATACCGGCTGGGCCCCGCATCTTCAGGCAGGAATGTTTGCCTCCACATCCAGCAAAGCCGTTATGACTGCCGACAGCGTCAGCCATTCCGGCACCCGCCTGAGACGCGTTTTCATCCGCGAGGTGAATGCCAATGGTGTGGCTCATATCATCACGGCCAGAACCGGCGCACTGACCATTTCGGAAAAAACCCGCAGTACACGCCTGGATCTGTGGAACGGCGAAATCGTGGACGATCCGTTTCAGGCGGCCAAACCTCACAAGCCAACTGTGACCCATTTCGAACATGTCGTCCGTGTCATCGACCGGCCAAACAAGGAAACGACCTTCCGTTCCCGCGGGGCGGACGAGCGCGAACTGACGCTGTTCGAACTGGCACATGATCTGCGGTATGGGTTGCCCGGCATTGAATACCGCACACTTCGTGCCGAAATGGATTTCCGTATGGCCCGCGCCATCGCCATCCCCTTCATTCCGCCGCTGGCGGTCGCACTGGCCATCAGCGCCCGACGCAGAAAATCCGTCTGGGGCCTGATCGCCGTAGCCGTGATCCTGATCGGCTTTGACCAGACAATCATGTTCGGACACAGCCTGGCCTCGACCGGGCGCCTGCCGATCTGGCTGGCGATCTGGGTGCCGGAAGCCGTGTTCTGTATAGGGTGTCTGGCTGCCCTGCTCCGTCGATCCCGCGGGTCCTGGCGTCGCCGCAAGCTGACACGGGCTTCTGCATGACCGACTCTGCCCATCACATGCCGCGCTTCGTACTGATCAGGGCGCTCAACCGTGCCCTTCTGGGACGGTTCATGCTCTGCGGCGCCGTGCTCGTCTCCCTGCTGGAAATCCTGGCGCTTCTGGAAAAAACGACTCCAATCCTGAACCGCCATCTTGGCGTGCGCGGGATCCTGACATTCGCGTTTCTGCACCTGCCTGCCCTGAGCATCGATATCCTGCCGCTGGCTTTCATGGTGGGTGCTCTGTTTCTCCTCACACAGATGACGCTATCGAGCGAAATCTCGGCGCTGAGGGCTGCCGGGCTTTCAACGCCGGCACTCTATCGCCTTCTCCTTCCAGCCGTACTGATTGCCGGCATCGGCGGAACCTGCGCGCAGTACTGGCTTGTCCCGACCTGTGAGAACGCTCTCACGACATGGTGGAACCGGACGGATCCGCTGGCCGGACAGGAAGGACAGCCCGAGGACGATATCCTCTGGTTTCGAGCAGGTCCGACGCTGGTACGGATCGGACAGATCGCCCAGGGCGGCTCTTTTCTGCGGGACGTAACAATCTATCACCGGGATGGCACGGGCCTGTTGACCGGGACCGAACATACGAATGTCCTGATCTACAAGGACGGCCAGTGGCATCCTGATGGCGCGCAGGACCTTTCCCTTTCAGACGACAAATCGTTCGTCAATGTCACAAAGGGTGACAACACTTTCATCATCCCTGCCACGCCGTCAGCCATCATGACGCTCTCGCAAAACGGTGCATTTGTGACACCGGGTCAGATCAGCGCCATTCTTCACAAGGGCGCACCAGCAAGTCTACCAAGGGCAACATATCGTATGGCCCTCTTCGGAGGCATGATTTTACCCATTGAAATTGCAGTAATGCTTCTATTGACGCTCCCGGTGATCTATATCCCACCCCGTGCGGGACTTCGAAATCCGCTTCCGGTGTATGTGCTTGGCGCCGGAATGGGCTTCGTCATCCTGCAGGGAATGATTTCCGCACTTGGAAACGCGGGCACACTACCAGCACCACTTGCTGTCAGTGTCGGGCCGTTGCTGGGCGCCCTTCTGGGGCTGACCTGGCTTTTGCGGATGGAGGAACGATGAGCAATTTCAACGCACCGTGGCGCAACATGTCCGCCATCCGGACAGGTCGCAGCTTCGATCTGGGAAAGATGAACCTCTCGCAATTGTGGTTCGCTTACCTCACCTACCCGACAATCCTGCTCTATTTCGCGCTGATCGCAGGGGCCGCCTGGGCGGCCCTGCATTTTTCGACTGCCCTGTGGACGACGCTCATTCCCGTTCCCGTCGTGATCGTGGTCTATCCGCTGGCCTGGTATGCGATTCACCGCTTTATCCTTCACGGGCGCTGGCTGTACCGCAATCACTGGACGGCCTCGCTGTGGAAGCGCATCCATTTCGACCATCATCAGGACCCGCATCTTCTGGACGTGCTGTTCGGCTCTCCGCTGAACACGGTGCCGACCATGGCCATCATCACGATGCCGATCGGTGGTCTGATCGCGGGCTGGAGTGGAGCGTTCTGCGCCCTTTCAACCGCGCTGATCATGACCTGCATTTACGAGTTCTTCCACTGCATCCAGCACCTGGCCTACAAGCCGCGCTGGAAATGGGTCGCGGACATCAAGCAGCTGCACGTCCTGCATCATTTCCACGACGAAGACGGCAATTACGGCATCACGAACTACGTGCCGGACCGTCTGTTCAGCAGCTTCTACCGCGAAGCCCGCGACCGACCCCGCAGCAAGCATGTGTTCAACCTCGGCTACGACATCGAGGAAGCGCACCGCTATCCGTGGGTCATGGACCTGACGGGGACGCCCCCGAAGGACCGTCCCGACGGTGCCCGCCCGGCATCATCCCGCACGGCCCCCGACCGTAACCGCGCGGCATGAGCCTTCCGGTTCTGGTGCTCGCCGGCTCCCGGGACGGCGAGAATGACGTACTCGCAAAACTCGGGCAGGTCTCCCACAAGGCGCTTCTTCCCGTTGGCGGTCAGCCCATGCTGGCCCGCGTGCTCGACACCATCGCCCACACGCCCGGCCTTGGCCCTGTCACAATCAGCATCGAAAACCCGGACTGCATAAGGGATCTGGCAGGCAATGCCACGATCCTGCGCTCCGCGCCGTCCCCCAGCGAAAGCGTTGCCCAAGCCATCGCGTCCATCGGCACGCCCTGTCTGGTGACGACAGCCGATCATGCGCTCCTGCGGCCGGAATGGATTCAGGAGTTCCTCGCTAAGGCACAGGGCTGCGATCTTGCGGCCGGTGTGGCACTCCGCACGACGGTTGAGCGCGACGTGCCCGGCACGAAACGCACCTATATCCGCCTGTCGGACATGAGTTTTTCAGGCTGCAATCTGTTCCTGATTGGCACGCCAAAGGGGCGGAACGTCATCGAACTATGGAAGCGCCTTCAGCAGAACCGCAAGCGCCCGCTCCGGATGGCGCTGACGCTGGGTCTTGGCACGTTGCTGCGCGCCGTGACGCGCACACTGGACTCCACAGCCCTGTGCCGCCGCATCCAGACCCTCACCGGCGCCAGCGTCCGTCTGGTGACGCTGTCAGACGGCCGCGCGGCGGTCGATGTGGACAAGCCGTCCGACCTGACGCTGGCTGAACAGATTCTGGCCCAGACGACCCCATGAAAATCGCCTACATCATCAATTCGCTCGAGTGTGGCGGCGCGCAGCTTCCCATTCCGGATATTGTATCCGTTCTGAAGGCCCGCGGCGGGGACGTGACCGTCTTCGCACTGGCCCGCAAGGACGGCCTGGCCATCCCGCTGGTCGAGGCCGCAGGCATTCCCGTCCGCGTCCGTGAAGGCACAACGCGCGACCATATCGCAGCCTATCGCTGGCTGCGCGACGAGATGGAAGCCTTCCAGCCCGACCTGATCTGGACGTCCCTGAGCCGTGCAACACTTCTGGGACAACTCGTCGCCCTGCGCCACAAAACACCAACAGTCCACTGGCAGCATTGCGGACGCCTGAAGAAAGCCAATGCGTTCCTCCTCAGGCTGTGCCGCCCCTACACCACGCTCTGGGTCGCCGACTCCCAGTCCGTCATCACCTTCGCCGCCAAAGAACTCGGCCTCAGCGACAATTTTGTAGCCTGGCCCATTTTCCGCGCCGATCCCAATGCGCCGCTGGCAACGCCCTGGCAGAACGGCGAAGTCGTGCGCGTCGGTTCACTGGGACGGCTGAATCCGGTCAAGGCTTACGATATCCTCTGCGAGGCCGTGGCCCTGCTGAAGGACCATCCCGACCTGCCACCGTTCCGTCTTCAAATTGCAGGCGATGGCCCCCTGCATGCCGCGCTTCTGGCCCGCATCGCAGACAAAAATCTGCCGATCGATCTTCCGGGCTATACGTCAAAACCCATGGATTTCCTGAAAACCCTACACCTTTACGTCCAGTCGTCGCATTGGGAGGGCATGTGTGTTGCCGGGCACGAAGCCATGACCTGCGCCCTCCCGGTTGTCGCAACCCCCGCTGGGGAGCTGCCATCCAGCATTCTCGACGGCGAGACGGGGCGCATCGTGCCGTTCGACAACGCCCCTGCCCTAGCAGCAGCTCTGGCGGACCTGATTGGCAGACCGGCCGACCTTGCGGCAATGGGCGAACGCTCCCGCGAGCGGGTTCTGGAGCGCTTCGGCCCGGAAGCCTTCACCCGCAACGGCAACGCCGTACTGGACCGTATTCCGGGCTTCTGAACGCCCGGAATACACGTCCTTCAGGCACCGAAGATCCGGCGCTTCATGTTCAGCAGATCCCGCTTCGGCCCGATCCCGATTTTCTTGACGTCGATCAGCGTCACCTGCCCGGCTGCGGAGAGCGTGTGCATGCCGTCCGGAAAGCGCCGGCGCAGGGTGGCCGGAATGGAAACCGTCAGCCCGGGCGTGACTTTCGGCAGTTCACGCTCCAGCCCCTCAATCTCCAGAAGCCGAATGCCGCGCCCATAAGTGCCCTGGCAGTCCTGAGTCGGCAGGATGATCTTTCCATCCACGACAACCGGCGTGCCCCCGGGGCGCGCACCTGCACGGTCATTCAGGAAAAGCCCGAGATTCTTCCAAGGCCCCGTCAGCGTGTCCGCCACGGAAATATTCAGCAGGCTCTGGCGCTCGGCCTTGCTGCCTGCAGGCGTCCAGAACATCCACCAGCGACCGGCATAATGAAGAGGGGTCGCATCGATTGCCGCTTCGGGGAAATCAAAAGCCTCGACCCGCTCCCACTCATGCGGAAATGACCTCGCACGGTAGAGCGAAAGACGCCCCGACGCACTTGCCTCGGGCAGCATATAAACCGCACCCTCATGCTCGAACACGAACGGGTAGGACAGGTGCCAGGGCTCTTGCAGAACGGTTTCGCGCGACAGCATCCGCCCCGTACCGTCATAGATCAGGACCTCGATCGTCCCTTTCGGGCTGCGGTAGTCGAAGGCCTCGGCAAAGACATACAGCTTCCCGTCACGCCAGACTCCGAACGGGTCCGCCAGAAAACGATGGTCTCCGATATCGGGCAGCGTCGTGATGGGAAAACCGTTCAGACTGGCCGCCTCGACAACCTCCGCCAGAGGCGCGTGAACGATGGCGCAGCGCCAGTGATCAGTTCGCAAAAATGGCAAGGGGTAGTCTCCCGCAAAAATACCGCTTCAAAAAAACCTGTCGGGGCAGACGTAGAGCGCAGATCGGGGCAGGATGGAACCATGAGTGAGGCTCTTTCCGCAATTTCCGCAGACATCTCCTGCGGCCTACCTGAAACGCAACTGGCCATCCGCCGCGCCGTTCTCGGACTCTGCCGGACAATGAACTGGGCGGCCATCAATGAATTTTCCCTCCCCGCCGCAGGGCGCAGGGCGGACATTATGGCGCTGCTGCCCGATCATTCCCTGACCTGTATCGAGATCAAATCCGGCCTGCGCGATTTTCAGACCGATCAGAAATGGCCCGAATACCGCGACTGGTCCGACCGGCTGTTTTTCGCGGTGGATGACGGTTTTCCCGCAGACCTCATCCCGCCGGATGTGGGGCTGATCGTCGTCAGCGTGAGCGCCGTTCCCCCTGCCCTGCGGGACAGCGTTCTGGCAGAATGCACGATCATCCGGGAGCCAACGCTCCACAGGCTCGCTCCCGCCCGCAGGCGCACCCTGATGCATCTGTTTGCGACCACAGCCGCCAGCCGGCTCATGAGCCTTGAAGACCCCGCCATCACGGCGTCCCTCCGCGCCGCACGGCGCACAGACTAGGACTGTTCCATGACTTTCGATCCGATTGCCGTCCGCCTCGAAGCCGCCCGCAGCGTCGTCCGCGACGCAGCCCAGCTCGCCCTCTCCCTGCGCCCCGCTCCGGGCGGCCCGAGCGGAACCCTCAAGGGGCGGCAGGACTATCTGACCGAAGCGGACGGCGCCGTCGAAGCCCTCGTCAGCCGCCGCATCCAGGAGCTTTTTCCCGAAGACGGTTTTCAGGGCGAGGAAAACGGCACCACACGCGAGGGCGGTTTCCGCTGGGTCGTGGATCCGATCGATGGCACCTCGAACTATGCGCGTGGCCGGGACCGCTGGTGCGTCTCGCTTGGCCTTCTGGAGGGTGATGAGCCCGTCGCGGGTGTGATCGAAGCCCCGGCTCTGGGTGAAGTCTTCACGGCCCGGAAGGGCAAAGGCGCATTCCTGAACGGCAAGCCCATCAAGGCCTCCCCCATCACCAATACGCAGGAAGCCATGATCGAAATGGGCTGGTCCTCCCGCGTTCCGGCCGGCGTTTTCAATGAAAAAATCGCCGCCATCATGGCGCTGGGCGCAATGCCACGTTCGGGAGGTTCCGGCGCGCTCGCGCTGGCGGATGTGGCATGTGGCCGCTCCGACGGTTATCTGGAAATCGTCATCCAACTCTGGGATGTCGCGGCCGCACTGGTCATTCTCGCGGAATCCGGCGCGGCTGTATCGCCCTTCCTCCAGACCGGCGGCCTGACGGGCGGTGCGACTATCCTTGCAGCCGCACCCGGCGTCGCACAGGCTCTCTCAGCCGCGGTTGACGTGGAAATCTGACATCCCCCTCGCCCCGCACTCGTGATTTGGCCGCATTTGGCGCATAGTGCGGGAAACATCTTTTCGATGACAGCAGAAGGTATCCTCCATGACCCTGTCCGGTCTCCTGCGTATGACTACGCTCGTCGCCTCGGGCTGCATCGCCCTGTCAGCCTGCTCTGATGCGCCCCAGACCACAGCCAGCCAGCAGCAGCTCGTGGTCGATCGCGCCACGCTGGCCGTGCAGGATCTCTTCACGGGCACCACACCCGCGTCACGCTCCCAGAAACTTCTGGCGCAGGCCAAGGCCGTCATGGTCTGCCCGTCCGTGCTGAACATGTCGTTCGGGATCGGCGGCTCTGGTGGCCGCTGCGTACTGCTCAGCCGCGATGCGCGGGGCTCATGGTCCGATCCGGCGTTCTACCGTCTGAGCACGGCCTCGCTGGGACTACAGGTCGGCGTTCAGAGCGCGGAAACCATCCTGTTCATCATGTCCCAGCGCGGCATTCAGGCTATTCTGGACAGCCAGTTCAAGTTTGACGCCTCCGCTTCCGCATCCTTTGCCAGCATCGGCACGGGTCTGGAGGACAGCACGGCCGGCGCCCACAATACCGATATCTACGCCGCCCAGAAGAACGAAGGCCTGTATGCGGGTGCCGCGCTGGGTGGCTCGAAGTTGACGGTCGATAGCGGTGCGAACCGCGCCTATTACAACCAGACGGTCGGCCCCGAAGACATCGTTGTAACGATGCGCGTCAACAATCCATCCGCCGATCCGCTGCGCCGCGCTCTGATGTCGGTCGCCCAGACTCCGGCAGCATCCACGGTCTCGTCCCGTGTGACGCAGGCCGCCGCCACAGCACGCAACACCGCCGCGCAGGACGTTGTGGGCAACAGCCCCTACCCCACGACCTATGATGCCTCCCGTCCCTATTCGGCACAGGCCACCGGTGTTCAGAGTCAGAGCCTTGCTCCGTTGAAGCACTAATACACTGTCCCGCCCTCTCTCCGGAGGGTGGGACTTCAGTTCGGGTTTGCGGGTGCCGCTGTCAGATGCGCGTGATAGGCGCGGATGTTTTTATCCTGATCGGCGAGCGTCTCGGCAAAATTATGCCCGCCCGTCCCCGACGCCACGAAATACAGCATTTTCCCGTCCGCCGGATGCGCAGCCGCGTCCAGCGAACTCTGCCCCGGCGAGCAGATAGGGCCGGGGGGCAGTCCCGCCTGTAGATAGGTATTGTACAGCCCCGGTGTCTGCAGGTCCTCATGCGTCAGGGGCGCGTCCAGCGTGCCTGCGCCATTGCTCAGGCCGTAGATCACGCTCGGATCCGTTTGCAGTCGCATACCCAGTTTCAGACGGTTCAGAAACACGCGCGCCACCATGGGCCGTTCGGACGGCACAGCCGTCTCACGCTCGATCAGGGACGCCAGAACCAGCAGTTCCTGCGGAGACTGGACCAGCCCGTCCAGCGCCTCGACATTCCGTCCGTCCCAAGCTGCGGCGAGCTTGGCCGCCATCATTTTCTGTAATTTTTCTGCCAGAGCCTGACGCTGCGTTCCCCAGACATAGGAGACAGTCTGCGGAAAAACCGTCCCTTCCGCGAGCGTCGGCAGATCACCGCTCAGTGCGGGGGCCTTGCTCAGAATGGCTGTGATTTTGGCCGCCGTCAGACCCTCAGGGATTGTCACCTGATGGGAGACGGGTTTGCCATGACGGAGGATCTCAAGGACATGCGCGACAGAAACCCGGGAGGGAAACTGGAGTTCCGCCGCATGGATCTGGCCGTCACGATGCGTCAGAAAGGTCGCAATCCGGAAAAAAGTGCCGGAGGCCCAGGTCGGGGAAAGAATTCCATCGTCCTGAAGGGCTTTCGTCACACGGGCATTGTTGCCGTGCGGAATAACGAAAGTCTTCGGGTCCTGTAGCGGACCCGGATCAGTATAATGACCGTACCCCGCAGCCAGTCCGGCCACGAGCAGAAGCGGCGCCCCGAAGAGCGCCAGCTTGCGGCCAGCCTTTGGAGGAAGAACGAGCTTCCGCGGTTCTTCGCTGTCAGACTGGCCTTCAGACATTAAAAACGAACCCTTCCTCAGTCCTTGAAGCGCTTGAGGATGATGCTCGCATTCGTCCCGCCAAAGCCGAAGCTGTTGGACAGGGCAACGTCGATCTTGCGCTTCTGCGCCACATGCGCAACGCGGTCGATCACGCTTTCACGCGCCGGGTTGTCCAGGTTCAGCGTGGGCGGCACGATACCGTCACGGATGGCCTGAAGGCAGAAGATCGCCTCAACCGCACCGGCCGCACCCAGAAGATGGCCGATGGCCGACTTCGTGGAGGACATGGCCAGACGCTTGGCGTCATCGCCAAAGAGGCGCTCGACCGCATCAAGCTCAAGGTCATCCGCCATGGTGGAGGTGCCGTGAGCGTTGACATAATCGATGTCGGCTGTGGTCAGGCCACCGCTGTTGCGCAGCGCGGCCTTCATGGCACGGAACGCACCGTCATGTCCCTCGGCCGGAGCCGTGATGTGATGGGCGTCGCCGGACATGCCGTAGCCGCCGATCTCGCCATAGATTTTCGCACCACGGCGCTTTGCGTGCTCAAGCTCTTCAAGCACGACCACACCAGCACCCTCACCCATGATGAAGCCGTCGCGATCCTTGTCCCACGGGCGCGATGCCTTGGTCGGATCGTCGTTGGAGCCGGTGGAGAGCGCACGGGCCGAGCAGAACCCGGCAATACCGAGCGAGCAGATAGCGGCTTCCGCACCGCCAGCCACCATGACATCAGCGTCGCCATACTGGATGAGGCGTGAGGCGTCACCGATGGCGTGAACGCCGGTCGCACAGGCCGTCACGACAGCATGGTTCGGTCCCTTGAATCCGTAGCGGATCGAAAGGTGACCGGAAATCAGGTTGATCAGCGCCGCGGGAATGAAGAACGGCGACAGACGGCGGGCCTTGCCGCTCGAAACCGTCAGGGCACCGTCATAAATCGTCTGGAGACCGCCGATACCCGAGCCGATCATCACGCCTGTGGCACAGCGATCGTCCTCGTCCTCAGGCTTCCAGCCTGAATCCTCGACAGCCTGAATGGCTGCGGCAAGGCCCAGATGGATGAAGCGATCCATCTTCTTCTGGTCCTTAACCGGCACCCAGTCGGACAACGTGAGACCACCTTCCGCCGTCGGGCCGTCCGGAACCTGTCCAGCGACCTGGGCAGGAAGTTCGGAAGGATCGAAATGCGTGATCCGGCCAATGCCGGACTGTCCTTCGATCAGCCGCTTCCATGTCAGTTCCGCGCCCACAGCCAGTGGGCTGACAACACCGATACCGGTTACGACGACACGCCGCCCGTTAGTTGCAGTCCCGCTCATCGATGCCTCTTGTCTCACGTTATGTCCGGGTCTTGCAGTCGGGCCTCATGAAAAGCCCGACTGTTCTTCCGCCTTGTCTGGCAAGACGGGCATCCGGAGCCGGAAAACCGGCTCCAGTCAGCCTCAGGCTGCTTTCTGCTTTTCGATATAGTCGATGGCATCCTTGACGGTTGCGATCTTCTCGGCTGCATCTTCCGGGATTTCAACGGAGAAAGCTTCTTCGAAAGCCATGACCAGCTCGACCGTATCGAGGCTGTCAGCGCCCAGATCGTCGATGAACGACGCGTCCGGCGTTACCTTGCTTTCGTCCACACCGAGGTGCTCGACAACGATCTTCTTTACCTTGTCAGCAATATCGCTCATCTGTCTGTTCCTTATGCCCATCCGGGACCCTGTTGCCCGTCCGGTGCGTTACATCAAAACTCGTACTGCCGTCTGCCAGTCCGGAAGCCCGGAGATCCCTCCCGGGCAGAGCCACCCCCGTCAAAGGGGAAGCATTGCCGCCGGAAGAACCGGACATCAGCCTCAAGCAGGCCGGGCAAAGCAGCGCGCGATTAGCATGCTTTAACCAAAAAGGCCAAGCATTCACACCATCGCCATGCCACCATTGACGTGCAGGGTCGTACCCGTGACCCATGCCGCCTCATCGGAAGCCAGATATACTACTGCGGACGCCACGTCACCAGTATTCCCCATCCGACCGAGCGGAATGGACCCAACCAGCTTCTCACGGACAGTTTCCGGCAGCACATCCGTCATCGGCGTAGCAATGAAACCGGGAGCCACGACATTGACCGTGACACCACGCGGACCGGCTTCCTGCGCCAGAGACTTGCTCATGCCCACGATGCCGGCCTTGGCGGCGGCGTAGTTGGCCTGACCGGCATTACCCGTCGTGCCTACCACGGATGCGATGGAGATGATGCGCCCCGCACGACGGCGCAACATGCCTTTGAGGGCAGCGCGCGCCAGACGGAACGGGCTTTCCAGATCCACGGTCAGAACCTGCGACCAGTCACTGTCCTTCATGCGGATGGCGAGCGTATCGCGCGTCAGGCCGGCATTGTTGACCAGAATATCCAGCGGAGCCCCCGCAACAGCTTCGGCCTTGGCGACGAGGCCGTCAGCCTCGGCAGGGTCTGACAGGTTGGCGACGGCGATATGGGCGCGCTCGCCCAGGCTGTCAGCCAGTTCCTGCAGGGCCGCTTCGCGCGTGCCGCTAAGCACGACCGTTGCGCCCTGTTCATGAAGCTGGCGGGCGATCGCAGCGCCGATGCCGCCTGATGCGCCCGTGACGAGGGCCGTCTTGCCGGTAAGAGAGAACATGATCGGTTGTCCTTAAAGGGTCTTGAGCAGGGCTTCGATTTCCGCGGGCGTTCCGGCATTGCTGGTCGCCAGTTCCGGCGCGATACGACGTGCCAGACCGCACAGGACCTTGCCTGCACCGAGTTCATGCATGTTCGTCACACCCATCGCCACCATAGCCTGCACGCTTTCGCGCCACCGTACGGTGCCCGTCACCTGCTTCACGAGAAGCTCGCGGATGGTTGCCGGATCGGTCACCTTGGCTGCCGTGACATTGGCAATGACGGGAACAGACGGCGCATTCAGCGTGGCGGTTGCCAGCGCTTCTTCCATCTCGCGCGCGGCCGGGGCCATCAGCGAGGAATGGAACGGCGCGGAGACCGGCAGCTTCACGGCGCGCTTGATGCCATGCTCCTTGGCGACGACGATGGCGCGATCAATCGCGCTCATCACACCTGACACCACGATCTGGCCACCACCATTGTCGTTGGCGATCTCCAGCGTCTCGCCCTGGGAGGCCTCATCGCAGATCGCACGGGCCTGAGACGCATCCACACCCAGAAGAGCCGCCATACCGCCCTCCCCGGCCGGAACGGCGCGTTGCATGGCCTGACCGCGCAGACGCAGCAGACGTGCACCTTCGGCAATGCCCAGCGTACCAGCAGCGGCAAGCGCGGAATACTCGCCCAGCGAATGCCCGGCCAGCAGGGCAGCCTTGTCTGCAAGCTTAAAGCCGCCTTCGCTTTCCAGCGCGCGCACAGCGGCCAGCGAGACCGCGAACAGCGCGGGCTGGGCATTTTCCGTCCGTGTCAGCTCATCCGCATCACCAGTGAACATCAGGCGCGACAGATGATCGCCAAGCGCCTCATCCACTTCCTGAAAAACGGCACGGGAGGATGCAAAAGCTTCGTGAAGGGCCTGACCCATCCCGACGGACTGGCTCCCCTGTCCGGGAAAGACGAACGCGTGAACCGACATGGATCCCCCTGCTGGCAGTGAATTTAAGGTTTCGCGTGATGCGTCCTCACGGTCCATCTGTCAAATCCCGCGTCAGTTTTTACGCTTGAGCGTAAAAAATTCATCCGTCGGCACTTTCACACGGATCATGGAAAATGGCCTGTCAGAGCGGAACACGGTCCCGGCCTGATAGTCCTGCGGCCGGAGAATGAACGTGTAAGGCACGGACCCCTGATTATCGACCAGAAGCCGCGCCGCACCGTTTTCCACGGCCTCAAACCGCGCGCCTGGGGCCACATCGACCTTCAGACGATGCGCATCCGGGGCCAGAAAAGCCAGAACTACACCGAAAAAATCGCTGATGGAGGCATTGATCTCTCCAAGCCATACCTGCGCCTGCTCTTTCGTAAAAGACGGCGTTGGCAAAGGTGCAACTTCAATCGCCAGTTCAAGCTGGACCTTTCGGTCGGACGGCAGGGTCAGCAAAACGGGCGGATTTTCAGCCAGAAGCGCATCCGAACGGGGAAAATGCATCCCGCGGTCCTGCCCGACGAAAAGCGGGATATCGCCACTTTTCGCATGAAGCACGACATGCGCCTCTGACGGCACGGCATGATCGGGCAGGATGTCTCCCAGAAAATGCAGCGAAAGGTCCTTCCGGGCCTGCTCCGGCAGGCGGTCGAACCGCTCATAAACCCAGTGGATACCTTTGTAGCTGCCGACACGCATGGCGTGCTGTCCGGTGACAGTCACGGTCTCCGTTGTCTGGGCAAGAGTGACGGAGAGCGGCATGCAGACAAGAGCTGCAAACAGGACCGCACCAGTAATGGCTTTTCTCAAACCCCGCTCCTCATACCGCGCGACATCATGACAAATGATGACTATCCGATCTTCTGCATCACGATCAGGACCTGTGGCAACCGCACGGGGTTGTCCATGTATTCGATCAGGCGAAACAGGCCACCCCAGGCCTTGATGATATAATTCCGCGGTATAATCGCCTCGCCATAATGCGCGCCTGGTTGCGGCGGTTTCGACGACGCTGCATGCAGGAAACGTCCGGCCTCGAACTCCGCATTGGCGCGGGCCTCATCGATAAAGCTGTCGGCGCAGACTTCGTGCCAGGGATGCTCCAGCCTGATTCCGGAAGCGCGCTTGAGGCGCTGCTCCGCACAGAAGGCGATGAACCTCCGGCTCTGCGTGGTCATGACCAGCATCCCGCCCGGTTTAAGCAGGCGATGGAACTCCCGCACCCAGTGCCCGGCCAGAAACTCATCCAGATGAGAGAACACGGACCATGACGTAATCAGGTCAAAACTTTCGGGCATCAGGAGTGTGGGCGGAACAAGACCGCAGCCCAGAAAGTTGAGCGCCGGATTGGCCCGTCGCGCGGCCATAAGAAAGCGGTCCGTCGTCTCCACACCATACAGATTGGACGCGCGGATATCTTTCATGAAGAGCCGTGCAATACGCCCCCACCCACAGCCAAAATCCAGCAGCGTCGTCTCCGGCCCGACCGGTCGCCCCGCATAAGCGCAATATGCTTTGATTTCCCGAAAGAAGACATGCGCCTCATGGATGGAAATTTCTCCATGATGCCCATGGATTTCCCGCTGAAGGTCATCCGGCGGGAAGGCAGGCATCGGCACACCCCGGATTTCAGGAATGTGGACGGACGACACCAGGACCTGAAGCCATTCCTCGTCGCTGATACCACCAAAGGTATCAAAAACGGCGCTAATGCATTCCGATTGGTTCATTAATTCCCGCCAAAGACCTGTCGTAACGTTTATTTAACGCATCCTCGCAGGCACGGAAACACATGACCAGAGCATGGTTATGAAAATCGCAGCAGCTCTCACGAGCGGCTTCCATCCGCATTGACACAATCCCGTGTCACTTTTGAGAAACGGGCGGTTTTTTGTGGAATGCATAAAATAAAGGAGCGATTGTTCCCGCCGTCATGGCAGTCACATGCTGGTGACGGACAATCGAAGGATCTTTTTTCAATGTCCCTTTCTGGAAAAGTTGCCGCCGTTACAGGCGCGGCCCAAGGTATCGGCAAGGCCATTGCCCTCCGTCTGGCCAAGGACGGCGCAGACGTCATCCTGCTGGACGTCAAGCAGGACATTCTTGTTCAGACGGCCAAGGAAGTTGAAGCTCTCGGCCGCCGCGCGGTCGCACTCACGGCCGATATCAGCAATCGTGACCAGTTCGCCACGACCTTGAGCGAAGGCGCGAACACACTGGGTGGCCTGGACATCATGGTCAACAATGCCGGCATCTGTCAGGTCAAGCCGGTCCTGGACATTGAACCTGCCGAAATCGAAAAGATCTTCAGCATCAATGTGCAGGGCGTCCTGTGGGGCATTCAGGCAGCAGCAAAAATTTTCAAGGAAAACGGTACGAAAGGCAAAATCATCAATGCCTGTTCGATTGCCGGGCATGAAGGCTACCCGCTTCTGGGCGCCTATTCTGCAACGAAGTTCGCTGTCCGCGCCCTGACACAGTCCGCCGCCAAGGAGCTGGCCTCCTCGGGCATTACGGTCAATTCCTACTGCCCCGGCATTGTCGGCACGGATATGTGGGTGACGATCGACAAGCGCATGGCCGAAATTACCGGCACGGAAGTTGGTGCAACTTACAAGAAATATGTCGAGGGCATTGCTCTTGGTCGGGTAGAAACCGGGGACGATGTCGCAGGTTTCGTCGCCTATCTCTCCAGCAGCGACGCCGATTATATGACAGGCCAGTCCGTCCTGATCGACGGTGGTCTCGTTTTCCGCTGAGACCAAAAAAAGGGGGGGGGCCGGTTTCCCGCACCCCCCTTTTTATTACCGACCGATCAGACGGCCGCGCTGCCAGGCTTCGGCAGCACCTTCAGGGTCCTGCCCTTCAACGGAAATGACGTAGTCTAGGGCGCTCATGACCTTGTTGCCCAGCATCATTTCTGAAAGCTCGTCGAGCAGATCGCTATCTGCCTGACGGGCTACGTCTTCACGCAGGATCATCCGGGCCGACATTTCCCCACCCAGCAGACGCGCCGGGTCCTCGATTACTGTCAGCAGATCCGTATGGAAGACTGCGTGCGGCTGCATCGCAACGACCAGCGGTTTCTCTCCAGCATCACGGGCCTTTTCAAGACGCTCGATCAGCGCCCCCTCCCCGATGCTTTCAATCGGCAGAACCGACAGGGCCGGAAGCTGCTTGAGAGCCTCTTCCAGTGCCTGACGGCTGTCATCGCTGACGATGATGCGATCCACATCCGCAGAGGTCAGGGTACTGACAGCGCCCAGCGGCGTGAGGGCCGCAAAGCTGACGACAGGCTGATAGAGATCGCCCAGAACCCGACGCCCCGGCCCGGCAAGATTTTCATCCCGCGGGAACCAGGCGGACACGAGAAGATCCACTTCCCCCTGTTCCAGAGCCTCTTCGACGTCATCGGGATCCAGATCAACGTATTCGACCTCGACCTCATAGGCCTCAAGGACGCGCGCGACCGCGCTGGCACAGCCCGCATGCAACGAGGTGTACAGATGGCCGATCGTCATTTGCGTCATGAGAATGGGTCCGTCAGGCAGAAAATTGAAACGTGAGACCGTGATTAGGCCCCACGTTCCGATTTGTCACGACCTTACCAGATCTTTACGCGCTGATCCGGTGCCAGATAGAGCTTCTGGCCGGGCTTCACGTCGAACGCATCATACCAGGCATCGATGTTGTGAGCCGGGATGTTGACGCGGGTGACGGCCGGGGCGTGCTCGTTCGAGAGCATCTGCTGACGCAGCGCATCCGGACGATCCTTTTCACGCCAGACCTGCGCCCAGCCGAGGAACACGCGCTGATCGCCTGTCAGACCATGCACGACTGGTGCAGGCTTGCCGTGAAGCGAGTCATGATACGCCTGAAGACCAAGGTTCAGACCGCCGGAATCCGCGATATTTTCGCCCATGGTCATCTTGCCGTTCACATGCGCGCCTGGCAGGACTTCCTGCGCGTCATACTGAGCGCCCAGACGGTCGGCCAGCTTCTGGAACGCATCCGTGGACGCCTTGCTCCACCAGTCGCTCAGACGGCCATGCTCGTCATAATGACGCCCCTGATCGTCAAAGCCATGGCTCATCTCGTGCCCGATCACGCCGCCGATGGCACCGTAATTGACAGCCACATCGCCCTTCGGATCGAAGAACGGCGGCTGAAGGATCGCAGCGGGGAACACGATCTCGTTCATGGTCGGATCGTTGTAGGCGTTCACCGTCTGCGGCGTCATGCCCCATTCGTCACGGTCAACGGGCTTGTCGAGCTTGTCCAGATCATGCTGCCAGCTGAAGGCCGCACCACGCACGGCATTGCCGTAAACGTCGCCCTTGCGGATATCGAGCTTGCTGTAATCCCACCACTTCTTCGGGTAACCGACCTGAATGGCGAAATGATCCAGCTTGTTCAGCGCGGCCTTGCGGGTCGGCTCGTCCATCCAGCTGTTGTGTTCCAGACGCTCGTGGAAGGAGGACTTCACCTTCTGCACCAGATCCGTGATCTGCGCCTGTGCTGAAGGCGGGAAGTAGCGCGCAACATATTCGCGGCCCAGTGCCCAGCCCAGAGCCCCGTTTGTTACGCGTACACCACGCTTCCAGCGCGGAGACTGCTGCGCGACACCCGACAGCGTATGGCTGTTGAACTCGAAGGACGCGTCATAGAAGTCGCTGGACAGGAAGCCTGCTGCATTGTCCCCGAGGTGGAACGCCAGCCAGGCGCGCAGCGTCGCAGGGTCTGCAGCCTTGAGAACGGTGGCCATTGCCTTGATCCCGGCAGGCTCGCGCACGTCGATCTTACGGCTTTCCAGCCCTTCAGCCGGCAGACCAGCACTGGTCAGGAACGTCACCCAGTCGAAATCAGGCGCGAGCTTCTGAAGCTCGGACACTGGCATCGGATTATAGATCTTGAGCGGATCGCGGGTCTGATCGCGGGGCACCTCAACCTTGGCCAGAGCCGTTTCGAGATCGACCACTGCCTGCGCGTTCTTCGCGGCATCCGACCAGCCCTCAAGCGTCAGCATCTTGGCGATATAGGCCTGATAGGCCTTCTTCTTGTCCGCAAGCTTGGGGTCCGTGTAGTAGCTCGTGTCCGGAAGACCGAGGCCACCGCTCACACCAATGCTCATGCCCTGATCAAGCATCAGCATGTAGCGTTCCGGATCCTTCTGGTCCTGCTCCACGCCGATCTGGAACGTGGAAAACATCATGGACTTCAGGGACGTACCAAACGCCGCAGCGAGAGACCTGCTGTCATTGACGGCACGAATTGTTTCAAGGTCGGCTGCTAGCGGCTTGCCACCCAGACGGTCCACGGCCTTCTGATCCAGGAAGCTGGCGTAAAAGGTTCCGATCTTTCCCATCTCGTCCGCAGGCTGGGCAGCAACCTTTTTTGCGGCTTCGTCGAGAATGGTCTTCTGACGCGACAGGGAAAGTTCGTAAAGAATCCGGAATGGGCCGTAGCTGCTCATATCTCCGGGAATCTTAAGATTTTTAAGATACGTGCCGTTGGCATACTCGAAGAAATTATCACCCGGCTGAACCGCATGGTTCATGCCAGCTTCATCAAAGCCCCAACCTGAATTGTACCCGGCGGCCTGGGCTCCGGAGACAATCAGCCCTGCCGCCAAAGCCAGCAGACTTGCGCTGTGTTTCAGAGTATGTCGTGATGTAAGGAATCGCTTCACATTAAACCTCATTCCAGAGTGGTGCCTCTAGAATGAGGGATGAAATATCATTTCGTCAAAAGGACGGAATGCAGACCCTGCGTCTAGCGAGCTGAACGGGCTTTTTTTATTTTCGATGTAGTGCCTGCAGGAGAGATGGTAGCCGCGACCGTATAATCGAAAACGACAACCTTCTCGAGGTAAGGCGCTGCGAATTCCTTGAAAGCTTCATGGGCCGGATCAAAGAACGCAGGGTCTGTCACAACGGGTTTTCCGACATAATAATTCCGATCCCCTTCGGAGCGGAACGTCACGAGGAATGCCTGCTGCAGACCGTCATCCGCCCCTTCCCCGCTGCTCTGGAAGCCGGTTTCGATGCTGACAACAGCCGGCTTGCCATCCGCACGACGGCTGTCCTGCACCAGATGCAGGAAACGCCCCGACACTTCGGCACGCTGGGCCGTCGTCGAATCCTTCGTGTAGCGGAACATCACCATGTGACGAACAAGGCCGACACGCCAGTCAGGCGAAGTGAACTGCGCATAGCCAATCTGTTTCGCCAGCTGTTGCGCCGAGAGAGTCGCTGCGCTGACCGTATCGGTCTTGACCGGCCCTGATGAGGCGATCGGCAGGGAATAGGGATCCGCTTTGGCCGTTGGAAACCGATACTGCCCAACAGCGCAAAGAGCCAGAGTTGCGCCGTAGACGGCACGACGGGAGAAAATGGCGGAAACGGTCATCGAGATCTCCGGACGCAAGCGAAATAAACAGGTGCCTTTCATGGCACAGACGCCCGGTTTCGTCTTCTTTTTTCAGTATCCCAATGTTTCGCGGATGCCGTCAGGCCTGAACCTGCTTCCTGAACACCCTCTGGCGCCACTGGATCAGTCGGAAGACCAGTGAAGAGGCCAGCTTCTGCCAGCGCGAATGCGGCGTGAAGCCAATGGTCTTGAAGATCATCGCCGTCACACGATCAATATGCCGGGGCTGATAAAAACCCATCGCCTTGGACATATAGGCCGCAATGCAGCGCTGGTGGTCGTAAGCCATACCTGGCGGCTCGTTGGTCGTGTGATAGGCCGAGGCCAGTTCGTCGTCCTCGCTCTCCGTCACACGGCCCAGCGCGATGCGTGTGCGTGCCCAAACACCCAGCTTTTCGCGCTTCAGATATCGGCGCATGTGATCGTAGAACAGCTTGAAATGCCGGTATTCGTCCGCCGCGATCTGCTTGCAGATGGCCTTGAGAAGGGGCTCCTCGGTCGCATCGGCCAGCGCTGTATAGAATGACGACGTGCCGGTCTCTACCATACAGCGCGCAATCAGTTCACCCGTGCGCGAGCCGCGGATCGAGGCGTCCACATCGGCATCGATCTTGTACGATGCCCGGTAACGGTCAAAGGCGGTTTCATAATCCCAGGACGGGTCGGCGAGCATGGCCCAGCGACCAAGCGCGTCTCCATGCTGCACTTCCTCGACGGCCCAGTTCTCGGCTGCCTTGCTGAAATCCGGGTCACCCACGAAGACGCGACGCAGGTACTGGGCATAGTCGAGACCGTTTTTTTCCACCACGGAAGCGGCCTTCACGAGAGGGATGATTTCGGGATCCACGCGGGACGGATCAAAGGACTTCCAGTCCATCTGATCGATATGCCAGTGTTTCATTCTGCGACCTCGTCCGTTTTCCGGCTCACTAATAGTGACGATCAGATGACACGGTGGGACAATTTTGGGTAGGTGTGATGCAGCAACCCTTGGAGATTGATCCGTGACGGCCACCCATACGCCCCACCCAGACGTCCGCCACGACTGGACCCGCGACGAAGTCGAAGCCCTCATCAGCCTGCCTTTCCCCGAGCTGATGTACCGCGCGCAGACCCTGCATCGCCGCTACTTCGACCCCACAAAAGTGCAGATTTCCACGCTTCTTTCGATCAAGACGGGCGGTTGCCCGGAAGACTGCGCCTACTGTCCGCAGAGCGCACTTCACGAAAAAAGCGTCAAGGCCGAACGCCTGATGGCCGTGGAATCCGTTCTGAAGGAAGCGCGCGCTGCCAAGAAAGCCGGTGCGGGCCGATTCTGCATGGGGGCCGCCTGGCGCACGCCGAAGGATCATGACCTCGACACCGTCTGCGAAATGATCGAAGGCGTGAAGTCACTTGGGCTGGAAACCTGCGTGACGCTCGGAATGCTCGACGCGCAGCAGACGGAGCGCCTGAAGACGGCGGGGCTGGATTATTACAACCACAACCTCGATACGTCCGAGGAGTTCTATGGCTCCATTATTTCCACCCGCACCTACCAGCAGCGTCTCGACACGCTCTCCAACGTGCGGGACGCAGGCATCAATGTCTGCTGCGGTGGAATCGTGGGCATGGGCGAAGACCTGTCCGACCGTGCAGGCCTGCTTATGACGCTCGCCAACCTGCCCAAGCACCCCGAGAGCGTGCCGATCAACCTGCTCGTCCGCGTTGAAGGCACCCCGCTGGGTGAGGCCGAGGCCGTCGATCCCATCACCTTCGTGCGCATCATCGCCACCGCCCGCATCATGATGCCGGAAAGCCATGTCCGCCTCGCCGCAGGCCGCGAAAACATGACCGACGAAGCCCATGCGCTGTGTTTCCTCGCGGGTGCGAACTCGATCTTCTGTGGCGAGAAGCTCCTGACCACGCCGAACCCGGCCGAACACCGCGACCGCCAGCTCCTCTCCGCGCTCGGCATGTCGCCCATGGTGCAGTCCGAAGCCGAGATGGGCACGATGCGCCCCGCCGTGACGGAAGAAGCCGTCTGTGAGATGGCTGCGTCCTGATCCTCGGTCCACGCATGAAAGGGGAAGTGTTCGAAAGGGTGCTTCCCCTTTTTTATGCTTGGCCTTTGACGGCTTCTTCCCTAAACCCACGCCCTTTGCCCAAACCGGAAGAAAGCAGGACCAATGACGGCGCCCGGACACAACCAGACCAAAATCCGCGTCGGAATTGACTTCGGCACCACCAACAGCGTGGTCGTGATCGCAGATGAGAACGGCAATACCCACCCTGCCCGTTTCGTCTTTACCGACCACGACACCAGCGAAACCTGCCGCACCCTGCTCTGCCTGTGGATGGATCAGGACGGACGACGCCGCGTCATGAAAGACGCGATCGGACTGGACGCCATCGAGGCCTATCTGGACGATCCGGCCGAGAGCCGTCTGATCATGTCCATGAAAACCTATCTCGCACAGGGCTCCTTTCGCGAAACACGGGTTTTCAGCAACGTCATGACGCTTGAAGCCCTGATCGCGCGCTTCCTCACGTCCCTGATGGACAAGGCCGGGCTGAACCCTTCTGATGTAAGTGCCACGATCGGCCGTCCCGTGCGGTTTGCGGGCGAACTTGCTGATGATTCGCTCGGTGTGGACCGTCTGCGCGAAAGTTTTCTGGAAGCAGGCTTTCCCGAGCCCAATATCGTCCTCGAACCCGAAGGTGCGGGCTGGCGCTTCATGCAGCGTCTGGACCGCCCGGCGACCGTTCTCGTTGGCGATTTTGGCGGCGGCACAAGCGATTTCTCGATCATGCGCTTTGATCCGAACACCAGCCCGCGCGTCACGACGCTGGGTCATTCGGGCGTGGGCATCGCAGGCGACCAGTTCGATTACCGCATCATCAGCAACGCCGTTGCCCCGGCACTGGGCCGGGATGCGACCTATCGCGTCATGGGCGGACAGCCCCTGCCCGTCCCGGCGGAATGGTTCGCAAGCCTTGGCCGCTGGCATCGCCTGTCCCTGATGCGCACGCCCCAGACCCTGCGGGACATTGCAGACGTCGCCAAGACGTCCTCCGAGCCGGAAAAACTGCGAAGCCTGCTGCGATTGATCGAGGATCAGGAAGGCCAGAACCTCTATCGCGCGGTCGGACAGGCCAAGAGCGACCTGTCCCGTCAGGACAGCACCGTTCTGCGCTTCATCCATCGTGATCTGAAAATCGAAGAAACCATAACCCGTGCGGATTTCGAACGCTGGATCGCCCCCGATCTGGCCCGTCTGGACGACGCCATCGAAGGCGCCATGCATCAGGCCGGACTGGGGCCGGACGATATCGACCGGGTGTTCCTGACGGGGGGGACGTCATTCGTTCCGGCTGTCCGTAACCTGTTTGATCGCCGTTTTGGCGCGGATCGCGTGGATGGTGGATCAGAGTTCGTCTCTGTTGCTGAAGGTCTGGCCCTGATCGAACGGGAGCGCCAGCAGGCCTGATCAGGTCCCGGTACAGTCAAGAAAACTCCATCGTCAGGCCGTTTCTGTTTTAAAAAAATCTGTTCAAGCTTACCCGAAGTGACGGGAGCACCTCACTCGGACAGGACAACAAATTATACTTTTTTATTTAGTGAAGAAAATTCCGGATTATGTGATTGGGAATTTTCTTCATTAAAGACTTTATCTTTCCTTGAAACACCATAAGCATGCGCTATGCAGCCGGTGATGTTCTGTTTTCGAGCAGCATATTTACAGTAATGCACCCTGTTCAATTATGGGGGCGGGAAAGAATACTAAAGATGTCTCGTCAGTATTTTTTAAGGGTTTTCCTTCAGATCAATATTCTTTCGGCTATCGGCACGACCCCTTTTGTACTTCATGCCCAGGACACGTCCCCGCCACTCCAGCAGACGCTGCCACAACCCACAGCCCGCCAGCTATCGTCTACAGGCTCGGCGATTGCTCTTCCGCCGGTCCCGAAGCCTGCCAGCCGTCCTCACCCGCCAGCACCATCAGCCGATCATCTGGGGGCAATCTTCGATACGGAGAGCATATCCTCCCTTCTCAACCGCAATAACGATGCGCTGCGACGCAGCGATCTGACGGCCGGTTATTACGTCCCGGCGGAAGCCTTCGGTCATATCGCACCCCAGCTCTCCCCCTATCGGAACTGGCTCGCCGAGCGCGGATTCAGCTTCGAGTTTTCCTACAAGGGCGAGGCGATGGCGAATGTCGGCGGCGGTATCAGCAAGGGCATGTCCTACGCCCATGAACTGACCTTCAACACACGCTGGGATCTGGGGCGGCTACTGGGGTTGGATGGATGGATTTTGCATGCGGTGATGATGGAGCGCGCGGGCCGTCAGGTCTCTTACGACCATGTCGGGGACCATCATATCCTTCTGAGCGAAGTCTACAGCCTCTCGGGCCATGCGGCGGCCCATCTGGCGGACATTTATCTCGAAAAAGCATTCTTCAACAATCGTCTCAATATCAATATCGGCCGTATCACGCTGACGCATACCTATGCGACCTCCGTGCTGCTCTGCACCTTCATGGTTCAGTGCTCGGCACCGCCCGCCATCAAGGCCGATGAGGGCTGGAGCGTTTATCCAAAAGCCACCTGGGGCGGCACATTGCGCTTCAAACCCACCCGCGACCTGACCCTACGCACAGGCGTCTACAGGGTCGGCGCACTGACGGAAAACCCGAGTGGCTGGGCCTGGGGCAGTGAACGCTCGACGGGCGTCATGCTGCCGATCGAACTGACCTGGGAGCCCTTTATCGGTCCAGATAACCTGCCGGGCCATTACAAACTCGGCTTCGCCCATGATACCTCCCCTTACGCGGATCGCCTCGGGACCATACCGGCGATGTTTGCGAAAGAGGTTTTTCATGACGCCACCAAACCGCGGGACACGTTCTATATCGAGGCCGACCAGATGGTCTATCGCAAGGGCGGTCAGCACCAGATGGCGGGCGGATACATCCTTGCAGGCTATGTGCACAACACGCCCAGCGTCTCGACGTTTTCAGATCAGGTCTATGTCGGTGCATCGCTGCTGGGCATCATCCCCCGCAGACCGTTTGACCGTTTCGGCGTGATGTATTCCTATTACCAGATGAGCCCCGCTATTACGCTCGGCCAGCGCCTGCGACAGCTCGCTGGCATGTCCATGGGCGCCTTCGTAAACGGCCCCCAGACCCATTCCGCCATTCTGGAAGCGTATTACGGCGTGCCTATCCGGCCCGGTCTCGTGGTGCAGCCGGAGTTTGAATACATGATGCGCCCGGGTCAAACCTCGGTCATCCCGAATGCGACACTGGTGGGCCTTAAGGTCCTTGGAAACCTGTAAAACAAACTCACCAATAACAGATCCGTTACTTACGGTTTAACAGAAATGTTATCTTGAAATATTTAAATTACCTGTTCGTGATTTGATTATAAATATTTATTTACATAACCTCAGTACAGACAAGGACCAGTGCCAAAGGGCTTTTCACATGAAACCGTTGCTTGCTTCTTTCTTCGTTCTTGGACTTCTGGGCGGAACAGCGCTCGCGCAGGAGCCAAAGGTTGAAAATGCCGTCGCCAGCAGCGCTTCGAACGAGAAACCTCAGGTCACACAGGCGGCAGACCACAAGAACAGCGAGACCTGCAATCAGGTCTGGGTGAACACCGCCACTCATGTCTATCACGTGCAGGGCAGCTTCTGGTACGGCGCCACGTCTCATGGGACGTATATGTGCGAGGAAGACGCCAGGCGCGCAGGCAATACCCGCGGACAGTTCTGAGTCTTTTTATCGAAACAGCATCAGACCCTACACAATATGGGCCAGATGCTTCAGGCCTGTTCAGTCGGTCGCGCCGACCCCGGACTGGTCAGCCGGGGTTCCACGCACCTGCACCGTGACCTTTCCGGGTTCCTGCGTTTCAGCAGAGGCATCTTTGGGCGTTGACCCATTGTCTCCAGCCTGTTTTGCAGCCATCTGCTCGCTGATTTTTTCCTGCTGTCGCAGTGCCATGGCCTGTGGCTGATGTCCCGAGCCTTCAGCGGCATCAGCCGCCAGGGCAAGCGCACGACGCATCCCGCGATAATCCAGAACATCCCTGCGGCTTTTCACCACGGAAAGCGCCGCGCTGTAAGCCAGTTCCGGCTGACCCCGCAGCAGGTTCAGACGCGCCACCAGTTCCTGCCGGTCAACCGTCGCGCTGGTCTCATGAAAGATCGTCAGATCATTCACGCGCTGCGCCAGAACCGTATCCTGCCTCAGATCCGCAGCGATCAGACCCGACAGGTACAGCGCCCGTTCACGGATCCCCATATCCGAAGACTGAAGCGCACGCCCTACAGCCTGCGATGCGAATACGGTGTCATAAAGCCGGTATAGGGCGGCTGCGCGAATTACGGCCAGATCAGACGTATCGGAGAAATTGCGCAGGCTCAGCGCGGCCTCAGTCTCGCGGAGGCTTTGCAACGCCTTCTGAGGCTCGTCTTCCGCCAGTAGCACCGTCGCCAGATTGAAACCGGCTTCGTGAATAGCGCCCGCATCGTCCCGCATCAGGGCGCGGTCCATGGCCGTCCGGTACTGAGCCTCGGCCTGTGTCGCCTGACCAATCCCATAGACACTTTTGCCAGTATCCATGGCATCTTCATAAGGCTGATCAGGCTTCGGAGCCTTCGTCGCGGTCGAGGACGAGCAGCCGCCAAGCGTCAGGACCATGAGGCCCGTACAGGCCAGAAGAACGCGCTTCATGGCCGCACCGCCTGCGCCGGAAGACGACGCGAAGGTTCCTGTTCCGCACCTCCACCGCCCAGCAGCCACAACCCGCGCAACTGATCCGTCAGCTTGCGCAGACTGCTCGCACTTGCTTCCGCCTGCGCCAGAAGAGCGGGAAGCTGCGCCGTGGCCGTATTGGCATGAGCCACGGTCTGCTGAACCTGCGGCATGCTCTGACGCAGACTTGCCGTCGCGGCCCGGGCATTGGCCATCGTTCCATCCACCTTCGTCATGACGCCCCCTGCCTGTTTTTCGATGGGCCGAAGATCCGCAATGACGCCATCAAGATGGGTGAGGGCCTCGTTGGCCTTGTCCAGCACGTCATCCTTGACCAACAGCCCACCGATCGTGCCCTGTCCCTTGCGCATGTCGGTCAGCATGTCGTTCACCTGCGCGGTAATGAGCTGGACGTTGTTCATGGCCGGGACGAGCTTGTTGCGCAGATCCGTGACGGTCTGGGTAATCACGTCCGCCGGGTTGGCCTCGACCGTCGCCTGAAGAACTGCATAGTCCCAGTCGAGCGGCTTGCCCTTGCCCCGACCCAGCTCAATGTAACTCGCACCCGCCACGATCAGCCGATGGCGAATGATGGCTGTGCTGTCCTGCCGGATGAAATTGGCGAACTGCGGGTCCAGATCCCCTTCGGCATACATGCGTCCCGTCTCATTGAGCTTGAGGCGGCGGATTTCGCCCGCATGAACCCCCATGACTTCGATGTCATTGCCGATTGCAAGCCCTGCGACCCCACTTTCGGGGAGCACGAAATGCAGTTTCTTCTCCGGGGTCAGCCACTGGCGCAGGAAACCGGCCTCTACGACGGCCACCGAGAACATGACGATCGCGGCAAGGACAAGCAGCCCGACCCATTCATCCGCATAGCGGTTCTGAAAGAGCGGACGGGCGGTCTCGGTCTGGCGTACGCGAAACATCAGGAACCTCGCATCGAAAACAGTCCGTCATCATAAAGGCGCAGGCGGATGGTGGCGTCGGACGCATAATCCCCCCACCCGCTTTCATCCGGAGCCATCCACACAACCGCGCATCCCCGGTCCCGCAGATCGGTCACGAGAGACAGGAACGCATCCATCAGGCTAGCCGAAGCCCCTTCCATCGGATGCTCCAGCAGCAGAAGGGCCGGCTCCCCCATCATCGCCCGCACACAGGCCGCGCGCTGACGGTCCATGGACGACAGACGACCCGGCGGAATCACCGGCAGTCCCGGCAGACCGAGCCGGACGGCAAGATGCACGGCCTGCGACTGCAATTTGTCGATCGGGGTGCGTGTATGATGCAGTTGTGGCCATAGGATGTTCATGTGCGTCCCGTACAGGTCCACCCATCCCCCCGTGACCACGACGCGCCCGATCCGCCCCCGCAGCGCATTGCTCCGCCGTTCGTCCAGATCGGCCCAGTCCAGCCCCATGCAGCGGACATGCCCGTCACCCAGCGGAATGAGTCCGACGCACATATCCGCAAACAGGGCCGCCTGCCCCATGTCCCGACACTCGATCAGGGCACATTCGCCGGGATTGAGACGCAGGTTGTAGCGGCTCGACACCAGCCCGCTTTCATCGAACTGCGGTTTGGCGTCCAGAAGCTCCAGCCGGGCATCCAGCGAATTGGGGAAAACGTCGTCGGTTTCAGCCATCGAAGCACACACTGAAAACGACGTTGATGACCATGATGGAGAGCATTCCACGCGCAAACCCGCGCGGCAGCATGCTCGACAGGTCGTCCTCGGTCGTGACGTCCATGCCGGACAGGCACGAGCAGACCCCCACGGCATAACCACTGAAGATGAACTTGGCGGGGATCACGAAATAGTCGATCGGCTTCACGCTACTCACGACCTGATCCAGAAACGCCCAGATCGGCATCGTGATCGCGTCCTCGACCCGGCAGACCGCATAGCCAACCAGCAGGGCCGTCATGCTGAAAATGACGCCAAGCGTGAAACCGCTGATCGTCATGGCCAGGCTACGCGGCACCAGGAACGAAATGAACGGATCGACCCCCATCCCGGTCATGGCGCGCATCTGGCCACCCGTCGTGAGCGTGCCAAGCTCGGTGAGCATCAGCATCCCCGAGCGGCCCAGCAGGATCACCCCCACCAGAACCGGCGCGATCTCACGCACCAGAACCGTGGAGAGGATGGAGCCGGTCATCTGCGCCATGCCCGCGAAACCGAGCCAATAGACGGTCTGCGCCACGATGCCGAAACCCGTCAGCGCGGCCGTCACCAGTGTGCTTAAAATACCGCCGCCCACGGCCTGATGCAGGGACGCCCAGAACTCGATCCGGACCGTCCGCCGCCAGGTCGTCAGGCGCGTCGCCTCGCGCATGATCCCCCAACCCGCACCGATCATCATCAGCGTAAAGCGCATCTGCGTGCGGGAAAAATACCCCAGATGCACCAGCATGCTCCGGACCATCGTGATCCGGTCTAGGTTGCGCAGCCCTCTCATCGACGACCCGCCAGAATGAAGCTGCGGGTGATCCCGCTGTTAGGCAGGTAGAACATGCCCCGCGCCCGGAAGAGGAAATGTTCGCGCAGGATCATATAAGCCTGTTCGGACACCTGGATCGTACCCGCATCCGGCGCGCTGCCGGTCAGGAGTTCAGCTCCGTTGAGCGCATCGCCCCAGATATTGAAGACAGAGGGCGCTTCGCCAAGTTCCGACGCCATGACAGACCCCACATCCATGCCGATGCGGAACACGGGGTCCAGATCCGCCGCAGCCAGCGAGGACAGGCAGGCTTCGCGGATCGAAACCGCCGCGTCCGCCAGCCGCACAGCCGCGGACGGGTCGGGCGTCTGCGAACATCCACCTACGAGAACGAGCCGGTTGCTCACGACCTGAACGGAGAACAGCCCGCTGTCACGCGCGATTTTCTGGATTTCCAGACTGAGCGTGCGGATCACAGTCATGGCGCGCGCAATACTGTCACGGTCAGGCGCATAGGGGTCCACAAAGGAAATGACCATGACCGGCACCTGAGGATATACGCCAGCCGCAACCGGCTCTCCGGCCTGAGCTGAGGGTTCCAGAAGAAAGCCCTCGTCAAATCGCGTGTCATGCTTTTCAGCCGGAACGGAGAGGCCCGAACTGCCTTCGGCCGCCGCTGCGTCGAAAGGCTTGGCAAAACGCAGTGCCACGACTGAGGCCACAATGGCGATGATATGCTCTATCGCCTCCGACTGCCCCGGATCTTCCAGCACAATCGCCCCAACCGTCTTGTGAGCATTGCGAACCGGCTGAAACAGCAGCGTATTGGCACCCACCGCACGCATAATGACGCGCTGGAAGTTCTGCGTCCGCTCGTCCTGCGAGGCATCCGCGATCGACAGGGTGTGCCCCTCTTCCAAAGCCTCGAACAGCTTGCCGTTGTCCCGCCGGCTGATCTCAACGCCCGTGCTGTGCACGTCACGCGACGGATCAAAGGCATCTTCGCACAGCATACGATCGCCATCCGGCAACAGCCGCCACAGGCTGGCGCGTCGGGCACTGGTCCGGGCCGTCAGAGCTTCAGTCAGGATGGGGACTTCATGCGCGGGATCGAACAGATCGGGTGTACTGGCGATTTCCAGAAGCGAAGCGTTCTCTGCCTTGATCTGGTCCCGACCCCGCTGAAGCCGCTTGCGCAGACGCTCGACATGCCGCCCCTGAGCCACCAGTGCGAGCGCAAGCATCGAGGCCAAGCCCACAACCAGCAGCGAAAATCCGATGTTCTGCCGTCGTGCCGTTTGCGCGAAATCCGCAAAGTCACTTTCCGGCGCATTCAGCAGCAGAACCCAGTGCCGATGCACAAACGGCAGTTCAGAAGCAATGGTGACGTAATTCCGGCCATTGGCCTCGACCACGCCGGTCCCCGGTCCCTTGATGCGGAACCGGTTGAGCGCATGCGTGAAGACCGGCTGTGTCTTGGGATCGAGAAAAACGTTTCCCGGGTCAAAGGTCTTCGGATCCTGCCCGGCGGCAACATTATGCCCGGCAATGATCTGGCCATGCATATCCACGATCACCGCCTGACCGCTCCGCCCGACCTGAAGCCTGTTGAGGAAGGACGTCAGCTGGTTCAGCGAAATATTGATCGCAAAGACCGATTTGTGCCCGTCATGCCCGTCATAGGCGAGAGACGCCGTGATGATGAACTGATGTGTGGAAATATAGGCGTAAGGATCGGTCCAGTGGAGCTGGCGGTCGGGGTCGTTCTGATGTTTGACAGCCTTTGCGAACCAGGGCCGTGTCACGACATTATAGCCGTCCGCCGGGTCTGCGCCCTCACCGGTAATGTTGCCGTCCTTGTCCGTATAAACGTGGTGATAAACCTGCCTGCCGCTGTCGATCTGGAAATGGGTCTGCTCGAACCCGTCCTGACCGTGGCGCGTAATCATCCAGAACTGGCCCTGATCATTCGCAATATAAAAGCTGTCCACCTGAGGCGTATGCGTCAGGATAGAGCGCCCATAGAGCATGAATGTATCAGGCGTCGCGTTTGTCAGCGGATCGCGGAACATGTCCTGCGCGATCAGGGAACCAATGGAGGCTGGTGCAAGATAATCGCTGACTTCCTGTGTCACGTAACGCTGCTGGCTGCGCAGAAGATCGTTAGACAGCGAAATCGCGCCCTTGCGGGTCGTCTGGTAATTATGGAGGCTGATGCCCGTAATCGCGGCGATGACCAGCAGCACGCCTACAAGCGGTCCCAGGATCTGGAAGATCCGGCGCCGGTCACTGGCAGGGCTCTTGGTTGGGTCCACGATTTCTGCGGCTGACAAGGTATTTTCTCTCCGGACAGGCACGGGGTCGCGGAACAGGGCCATACTACCGCGATAAGATAGAACAATATCCTCCGAGTATTGCCAGACTGCAACCCGCAGCCACGAACTGAAACACGCCCTTACATTGGAAATTTACCATTTCCATATGATCCGTCAGATGCTTTTCAGCTCTTCCGCGCTGAACCAGAGATGGCGAATGATGGATTTGGCCGCTATGGTCAGGCGTTTTTCCAATGCGGTGGTTTTGCTGGAAGCCGTCCGAACTGCGGTGTCTTACATGCATAAATATCTTTCTCACCGCGCCGTCCTGTCATTTACAGGAACGGACCGCGCCAGCTTTCTTCAGGGGCTCGTCACCAATGACGTCCAGGCCCTGACGGACAGCACGGCGGTCTGGAGCGCCCTGCTCACGCCGCAGGGACGGTGGCTGAGTGAATTCTTTCTATATGATGCCCCTGACCGCATCCTGATGGACTGCCCGGCCAATCATGCGGATATGCTCGTCAAACGCCTGTCGCGCTTTCGCCTGCGTGCGGATGTTCAGATCGAGAAGACAGGCCTGCATATCGTAACAGGCACGGAAAACAGTCCTATGCCGGAAAGTGCGGTCACAAACGCCCCGGACCCAAGATGCGATGATGCAGGATGGCGGGCTATCGTGACCGAATCAGGCACTAGCGGTGAAACACCTGCCGAATTTCTGGAGCGCCGTCTGACGCTGGGATTGCCAGACGTCATGGATTTCGAGAGCGAACAGACACTGGCGCTCGAAGCCGACATGGATCTGTTGCACGGCGTGTCGTGGAAAAAAGGCTGCTACATGGGGCAGGAACTGACAGCCCGCACGCATTACCGCGGCCTCGTCAAACGCCGCCTGCTACCGGTCGTTCTATCGGACGGCGTGTTCCCGGATGAAGGCGGCGTTATCGTTTCCGGCGAGCGTGAAGTGGGCGACATCCGTTCCCGCAGCGGCAATCGGGCGCTCGCCATGTTGCGGCGGGATGCATGGTCTGCGCCGGAGCTGACATGCAACGGACAGCCACTTTCTGTAGTCTGGCCCGTCTGGTTTCCCGAGGAGATGCGTTCGTGACCTATATTGCCCCCGCCCCGTCCGCCGTCGATGAGATCATCGCAAAGGTGAAATTCGATGCGAACGGCCTGATCTCCGCCCTCGCGCAGGCGCCGGACGGCGTGGTGCTGATGCTCGCCTGGATGAACGCCGACGCCCTGCGCGAGACGCTTCTGACCGGTCGCGTCTGTTACTGGTCCCGCAGCCGTCAGAAGCTCTGGCGCAAGGGCGAAACCTCCGGCCAGCAGCAGAAACTCATTGAAGCGCGCCTCGACTGCGACATGGATGCTGTTCTGATGATCGTCGATCAGACCGGCGTGGCCTGCCATACCGGTCGCCGGAGCTGTTTCTATCACGGCGTGACGCCGGACGGGCTGCGTGACACGTCGCAGCCCGAAATCAGCGCCGAAGAGCTTTACGGCCGCTGATCGACCACAGTCGCAGCGGTCCAGCCCGGCACGAGGAACGTAGCCGGGCAGCCGTTCTGATCGTCTGGTGAGGACAGATAGGCCCCCTCATACGGGAAACGCGACAGCTTCTTTGGGTCCAGCGTAAACCAGAGCTGCGTCAGGACCATCTGGCCATTATGCGCAGGCTCGCAACGCACCTGAAGAGCGCGGCTGTCCCGGACATTCATCAGACGCGCGAAAGTGGCCAGCATGTCATCGCGGTTGACCTGAAACCCGGCCTGCTGCGACAGCCACAGCCCGAACGCCGAAGCGGCAAGCCGGTCCCGCATTTCCATGGACGTGACGAAAAAGCGGTCCGCATCATAGCCAAAGCAGCGGGCATGTTTGGTGTATTCATGCACGTAAAGCGGCTTCTTCAGATGCGGCACAACACCCCGCAGCGCCTCAACCGTTGTCGGCAGAAGCTGCGGCGGCGTGTCGTCGTGGTCGTAGAGATCACAGCCCTTGGACCACCACTCCTGTACCGGCACACCCTGCGCTTCCAGAGCATGGGGCTCTGAAGCCCACAGCCCGTGCAGGCCGATCGAGATGCGATGCGTCTGGTCCGCTTCACATCCACCACCGGAAGCACAGAAACCCGGCTGCCAGGTCAGCGCCAGCGTGTCATGCCGGAAATCAGTATGGGCCGTGGGGGTGAGCGAAGGCCCGCTCGGAACCTGCGAGACGCAGCCTCCCAGCAGAAAAAGAGCAGCAAGAACGGAACGCTTCACGCGGATAGCCCTCTGGCATGATGGGTCAGATGGTCCGCAATAAAACTCTGCACGAACCAGTAGGAATGGTCATAGGCGGCATGGCGGCGCAGTTCGAGAGACTGTCTGCCCTCTTTTGCAGCCCCTTCCAGTGCCTCGGGACACAGATCCGTCAGATACTGGTCCATCAGTCCCTGATCCACGAGAATGGTGGACGGGTGCGTACGCCCTGAACGCAGCAGCAGCGTGGGGTCGCAGCTCTGCCATTTTGCCGGATCGCCGCCGAAATACGCATCGAACGCCTTCTGCCCCCAGGGCACCGTGCTCGGATGGCAGATCGGCGCGAAAGCCGAGACGGTCTTCCAGCGATCGGGGTGTTTCAGCGCCTGAAGCAGCGCGCCCATCCCCCCCATGGAATGCCCCATGATGCCGCGCCGTGCACCGTCCAGCGGATAGAGCCGCTCGGTCAGCGCAGGCAGCTCTTCGCCAACATAGGTCTCCATGCGGTAATGCCGGCTCCAGGGCTCGGAGGTGGCATCAATATAGAACCCGGCCCCCGATCCCAGATCATAGGAATCATCCTCGCCTTTTGTGCCCGTATGGCGCGGAGACGTGTCGGGGGCGACCAGCGCGATGCCATGTTCAGCGGCAAAGCGGAGCGCATTGGCCTTGATGAGGAACGTCTCCTGCGTCGCCGTCAGGCCGCCAAGGACATGAATGACCGGGACTGCCTGCCCCGCGAGCGCTTCTTTCGGCAGAAACACTCCAAACGTCGCAGGCACGCCCAGAGCTTCGGAATTGTGCCGGACAAACCGCAGGGAGCCGTCAAAACAGGCGTGATGCGCCAGAACTTCAATGTCGGACATACTCAGTACTCCACGACAGTACGGATGCTCTCGCCACGGCTCATCATGTCAAAACCCAGATTGATGTCGGACAGCTGGAGCTTGTGTGTGATGAGAGAGTCGATATCGATCCGGCCTTCCATGTACCAGTCCACGATTTTCGGCACATCGGTCCGCCCGCGCGCGCCGCCGAACGCCGATCCGATCCAGCGCCGCCCCGTGACGAGCTGGAACGGCCGTGTGCTGATTTCCTGCCCTGCCCCGGCCACACCGATAACGCAGGACACACCCCACCCACGATGCGCGCTCTCAAGCGCCTGACGCATCAGGGTCGGGTTGCCGACACACTCAAATGTGTAGTCCAGACCACCGCCCGTCATCTCGATCAGATGGCCGACGAGATCTCCATCCGGCCCCAGATCCTTCGGGTTCACAAAATCCGTCATGCCGAACTGGCGCGCGATCGCCTCGCGTTCGGGGTTGATGTCGATGCCAATGATCCGGTTGGCCCCGACCATTTTCGCACCCTGAATGACATTCAGGCCAATGCCTCCCAGCCCGAACACTGCAACGGTTGCGCCGGCTTCGACCTTGGCCGTGAACAGCACGGCCCCGATGCAGGTCGTCACACCGCAGCCGATGTAGCAGATCTTGTCGAACGGCGCGTCGGAGCGGATTTTCGCCAGCGCGATTTCCGGCAGGACCGTGAAATTCGCAAAGGTCGAGCAGCCCATGTAGTGATGGATCGTCTGGCCTTTGTAGGAGAAACGGGACGTGCCATCCGGCATCAGCCCCTTGCCCTGCGTGCTGCGGATGGACGTGCACAGGTTCGTCTTGCGCGACAGGCAGGACGGACATTCCCGGCACTCAGGCGTATAGAGCGGAATAACGTGATCGCCGGGTTTGAGGTGTTTCACCCCGGCGCCAACCTCACGGACGATCCCCGCACCTTCATGTCCAAGGATGGCTGGAAACAGACCTTCAGGGTCCTGACCGGAGAGCGTGTATTTGTCGGTATGGCACAGCCCCGTAGCCATGATCTCGACCAGGACTTCCCCGTCGCGCGGGCCTTCGAGCTGAACCGTGTCGATTTCCAGCGGTCTGCCGGCTTCGAACGCAATGGCGGCGGTTACGTCCATAACATCACTCTCCTCTGAAACGGTCTGGACAGGGTGTCGTATCAGAGGGCATCGCGGCAAGAGCCCGCTGCAAAAGAAAGTAAAGTGACAGACACCCTTTGGTGTTGGCCGGGGACAGACTTCACCGCTACGCTCGCCCGCAACGTCCCAGCATATCCCGTCATCCGAGGAGACAGCCGTTTGATCGTCAACCGTCCACATGGACTGGCCATTCTTTTCCGGGAATCCCTGCCCCCCCTGATCATCCTGACGCTGTGGGACTTCGTGGTGGTCGTCCTGTTCCAGATCTTCCATCAGGACTGGATGGAACAGCCCTCCCTGCCGATTTCCCTGATGGGTTCGGCGCTGGCAATCTTCCTGAGCATGCGCAACAACGCGGCCTATAACCGCTGGTGGGAAGGCCGCACCCTGTGGGGAGCGATCACCAACAACTGCCGCTCCTTTGGTCGTGAAGCCGCGACCCTTCTGGGCGGGCGTCCGGATCTGGCCCGTGCCATGGCTGCATACCCGCATGTTCTGCGGGCGGCGCTGAGAGGCGATCCGCCCAATGAGGACACAAAGAGACTGCTGACCCCTGAGATGTACGAGAAGGTCTCGTCCTGCTCAAACACGGCCAACATGCTGCTCTATCAAATTGGTCTGGGCGTGCGGGACGAGGTCGAGCTCAAAGGAATCGATGGCGCAGTTCACGGGACGGTAGACCGTATCCTGTCCGACATTGCCAACGCCCAGGGCGGACTGGAGCGTATCAAGAACACTCCGCTGCCGGCTCAGTATTCCCTGCTGCCTGAAATCGCGACGCATCTGTTCTGCATCATCCTGCCGCTTTCGGCTGTTCAGACGCTCGGCTGGATCACGCCACTGGGCTCCAGTATCATAGGAATGCTCTTCCAGATGCTCGACCGCAGCGGCCGCGACCTTCAGGAACCCTTCAAGAAGAGCGTTCACGCCCTGCCGATGCTCACCATGGCCCGCACGATTGAGCGCGATCTGCTGCAACCGATCGGGGATACCCCGCCCGATCCGATCCAGCCCGTCCACGGCGTTCAGCCCTGATACGGCTGTAAAAGAAGCCCCCAGAAAACCCTGTGAACAGACCAAGACAGGAGGGGGTTTTTCTGCTATAAGCTGCGGCTATGAACACGTTCAAAAGCCCCCAGAAGGGCGGCATGACCGATGAAATGGCTCGTGTCGCAGCCAACAATACTGCCCGTCAGACCGACCCGGACCACGATACGGACCCGTTCCGCGAAGGTGACTCCATTGTTTACGCCGCCCATGGTGTCGGGCGCGTGGACAAGATCGGCATGGTCGATGTCGCTGATACCGTGATCGAGATGATCCAGATCTCCTTCCCCGGCAACCAGATGACGCTGCGCATCCCGCTGGCCAAGGCCCGTAAGGCCGGTCTGCGCAAGATCGTCACGCGTGATATCGTCGACAAGGCGATGACCGTCATCAAGGGCAAGCCGCATGTCAGCAAAGGCATGTGGGCCCGGCGCGCCGTCGCGTATCAGGAAAAGATCAACTCCGGTGATCTGATCCAGATTGCCGAGGTTCTGCGCGATCTGCGCCGCAACGTTGACAGCCTCGACGGCAGTTTCTCCGAGCGCAAGCTGTTCGAAGCCGCACAGGAACGTTTCGTGGCCGAAGTGGCCGTCCTCGAAAACGTCGATCCGGCACAGGTTCTCGAAAACCTGACCAAGACGATGAAGGCCGCCTGAAGCGCAGTTTGAAAAGCCTTCGTTTCTCCAATATGGATCAGGATGTGGTTTTCTTCGCATCCCGGACGGGGTCTCTCGCGTTGGCGACACGAGAGACCTTTTCCGTGATGTGTTTTCAGTCACGGTTTCAAACCTGCATTCACAAGGAGAGGTGAGGCCCTATGCCTGCCCCTTACAAAAACCGTTTCGCCGGCAAAAAAGTCCTCGTCACCGGGGCATCCCAGGGAATTGGCGAGGCTACTGCGCTTCGTTTTGCCGAAGAAGGCGCGCAGGTCGCCCTTAACGGCCGCAAGGAAGACAAGCTGATCGCCGTCCGCGAGAAGCTGCCCAAGGTCTCCGGCGGAGAGCACCCGATCGCCACGGGTGACATCTCCAAGGAAGACGACGTCAAGCGTCTGGTCGCTGACAGCATCAAGGCCATGGGCGGTCTGGACGTTCTGGTCTGCAATGCGGGCTATCAGATCCCGTCGCCCTCCGAAGACATCAAGCTTGAAGACTTTGAAGGCGTGATGGCCGTCAACGTTACGGGCGTGATGCTGCCGTGCCGCGAAGTTCTGCGCTACTGGCTGGAAAACGGCATCCAGGGGTCGATCATCGTGAACTCCTCCGTTCACCAGATCATCCCAAAACCCCATTATCTGGGCTATTCCGCCTCCAAGGGTGCTGTTGGCAATATTGTCCGCACGCTGGCGCTGGAATATGCCGGACGTGGCATCCGCGTAAATGCCGTGGCTCCCGGCGCCATCGTGACGCCGATCAACATGTCGTGGGTTAACGACCCCGAACAGTACAAAGCCGTCGCCAGCCACATCCCAATGAAGCGCCCTGGCGAAGGCCGTGAAATCGCAGATGCCATCACCTTCCTTGCCGCTGAAGACAGCACTTACATTACGGGCCAGACCCTGTATGTGGATGGTGGTCTGACGCTCTATGGCGACTTCGAAAAGAACTGGTCCTCGTAACCAAAATGGCCCCTTCCCTTACTGTTCTGCTGATCGAGGATGACTTCCTGATCCGAACCTGTCTGGCAGAATTCCTGCTCGACAGCGGCCTTACGGTCAGGGAAGCGGATAATTGTGCTGAGGCCCGCGCCATCATTGGCGCGGAGCCGAAGCTGGACGCCCTTGTGGCGGACATGACCCTTCCGGACGGGGATGGCATGAACCTTATCCACCCCGCTCGCGAAAGGTGGCCAGATCTTCCCGTCATCTATATCAGCGGTCATGGCGACCTGCGGCGGGACGAGACGTCCGGCGATCCCGCACGGGACCGTTTCATCTCCAAGCCTTATACGCTAGCAAGCATTCTGGAGGCCCTTCTGGACATGACATCGGCGGCCTCGGACTAGGAGATCCGTATGTCTGCCAGTCTGGACAGGCCAGCACTCGACGATCCAGCCGCGGCACCTGAGGAAGATCAGGTCAGCCCTTCAGACCGTCTGGCCCATGCGCAGGACGCCATGGCCCGCAAAGATCCTGAACAGGCGCTGAAAGCGGCGGGCCCATCTCCGGATGGTGCAACGGAAATTCCCGCCCTGCATTATGTCCGGGCCCGCGCCCTGTTCCATCTTCACCGCTACGACGAGTGTGCAGAAGAGCTTGAAAAAGCCAGTGCCAATGTGGGACCGCATGCCATCGCCCTGCTGCTAGACGAAGCCGTTTCCATGCGGCGGCGGGACGATCTTCTGCCTCTGCTGGAGATCTGCCGCAGGCGCAAACCGGACGATGCCCGACTGATGGATGCCGAGGCCACGGTGCTGATCCAGCTTGCACGTTTCGAGCAGGCAGAACTTCTTCTGCGCCAGAGCCTTCAGCGCCGTCCCGGGAACCGCAGCACGCTCAACCTGCTTGCCCTCCTCCTGACAGAAACCGGACGTTTCGATGGTGCCCTCGCGGTTATGGACGGTCTACGTGAGAGCGACCCGGATGACTGGGAGCCGCTGTGCAACATGGCCTGCATCCTCAGCAGCCTGGGCCGGATGGAAGAAGCAGCCAACCTGTACCGTCAGGCGGTCCCCATGGCCCCGCAGGATCCGCGCCTGCGTCTGAACCATTCCATCACTATGCTCAAGAGTGGACGCATGGCGCAGGGTTGGACAGAACATGAATGGCGCTTCGGCCTGCCGGGCCATACCAGTATGCCGCTGGACCGCCTTCTACCCAATATTTCTCCTGAGCTGGATCTGAGAGGCAAGCGCGTCCTCATTACGCAGGAAGAGGGCTTGGGCGATACGCTCATGTATCTGCGCTACATCCCGCCCCTCTCCCGCACAGGGGCGATCATCCATATCTGGGGCACAGAAACCTTGGCCGCGATCTGCGAACGCGTCTCCGGGGTCGCGGAAGTGCAGTTTGGCGGCGGAACACCGGAATACGACTATCACTGCCCCTTCATCAGCCTGCCCCGCGCCTTTTCCGGAACGCCCGACGCAATGGGGGCACCCGTCCCCTACCTCAGCGCTGACCGTCGGAAAGCCGAAATGTGGCGCCAGCGCCTTCAGGACGATCACAAATTGCGGGTCGGTCTCGTCTGGGCCGGGGCCGCGCGTCCTGAAGACACGGCGGCGCTCATGGTGGACCGCCAGCGCTCCATGCCGCTTTCGACCCTTGCCCCTCTGGCTGATATCGAGGGTGCAAGCTTCTATGCCCTGCAAAAAGATCGTCCGGCTGAACAGATCCCCGATTTCCCATGTGAGCTGATCAACTTCATGCCCGAATGTCACACAATGGACGACACGGCGGCCCTGATGGTGAACCTCGACATCATCGTCTCGGTGGATACGTCTGCTGTTCATCTGGCCGGAGGCTTGGGCAAACCTGTCATCATGATGGACCGCGTCAACAACTGCTGGCGCTGGCTGCATGGGCGCGATGATACGCCCTGGTACCCGCAGATGACGATCGTCCGCCAGACCCGCTTTGCGGACTGGTCGGACGTTGTGGAGCGCGTGAAACGGCTTCTCGAAACCGCCGTTGCCACCCATTAAAACTCAGTAGCTATAGCCGTAGGACAGACCGATGCTCGATCCCGGATCGTTTTCCGGTGTCGTAAAGCCCGTAACCTGACCACCCGTCCCCACCGTTGTGTTGAACTTCAGCCGCTTCGTCAGGTCGATCTGCACCTGCGCCTGCGTTCCGGAACCGGACGTTGCCTGCTTGGCACCAACATACACGCCCTTCATGACGTATTTCCCGGCCTCGACACTGGTGCCACCATTATCCACGCCACTGCCGCCACCGACGGCCAGACGGTCCAGCCCCAGCAGGTTGCGCACCTTGCTCAGCGGATCGAAGGCCGAACCACCTGCAAGCTGGACAACGGCTGCGCCCAGTTCCGCAAGCTGCGTTGTGGAGAGCGAGTGGCTATCGGTGCCGAACAGCAGGATGGACAGGACCTGATCGCGCGGCAGGCTGGGCGTGGAGGCGAAGTCGATCTTCGGGGCGCTGGCGTAACCCGACACCAGAAGGCTCGCGAGTATGCCGCTGGCATTGCGGTCCGCACGGAAATCAAGTGTCGGATCAAGCTTGTGGTTCACACCCGAACCGTTGAACGCCACACGCCCGTTGGTGAAGTTGAGATTGATCCCACCCAGATTGAAATTGCCGCGCTTGAGATCGAACCCACCATTAACCGACGGCTCCGCACTCGTGCCGCGCACACGCAGACGGCCCTGCATTTCCGCAAACACGCCGTGCCCGCGCACGAAGAACTCGCCTGGCGAAATCACATCTATGCCCAGACCGATAATCAGGCTCGAACCCGAACTGCCAGCCGGTTTCTGTCCCGGACGGATCACATCGAGCTGTGGCACGGATGCAGGCATCGAGTCCGGAATATTAATCGTGGCGTTGGGAATGGTGACCTTGCCGTCCACATCCAGTCGGGTCGTGGCCTGACCATGAATATGCAGGTCGGTATTGATCGTCGCGGTCAGCAGATCGCTCGAAACAGGCCGCGCTTTTTCAGACGTGATGTGCAGATCGACCGGAAGATCCGGTCGGAACGCTCCAACAGTTCCGTCCAGCGCAATCGTTCCTGGACCTGCATGGGCGACAATGTGGTTGACGGCGATGCTGTCTCCGGATGCGACTAGGGCGCCGTTGATGTGATTGAGATGCACACCCTGCGCGTAGTGATCAAAGGAGGCGTTCTCCAGTGTGACCTGTCCTGTCGCCCGTGGTTGGGCAGCAGTACCGGCGACATTGAGGTTAATGCCGACTTTGCCGGCCACTCCCATGCCACTGGCACCAAGAACGGCATTTCCAACGGACAGATCGACATGACCTGTGGTTGCAAGCGCCATCGCGCCTGTGCTGGAGAGGGGCGCGGTACCCCGTACGGCCAGCGCCACGGACGGTCCGGCACCCAGGGTCGCATCCACCTTCGCGGAAGTGCCGGCCAGTCCCACATTGGCCAGAATCTGTGCCGCCGGAAGAGACGCTGCAGGTCCGGTCCGCATCCGCAGATCACGCCCCGTCAGTGAGACCGTTCCCGTTGGAGCGGCCAGCGTCCCGCCAAGCCTAGCGTTGAGCGAAATCGCACCGGTTGCCGAAAGATCGGGCGCAAAGGGTTTGGCGATCGCAGGCGTGATATGATCCAGACGCGCCGTGAGCGCGAGCGCCGGTTTCAGCGTACCCGCAACATCGATCGTCGCAGGCGCAACGCCCTGCGGCGCAATCGTCGCCAGCAGATGGTCCACACCCATCGTCTTGCCGAACGACACGACGGCCGGACGGCTCAGACGCAGGCTCTCGCCCTTGGCCAGAGCCGTCAACTGCCCGAGGCGCACCGTCTTTTCAGGCACGTTCAGCATAAGCGCTGTGTCGATGTTCGCGGGCGCATCCATCACGTTCTGGAAGGCCGCATTCAGTGCAATGGCCATAGCGGTCTGCGGGCCCTTGATCGTGGCGTGCGCCTTCCCCGTCATGGCCTGATAACGCATCCCGGCCAGATCCAGCACCAGAGCGGGTTCGGGGGCGTCGATCGGGTTCGTGATGGTCCCGCTGACCTTCAGCGACTGGACGGCGGCCTGCGCCATCGACAACATCCCGTCGAGCCCGACCTTCACGACAGGCGGCGCATTTTCAGCTTCCGTAGTGTGCAGGCCCAGCGTCAGGTGGCCTGAAATCGCCTGCCCGATCAGACGCCTGAAATCGCCCAGATTGCGGATCGAGACATCCAGATCCCCCAGCGGCACCTTGGCCCCCTTGGGCAGCCGGAGCTTGCCTTTCCCGCTCAGACTGTTCCAGTCCAGCGTATTCAGATCCAGATGATATGCCCCTGCGTCATCCTGCTGAAAGGCCGTATCGAGCACCAGCGGCGCATGATCCAGCGTTCCCTTGGCCGTCAGCGTTCCGTCCGGGTGAGACGGCAAATGCTGGACGTCGGCATGAAGCGCCACAGGGCCTTTCGCCACGTCTTTTGTGCCGAAATCCCCGCTCAGATCAGCCTTCACTGTCAGATCGTCAGTCGGACCGTCGGCCGTAGCTGTCAGCGTCGTATTGCCGAGGATGGCGGGGCTGGCCTTTGCAAGATCGGGTAACTGGACTGAAGCCTTCGTCTGCATCCGGTTGCCATGCGCCATGTCGATCACGGACGACACCAGCATGTGCAGCGCCGCGCCATCCAGCGCAAAGCTTTTCAGCGTCAGGACATTGGCCGGAGATTTCGCCAGATCGAGCGAGAATGTGCCGCTCTTGCCGATCAGGTTCAGGGCCTGCGCCTGACCACCCGTAACAGCGAGCGTCCCCGTGCTTTTCAGCGTCAGATCATCCTGCTTCGTGACCGGCATGGCGAAATCGGCATGTAGCCCGGCACTGCCTTTAAGCTCCGTGCTGCCCATCGCCGCAAGCGGATGCAGATCCGGCAGATCAAGATCCAGATGCCCTTTGGGAGCAGGCTTCAGATCCGCTGTTGCGGTCGCATGAAGTAGCGGATGGTCCAGCTTCACCACGAGCGGCGCAGACGCGGCCAGCGGATGTGCCAGAACATCCAGCGTCAACGGCGCGGATGCCAGAATCGTGGGCTGGGAGCCCGGTATTCTCAACCCGTCCAGAGAGGCCGTCAGGTGACCTGTCGCATCTTCCGGACGGCTACCTTCGACCCCTTCAAACTGCGCATGCAGATGCCCGATCCCCGCGCCCGCAGCCGTCAGCGCGTCGATATCAAGAACGCCCTGCCCGTTCGGCGCCATCAGCGGACCATGCAGATCGGTATCCAGCGCAATGCTGTTCCAGGCAATCCCGGGTCGCAGCGTCATGGCCGGCGCATCGGCTTTCACATGCAGATCCCCGATACGGGTCAGCAGGTTGATCGTCCCGCTGGCGGATGCCTTGACCGGCCCTGCACCCAGTCCGAAATCCAGCACGGATGCCGTGCGCGGACCATTGAGATTCAGATGCAGATCCACCGGATCGAGTTGCGGCAACTGACCAATCGTCGTGGCAAACCCGTTTGGCCCTTCCTGAAACCGGACCCCGACCGCAAGACGGTTCTTCGGCGTCTGGACATTCAGGGTGAGATTGCCCGGCTGATCCAGCCGCTTCAGCGCCAGCGCCACATCCATGACTGGCAGCGTCCGCACTGTCACGCCGTCCAGAAACGGCGCGATGCTGTGAATATGGGCGTGCCCGTCCAGCGAAAAGACGGTCGGCGTGACGGTATAATCCGGTCCGATCTCCAGCCGCCCGACATGCAGCGAAACCAGATCGACACGCACATGCAGTTTCGAAGGCGCGCTGCTGGTCGTCGTCTGCTTGACAGGCGTCGTTTCGGGCCCGGGCACCATCTTGCGCATCACGGCAATACGCGACGCACTAAGATTCGTGATCTTCGCATCCAGATGCAGCAGCGACAGGGGAGACCAGCGCAGATCGGCATTATCGAGCTCGATCCAGGGGCCTTTGGCATCCTTGATCAGCAGTTTCGCGACTGCCAGATGATGCGGCAGAAAGCCCGACAACCCCGAAATCTCGACCATACCGCCCGTCAGCGGGCCGATCTTGCGCTCGATCAGGCGCTGGCCGGGGGAGATGTTGATCCCGACCAACACACCCGTCACCGCCACGGCCACAAGCCCCACCGGCACGATGACAAGACCGGCCGCGACACGAAGAAGAATTCTGCGAACACGCATCAGAACGTCTCCCCGAGGCCGAAATACAGTTCCCATTTATCGCCGTAAGCCGGACGGTTCATTGGCAGCGCCACGTCCACGCGGATCGGCCCGATCGGCGTGAAATACCGTACGCCACCACCGTAGCCGACCCGGAGCTTCCCCTGTCCCGGCCGCGATCCTGTCCCGACCTGCCCCGCATCCACGAACCCAGCAAAACCCAGATTCATCGGCAGACGCTGGCGGAACTCGACGCTGCCTGCATCCATGGATGTGCCACCGATGCCGTATTTCGTGTTGCCGTATTGCGGCCCGACACCCTGATAACGGAACCCGCGCACCGTCGCCGGTCCACCGGCATAGAGCCGCTGATCGGGCGGGATCTGGTAGGTGGATGCTCCCTGCACCGAGCCCACGATGCCTCTGACGGCGATGATGCTCCGTCCGGGACGGGAAATGCCGAGATGCTTCAGGTCGAAATAGGTCGAGACCTGCGCGGAGAGCAGCGTGAAGAACGACGACCCGCTCTCAAGTGACTCCGATGGCGTCACCGAAAGCGATGCCCGCAGACCATGTGTTGCAGGATCAATCGGATTGGAGAGCTGGGTACTGTCGAACGTGGCATTCAGGGGGGCCGAGACGATGAAATAGCTCCGCGTGTCCCCGAACTGCTGGATCTGCTCCTGCTCGCCCATCACGCCGCCCGAGATGTTCCAGTACTTTCCGACATGCCGGTTCAGCCCGGCCCGGCCGATGATGGCGGTCTGGTGGTAGGAATAGAGAAGCTGGCGGATGCCTTCGAGGCGCACGCTCAGATTTTGTCCTTTCGACAGAAAATCCGGCTTCATGAAATCGGCATAGACGTCATAGCCAAGTCCCTGCTGGGCCGAACCACCGAGGCCCGTAATCAGGGCCGTCAGTCGTAACTGTTCGGCATTGCCCAGAAGATTGTGATGCGTCCAGCTCACACCCACACGCCCGCCAAGATCGGTCGAATATCCAACTTCCGCCGACAGCGTACGCCGTTTGGCTTCCTTGAAACTGAACTCGATCGGCATGGCCTGAAGGATGCCGGGCATGAGGGTCTTGCCAGGTGGAAGGGTGATGATCGGGGGGGCATTGCGGACCTGTACGGACGCGAACACACCCGTGCTCGCCAGATCCTGACGCGCGGCCTCTATCCGAGATGGACGGTACAGTTCGCCTTCTTTGAGCTCCAGCCGGTTCATCAGGTAGCTCTGGTTGGTCTGTTTCAGCCCAGTCATAGCCACTGGCCCGATCACGACCCTGGGGCCGCGGGTCACCCGAAACACGATATCCAGCGTATGCGTCTGGGGCTTCAGATAAGCCAGAGGAGTGGAAACGCTGGCTGTGGCGTAGCCTTCTTCCTGAAGCTGGCTGAGCAGACCGTTCTGTGCGGCCAAAACATCTGCCGCCACGGCAGGCTGCCCCGACGAAAGGCCAAATGCCTTGCGCTCCGCCGGCAGCAGACTGACGGGCTGGGCCTGCGCGATGGCCTGTTCGGATGTGGCTGCAACTGTCGCGGCGGGAGGAGCAGCAGGCGCAGTTTTTTCGCCCGTGGCGGTCTTAACCGACGTCTTCGCAACAGGCGCCTTGGCACTGGACTGCTTCATGGCGGGAGCGGTTGCCGCAGGCGTAGCTGGGGACGGCGCGGGAATGGACGTCGCAGGCGCTTCCTGTGGCGGCGTAGTCAGTGCAACGGTGCCCAGACTGAACCTGGGCCCAAGCGTGGCCGAAATCGTGATGGTGACTTTCTGGCCCTTGCCCAATGCCTTGAGGATATCCGGAAGGGACGGGTCTTTGCCATCCACCGTCTGTGCACCTGCCTTGACGCTGATCTTTACCGAACCCGCGTAATACCCTTGGGATTCAAGCGCACTGTTGACCCGGTCGTAATCGCTGCGGATCCGTCCGGCGAGCGCATACGCACCGACGGTATGAGACGTCTGAAGCGATTTCAGCTGTGAGGATGCGCTGATGGCCGCGTCCAGATCGGCCTGTTTTGTCGGCGTCAGTGTAACGGCATAGGGGATCGCGGGATCCGATGTGCCATCCGTTACGGGCTTTGCATTTGCAGCCGCCTTCGACGCTTTTGCTTCCACAGGAAGTGGGGCGCAAAAAAACGTCACGATGCCCAGCATGCAGGACATCGAAACGACTGACACAGAAAAAGAAACTGGGCTGCGGCCTGACTTCACCGTGCGTCCTGAAAATCCGTCTTGAGAGCCTTTCCGGCCTTGTGAAAAGCCGGACACGAGATCGCAGACCGAACGACAGGACTGCTATCGTCCGAGGAACCTTGCACGGCGCTCTGTGTCAAGTCCTCCCGGACAGGAGCGGTCCGGAAAAGCGCACCACAGTGGCCAGCAGACACAAACAAGATTGTGTCGTCCTCCTGAAAACCGTATCACTCAGCACCCATGTCCCATCGTGATGCCAAGACCCCGAACGGCCGGCGCGGTCACAACCGACCCATCCTGGATGGAAATGCCGACTTTCCGGCCTTTCAGCCGACAACATCGACCAACCTGTACAGCCGCCTGCGCTGTGCCGGGCGTCTGTCGCTTGTTCTGATCTGGGCGTTCTGGGCGTGCAGCATGCAGGCCATTCTGGTGCGTCTGCCCGGCCGTCTGAAAATCATGATGCCACGCATTTTCTGGAAAGGCGTGTGCCGGATTCTGGGAATCAGGACCCGCGTCATCGGACAGAGCGCTGGTGGCGTGCGTACGGCCAAGGACGTCCGAGAGGGCAAGCGTCCTGTTGTTTTCGTCGCCAATCACTGCTCCTGGCTGGACATCGCCATCATCGGCAGCGAACTGCCCGTCGTATTCGTCGCCAAGGGTGAAGTTGGCAAATGGCCCCTCATCGGCACGGCATCCCGACTGGGTCGCACCATTTTCGTCAGCCGCAACCGTCAGGAAACAGGCCGCGAGCTTCAGGATATGGCCGCAAGACTGTGGGATGGGGACGACATCGTCCTGTTTCCCGAAGGTACGTCCTCGGACGGCTCCCGTGTCCTGCCGTTTCTCTCCTCGTTCTTTGCCGTCGCCAAGCCCGGACGACTGGAACAGGTCGGCCTGCCCAAGGCCCCGCCTGTCCTGATCCAGCCCGTCTCCGTCGTTTATGACAGCCTCGAAGGCCTTCCAGTCGGGCGCAGTCGCCGGAACGTCTTCTCATGGTACGGCGACATGGATCTCGCACCCCACTTGTGGTCCTTTGGTCAGTGGCGTTCCATGGGGGCGTCTCTCATGCTCCACGAACCGATCATCCCGGATGATTTCCGCTCCCGGAAAGATCTGTCCCGCGCGACGTTCGAGGCCGTTAATAGTGGTGCTGCCGACCTGCGCCGGGGCCAGCCGAAAGTGGCAGAGTCCTGAAATCCGTGCACAGGCCGGTTCAGCAATCAGGTTTATCTTGACTTGAAGCCCACCCGCACGCCACTTTCAGACGACGACACGGTGGTAATGTCACCCTCGTGTCCGGAGGTGGTATTCCCTATTCAGGCCCGTCTGATCATCCGTCGGCCCCTTGCATTCGGCCTGCCGTTCTTCGGAACAGGCTTGACCCCGAAGATGCCTGCCCTGATGTGTCTGCCTGATTCTGCCATTCCCGGACCGAGACCTTGACCCTCACGCCAGCCTCCCCAGTCATGCCCGCTTCTTCCGATGCCACGCCCGCCGTGCAGGCTCCTCGGGGCCTTCACGTCATTACGTGGGGCTGCCAGATGAACGTGTATGACAGCGCGCGCATGGCCGATGTCCTGCGCCCACTGGGCTACGGACCGGTCGAGCGGCCTGAAGACGCGGACATGGTCATTCTCAACACCTGCCATATCCGCGAACGGGCGACCGAAAAGGTCTTTTCCGAACTCGGGCGCCTGCGCAAGATCCGCGACGAGCGCATTAGTAACGGACAGGACCGCACCATCATCGCGGTCGCCGGCTGCGTGGCTCAGGCGGAAGGTGAGGTCATTCTTTCCCGCGCGCCTTATGTGGATCTGGTTCTCGGCCCGCAGACCTATCACAAGCTGCCCGAAATGGTGGCCCGCGCCGCCCGTGCCGGTGGCGCCGTGATCGAGACCGACTTTCCGGTCGAGCAGAAATTCGATTTTCTGCCCACGGATGCGGCTCCGCAGACACAGGGCAATCTCACTGCGTTCCTGACCATTCAGGAAGGCTGCGACAAGTTCTGCTCGTTCTGCGTCGTGCCCTATACCCGTGGCGCGGAAACGAGCCGTCCGGTTGCCTCGGTCATGGCCGAAGCGCGCCGGATGGCTGAAAGCGGCGTACGCGAGATCACCCTGCTCGGGCAGAACGTGAACGCCTATCATGGCGATGACGGCACCGGCGAAAGTGCGACACTGGCGGGGCTGGTCGAACAGCTTGCGCAGATCCCCGGTCTGGGCCGCATCCGCTACATGACGTCCCACCCGCGCGACGTGGACCAGAGCCTGATCGACGCGCACCGGGACAACCCGGCCCTCATGCCGTTCCTGCATCTCCCCGTACAGAGCGGCTCGGACCGGATCCTCAAAGCCATGAACCGTGGGCATACGGCGGACGAATACCGCGAGAGCGTCCGCAAGCTGCGTGAGGCCCGTCCGGATCTGGCCCTGTCTTCCGATTTCATCGTCGGCCATCCCGGCGAGACGGAAGAGGATTTCGAAGCGACCATGCAGCTCGTGCGCGATATCGGTTTCGCCATGGCCTACAGCTTCAAATATTCCCCCCGTCCCGGCACACCCGCCGCAGGTCAGCCGATGCAGGTACCCGAGGACGTGAAGGATCGCCGTCTGGCCGAGTTGCAGGCGCTTCTGCGCGAACAGCAGGACGCCTTCAATGCAGATATGGTCGGAACGGTGCAGGAAATCCTGGTGACGAACCGGGGCCGCAAGCCCGGGCAGATCGCCGGGCGTTCCCCCTATCTGCAACCCGTTCATTTCGACGGGCCGGATCATCTGATCGGGTCCACCGTCAAGGTCGCCATCACCACGCGCCGCACCAACTCCCTGGGCGGCACCCTGATCCGGGAGACAGCCTCCGCTTGCTGACAACGCACCCGACCCGTCCCGTCGCCACCAGCAGTGGCTCCGAAGGCACCCGCACCGTTGCCCTTCGCTTCAACGACAACATCCTGCTCCAGCGCCTGCTGGGGGACCATGACCGGCATCTCGTCCGGCTTGAGGAAGGATTCGACGTCAAGCTGTCCTGCCGTGGCAACAAGATTGCCATTTCCGGCGAGACGGAATCGGTCGGCCGCGCACAGGCAGCCATCATCGCGCTGTACAACCAGCTCGAACAGGGTGGCACGATCGATGCCTCGCAGGTCGATGGCGTCATCCGCCTGACGGCCCTGCCGAGCCGCCCGGAACGCCCGGTTGACACAAGGCAGGCCCGTCCGGCTCCCGAGGAGCGCCCGCGCGGCAACGGGCAGCGCCGTCCGGAAAAGGGCAATGGCAAGCCGCAGAACATGCCTGCCACCCCGTTCGGGGATCTGCCAGCCATCCGGACCAAGCGCGGCGTCATTGCACCCCGTTCGCATGGTCAGGCCGCCTATATGGAAATGCTGGCCAATACCGACATGGTGTTCGGCATCGGGCCGGCCGGTACGGGCAAGACTTATCTCGCCGTCGCGCAGGCCGTCGGCATGCTGCTGGCCGGACAGGTGGACCGGATCGTACTGTCCCGCCCAGCCGTTGAGGCTGGCGAGCGCCTTGGCTTCCTGCCCGGCGACATGCGCGAAAAGATCGACCCCTATCTGCGCCCCCTTTACGACGCCCTGCATGACATGATGCCGGGCGATCAGGTGGTGCGCCGCATGGGAACGGGTGAGATCGAGGTGGCACCGCTCGCTTTCATGCGCGGACGCACGCTCGCTCATTCCTACGTCATTCTGGACGAAGCCCAGAATACGACCGCAGCCCAGATGAAGATGTTCCTCACCCGTATGGGCGAAGGCACACGCATGGCCATCACAGGCGATCTGAGTCAGATCGATCTGCCGAATGGTGTATCATCCGGTCTGCGCGAAGCCGTCGAGACCCTTGAAGGTATCAAGGGAATCGGCATTACGCGCTTTTCTTCCGAAGATGTGGTGCGCCATCCGCTGGTTGCCCGTATCGTCGATGCCTATGAACAGAAAGCGCCAGCCCCCCGGGACGTGTTCCGGAACAGGCTGCGCCGGGAAAACAATGGAACCTCCAAGTCGACACGCCGGCACTGACATCATCATCGAGGACGCGCGCTGGCGCGCCTCGGTTCCGGGAACGGAGCGTGCAATCCGGCGCGCCCTCGTCGCGGTCGCCCGTCAGGGCGGCCCCGACTTCACGCAGTCTCCGCCTCCTTCGATCCTTCTGGCGACAGACCGGATCGTCAAGCGCCTCAATGCGCGCTTCCGGGACAAGAACAAGCCCACGAACGTGCTGACGTTCGAACCCGTTTCGCCTGTTCATGGCGGCGACATTATACTGGGTTACGAAACCGTGCACCGCGAAGCCGCGGCCGCCAGACGTTCGCTGCGGGCGCATCTGTCGCATCTTGTGGTGCATGGCGCACTGCATCTTGCCGGTTACGATCATCATCATCCCGGTGAAGCCCGGGAAATGGAAGGAATTGAGACCCGTACCCTGCGGTCCCTCGGTTTTGGAGATCCATGGCGCCAGGGAAACTGGCAGCAGGCTGGGAGTGTCCGGATATGAGTGACGATACCAACGACCGATCGCCCGAAGATTCGGGCAAAAGCCGTTCCTCGCGCGGAATTTTCGGAATTTTCAACCGCCGCGGCCGCGATCCGGGCCTGCGCGAGTCCATCGCGACCCTCGTTCACGAAGCTGGTCAGCCTACCGATGACGCAGGCGACGAGCCGGAACTCGATCGGCAGGAACGCGCCCTCATCATGAATGTGCTCCGCCTGCGCGACATCACGGCGGATGACGTCATGATCCCGCGTGCGGATATCATAGCCATGGCCGAGGCCCTGCCCTTTGGCGAAGCGCTCGACCTGATGCGCCGGGAAAACCATTCCCGCCTTCCGGTCTATCGCGACCAGCTCGACGATATTGCGGGCATGATCCATGTAAAGGACCTGATCGCCTATGTCGGCGAGCCGGACGCCTTCGACATCCGCCCGCTGCTGCGCCAGCCACTGATGATCGCCCCCACGATCCCGGTGCTGGACCTGCTGCTCCAGATGCGTCAGCGCCAGATGCACATGGCCCTCGTCATCGACGAATATGGCAGCATCGACGGACTCGTGACGATCGAGGATCTGATCGAGACCATCGTGGGCGATATTTCCGACGAGCATGACGACCCGGTCACGACCATGTGGGTGGAACGTCCGGACGGTTCCTTCGATATCGACGCCCGCCTCCCCGTTCGTCAGCTTGAAGAGCGGCTTGGTGCCGTACTGACGGACGCCGAACGTGAAGCCGAGATCGAGACCGTGGGTGGTCTGGTGTTCCGTCTGGCCGAGCATGTCCCGGCCAAGGACGAGGTCCTGACCCATGAAAGCGGCCTTGAGTTCCGCGTTCTGGACGCAGATGCCCGCCATATCCGTTCCCTGCGCATGCGGGTTCCGGAAGGCTGGGAAAACAAGCCGCTTCCTGCCCTCAAGACGCAGGAAGACGACCGGGGCTCTTGACGGAGCCCCCGGTTCGTCGTTCGAGTATCAGCAACGTTTCCCGCGGAGCCCCGCCCATGTCTGCCCCACAGCCTCTCGGCCGCCGTACCCTCCTTGCTTCCGCAATGGCCCTTGCAGCCAGTGCGTCCGTGCCGTTCGCCCGGGCGGATGATCTGCCCGCCAGCGACCCGCGCATGGGGCCAAGGCTGGTCGGTTCGCCGGATGCGAAGATGATCGTGGACGAGTGGTTCTCCCTGACCTGCTCGCATTGCGCCCATTTCGCGCAGGAGGTCTTTCCCCAGATCCGCAAAAACCTGATCGACACGGGAAAGATCCGCTACCGCTTTCATGACTTCCCGCTGGATCAGGTTGCGCTGCTGGCGTCTATGGTTTCACGCTCCCTGCCCGCCGAGCGCTATGAGCCCTTCGTGACGGATCTGCTCGACCATCAGGACCAGTGGGCCTTCGCGCAGAACATCGATCCCGTCGCGGAACTGAAAAAGCGTGCAGCCCTGTTCGGTGTGAGTGCTGCGGAATTTGACAAGATCAACGCCGATAATGCTCTGCGAGAGGCCATTATCAACAAACAGGACCATGACGGCGCTTTCCTCCAGATCCAGGGCACGCCATATTTCCGTATCAATGACACCCCTGCTCCCGACGTGGCGCAGAGCTATGATGCTTTCGCCAAAGCAGTTGCAAAGGCCTCCTGAATGACCCGTCTTTCCCTCTCACGCCGCTTTTTCGTCTCCGCTGCCCCGGCTCTCGCCGTAGCGGGAGCAGCCGCTGGCAAAGCCCATGCTGCTGATACGGGTTCGACCGATGCCCGACTCAGTTCCCGCATCATCGGCAGCCCGAACGCCAAGGTTCTGGTTCAGGAATGGTTCTCCCTGACCTGCACGCACTGCGCGCATTTCGCGACCGAAGAGTTTCCCAAGATCAAGGAACAGCTCATCGATACTGGCAAAATCCGTTATCAGTTCCATGATTTCTGCGGCGATCGCGTCGGCCTGACAGCGGCCATGGTGGCTCGTTCGCTGCCGGAAGAGCGTTACGTGCCGTTCCTCGAAGCCCTGTTCTCCAGCCAGATGCAGTGGGCTTTCGCCGCCGGTGGCGATCCGATGCAGCGCCTGCAGCAGATGTCTGCTCTCGCGGGTGTCTCAGCCGCGCAGTTCCAGGCGATCAGTCAGGATAACGCTTTTGCCGAGGCCCTCTTCAATCAGGTCAAGAAGGATGCGGACACCTATAATATCCAGGGCACACCCTATTTCCGCTTCAACAATACGCATTACGATCAGGACCCGGAAACCTACGAAAAGTTCGCCGATCTCGTCGCCAAAGCGTCCTGATCCGCTAACATAGGACCAGTACTTTCATACCCTGATGTCGAGCCGCACCACGACGATCGACCGCCTGAGCATCGGCGGTTTCAAGAGTTTCGCCGATGAGGTGCGTCTCGATATCCTCCCCGGCCTGACGGGGATTATCGGGCCGAACGGCTGCGGCAAATCCAATGTCGTCGAAGGCCTGCGCTGGGCCATGGGCGAGACCTCCGCCCGTGCGCTGCGTGGTGGGGAACTCGATGACCTGATCTTCGCGGGCACAGGCGCGCGCTCGGCCCGTAACATCGCTCAGGTCACGCTACATCTGAGCAACGCTGCTGGTCTGGCCCCGTCCCCGTTTCAGGATGCGGATGAGCTGGAAGTAAGCCGCCGGGCCGAACGCGGATCGGGTAGTGAATATCGCATCAATGGCCGCGTCATGCGCGCCCGTGATGTCCAGACACTGTTCGCCGATCTGGCGTCCGGCGCGCGAAGCTCCGCCATCATCAGCCAGAACCGTGTCGGCCAGCTCATCGCGGCCAAGCCCGAAGAGCGCCGTCTGCTGCTCGAAGAAGCCGCGGGCATCACGGGTCTGCACGCCAGACGTCACGACGCCGAACTCAAGTTACGCCAGACCGAGACGAACCTCTCCCGCGCCGAAGACCTGCGCCTTCAGCTTGAGGAACGCCTCGAAAGCCTTGAGGGGCAGACCGTTCAGGCCCGGAAATACCGCGAGATTTCCGAAAAAATCCGCCAGACGGAAACTGAGCTTCACGCCCTGCTCCATGCCCGCGCCAATCTGGCCGTGCAGCGCAGCCGGGACGATCTGGCCAAGGCGCGCGAAGACCTAAAAAAAGCCGAACAGGCTGCCGAGGCCGCCGCCACGGCCGAGTTTGAAGCCCGCAAGGCGGCTCCACAGGCGCGCGAGGAAACAGACCGCCTTCGCAGCGCCTTGGAACGGCTGAAGGTGCAATCTGAAACGCTGAAGCAGGACCTCGAGCGCGCCCGGCAGACCGAATCTGAAACGCGCGTTCGCCTCGAACAGGCTGAGGGAGATCTCGCCCGCGCCGAATCCAGCCTGACAGCGGACCACGTTGCCCGAAAGATTGCTGCTGAGGAATGTGCGGGTGTTGAGGCCGACATGGCTGCCCTGCCTGACCTGCGCGCCTCCTGCACGACAGAATGTGAGCGCCTCGATGCGCTCGAAAAGGAACAGGCCCTCGCGCTGGACAGCGCGACCCGGCTTCGGGATGCCGAGGCCATCCGCAGGGACGGCGTCATGGAAGGGCTGGATGCCCTGACCATCCGGCTGGATGCGGAGATCGGCGCGCTGGACGCTCTTGAGGCGGAGATTGCAGCGCTGGATCAGGCAACACCCGATAACGATACGCTTGACGCGCTGCGTCAGAAAGCCGCTTCGATGCAGGAGCAGTCACAGCTCACCAGCCGCCGGGAACAGGACTGCACAGTTGCTTTACAGGAAGCGCGCCTCAAAGCCGAACTGGACGGCCAGGCGCTCGCCGAAGGCAGGAGCCGTCTCGAAGCCCTTCAGGCCACGGAAGCCGATCTGAACAGACGCCTCCAGACGACCCAGACCCAGATCGGGCAGGACCGGACAACGCGGGATGCAGCGCAGGCCGGTCTGCTCACCGGGGACGCGCGGGTAGAACTTGAATCAGCCCGCGACAGCGCAGCGCAGGCCCTGACCGAGGCGCGCGAGCACGAGGACCACGCCCGGCAGGAACAGGAGCGGCTCGGCGCGCTCTGGCTGGAAGCCCGGGCGGCAGCCGAAGAAGGCACGCAGCGTCGCAAGGCGCTTCTCCGGGTCGTCGAGCAGAGCCAGCAGGCGCTTGCTCAGGCCCGGCAGAAAGCCCAGTTGGCTGCAACGGCAGAGACGACAGCCCGGACCGCCCTTGTTCCCGAACAGTCTGTTCAAAGCGCCCGGAACACAGTCGCACAGACCGAAGCGCGCCTGACCACCGTGCAAAAAACCCTCATCGAGGCCGAAGCCAAACTGACGACTGCCCGGGAACAGGAAGCACAGGCCCGGCAGACCCTGTCAGCGCTGGAAACACTCCTCCTGCGCACGCAGGGTGAATGTGAGGGTCTGGAACAGAGCCTCAATGCCGTGGCAGCCCAGCCGCACCCGCTGGAAGAGGAGCTCGACTTCCCGGCAGACATGGCCCGTGCCGTTGCGGCAGTGCTCGCAGACGGGCTGGACGCCTCCCTCGCCCCCGACACCATTCCCGCCGACCGACGCTGGCGCTCTCTGGACAGGATCGGCAATGCAGAACTGGCCGGCTGTAGCCCGCTCTCGGCTCTTGTTCAGGCCCCTGAAGCCCTGAAACGCTGCCTGGATGCCGCATTCCTGCTCGAAGATGCCAGCGCCGGACCGGAATTGCAGAAAACTCTCCAGCCCGGGCAGGTTCTGGTCTGTCGCAGTGGCGCGCTCTGGCGCTGGGATGGATTTACCCGCTCCGCCGACGCACCGGACGCCGGTGCAGCACGGCTGGAGCAGCGTCGTCGCCTGACGGAAGCACGGAGCCTGCTTCAGACCCATCAGGCCGATCAGCCACGTCTGAGCCAGACGGCCACCACAGCCACCCAGATTCGCGAACAGGCTGAAGCTGCGCTCACGGCCCTGCGTCGCGACCGCACAGCACTGGAGCCGCAGCTTGCCGAAGCCCGGACAGTGGCCTCGCGGATCGAGCAGAAGGCAGCCCTCGCCCAGACCCAGTGGGAACAGGCTGCCGAACGCCTGAAAGACGCCGAAGCTGCCCTGGCCAATGCGCAGAATGCCGCCACACTGGCGGAAGCCGAACTGAAGGTCCACCCGGACCCCGACGACCTGTTGCTCAAAGCACAGAACAGCGCACAAGATGCCGAAAACGCGCGCAATGCCCTGCGCGACTCCAACAACCGGCTTCAGGATGCACGGAGTGCCGCCGACACTGCTTCCCGCGAACTGGATCAGGCCCTTCTGCGGCATGACAGCACACTCACCCGCCTGCAGGATCTGGATGAAGGGCTGGCGCGACTGGAGCAGGAGCACGAACGCCTGACAGCCCAGCGCATTTCGCTTCAGCAGCAGGATAACCGGCCCGATATCCCCGCACTGCAAGCCGCGTCTCAGGCATCCCAGCAGCGTTTCGATCAGGCGCGCTCTTCCGCCGATGCTGCAACACAGACCGCGCGGGAATGCCGCAACGAGGCCAACCGGCTGACGCAGGAACTTCAGGCCCTCGATCAGTCCGCCGCAACCGCCCTCGCCCGGCGATCCGCACTGGAGCCGCGTCAGAGGGAACTGCACGACCTCGTCAGCCGCCTGCGGGACGATCATGCCAAACGTACGGCCGAACTCGCCGAACGTCCTGACCCCGCCCTTCTGGGACAGGCTGTTCTGGACGCTACCGCCCCCCTTCACGAAACGCGACATCTGCTTGACGCAGCACGGACCGAGAGCAATCGCCTGTCGCTTGAAGACGTCCGCCTGACCGGCGCACTGGCCGCGGTCCGCGCGCGGCTCGAGGCCCTCGGCACCCGGATCGCTGGCGAAGAAGCCAGCCTCGCCCATCTGCGGAGCCGCCGGGACGAATTGCAGGACAGTTTCCAGACGCACAGCGCCCTTCCCGCCAAACTGGAACGCAGGCTCGCTGGCCACGACCAGACCCTGACAGAGGCCCAGAGCGCTTATGACGTGGCCAGAGCCAAAGACGAAGCGGCGGGTACGGCCGGCCTCGAAGCGCAGGAGCAGCGCCGCAACGCCGACCTCGCGCTGGCGTCCGGCCGCGAAGCGATTGCGCGCCTGACCGAACGCGCCGAACAGGCCGTTGCCGCCCGCGAGCGTCTTCTGGCTGACAGTGAGCCTCCTCAGGGTGGGGCCTATCCGTCCGACCTGTCAGAACAGGCCGAAACCTCGACCCGCCGCCGTCTCTCCCGCCTGAGCCGTGAGCGCGAAGACCTCGGCGCCGTCAATCTGCGGGCGGAAGCCGAGTTCGAGGAAGCACGCGAAACGGCTGAAACCATCGCCCGCGAGCACGCTGAACTCACAGCCGCCATCAACAGGCTGCGCGGCGGGATTGGTACGATCAACCGTGAAGGACGCGAGCGCCTTCTGGCGGTCTTCTCGGAGGTGGACCGGCATTTCCAGTCCCTGTTTGCGCGGATGTTTGGTGGCGGACGCGCACATCTGGGCATGGTCGGCAGCGATGATCCGCTGGAAGCCGGGCTTGAAATCTTCGCCCAGCCTCCGGGCAAGAAGCTCTCCACGCTGTCCCTGCTTTCGGGTGGCGAACAGGCCCTGACCGCGCTTTCGCTGATCTTCGCGACCTTCCGCTGCAACCCGGCTCCGATCTGCATGCTCGATGAAGTCGATGCGCCGCTCGATGACGCCAATGTCGAGCGTTTCTGCTCCCTGCTGTCCGATATGACGAAGGAAGCCGGCACGCGCTTTCTGGTCGTGACGCATCATCAGCTGACAATGGCGCATATGGATCGTCTTTATGGTGTCACGATGCAGGAACGTGGTGTAAGCCGGGTGCTGTCAGTCGATCTGGGGCGCGCAGCCGCGCTGGTGGACGGCTAAGGTCAATTTTCTCAAACAGATAAATTGACGTTGGACCGTTCTGGCCCTTTGATAGAAGGAAAACCAGAAAGCACGCGCCATCTTCGTTGATCCGCCCCTTCCCGACCCCATCATGACGCGAATCCGTGAACACGGGATCCGCGTGGTGGGAGACGTGCATGGTGATCTGAACGCTTTCCGGCACGCAACAGCAACGGACCGCTTCGTCATCCAGCTTGGGGACCTCGTGGATCATGGGCCCGACAGCGCAGGCGTGATGGAGCTGATGCTCGAACTTCTGGAACAGCAGCGCGGGGTGTTCATTCTCGGTAACCATGACCGCAAACTTGGCCGCGCCCTTGAAGGCCGCCGCCTAAGGCGCGATCCGCCCCTCGAAGAGACGCTGCGCCAGATTTCCCTTCCTGAATATGAAGGCCTTCCCGAACGCGTTTATACGGCCATTGATCAGGCACCCACCTGGCTGCGGATCGGCCGGTCCCTGTTCGTGCATGGCGGCTTTCATACAGCCATGCTGTCCCTTTCTCCCGTGCCGGGTCTGGGTGAAATGTCCGCCCCCCTGTCCCGCGCCCTTTTTGGTGAAACGACCGGCCGCATGCAGCCGGACGGTTATCCCGAACGCCGCCTGACCTGGATCAACCGTATCCCCGAAGGGGTGACGGTCTATGTCGGCCATGACCGCCGCTCAACCGACGGACGCCCCTGGCGCCGCACGGGACGTCTGGGGGGCACGGCTGTCTTTACCGATCTGGGTGCTGGAAAAGGCGGCCATCTTGCCTGGATTGATCTGAATGAGCCCTAAGCCCTCCAACATGCCCCTCAATCCTGATCCGGCCGGCTCTGATCCTGCACTGGCCGAACTCGAGCGCCTGCGTGCCAGCATCGATAATATTGACGCGGCCCTGATCCACATGCTGGCGGAACGCTTTCGCTGCACGCAGGAAGTAGGCGAACTCAAGGCCCGTGCCCATCTGCCTCCTGCCGACCCGTCCCGTGAGACGCGCCAGATTGAACGCCTGCGTCAACTTGCCCGGGACGCACATCTGGACCCTGATTTTGCTGAGAAGTTTCTGGCCTTCGTCATCCGTGAGGTGATCCGCCATCATGAAGCCATCGCGGCCAACGCACGCAAGGCATCGGAAGCCTGATGGGCCTGCACCGCCTTCTGCTTCTGCGTCATGCAGAGGCGGTCCCCCACGTGTTGACCGAAAACGGTGATCGCGGTCGCCCCCTCACACCAAAGGGACAGGAGCAGGCCGCTAGCATTGGCAGACAACTCGCGGCCATTGAGATTTCCGGCCCTGTCCAGATCCTGTGCAGCCCTGCGACACGCACCCGACAGACCGCTCAGGGCGTTCTGAACGGCATGGGGCATGCGCATATTCTTACGATCGAAGACAGTCTCTATTCCGCAACTCCGGACACTCTCTACGGTCTGGTGCATGCTACGGCTGAAACTGTCCAGACGCTCCTGATCGTCGGGCATAATCCCACTATCGGTGAGTTTGCCTGCGATCTTCTGGGACCTGCCCTTCAGGGAACAAGTTTTTCAGCGCTCTATCGGGGCTATCCGCTCGCTGGCCTGACGGGATTTGACGTTCCCGGCCCGTGGCTGGATGTTCGCCCTTCCACAATCCAGCCAACGAGCCTTCTCCTGCCCTGAAAGATCGTCCAGAGGGCTTCTCTGGACATAAAAAACCTTTCAGATGTAAAACAAAACAACATCCTTACACTTCAGGCGGGTTATAAGCTGCATGTCCGAAAACCGTTCCGCAACCTTTGGTCTCGATGGCCTCAACCGCCAGTTTCCGCTTCTGGAAGGGACAATCGGTCCGAACGTCGTGGACATGCGTGCCCTCTCCCAGAAAACCGGGGTCTTCTCCTTCGATCCGGGATTGGGCAGCACTGCGACCTGCACGAGTGCCATCAGCTACATCGATGGTGACAAGGGTGTCCTGCTGCATCGTGGCTATCCGATCGAGGATCTGGCCCTTAATGCGAGCTTTACGGAAACGGCGTATCTGCTGCTTTATGGTGAATTGCCGACAGCCGCGCAGTATCAGACATTCCGCACGGACATGAACACCCACCGGCTGCTGAACGAGCAGATCCGGAACTTCTTCAATGGCTTTCGCCGCGACGCCCATCCCATGGCAATCCTGTGTGGAACAGTTGGCGCGCTCTCGGCTTTCTATCATGACGGCCTGGATATTTCGGAGCCGAAAGCCCGGGACCTCTCTGCCCGCCGGTTGATCGCCAAAGTCCCCACGATTGCAGCCTGGGCCTATAAATATTCCATCGGCGAGCCCTTCATCTATCCTGATGAAGAAATGTCGTTCTCCGAGAATTTCCTGCACATGCTGTTCGCCCGGCCCGGCAACCACTACCGCGTCAATCCGGTTCTGGCGCGTGCGATGGATCGTATTCTTCTGCTCCATGCCGACCATGAACAGAATGCCTCCACGACGACCGTGCGGCTCGTCGGCTCAACGGGCGCAAATCCCTACGCCTGCATCTCGGCCGGTATTGCCGCCCTTTGGGGGCCCGCACATGGCGGGGCCAACGAGGCAGCCCTCGGTATGCTGGAATCGATTGGCACTCGCGACGGCATTCCGGCCTTTCTCAACGAGGTCAAGAACCGCAACTCGGGCGTACGCCTGATGGGCTTCGGCCATCGCGTCTACAAGAACTTCGACCCGCGGGCGAAAATTCTTCAGGCGACCTGCCATGAAGTCATCGAGGAGCTGGGCCTCAAGCGCGATCCGTTGCTGGATCTGGCCATGGAGCTGGAGCGCGTGGCAATGGAGGACGATTATTTCGTCAGCCGCCGCCTCTATCCGAATGTGGATTTCTATTCCGGACTGATTCTCAAGGCCCTCGGAATTCCCAAGAGCATGTTCACCGTCCTGTTCGCTGTCGCGCGGACGGTCGGATGGGTCAGTCAGTGGAAGGAAATGATCGAGGAGCCGTCCATCCGCATCAGCCGCCCGAGGCAGCTTTATATCGGTGCGGCTGAACGGAGCTTCATCCCGATGAGCGAGAGGAGCTGAGGCTCCTCCGCAAAGTTCAGCAGTCGCAGCCCGGAGTCTGGCCTCTGGCCTGACGAACGACGTGGTGGTCGATCCATTCGGCCACGAGACGACGGGCTTCCTTGACGGAAGATTCGGGGTGATGAATGCGGTACAGCGTCGTGCAGGCCGCAAAAGCCTGGATATCCGCCTGACCGACGTCCCGCAGCTCCTGATAGGCCGTCACAACAGCGCGTTCGCATTTCCGGCCGATCCGGCTGGTCTCTATGCTCACTTCTGATCCTGCCGTAAATGAGAATGAATATCGATATCTCTCCCTAGAACTCCCGGCCCTCCCATGCAAGCACGAAGATCGGAACGACCGGTGACACTGACAGGCGCCACTAAAGTTCATCCGTTGCGGGAGCGGGCCATATTGCCCCTACCCTTCCCGGCGACAGGCCGGTAAACCACGAGAAAACGACGTCAGCGGAGACAAGCATGACCCAGTTCGCCGAAAGCCCGATGGCGGGCCGCACCCAGTGGGACCGTGACGCGGCCCTCACCACGGCCCGTATCCTGCTTGAAATCAAGGCCATCAACTTCCGCCCGGAAGATCCCTACACCCTGACGTCAGGCTGGAAGTCCCCGGTCTATATCGACTGCCGCAAGATCATTTTCTTCCCGCGTGCGCGCACCAAGATCATGGAACTGGCCGTCGAGAAGATCGGCCGTCATATCGGCTATGAAAGCATCGACGCGGTCGTCGGTGGTGAAACCGCCGGCATCCCGTTCGCCGCCTGGATTGCGGACCGGATGATGACGCCGATGGCCTATGTGCGCAAAAAGCCCAAGGGCTTTGGCCGCAACGCACAGATCGAAGGCGATGTGCCCGAAGGCATGCGCACCTTGCTGGTCGAGGACCTGACGACAGACGGCGCTTCCAAGATCCGATTCGCCAATGCCCTGCGCGATGCAGGCGCCATCGTGAACCACACTTTCGTCGTGTTCTTCTATGGCGTCTTCCCCGGTGCTCACAAGACGCTGGCAGACATGGACATCTCCCTGCACGCCCTGTGCACCTGGTGGGACGTTCTGGAAGCCTGCGCGGGCGGCGATTACTTCTCTGAAAAGGACAGCGCCGAAGTCCGCCGCTTCCTCGAAGACCCGTGTGGCTGGTCCAAGAAGCATGGCGGCGTGAGCAGCGCGGAAGAAGCGCTGGCTCTCAAGGCCAAAGCCGAAGCCTGATGGAGACTGGCGCATCCGTGCCAGTTGGCCGGAGTCTCGTTTTTGACTCCGGCATCGGGGGGATGGGCGTCGTGCAGGCCCTGCGCGACCTCCTTCCCACCCTCCCTATCGACTATCTCGCCGACACGGCGCTGTTTCCCTATGGCGAACAGCCGGATGATCTGCTGACATCGCGCATCGTTAGCCTTCTGGTCGCAGCCTGCGAACATCTTCAGCCCGATATTCTGGTGATCGCCTGCAATACCGCCAGCACGATTGCCCTGCCCGCCCTGCGCGAGCGCCTGAAAATTCCCGTAGTCGGCTGTGTGCCTCCGATCCGCTGGGCCGGACGTGTCTCGCAAAGCCGGGTTATCGGTCTACTCTCGACATCCGCCACAGCACGGCGGCCTTACATCCTCCAGCTTCATCGCGATTTCGCGTCAGACTGCCGCCTGATCACCCATGGTGCCCGCAGACTGGCCGATCTGGCAGAGCGCGCCTTTCTGGGCGAAGTCATCGCGGATACCGACGTACAGCACGAACTGGACTGTCTCTTCAGCCAGCCCCATGGCGATGAGATCGACACGGTGGGTCTTGGCTGCACACATTATACATTTCTGATGGACGCCTTCGAGCGCCTGTCTCCCCCCGGCGTGACCTGGCTGGACCCCGCTCCCGCCGTCGCCCGGCAGGTCAGGACCGTCCTTCAGGACGCTCCAGGACTTCCAGGCGCATCCCGCCCCGGCCGGCTTTTGATGACGCACGCCTCCCATGAAGCCACGAGACTGCAAGAGGCTGCGGAAAGGCTGGGTTTTTCGCAATGGGAAATATTCGCAGCGCCCATACTGCACCCGGTAGAAGCCTGAAAGAAAACGCCCTGTCCGATCGAACAGGGCGTTTCAGAGGGCTTTAGCGGGCGCGATCGACGGTGTACTGGACCGTCTCCGTCATCAGGCGACGCAGCTCACTGTCCGGGAAAATGGACAGCGCCTCGACAGCCTCGGCGGCATAGACCTGCGCGCGGGCAATGGTCGTGGCAATTGCCCCGGTCTTTTCAATCAGACCCAGCGCATGCGGCAGATCGGCATCCGTCTGCTCACCCTTCTCAATGACACGCTCCCAGAACGCCCGGTCCTCGGGAGAGCCAGCCTCATACGCCGCCAGAACCGGCAGCGTGATCTTGCCCTCGCGCATGTCGTCGCCGACCGTTTTGCCCAGAACCTGCTGATCGGCAGCATAATCGAGCGCATCGTCAACCAACTGAAACGCCATGCCCAGATTGGTCCCGAAACGGTCCAGCGCCACTTCTTCCGCTTCCGGACGATCTGCGACAACCGCGCCGACACGACAGGCCGCGGCAAACAGGGCCGCCGTCTTGCCGTGAATGACTTCGAGATAGCGTTCGACCGGCGTGGACAGATCGTTCTGCGTCACCATCTGAAGGACTTCGCCCTCGGCAATCGTCGCCGACGCATCGGACAGGATCGCCATGACCTTCAGCGACCCGTCTGCCGTCATGAGCTGGAAAGAGCGTGCGAACAGGAAGTCGCCCACCAGAACGGAGGCCTTGTTACCAAACACCGCATTGGCCGACGCAAGCCCGCGCCGCAGGTTGCTCTCATCAACCACGTCATCGTGAAGCAGCGTTGCGGTATGGATGAACTCCACACAGGCCGCCAGCCCAACATGACGCTGGTTTTCCGGAGTCGACTGGTAGCCGCACAGGCGGGAGGCAGCGAGCGTTAGCAGCGGACGCAGCCGCTTGCCGCCTGCAGCGACAAGATGGGCGCCGAGCTGTGGAATGAGCGGGACCGGGCTTTCCATCCGCGCGATAATGGCGCGATTACAGGCCTGCATGTCCTGTTCCAGATAGGCGGACAGAGCGGAAAGGGCGCTCTCGCTCCCTGCTTCCCTGAGCACAGCTCTATCAACGGTCGCAGAAACGTCCGGTGCGGCAGAATCCAAGGGTCATTACTCCAGTTCCCGCAACGGACCCGGGGACTGGCCCAGGACCGCACGGGCACGATATGATGTGGCGTGACCCGTTCTTTCTCTCCTGTCGTGGGAAGAACGAACGGGCCATATAACGCCGGACGACAGGTTGGAAAGACCATATGAGCGGCAGCAGGAAGACGGTCAACCCATTGCCCCCTCCGAAATCCCTCTCCGGGGGCGCATTTGCCTGCCACGGCCCCGTCCGGGAAGAAGGATCACTGCTGGGGGGACGGGTCCGGTACGACCAGTTCACCGAGGGTTACAGGACAGGACTTGAACCCGTTCTGATGGCGGCCTCCATCCCGGCAAAGCGTGGCGAGACGGTTCTGGAAGCAGGATGTGGGGCTGGCGCAGCCCTGCTGTGTCTGGCTGCCCGTCTTGCGGGGGTGAGCGGAGTCGGGCTGGAAGCCGATCCCGAGACCCTGAAACTGGCGGAACGCAATATTCAGGCTAACGTCGATCCCGATGGCGTGAAGCGGCTTCAGGTCCTTCAGGCCCATCTGCCTGACATCCCGCGAAATCTGCGCGGCCTCACCCCGACCGCTAATGGCCGCTTTCATCATGTGATGGCCAATCCCCCCTGGCACAGCCCTCACGGCACGCCCTCGCCCGACAACCGACGCCGTCTGGCCCTGAGTGCCGAGACGACCGCACCGGAAGACTGGGTGCGCGCCCTGACGAAATGGGTACTTCCGGGTGGCACGCTGACATTCGTCCTGTCCACGGCCATCGCGGATCGGGCGTGTCAGACATTACTGGAACATGGATGTGGTTCGATCCAGCTCTATCCCTTCTGGCCGCGAGCGGGCCGGGAAGCGAAACTGGTTCTGGTGCGCGCGGTCCATGGGGGCCGCGGGATCTTCCGGCTGCGGGCCGGGCTCGTCCTGCATGAAGCAGACGGCCGCTTTACAGCCGCCGCAGAACGCGTGTTGAGAGACGGAGAAGCCCTGCCCGAAGGTCAGGGCCTCTCCGTCTGATCTTCAGCTGAAGACGTTGCCTTCAAACGCTTCTTCCCAGGTGCCGGACGTGGAAGCACGGGAATATTCGGTCGAACGGTTTTCGAAGAAGTTGGCGTGTTCCACTGCGTTCAGCATGTCATCGATCCACGGCAGCGGGTTGCTTTCCTGCCCATAGATCGGGTCCAGACCAAGCTGCGTCAGGCGGCGATCGGCGATGAAGCGGATATAGGCCTTCACGTCGTCGGACGACATGCCCTCAACCGGCCCCATCTCGAACGCCAGATCGATGAACGCATCTTCGTGCTCGACCGTCGTGCGGCAGACCTGCGCGAGTTCCTCGCGGAAATCGGCCGTCCATAGTTCCGGGTTCTCGCGGATGAACGTGCGGAACAGACGGATCATGGACAGGCAGTGCAGCGTCTCGTCACGCACCGACCAGGACACGATCTGCCCCATGCCCTTGAGCTTGTTGAAACGCGGGAAATTCAGCAGGATCGCGAACGACGCGAAAAGCTGAAGCCCTTCCATGAACGCCCCGAAGGCTGCCATGGTCTTGGCGATTTCACGCTTGTTGTCGATGTTGAACGACTGCATGAAATCGTATTTGTCCTTCATCTCCTTGTATTTCAGGAAGGCCGAATACTCGGTCTCAGGCATTCCGATAGTATCAAGAAGATGGGAATACGCAGCGATGTGAATCGTCTCGATATTCGAGAACGCGGACAGCATCATCAGCACTTCGGTCGGTTTGAAGACCTGGCTGTAATACTTCATGTACGCGGAATTCACTTCCACGTCGGCCTGCGTGAAGAAGCGGAAGATCTGCGTCACCAGATGCTGTTCGGCTTCCGTCAGCGTTCGGTGCCAGTCCTTCACGTCATCGGCCAGTGGCACTTCCTCCGGCAGCCAGTGGACGCGCTGCTGGGTCAGCCAAGCGTCATAGGCCCAGGGGTAACGGAAGGGCTTGTAGACCGGGTTGGCGGTCATCAGGTCGAAATGCTGCTCGGCCTGATAACCGGTGGTCGGGGTCGTGTCGCTCATGATCGCGTCCTTTCGCATCCCGCCATTACTGGCAGGACAGGCACTCTTCGTAATCGCCGCTGCTCATTTCGCCGCGCGGGGCAGCCTGAGCCGTGGCTTCGTATTTTTCGTCTTCCAGAATGTCGCTCTTCACCGCCAGCGTAGACACCGCATCAGCGCGCTGCACGGACAGGGAGCGGCAGTAGTAAAGGGATTTCAGCCCCTTCTTCCACGCCTGGAAATGAATCTGATGCAGATCGCGCTTGTGAACATCGGCCGGCAGGAACAGGTTCACTGACTGCGCCTGACAGATGAACGGCGCACGGTCGGCGGCATGCTCCACAACCCAGCGCTGATCGAGTTCGAACGCTGTCTTGAACACGTCCTTCTCGTCCTGCGTCAGGAAGTCGAGGTTCTGCACGGAGCCCTTGTTCAGCGTAATAGCCGACCAGACTTCGTCCGTATCGTAACCGCGCTCTTCCAGAATCGTCTTCAGATGCCGGTTACGCACCGAGAACGAACCCGAAAGCGTCTTCTGCAGGAACACATTAGCGCTGATCGGCTCGATACCGGGGCTGGCATTGCCCGTGATGATGGAAATCGAGGCCGTCGGGGCAATGGCAAGCTTGTGCGAGAAACGCTCCATGAAGCCGTATTCCTCGGCATCCGGGCACGGACCACGCACCTCAGCCAGATGCTTGGACGCAGCATCGGCCTGCTTGCGGATATATTCGAAAATTTTCCGGTTCCAGACCTTCGCCATCACGGACTCGAACGGAATCATCCGGGCCTGAAGGAAGGAGTGGAAGCCCATCACACCCAGACCGACCGAACGCTCACGCGCAGCGGCATATTTGGCACGCGCCATGTCATCCGGAGCGCGGTCGATGAAATCCTGCAGAACGTTGTCGAGGAACAGCATGACGTCCTCGATGAACTGCGGATCATCCTTCCACTCGTCCCAGGTCTCAAGATTGAGCGAGGACAGGCAGCAGACAGCCGTGCGGTTCTTGCCGTGATGGTCGATGCCGGTCGGCAGCGTAATCTCGGCGCAGAGATTGGACGTCTTCACTTCCAGACCGGCCAGCTTGTGATGCTCCGGACGGGCGCGGTTCACATGGTCGGAATAGATGATGTAGGGCTCGCCCTGCTCCATTCGTGCCGTCAGGATGCGGATCCATAGACCACGTGCCGAAACCTTGCGGATTGTGCTGTGATCCTTGGGCGACAGCAGCGCCCATTCCTCGTCAGCCTCGACCGCACGCATGAACGCATCGGTCACCAGCACACCGTGATGCAGGTTCAGCGCCTTGCGGTTCGGATCCCCACCCGTCGGGCGGCGCATCTCGACGAATTCTTCGACCTCCGGATGCCAGACCGGCAGATACACGGCCGCCGAACCCCGACGGAGCGAGCCCTGCGAAATCGCAAGCGTCAGGCTGTCCATCACGCGGATGAAGGGAATGACGCCGGACGTCTTGCCATTGCGGCCGATGTTTTCGCCGATGGAGCGCAGATTGCCCCAATAAGAGCCAATGCCGCCGCCCTTGGACGCCAGCCAGACATTCTCGTTCCACAGCCCCACGATTCCCGAAAGGCTGTCTTCAGCCTCGTTCAGGAAGCAGGAAATCGGCAGTCCACGCTCGGTGCCGCCATTGGACAGAACGGGCGTCGCGGGCATGAACCAGTGGCGGGAAATGTAGTCATAGATCCGCTGCGCATGGCCCGCATCCGCGCCATAATAGGACGCCACACGTGCGAAAAGCGACTGATAGTCCTCGCCCGGCAGCAGGTAGCGGTTGTTCAGAGTCGCCTTGCCGAAATCCGTCAGCAGGGAATCGCGCGAACGATCCACCCGCACGGCATGATGGCCCGGAAGCTGCACGACATCGTCGAACATGTCCCCGAAATCGGCATCGGCCGAAAGGGGTGGTTCTCCAATGGGATGGTCGACAGGCGGACGCACTTCATGGGCACGGGGAGCCTCGTCGGACACGTCCGTCGTCACGTCATGAAGGGTCATCGCTCTCTCCGCAGGGCATCTATTTTTGAAGTCTTGAGCACTCATTTCCATCACTCCGAACCTGATCGCAAGCACGAAGTTCGCTTGCAAAATCGGAAGAGCTGTGAATTCGGACCATCCCATATCTAGGGAAGGAATGGGTTAATGGCCCTAGATATAGTGCCGTTCGCAGAAAACCGCCCCTATCGGGCTGTTATCCCAAGAGTTTTCCCCGAAGCCTTTTCCCGGTGTGTGATACCGGTCACAGAATTGGGAAATTTCGTGAACATCGCGTCGGGCAACGATCCGGACAACACCGCGTTTGGGGAGGCGAGCCCACAAAACGGAAGAGCCCATCATGACTATCAAGAAGACAGCTTCGGCACACTGGAGCGGCGGTCTCAAGGACGGCAAAGGCACCATTTCCACCCAGAGCGGCGCCCTGCACGCCCAGCCTTACGGCTTCAATACGCGCTTTGAAGACAAGCCTGGCACGAATCCCGAAGAACTGCTCGGCGCGGCTCATGCGGGCTGTTTTACCATGGCTTTGTCCATGATGCTCGAACAGGCCGGCTTCAAAGCCGAGTCACTGGAAACGAAGGCGACCGTCTCACTCGACAAGTCCGGTGAAGGTTTTGCCATCACGCAGTCTCACCTGACCCTGCGCGGCAAGGTGCCTGGAGCCTCCGAAGCCCAGTTCATTGAGATTGCGAACAAGGCCAAGGCAGGCTGCCCGCTATCTCAGGTCATCAAGGCAGAGATCACGCTGGACGCCACGTTCGAAAGCTGAGGCATTCTGTCTTGCAGGCCGGGGTCTTTAGCGGCCCCAACCACACTGCGCATGATCGCGCAGAAGATGATCGGCCAGCACACAGGCCATCATCGCTTCGGCCACGGGAACGGCCCGGATGCCTATGCAGGGATCATGCCGCCCCTTCGTCATCACCTCGACAGACTCACCATCGCGCGTGATGCTCGGGACAGGGGTCAGGATCGAGCTGGTCGGCTTGATCGCAAAGCGCGCCACGATGGGCTGCCCTGTCGAAATCCCGCCCAGAATGCCCCCGGCATGATTGGAGACAAACTGCGGTCCTGGCGCAATCGGATCGGCGTTCTGCTCACCGCGCAGGGTAGCCACGGCAAAACCGTCTCCGATCTCGACGCCCTTCACACCATTGATGCCCATCATAGCTCCGGCCAGATCAGCATCGAGCTTGCCGTAAACCGGGGCACCGAGTCCGGCTGGCAGACCTTCCGCAACAACTTCAACCGTCGCACCGATGGACGATCCATCCTTACGAATGGAGTCGAGCAGCGCCTCCCACGACGCCACGGAACCCGCATCCGGGCACCACAGCGGATTGCGCTCGACCTCGTCCCAGTCCCAGCGGGAGGGATCGATGGTCTGCCCGCCAATGCCGGTCAAAGCAGCGCGGATTTTCACACCCTCGCCCACCAGCGCCTTCAGCAGCACACGCGCCACAGCCCCTGCAGCAACCCGCATGGCCGTCTCGCGCGCCGAAGAGCGCCCGCCCCCGCGATAATCGCGGATACCGTATTTCATATCGTAAGCGATGTCGGCATGACCGGGGCGATAGCGGGTTGCGATATCGCCGTAATCCTTCGACCGCTGATCGGTATTCTCGATCATCAGCGAAATGGGGGTTCCGGTCGTCTGGCCTTCGAACACGCCCGACAGGATGCGGACCTGATCCGGCTCCCGGCGCTGCGTGGTAAAGCGGGACTGCCCCGGACGACGGCGGTCGAGCCAGGGCTGGATGTCCTCTTCGGACAGCTTCAGGCGGGGTGGGCAGCCATCAATGACGCAGCCGATGGCCGGCCCGTGACTCTCACCCCATGTGGTGACGCGAAAGAGCTTCCCGAAGCTGTTGTCCGACATGTCAGTTCCCGGAGCCGACCGCTGCGATGTCCGGGGCGTCCGGGTTCTTCATGCCGACCGTGTGGTAGCCGCAGTCCACATGATGGATCTCGCCCGTCACGCCGCTGGACAGGTCGGAAAGCAGGTACATGCCCGAACCGCCGACATCCTTGAGGGTCACGTTGCGCTCCATCGGAGCATTGAGTTGGTTCCAGCGCAGGATGTAGCGGAAATCGCTGATCCCGTTGGCAGCCAGCGTCATGATCGGACCGGCGGAGATCCCGTTCACGCGGATATCGTCGCGGCCCAGATCGGCAGCCATGTAGCGCACGGAAGCCTCCAGAGCCGCCTTGGCCACGCCCATCACATTATAGTGCGGCATGACGCGCTCGGCACCGAGATAGGTCATGCTCAGGAAGGACCCGCCCGGATTCATCATGGCAGACGCACGACGTGCGACGGCGACGAAGGAATAACAGGAGATGTCCATGGCCTGCAGGAAGGCATCGCGCGGCGTGTCGATATAACGGCCGCGGAGATACTGCTTGTCGGCGAAGGCGATGGCATGGAGCACGAAATCGATCTTGCCCCAGACCTTCTCGATCTCGTCGAACGTGGTGTTGATGGCATCGTCGTCGCTGACGTCACAGGAAATGACGAGTTCAGACCCGACACTTTCGGCCAGCGGGCGGACGCGCTTGCCCAGGGCCTCGCCCTGATAGGTGAAAGCAAGTTCCGCACCCTGTGCCGCACAGGCGCTGGCAATGGCCCAGGCAATGGAGTGCTTGTTGGCAACACCCATGATCACACCGCGCTTGCCCTTCATGAGGGTTCCGGTCACGGGTGCCGGGATATTGTCTTCCGTTTCAGACATGGTGATTTCCTGAATCGCGTTGGCGTATTGAGGGTCGTGGTTGCACAAGCGCCCGTTACAGACAAGACTTTGCGACGGTTGCGCCGTTTTTTGCCCTCTGACAGGGCATTAAGGCATCACTCGGGCGCTGAGGAGTTTTTGCCTGTGCGCCCCAAATCCATCTGCGCCAACAATGAACCGTTCGATTTTTCCGAACGTCATTCCATTCTGATCCGCGCCCTGCCCAGGAGCATTCTGGACTGCACCCGGCACTACCGCCTGAATGACGATGCCCTCTTCCGGGCCGCTCTTTTCCTGCGTGGACTGCCTGCTCATCTGCTGCAAGCACCCTCGCCACCTGCCTTGGAACTTGAGGACTTTACCCTCCTGTCAGTAACGGATCGAAGCCTGGTTTATGGGCTGAAAGGCGCTTTCTGGCACACGGATTACGGACTGCGCCGGTTTGACACACCTATTGAGTTTTTCGGCAACAGGGATGCGTCGCTTGCAACCCTGATCCTGTCCTTTACGACAGCCCCTGCCACGCAGGGAAGGACGCGCCTTGTTACGCAGACGCATGTCCTTTGCCCCACCCGCCATGTCCGGCGGCGCTTCCTGCCCTACTGGGTCGTGATCCGCCTCGGCAGTGGATTACTGCGGCGTCGCATGCTGTCCCAGATCAAGGCGCAATGCGAGCGGAGGGCGTAAAATGCTTCTGTAGGCGACCGGATGGCTGGAACGTGCCAGCCGCGTTATGATCCCGACACTGGCGAGCCGGGTTCATCGTCCCTGTCACGCCAATATTGTTTCAAGGAGCCTCCGATGTCCGACATCCCCCTGATTGACCTGAAGGCCGATCCCTTCGCCCTGTTCGCGACCTGGATGTCAGATGCCGAAGCGTCCGAGCCGAACGATCCCAACGCCATGGCTGTTGCCACATCCGCTCCTGATGGACATCCTTCCGTCCGGATGCTCCTGCTCAAGGGCGTGGATGAACGGGGTTTCGTTTTCTATACCAATCTGGAAAGCCGCAAGGGGCGTGAACTGCTCGCCAATCCGCATATCGCCCTGCTGTTCCACTGGAAGTCCATCCGTCGCCAGATCAGGATCGAAGGCCCGGTCGAGGCCGTCAGCGATGCCGAGGCTGATGCCTATTTCGCAAGCCGTTCCCGCACATCCCGCCTTGGCGCCATCGCCTCAGACCAGTCGCGACCGCTGGATAACCGCAGCACGTTTGAAGAACGCCTGAAGGCTGCGGACGAAACATACGGCGACGGACCAATCCCCCGCCCGGCAAACTGGTCCGGATTCCGCGTGCTGCCCGAGGCGATCGAGTTCTGGCAGGACCGTCCTTACCGCCTGCATGACCGTGCCGTGTGGACCCGTGACGGAAACGGATGGAACGTCACGCGACTTTATCCGTAAATACATCATAACGACGTACAGTGATTATGGCCGGGGAGCCTTTACCCATGCTTATCGACATCAAGAATATTCTTCTCCCCCTGAACGGCTCCGATGACCTCGAAGCCGTCATGTCGGTCGCGCTTGATTTTGCGCGCCGTTTCGAGGCCCATCTGTCGGCCGTCGTGGTCGGCTCCGACCCGTCCGAAGTCGCGACGCTGGCGGGTGAAGGCATTTCAGCCGGTATGGTCAATGAAATGATCGACACGGCCACGACTGAAGCCCAGCGCCGTGCCATCGCAATCCGCCGGGCCTTCGATACCTTTATCCAGGAGCATGGCATCCGACGCATCGAGCCTTCCAAAATCGGCTCATCCGCTGGTGACGGCGTTAGTGCCAGTCTCGATGTCCTCAATGGGACTGAACACGACTCCCTGACCTGGCGTTCGCGTCTGGCTGACATGACGCTGGTTCCGAATCTGGCCAAAGACGGTGACCCACGCGCCTCCGAGACGTTGCACGCCATTCTGTTCGACAGCGGACGCCCGCTGCTGATCGCGCCACCCACACCACCGAAAACTGTCGGACAGCGGATTGCCATTGCCTGGAACGGCACGCCTGAGGCCTCACTGGCCCTGCGTTGCATCCTGCCCTGGGCCCATAAGGCCGAGGCCGTTCAGGTCCTGACCTGTCAGGATTATCAGCGGCGCGGACCAGGTGCAGATGAAGTCGTGACCTATCTGCGGATGCATGGCGTTTCCGCCACTGCCCGTGAATTCGAAGCCGTGAACCGCGATATCGGCGCCGGACTTCTGAAAGCAGCCACGGAATTCAACGCCGACATGCTCGGCATGGGTGCGTATTCCCATTCGCGTCTGCGCCAGATGATTTTGGGCGGTGTCACCCGTCACATTCTGGAACAGGCCCAGATCACCGTTCTGATGAGCCGCTGAACCAGCCTCTCCCGCCTCTTTGTCTGCCTGAAGGAACCGTCATGTCCCTGCCCCGCCTCATCTGCGCAACCTGTCTGACCCTCGCACTGGCAGGAACCGCACCGGCTCCCGTGTCGGCCATGGACACCCGCTCCCCGCCACACGCAGGCAGCTTCACCCTTCAGGAACCTCAGGCTCGCCTGAAGCTGCGACTCGTTCCGGGAACCACGCTGGCGACGGGCTATCACAGCCCGTTCTATCAGCAGGATCCGGCGACAGGCGCGATCACCCTGCGGACGGACGGACTCCAGCCTTCCATCCGCGGACAGACAGCACCGGCAACTGTCCTGCGCGAAGGCACGGCCTGGTATTTCCAGCAGACGCCGGCTGACATGAACGCCAGTCTGCATATCGACACCTGGCCAAGCGACAAACGCGTCATTATCGGCCGTATCCAGAGCACGCGTGGCGCTGTTGTCGAGCTGGTCGCTGATGGCAGACATTCTCAGGTCACGGTGGCCATCCATGACGGCAACTCAACCCGCAGCATCGTCGCCGGCACAATCTATCCGGACAGCAACGTCAGCTACGGCATCTCCTCACGTCCGAACGGAACGCTGGTCATGGTGGTCAACGGGACCCGTAGCGTGCTCGCCATGCCTGTGGCCGCGACTGCACCCGTCATGTGGTTCGAAGCGGTTGCAGGTCAGACTGGCTGGCATATGCCCTGCCATGGTGACGCGGCGCGTGTGACGTTTACATCCCTCGAAATTCGCCATCCGGCTCCCTGATGGCCCCTGGCTCCGGTCCTTACACAATATGATGCATAGTCTTTGCCGCCTGTAACGCCGCGTGCTACCCGACCCGTCATGAGCCTGTCTTCACGCCTGCTTCGCCTGTGGCTGGGACTCTGCCTGCGTTCCACACGCTGGCAGGTCAGCGGCTCTCCCCGTGCGGTCGAAACGCTGCTCACACCCGGTCAGGGGAGCGTGGTCGCCTTCTGGCACCGCTCGCTGGCACTCAGCCCGGCCCTGTGGTTCTGGGCGCGCCCGCAGGAACCACGGCTGGCGCTCCGCTTTCTGGTGTCCCGCAATCCCGATGGCGTGCTGATCGCAAAAATCGTTCGGCCATGGGGCATCATCGGCATCCATGGCTCGTCCAGCAAGAAGGGCAAGGACAAGGGCGGGGCCGCAGCCCTCCGTACAGCGCTGAAAGAAATTCAGAGCGGCTCGATCGTTGGCATCACCCCCGACGGGCCTCGCGGACCGGCTGAGCAGGTTCAGCCCGGTGCCGTCGTCCTGTCGCGTCTGGCCGGATGCGCCGTGGTGCCCCTCGGCATGGCCTGCACGAGTTTGCGTCTGCCCTCATGGGACGGTCTGACCTTTCCTCTCCCCTTCGGGCGCGGCACCCTTATCATGGGCGAACCCCTGTTCCAGCCCGACGGCCCCACGCTTCAGGCTGCGCTGCATGACGTCTCCCACCGTGCCGAAAGCAGCGTGCGTAGCCAGTCATCCCACCCAGCCGACCGCCTGTGGCGCATGGCGGGAACCCTGCTCGCGCCCGCCCTGACTGTCATGCTGCGGGTCCGCCTGCATCGTGGTCGGGAACTGCCCGGGCGCTTGCGTGAACGCATGGGTCTGGGCAGTGTCCGCCGCCCCAGAGGCGCGCTTCTGTGGCTTCACGCCGCCAGCGTCGGCGAGACCCTCTGCGCCATGCCGCTGGCCGATGCCCTTCTGGCCTCCAGACCGGACATGCGCATTCTCTTCACAACTGCGACCGTCACGGGCAGCGAAATCGTGGCCCGGCATCCCCTGTACGGACAGCGGATCATCCATCGCTTCATCCCCCACGACGTCCCGCGCTGGCTGCGACGCTTCCTGAACCTCTGGCAGCCGGAAGGCGCTATTTTCGTTGAGAGCGAACTCTGGCCTGGCATCATCGCCGCATGCGCACAGCGGGATATTCCGGTCATGCTCGTCAACGGACGTCTGTCGGACCGCTCTTCCCGCCGCTGGAACCGCCTGCGTGGCCCGGCGCAGCACATGATGCAGCGCCTGTCCTGGGTGGCGGCGCGCGGTCCGGAAGATGCAGCCCGTTTCCGCGACCTCGGCGCCTCTCCGGTCTATGAAGACGGCGACCTTAAACAGGACGCCCCACCCCTTCCGTATGACGCGGCGGAATATGGGCGCCTGAAAGCCCTGATCGGCGACCGGCCGGTGTTCGTCGCTGCCTCCACCCATCCGGGAGAAGAAGAACTCGTTCTTCAGGCCGCCGAAAATGCCAGAAAATGCCAGCCAGACCTGCTGACCATCCTCGTCCCGCGCCACCCTGCCCGCGGTTCGGAGTTGGCGGCCCGTTTCAACCTCCCACGCCGCTCCACGGGTCAGGACCCGACCCCACAGACACAGGTGTGGCTGGCCGACACACTGGGTGAGCTTGGCCTTTTCTTCCGCCTGGCCAACCGCTGCTTTCTCGGAAACTCCCTTGCCGGAAAGGGCGGAGGACATAATCCTTTTGAGCCGCTCCGTTTGGGGGTTCCTACTGCCACAGGTCCAAAAATGGAGAACTGGCGCGAGGCAATGGCCACCGTTTCTGATACAATCCATGTCACAAACGATGTGGAGTGTCTGACACGATGGCTCGAATCCCCTCTCCCGCCCGTCAGGACAACGGGATTGCAGCGTTCGGTGGTCAACGTCCTGCGGGACCGCATCCTGAATACGGTTGAACGATGAGCCGTCGCCCACCCCGTTTCTGGCTGCGCCCCACCCGGAGCCCCATCGCGCGCCTTCTGCGGCCGTTTGCTTTCATCGCTACGACACTCACCCGCCGCCGCCTCAGACGACCGACTTTTCATGCCTCTGTCCCGGTTTTGTGCTGCGGCAACGTCACCACAGGCGGCACAGGGAAGACCCCCCTTGCCCTTGATCTGGTGCAGCGTCTCAAGGATCGGGGCCATCATCCCCATATCCTGAGCCGGGGTCATGGCGGCCGTGAACGTGGGCCCATCGACGTGAACCCTGGCCGCAGCACGCCCCGGGACGTCGGCGACGAACCGCTTCTCCTTGCCCAGATGGCCCCCACGTGGATTGGTGCCAACCGCGCTGAAACCGCCCGGCTCGCCATTGGTCAGGGGGCAGACTGCCTCGTCATGGATGACGGCTTCCAGAACCCGACCCTGCACAAGGACATCTCCATCCTCGTGGTGGATGGCGCCACAGGTTTCGGCAATGGATGCGTCCTGCCAGCCGGCCCTCTTCGCGAACCCCTTGCAGATGCCCTGCTTCGCGCTCAGGCCGTCGTCGTCATCGGAGACGATCGGCACAACCTGCTCCCGACATTCCCGCGCCATCTCCTGACCGCACAGGCCAGACTGGTGCCCGGCCCCGAAATCCGGACCCTTCAGGGCCGGCGCATTGTGGCGTTCGCGGGGATTGGCCGCCCGGACAAGTTCTTCGATATGTTGCGGGACGCAGGCGTTGCCCCTATCCGTGCGCTCCCCTTCCCCGACCATCATTTCTATACGACCCGTGACATCCAGCGCCTTGAATCCCTCAGCCGTGAATCCGGCACGACCCTGGTTACGACCGCAAAGGACGCCGTGAAGCTCCCGTTCCCTTTCCGCACACAGGTCAAGGTCATTGGCGTTGAACTGCTCTGGGCTGATCCGAAATCGCCCGAACGCCTGCTCGACCTGCTGTTCGCCAAATCATGACGTCTTTCCTGTACCGCGCCGAAACCGTGCTGGTCCGTGGCCTGCTGGCCACCATCCGCGCCTTGCCACCCGCAGCATCTTCCAATCTTGGAGGCATCGTGGCGCGCACGATCGGAGCGCTCCTGCCCGTTTCGAAGATCGCAGACCGGAACCTGCAACTCGCCATGCCCGAACTCGACGCCTCCGCGCGCCGACGCATCGTCCGCGAGTGCTGGGAAAATCTGGGGCGCACCGTTGGTGAATTTCCCCATATCAGCCGGCTAAAACAAAACGCGCCCTCCGGCGCGGGCTGGAGCGTGGAAGGCGCGGAACATCTCGAAACGGCCAAGGCATCCGGAAGACCGGTCATTTTCTTCTCAGGTCATATCGGCAACTGGGAACTCATGCCTCCTGTCGTGGCCCGGTATGGCATGCCGTTCGCATCTTTCTATCGCGCGGCCAGTAACCCCGGCGTTGACAGTCTGATCCACAAGCTCCGTCAGGACGCGATGGGACAGGATGTACCCATGTTCCCCAAAGGTGCGAAAGGCGCGCGCTCTGCTCTGAAATATCTGTCTAAAGGCGGACATCTGGGCGTGCTGGGGGATCAGAAAATGAATGACGGAATCGAGGCCCGGCTTTTTGGACGGCCTGCCATGACAGCCTCTGCTGCCGCCGTGTTTGCCCTGAGACACGATACCCTGATCGTAACCGGGCATGTCCGCCGCGATGGCCCCGCCAGACTCGTTCTGGTCGTAGACCCGCCCTTTTCGCCCGAAAAGACGGATGATCGCGCACAGGATGTGCTCGCCCTGACACAGCGCTTCAATGACCGCCTCGAATCATGGATCCGCGAAATTCCAGGGTCCTGGCTCTGGCTGCATCGCCGGTGGGACAAATCCCTGTACCGGAATATGACAACATAATGTTGAGCTATGCGTTTAGAGCATGGCAGATTTGTCACAGTAGGGATCGTTTGTGTCGCAAAGCCCTCTTCAGGCGTTATTAAAGATTGTGAAACGCCCCTTTGGGACCCTAGCCTGAACTCATCACCACGACCCGGGTGCCCTGCCCGGCTTTTTGATGAGGATTTCCTGATGGCGCAGGTGACTCACCTTCACGACCTCTCCCACGGCCGCAGCGCGAGCAATATCGTGCCGCTGCGTCAGGGCCTTCTGCCGCGTCATCGCGAGTACCTGCTACGCTGGCTGGAAGCCGGACAGCGCATGGGTGTGTTTGATGCAGAAATCGCAGATGCCTCTCATGACGTCGTCAATGTGGATGGCACCGCACCTGTCGATCACGTTCTGGTCTGGGTGCGCGAAAATCCCGATCCTGCATACATGCTGCGCCCTCAGGGCATGCGCTGGGTGCTGATCGACCAGATCCGCGACCATGAACTCGGAAGCTATGCCAGCTTCGAACTCGCTCTGCATGTCATCCGTCCGGTCCTGCCGCTGGCCGAGACCTGCGCCGCCTGAACCTGCGCCCGGGTTTCCTCGACCAGACATAAAAAAAGCGCGCCGTTCAGGGAACGGCGCGCTTTTCTTTTGAAAAATGCCGTGTCAGCTCGGACGGATTGCTACGTCCCGCGATGCCGGAACCACAATACGCGCACCACCGCCGCGCTGGATCTGATAGATCGCCAGCGCCCGCGTGACATGCCCGTCCGGACGCAGACGGAACAGACCATCCACCCCCATATAGCCATCAGGCCGCGTCAGAGCATCAACCGTAACGCCACCCTGACGAATCAGGCTTCCGGCCAGAGCGGCCGCATCATAAGCAAAATCAGTGACCGGTGACGGTGCCTGGTTGTAGAGCGCGCGATACTGCGCAACGTAACCCATGCGATCATGCGCGTCGGGCGCCGCATACCAGGCGCCATGCAACGCACCAAGCTTGCCGTCAAAGGCCTTCCACAGCGCAGGCCCCATGATCTGGACCTGCGACGAATCGATGTGATCCGCCTGGAGCGCCGTGATGATCCGGCCCAGTTCCAGCCCCGTATCGGCCAACACCAGCGCATCAAACGGCGGCGGTGGAACCGGCACGGCCGGAGCCGCCGTAGGGGCCGGGACGGCTGCCGGAGTTCCGGGCGTGACGGACGGCGGCGTTGTCGTTGCACCTGTCGCGGCAGCATTCGGCGCCGCTTCGCCCGTCGGATCGATTGCAGACGGTCCGGACGCGACATCTGCCGCGGGCGGAACAGCAGGCTGGCGCGTTTCGATGGCGGACAGCGTCTTCAGTCCATCATCGATATTCTGCGCGTCCATCGTATGGAACACGATCTGCGGTTCTTTCAGACCCGCATCCCGGCAGGCCCGCGCCAACCCGTCACCCATCGCATGCCCGAAGGCATTATCCGGCAGGAAAGCCGCGAAAGTCTTGCGTCCTGTCGCCCGTGCTGCATCCACCATCCGGCGGACCTGCTGCTCTGGCGTCAGGCCCATGACCCACACGCCCGGACGCGCCTGCGTGGAGTCGCTGGTAAACGCCAGTTCCGGCTTACCTGCATTAATGGCCAACGGTGCAGCAGCGCCTGTTTCCGTCGCGGTCAGCGGCCCAAGCAGGATGGCATCACCACGCGCCAGCGCATCACGCGCCGCCTGCTCCGCACCACCCGGCCCATTGGTGTCATGAACATCCAGCGCAGGTGATCCCTTGGCCGCAAGTGCCAGTTTTGCTGCATCGCGCATCCGCGTGCCATAGGCCGCATTGCGCCCGGTCAGTGGCAGGATCAGCCCCACATCATGGGCACCTGGCCCTTCGGAAACACCCGGAATACCGCCCACGCCCGGGACGGAAGACGAGCCGCCACCCGAGCAGGCAGCAAGGGTCAGGAAAGTTCCCGCGGCAAGGCCGGTGCTTACACCCTTGCGCAGACGGCTCAACGAGCGACAATGCGCCCCTGAGTTTGTCACCGAGGATGCAGATGTCCGAAAAGTCATGTTCCGCTGAAACTCCCTTGAGCGATGCGGCTGAAACGTTACCGGCCGCCCCCCTGCCAGCGCAGGGGCAGGCCGAAGGTGGATGTCTGATATTGGTTGCAACGCCAATCGGCAACCTGGCCGATATCAGCGAACGCGCGATCGAGGCACTGAACACCGTGGATGCGATCCTCTGCGAGGACACGCGCGTCACGGCGAAGCTCCTTTTGTCGCGCAATATTGCCACACAGACCAGAACACTGCACGACCATAACGAACAGGACCGCACTCCGTTCCTGATCGAAAAGCTTCAGCAAGGCGCGCGCTACGCCGTCGTGTCGGATGCGGGTACCCCACTGGTGTCTGATCCCGGATACCGGCTGGTCCGCGCTGCCATCGCGGCTGGCATCCACGTTACTGCCATTCCCGGTCCAAATGCGGTCGTCACGGCCCTGACGCTCTCGGGCCTGCCTCCCCTGCCTTTCATGTTTCTGGGCTTTCCTGCACCGCGCAGCGAAGCCCGAAAGACCGGCTTCGCTGCCCTGCGTGCCGCCGAACAGGCCGGACTGCACTCAACCCTGATCTGGTACGAAGCTCCTCATCGCCTGATCGAAAGCCTCGAAGACCTGATTGATGTTTTCGGCCCCGAACGCGAAGCCGCCGTCGGACGCGAACTCACCAAGCGCTTTGAAGAAATGGTGCGCGGCAGCCTGATCGAGGTTCTGGAGCATTTTCGCACAAAAGCCCCGCGTGGTGAGATCACGCTCCTCATCGGCCCCTCTGCCGAAGACGACAGCGGAGCCGCCGATCTGGACACGCATCTGCGCGAGGCTCTCACAAGCCATTCGGTCAAGGATGCAGCCACGCTGGTGGCCGGAATTGTCAAACTCCCAAAGCGTACGGTCTATGCCCGCGCGCTGGAACTCTCACGCGAGCTGAAGGACTAAAGTCCTCAGTCCGCTTTAGGCAGCACGAACAGGGACTGCGATACGGTCCCGCCCAGATGCACATCGGACAGCGCAATCGTTGTCGTACGCCCCTGTGCGTCCACGACGCTCCATCCCAGCAGAGCCAGCGGCGCATCGGAGAACACAAGCGTCAGACTGCCTTCTCCGGCGCTCTGCGTGCGGACAAGCTGAACCCGGATCTCCCCGTCCCGATGCCCGAATCCCGTCACCGTCACATCGCCTGAAAGCTTGAACTCAGGACGCAACAGCAGGCCGAGAGGCGTGCGGTCGAGCGGGAGGGTCGTAACCTGATCGACGCTGCGGTCCTGAAACACCACGCGCCCGTCATTGGCCACCAGCAGCAGCGGGCTTGGCTTGTCGTAATCGAAACGCATCCGGCCGGGCCGATCGAGCGTCGCGGTTCCGCTCGTCGTGCTTCCATCCGCAGCCGTCTGGCGGAACCGCGCCTGAAGCGTGGTGACCTTGCCCAGCGTGTCTTCGATCCGGGACACCCAGCCCTGATCCGCAGGCCGAAGCTGAACAGGAGCCGTCTGCGCAAACGCCACGCAAGGCAGAGCCGCAGCAGGGAGAAAAGCCGCTAAAACGGCAGCGCGGAAAAAGGAACGGTTCATCATGTCTCAGGAACTGCCAATCAGCACGCCGGTTGCAAAAACGAGAGCCCCGCCAAGGAAAACCTGCACCATGGCCGAGCCGAACGGCGTGTCCTGATAGCGCCAGCGGATCCAGGAAATCAGCAGCAGCTCGATCGCCACGGCCACGATCGAAACACCGAATGCGAGATGGAAATCCGGCACCAGAAACGGCAGCGTATGGCCGATGCCACCGCCAAACGTCATGGCACCACAGATCAACCCACGCAGAAGCGGCGCGCCCCGTCCGGACAGCTTGCCATCATCAGCCAGCCCTTCCGCCAGTCCCATGGAAATCCCGGCGCCAAGGGAGGCCGCAAGCCCGACCAGAAAGGCCGCATGCGGGCTATGCGTTGCGAAGGCCGCCGCGAAAACCGGTGCGAGCGTCGAGACGGAGCCGTCCAAAAGCCCGACCAGACCCGGCTGCACGATCCGCAGGACAAAGTCCCGGCGGCTATGCTCGTCCTCGCGGTCACGGGTATTGTCATTGAGATGCGCATCTTCGAGGCGTCGTGCCTCGCGCTGATGCCGGTCTTCCTCGGTCGCCAGATCACCAAGCAGCTTGCGGATTTCGGCATCGTTGGTCTGCCCGGCGGCCTGACGGTAAAATCGCGCCGCCTGCCGCTCCATGTCGGCGGCCTGCGCGCGGATCGCCTCAATCCCGCGATTCTGCATCTGCCAGGCCGATTTGCGGGACGGAAACCCCTGCACATCCTGTCGCCGAACCAGCGGAATATGATTACCGAAACGCCGGACGAACAGGTCGATCAGCGCCCGGCGATGATGGTTTTCCTCTTCCGCCATATCCTGAAAAATAGCGGCGCTGTCGGGATAGTCTTCCGCCAGCATCTGGCCGAAATCCGCGTAAATATGACCATCCTCCTCCTCGCTGGCGATGGCCAGCGCAAGGATTTCGCGTTCGGTCAGCTCGGAAAGTTTCGTCACGTAGGCAGCAGATCCCGTCTCGTAAAATCAGATGGCGGCTTCGGTAAAGAGCGGCTTCACGCTCTGGCCCCACGCGCCGTTATACAGATCCAGCCAATACTGTGCCTGATTCGGGCCGCCATCAGCAATCAGATGCAGCGGATCAAGGTACCCGGCCTCATTGCGCACACGCGCCCGCAGCCCCTGCTCGGCCAGTTCAACTACGCGCTTTGCAAACGGCTTCAGTCCACCCGGGAACGCGGCATCCAGCCCCAGACGCGGCACTTCGGCCCGAAGCTGCTGATAGGCACTCCAGGGCTGCTCACGCACCAGCTTTTCGGCGGCTTCCAGCGTGGCGGGATCGTAAAGCAGACCGACCCACAGGGCTGACTGCGCCACCATCATTTCAAGCTTGCCCGCGTCCGCGCCGCGCATTTCAAGGAACTGCTTGAGACGCACATCCGGGAACACCGTCGTCAGATGGTCTTCAAAATCGCCGACCGTCGGGGTCAGACCCTTCAGCGGCTCCTGAATGTCTCCAGCGAGCCAACGGCGGAAAGAGCAGCCCGCAACGTCGATGTTCTTGCCATCGCGCGAGACGAAATACATCGGCACGTCCAGCGCCCAGTCCACATACTGCTCAAAGCCGAACCCATCCTCGAAGAACACCGAAGGCTGGCCGGAACGCTGGTTGTCCGTATCCGTCCAGATCCGCGCCCGGTTGGAGAGCAGACCATTGGCCTTGCCCTCAACGAACGGCGAATTTGCAAACAGCGCGGTAGCCAGCGGCTGCAGCGCGAGCGACACCCGCATCTTGCGCGCCATGTCGGCTTCATCGCTGAAATCAAGATTGACCTGAACCGTGCAGGTCCGCGTCATCATGTCGAGGCCAAGCGCGCCCACCTTCGGCATGTAGTTGCGCATGATCGCATAGCGGCTCTTGGGCATCCACGGCATCGCATCACGCGACCACAGCGGCTGGAACCCGAACGGCAGGAAACCCAGCCCAAGTTCCGCAGCCGGACCACGGACCTGATCATAATGCGCCTGCATCTCCACTTCCGTTTCCTGAAGCGACACAACCGGCGCACCCGACAGCTCGAACTGTCCGGCTGGCTCAAGCGAAATCGCCCGCCCGGCCTGTGCGTTCTGCCCCTTCAGCCCGATCAGATTTTCTCCGTCCCGGATCGGTTCCCAGTCCGGCCCCTGAAGCTTCTCCAGCAGCGCTCCGATTCCACGCGGCTCGTAAGGCGGCGGAGAGAGCGGCTCACGTCCGTCAGCATCATGAGGGAGAACGAAACCGAATTTTTCATGTTCGGTGCCGATCTTCCATTCCGATTTTGGTTTGCAACCACGTTCGATTGCCTCGACGAGCTGCGCCCGGCTTTCGATCGACGCAGTATTGGACGTGCCGGGATTGGACATGGCGTTTGGCCTCGGTCTGAATTCGTTGTTCGACAATGATTGAACTGTAGCAGGTCCGACGGTTCTGTCACCCTCAGCCCGCGCTCTCGGCTCCTGCTGCCAGACGGGCCAGCCCTGCACAGACTGCCGTCTCCGCCCGCAGCACCAGCGGCCCCAGACTGAGCGCATGAATGGCCGTATGCCGCCGGAGCATCTCCACTTCCGTGTCCGAAAATCCGCCCTCCGGCCCGATCAGTAAAGCCGCAGCCCGCACAGTCGCATCATCGCCAGGACGACGCTCCAGAGCAGCAAAAAGCGGCCAATTCTCCGGCCATTCTGCCAACACGGCCCGCAACGACTCAGGCGGTAGAATCTCGGGAACATCCAGCCGTTCGCACTGCTCCGCCGCTTCTGTCGCAATCACGGCCAGACGCTCCAGGTTAAGCCGGTGCGTGTTGGTCCGCTCCGTCACGACCGGCCGAAAACGCGTTACGCCAAGCTCCGTCCCCATGCGGATCACAAGCTCCGTCGCGTCCCGCTTGAGCGGCGCAAACAGCAACTCCACTCCTTCAGTCGGCGCAGGAGCGCGCTCACAGCGATGCAGCAGGACGCTGCCTTTGTCCTTTTTCAGGGCCGCGATCTCCGCGCCCCACTCTCCGTCGCGTTCATTGAACACGCACACAGCGCTGCCCACGCCCTGACGCATGACGTTGCCCAGATAATGCGCCTGCCCCGGTGGAAGCGGGACGGTCTGGCCTTCAGCAAAGGCGATTTCGGATGCGGGAAGATAAAGACGGGGGTCGGATCGGCTCATCCTTTTCCGATAGCGCGCCTCGCCCATTGACGGAAGCATGTCCGCACAGCATCACATCTCCCATGAGCCAGACCCGCGCCCATACCGATATCAAACTGACCGGCCGCATTGCGCGCCTGCCCGAGCCATGGCGCTCCTATGCCCTGCTCGCCCGTCTCGACCGCCCGGTCGGAACATGGCTCCTCTTCCTGCCCGGCGTGTGGGGCCTGTTCCTTGCGCCGAATGCGTCTCTCCAGACACGCCTGATCGACACAGTCCTGTTCGCGTTCGGCTCGCTCGTCATGCGCTCGGCCGGCTGCGTCGTGAACGATATCTGGGACCGCGACATCGATGCCAAAGTCGCTCGCACCGCAGGCCGCCCCCTCGCTAGCGGCGCGCTGTCCCTGAAGCAGGGCCTGCTCCTGCTCGCCGTGCTTCTACTGATCGGGCTGGGCGTGCTGGTCTGCCTGCCCCCCGTCTGCTGGGCCCTCGCCCCGCTCGCGCTTCTGCTCGTCGCCCTGTATCCGGCGGCCAAGCGCGTGACATGGTGGCCGCAGCTCGTCATGGGCTTCACCTTCGGATTCGGTGCGCCGATGGGTTACGCCGCTGCCGCCGGGACGCTCGATGGCAACGGTCTTCTGCTCTACGGCGCAGTCATCCTCTGGCAGCTCGGATTCGATACAATCTACGGCTTTCAGGATATGGACGATGATGCCCGCATCGGCGTGCGTTCTACCTCCCGCCTGATGGAAAAGAATGCCCGTCCGTTCATCGCCACCTGCTACAGCCTGATGATTCTGGCACTGGCCCTCGTCGGCATCCATGCGCATCTGCACTGGATTTTCTGGCCGTTTCTCGGCATTGCAACGGCCATGCTGCTCCAGCAGGTCCGCGTACTGAACCCCTATGACGCCCCGGCCTGCCTCAGGGAGTTCCGCCAGAACGTACCCATCGGATTCGTACTGGCCACCGGGTTTGTCGCCGCAAGATTTTTCGGATGAGCACGGCCCTGAGCGATCCCGCCGGTTTCATCAACGACAACACCGTCATCGCTCAGGCCACGCTCGTGCCTGAGATTTCCCTGCATCTGGCCACGGAAATCACACCCATCTGGCAGGCCAGCGAAGTCTATCTCGAACAGATCGGCATCGAGCCACCTTTCTGGGCCTTCGCATGGCCGGGCAGCCAGCTCATCGCGCGCTTCATTCTCGACAACCCCGATCTCGTTCAGGGACGCCGTGTTCTGGATGTCGCCTGCGGATGCGGTCTTGCCGCCATTGCCGCTGCCCTTTCAGGGGCGTCTGTGGTGCAGGCGAACGACATCGACTTTATGGCGCTTGAAGCGACGTCCCTTAACGCACGCCTCAACAACGTCGCTGTCACGCCACTTCCCGGTGACCTGATCGGAACGATCCCCGATTGTGATCTGCTGGTTATCGGGGACGTCTGCTACAACGAAGCCATGGCCGCGCGGATCATCCCCTGGCTTCTGGAATGCTCCAAAATCTGCGAAGTCTGGCTTTGCGATCCGGGCCGGCATTATGCGCCGTCAATGCCCCTCGAAGTCCTGATCCGACAGTCCGTATTCGTCACTCAGGAACTGGAAAGCGTGGAGCAGCGCGCCACCACGCTGTTCAGGCTGCGAGATATTTCCGCCCCAGACTAAGCGCAGACCCCGTCAGCGCGGCGAACATTGCAGCCCCAAGGCAGATGAAAGCGGGATGGGGAAAGATCGTGAACAGCCCCGCCACGAGCAAAGCACCTGTCGTCTGCCCCGCCAGGCGCGCTACAGAGAGCATCCCACTTGCGCCGCCCTCGCGTCCGGGAGGCGCCGTGACCATGATCGCGCGGTTATTGGGGGGCTGGAACAGTCCGAACCCACATCCGGCAAAAAGCGTGCGCCACGCAATATCCCAGTTGCCTGCATCGGTCGGTAGAAACCATAGCAAACAGAATCCACTCGCCGTAATGAACAGGCCAATCGAAGACAGGACCGAAGCCGGGAAACGGTCAGCAAGACGGCTGACGACAAAGGACATCGTCGCCACCCCGACAGCCCAGGGCGCGATCAGAAGACCAATCGTCCCCGCGCCACGATGAAAGGCGGTCGCCAGCGTAAACGGCATCGCCACAATATACAGATTGGACGCCACGAACCCCAGGAACCCGACCAGACACGCCAACAGGAATGGCCGCCGCGCCAGAAGATCAACCGGGACGATCGGCTCCAGCCTTTCACGCTGATAGTGCAGTAGCATCGCCCAACACAGTACACCTGCGACCGTGACAACTGCCCCCGACACGAAATCGGCATGCATCAGTCCATCGAGCCCCACTCCCGTCAGGGCAAAAGAGGCCACGGTTAGCAGGGAGCCGACCATATCGGTCGGAATATCGCTCCGCGGGGTCTGCGGCAGTGCAGCATGTGCCAAAGCCAGCGCAGCCAGCGCCAGCGGCAGATTGATCCAGAAAATCCAGGGCCACGTCGCAACAGACAGGATCAGCGACCCCAGAGAAGGCCCAAGTGCAACGCCAAGGCCCACAAACAATCCGTTCAGAGCGATACCGCGACCCAGTTCCTTATGCGGGTAGATGAAGCGGACCAGCGCAATATTCACGCTCATGATGCAGGCCCCGCCGACACCCTGCAACGCCCGCGCGAGCGTCAGTTCCAGCAGGTTCTGCGACAAGGCACACGCCACAGAGGCGATCAGGAACAGAAAAATCCCAAACTGGCTGAGCCGCGCAAACCCAACACGCGCGCCAAGCGACGCCAGCGGCAGAAGGCAGGACAGATTGGCCAGCTGATAGGCGTTCACCACCCAGATCGCCCGCGAAGACGACGCATGCAGGTCCTGCGCGATCAATGGCAGGGCGACATTGGCAATCGCATAATCCAGCACCGACAGAAGCAGCGCCAGAAGCACGGCCGACATCGCCTTGAACCGCTGGGCCCCATACAGCCCGGCATGGCGTTTAGAGTCGTATTCTTCTTGCGGGCCGTCTTCTGTCGTAGCCGTCATTCTCTTACCGCCCCAGATCACGCAGGCGCGTGCCTGCAAAAAGATTGGCTTCCAGCCTCTCGAGCGAGACGCCTTTCGTTTCGGGTACGAACAATAGGGTCACGAGAATGAAAAGACCATTGAACACGGCAAACATCAGGAACGTCGACGACGCGCCCATCATTGCCATGCCCAGTGGGAACATGTTGGAAATCGCCCAGTTTGCGGCCCAGTTCGTTACCGTGGAGCAACCGATTCCGAAATCGCGCCCACGGGTCGGCTGCACTTCGGAGCACAGCGTCCAGACCAGCGGCCCTTCACCGATGGCGAATCCGGCCACGAACAACAGCACAAACCCGCACAGCAGAAGCTGAAGCGCAAAGCTCTGCGCACCGATCGCCAGCAGCGTTCCCACCCCGGTAAGTGAAAACGCCGCAATACCACAGCTGAGAAGCAGAAGCGGACGCCGCCCCCACCGATCAACACAGGCGATCGCCACCCCGGTGAGCGTCATGTTCGTCAGCCCGACCAGTGTGGTTGCCCAGATGGCCGCATTCGTTCCGAAATGCGCTGCCTGAAACACGCGCGGCGCATAATAGAGGAGCGCATTGATGCCGGTGAGCTGCTGCATGATCTGAAGCAGCATTCCGAAGAAAACGGTCCGGCGGAAATTGGAATTGCTTTTAAAAAGCCCAATGCCCGCATCGCTGCTCTTCTGCAGGCGCGACTGGATGTCGATCAGTTCCGCTTCGGCCACTTCCTCGTCAGAGCGCAGGCTCTGCAACACGCGTCGCGCACGATCCTTATCACCGCGCATCATGAGCCAGCGTGGGCTGTGTGGCAGGATCAGGACGATGCCAAGAAACATGCTGGCTGGCACAGCCATGATACCCAGCATCCAGCGCCAGTGCGCCCCTGAGGCCAGCAGGCTATCTGAAATAAACGCCAGAAAAATTCCGAGGGAAACCATGAGCTGGTAGAACGAAATCATGGCGCCCCGAACGGACTCAACCGTGATTTCGGAAATGTAAAGCGGGGCCGCAAAGGCCGCCACACCAACCGCCAGACCAAGAAAAATCCGTCCAACGATCATGATCGCGGCCCCTGGCGCCAAAGCGCAGAGCATTGTCCCGATCAGGAACAGGATGGCCGCCCCGAGCATCGCGCCGGTACGCCCGAACCGGACCGAAATCCGCCCGGCAAAAAGCGATCCGACCGTCGCTCCGGCCATCATCGAAGAGACGATCCAACCTTGCAGCGCATCGCTTGCATGAAAATCGGTCGCAATAAAAGGAAGCGCGCCGGCTACTACACCGGTATCGAGGCCGAACATAAGGCCGGCCAGCGCAGCCAGAATACCAAGGGTTGTCGCCCGTGCCGTGCTGCGGGTCTGTTCCGTGGACAGCCCCCCACTGGAAGACGAAGCAATCCCAACCATACCCGTAGTCACCCTTACCCGAAACACATTCCCTCTTCATATCGAGGGATACAGGACCGAACGTTCCGAAACCGGAAACAGCCGGTCCTGTATTAATGATCAATCAGGGGTGTGGTCTATATCCAAACGGACAGAAAATCACTTTTCCGCGTAAGGATTTTTCGTTCCACGCAACTGCAGACGCACAGGAACACCCGGCATGTGGAACGTCTGACGCAGACCATTGACCAGATAGCGCTTGTAGGAATCCGGCAGCTGTTCCGCACGTGTACCAAACAACAGGAAGGTCGGAGGACGCGCCTTAACCTGCGTCATGTAACGCAGTTTGAGGCGACGGCCATCCACCAGAGGCGGCTGATGACGTTCAAGCGCATCTTCAAACCAGCGGTTCAGCTCACCCGTCGAGACACGCGAGTTCCAGATCTCGTAAACTTCACGCACGGCCGGCAGAAGGCGATGCACGCCTGCCCCTGTCAGCGCGGAGAACGTCACGACCGGAATACCACGCACCTGCGCCAGCGAAATCTCCAGACGGTCCAGAATCGCTTTCTTTGTCGCGTTCCGGTCCTCGACCGCATCCCACTTGTTCAGTGCGATGACACAGGCGCGACCTTCACGCTCGATCAGACGACCGATCTGAAGATCCTGCTCATGCACGCCAAGCGTCGCATCGATCACCAGCACGACCACTTCCGCCATTTTCAAGGCTTCGATGGAGGCCGAGACGGACATCTTTTCGAGATGCTGCTCGACACGGGCGCGCTTGCGCATTCCGGCTGTATCGACCAGCCGGATCTCGCCATGCTCGTCCTGCAGATCGACGGTAATGGAATCACGGGTCAGACCGGCCTCGGGGCCGGTAATCATCCGCTCTTCGCCAAGCAGACAGTTCAGCAGCGTGGACTTGCCCGCATTCGGACGGCCGATGATGGCCAGACGCAGCGGACCAGCTGGACGTTCGTCCTCCTCTCCGTCTTCGCCTTCGGCCTTCGGAGCCGCACGGCGACGGGTCTTTTCAGCCGGCGGGATACGCTCGGCAATCTCACCCATGAGATCGGCAATACCTTCGCCATGCTCGGCAGACAGAGCCAGCGGCGTGCCAAGACCAAGGGAATAGGCTTCAAGAGCCGCATTCGTCCCGGCCTGCCCTTCAGCCTTGTTCGCAATCAGCAGAACCGGACGGTTCTGGCGCCGCAGCCAGCTTGCAAAATGCGCATCTGCAGGCGTGATGCCGGAGCGGGCATCAATGCAGAACAGCACCAGATCCGCCATCGCGACAGCGGATTCGGAGGACGCGCGCATCCGCCCGTACAGCGTATCGGGCGCAGCCTCTTCCAGACCGGCCGTATCGATCAGCCGGACACGACGGCCGCGCAGAAGGGCCTCGCCCTCCTTGCGGTCACGCGTCACCCCCGGCATGTCGGATACGATCGCCTGACGGCGGCCGACAAGCCGGTTGAACAGAGTGGATTTCCCGACATTCGGGCGCCCGGCAATAACAACAACGGGCAGGTTCTCAGAGGTCATTCGTTCAGCCATAGGCCCGCAGAATGGCGTCCTGAGACAGGGTCAGCACATGACCGTCACAGACGATCGGCTGAACCTGACACGGGGCGACGGTCTTACGGGTCAGTTCAAGTTTCCCGGTCACGGCATTCACGACAGCCATGCCTTCTTTTGGAAAGGTGGAGAAGCAGATCAGCTTACCATTCACCAGAAGCGGTCCGACCCAGGCAATGGCGTCTTTTTCCGCATCCTCACGGATGAAGCGACGCAGCTGGGTAATCCAGCGCACATGCCCGGACAGACGATCCAGACATGCGATCTGCTGATCCGTAGACAGCACATACAGCCAGTCGCCGCAGATCGCCATAGGACTCTGCCCGCTGACCTCACGCTCCCACAGACGCCGCCCCGACCGCATATCGATCGCCACCATGACACGGGACATGGATACGGCGTAAGCCGTCCCTCCCATGATGACTGGCGCGCCGCGGATGCAGGAGAAATCGAGCATGGCGCCCATACCGTTGGAGCCGCCGAGACTGTCACTCCAGACCATCTCACCCGAAGCGGCGCGAAGAGCAACCAGATCGCCGCTTCCAAAGCCTGCGAGGATCACACCATCCACGAAAGCCGGAGCTGACTGGCCAAAAATGACCGTATCCGACGCGGTCGCCTGATACGTCCAGATCTGACGCCCCGTCTTCGCATCCAGTGCGATGAGACGTTCGTCAATGGTCCCAAAGACCATCAGCCCTTCGGCAATCGTCGGCGCAGAACGGCCGGGCGTTCCCGTATTGACGCTCCATCTGACCTTGCCAGTCAGAGCCTCAACGGCGAGCGCCTGAGCCACACCGTCCACGATATAAAGTGTATCACCATCAAGGGCGAGACCGCCCCCGATATTCGTCGAACGACTGTTGGCGGCAGCTGGCTGGCGCGTCCAGACATGGCGACGTTCCGGCCAGGTCCAGGCCTTCACAACGCCCTGCGCGTCGGTCGTAAAGATATGCCCGTTTCCAATCACGGGCGGCGACTGAATGGCCCCACGGTTGGTCGGCATAATGGCGATCATCGACAGGAAGCTGGACGGATCGGTCTGCGCACCGACCGAATGACTCCAGACCAGATCCGGGCCGTTCCACGCAGCATTCATAGCAATATGGGAAGGACGCCCACCTTCCTGAAGCCATTCCCGAACCGGCTGGACCGGACCAAGATTAATCGGCGTGTGATCTTCATGATCGACCGTCAGCCCGGCCCCCGTGGACAGAACATCTACGCGATGGCCGGCCAGAGGCGGCTTCTTGTCATCTTCAAACAAACTGCATCCGCCCAGAACGGCCAGAGCACTGCCGGAACAGGCCGTCCGTAACAGACCTCTGCGATTCATGGAAAAGGAAGAGCGGGAAAGAACAGGACGGCGCATCAACCGGCGTCTCCAAATGTCTCGAGCAGGGCCTGTGCACGTGCACGCACCCCTTCAGTCGCGTTTGCACTGCCAATGATCTGCGTCAGGACGCGCCGGGCTTCCTTCTGCTGGTCCGGCGTTGCATCAGGATGCAGGTCAAGTGCGGCAAGACCTTCCTGAGCCAGAGCCGCCCAGGCGCCTCCACCCTGCGCCAGGGCTTCGTACCCCGGACGCAGCGTCTTCGGATCGGCGGTCGCGGTCTGGGCATTCAGGCTCATATAGCGTGCCATGTCCCGCAGAGCGGGATCAGCTGCGCTATCCTCTGCAACGCTTTTCCAGGACCGCAGGGCAGCAGCCGTCTGATGCGCCTGGCTCTGCAGATCGGCCAGACGGAGCGCGGCATAAGAGCGCACACCTACGGGACCATGCTCCGCCAGATCCTGGAAGGTCGTGGTGGCCTTCTGGGTGGCCGCGGCGTCATGCTTGGGATCGGACAGGGCCGTCATGGCGGTAAAATACCGTGCCGATGCCGCCTGCTGTGCTGCGTGGCGCGCGTGACTGTTCCAGCCCCACACGCCGCCACCAATGGCCCCAATCACGGCCACGACGCCCACCACGGCGCCAATGCGCCGTGCCATGGCCCGCAACCGCTGCGCCTGCATTTCTTCGTTCACCTGCGTGATGAAATCGTCTGCCACCTGGTCCCCTGCTGGATCGGTCTTCAAACTGTTTGCGCGACCATACAGGTGCCGCACCCTCGCGGCAAACGCTTCACACGGTCGGAAGGAGGCTGAAACGGGCCATGACTGTGAAAAACGGTATCATGTCAGAAAATCCGACCGACATTCAGACTTCCTTAACGGCCCCGGAAGCATCCTGATGGCCATGAAAAAGCCCGTCCCGCTCCTGCTGCTTCCACTGATATTCTGCGTGCTTGCGGGCTGTGCGCCAGATCGCATCGCTTCAGCCATCACCGGCAAGGACTGCAACACGGCGTATCTGTACGACGACGAAAGTTTCTGCGCCCGCCCGGTCGGTCCACCCCCGCCACAGCCCTACTGCACGACAAGCTTCGAGGGTACGACCTGCTGGGCGCGTCCCGACCTCATGCCTAATGTCGCCCGCCAGACCTATGAGGGTCCGACAACCCTGACGCCAAACCAGAACAAGGAACGCATGGGGCAGTAAGAATCGCAGACTGCCCCTTCCCGGCCTCAGTGGTGGCCGAGCTTGCGTCCTGCGGCTGCCAGATTGGCTGAAAGCGTCTGAAAAGAAGCGGCGATATGAGACTGGACAGCCGCACTCCCCGCATGAACATGGGAGATCCGCGCACTCGCGTCTTGGCTGATCGCCGTTTCTTCCCGGTTGGCCTGAGCCGCAACACACGCATTGTAGACGCGAGCCGCCTTTTCATAGACCGTCACGCGATCAACGCTCTCGTTATACTGTGCAACTGTGCCGGCCTTGACCGCAGGCGCCTGCGGCTCAGCGCCACATTTTGCGGCGGTCCATGCCGCCTCGGCCGCACTGGCCGTTCCGGCACCGGCAATCCCCGCAAAAACCAGACCAAACAGCATCGCCTTACGGATGGCGACAACGCAAAATGTCATACAGCTCCCTTTCCTGATTGAAGCGTTGCGCGCCCTACGCCCAGATCAAGGCGCAAATTTGGCAGGCTCTCCGGTCGGCGCACCCGAAACCTCATTGTCCTGCATCACGACCGTTCCACGGACGATCGTCGCCATCGGCCAGCCTGTTACATGCGTTCCGTCAAACGGCGTCCAGCCTGCTGGCGTGACGATCCAGTCATTGGTAATTTCGCGCTCGGCCTTCATATCCACGAGCGTGAAATCGGCGTCGAATCCAACAGCCATGCGCCCCTTCGTCTGCAGTCCGTAAACCCGTGCTGGCCCCGCCGCCATCAGATCCACCAGACGCGACAAGGACAGCCGCCCCGCATTCACATGATCAAGCATGACCGGCACGATGGTCTGCGTCCCCGTCAGACCCGCCGGGCATTTCGGCCAGGGAAGCTGCTTGGCCTCCAAAGGATGCGGCGCATGATCGGACGAGACCACGTCCACGCGCCCGTCCCGCACGGCGCGCCAGCTTTCCTCCCAGTGCGGCCGATCACGCAACGGCGGGTTCATAACGGCCAAACCACCGAGCTTTTCGTAACATTCCGGCGCCACCTGCGTCAGATGGTTCACCAGAACCTCGACCGTGGAAATGTCGCGATAATCAGCCAGATATTCCAGCTCTTCCGCCGTCGAAACATGCAGGATATGCGCCGGACGGTTGGTCTTGCGGGCCAGCGCCATGATGCGGCGCGTGCCAAGGAACGCACATTCCACATCCCGCCACACGCTGTGCGTTTCGTAAGGCTGGCCTTCATGGAACATCGGCTTGCGGGCCTGAAGGCGGTATTCGTCTTCAGAATGATAGGCCACGCGGCGATGCCCGGAGCGCATGACCGCTTCGAGCCCGGCATCGTCCTCGATCATCAGATTGCCCGTTGACGACCCGGCAAACACTTTCACCGCACAGACACCCGGCTGCTGTTCCAGCATTGCCAGGTCCGGCGTGTTCTCCCGCGTCGCACCGACATACATCCCGACATCCACATGCGCCGTCTTGCGGATATGATCGCGCTTCCAGTCAATCATCGTCACGTCTGTCACACTCGGGGACGTGTTGGGCATATCGAAAACCGTCGCGATACCGCCCAAAGCCGCAGCCCGCGTTCCGGTCTCAAGCGTTTCGACCTCGGGCTTGCCCGGGTCACGCAGATGGACATGCGCGTCGATCAGCCCGGGCAGAACATGCAGACCACGCGCATCGATCACCCGGTCCGCCTCATCCGCAGACCCGACAGACAGCGACGCCACCTTCCCGTTGCGCACGCCGATATCCGCTTCAGCCTCGCCCCAGGGAAAAACGCAGATTCCGCCGCGGATGATCAGATCGTAATGCATGTTCCGTCCTTGCAAATCAGTAAGACACTCATAAAGCGCGCGAGAGAGTTTCGAACGTATCCCCGTCCACGGGAACCCCTTCGATATGATGACGGTGCCACAGCGCGTAAAACAGCAGCGTCCAGGCCTGACGCGCCACGCCGCGCTGGCTGGCCCGGGCAAAAAGACGCTCCACGTCCGGCCCGGGCATCATGGCCCTGATGCAGGGCTGCCGCGCGACCAGCGGTCCCAGACGGTAGGCGTGCTTCTCGATCCACGGCCCGACCGGCACGGTAAACCCCTGCTTCGGCGCAAAAGGACGCGCCTGCGGCAGCGCATTCTGAAGCCAGCGCCGCAGAAGCCATTTTCCGTAACCGTCCCGCACCTTGAAATGCTCCGGCAACGGCCAGATCGCTTTGGCGACAACGGGGTCCAGCAGCGGGGTCCGTCCTTCGACGGAATGCGCCATCAGGCACCGGTCCAGCTTGAGCAGCAGGTCGTTGGGCAGCCATTCCGCAATATCCAGCGCCTGAGCGCCTTCCAGCCCCGAAACGCCAAGCGCCAGCTCCGTCATGGCAATCCCGCGCCGCCACTGCCGCCCATGCTCTGCAAAGCGCCTACCGAACGTCCCGGACCGGTACGGCCCGCGACCGCCCTTCCACCAGGGCTTCATCACGCGCCGATAGCGGCCATAGCCTGCAAAAAGCTCGTCCCCGCCTTCGCCACTCAGGATAACAGTGACGTCCTTTTGCGCCTCACGCGCCAGAAACCATGTCGGGATGACGGCATAATCCGCAGCCGGATCGTCCATGCATGCCACGATGGCTGGCAGCTCACGCCAGACCATCTCTTCCGTCACGGTCAGAACATGATGCTCGGCCCCGACTGAAGCCGCCAGTGCAGCCGCATCGGCAGACTCGTCCGCAGCCCCGGCATCGAAACGCGCCGTCCAGGTACGCGGATGCGGTAGTCCCAGCCGATGCGCCGCCGCCAGAATGACCGAGCTGTCGATTCCGCCCGACAGGAACAGCCCCAGCGGCACATCCGCCCTCAGATGCGCGCCCACACTGTCGAGCAGCGCCGTATTCAGCCGCGCCAGCGCCTGCTCGTCGCTCAGACGGGCCGGAACCGTATCCCGCGCTTCATGCAGAACATGCCGCCGACGCGATTCCACGATTCGCCCATCGACAATCCGCAGCGTCTCACCAGGCAGAAGCCGACGGATCCCATCGAAAATGATGTCCTGCCCCGTCGTGAACTGAAGCTGCATCAGTTCATCCCGCGCACCGTCCCGAACGCTGCGCCTACCAAACCCACCCGCCAGCAGCGCCTGTGGTTCTGAAGCAAACGCGATGCCACCCTCGTATGCGGCGATATAAAGCGGCTTGATGCCAAACGGATCACGCGACAGCACCATTTCATGCCGCCCATGCTCGTTCTCCACGATCGCGATGGCATACATGCCCCGCAATTCGTGCGTGTAACCCGCCCCATCATGCAGCCACAGATGCAAGGGCGGTTCGCAGTCGCTCTGTGTCTGAAAAGACGTCCGGGAAAACCGCTTGCGGATCGCCGGATCGTTATAAATTTCCCCATTCGCGATCAGAGCTGCCGCACCAAGCCTGAACGGCTGCGCGCCACCCGCGATATCAACGATGGAGAGCCTGCGATGACGCAACGCCGCACCACCCAGATCCAGCCGCCCTTCCCCATCCGGTCCACGATGAAAAATGGCCTGGGACATCCGCTCCAGCGCATCCTGATCCGGACGATGCCCGGGCAGGCAGGACAGACCCGCAATTCCACACATCAGGCCCGCACCCCATCCAGAAAAGCCGACCATCGCGTCATGACAACGTCCTGTGCAAATTCCTGCTCAAACCGCGCCCGTCCGTTCACAGCAAGACGCTGCGCCACCGCGGCGTCCTCCAGAACACTCGCGATCTGCGCGGCCAGATCACGCTCGTTCTCAACCTCCGCCAGAAGCCCGTCCTGTGTCCCTTCAAGGATTTCCTTCGGCCCCTGAATACTGCTCGCCACAACCGGAACACCAGCGGACAGAGCCTCGATCACGACATTGCCCAGCGGCTCGATCCGGGACGGACAGACCAGAACATCGCACGCCCGCAGCCAGGGACCGCTCTGCGCGATCCAGCCGGGAAGATGAACACGAGCCGCAACAGTTTCCGCCTTCGCCAGCGCCTCAAGCGCCTCCCGCTCCGGCCCCTCGCCCGCAATCACTAGATGCACGCCCGGCAGGTGCTTCATGGCCCGGATCAAGACGTCGAAAGCCTTGTTCTCATGCAGCCGTCCCAACGCGAGAACAAACGGCACATCAGGAGGCAGAAACTCCGGCCGCTGCGGCGTCACGGACGAAAAATCCGTCGCGAAATTGGGTAGATGATGCACGCGGTCGGCTGCCCAGCCCTGCGCCCGCATCCACTCCGCCAGACCGCGTGTATTGCCGATGAGATGGTCACAACGGCGATAGTTCGACAGGTCGTAATACCCGCCCAGACGCCCGGCCATCTGCCACGGCCCTGACGGTACCAGCCGGGCCGCACGGCTCATCCATGCCACGACGACATCCGGCCTGAACGCTTTCAGACTGCGCCGGAGCCCCGGCGTGGTCCGCAGATCCAGCAGTCCACCAAACCGGAAGGCCCGGGTGTCGACGCCCGCTTCCTCAAGCCGCCCGACCCGGCCTTCATCCTGCCGGATCAGCGCCTGAACAGGGCGTCCGTCCCGCATCTGGGCCATCGTCAGACGCTCAAAGAACAGCTCCGCGCCACCCCTTGGAGCGCCAGCCATTACATGGGCCACACGACCCCGATACCCGTTGGGCGATGCAGAATTCATATCTCTTCTATCGGCCATGCCCGACAGGGCATCAAGTCAGTCCGCGCACCCGCCGGAAGCACAAACGTCTTTTTCATGCAGGATCTTCGTCGCGGCCTTCAGGACAGCCGAAACATCCAGCTCATTGATCGGCGCGTGACCCTCCGGCCCAGGTGCTTCCACGAACCGCGCAAGCCGCCCGGCCGGTGCATATTCCGAGGCCCGCGACGGCCCGAACAGACCAAGCGTCGGCGCCCCCGCCGCGGCGGCCAGATGCATCAGTCCCGAATCATTCCCCACGAACAGAGCGCAACGCTGAAGAAGTGCAGCCACCTCACCCAGCGATTTGTTTCCCCCAAGGTCCAGAGCATCCGGCAGTGCCTTCAGCACCGGCTCCGCCCTCGCGCGCTCACCCTCACCGGGGCCATAAAACACAACAGGACGCAGATTTTCCGCCCTCAACGCCTGCGCCAGTTCCACAAACCGCTCGGGCGGCCAGATCTTGCCATCCCAGTTCGCTGTCGGCCCAAGTGCCAGCCACCTCCCTTTAGGCAGCGTCGCAGTCGCGTTCGCCCGCTGCGCGTCTGACGTCCAGACATGCGGCATGGGTGTCCTGCGATATCCGAGCGCCTCTCCAAGCTGTTCGATGCGCCGCCCGGGCCGACGCCCACCCCGCACGATGATCCGCCGCCGCGCGCGCAACGTCAGCCCGAGCAGAGAACCGCGCAGATCCACGACCATGAACCAGCGCGTCCGGAAACAGGCGCGCCACAGATCAATCCAGTGCCGATCATGCCGGCGCTTTTCCATGGTGATGATGCGTTCGCAACGCGGGTCCGCCTCGAAAAGCCCTGCCGCCACGGGGCCGCAGACCACCGTGAACATCGCCGCCGGATAACGCTTCTGCAATGTATCCAGCACACCCGTGGAAATGACCGCATCGCCCAGGCGGTTGGACGTGATGAACAGGATCCGCATCATTCGCGGTGCCACACCGCATCCTTGATGGTGCTGACAAACGCCTCATGCGCCTGCAATTCTTCCGCCGTCGGGGGCGCCATTTTCCGTGCCGGGCGATGGGCCAGCGCGTTGATCCCCTCGGTCATGCTGCGACTGCGGGACGGGCCGGCCAGACCCAGCCCGCGCTGACGCCCCCCCATGAGTTCGACATACACTTCGGCCAGCAGTTTGCAGTCCAGCAGCGCGTTATGGGTGCCACGCTGCGACAGGTCGATGCCGAAACGCCGACACAGCGCATCGAGGCTCGCAGGAAGGCCGGGATATTTTTTCCGCGCCATCTCCACCGTATCAATGGCCCGACTGGCATAGTCGAGCGGCTCGCGACCGCAGGCCTTCAGTTCGGCATTGACGAACTTGAAATCGAACCGCGCATTATGCGCGATCATCGGGCTGTCCCCGATGAACTCCAGAAACCCGTCCGCCACCTCGGCAAATCTCGGCTTGCCTTCCAGATCCTCGATCCGGAACCCGTGCACTTTCGTCGCCTCGGGCGGGATGTCGCGCTCGGGATGAACCATCACATGATAGGCCTCACCCGTCGGCAGATCGTCGATCAGTTCGAGGGCCGCGATCTCGATGATGCGGTCGCCCATATCCGGGTCAAAGCCCGTGGTTTCCGTATCGAACAGGATGGATCGTTTCATGACGCCTCACGAAGCCGGTGCAACAGGGCATGGACCTGCCTGACGGTCTGCCCACGCGAGAGGCCGGTTCGTATCACGATGTGGGCCCGGCGTCTGCGCTCATGGTCGCTCATCTGCCGCGCCAGCAACCCTTTGGCATCCGTCACACTCATGCCCTCCCCACCGCGACCGCGCTGCCTGATACGTGCCAGCCGTGTCCCCATCGGAGCTTCAGCCACCACCACCATATCGCAGCGCCGGTCCTCGCCGATTTCCATCAGCAGTGGAATATCCAACACACAGAACGGCTCCTGCCGCGCCCGGCACTGCTTCAAAAACCGCTTACGCTCGGCCCGGACGAGCGGGTGCATAATGGCTTCGAGACGTTTCAACGCCTCAGGACGCCCACGCACGGCCTCACGCAGCGCCGCACGATCCAGACATCCCTCACGAACGGTCCCCGGAAATTCCTTCCCGATCAGCGGCAGAGCTTTCCCCCGTTCGCCCTGAAGCGCCCGGACACACGCATCCGCATCAAAAACCGGCACACCTTCCCTGCGGAAAAGCGCGGCGACCGTGCTTTTCCCGGCCGCCATGCCCCCGGTCAGACCAATAATCTTCACGCGTCAGTGCGCAGGCTCGCCGCCAGCAGATCGAACGTCGTCCGATCCGCTTCAGGATCAACCCCGAACCATGCCCAAAACCCGGCCCGCGCCTGATGCACGAGCATGCCCAGACCATCTACTGTCCGCAGCCCCCGCGCCTGAGCGGCCAGCAGAAGCGGCGTCTCGCGCGGCGTATAGACGATATCCGTCACGCACAGCCCCGGCGCGGCCTCGCGAAGGGCCGAATCCCAGTCCATCCCCGCCTTGCCGCCCATGCCCATCGACGTGGCATTCACCAGAAGCGAACAGCCCGACAGTAGCGACGGCCATTCATACCAGGCCACAGCCTCACCGCCGCCCAGCGCCTCGACCAGAGCCTCGGCCCGCTCCAGCGTCCGGTTGGCGATCACAACCTCGCAGCCCCGATCCAGAAGCGCCGCCGCAACGGCGCGCGCCGCGCCGCCCGCACCCAGAACCATGGCCCGACCGCCGATCGCCACGTCATGTGCGCTCAGATTGTCGCAAAACCCGGTCCCGTCCGTACAGTCGCCGATAATGCGTCCCGCCACGAAACAGATCGTGTTCACCGCCCCGGCCCGTTTGGCCGTCGGGGTCAGCTCATCACAGGCCCGCATCGCCGCTTCCTTGTGCGGGATGGTGACATTCACGCCCTGAAACCCGGCCTCAGCCAGTCCACGCAGCGCCCGATCGAAGCCTTCCGGTCGCGTCGGCAACGGCACATACGCACCGTTCACACCATTCACCCGGCACCAGTGATTGTGCATCAGCGGCGAGCGCGAATGCTCCACCGGCCATCCCATGACGCCGGCAAGTTTCGTGTGCCCGTCAATCATGCGCCCTCTCCTTCCGCCAGCCTTTCCCAGACTTTCGGCAGAAGCACCGCCAGACGCGCAGCCCAGTCCCGCTGTCCGGTCTTTTCGGCAATCAGATCCTGCCGGATTTCAATTTCCAGATAGGGCAGCCCACCCGCTTCCGCATGACGCGGCACCGTATAATCGGACGCGTCCGTCAGGACATAAGGTTCATTATCGCCCACACACAGCGTCGGGTCTTCACGCAGCAGTTCCAGAGCAATCGACGCCATGCGGCTGTCCTGATTGTGAAGGATCCCGATCTGCCAGGGCCGATCCTTGCCATTCATCTGCGGCGTGAAACTGTGCAGCGCGATCAGCGCCGTCGGGCGGGGGCCGCGTTCGGTCAGAACTTCCGCGATCGTGTCATGATACGGATGCAGGATTTCCCGCTCCCGCTTCGCACGGCACGCTTCCTGCGCCGCCTGATTGACCGGAACCTGCGTCCCGTCGCTCACCAGCGGCATGGACGTCGGATGGCCCGGCGCGCGGTTGCAGTCGATCACAAGCCGGGAATAGACCTGCTCGATCAGCGCCGAACCCAGCGTCTCGTGCAAGACGCGCCCCACGCCCACGATACCGATATCCCAGGCTATGTGACGCTCCCAGTCCTCGGTCTGCACCCCCATATCCCCCAGCGCATCCGGAACCGCCCGCCCCGCATGGTCGCTCACGAACACGAACGGAGACGGCGTCTTTTCAGGAAAAAGAAGGAAAGGCGCCGGATCACTGGCGCCAAGAAGGGGAGCAGACATCAGGACTTCACACTCTTTACTATCCAGCCAAGGCCCGCACAGTATGCCTCACGGCGTCCGCAGACCAGTCCATGTTCCCAATGGACTCCGCGACGACCTCCCCTTTCGCGTTCAGGATCAGCGAACGCGGCACGCCATGCAGGGACATGACATCCGGCGTCAGCTCCTTCAGGTCATCGGGACGCACCTGCCGGATGGACTGCACCAGAGCCGTCTGATCCGCCGTCTCCATCATCACGCCCGACACCGGGTCGACCAGAACCGGAAGCGCGTCGATCCCATGGCTGTCATAAAACGCCCGGACCTTAGGAATGGTACTGCCACGCACCGCAACCGCCACGATCTGCGGACCATCCGCATCAAAAGCCTTTGCCACCGCATTCACCGAGGGCAGTTCACGAATGCAGGGCGGGCACCAGGTTGCCCAGAAATGCAGGATGAACGGATTGCCGTACCAGTGCGACAGCGGCACGTCCTGCCCCTGCTCGTTCTGCACGCTCAGCGGCGGCAGAACCTTCGGCACCGCCAGCTTCCCAAAAGAGTTCGGCTCGAAAGCCAGTCCCTTGTCAGCCTCTTCCTTTGCAGCCGTTGCAGCAATGGCCCCTGTTGAGATAGCGCCTCCTGAAACCAGAAGGGCACCGGCCCCTCCCAGAAGATGACGACGTGTCAGCGGAAAAGTCATGTTGGACATCCGTTCCTTCATTGCAGCAGATATGTCATGGCGCGGCTGAGGCAGTCGTCGCAGCCAGAACCCGGCGCACCGCATCGGCCGCCCCGGGACCGGCCCAGTCCAGCGATCCCGCTGCCGTCGCCCGAACGCGTCCTGCATTATCAATCAGGAATGTTACGGGGATGGCAAGCGCTCCGTTCCCGGACAACATTTTCAGATCCTCACCGGTGACCGTCCAGGCGGGCAGCCCGACCACGTCATTGCGCGTCAGAAATGCCTGGATATCGTCCGGTGAACCACTTGAAACCGCAACCGGGATAACCGGACAATCCGCTCCCCATGCTTTCATAAAAGCCGCCAGTCCCGGCAGTTCGTGACGGCACGGCGGGCACCAGGTCGCCCAGACATGCAGCAGAAACGGCGCCCCCCGACGCGAAGCCAGCGCATCGCGCGCGCCGGCCGCGCCGGACAGCCCAAACCCGACAGACCCCGAAACAGCTTTCCCCGGCATCAGACGGTCGATCGGCATCCCCCGTCGCACGACTGTCCCCGCCAGCTTCGAGGCCCCATAACCCACCGCAGCGGCGAGGCCCGCTGTCCCGAAAACAACATTCCGGCGACTGAGCAGACCGGACCTCACGTCGGTTTGGATGCCTGAAGACCTGACAGGATCTTTTCCAGAGAGGCCTGACTGTCCGGCGCGCCCCACGCCATTTCCCCTTCGACGCTGGCCCGCAGTCGCCCCTGCGCATCAATCACGCAGGTCATGGGCAGGCTCGGCTCGCCGGAGGTAAACCACTGGGAAAATTCGTGCTGCCCCTGCGTCCAGGGCGCGATATGCGGCAGATTGCCCTGCGCCAGAAAGATCATGACTTTCGGCAGCGGGCTGGCCACGGCGACCGGGATCACGGGGATGCTTGACCCTGTTTTCTCAATGAACGCATTCAGCGCCGGCAGCTCCACCCTGCATGGCGGGCACCAGGTCGCCCACAGATGCAGAATGAACGGCCGTCCTCGCATCGTGGACAGGGAAAGCGCCGTTCCCCCCGGCCCGGTAAGCTGGAAATTCACTGGTTCCAGCCGGGGTGCGCCGGGCGCGAGCGAGGGGAGCATCGGCTGCACGCCATCAGCGGCACGCGCGGAATTCCCGAGCCCGCAATTGCAGAGGGAGGCTGCCGCAGCTAGGTTGGCCGCTCTTCCAAGAAGGGTTCGCCGGTCGATCTGCTTCCGAATCATCTGTTTACGGTTCCCATGAAAAACGCTCCTGTCGACACACACTCAGATGCCGCTACATCCTTTGAAGGCACCGCCGCCAATCCGCAATGGGGCGGCCGCTTCGCCTCAGGGCCAGCCGCCATCATGGGTGAGATCAACGCCTCCATCGGATTTGACAAAATCCTGTGGCGACAGGACATCCGCGGCTCCCTCGCCCATGCCGCCATGCTCCAGAAGGTCGGCCTGCTGACCGAGACCGAACTGGTCGAGATCCGTCAGGGCCTGGGCGACATCGCACAGGAAATCGGCGAAGGTCGCTTCGAGTTCTCCCCGGCCCTCGAAGACATCCACATGAACATCGAGGCCCGCCTGTCCGAGCGGATCGGCGAGGCCGGAAAGCGTCTGCACACGGCGCGCTCGCGCAACGATCAGGTCGCCACCGATTTCCGCCTCTGGGTCCGCGACGCCATCGACGGCCTTCAGGAGCAGACCGCCGCCCTGATGCGCTCTCTCGCCACCCGCGCGCTCGAACATGCCGCAACGCCGATGCCGGGCTTCACGCATCTTCAGGTCGCCCAGCCGGTCACGTTCGGCCACCATCTTCTGGCCTATGTCGAAATGCTGTCGCGGGACCGTGGCCGTCTGCGCGACGCCCGCGCCCGTCTGAACGAATGTCCGCTCGGCTCGGCCGCCCTTGCCGGTACGTCCTTCCCGATCGACCGCCGCATGACCGCCGCAGCACTAGATTTCGACCGCCCGACCGCCAATTCCCTCGATGCCGTCTCAGACCGTGACTTCGCGCTCGAGTTCCTCTCTGCCCTGTCGCTACAGGCCATGCACCTGTCGCGCCTCGCTGAGGAAATCGTGATGTGGGCCTCCGCGCCCTTCGGGTTCGTCACGCTGTCCGATGCCTTCACGACCGGCTCGTCCATTATGCCGCAAAAGCGCAATCCGGACGCCGCCGAACTCGTCCGCGCCAAGATCGGCCGCATCATGGGCGATTTCGTAGGCCTGCTGACGGTCATGAAGGGCCTGCCCCTCGCCTATGCCAAGGACACGCAGGAAGACAAGGAACCGGTCTTCGACGCGACCGAGGCCATGACGCTCTCGCTGGCCGCCATGGACGGCATGATCCGGGATCTGAAAGCCAACACGCCTCGGATGCGCGAAGTCGCGGGCATGGGCTTCTCCACCGCCACGGACCTCGCAGACTGGCTGGTCCGCGAACTGCGCGTCCCCTTCCGCACCGCCCATCATGTCACCGGCCGTCTGGTCGGCATGGCGGAACAGAAAGGCTGCGATCTGGCCGATCTGTCGCTTGAAGAGATGCAGTCCGTCGAACCGCAGATCAACAAGGGCGTCTTCGATGTTCTGACCGTCGAAGCGTCTCTGGCGTCCCGCACCAGCGAAGGCGGCACCGCCCCGGCCAATGTGAAGCATCAGGCCGAAGCATGGCTCGCAAAACTTGGAGAAACCGCGTGAAAACACTGCTGCTCGTCAGCATGGCGGTCATGGCTCTCAGCCTGACCGCATGCGGCAAAAAAGGCGCCCCGCATGCCCCGGGCCCCTCGCAAGACATTATCTATCCGGGCACATATCCGCCCGAATAAGCGCTCGCCTCCAGAGCCTGCAACACGAGTGGATGGTCCAGAACCTGCCGGGCCGTCCACCCGTCCTGCCGCAGAACCCGCACGCCTTCCGCGCCATCCCGTTTGGACAGCTTCTGCCCGTCCGCGTCCATAATGAGTGCATGATGGGCATAAACCGGTTCTGGCCAGCCCATGAGTTCCTGCAAAACCCGCTGAACTGACGTCGCTTCATACAGATCCCGCCCCCGCGTCACGGTGGTCACACCCTCAAGCGCATCATCATGCGTGACGCACAGATGGTACGACACACCCGTATCCCGCCGCGCCAGAACGATGTCGCCGAACGCATCCGCCTTCCCGATGACGCGCCCGTGCCCGACCTCATGCCAGCCCGGCACCTCCTGCAAAACATCCAGCGCCCTCGCCATATCGAGCCGCCAGACCGGATCACGCCCCTGCCCCCCATGGACGCCACCATGCCGACAGGTTCCCGGATAAACGACACTCCCATCCGGCGCGACCTGCGTTGTCGCCCCGGCAATGTCCCGCCGGGTGCAGAAACATGGATACAGCAGCCCTCGCTCCCGCAAATTGGCCAGCACGGCATGATATTCCGGAAGATGCTCTGACTGCCGCCGGACCGGCCCGTCTGACGACAAACCGAGCCACTCCAGATCCTCACGCAACGCCTGCGTCAGGTCAGGTGTACAGCGCGTTGTATCGATGTCTTCGATACGAATCAGAAACTTCCCGTCCTCCCCCCCCATGATCCGCGAATACAGTCCCGAGACGACATGCCCCAGATGCAGAAACCCCGTGGGACTCGGCGCAAATCGTGTCGTGGCAGGAGGCGTCATGAATGTGTCACCAGCGTTTGCTTGCGGTCCGGGCAGTTTACTGGAATAGTTTTCGCAAAGAAGCCGACGACACGTGTTTTCCCGCTGTTTGTCCCGTTTTCATTCGGCGCCGTAATCCCCACATGTGTCGTCCTTGCAGAAAGGATGCGTGTGGTGTCCGTCAGCGGTCAGCATTTTCCGGCTCTTGTCCTGAACGCGGATTTCCGTCCGCTGTCCTATTTTCCGCTCTCGCTTTGGTCCTGGCAGGAAGCCGTCAAAGCCGTCTTTCTCGATCGCGTCTCGGTCCTTTCGGAATATGAAGATGCCGTGGTCCACTCCCCAAGCCAGAGCATGCGCCTGCCCAGCGTCATAGCGCTGAAAGACTATATTCCCAGCGCCCGCAAACCCGCCTTCACCCGCTTCAACGTTTTCCTGCGGGACAATTTCTCGTGTCAGTACTGCCATGACCGATTGCCCACGCATGAGCTGACCTTCGATCACGTCATCCCCCGCGCCCGCGGCGGCCGGACGACCTGGGAAAACGTCGTTACCGCCTGTAGCCCCTGCAACCTGCTCAAGGGCTCCAAACTACCAAGCGAACTCGGCATGCATCCGCACCGCAAACCGGTGCAACCCAGCAGCCGCTGCCTTCAGGAAAACGGCCGGACCTTCCCGCCCCATTACCTTCACGAAAGCTGGCGCGATTATCTGTACTGGAATACCGAACTCGAAACCTGAGCAGACGTTCTCTCTGTCCAAGTTCTGGTCAATTTCTGGCCAGATTCTGCAAGGATGGACCTCCATGCGCACTGGACTTCTGCTGACGACACTGGCCCTCGGCCTGTCTGTGACGGCTCTCCCCGCTTCCGCCGAAACCCTGCATCTTTTCGGCCCCTTCAAGGGCGAACATGGTGCGACGGCCCCGATCAAGGGCTCGGCCTCCGCCATGCTGGACACCACGAAAAACACGCTGACCTACCGGTTCGAAGATAATGGCCTGTCCGGCCCAGTCACGGCCGCCCATCTGCATGGTCCCGCAGCCGAAGGTCAGGATGCTGGCGTCCTCGCCCCGATCAACGGTCCGTACACAACCCGCATGACCGGAACGCTCCAGCTCACGCCAGATCAGGTGAAAGAAGTTCAGGCCGGTCAGAGCTACATCAATCTCCATACCGAAAAATATCCAGACGGAGAGGCCCGTGCCCAACTCACAACGGATCTGACCGGACATAAACACCACAGCGAATAAACACATTTCCTCAATATGAAAAAAGGCCTGCCCCTACATGGGACAGGCCTTTTTTATTGCCAGACTTCGAAGCGAAAGCTTTTCAGCTTTCGCAGAGCACCTCACTGGCCAGCAGCATTGTCTTTGGCATCCGGAGTTTGGGCCGGACGGCCCGGATCAAGGTCATGAGCCGTTTTTTTCGTCCAGGTGCCGGTATCATGGACGGCCTCTTTAGTGCCGGCCTTGGTTGCTTTCCAGCCCTTTTCGCTTTCGCGGCCAGTCCAGTGCGCTGCATGGGAAACGCCATTTTTCGTGGCATCCCAACCCTTTACACTTTGCGTCTTGGTCCAGTCGGCAGCATCAGACGTCCCATGACGAACCGCGGCCCAGGACTGGCGTACATTCCGGCAAAGATCGGTCTCGCAGGGTTTTTCCGTAGTGGCGGCTGCCTTGGCCGTTGGCGCCACGGCGCCCGGCATGACAGCCAGAGCCGCCAGAAACAAGGTAGCAGAAGAAGAAAGAAACCGGATCGACATCAGAAAACTCCCTGATTTTGAAGAATCTACCCTGTCACTCCTGGAAAGAGCAAACAAGACAGATGGACGAGACAAATAAAAACCCCGCATTCCTGCGGGGTTCCCAAAATCTTTTATCGAATGATCAAATGCAGGATCATTCCCACTCAATCGTTCCAGGCGGCTTGGACGTGATATCGTAAGTGACGCGGTTAATGCCACGCACCTCATTGACGATACGACCCGCAACCCGGTTCAGGAATGCGAAGTCGAACGGATAGACTTCCGCCGTCATACCATCCGTGCTGGTCACGGCACGCAGGGCACAGGCCTGATCGTAGGTCCGGCCATCACCCATGACGCCTACGGTACGCACAGGCAGCAGAACCGCAAAAGCCTGCCAGATCGCATCATACAGCCCGGCACGACGGATTTCCTCAAGATAGATCACATCCACCTTGCGCAGCAGGTCTAGCTTTTCCTTCGTGACGTCACCCGGAATACGGATCGCCAGTCCCGGCCCCGGGAACGGATGCCGCCCGACGATGCTTTCCGGAATACCGAGCTCACGGCCAAGCATGCGGACCTCGTCCTTGAACAGCTCACGCAGCGGCTCGACCAGTTCCATGTTCATACGGTCCGGCAGACCGCCGACATTGTGATGGGACTTGATGGTCACGGACGGACCACCCGAGAAGCTCACGCTCTCGATCACATCCGGATACAGCGTGCCCTGTGCAAGGAACTGCGCGCCACCCAGCTTCGCCGCTTCTTCCTCGAAGACCTCGATGAACAGGCGGCCGATCGTCTTACGCTTGGTTTCCGGGTCCGTCACGCCAGCCAGTTCGCGCAGGAACAGCTCAGACGCATCACGATGAACAAGGCGGATGTTAAAGCGGCCACGGAAGGTCTTGACGACTTCGTCCGTCTCGCCCGTGCGCATGATGCCCGGATCGACGAAAATGCAGGTCAGCTGATCGCCGATCGCATCATGGATCAGCTTGGCGGCAACAGAGCTGTCGACACCGCCCGACAGACCACAGATCACACGCCCCGAACCGACCTGCTTGCGGATGCGGGCGATTTCCAGATCGCGGAAACCCGCCATCGTCCAGGTTCCACTGCAACCCGCAACATTATGCGTGAAGTTGCGGATCAGCGCGGCACCATGGGGCGTGTGCACGACTTCCGGATGGAACTGCACGCCATACAGACGACGCCCCTCATCCGCGATGATCGCGAACGGTGCGCCTTCGGAATGGGCGACAGCGCGGAAACCCGGCGGAAGCTGCGTGACGCGATCGCCATGGCTCATCCAGACCTGCTCGCGCTTGCCGCGCGCCCAGACACCCCGGAACAGCGAGCAGTCTTCGGCAATATCAATATAAGCGCGACCGAATTCGCGGTGCTCGTGGTTCTCAACCTTGCCGCCCAGCATCTGGCACATCGCCTGCTGGCCATAGCAGATCCCCAGCACAGGGCGGTTCAGCGCGAAAACCACTTCCGGAATCGGCGGTGCATTCTCGTCATGCACGCTGGCCGGGCTGCCGGACAGGATGATGCCACGCGGGTTGAAAGCGCGGATCTTTTCCTCAGTCGCGGTATATGGCCAGATCTCGCAGTAAACGCCGCTTTCGCGGACGCGGCGCGCAATGAGCTGCGTCACCTGACTGCCGAAATCCAGAATGAGGATACGGTCTTCGTGAAGAGTTTCGTCGAGCTTTTCGACGGTGCTGGCGTCCTGCTGGGTCAATGTCATGGCCTCGCGTTCCGGTTTCATGGTGCCTTTTGAGGCTCTCCTATAAGGTGTTGTGTCGTCTGCGTCATCCATTCTGCAACATGGAACAGGAACAACATGCGCCTGCCAGCACTTTTCGCCCTCTCCGCCACGGCTCTTCTCGCCGCCTGCGCCGGTACTCCCGACCCCGGACATGATCCGCAGGGCTCATGGGTCGGTGCGCTCGTTACAGATCAGGGCACCTGCCCGACCACACGCCCCTCAACATTGCGGATCCGCGGCAAGGAGATTCTGTTCACACCAGAAGACGGCTCACAGGTTCTGCACGGCACATATACGCCCGGAACCCATCGCTATCATGCCGAACTCGCCATGACGGACATGAACCATCACAACACGGCTGTCGTCTTCAACGGCTACCCCGTCGGACAGGCCATCGGCGGCATTTTCGGCTCGCCGTCATGCCGTGCGCATATCACCATGACGCGGAACTGAAATTTTTTCGAAAGCGGGGTTGTCAGGTCAGTTAAGCCTCTGTAAAACCCCGCCTCACAGCGCACCCGTAGCTCAACTGGATAGAGCACCAGACTACGAATCTGGGGGTTAGAGGTTCAAGTCCTTTCGGGTGCACCACATTGATTTCTCCCCCTTACAATTTATCGGTACTTCAGTGCCGGATACGCTCCAGACAGCGATAGACCTCGTCCCATTCATAGGGCTTGGACAGAAACATCGTGCCTCCTGGCAGCTTCCCCAGATCCTGAATTCGGGTTCCTGACGTCAGAACCAGTCCAATTTCAGGGCGCTGCTCACGGATCAGGCAGGCAAGACCTACCCCATCCATATCGCCAGGCATATTTACGTCAGAAAAGATGGTGCCAATGTCCGGGTGTCGCTCAAGCACCGCCAGCGCTTCGCCCGCATCAGCTGCGAGAGAGGCTTCGTAACCTGCTTCTTCCAGCATATCCGCCGCGAGAAAGCGCAGGAGCGCCTGATCCTCGACAACAAGAACATGCTTTCTGTTAACCCTTTTGGAGTCTCCGCGGGATCCTCCTTTCGGAGTAACGCGCGACGAAGCCTCCTTCATGGACATGACATACATGGCAATCACCTTCCGGGATTGAAAAACCTGTAACACCCAATCTGGCGTCCTGCCCTGTGCAACGTCGCGACCGGGCTTATGTTTGCATGTGTGAATTTTTTCTGACGTGCATCTGACGCATGGGAACCTGAAAAATATTTCCGGGTTCACCGTGGCAAGGGGGCAGCAAACCCGCCGCGCCCTGACGTCGCCAGCACATCAATCCCAACGACAGCCCACTCTCCATCAGACTGCCGCACGAACAGGGGACCGCCACTGTCCCCCCGAGTGGCCGAACAGTCGTGATGGATCAGGCCATTAACAGCCAACCCGTTGATTTGGCATGCGATATCCCCGTACGGAACTTCAGACCGATCCTGTGGATACCCGACCAGCATCGCCTGATCCCCCAGACGCGCGACGCCATAAGGAACAAGATCTCCGGGCGTGACCACCTGCCGATCCAGAATCAGCGTGGCCCGGTCCTCGGGGGCTGTCCCTCCTTCATTGGCAGGGTCGTAGCCGGGAGCAATAACAAACTGTGTCACCTGCGCATGCAGCCGGTATTGCCCCACCGCATATCCCATCAGGACGTGAATATCGCCCGGCTGGATATAATGATGAGTCGCGGGAAGCCAAAGACAATGCGCCGCCGTAACCATCACAGTCGGCGCCACGGCAAATCCGGTGCAACGCCCACCAAGAGACGTCTGAACACGCCCCAGAATTCGCCAGGGCGCCACGTTCACATCCACAACGCTGCGATGACTGTCCGGACCAAGTCCCGGCAGTGCCACCGCCGGAACGGCCAGAGCCCCTCCCCCGGACAGACAGAACATCAGCAGCGCCCCGGCGCGTTTCATCCCAGGTGATCCGGCCCAAATGCATCAGGCAGAAGCTCCGCCAACGTCCGGGTCATGAGCAGTTTCCCCTGCGGATCAATCATGTGAACCGGCAACTCCGGTAACCCGAACTCCCGCAACTTCTGGCGGCATCCGCCGCATGGCGTACACGGCGCGTCCCCGCCTACGATCACGATTTCCTCAATGCGACGCCCGCCACCGCGCACCATAGCGGCAATCGCTCCCGCTTCGGCACAGGTGCCCAGCGGATAGGCGGCATTTTCGACATTGCAGCCAGAGTGGACAACACCCTCACACCGCAGCGCAGCGCCAACCTGAAAGCGCGAATAGGGTGCATAGGCACGCGAACGGGCCTCAAGGGCCTCTCGGATCAGTTCCTGTATCATGCCAATGACATTATCCCCTGCGGGTTCAGCTTGGAACATGCTTCCAAGAGAGATACGGTATCAACATCATGAGTGCACTGCTTCCTTCCGACCCCGCTACCGATCCATCCTTCCACGACATGCTGGAAACCCGCCCCTCCCTGAAGATGGACGCACGGGACGGCCTGCTGTTCGAAGGCGTGCCCCTGCACGTCATCGCAGCCGCGGTCGGCACGCCGTGCTGGATCACGGGAGCCGAAACGCTCCGACGCCGCGCCAAAGCCCTACGTGAGGCGTTCGAAGCCCGGAACCTGCCGGTCAACATGCATTTTGCCATGAAATCGCAGGACCATCAGGCAACCCTGACCATCCTGCGCCAGTGCGGCTACGGTGTGGATATCGTCAGTGGTGGTGAGATGCAGCGCGCACTCCATGCCGGAATCCAGCCCTCGGCCATCGTCTTCTCCGGCGTCGGCAAGTCCGATGCGGAACTGCGGGCTGCCGTCGAGCACGACATCGCACAGGTCAATGTCGAGAGCGTCGAGGAACTGTACCGTCTGGACGAGATTGCCCGCGCCTGCGGCCGCGTCGCCCGCGCTGCCCTGCGTGTTAATCCGGATGTGGACGCCGACACCCACGACAAGATCTCCACCGGCCGCGCCGGAGACAAATTCGGCATTGAGCACCGCCGCGCTGTCGCCTTGTATGGTGAAGCCGCCAGCCTGAAGAACGTCCGCCTCGTCGGGCTGGCCGTCCATCTCGGCAGCCAGATGCTCACCGCAGGCCCCTTCCGCGAAGGCTATATCCGACTGGCCGACATGGTCCGCGAAATCCGCGCGGCCGGTCATACGGTCGAAGCCGTGGACTGCGGCGGTGGCCTCGGAATCCGTTATCGTGACGAAATCGCCCCTTCGCCCGACATGCTCGCCGGCGTCATCGCCGAGACACTTGGCGATCTCGACGTCCGGCTCAGCATCGAGCCCGGCCGCTGGCTCTCCGCGCCGACTGGCCTTCTGCTAACCCGCGTGATTGAAACCAAGGCCGGCAATCCCGATTTCGTCGTGCTCGACGCCGCCATGAACGATCTTGCGCGCCCGTCCCTTTATGAGTCGTGGCACGGCATCATGCCTGTCGCCCCCGCAGGCCTGACCATTCCGACGAAGCTCTGGGACATCGTAGGGCCGGTCTGCGAAAGCAGCGACATTTTCGCCCGCGACCGCGCCCTGCCTGCGGACACAAAGCGCGGCGACCTGATCGCCCTGCTGGATACCGGCGCTTACGGTTCGGTCATGAGTTCGACCTATAATTCCCGCCCATTCGCGGCGCAGGTCCTGATCGACAATGGAAAATGGGAGATCATCCGCCAGCGCCAGAGCGTTGCGGAACTGATCGCTGCCGAAACCGTTCCGGAATGGCTGACAGCTAAGGACGACCATGGCTGAGCCAAACCCGGCCCTTCACCTCAAAGCCCTGCGCCGCAAGGCCCAGCGTATCCTGTGGTGGGAACGCGCGTGGGAGCCCCTGCGCTGGCCCCTGCTTCTGGTCGCGTTCTACGGTCTGGCCTGCCTTGCCCGCATCCCGCAGTCCTTGCCGGACTGGCTGCATACCGCGTTGGAAGTCGGCGTTTTCGGTACGGCTTTGTGGCTAACCATTTCCGGCCTGCGTCGTGTTGCTCCCGTCAGCATCCCCGTGGCCGACCGCCGAATCGAACGTGATTCGGAACTGGCCTACCAGCCCCTCCTCAGCCTGACCGACCGGCCAGCTTATGTCGGAAACGGCGAGCAATCCGCCATCTGGTCCCGCCATGTCGAGCGTGTCACTGCTTCGCTGGGCACATTGCGCGTCGGACTTCCTCATCCTGAAACAAGTCTGCATGAACGTCTCGCGCTCATTGCGGTCCCGCTGGCCATCGCAATTGCCGCACTTCTGGGCGGCACGCATAGCCCTTCTCGGCTTCACGCCGGTCTGATCCCGGGCGTAGACGACGACAGCGTTCCCCTGCCGACCCTTCAGGCCTGGATTGACCGTCCGCCCTATGCACCGGGCGCACCGATCTTTCTCTCTGCCACAGGGCGCAATACGCTCAATGTCCCGCAAGGCGCGATCCTCAACGCCACCATCACGGGCGCCCACGGAAAACCCGGCTTCTCTGGCCTCGCTACCATCGCAGAAAACCGGCTCGACACCGAAAGCTGGAACAGCCACGGCACGCTCCAGCAGTCCGGCACCGTCAGCATCACCGTCCGGGGCCGCACCCTTGGCTCATGGCGCGTCACGGTCGAACCCGACCTTCCCCCGACCGTCACATGGGATGGCAAACCCGGCCCCCAGCAAGACGACTGGCGCACCGGCCTGCCTTGGCACGTCCACCAGACCTACGGCGTCGCTTCCCTTGAAGCCGAAATCAACCTGCCGGGCCTGACACGAGGCCGCATCCTGCGCGTCCCCATCCCCCTCGACGGCCAGCCCAAAGACGCAAAAGGCGTCGCCACGCCAGACCTTTCCTCCGATCCGTTCGCCGGAATGGACGTCGAAGGCCGCCTGCACGCCAAAAGCGCTTCAGGCCGCGAAAGCCGCAGCGATATCGTCAGGTTCCAGATCGGCGCCCGCAAATTCACTGATCCTCTGGCCCGCGCCCTCGTCGCCCTGCGCCGCCGCCTTATGCTCGGCCAGCAACGCGCGTCGCAGGCCGCAGCCGAACTATCCCTTCTGACGCAGACAACCGAGGAACGCTCCATCCTTGCAGCGCTGGGGCTTGAGATCGCGTCCCTTCAGAAAGACGCCCCCGAAGGCTCGGCGGATCGCGTCCCCGGTGACCTCTGGGCACTTGCACTCTATCTAGACGACCTCCGCCGCGACGGGCCTGAAATCGCCGATGCCGCCGCTGAAGTCCGCGCCGCCCAGCAGGGCGTGCAGCAGCAGCTCGACCACATGCGTGATCTGGGGGACAAGGGACACACCCTCCCCGAGCAGGAAGAACTGCAACGCCGAACACAGGCCCTCAAGGACGCCCTGAACCGCCGCATGCAGCTCCTGTTCTCACGCGCGGCCCAGAGCGGCATCATGATGCCGCAATCCGGCACCAGCTCGGCCGATCCGTTCTCCGACGAAATGCGCCGCCTCCAGTCCGAAGCCAATCAGGGCCATGGCGACGAGGCTCTCAAGCGGCTTCAGCAGATGGAAGACATGGCCGAGCGCATGCGTCAGGCCAGCCCCGAAGACCTCAAGGCCCTTGCCGCCCAGATGAAGGCACAGGCCGAAGCACAGGCGCAGCGCGCAGCCCTGCATGATCTCGTTCACCGCGAGACCACCCTGCTCGACCATACACAATCGCGTCTCTCCGCAGCCCAGAAGGCCGCTGCCCCGCCTGATGACGGTAATCCACCCGATGTCAGCAAGATGTCCACGGCAGATCTGCTCCGCCAGCTTGGCATGCAGCCCCCGCCCGGCATGGAACAGCCGGCCAGCACCAAGCCAGCCGCCCCGGTCGATCCGGCAACGGTTGCCGCCCAGTCCGAAGGACGCCGTACGGATCATGCCCTGCAACGCGCCCTCCAGCGCGTCAACGACATCCTGAGCCGCCGCGTCAAGGACCTGACCGGCAAACCCGCCACGGCCTTCGACAAGGCAAAAACGGACATGCAGAGCGCCCGCGAAGCCCTCGCGGACCGCAAGGATGCCGAAGCACAGACAGCCGAACAGAAGGTGCTGGCCGATCTTTCCGAAGCCGGCAAGCAGATGCGCCAGAACCAGAAATCCGGCGGCTCCGGCAAGGGCGGACAGGGCGGCGGCAGCCTGAGCTTTATTCCGTCCGGTGGCGCAGGCGGCTCCGACAAACCCCAGCACGGCGCAAAGGGCCAGCAGGGCGATGACGGCGACCAGCCCCAGGCCGGCGATGAAGACGGCGACGATGATGACCAGAAGGATCAGGATCCGCTGGGCCGCAAACTGGGCGAAGGCGACAAGGGCAAGGATTCCGACGCCCACATTCCGGACAAAAGCGCCCGTGACCGCGCCCGGGACATCGAACGCGAACTCCGCCGCCGCGCCTCGGACCGCACCCGCCCGCAAAGCGAACTGGATTATCTGGAACGGCTCCTCAAATCGTTCTGACACAAGAAAAGCCCGGCGCCATCATGGCACCGGGCTCTCTCACATCCAGCTTCTAGAAGCCCCGGACATAAGCCGCTCTTTCACGCAGCCGCTTTCCCGTTTGCGCGGCCGCCTCAACCTGCGCCGCACCGGGCAAAACCCCATGCATCAAAATCTTCCAGTTGGGATCGGCCACCAGGATCGCGCACAGATCACTCCAGTAGAGTGAGGCATCAAAATGCGAATTGGTACTGTTATGAACCAGTGCCTGCGCCAGATCGGCATGCCCCCTGAAGATCAGATCCAGCATGATCTGCGTGGTTGTAGGCAGGCCCTGCCCCGGCAAATGACGCCGGACTTCCCACATGAATGCTCCGGTTTCGTTCCCAATGGACGCTCCCTTGAAGGCCTGTGAAACAACCGACAACGAGCCCTGCTTTGCCCGGGCCGCATCCAGCGCGAATGTTCCCTTACGCCAGATCACGGGAACCGGTGTGGACACACTATCGGCATCTGAAGCACCGAACGGCATCATCACAGGGATCGCCAGCGAAAACCCGAATGGTCCTGTGGCAGGAGCAGCCTGTGGCGGATATTCAGGCTGCCGACAGTCATGGATCTTCTGAAAATGCGGCAGTTGCGCAAACTGCAACGCAACATAATCTCCGCATAGCCCAGATCCTCCACTAGCCGCATAAAACAGCAGGTCCGGCGCAGCTTCCAACTCCGGCTTCAGCGACGTCCTCCGCCAGAGCGTCGCAATGGAGCCGGGAGCCCCCTCAATATTTTCGGAAACCGGAGCGCCCTTGCCAGTCCAGACGATACAGAACGACTGCGGCCTTCCGGCAGGAGCCTGGCAGGCCCGCCCCTCGACACGCCCTTGCGGACCCGACCACAGAAGCCTGGCCTTTTCGGCAGGTGTGGAAGCAGCATGAGCCGCCCCTCCCCAGATCCCGACGAATAGAAGTGCAAGAGCTGAGGATAGACGCATACTGGTTACCGTTCCCGGAATTACATAATGTTACGGGATACGGTAGAACGGATTCGGCAGAAGGAAAGCCTTTTTCGCAAAGCCACCGCTCAGATCAGAAGGCTGATCTCCCAGACTTGCGATGATCGTATACCCCTTGCGCTCGATGCGCTCGCGGGTCGGTGCTTTGTAGAGCGCGGCATAACCATGAGACGTCATTGGCCGCAGATACAGCCCGTCCCAATGGCTGATCCCCGCCAGATGCAGGTTCCGCTCCGTCGCATCACGCTCGTCTTCATGCCGCCCCGTTACGAAAAACACAGCGACATGATGGGCCTGCGCATCGTTGATCAGCGCCAGCGTGGACGCAAAAGCCGGGGCGCGTCCGCTCTTCTCCCAGGCATCAGCACCACAGGGCCCCTTGGGCAGCGCATCGCATGGACCCGCCGTAATATACCCGAAATTGTCAGCGCGAATCTCATCCCAGTTGGACAGCGTCGTCTCATCGATATCGAGTACGATCGCAGGGCGGCGCGTCTTCACCGCCGTCTGGTCAATCCACTGGCGCGCCTGCGCGATCACCACATCGAAATCGTGCTGATAATCGCCACTGTCGTGATAGGCGCTGGCGGCCAGAATGGCATCACCCACATTCGCAGGCTGTGCGGCCGTAGCAGCCAGAGGCACCATCGCACCACCAACAAACAGGCTGGTGGCGAGCAGGAGAGAACGGATCATGGAGGAGCCACCTTTCGGGACAGAAGAACAAGCCCGACCCCGACCAGGGCCAGAGCCGTTCCGATAACGGAAACACCGCCATAGCCCAACCCCATCGACAGCGCGATACCACCCAGAGCCGCGCCGATCGCGTTCCCGAGGTTGAACGCCCCGATATTCATGGACGATGCCAGCGCCGGCGCGTCATGCGCTGCCTGCATCACCCGCATCTGAAGCGCGGGCATGAGCGCAAACGTGGACGCCCCCCACAGAAGCGATGCAAACAGCGCGCCCGGCACGGTCTGCGCCATCCAGGGGAAGATCAGCATGATGACGCCAAGGATGGGGAAAAAGACCAGCAGGCTCCCGTCCAGAGACTTGTCCGCACTCCGACCACCCACGGCGTTGCCGATGGAGAACCCGACACCCGTGAGCATCAGCGCCACGGTAATGACCGTCGGGCTGGCATGGGTGATGTGTTCAAGGATCGGCGCGATATAGGTGTAGAGTACGAACATCGCCCCCGCCCCGATCGCGGTCGTCAGCAGCGCCAGCAGAACATTGGCCTTCACCAGAACCCGCAGCTCACGCCCGACTTCCGGAGCCGGACCAACCTCACGGGCCGGCAACGCAAGCTGCACCGCCAGCATGGTTACGAGACCCAGCGTCGCTGTCACGGCAAAGGCGCTGTGCCAGCCGAAATTCAGTCCCAGCCACGTCGCCGCCGGAACACCGATGATGTTGGCGATCGTCAGCCCCATGAACATGGACGCCACCGCACTCGCGCGCCGCGAGGGTGCCACAGATAAGGAAGCTTCGACCGCGCCGAGACCGAAAAACGCCCCATGCGCCAGACTGGTCAGGACGCGGGCGGCAAACAGCAGTTCATAACTGTTGGAAACGGCAGACAGCAGATTTCCGGCTACATACAGCCCCATGAGCAGGATCAGGGCCAACTTGCGCCGAAAACGTGCCATCAGCAGCGTGATGACGGGCGCGCCGATCATCACGCCCATCGCATAGGCCGTCACCAGACCGCCGGCCTTGGGCACGCTGACCTGAAGACCATGGGCGATGACGGGCAGAAGGCCCATCGGGGTAAATTCTGTCGTGCCGATGGCAAACGCACCAACGGCGAGCGACAGCAGTGGCCAGTTTGGTGGCGATTTCGCTGCCAGTTTCAAGACCGGTCTCCGGGAATGCAGATTGTTCGAGATTGATCGAACCCTGCCATACCCGAAATCCCGGAACAACCAAAAGTTGTTTTACATCATGCCGTTGGGATGCTCGCCCATGTCCATACCATCCATGATCATGGTCTTGTGATGCGGATCATCGAGATGACAGGAATGATCCTGAAGCTCCTCCCCCGATCCGTGGTCGAACACATGCGCCATGTCATCCAGCAGGATGAACCCGCCATGCTTGGCCGGCGTAATGACGAGCGTATGGATGGACATGTCGTCGGCGGCAATCACCCGGAACGGTGACGGGTCCAGCGATGCCACGATCCGCGCCCGATAGGGATGCCCGTACAGCGACACGAGCGACCAGGTCTCGGTGATCATGTTCTTGTCGAGTTCGCCGCGCGCATAGGAGGTCAGGCAGTCCAGATGGATGTGCAACTGGTCCTGCGTGCGCCCCGGACGCGAATTGATGGCCATCGACAGATGGGAGTCAGGAATTTCAAACCCGTAGGACTGCGCCACATGCGCACGCTCGCCCCAGGCTTCCGCGAAATAGTTCGGCGTCTCGGGCTTCAGCAGAACGGGATCTTCAACGCCCGGAACCTTCTGCGTCGGGATCACGAGATACTGTCCGCGCCCGGTATGATCCTTGAGCAGGGCGTAACCGTCCTTCTCATCATAAACCGTACACGGCTTGTGCGCCGCATCCGCAGCGCAGCGACCGTGCACGACCTTCCACAGCGCGCCCCGGTCATGGGATTTTCCGCATCCCGAAAGACCGAACATGACCACTGCCGCGACAAGACCAACCCTGCCTGCCGTCCCGTAATTCCGCAAACTCATTCTTCCCTTACCTGACATTCAAGCTGCATCGCAGCCGCCAGCCTCTCGAAACGACGACGGACCGCACTGCCTGCCGCCCGGACGCTGCGCGCGCCCAGAACCAGCACGAGCGTTCCGTCTTCCACGAGGAGCCTGCACTCATCCAGCAGAACCTTCGTTCCTGCACAGAGTGTATAGGCCAGCCGGAGCGCCAGACCCAACCGTACCGCCCGCTCGATCTCCGAACGCGACAGAAGCTGACGGGAGGGTTCGATCAGGGGAGAATCCATCGAGACTTCATAACGCACGGCCAGTGTGAGCCCGATGAAAGCTCGCGCGCTGTGGTCAAAGCCTACGCCATGACCATGCATCACACGCCGGTAGGTCTGCTCCGCCCGATATTCGGGGTGATCGTAGGACCCGATATCGGACAGCATGCAGGCCAGTTCGCGCAGCCGCTTCTGTGTCCGCGTCTCGTCCCGAAACAGCGGTGCCGTCCAGCTCACCAGCGGGCCAGCCAGCGACGCACTGCGCGCGAGACGATTGGCCATTTCTCCTGCCAGATCCGTCATCGGGTCAAGATCTGCCACCGAGGACGCCACATGGCGCATGTACCAGCCCTCACGCAGCCCATCGACGCTGAACACGACCTTGGACGGACGCACACGCTCCATCAGACAGCGCAGCACGACTGCCGCGAAAGGGGCATCCGCCAGACGCTTGCGCGGTGCACCGGGCATTTTCTCAAGGGTTCGCTTGGGCGAACTGATCACCCAGTCCGCCATTTCCCGCGCTTCCCCTTCCGAAAGGGTAAACAGATGCACGAGGTTCAGCGGATACTGCGTCCGCGCAATCTGCAGACGCGCCAGCGCACGAAACGCCCCGCCCACCAGATAAAGCGGGCGGCCCGTCATGCCCGGAAGCCAGTTCACGGCGGCCAGAAGCTCATTCGCGATTTCAGCCGCACGCTCGATGCTGCCCTTCGCGCGGTCATGCAGTCGGATCACACCCAGCTTGGTCGTCACGGCCTCAAAATACTGACCGTCAGCCACATGGATCAGCTCAAGTGACCCACCACCGATATCGGCCACCAGCCCGTTCGCTTCCGGCAGACCGCACAGAACGCCACGCGCCGCGTAATCGGCCTCTTCCGTCCCTTCCAGAACCCGGATCGGCACGCCCGGCATCCGGGCACGGATCGCATCGACAAAGTCCGGACCGTTGGTGGCATCACGGACGGCAGCTGTAGCCAGAACCTCGAAAGGCTCGGCGCCCATCGCACGGGCGACGGTGTGGAACCGCCCGAGCACGTCCATCGCCAGCGCCACGCCTTCGTCATTGAGGCGCCCGGTCGCATCCAGACCACGCCCCAGCTTGAGCGTGACCTTCTCGTTGAAGATCGGAAGGGGGTTGCGTGTAACCCCTTCAAAAACAACCAGCCGGACCGAGTTTGAACCAAGATCGACAATTGCGGAACGCTGTGAAGATGAGGACATGAAAATCAGTCTTCCAAAATCCTGTCGGGCCGCTCACGGGGGCGATGTGCCTCCGGAAGGACCTTCTCCCGCGCAGCCGAGCCTCGGCCGGACAGGGACGGATTGTTCATGAAGTATTCGTGGGCGGAGAACGGATGTGCGCCCGGCGAAACCCGATGCCAGTAGCCGTCCCTCGTGAGCGTCCAGCTCTGAAGGTTGTCCTTGATGTTCATCGTCATGATCTGGCCAAGAATCTGCGCATGGACCGTCGGGTTCGTGATGGGCACCATGGCTTCTACCCTCCAGTCCATGTTCCGCACCATCCAGTCTGCGGAAGAAATGAAAACTTTTGCCTTCGCAGACGGCATCCGATGGCCGTTTCCAAAGGCAAAAACCCGCGCATGCTCCAGAAAACGCCCGACAATCGACTTGATCTCGATATTATCGGAAAGCCCTGGCACACCCGGCCGCAAACAGCAGATTCCCCGGATGATTCCGATGATCTTCACTCCGGCCTGGGAGGCTTCGTAGAGCTTGTCGATCAGTTCGGCGTCCACAAGGCTGTTCATCTTCAGCCAGATCCGCCCCGGCCGCCCCGCCTTCGCATGATCGATTTCATCATGGATGAGCTGTTCGAGCGTCGAGCGGATCGTGATGGGTGAAAACGCCAGCGCATCCATTTTCGCGGGGGTGGCATAGCCCGTCATGTAGTTGAACAGGCGTGCCGAATCCGACGCCAGCTTCGGGTCGCAGGTGAAGAACGACAGATCCGTATAAATCCGCGCCGTGATTGGATGGTAGTTGCCGGTCCCGAAATGTGCGTAAGACCGCAGCGAACCGTTCTCGCGACGGACCACAAGGCTCAGCTTGGCATGCGTCTTGAGATGTGCGAACCCGAATACCACCTGCACGCCCGCCGCTTCCAGCGCACGGGACAGGCGGATATTGGCTTCCTCATCAAACCGCGCCCGAAGCTCGACCATCGCCGTGACCGACTTTCCGGCCTCTGCCGCCTCGATCAGCGCATGCACGATCGGGCTGTCGCGGGACGTGCGGTACAGCGTCTGCTTGATCGCCAGCACATTCGGATCGAGAGCAGCCTGACGCAGGAACTGCACGACAACATCGAAGCTCTCGAACGGATGGTGGACCAGCATGTCCTTCGCCCGGATCGCGGCGAAACAGTCGCCATCATAGTCCAGAACGCGCTCGGGAAAGCGCGGCGTATAGGGCGGAAACACCAGATCCGGACGGTCATCCACGATCAGCTGCTTGAGATCGGTCACACCGACGAGACATGGCAGGACAACGACGTCCTCTTCACCCACGCCAAGCTCATCGCCCATCTCACGACCCAGCGTATCCGGCAGCTTGCGATCCAGTGCGAGATGAATGCATACGCCGCGCCGACGCTGCTTCAGCGCCGTCTCATAAGACCGCACCAAATCCTCGGCCTCGTCCTCGAACTCCACATCCGTATCGCGGATCACGCGCAGCACACCCGCCGCCCCGATCACCAGCCCCGGAAACAGACGCCCGGCGAACAGCGTGATGAGGTCTTCAAGCAGCACAAACCGGATCTGGTCCGGCGTTTCCTGCCCTTCCTTCAGTCGTGCTGGCAGACGCAGGAACCGGGGCACCTGCGCCGGAAGCAGGATCAGACCATCCATGACATGCGCCGAGGATGCCGCGTCCTTCAGACGCATATGTAGCGCCAGACCCATATTAGGAATGAACGGTAGCGGATGGGACGGATCGACCGCCATAGGCGTCAGCACCGGGAAGACGCGCTCATCAAATAATGTGGACAGCTGTGCCAGGTCCGTCTCATCCAGCGAGTCGGTCGGCAGGATGACGATCCCTGCCTCCTTCAGCTCCCCTTCCAGCACATGCCAGACGCGCTGCTGCTCAGCCAGAAGATGCCGCGCCTTCTGTCGGACCTGCGCAAGCTGCTGGATAGGCGTCAGCCCGTCAGGGCTTCGGACGACCATACCCTCACGCACCTGCCCCACAAGCCCGGCCACACGCACCGAATAGAACTCGTCGAGATTGCTGGAGCTGATGGACAAAAACCGCACACGCTCCAGAAGCGGATTGCGGGTATTCTCGGCCTCATCGATGACACGCTGGTTGAAGTCCAGCCAGGACAGCTCCCGGTTCAGGAACCGCTCCGGCGATGTCGGCATATGCGCATAATCTTCAGCACGGACTGCAGGCGTCTGACGACGGCGACTGCGGTTCTGGGCCGGGGTTACTGCACTGCGGGGCTTGCGGGGGGAACGGCGGCGCGGAGCCGGCCGGGAATCTTCAGTCGTCACGATGGGGTCTTCCGGAACACACAGAAATACAGATTGCGCAAAGGGTCGTGCCGCAGGATGGGCATGTCAAACGGAGTTTTTGTGTCAGTCCCATGACGCTCCGGAACACATCCGCGACAGGGCACATCTTCCTTACCCCTCAGGCGTCAGCAGATCCGGCAGCATCTCCAGTGCCAGCGCCCGCGTGATAGGCTGCTTGCGCGCCAGAGCCGCTTCGTCCAGCCGCTCTACCGCCGAAACCAGCGCATTGCCCGTCCGCGGAAGATGACGCCACAGCCACTCCGTCACCGACTGCGACACAACAAGCTGCCGGTCCGCCAGCAGTGACAGCAACAGCGTCGCCCGCAGATCATCCTCAGGCTCCCCGGTCGCGGTGGTCGCGGTTGCCCGAAGACGGCTGGCCAGATCGGGCAGCATGAAATGATTGCGGGACGGCGGCAGCCGCCCTGCCATCAGAACCCGGTCGCCCTGCGAAAATGCATCGTTCAACAGATGCAGCATGGTCGCCTCGTCCCCCGGCGAATCGGCGTTGTCGATCGCCAGATTTCCCTGAACCCGGATCCGCCCCCCGGCGGAAGACGTGGAAAACAGACGCGCATCCAGCACCGTGGCGTCATGTTCATGCGCCCAGGCCGTCAGAAGATGCGTCTTGCCTGTCCCCGAAGGCCCCCAGAGCCAGAGACGCCCATCCGGCCACTGGCTCCGCGCCAGCCAGGCCCTTGCCGCCGCATTGGACGGACCATTAATGAAACGCTCCGACGTCATGGCCGTCACCCGACGCAGCGGAAACGCCATCTGAACGGCCGCCTGCCCTCCCGAAACCCCGTCCACATCCCGTTTCGTCATCGCAGGCCCCTTTTTCATGCCGTTCCGCCTTCAAACAGGCGTTCCGCCAGCGCGCAGGATGCTCTAGAACGGCGTCACGTCAACCAGCGGGAACCTTCGACCATGACCGATCAGCCTGACATCGCCCCCGGCAAGAGCCACAGCACGACCGGCGGCGCAAGCTACGCACAGGCCGGCGTGGACATTGCCGCAGGCGATGCACTGGTCGACGCGATAAAGCCCGCAGCCAAGGCGACAAACCGCCCCGGCACCATGGGCGGCCTCGGCGGCTTCGGCGCCCTGTTCGATCTCAAGGCCGCAGGCTTCACCGATCCCGTTCTCGTCAGCTGCACCGATGGCGTCGGCACCAAGCTGATGGTCGCCATCGAAGCCGACAAACACGATGACGTTGGGATCGACCTCGTGGCCATGTGCGTCAACGATCTCGTCGTGCAGGGCGCTACCCCGCTGTTTTTCCTGGACTACCTCGCCACGGGCAAGCTCTCGGTCGAAGCCGCTGCCATGGTTGTGAAAGGCATCGCCAAGGGCTGCGCCGAATCTGGCTGCGCCCTCGTCGGCGGCGAAACGGCTGAAATGCCCGGCATGTATGCCCCCGGCCATTACGATCTCGCAGGTTTCAGCGTCGGCGCGGCCGAGCGTAACAGCCTGCTCCCGGCCAACATCGCCGAAGGTGACACGCTGATCGGCCTGCCCTCTTCCGGCGTCCATTCCAACGGCTTCTCGCTGGTCCGCGAAGTCGTGCGCCGCTCCGGCCTCGGCTGGAACGATCCGGCCCCCTTCGCCGAAGGACACACCCTCGCCGAAGCCCTGCTGACACCGACCAAACTCTATGTCCGCACGGTTCTGGACCTGCACGCCAAGGGCCTGCTCCACGGCTGCGCCCACATCACCGGCGGCGGCCTGCCCGGCAACCTGCCCCGCGTCCTGCCCGAAGGCCTTGGCGTCCGTGTCGACGGCTCCGCATGGGTCGTTCCGTCCGTCTTCCGCTGGCTGGCCGAAACCGGCAACGTGGCTGCCGACGAAATGCTCCGCGTCTTCAACTGCGGCATCGGCATGGTCCTCGTCACGTCCGAGCCCGAGAAGGTCATGGCCGAGCTGGATGCCCGCGGCGAAACCGGTTTCCTCATGGGCCAGATCGTCCGCTCTGATGATGCCTACACCCTGACCGCGCCGGTCTCCTTCGCATGAAGAAGCCGCACTCGAAAGCCAGAGCCAAGGCCACGCCCAAAAAAACCGAAAAAGTCCCCGTCGCGGTCCTGATCAGCGGCCGCGGCAGCAATATGCGCGCCCTGATCGAAGCCTGTGCCAGGCCGGACTACCCCGCCGAAATCGTGCTGGTCCTCAGCAACCGTCCCGATGCGCCTGGCCTTGAAGTCGCCGCAGAAGCTGGCCTGAAAACCCTCGTCATCGACCACAAGCCTTTCGGGACGGACCGCGAGGCCCATGAACGCGAAATCGACGCCGCCCTTCAGGCTTCCGGCGCCATGCTGGTCGTCCTCGCGGGCTATATGCGCGTTCTGACGCCTTGGCTGGTCAATGCGTGGGAAGACAGGATGCTCAACATCCACCCGAGCCTCCTGCCCGCCTTCCCCGGCCTGCACACCCACGAAGCAGCCATCAAGGCTGGCGCAAAGGAACATGGCTGTACCGTCCATCTGGTGACATCCGGCGTGGACGAAGGCCCCATCCTCGGTCAGGCCAGCGTTCCCGTGCTGGAAACTGACACCCCCGAAACCCTCGCCGCCCGCGTTCTGGAACAGGAACATCTCCTCTATCCGGATGTACTGGAAATGATTTGCGACGTCTTTGCAAAATAAAGCCTTACGACATCACCTACTCTTATTTTGTTTCTTACTGGATTGAATAAATTATATTGAGCAGGAATATTTCTGGAGTTGATTGCAGTATTTTCGGGTGTGTTTAGTATAAATTACATCCCGGCGTGATTACGAGGCTGTTCATCCGGATGAACAGTCCTGATCCGTCAGAAAATGACACTTTAGCTATTCCCGTCCTATCTGCCGCGTCGATTATTTGTGTAGCGGAACATTTAGTTTTTTAGCACTGGCTACGAAAAGGGTTGGGTCGTCCCGGGTGAAAATAGCGCACGACTAAACCCGGACACCACGCGCCCAATACCCCTTTTTCGTATGTCCATAAGGCCACCGAAAACGCTCGATAAAACCGTTCACTTGTCTACCTTTACAAGCTAGGCTCTTGCAGGACTCAAACCTTATTTGATTGCGATCGCCTGTATGGATAACAAAACCCTGCGATGTGCCTGCCTCCTGATGCAGCGCAACGAGTCCGAATTACTTGAGCCTTGGATCAAGTATCATGGCGCGCTGTTCGGATACGAAAATCTTTTCATTTTTGACAACGGATCTGACAACCCCAAAGTCAAACGCATTCTTGAACATTATATTACTATTGGAGTTCACGTCGATAACCAGTTTCCCCGCCCAGAAGACTACTTGGATAAGGGCAAAATCCTGACCGATTGCGCTCAACGCATTAACGAAACCGGGGGATATGATTTCTTTTTCCCATTAGATTGCGATGAATTTCTTGCCTTTCATACGGAAGACGGAAAAGTGTCATGTAATTTTGATAAGATCAAAGATTATCTGACGTACCTGCCCAAATCTGACACGACTTACCATGTAATCCGAAATTACCTCAATATTATTGGAAGTCCTGATTATTTTCAGGAACATCCCGGTAACAAAGTCTTTTTTAGCAATCAGTTGATTGTCCCGCTGGATCACGACTTACATCTGACATCATCCTCAGCGGAAACAGCCCCTTGCGAAATCGTGTATATTCACTGCCATGCGAGGCCGTTTGATACCATGCTTGTCCGCTCACGCGACAAGCTGCGTCCGTGGGTAGATGTCGACGATCCCAAAGCATTGGTTACCTTTGAAGCCGATAAAGGAATTGGCTGGAATTTGGTTAAATATCTTCGAATGTCTGAAAAACAATACCTGGATACTTTCAATAAAACTGGAGCAACGCACATTCCTGAACTCACGGAAATCCTCAAAAATCTTGGCTGCTTCACTGATTTTCTTACAGGAAGCCATACTGGGAACACTGATATCCGGATGGACAAACTCTCAATTCCAAATGTTCTGCATTTAAATGCAATTGATCATACTGACGACAATACAATCATACTTGCGATGCCCCGTCTTTCTGAAAAGACGTCATCAGTAATGGCAACACTTCTGAGTGCCATGAACTTCGAAATAATCTCCGCTGGGTCGCAGATTGGCGAAGACCATACAGTTCGTAGCGCACTACAAGCAGGCCTGTGGGAAAAGCTAAGAAAATTTTCGATCGCACAAGCCGAAAAAAACCGACGCCTTGCCATAACTGATTTTTCAGCAGACGAGCTGAGCCTCCTCCAGAGCATTCCGGTTGCAAACCTGCGCAGCCTGATTGTTCTGCCATATCTGATGACCTCCCTCACAGGCAGTCATGAAATCGTAGCCTCTTCCGCGCGCCCCCTTCTCGCCCGTCAGGCGCGGGAAAATGCAGAGACTCTCACAGTCGCTCTTTCAAGCACCCTTGAAGCGCTTCTTGTGGAAGAAACCCTCGTCCAGAATGACCCCCAGGCATTGCTGGTAGCATTTTTGGACTTCCTGGGGCCTGAGTTTAAAGCTGGTCTGGACGCGGACGCTCTGGTCCAAAAAATTCAATATGATTCCCTGCCATGCAAAGAAGAGGAATTTTCGTTCTACGAGGGCTGGATCGATACCGTTTCCGATGATCTCGTAGCCGGATGGTGTTGGCGCAAATACAGCGACATCCCCCAAGTCGTCGGTCTGATTATTGACGATCAGCTTGTCGAAGTCGCAATCGCCAATACATATCGCGAAGACCTTCGAAACGCCGGTATTGGATGTGGCTCTTTCGGCTTCCATTTGCCGCTGCCGGAAAACGGACCTTTCTCGCCAGATCGCATTCAAGTGCGTATTCTTAAAGACAATGTCCGCCTCAGATCATCGTCTGATCCGCAACATTGACGCAGTATATTCTCGAGTAATCACGGCAAACAAAAAAAGGCGCGGACTTCAGTCCGCGCCTTTTTTCTTAGAACAGATTGTTCCTGTCGCAGATTACGGCAGGATTTCCGTCTCGGCGAAGAAGAAGGAGATTTCGTTCTTCGCGTTCTCGAGGCTGTCGGAACCATGCACGGAGTTGGCTTCGATGCTCTCGGCGAACAGCTTGCGAACGGTGCCTTCAGCAGCGTCGGCCGGGTTCGTGGCGCCCATGACTTCACGGTTCTTGGCGACAGCGCCTTCACCCTGAAGAACCTGTACGATAACCGGCTCGGCAATCATGGAGGACACGAGGCTGCCGTAGAACGGACGCTCCTTGTGCACTTCATAGAAAGCACCAGCCTGCTTCTCGGTCAGCTGGATGCGCTTCTGGGCAACGATACGCAGGCCGGCGCCTTCGAACACGGCATTGATCTTGCCGGTCAGGTTACGCTTGGTCGCGTCGGGCTTGATGATGGAAAGCGTGCGCTCGAGAGCCATCTTTCTTCTCCTGGTTAGGACCGGTCCTCGCAGGACCAGCGGGTAAATACCGCCGTTCCACTAGAGCAAATTCATCGTTCCTGATAGGTCTGTCGCAGTATTTTAACGTCCCCTGTTTCTTTTCTTCCGACTGATCGAGGCGCCCGTGAGCCTGCTCACCATCACTGACCTGACCCTCCGCATCGCGGGCCGCACCCTGCTGGACAATGCGTCCCTCAGCGTGGACCCGGGACGCAAGATCGGTCTGATCGGCAAGAACGGCGCGGGAAAGTCCACCCTGCTGGCTGCAATCGCCGGTGATTTCGCCCCCGATGGGGGCACCATCACGCTCGCCGCCCGCGCCACAATGGGCCGTGTGAAACAGGAAACCCCCTCAGGCAGCACCTCCATTCTCGATACGGTTCTCGAAGGCGACCTCGAACGCACGCGCCTGCTTGCAGAAGCCGAAACCGCGACCGATCCCGACCGCATCGCCCATGTGCACGAGCGCCTCATCGCCATCGATGCCTACACGGCCCCTGCCCGCGCCGGGGCCATCCTGTCCGGTCTCGGCTTCGATCAGGACGCCCAGAGCCGCGCCGTCTCGGACTTTTCGGGCGGCTGGCGGATGCGCGTTTCGCTTGCCACGGCCCTGTTCCTGAACCCCGACCTTCTGCTGCTCGACGAACCCACCAACCATCTCGATATCGAAGCCACGCTCTGGCTGGAATCCTGGCTGGCGAAATTCTCCGGTGCGGCAATCATCGTCAGCCATGACCGCTCCCTGCTTGACAATACCGTCGATGCCATCGCCCATCTCGATCACCAGAAAATCAGCGTCACCCCCGGCGGCTACGACAATTTCGTGCGCATCCGCACGGAACAGGCCCTCCAGCAGAACCGCGCCGCCGAACGCATTTCCGCCCAGCGCGCCCATATGCAGTCTTTCGTGGACCGCTTCCGCGCCAAGGCCACGAAAGCCAAACAGGCGCAGGCCCGCCTGAAGGCCCTCGAACGCCTTCCCCAGATCGACAGCGTCGTAGAAGACACGCCCACCCGCTTCTCTTTCCCCGAGCCGCAGCCCCTGCCCCCGCCGATGCTGAGCCTGAACAATGTGACTCTAGGCTATGATGGCCGCGTCGTGCTCAAGGGCCTGAACCAGCGTCTGGATATGGAAGACCGGATCGCCCTGCTCGGCCAGAACGGCCGTGGCAAGTCCACCTTCGCCAAGTTGCTGGCCGGGCGTCTGGAGCCCATGTCGGGCACCTACAGCCATTCGCCCAAGCTGAAGATCGGCTATTTCGCCCAGCACCAGAGCGATGAGCTCGTCCTCACCGACACGCCCATAGACCATATGAGCCGCGCCATGCCCGACGCGCTGCCCGCTGCCGTCCGCGCGCAGCTCGCGCGCTTCGGGCTTGACGAAAACCGGGCCGAAACAAAGGTCGGCGAACTTTCCGGCGGCGAAAAGGCGCGACTGCTTCTCGCCCTGTCCACCCGCGAAGCCCCGCATCTTCTGATCCTCGATGAGCCGACCAACCATCTCGATCTCGACGCCCGTGACGCTCTGATCCGCGCGCTATCGGCGTTCGAAGGGGCGGTCGTCCTCATCAGCCATGACAGCCATCTCGTGGAATCGGTGGCCGACCGTTTTTGGCTGGTCGAGGACGGCACGATCTCGCCGTTTGACGGTGACATGGCCGAATACCGCGCCTGGCTCCTGGAACGTGCCCGCAAGGCGCGCGCTGAAATGGCGGAGCGCAACAGAACCACCACGCCCCCTGCGGACGGCAATTCGTCGTCTGCCCAGAAGCGAATCGACCGTAAGGAACAGACCCGCGCGCTGGCACCGTTGCGCCGCAAAATCCGCGACGCTGAGAGCAAAATGGCCCAGCTCACCGCTGAAAAAAAGAAGATCGAGGACAGACTGGCTGATCCGGCCCTCTATCAGTCTGGCGATGCCGCAGAAGTGACCTCCCTGAACGTCCATCTCGCAGCACTGAACGCCAGCCTTGAAAACATTGAGGAAACCTGGCTTGAGGCCCAGACGGAACTTGAAGAAGCGCTGACCTGAAACCGTCTCGGCCTGTTGGCGAGTGGCCTTCCTCAAAAGAATATTTGTTTTTTACTAACCGTTACGGAAAAAATAACACTCCGGGGTCGGGGCCTGATTCGGCTTTGTCGTCATAAGCCGATCAGCGCTTCTGCCCCCGTCACTATGAGCAGGTAATTTTTCCGGTCCGACATGTGGGTCGCGGGATGGAAAGAGCTCCAGCTCTCAAAACGCTGACGTTCACAGGAGTCATGAATCATGCCCCGCGAATATAATTCCTCATCCGACTGCTATTACAGCCGCCCGTCCCACACTCCGTCCTACGGCTCCCAAGGCTGCTCCTACAATTCCCATCGCACCCAGTCGGCCTCCGGCCTGACTGTCAGCGGCTATGGCCGCACACTTTATGTTCTTGATGGCGATTCCGTTACCAGAACATCTGTCCTGAATGGCGGCACTGTAGTGGTCGGATATGGCGGATCTTCAGGCTCTGCCACGGTCAGCAACAACGGCCTGCAGGCTGTTATCAACGGAGGAACGTCCTCCGGCACGACCGTGAAATCAGGTGGCATTGAGGTCGTCTACGCGGGCGGGCGCACGAGCCAGACCGTTCTTACGGGTGGTGATCAGGTTGTCTATGGTGGCACGGCCACCAACACGACGGTCGGCAATGGCAGCACCCAGTATGTCCTGACTGGCCTTGCCAACGGCACAGCCATCAAGAGCGGCGGGGCAGCTGCTGTTTCCAGCTGGGGCACGATCAGTAACGCCTCCGTCTATAGCGGCGGCGAACTGATCGTGAACTATGGCTCCGTCGTCCAGAATACAAAGCTCTATACGGGCAGCACGCTCGACCTGAATTTCCTGCGTTACAGCAACTATGCGACCGCTACGATCAGCAACGACTATCTGGTCATCACCAGCAATCATACGAAGATCTCTTTCAAGCTGGCCGACAACTACAGCGGTTACAAAAACCAGACCGTGACCCTGTCGCGTGACAACGATGGCAGCACGCTCCTCCACCTTCAGGAAGTCTGTTTCCTGCCGGGCACACTGATTGCAACACCTGTCGGCGAGCGTGCGGTCGAAACATTCGAAATCGGCGACAGCGTGCTTACCCCGAACGGCGAAACCCGTACCATTACCTGGGTTGGACGCGCTCATGCCCGCGTCCGCGCTGGCGTTCCCGACGATCAGGCTGGCTATCCGGTCCGTATCCTCGCCAATGCAATCGCCGATGGTGTGCCGCATGCCGATCTGCTGGTCACGGGCGAACACTGCCTGTTCCTGAATGGCGGCTTCACCCCGGCGCGCATGCTGGTCAACGGCGCCTCCATCATCTGGGACTACAGCATCACAGCCTATGACTACCTGCATGTCGAAACTGACGGCCATTCCGTTATTCTCGCCAATGGTCTGATGACTGAGTCCTATCTCGACACAGGCAACCGTCACAGCTTCACGCAGTCCGGCCGTGTCGTCGCCTTCGGTGGCGCACCCGCGAGCTGGGCACATGACGCCGCAGCCGAACTCGTGACGGATCGCGCCCGCGTTGAGCCAATCTGGATGGCCATTGCGGCCCGTGCCGGCGTAGCGACCACCAAAACCGCCACAACCACGGATGCCGCACTTCGTCTGGAACTACCGTGTGGGACGCTGCTTACTCCGCGCCGTATCGTCAACGACCGTGCCGTGTTCAGCCTCCCGGACGGTGTCAGCGATGTCCGGATCATATCCCGCACCAGCCGCCCCTGCGATATGGTCGGTCCGTTCCTCGACGATCGCCGCAACCTTGGCGTTCTGGTCGGAAACGTGACGCTGTTCGAGAGCGCTTCCACCCGCCAGATCACGACCCATCTGACAACGCAGGCCGAAGGCTGGTACAGCCCCGATGCCGCATCCATGCGCTGGACCGCTGGCAACGCTGTCCTGAACATCAACACCATGACCGCCGCAGTTCTGACGCTGCAGATCGTCACTGCGGGCCCTTACAGCCTCGAAGACGACTTCGCTCCACTCGCTCTAAGCGCCTGAGACCAACCCGGACTTCTGATCCTGCATGAAGTCCGGAACTGCCGACGTCTCTCTCTGGAAACGTCGGCAAAAGAAGGGGGGCCATTGACCCCCTTTCCCTCTGCCCATAAGCCAGTCGGCTACGACTGACCAAGGACAGACCTTCCCCATGCCCATCTCTTTTTCCGATCCGGCAGAACGCAGCGAAACGGAACCTCGCGCGCGGGAACTGTCCAGAATTGCCGGGCTGATTCGCATCACGCTGGCCCTGACCCTGATGCTCTTGGCCATCTGGCTGATCGGCGATGTCCTCGCGGTGATTTTCGCTTCGGCCCTCGTGGCGATCGTCCTGCATGGGCTTGCCCGCATGCTGCGGCGTCACGTTCCCGTCATTCCCTATCAGGGCGCTGTCGCCCTCGTCACCGTCGTGATCCTTATCGCAATGATTGGTCTGGGCTGGTACAGCGGCCCCTCCATCAGCGACCAGTTCATCCGCCTCAAACAGGCTCTCATCACCCAGTCCGGTGAACTCCGAGCGCATCTTTCCGGCTCGACAGTCGGTCAGATGGTCCTCGACCACCTGCCTTCTTCCCTCGGTGGCAACGCGGCTGGCACTGCTGGACTGGGTTCGCTGGGCTCCGGTCTCGCAGGCTCTGTAACGGGCCTTCTGAGCAGCGTGTTCGGTATTCTCGGAACACTGCTGGTTGTCCTTATTGCAGGGCTGTACTTCGCTCTGAGCCCCGCCATCTATATCGATGGAATGCTCCGCCTCGTTCCCACCCAGCACCGTCCTGCCGCGCGTGAGCTGATGCTGACCGCAGGAGCGACTCTCTGGGCGTGGACGGCCGGTCAGGCGCTGGACATGCTGGTGGTCGGCATGCTGTCAGGGATCGGTCTGTCCCTGATCGGAGTGCCACTGGCGCTGGCGCTGGGCGTCGTGGCCGGTCTGTGCAACTTTATCCCCTATATCGGCGCCATTCTGGGCGCAGTCCCTGCCATTCTGCTGGGCCTCTCCCTCGGGACGCACGAAGCCCTGTTCGTCGCCATCCTGTACTGTGTGATCCAGTTCTTCGAAGGCAACGTCCTTGCTCCGCTGATCCAGCGACGCGCCGTTCACATGCCGCCCGCCCTCGCGATCCTCTCGCAGACGGTCTTCGGCTCCATTCTCGGCGCGCCCGGCCTGATTCTGGCATCTCCCATTACAGCCGCCCTGCTGGCCATGGGTGACAAGGCGACAGCCCCACTGGAAGACGAAAACCAGACCCGCCGCGCCGTCGGCGAGGTCACGGAAGAAGAAGAGAAGCAGGCGAAGTAAGCCTTCCCGCGACGGGGCACAAAAAAAGACCGGCACTCCCACAGGAGGCCGGTCTTTTTTGTGCATGAGCCTGCACCAGTCCCTTACTTCGCAGGCTGCGCCCCGTCCGGCTGCAAAGCCATGAGCTGCGCATCTGGAAAAGCATTCATCCGGAACGGACCGCCTTTCGCAAGCTGAACCCCCACGATGTCGTCCTGCTTCTTGTATTTCCAGATGGAAATGATCACCGGCTGTCCCTGCGCCCCTGTCATCTCAAGAACGACCTTCGGAGCAAGATCGGTCTTTTCGCCCGACGGACCCCAGGCCGTCTCATGCGACTGAAGCCAGAGATTGACCTTCTGAACCTCATCACCCGTCAGGTCACGACTGACCGGCGCGCTCAGCTGACCCGCAGTCACTTCGGGAAATTTCCACGCATGCAGCAGCGGCCAGGTTACGAACCAGATGATGCCCACCGGAATGAGGACAAGAGCACCGAATACCAGCAGCAGTTTCTGTTCGCGTCTCACGCCTGTTCTCCTGCCCAGCGATTGAGGGCTGCAATAATGTAGTGGACGTCATCGTCCGTCAGTTCGGGATGGAGGGGCAGCGCCAGAACCCGCGCGCCAAGTCCTTCAGCAACCGGCAGCGACGCCCCGTCATGATGCGGCGCATAGGCTGGCTGGTGATGAAGGGGCTTCGGATAATAAATGGCTGTCGGAACGCCAGCATTTTTCAGAAATGCCTGAAGCGAATCACGCTTCGCTGCATCCGGCAGCAACAATGTATAAATGGCCCAGGCGCTCTCGCTGTCTGAAACCCGCGCCGGGGGCACAATTCCCGCAGGCATCCCTGCATCATAAGCCGCTGCAATCGCATCCCGACGCTTCAGCTCCCCGTCGAACACGTCAAGCTTCGCCAGAAGCACCGCAGCCTGAAGCGTATCCAGACGTCCATTGATCCCGATCCGCTCCACTTCATAGCGCGTCCGGCCTTCGCCGTGGGTGCGCAGGGAATGATACAGCGCCGCCAGATCATCATCATCCGTGAGGATCGCGCCCCCATCCCCGTAGCCGCCCAGCGGCTTGGACGGGAAAAAGGAAAGCGTGGTCGCCTTCGCCTCATGCCCCAGACGGCGGCCATGATACGTCGCCCCAAAAGACTGCGCACAATCGGCCACCAGCGTCAGGTTCTCCTGCACCGTCCAGGCTTTCAGTTCGTCCCAAGGCGCGGGCTGACCGAACAGATCCACCCCGATCACAACCCGCGGCTCCAGATCTTCGGCCTGACGCACAGCCTCAAGCCGGGCTTTCAGCGATTCAAGACTGATCTGGAACGTCTGCGGATCGACATCCACGAAAACCGGCGTCCCACCCAGAAGCAGAACGACCTCCGCCGTCGCCGTATAGGTAAAGGCTGGCAGGAAGACCGCATCCCCCGGGCCAATCTCTTCGCCCATCAGCACCATCAGCAGCGCATCCGTCCCAGACGACACGCCGATCGCATGTTTCGCACCGCCGAACTCCGCCAGACGCTGCTCCAGTTCCTGCACCTCGGGGCCGAGCACAAAGCGGCAATGCGCCATGACGGCGTCCACACGCTTCTGGATACTGCCGCCAAGGCGCACCTGCTGGGCGGGAAGGTCGAGAAAAGCAATCTGCCGTGTCATGGCGCTATCATCTCCGGGTCGGGATGGGAGACCGCAACCGGCGTCTTGCCGTCACGGTTATGAATGAATTCCGGTACCAGCCTGTACAGAATAGTCATGATGGCGCCCAGATCACTGGCATGACAGGCGGCTTCAAGCTCATCCATTGCAGCTGTCGCCACCTTGAAATCGACCGTCCGCGGGGACGCCATCCGCAGACCTGGTGCATCGGTCGGAACCGGCGCCTCACGTCCATGAAACAGCTCTTCGAACAGCTTCTCGCCCGGGCGCAGCCCGGTAAAGCGGATCTCGATATCGGTCTCGGGTCGCAGTCCCGCCAGACGGATCATCTGAAATGCCAGATCCATGATCCGCACCGGATCTCCCATATCGAGAACGAAAATACCGCCCTCTCTGAGACGCCGGTCCGTCGCATCGTTTTCCGCACGCTCATGTGTTCCGCGCACAGCCGCCTGCAACACCAGCCCCACGGCCTCCGGCACTGTCATGAAATAACGCGTCATATCCGGATGAGTGACCGTCAGAGGACCACCGTATTCCAGCTGCCGCCGGAACAGCGGCACGACCGAACCCGTGGAGCCCAGAACATTACCAAACCGCACAGTCACGCAGCGCATGCTGCCATGTCCAGCCCGCGCCCGCATATCGAGCGCCTGACCATACACTTCGGCACAGCGCTTGCTGGCCCCCATCAGACTGGACGGATTGACGGCCTTGTCCGTAGAGATCATCACCATCGCCTGCGCGCCCGCCCGCTCGGCCTCATCCGCCACGATCCGTGTTCCGATCACATTGGTCAGCACACCCTCAACCGGATTGTCCTCAACGATAGGCACATGCTTGAGTGCCGCCGCGTGAAAGACAATCTGGGGCCGATACAAGCCGAACACTTCAGCCATCCGTCCGCGGTCACGCACATCCGCGATGATCTGATGGCACGCAACAGTCCCGAAGCGTTCTGACAGATCCAGATTGATCTGCCACAGCGCATATTCACTGCTCTCGATCAGAAGAAGCATGGCCGGCTTGAAGGATGCGATCTGCCGCGCCAGTTCAGAGCCAATGCTCCCCCCGGCCCCCGTAACAGCAATGACGCGCCCAGCAATCATGCGCGCCATTCCCTGTGAATCGAGTGTCACGGGCGGCCTGTTCAGAAGATCCTCGATCGCGATAGGCCGAAGCTCCACACGATCGGCCGGCTGCAACGCGGTCAACGACGGTGTACGCTGGACATCAATGTCATAGACCCGCGCAGCCTCAAGAATCCGGGCCAATTCCCTTCCCTTGATCTCCCCCGCCGTGATCACCAGCGCATCCGGCAGTTTTCCAGCGGCGAACAACCGCTCCAGAATAGCCGGCGTCTCGCCAATCGTTCCCAGGATGGGGCAGTCATGGATCCGTCGCCCGGCCTGCTGCGCGCCACCTGTCAGCAGCCCGACCACACGCCTGTTGTTCTCGCTGTCCCGTTCCATGGCCCGGATAAACAGATCCGCCTCATGGTCCGCTCCAAGCAGAAGAATGCGCTTGCCACCAAGAACCACGCTTTTGCGCCGTGCCGCCAGCCGCCACATCATGCGAATAGCGCCGAGAAAGACCAGCAGAACCAGCGCATGGATAATGGGAAAAGTCGGTGTCGGCAGCGGATAGCCCGCCACGCGCAGCAACCCGGCAAACAGCAGCGCACTCAGAACGGATGCACAGGCAATATTGAATAGATCCGCCACGCCCGAAAACCGCCAGTACTGCTGCGGGATACGGAACGGCAATCCGCCCACCAGCAGCGTGATCCCGCCCCCGGCGATAAACCATAACGGATGCAGCCATCCGCCCGCCGGATCAGCCAGCCAACGCGCAACTGGCGCCGCTGATGCGGAGACGACTCCGTCGAGCGCGACATTGAGAGCGATACGGCGAGCCTGCATCGACGTGCGGGAGGCTGGGCCGGAAGGGGGCATTGAGGCCGGAGACGTGGGCCCTGTAGGATGAACAGATGTCACGCGCCCCTTATAGCGCCAAAAGCCTCCCTCCCATAAAGTCGTCCAATGCCCTTTTCTTTGCAGAACATTAACAGCAGCATCACTCTGGCCTGCATTCCAGCGATTATCCTGTGCAATCTCCTGATCCTGCTCATGATCCGCGCCGGTATTCTGGACCACCCCGTCGCCCGCAGCTCCCATACGCGCCCGACTCCTAAAGGCGGCGGCATTGGCATCGTCGGGGCCTTCGTCCTGTGCGTTCTGCCCGCATTATATGAAGCCCATGCGTTGCTGCGGACAGCGCCGGCCATCACCGGGCTACTTGCCGGCATGATCCTGCTGGGGGCCGTTTCATGGCTCGATGACATGCGCCCCTTCCCGGCCCGCTACAAACTTGCGGCCCAGTTCCTTGCTGCGATGATCGCTGCCGCCGGAACAGGAGCACCGCTTTACGACCTGATCCCATTCGTTCTCGCGGCTGTTTTCATTACCAATGCCCTGAACTTCATCGACGGTATCAACGGCCTCGCCTCAGGCGTAATGGCTCTCTCCGCCCTGTTTCTGGCCAGCGCGGGCATCATGCCCGTTGCATTCGTGCTGCTCGCCATCTGCCTGCTGAGCTTTCTGCCCTATAATTTTCCAAAAGCGCGGATTTTCATGGGAGATGTCGGCAGTCAGCCGATTGGGCTCGCCATCGCCTGGGGCGGCATGACAGGCTTCAGTAAGGGCGCAGGCGTGCTCGTCATTGCCCTGCTCTCGGGGGTATTGTGGGATGTGACGTTCACGCTCCTGCGTCGCGCACGTGCCGGTGACAGGCTCGCACAAGCACATCGCGGCCATCTCTATCAGCTGGCTGTCCGCTCGGGACTACCCGTTCCGTTTGTCACATCTCTCTATTGGGTATTTGCCCTCTGGGGCGCTGCGGCGTTCGCCACAGGTCAGATCATCACAACCGTGCTGATGATCCTCCTGCCACAGCTTCTGTGGACAGGGTATGTCTGCACACGGGCCAGAACCCGCGTGCAGGACCGCTGGTAATCAGCGGAATACTCAGCCGGCGCGGCGGCTGCTCAGACGCTCGACAGAAGCCGAAGCGCGTTCCGTTCGCGTGGAGCGCGTGCCGGAAGCTTCTGCCATAACGCCGCGCATTTCACGCAGGAAGGTCGAACCCTTCAGCGTGCGCTGCACCAGAACGGAACGACGATCCAGCGGATCGACCTTGCGACGGGCCAGGTCAAGTTCACCCAGACGGTCAAGGGCGCGCGTGATGGCCGGCTTGGAAACCTTGAGCTCCAGAGCCAGGCCGCGAACCGTGTGAGCCCCGTCCCGCAGATAGCAGGTCAGGAAAACGGCAAGCTGACGGGCGGAAAGGTCGGGTCCGTCACGACGGACCATGGAAACGATGGTGTCGCACAGAAGGTTGAGCATCTGATCATTGGTAGCCTGGGGCATGATCTCTCTCCTAAGCAGTCCGTCCCTCACCTGTTGTCCGATCCCATAACAGGAGCCGACAGGATGAGGGTCGACGTGAAATTGTTTCTGCCTCTCCATCTCGGAAGAGACCGTGGTGGCACTCAGATGGTGATTCGAAACGCATACGCAAGCATATGGGTTCCAAAACAATCCAGTAGACGATGACTCTGCATCGAAACGATAAAGGGCATATGCCTCATTAAAGCGCGTTTGACACCCTAATCTTTCAGCACTCCGTCGCTCGGCCGCACTGTTCGCAGAGTGAAACGCTTTATGGAAGATCAGGAATTATTGTGAATTCGTGACAATGTTTCCAGAATTGCCCGCAGACCCAACACTTCTCCGCCCTCGGGACGCCCCGAAATGCCACCATCATTCCACGCGTAAGTGTCGATATGCGCCCATTTTTGGCCATCCGGAACGAATTTCTGAAGATAAAGCGCTGCCGTAATCGCGCCCGCCATAGGTTTGGACGTCACATTCCCGAAGTCAGCCACTTTACTATCCAGCCATGCATTATAGCCATGCCAGAGCGGCATTCTCCACATTACATCGGCCGTCGATTTTCCCGATTCGAGAATGAGAGAGGCCAGTTCATCGTCGTTACTGAATAATGCCGGCACATCCGGACCGAGTGCCACACGTGCAGCACCCGTCAGGGTTGCAGCGTCCAGAATGACATCGGGGTGACTTTCCGATGCTTCCGTTATGAGATCACACAACACCAGACGCCCTTCCGCATCCGTATTGCCAATCTCGACCGTCTTGCCGCTCCGCGTCCGCAACACATCCCCCGGCCGCATGGCATGACCCGACACACTGTTCTCGACACAGCCCAGACGCAGCTCCAGATCCACATCCAGCCCTACATCGATCGCCGCACACATGACGGCCAGCATCAGCGCCGCCCCGCCCATGTCCTTTTTCATGCGCAACATCCCCGCCGCGCCCTTGAGATCGTATCCCCCCGTATCGAAACAGACGCCCTTGCCCACCAGAGAAATCCTTGGTGCGCCCTCATGGGCCTTCCACCGCGCCACTACCACGACCGGCTTGCGCTCCGAGCCCTCGCCCACATCCGCCAGACACGGATACGCACTCCGCAGATCATCCCCGTCGACGAGACTGACACTCGCCCCGCGATGCGCCAGCGCCTGACCCGCCATATCTGCCAGTTCACGCGGCCCTAGCAGATTGGCAGGCATGTTGATCAGATCACGCCCGAACCACACCGCCTTGGACAGCGCAATAAGCCGCTTTGCCTCATCGGGCACAACCATCCGCGTCGTGACAGCTTTGGCGTCCCCAAGGCTGAACCGATACGCCCCCATGCAGAACCCAAGCAGCGCGCTCTCAACCGCCCCGTCTTCAAGCCCGTGGAGAACCGCTCTCCAGTCCCCTTCCGGAAGCGCTGTTCCCAGCTTCCCGAAAGCCACCGGATCATCCGCGCGCGCAGACGCCACACACAGAATCGCCGCCCCGACGCCCCCGTCACCCGGCAGCAGCGTGAAGGCCCCGTCTTTTGCGGAAAATCCCTGCCCCTGAAGAAACGCCGCGTGCGCTCCCAGAAGGCCTGAGACAGCCGCACTGTCCTCACAGGCCACCAGATGAACCAGACGCGCCGAAGGCGCTTCGGCGGAGGTTACGAAGGGAAGCTGGGGATGCGAATTCATGAGACTTTCTTCCTCAAAGACCTGCCCCACCCCAGAAAGATCATCCGGGAAGGCTTCAGATGCTTGCTTTTGCCCCGCAGGCACCCGACCATTCAGACATGAAGGGTGCATTCCACGGAACCTCGTCCAGTTACCATACCATGCCAGCCAGCATCCGTGCTGCCCTTGGCCCCACCAATACCGGCAAGACCCATTATGCCCTGACACGCATGATGGCCCATGCGTCCGGCATCATCGGCTTTCCCCTGCGCCTTCTGGCCCGGGAAAACTACGAGCGCCTCGTGAAAATCAAGGGCGAGCGTCACGTCGCCCTCATCACGGGAGAGGAAAAAATCGTACCCCCCGGCGCGCGCTGGTTCTCCTGCACCGTCGAAGCCATGCCGCTGGACCGCAAGGCCGAGTTCGTCGCCATCGACGAAATCCAGCTTGCCTCCGATCCCGATCGCGGACACGTCTTCACGGACCGTCTGCTCTACGCACGCGGCACCGTCGAGACTCTGTTCCTCGGCGCAGAGACCATCCGCCCGCTGCTTCAGAAACTCGTGCCCGGCATCGAAATCGACATCCGCACCCGTCTCTCCAGCCTCGCCAGCACCGGACACACGAAACTCTCCCGCCTGCCGCCACGCTCCGCCATCGTCGCCTTCTCCATGAGCGAGGTTTACGCGCTGGCCGAAGTCATCCGCAGACGCCGGGGCGGCTGTGCGGTCATCATGGGCCAGCTCAGCCCCCGTACCCGCAACGCCCAGGTTGAGCTCTACCAGAACCGCGAAGTCGATTACCTCGTCGCGACCGACGCCATCGGCATGGGCCTGAACATGGACGTCGATCACGTCGCCCTGGCCCAGCTCAGCAAGTTTGACGGCACCGTCCCCCGCCCGCTGTTCCCGCAGGAAATCGCCCAGATCGCCGGACGCGCCGGACGCGGCATGAAAGACGGCACCTTCGGCACCACGGCCGACTGCCCGCCCATGTCCAGCGCCCTCGTCGAAGCCGTCGAGCAGCACCGCTTCGACCCGATCCAACGCCTCTACTGGCGCAATCACGAACTCGACTTCACAAATCCGGCCAACCTGCTCAAAAGCCTGACGCGCCCGCCCCCGCTGCGTGGCCTCACCGCAGGCCGCGTCGCCTCCGACGTCACCACGCTCGAATCCCTGATGCTGGATCCGGACATCCGCGAGATCGCACGAGGCAAACGCGCCACGACGCTGCTCTGGGACGTCTGCCAGATCCCCGATTTCCGCAAACTCGGCGATGACAGCCATACCCGACTCTGCGCGCGCCTCTATACCCATCTGGTCAAGGAAGGCTCCGTTCCCGCCAACTGGATGGAAGGGCATATCCGTGGCCTCGCAAAAACCGAAGGCGATATCGACACCCTCATGCACCGCCTGACCGGTGTGCGCGTCTGCTCCTATGTCGCCGCCCGCACCGAATGGAGCCGCCATTCCGCGATGTGGCAGGAACGCGCCCGCGAGGTTGAAGACCAGCTTTCCGACGCGCTCCACGAACGCCTCACCGCCCGTTTCGTGGACCGCCGCGCCACAACCCTCCTGCGCCGCCTCGACAGCGACGGCGACCGCATCCTGCTCTCGGCGGTGAAACCCGACGGTGAAGTCCTCGTCGAAGGACACAGCATCGGGCGCATCCGGGGCTTCACACTGGAAACCGACGTCGCCTCCGGACCAGACCGTCAGATGATCCTGCGCGCCGGCCGCAAAGCCCTCATTCACGAAATCCCCCGCCGCATCCGCCTTCTGCAGGACGCCCCCGACACTGCTCTCAGACTGGATGTCACGAACGGCGAAATCTTCTGGGAAGATACCCGTCTCGGCCGCCTCACCGCAGGCCCGTCCCTGCTTCGTCCCGCCATCCAGCTTTTCCCGGCCGAGTTCACCCACACGGTCCAGAAAACCCATGTCGAAACCCGCCTGCTGAGCTTCGTGGCCCATCTGATCCAGACAGACCTCAAACCCCTCTACCGCAGTCAGACACTCGCCGAGCGCGAACCCCAGCTCCGGGCCATTCTGCACCGTCTGATGGAAGACGGCGGTATCACCGAAACCCTACCCGAAGACCACGCGCTCCCACCCGCGCTCAGAAACCGACTGCGCAAAGGCGGCGTCGAGGTCGGACGTTTCTCAATTTACTGCCCCGCCCTCTTCCGCAACCGTCCGCTCGTGCTTCTGGGCCTCCTGCACGCCCTGCACAACAAAACTCCACTGCGCCCAACCGCACCCGGCCGCGTCTCCCTGCCCTGGATCGACATTCACGGGCAATTCGGCTGGATCCGGGCCGCGGACACCGGCCTGCGCCTCGACATCGCAGAGCGCTGTATCGCGGATATGCATCACCTCGTACTCCGTCGCGATCATGCTGCCCCGATGGATCTGGCCTCAAGACTGGGCGTGAAAGCCGAGACGCTCCCTGCCGTCCTCAAGGGCCTCGGCATCGCGCATCAGCCAGCCGAGACACCGTCCGCCGCCTATGCAGGACCACCGCGCCCTCTCATGATCCTGAACGATCGCAAGACACGGGCTTCACGCCGGCGTAGAGCTGTGCCCCATCAGGCGCCTCCCAAACGCCCGCTCCCTCCACGAACCGACAGCCCCTTCGCAGCGCTCGCAGCTTTGAGAGAGAAAATCCGTTCATGAGCGAAGACTACCAGCGACTGGACCAGTGGCTGTATTATGCCCGCATCGCCAAGACGCGCCCGCTCTGCGCAACGCTCGTCAGCAAGGGCCGCATCCGCATCAACAGACAGCCCACCAGCAAGCCACACGCCAAACTTCACGTCGGCGACATATTGACTTTTCCGGCGGTTTCTGGCGGAGAAGTGCGCGTGTGGCGCGTTTTGGATCTTGGTGAACGCCGCGGTCCGGCAAAAGAAGCCGCACTTCTATATGAAGCCATCAAAGAAGACGGCTGACGATGCTTGCGTCTGACGCCAAACCTTCGCATATCATCCCGCTCGGATGAAACCGGCCGGATGCCGGACCAGCAAGACGATCGGAGACGTCAATGACCTATGTGGTCACCGAAAACTGCATTCTCTGCAAGTTCACGGATTGCGTGGAAGTCTGCCCCGTAGACTGCTTCTACGCCGGTGAGAATTTCCTTGTCATCAATCCTGACGAGTGCATCGACTGCGGCGTATGTGAGCCGGAATGCCCGGCAGAGGCCATCGTCCCGGACAGCGACAATCGCGCTGCGCCATGGATCGAAGTCAACGCGAAATATTCCACGCAGTGGCCGAACATGACCCGCAAGATCGACGCCATGCCTGACGCGGAAGAGTGGAAAGACAAACCTGACAAAGCTGGCATGCTGTCCGAAGCTCCTCACAAGAACTGAATTTACTTTCAGCCACGACATGCCTCACCCGGTCTCTCACGAGACTGGGTTTTTTTGTGCCCACTGGCCGGATCTATTTCTGCGTTCAGTAAGACAAAAAAGGGCTGACAGGATTTCTCCTGTCAGCCCTTCCCTCAGGTCTCGGAAGAAACCTTAGCGGGACATCATGTTGATGGCAGTGTCATGCATGATGAAGATCGTACCGCCGATAATGACGATCACCGATACCGCAGCAAAGATGAAGCACATCAGATTCCAGCTCTGCTCGGTGCTGGTGTTCATATGGAGGAAGAACACCAGGTGGACGACGATCTGCACGACGGCAAGAACCGTCAGTGCGGCAAGCGCCATCCCCGGAGACAGGGCGTGGGTCATGACAGCGGCAAAGGATGCCACCGTCAGAACCACGGCCAGAACGAAGCCGATCAGATAGGACGGATAAGAGCCGTGGCTGTCACCCGTCATCGTGGTGGTAGGAGCCTGGGTCATTACATCACTCCTGCGAGATAGACGAACGAGAAGACACAGATCCAGACGATGTCAAGAAAGTGCCAGAACAGGCTGAGGCAGGCCAGCTTGTTCATCATACGCTCGGACAGATCCTGCGGACCCATCATCTGCACCATCAGAACGACCATCCAGATCAGGCCGCAGGTAACGTGCAGACCGTGCGTTCCAACCAGCGTGAAGAACGCGGAGAGGAATGCAGAGCGGTCAGGGCCATTGCCTTCTGCGATCATGGAGCTGAATTCGTTCAGCTCGAGACCGACGAAGGATGCACCCAGAACGAACGTAACGGCCAGCCACAGAAGGACCATCGTCTTGTTCTTTGCCAGCGCGTTCAGCGAGGCAAAGCCGTACGTGATGGACGAGAACAGCAGGATAGCCGTCTCGATCCCCACGTTCGTCAGGTCGAACAGTTCCTTGCCCGACGGGCCACCGGCATACTGGTTCCGGAGGACCGCGAAGGCAGCGAAGATCGACCCGAACAGGACACAGTCCGTCATCAGGTAGAGCCAGAAGCCGAACACGTTGGGGGACTCGTGGTGTTCCCCGTGGTGGTCGTCAGCGTGTGCCAGAGGCGACATTGTTGCTTCGTGAGCCATAAGTCTTATGCGCCCCTCTTACTCTGCTGCCTGCGCAGCAGCGATACGACGAGAATAGACTTCCTCGTTGTGCTCGATTTCGCTCACCGGGACATAGTAGTCGACGTCGCGGTTTGCGCTGCGCAGGATCATGGTTGCAACGATACCGATCAGGCCGATGGCAGCGAGCCACCAGATGTACCAGATCGAAGCGAAACCGAGGATGAAGCTGAACAGACCGATGAAGACACCAGCGGATGTGTTCTTCGGCATGTGGATCGGAGCCAGCGGCTTGCCGTGAGCCTTCAGACCCAGCTGCTTCTCGGTGTGGAACGTGTCGAGACCATGAATGTCAGGAATGACCGCGAAGTTATAAGCCGGCGGCGGAGAGGAAATGGACCACTCCAGCGTACGGCCGTTCCACGGATCACCCGTCAGATCAAGGTTCTCGGGCAGGTTACGGTCACGGATGGAAACGTAGAGCTGCGTAAGCTGACAGACGATACCGAGAGCGATAACGATTGCACCAACTTCAGCAACGAGCATCCACGGATACCAGTCGGGGTTGTCGTAGTGGTTCATACGACGCGTCATGCCTTCGAGGCCGAGGACATAAAGCGGAATGAAGGCCAGGTAGAAACCAACGAACCAGCACCAGAAAGCGCGCTTGCCCCAGGCTTCGTTCAGCTTGAAACCGAAAGCCTTCGGGAACCAGAAACCCATGCCCGCGATGTAACCGAAATACACGCCGCCGATGATGACGTTGTGGAAGTGGGCAATCAGGAACAGGGAGTTATGCAGGATCCAGTCAGCAGCCGGCATGGCCATCATGACACCGGTCATACCACCGATGGAGAAGGTGATCATGAAGCCGAGCGTCCAGTGCATCGGAGCCGTGAATTCCACGCGGCCCTTATACATCGTGAACAGCCAGTTGAAGATCTTCACACCCGTCGGGACGGCGATGATCATCGTCATGATACCGAAGAAGGTATTGACGTTGGCACCGGCACCCATGGTGAAGAAGTGATGCACCCACACGACGAAGGAGAGCACCATGATGGAGCAAGTGGCGTACACCATCGTTTTGTAGCCGAAGAGCGGCTTCTGGGAGAACGTTGCCGTGACCTCGGAGAAAACACCGAATGCCGGAATGACAAGGATGTAAACTTCCGGATGGCCCCAGGTCCAGATCATGCTGAGGTAAAGCATGACGTTGCCGCCGGCATCGTTCGTGAAGAAGTGCATGCCGAGGTAACGGTCAAGGCTGAGCAGAGCCAGCGTCACCGTCAGAACCGGGAAGGACACCATGATCAGAACGGTCGTGCAGAACGCAGTCCAGGTGAACACCGGCATCTGCATCCAGCCCATGCCAGGCGCACGCATTTTGACGATGGTCGTGAAGAAGTTCACGCCTGTCAGCAGCGTACCGACACCGGAGATCTGAACGGCCCAGATATAGTAGTCAACGCCGACACCCGGGCTGAACTGCATCTCGGACAGAGGCGGGTAAACCAGCCAGCCGCACTGAGCGAACTCACCGATGAACAGCGAGATGTTGATCAGCAGGGCTCCGACCAGCGTCATATAGAAGCTGAGCGAGTTCAGGAACGGGAACGCAACGTCGCGGGCACCGATCTGAAGGGGAACCACCAGGTTCATCAGGCCCGTCATGAACGCCATCGCCATGAAGAAGATCATGATGGTGCCGTGAGCGGAGAAGACCTGATCGTAATGGTGCGGCGGAAGGTAACCGGGGTTACCCTTGTAAGCCAGCGCAAGCTGGGTACGCATCATGATGGCGTCCGCGAAACCGCGGAACAGCATGACGATCGCCAGGATGATGTACATTACGGCAAGACGCTTGTGGTCGACAGTCGTCAGCCAGTCACGCCAGAGATAGCCCCATTTGCCATAATAGGTGACAGCACCCAGTACGGCGAGACCGATAACAGCAACACCGAGGAATGTACCGACAAGAATCGGCACATCCAACGGTATGGCTGAAAAGGAGAGTTTTCCGAGCATCTGTCGGTTATTCCTTCATGCCAGTGTCGGACGGTGCAGCATTGGAAGCAGACTGCATGTGCATGACCTTGCCCGTCTTCTTGTCCACCATCATGCCATTGTTATACTTGGCAACGATGCCGTCGAAGAGATCCGGCTGGACATGCGCGAAATACTGTACCGGTGCAGCTTCCTGCGGTGCAGCATATTTCGGGTATGTGGTGTCGTCGAGATTTTCGCTTCCGCTCTTCACCTTCTCAACCCAGTCATTGAACTGAGCCGGATCCATGGCGAGGGTACGGAACTTCATATCCGAGAAACCACGGCCGCTGAACTGTGAAGCCTCACCGAGGTAATCCCCGGATTCACTTGCAAGCAGATGCAGCTGGGTCTGTTCACCAGGCATGGAGTAGATCATCGAACCCAGACGCGGGATGAAGAACGACGTCATGACGGTGTCAGAAGTGATCTGGAAGTTCAGCGGCGTGTTCGTCGGAACATCCAGCTGGTTGATCGTTGCGATCCCCAGGTCCGGATAGATGAACATCCACTTCCAGTCGAGAGAGACCACCTGGACATTCAGGGGCTTGACGTTGTCAGCCGTCTGAAGCGGGCGGTACGGGTCATAAGCGTGCGTGCTCCACCAGCTGATAGCACCCAGAAGAGCGATCAGAATGGCAGGAACGCCCCAGATGACATATTCAATTGCGGTCGAATGATCCCATGTCGGGAGGTATTCGGCCTCTTTGTTGGAAGCGCGATACTTCCACGCAAAATAAAGCGTCGCGGCGCAGGTGGGAACCACGACCAGCATCATGATGACGAATTCCGCCACCATGACATCGCGGTTCATTTCTGCGACCGGGCCGCGCGGCTGAAGCAGATCAACCGTACAACCCGATAGCATCAGCGCCGGCAACGCTGGGAGATATCGCCAGAGTTTTTTCATCGGTCCTGCTTTCATCATCCGTTCCGGCTTGCAGTAGTCGCCGGGAAACGGTTTGACACGATAAGGTCCGCATCAGTGCCGCCGAACGCTGCCATAGTCTGCTACCTTTCTCGTTCGTATCCTGACGTCAGGAACCGGATCAAAGATCCGATCCTGAAATTCATTCAGCATGGGACACGGCTGTCCCGGTTCCTCAGGTTTTTTCCGCCTGAATCGCCTCAAAGACAAGGCTTATCACGGATTTCGTGAGCCCTCCCCCGACATGGACCTCAGGTTGAAATGGCTGTTTTTCGCCACATTTGATCTAATTATGACTTTCATTAAGCACGAACATTACAGATTTTTAATGTAAACCCATTTAGAATTCGCGAAAATAATTCAAGACTTTTTTAGTCCAAAAAGCAGAAAGGGGCGGCATCAACTGCCGCCCCTTTCACATTTCCCAGTATCGCTCAGACAGTACTGTCAGTCGTTGTTACCCGAACGAACACCCATGAACTGGATGAGAAACTGAAACAGGTTCACGAAATTGAGATACATTGTGAGCGCATCATAGACGCTCATCTTCGCGACTTCGTCTGAACCAGCATATGCCATGTACTGCTGGTATGTGATCTTGATGCGCTGCGTGTCATAGGCTGCCAGCAGGGTGAAAAGACCCACACCTATTACTGAAACCAGCATGGCAAGCGGCGAACTGTGCAGGAAGATGTTCACGACCGACGCCAGAACGATGCCAATCAGCCCCATGAACAGGAAAGAACCGAGTCGAGCAAGATTGGCGCCCGTCACGTAGCCCCACAGCGACATTCCTGCGAATGTAATGGCCGTCACAAAGAATGTCCGGGCTACGGAAACGCCTGTATAGCTCAGCAGGATGCTGGCCATGCTGGCTCCCATCGCGGCACTGAACAGCAGGAAGATCCCCTGTACTGCTGGCCGGGAAAGCCGGTTGACCCCGAAAGACAGGACCATCACGAAAACAAGCGGAGCAAAAATGCTGATGCCACCCAGAAGGGTTGGCCGCAGAACGATCGCGCCGTTCGGCATTTCGGCAAGGTGAAAGAACAATGCGCGCAGGGATGTCTGCGCAACGCCGTAGGCGACCAGTCCCGTGATCACCAGACCAAGCGCCATCCAGTTGAAGACCCGGCACATATAAGCGCGAAGTCCGGCATCAAGACTGCCCGCTCCGGCCTGCACACCGGCTCTGCTGAAGTTAGTATTGAAAGCCATGACACCTTTTCCAATGAGATGCCCTTCTGAAAAGGGCGCTTGACGAACCCGGGAGGGCCGTCCGTACACTCCACATGAATGTGGGGTTTTTGCCGGAAGGGTCAAGAATACTCCGCCGTCCCTTACTTCTTTTTCATGGGAAACGCGCCACTTGAGACTCTTTGTCGCACTCGACCTTCCTGCCGATGTCCGGGAAACGCTTGCGCTGATGCGCGGTTCCATGCCCGGCGTGCAATGGGTTCCTGCCGAGAACCATCACATCACTCTCCGTTTTATCGGGGAGATCACGGATCGACACCGGCTGGAGGAGATTGACCTCGCCCTCTCCCGCCTTGCCTGGAGACCCTTCGAGATATTTCTCACCCAGGCCGATATCCGCGAAGGTCTCAACGCGGACAGCCTTCTCATCGGCGTCGAGCGCACACCCCAGTTGGAAGCGCTCCAGTCGCAGGTCGAGAGCGCGCTTCGCCGCGCCGGATGCCCGCCCGCAAAAAGACGCTTCCAGCCTGCTGTCACGTTGGGACACTTCTCTTCCAGCCAGCGCGCAGACGCCATCCGGTGGGTCCAGCGACACAATCTCTTCCGCAGCAAACCGATGTCCGTAGAACACGTTACGCTCTTTGAGAGCCTGCGCAGTCTGGGCGAGCACGTTTACGTTCCGCGCGAAGAGTATGCTTGGCAGCCGGAAATGCCCCTGATCCCCGAGGAAGAATGATCCCATCCACGCCGTCGACCGAGGAACGCCTCGATGCGCTCCTCACGGAAGTCCGGGCCTGTCGCGTCTGTGAGGCCCATCTCCCGCTCGGGGCCAGACCGCTAATCCACGCCTCAGTCACATCCAGAATTCTGATCGCCAGTCAGGCGCCCGGCACAAAAGCCCATATCGCGGGAAAATCCTTCTTCGATCCGTCGGGCAATCGCCTGCGGAACTGGCTCGGCCTTTCTGAAGACATCTTCTACGACACGCACCATGTTGCCATCTTTCCAATGGGTCTGTGCTACCCTGGCCGCCTGCCGCAAGGTGGTGACAACCCACCCCGCCCGGAATGCGCGCCGCTCTGGCGTCGTCGCGTGCTTTCGCTCATGCCGGACATCCGCCTGACGCTGCTCGTCGGAAGCTATTCGCAGAACCATGTTCTGGGACGCGGCACAGTCACCGAGCGGGTCAGAAATTTCCGGGATTACATGCCGGAATACTTCCCGCTGCCTCATCCGTCATGGCGCACGGGGGTCTGGGAAAAGAAAGCACCGTGGTTTCAGGAAGACGTTATTCCGGCCCTGCGTGAACGCGTCCACGCCCTCTTGGCCGAGCGCTGATCTTCAGGCTGCCTTGGCCTGTCGCAGCGCTTCAACCAGAAAACCTTCTGCGCCCGACGCCAGAATCTGAACCCCGATTGCCAGCAGGATCAGTGCCGCAAGTCGGCTGACGATCCGCGTTCCCGTCACACCCAGCATCGCCACAACACGCTCGGCATAGGCATAAACAATTGCAACCACCACCGCCATGGTCGTCGCAGCTGCAGAGACGCCCAGATAATAATCGGCCGTCGGCATATGAGGCGGCGTGGAAGAACTCAGGGCGATGGCCACGGAAATGCTTCCCGGGCCCACCGTGAATGGCATGGCCAGCGGAAAGAACGCTGTCTCCCGCAGATCCGGCGTCGTCACGGTTCGACCGCCCTGAAGCGCCTGCTTTTCCTTACGCGCTTCGGACGTCTCGGGCTGCAACAGCATGAGCCAGGCGCGCGATGCCACAACCAGACCGCCCGTAATGCGCAATGCATTAATGGAGATGCCAAAGAACCCGAGGATCCAGCTGCCAAACCAGATGGACACCAGCATGATGCCCAGCGAATTCAGGGCCACCTGACGGGCAAGCTCGACAACTTCGCGACGGTCACGCCCTTCCGTCGCCTGAGCAAAAATCAGCGATGCCCCGAGAGGGTTGATGATCGAAAAGAGTGCCGGAAAGGCAATCAGCCAGCTGCTGAGCGTATTCCCCAGCCCGGGCGCCAGGCTCATGAGCCTGTCAGACCTGACGCAGCCTGCGGCTGGCGCTTGCGTGCCAGACGTTCCTCACCCTTCAGAAAAGCCCGCAGCATCCGATAATCCTCGGAAAAACAGCATACCGTCCCGGCCGTCCTGTCTGGACAGACCGTCAGTCCCAGATCGTTATAAACTGCCATCAGAGACTGGCCAACCTGTATGAAAGCAAGCTTGCAGCCTTCCTGCAGCGCCAGATCCCGCAGCCGCCAGATCGCCGCAACGCAGTTGCGCTCCGCTCCGGCGGGATCGCCCAAACCGATAATGAATTGCCCCGTCCGCAGGAACGGAATGGCTGCACGGCCTGCTTCATCCAGCAGTAACCCGGTCGGGCGACGCGCGCCAAGCTGCGGCAGGGCGTGCGCCAGACTGTGGTAGCGGCAGGCATTCTCGGCTGTCCATGCTTCGAACCGGATGCGCGTCCTTCGCATCCCACGCCACAGGGCATAGAACCCACACAATGCCGAGAAGCCCAGAAACCAGCGTCCCACGGCGGTATGGGCATCATAGATCATCGAGCGCCACCATATCGGCCCGAGATGCCGCTGGATGGCTACCCAGCCCACGCCCAGCAGGCCCAGCGCCCAAAGCGACAACGGCGCCAGCATCGACGGCGTAAGCGGCGCCGTCAAAAAATGCGCACGCCGGTAATAGCAGTTCCGGAATGGGAGCAGCAGCAGCATTACGAGACTGATGACCACCGGCCCTTCCCACGGCGCATGACGCAACAGCAGCAGCACAACCGCAGAACCCAGCATCCCGAGAGAAAACTTCCATGCCAGCGCAACACGCTGCGAAAGCCCCCAGGACAACGCCACCAGACCGACACCCGCCGCCGTTAGCAGCAGGTCAGCGATCTGCGACACCGCAGCTCCTAGGGAGGTCTGAAGCGGCGGCAGATCTGCCACCAGCGCATAAAGCAGCAGCAGGATGCCCACGACAGCCTGAACGCTCGTCGCCACGGCCACGGAGAAATCAGCCTCTGATTCCCGGATGACCTGACTGGGCCGCACCCGTCGTGGTGCCTGTCCCGCTGAAGCAAGAACCTGTTCGCCCCGCAGGAAAATCTCATGCCCGGCAAACATCAGACCCGCCAGAAGCAATGGGATGATGTAATAGAAAAGCCGGAAAACAAGGATCGCACCCATGATCTGCGAAGCTGGCAGATAGGCCTGCAACGCCAGCAGCATGGCGCCATCAAAAACGCCTAGGCCCCCCGGGACACTCGCGACAAGCCCGGCCGTATAGGACGCCAGATAGATCGCCAGAAACGTCCCGAACCCGAAATGCGCTTCAGGCGGCAGCGGAGGCAGCACGCAATACGCAATCAGCGCCGTCGCCGCCATGTCCGCCGCACTGACCGCGATCTGCGCAATTGCAATTCCCGGGCCCGGCAGCTCGATCTCGTACTTCCAGACGCGCACATGCCGCCGCACACGCGCCACCAGCACATAGGCCAGCAACACGCCCCACAGCCCCAGCCCCACGAGCCTCAGCAGAAATGTCGGCAGATGTGTCAGAACCGGCACGGCATGCGGCTCAATGACCAGAATGCCGCCAATGAGCGCCATCGTACCCAGCAGATAGGTCGCCGAGCAGAAGGCAATAATCTGCGCAATCGCCCCCGGCGCCACGCCCCAGCTCCGATAAAGCCGAAAACGCACGGCCGCCCCGGAAATCGCTGCACAGCCCAGATTGTGCGACAGCACATAGGAGCAGAACGCCGCAAAAGCCGAGCGCTGATAAGACACGTCCGCCCGCACATGCAGACAGGCCAGACGGTCATAGAAAGAGAGAATGAAATAGGACAGGAGCGTCGCCGCCCCACCCGCCAGCAGAGCAGAGTCCGGAATGGCGCTCAGGCTTGCGGTGATATCGTGCAGCGAAAGATGACGAAGCTCCCGCCAGATGACGACCACCGCCGCCACGAGCAGAACCAGCCCCACGAGAGCTGGAGCGCGCGACAGGAAAATCTGCCACCGGTGCTTGGAAGGCGCGGCGTCCGGACAGCCGCAATCTACCGGCGCAGGAGCTGCGGAAACGCAGATATCATCCTTCACAGATGACACCTGAATGTCCTGCTTCCCCTTACCCGGCTTGTGGTCCTGCCGCTTATCCCCGGGCATGCCCACGGCTCAGTCCTGCACAGGCTCTTCGACAGGCCGCGCAAGAGCGTCCCGGATCAGGCCGACCGTTTCCGGAAGCCCAAACAGCGATGCAAAAATCCCGAAACGCGGCCCCTCGGTCTGCCCAAGCAGAACCTCATATAGACACCCGAACCACGACCGCAGCTCGGACTTCTGGAAATAGCGCTTCCCGACTTCGAACACGACATCCTGCACCTCACCCGGCGGCGTCTCGGGCGCAAGCTTCGCCAGCTCGTCCGCCAGATCCACCAGCCCCTTGCGCTCGGTTTCCGTCGGTGCACGGTAGGTCTTATTGGGGTAAACCTGCTCCTGGAAATAGGTCAGCGCACAACGCACCAGACGATCCACATACGGATGCGTCTCGGGCGAAAGCGTCGGATCATAGCGCCGCAGGAACTTCCACAGCGTCTCCGGCTTGTCGGCATTTGCCACGTTCGCAAGGTTCAGCAGCGCCGTGTACGAGACCGGGCTGGTGTCCTGCGCACGGATCGTCCCGCCATGAATGAACCACACCGGATTGGCCAGCAGATCCGGCCCCTCCTGCGTCTCAGCCTTCTGCACGAGCGTCAGGTAATCATCCGTTGCACGCGGAATGACGTCGAAAAACAGACGCTTGGCCCGCGTCGGCTGCTGGAACATGTACTGCGACAGGCTTTCCGGCGTGCCGTAACGCAGCCATTCCTCAACCGAAAGACCATTGCCCTTGGACTTGCTGATCTTCTGCCCCTGCGCATCGAGGAACAGCTCATAGGTCAGCCCTGCAGGCGGCTCCTTGCCCAGAATGCGACAGATCTTCGAGGACAGCTTCACACTGTCGATCAGATCCTTGCCGGACATTTCATAGTCCACGCCCAGCGCATACCAGCGCATGGCCCAGTCGGCCTTCCACTGCATCTTCGCATGGCCGCCCAGAACGGACGTCTCGAACGTCTTGCCGGTCTCGTCTTTCCAGACCACCGTGCCGGCATCCGGATCAACCTTGATGATCGGCACCTGCATGACCTGCCCAGTCTCGGGATGAATCGGCAGAACCGGCGAATAGGTGGCCCGACGCTCCGGACCAAGCGTCGGAATAATGGTCGCCACGACTTCATCATGGACTTCAAGCATACGGCGTAGCGCCGCATCGAACGTGCCGTTCGTGTAATACTCCGTGGCGGAAGCGAACTCGTACTCGAAACCGAAACTATCAAGAAACTGACGAAGACGCGCGTTATTATGCGCGGCAAAGCTGTCATATTCGCCAAACGGATCCGGCACCCGCGTCAGCGGCAGCCCCAGATGCTTCGTCAGAAGTTCCTGCTGCGGCACATTGGTCGGCACCTTGCGCAGCGCATCCATGTCATCGGAGAACGCAAGCAGTCGCGTCGGACGGCCCGTCAGCGCCTCATAGGCCTGACGCACCCAAGTCGTGCGCGCCACTTCGCCGAACGTGCCGATATGCGGCAGCCCCGACGGGCCATACCCCGTTTCCAGAAGGGCCGGAGCCTGCTCCGAAGCATCAGAAGCGCGCGCGTCCATGCGCGCGGTGATTTTTCGAGCCTCTTCGAACGGCCATGCTTTCGGAAGCGGCGCGTCAGGAGAGAGGGACGGGGCGATAGGTGTCTTGGATTTCTGCATGATTACCGGAAAAGGTAGGGAGACACCTCTTCCCGGTCAAGCAATACGACACATTGCGGTTTCACTCGGACGCATCCTTTACATTACGAAATATTTCAAGGACTTTTCCGCACTTTCTAACCCCTTGCAGACAGCCAGCTTTCACGTTCCGTTCGCAAAACCCGCAAAACATCCTCGCCGGATTTTCCCCTACCCGCTACACTGGCGACAATGCCCCGCGCCCCCACCTTCCTGTCGCCATTCGACGCTCCGGCCCTTGTCGCCCGTCGCGGCCTGTCCTCGCTCCTCACCCCGGATGGCGAACTGCTGGACCTCACAGCAGAAGAAACCCGCGAGCGCCTCACCCAGCTTCCCCCGCCGCTTCTGGTCCACGGTCCCGCCGCCCTGCGCGCGCTGGATCTCTCACCGCTCTCCCAGCCTGTCCCATGGTTCGACCTGCTGGACCTCTTCCTGTTCGTCCGCCCCGCCACAACCGTCGCCCCAACTCCGCGCGGACTGGCCCTCGCCCTCGGCATCGAGCCGCCCGAAACCATCTGCGCGGACCTCCTGCCCGTCCTGTGCGAAACCCTGCTCGACGAACTGCGGCACAAGGCCGAAACGCCCGAAGGTACCCGCCTGCGCGCGCTGATGGTCCCCCTGACCCGCGCCGGATGGGCCTGGAGCGGCGAAGTCACGGACGTCCTCGGTACTCCACGAGACACGACCGGCGCACACCCTTACGAAGCCATCCGCATCTGGAAACGCCTGCCGCGCTGGGAAGAAACAGCCCCACGCCCCGCGCCCGGAAGCCAGCCCGTCTCGCCCAACGCCGCCCGCCAGCGCCTGCGCGAGATCCTTGGCGAAAACGCTGAAATCCGCCCCGGACAGGCCGATTTCGCTTCCGTCGCCACCGCCGCCTTCGAGCCGCGCGAAAGCATCGGATCCCCCAATGTCGTCCTCGCCGAAGCCGGAACCGGTACGGGCAAGACGCTGGGCTATATCGCCCCCGCCAGCCTCTGGGCCGAACAGAATGACGGCGCCGTCTGGGTCAGCACCTATACCCGCCATCTCCAGCGCCAGATCGAGCAGGAACTCCGCCGCCTCTACCCGGACGAAACGACCCTGCGGAACAAGGTCGTCGTCCGCAAAGGCCGCGAGAACTATCTGTGCCTGCTGAACATGGAAGACCTGCTCAACGTCGCCACCTCCCGAGGCCCTGACGGTTACTCAGCGCTCCTTCCGATGGCTCTGCTCGCCCGCTGGGCCGAAGCCAGCCGCGACGGCGATCTCATGGGCGGCGATCTGCCCGGCTGGTTTGGCGAACTCTTCGGCTCCGGCACATTGTTTGGCGTGGCAGACCGGCGCGGCGAATGCATCCACGCCGCCTGCCCGCATTACCAGACCTGCTTCGTCGAACACGGAATCCGCCGCGCCCGTCAGGCCGATCTGGTCGTCGCCAACCACGCCCTCGTCATGTCACAGGCCGCCTGGGCCGCCCTCGCCCCGCCCGGCCTGCCGGACGAGGACACGACACCCACCCGCTACGTCTTCGATGAAGGCCATCACGTCCCGGACGCCGCCGACAGCGCCTTCGCCATGGCCCTGTCCGGCCTCGAAGCCGCCGAACTCCGCCGCTGGCTTCTGGGTGCCGAAGGCAGCCGCTCCCGCGCGCGCGGCCTGCAACGCCGGCTGGACGATCTGGTCGAACGCCTCCCCATGATCGACACGCCGCTCCACGCCGCACTTCAGGCCGCAAGGAGCCTGCCTGCCCCCGGCTGGAGCACGCGTCTGCGCCGCATCCAGCGCACCATCGGCCACAAGCCCCAGGATCTTCCGGTCCGCATCGTTCAGCGCATCGCGCG
>NZ_JAERLY010000007.1 GCF_018256155.1 Gluconobacter sp. Dm-62
GGTGTCCACATCCCAAGGGTGAAACACCTTTCAGACCCAATGCAAAGCCCCATACCCCCAATTTCCAAAAAGGCTCTGAGGCCGTTGAGATCACCACAGAAGAAAAAAAGCCCGAACTTCGGATCGTCTTACAGGAAACGGTTAATGCCAGCCTGTGGGAAAATAGTGTCCCGATCCTTGAAGAACTGGAATTCGACAACAGAAGCGAAAATACATATCCAGTTATTGAAATAACCATTACCAGCGAGCCGCATTTTCTGACGCCTCGGTCGTGGATGCTCCAGCAGATCGGTCCCGATGAACTTCGGGTTCTGAACGATCGTGACCTGACACTGGATGGCTCATTGCTTTCGGCCCAGACCGAGGCGTCAAGGGCCGTCGTGACCATTGTCGCCCGTGCGGGAGGACAGGAACTTGCGAGGGCAACACGCGATGTCCGGATGCTTGCCCGCAATGAATGGGGTGGCCTGTCCGGTATCCCCGACATCCTCGCCGCCTTTGTACTTCCCAATGACCCCGCTATTGCCCGTATCCTGCGCAGCGCATCCGAGATCCTCCGGCAAGCGGGGCAATCCCCTTCCCTGGAAGGTTATCAGGGGGACAAGGCACGCGTATGGGCGCAGGCTCAGGCACTGTGGTGCGCTATCTGCGCCCTTGATATCACCTACATCAATCCACCTGCATCTTTCGTTGAAAACGGCCAGCGTATCCGTCTTCCAACACAAGTTGTCGAGGAACGTCTGGCGACCTGTCTCGACACGACCGTCCTGTTTGCCGCATGTCTCGAAGCCATTGGTCTGCGCCCCCTGATCGTTCTGACGCGCGGGCACGCCTTCGCGGGCCTGTGGCTGGCCCAGCAGGATGCGGGTTCGTCGGTGGTGCAGGATCTGCCTGGCATTCGCAACCGCCTGAAACTCGACGATCTACGTGTCTTTGAAACAACTTTGGCGACGGCAGCACGCAAACCCAGCTTCACCGCAGCATGCGAGCGAGGTGAGGCCCATCTGCGCGACATAGACGATGACGATCCGGATGCGTTCCGCGAAGTTATCGATATTCACCGGGCACGCCTGCGCCGTATCCGTCCCCTCTCCACCTCTGCTGCCTCGCCAACGAACGAAGCGGCAGAAACCGTATCCAATGATTCAGCGGGACAACCGACATTCGAAGCCCCTCCCCCATTGCGTGAGGAGCGTGAAGAAGAGCGCCTGCCAGACCGTCCGGCAGATCGCGTGCAGAGATGGTGCAATCGCCTGCTCGACATGTCCGCGCGCAACCGGTTGCTCAACCTTCCTAAATCCGATCGGCAACTAATTGAACTCGACTGCCCGGATGCGGCTGCGCTGGAAGACATGGTGGCGGAGATGCGCGCCGGCAGCAGTGCCAAACCGCTTCGTTTCGTCGCGGCACCGGGGCTCATGGACGATGATGATCCCAGAAACAAGGCGCTCCATCAGGGACGACATCACGAGGACGCTGCCAGAGCATATGCGCTGGAAGCCCTCAAACGACGCGAGATCGTCGTCCAGCGGAAAGAGGACAAGCTTCAGACCGCACTGACCGAAATTTATCGTCATGCCCGAAGCTCCGAACAGGAAGGCGGCACGAACGTACTTTTCCTGACCATCGGGGCGCTGGCCTGGACATCTCAGGATAAATCCAGACCGTATCTCGCTCCGCTCATTCTCGTTCCGGTCATTCTGGAAAGAGCCAGCATCAAATCGCCTTTCACACTACGGGCGCACGGGGATGAAACCCGTATCAACACAACGCTGCTGGAAATGCTGCGTGCCGAATACGATATCCGGATTCCCCTGCTGGAAGGAGACACGCTCCCGGAAGATGAGTCCGGCCTTGATGTGCCAAAAATCATCGAAGCCTTCCGGCTGCACCTTCGACATATTCCGGGATGGGAAATTCGCGAGCATGTCAGTCTGACGACATTGAGCTTCGCGAAATTCCTGATGTGGAAGGACCTGCTGGAACGGAAAGAGCATCTTGCCACGAACGACGTCGCGAGCCGCCTGCTGAACGGAGTCAAGGACGGCGAGCAGACAGGTTCTGCCCCATCGAACGGTTTTGATCCTGCTGGTGACCTCGACGACGCTCTCGCCAAAGCCGATCTCGTCTGCCCGATGGAAGCCGACTCATCTCAGCTCAAGGCCATCGCACGCGCGGCAGCGGGCGAAAACTTCGTCCTGATCGGGCCGCCCGGCACAGGAAAAAGCCAGACAATCGGCAACATTATTGCCAATACGCTCGCACAGGGTCGTACGATCCTTTTCGTGGCTGAAAAACGGACGGCGCTTGAAGTGGTACGTGCGCGTCTGGCCAAACTGGGCATTGCTGAATTCTGTCTGGATCTGTTCTCGCCCAAGGCGAACAAGATGGCGGTGCTGCAACAGTTTCAGACAGCGCAGGCTGCGCTTGAGGATTTCCAGCCTGAGGAATATGCACGGACAAAACAGACACTGGATACCATTCGCACTGAGCTGAACGCTTACGTCCGCGATCTCCATACCCCGCGTCGCAATGGCTGGACGCCCTATCGCGGAATTGGCGTCACTCTTCGTGCTCAGGAAGCATCCATCGTTCGCATTCCTCTGGAATGGGCCAATGCGGATGTTCATTCACAAGCCGATTACGATACATTGGTCCAGTCCGTTGAGGATCTGTCGACCCTTTATGCCCATATCGGAGATGTTGTCGTCTCACCCAGACTGGCAGGTCTTGAGCAGACGGACTGGTCACCACTGTGGGAAGGCAGACTGCTTGACGCCGCCAATGGAGCCCTCTCCGCCCTCGACAAACTAAGAGAGGCGGCGCTGAGTGTTACCAAGGCGCTTTCGCTGCCTCAGAACAATCTTTCCTATCAGCGGCTTGAGCAGATCAGAGCACTTTGCTCCCATCTTCTGTTGCCCCACGCAGCGGCATGGAGCTTCACGGAAAACGCCCGCGAAACACGCGATGCCGTATTACTGGAACAGGCATCTGTTACACGGTGCCACGCTCTGACCGCAGATCTTGATAGCCGCTGGAAAGACAGCGTACGCGCTCTTCCATTGGCTGAAACCCTTGCAGAATGGCGTACCGTCAAGGAAAAGTGGCTGCTGGCCCGTTCCATGGGGCAGAAGGCTATTCGCAAACGGCTTGAACCTCATGCCATCGCCCTGCCTGAAGACTGTGAAAACGACCTTGAAGCTCTTGTCGAACGTGCGGCCCTTCTTGAAAAGCTCCGGAATGCTTCTCACAAGACAAGCATCGGTCCGATGTGGCGGAGTCTGGATACTGACTTCGACGCAATCAACGCCGCATTTGACTGGGGACAGGAAACACGCACCCACCTTGCGGGCTGTACAGCCGAAACGGGAGAGTTGCTCACTGCCCGCACCCATCTCAGGACTCTGCTGGTAGAAGGTCAGGATCTTCTGGCACCTGGCGGAACAATCCACGCATCCCTGACCCGTTATCTCGCGGCATTTACCGACCTTGATGCTGCCCTGAACACACTGGGAAATTGTAGTGCCAGCGACGTTACCCGGCTGGTTACCCCCGAAAATCCCAGTTGGCTCGAACAAACCACGGACAGGCTGCGGGACTGGAAAGAGGCCACTCGCGAATTGCGCGACTGGTGTTCATGGCGCCGCGCCTGCCATCAAGCCGCGCAACTCGGTCTGACACCCATGATCGAAGCCATCGAACACGGGTTAGTCGCGCAAGATGACGTGCTGGCCGTTTTCGAAGCAAATTATGCGCGCTGGTGGACTATGCACGCCGTCAGTGATTCTGCTCTGCTGAGTAGTTTCGTGGCTGCAACCCATGAAGGGCGCATCATCAGGTTCCGCGAACTGGACGAAAAGCTGAAAACCCTGGCCATTCGTCTGATCCGTGCACGCCTTGCCGGACGTATCCCCGGCGAGGCCGCGCGGCAGCACGATCCGGATTACAAAGTTCTGACACGCGAGATTGCCAAGAAAACCCGTCACCTTCCGGTCCGTCAATTGGCCGAAAAGATGCCAGGCGCCCTTCGGACCCTCACGCCCTGTCTCATGATGAGTCCGTTATCGGTCGCTCAGTATCTGCCCGCCGACGCAGATCCGTTCGATCTTGTTATCTTCGACGAAGCGTCCCAGATCGCAACATGGGACGCAATTGGCGCAATTGGTCGTGGCAAGCAGGTCATCGTGGTTGGCGACCCCAAGCAGTTGCCACCCACGGATTTCTTCACGGCGGGTCGGGCAGCGACTGATACTGATACATCCGATGAGATGACTGATCTTGATTCAATCCTTGACGAATGCCTCGGAGCGGGCGTTCCGGCCATCAGTCTGGAGTGGCATTATCGCAGCCGCCATGAAAGCCTGATCGCTTTTTCGAATCAGGCTTACTATGGTGGAGATCTGGTTACCTTTCCGTCACCGGTTACGGCGGATCAGGCCGTCTCTTTCCGCTTCGTCCCGAAAGGGGTTTATGAACCCGGCAAAAATGGATCGCACACCAATCCTGCGGAGGCGCGGATGGTGGTCGCCGAGGCTGTCCGGATCATGCGCGACGGCACCGATCGGTCGGTCGGTATCGTGACTTTCAATGGAGAACAACAGAAACTAATTGTTGATCTTCTGGATGCCGAAGTCCGCAAAGACCCTGCTCTTGAAAGATTCACAGGTGAGCAGGCTCATGAGGCGGTGCTTGTGAAAAATCTGGAAAACGTGCAGGGCGAAGAGCGCGACATCATGCTGTTCTCGCTCACTTACGGGCCTGATATCGCAGGCAAAATCTCCATGAATTTTGGCCCCCTGAACCGCGACGGCGGGGAACGTCGTCTCAATGTGGCGATCACCCGTGCGCGTGAACAGTTAATCGTGTTTGGATCGCTGCGGGAGGACCAAATTGCAATAGAACGGACACGCGCCGCCGGTGTCAGGGATCTGCGACGCTTCCTGTTGTTCGCTGAACGAGGCCCAATGGCTCTGGCCGGCGCGCATGAAGGGTCTGTCGGAGGGTATGACAGTCTCTTCGAAGTCGAAGTTGCGACGATGCTTCAGGCAAAAGGGTGGGAGGTCACGACACAGGTCGGTGTTTCCGGATTCCGCGTGGATCTTGGCGTCATTGATCCTGATTTACCCAGCACGTTCCTCGCAGGCGTCGAATGCGATGGCGCCACATATCACCGGAGCGCAACGGCGCGCGACCGAGATCGCCTGAGACAAGCTGTTCTTGAAAATCTCGGCTGGAATATTCTGCGCATCTGGTCCACGGACTGGTGGACGAATGCCCCTCGCGAGGTTGAACGGATTGATGCTGCTCTACAGAGCTTTCTGGAGATTGCCCGTCAGAAGCGCATTGATCAGGCAGAGCGGGACGCTGCAAAAGCTGAAGCACTACTGAACGCGACTGTGAATAAGCACGAAGAGGAACCTGTTGTTTCGACCGAACCCCCGAAGGTTGAATCTGTCGCTGACGAACCCGTCTCAGAGCCGTCACCTGAAGAGGTCAGGCATTTAGAGCCCCTTTACGCAAAGGCACCCGAAAATATTCCATCAGATGACACGACCAGTTCAGAGATCGAGGCCGATCCATCCAGATTCACGCAGGATGATTATTTGCCGACATTGGCACGCCTTGTCGTTCGCACAATCGATCAGGCAAAGGTCATTCGAGAAGACACTCTTATTCAGACCCTGTCACGCGCACACGGCTTCAGTCGCGTCGGTCGTGAAATTCGCGAACGCGTCCAGCGCGCTATTCCTTCAGCGATAGCGCGCACCGAAGAAGATGTGGGCACTTTTCTATGGTCGGAACGGCAGCCTGTCGTTCCACGACTGCCCCTGACATCATTAACGGCTGAGAAATCCTTGGACCCGGCGCTGGTCCCTCTTCCGGCCCTCGTAGACCTCGCCTGCCGCGCTATCGCCATCGACTGCCCGGACGAGGATGCCATTGCAAGAATGCGCGATGCCTGCGGCATGAGCCGTATGGGACAGGCAACGCGCGCTCGCTTCGCCACGGCTCTAAATGAAGCGCGCCGTATGAAAGATGCACACGACACGCCCCATCTATAGAAAAGCACTGCTTGCTAACCTTCTTGACTTGGCAGGCTCTCAAAAGGTTGAAAGCCGTAATACCCGTTTCCTAGACCGTCTTCCGATCAGCTTTCTCAACCCGTGGTGTGACGGCAAACTTGCTCGTCCGATCAATGGCCACAAAGAGATACAGGTTGCCTTCGGCTGTCTGGGCCTCGGCAATATCGATGTAAAAAAAAGCCGATGGGATAACGTTTGAAGCGCTGCAGTTTGAGCTTGTCTCTCTGAATGTCCGGCAGACGTGAAATCCGGTGACGCTAAAAGCAGCGACACAGAGCCGGGCGTGTCAGATGGGGAATGCTGGCCTGCAGAGCGGTAAAGGCTGTCATCCAGCAGAAACAATGTATGGCGCCGAAACGCCACGATCATCGCTTCGTCCGTTTCGGAAAAAATAGTTGAGCGCGGCTCTTTAGGATCTGTCTTCTAATCTTCGGCAGTCTGACGCTTTCGCCATTTTGCAACTGTTTTCGGGTTGATCCCGAACTCCTCGCTCAGTCCCGCGAGCGAAGCCTGCGATCGCTGTATTGCTGCTCGCATGGCTTGCGTGGTCGTGGCGCTGGCATGACGTATCTGTCCCATAAGGCTTCCTCACACTCACGTGAAAATACCACACCATCAAACCCCGGCACTAAACACAAAAAATCCCGTTGCTTGGTGGCGTCGGGATTTTTCTGAGAATGATAAGGGAGAGGAGAGAGGGTACTGTGGTGTTACCACACTGGCATCATGAGCCCGCCTGATGAGATTGCGGCGTATCCGTTATTGACGACGTGTGGGTTGATGCAATGGACGGTTCCGTAGTCGTCGATAGCTGACTGGCTGGACCAATTTTGGACCAATCAGCATTTCACCTGACGACACAACGCGACACCGCGAGACACCATAAAGCACTGATAACATGTCATTTATTTAAAAATGCCATTGATATAAAAGAGTTTAATTCGCCCTCTCACGGCGGCAACAGGGGTTCGAATCCCCTATGGGACACCAAGCAACATTTCCGAAAAATGAATTACTTATACAATCGGAATTGTTTGCTCTGAGAAAATATCAAGAAAAACTATCTGCGATCTAACTCCATAAGATGGGTTAAATTCACGGCAGACACACTTCTGTATATTCCGATCTTTAGTCAGCCTCCATGCAGGCCCCGTTTGTTCGCAAATCTTATTGAACGAACCTCATAAATTGACGCTCACTTACCAGATTTCTGTAATAACAAGCTATATAGTCCTTGTTATCCAGCTGGCACTCTTCATCCATTGCCTCTTGTAATGCTCCGGTCATACGCATAGTGGCGCCAGCCCCTGTCAACCAGCAAGGCGCCTGCATCTCCTCATAAATCGCTCCAGCCATGAGCCCCGCATACTCAACCACACCTTGGATGAAGATTGAACCTTTTCCCGCCCCCACCAGAGATTGGACCACGCAACACTGTATAAGGGTATGCGAGTATCTGGACTTTTGGCCCTAAAGTGCGGCGGCGCGTTCAGGATGTTTCTTCACGCTGAGCGAAAGTTTTTTTACGGGTTAGAGTCCAGTAAAGAAGACCGGCAATCCCCAACATTAAAGCGTCCATAACCAGACCACGGGCATAGACAGCGGTTGGGCCAGCAAGAAATGCAAAGGCCACGGGACCGAAGAAATTCCCGAGATTTCCGAACGAGTTGATCAAGGCAACGCCAGCCGCAGCCTGCATTCCATGCAGGAACCGTCCCGGCAGTCCCCACATCAAACCAAGAATTACGAAAAGTGCGGCGGTAGCAAGCGTGAGCAGAATCCCCTGCCCTGCAATATACGCCGTGAGAGTTATGCCCCACAGTGCCAGGCAGGCAATCACGAGGGCACTCAGAATACGCCTGTTATCAGTCGCCGTATCGGTTCGCCGGACACAGACGAGAAGCGCCAGAGCTCCAGCGAAATAGGGAATGGTAGCGAGGCGCAGAACCTGATGTCGCTCAAAGCCTGCATGGGCAATCATCTGGGGCAGCCAGAAGTGGATCGTGCCACTCACGAATGAAATACAGAAAAAGACGGCCGCAATTTTCCAGACGACAGGAAGCCTGAACGCTCCCAGAAACACGTCCAGCGATCGCACCTGCCGGGATGTTCGCAGACTGGCAAGACGGCTGGCCATAATAACCCGCTCATCCTCAGTCAGCCACGCTGCCTGCTCCAGACGCTCCGGGAGATAATAATAAAGAAGGCCACCTAAAAAGATTGAGGGTAGCCCTTCAATCAGGAATAACCATTGCCACCCGTGCAGAGTCCACATTCCGTTCAAATGAAGGATAACACTGGCAAGCAGCGAAGAAACGGCACTCGCGACCGGGATGACCACAATCAGATAACTGATGACCCGCACGTGAAGTTTCGCCGGAAATGCCTGCATCAGAAAAAACAGAATTCCTGGATAAAAACCAGATTCCGCCATGCCCAGCACGAAACGCATGGTTAGAAATTCTGTACCATTTCCGACAAAAGCCATACCGGCGGAAACCAGACCCCAGGCAATCATGCAGACTGACAGCCATAGTCTCGCCCCCAGTCGACCAAGAATATAATTCCCCGGCATTTCGAAAAGAACATAACCGATGAAGAAAATTCCTGCGCCCAGTCCATAAGTCGTGCCTGAAAGCATGAGATCATGGCGCATGTCACCGGCAGCAAAGCTGACATTGACCCGGTCTACATAAGCGAAAAAAAAACACAGGACGAGAAGCGGCATCAGCCGAATGAGCAGCTTTCTGTCAAGCGGATCAAATCCTGACATTGTTCTCTCCGCAGAATTTGACCTGTCGATCAACATACCTCTCGACAGGTCAGGAAAATCTCAGACCTCGGGCGGTTCAACGAATGTCCCATCGAACACGATACGATCGACTGGCACACGCTGTGACGGTACTTCGCGCACGCGAAGATCTTCCGGCAGGATCTCGGCCGGAGCCTGCTCTCCGATGGCAATCACGGTTTCAAAAGCATAGTCGGCGGGCAGACACAGGCCGGCATGGGTCAGATCGACATCGCTGACGCCGCTCATGGTGTGCGCCGCCCAACCCGCATGATGCGCCTGTAAAAGAAGCAGCATGGCAGCAGCCCCGGCATCATAGGAATGTGTCCGGGAGAAAACACGATCCGGCGTTGTCCGTGGGATCATTGTGGTTCGCGACGCAATATAAACAAGCGCTGCGGCCGATTTGGCCCATCTCTGGTTAACCGGCTTCAGCCAGGACAGAAACTGTTCCCAGTTTTCTGTGCCCCGGCGGGCATACATGAACCGCCACGGCTGTGAATTATATTGAGATGGAGCCCAGCGGCCGGCTTCGAGAATTTCACGAAGAGCCTCATCAGAAATTGTTTTGTCCGTAAATGCGCGGGGGGACCAGCGATTGACGATCATTTTCATAACAGAGGAAGACGCTTCGCGATTATGGGCTTCTGTCATCACGGATCTCATGTTGTGGGAATGGAAACATCACGCAGCATGCTGACGAAGCATCAGCCTAACAGGCTTTCCGTTTCGTGTTGGTATCATAATAAATCCGAGACTATAGATTCAGGGAATAACCCGTCCGGCGCGTGAACGAACGACACAATTGCTGAAGAAGGCGTGCAGCTCTTCCACTTCAATATGAAAGTAATGGAGATAAACGGAAAGAAGACTTCCGGGCGCACGCAGCACAACCGCACGACTTGAAGCCGATAGCGCTCCTGTTATTCCGATCAAACAGCAAATCAGCGAGGGTGTCGTGCTGTCATGATCGCTTTGCGCAGCGAGGTCAGAGTGTGATCTGCACTGAAAGTCTCCGCCACATAAGCCTGCGCCAACTCCCCCAGTCTGCGGCATTCTTCCGGAGCAGCATACAGGTTCCTGATACAGGCAACCTGGCTGGCGGCATCGTCTGCAACCAGACCTGTAAGAGAAGCAGGAAGATTCAGGCCTTCGGCAGCGACAGATGTCATGACACAGGGAATTCCTGCCAGAAGACTTTCCACAACCTTGCCTTTGATACCCGCTCCAAATTTCAGCGGGGCAACCGTCAGACGGACATGCTCGAAAACAGACCCATCCAGATCTGCGACGTGCCCCATAACCCGAACACCTTCAGGCCAAGACAGATGCGGCGGAAGGTGCGGGCCGACCAGCCAGAGTTCAAGTTCAGGGTTTTGGACGCGCAGCTCCGGCAGGACGTCACGGACAAACCAGAGGGCGGCATCGAGGTTCGGGGCGTGACGGTAATTTCCAATGAAGGCGATATGACGCCGGGCCGCGACGTCCGGCGTGTGGTCGCGTTTACGGATTGCCCATGGGACGCAGGCGACGCGCGCCTGCGGGACGGCCTGACGCAGCCATGCGGCTTCCGTTGGAGAGTGTGTCAGGACGGCATCGGCCTGCCAGGCGGCGGTACATTCCTGAAGGCGGGTTCTTCTGCTGAGGGAATGGAGTTCGGGGCGTTTTTCGATTTCGGCCTGCCCTGCGATGCGGAGGTGATGCAGATCGGCGACGCTGTAGAGCAGCATGGCACCCGGCTGGTGATGGCGGGCGAGGCTCAGATATCGCGCGGCCGTGCCGATCCGGTGCAGGTAGACCAGATCGAACGCGCCGGACTGACGCCGCAGGATTTCTTCCACCGAGGCGTAATGCGGGGCGCGCCAGATTGTGAAGCCTTCTGCTTCCAGTGCGTGCCGTGCATCGGCTGGCGGGGACAGGTCATCGGCGGCAACGAGGCTGACCTCGTAGCCGAGCGCCTGAAGCGCGCGGGCGTGGGACAGCAGGGCCTGTGATCCCGCGTCCTGCCCGGCGACCGGAAGGCGTTCGTCAATGAGCAAAGCGCGCGGGGCACGGGGTTTTTCTTCGATTTCGGGGCCGTGCCGACGGGCCAGTCTGCGGTAGTGGTCGTGCTGTTCCTGTCCGCCATCCGCGCGGGCGTGATCGGTCAGCAGGTCGTCGGCGATCTGCGCGAGGAAGGACAGGATATTTTCGCGCTCGGGGTTTGTCTGCGCACCGCCCGCGACCTGTCGCAGGAGTTCGCGCAAATCGTCGTCGAAGGTTCCGGTGGCTTCGAGGACAACGGGGGAGCCGATTAGTTCCGTTCCGTCGGCTTCGCGGCGGACCTGAATGATATGCCGTTCATGGGCGCTGAGTGGCGCGGGGATCAGCAGGTCGAAGCCCAAGCGGCCGTCCCCGAACCCCGCCTGTTGCAGGTCGGGGCGGCTCTGGTTGGCGATGACGCGGGCGATCAGCCTGCCGTTATCGAGCACCTGAAGGGCGGCGGGTTCGCTGCCCTCCCCGCCTGCCTGTACCTGGGTCGCCTGTGCCCCGGCCGCCTGTGCCCAGCCCGCGATCCGCCTGCGCGTGGCGATGTCCAGATAGCCGGGCAGGACGGCGGGGCGCGCCGGAACAACATAAGGCGGGGTCATGGGAGGGTTGCTCAGGCCGCCATGCGGTCCGCCGGGTCCTGCGTGAGCGGTTCGACAACGAGCGCGGCAAGCTGCGCGTCCGACAGGCCGCCGATGAGATCGATGTCGAAAGCATGGAAGCCGTCGCCTTTCCCGGCGGCTTCCAGATCCGCCCGATACCGGTCGGCCGTTACTTCGCACAGCACCAAATCGCCGGTGCGGATTCTCAGGCGCAGTCTACCCTCGGCGCGCCCTGCATCGCGCGCCCAGCCCGCGACGCGGCCATGTGTGGCCATGTCCACGTAAAGCTCGATGGAGGACGTTTCGGACTGGGTGAATGCGGGGCGCAGACTGCGGCGGATGACTTCGAGTTCTTCCCCGCCCTCGACGCGCGGGGCGCAGTAGCGGGCGGCGACGGGTTCGGCGTCGGGGTAGAGTTCGGCGTATTCGCGGGCGTTGTGGAACATGCCGCGGCTGCCGTCATCGATGAAGGTTTCGGATGCGGCCCCTTCGGCGAAAATGATGTCGTGCGTTTCCAGTTCGATATGGATGTATGTGATCACATCGACCTGTTCGGCCTGTGTGATGGTCTGGCCGTTGACCAGCGCCTGGGCCGGGACCAGCACGCCGTTGAGGAACATGGCGTGCAGCGGCGAAATGACCAGATCGCGGCGGGGCAGTCCGTTGCCCAGAGCGCCTGAGGCAATACGTACGGGCATGATATCCGTGCGTCCGGCGGCAAAGCGGCCGTCATAGGCGCGGCGTCCGATCCAGCGGATGGGACGGGAAGTGCCATCGCGGGTGATGAGACGATCGCCGATTTCCAGCGTTTCGACGGGGCGTTCTCCCGTTTCGGTCAGGATGGCGGTGCCGGGGCAATAGCAGGGTGTGCCTTCCGCCGTGACGGTCAGGCCGCCCGCGCTGTCCGCGCCCAGGACGAAGAAGTCCGCCGCGTAGTCGCCTGCGAAGGTCAGGGTTTCGCTGGTTTTGCCGTCCGTGAGTGTGACGAGGGTGTTGCCGCCCGAGGCCGTGCGGCTCAGGGTTGCGGCGGATCCCATGCCTTCCAGATCGATCGTATCGTTGGCGCCGAAGCCGGAAATGACGGCCTGCACGCCATAGGCCGTGGTGGACGGGGCGACGCTCTGGATCAGGGTTCCGGCACCGTCAAACTCCAGACTGCCCGTGACCGAGGCCTTGGGGGACAGGAGGTCGAGCGTGCCACCGTCTTTGAGGAAAGTATTGCTGGCGACGGAGTTGCCGTCGATGGAGAGGCTTCCCCCGTCGAGCGTGGTGCCGCTGGCCGTGACGCCCTTGATGGTGATGGCGACCGTGCCACCCGACAACACGGTTTCATTGGTGATCGAAGCGCCGGATGTGGCCAGTGTCTGAGTGCCGTAGACTATGCCGCCCGAGGCACTGCCGGTGAGGTTTTCCACGCCACCGGCCGAAATGACCGAACCGCTATCCGTGCCTGCGACGTCGAGTGTGCCGCCGGACAGGACGGTTGCGCCGACGATGGTACCGCCTGCGCTGACGGTCAGGGTGTCACCATTGGAGACCACCGCGCCGGAGAGTGTGGCACCGCTGGAAACCACATTTGATGGGGTGCTGCCGGAGCCGGAGGAGCCTGCGGATGTAGTGGTGAGTGCGACGCCGCCTGTGCCGTCTGCTGACAGTGCGAGGGACGTGGCGAGTGCGCTGCCTGCGAAGGTGAACTGCTGGGTGACCGAACCGCTGCTGAGGGTGGCGACCGTGTTGCCGCCGCTGACGGTCGTAGTCAGCATTGTGCCAGTCCCCATGACCGTATCGTCGAGAACGTCTGCGTCGCCGAAGCCGGAAATCGTGGCCAGCGTGCCGTATCCGGCGCTTGCGATGCTGTCGATCTGAAGCGTGCCCTGCCCCGAGAACAGCACCGTGCCAGACAGGGTTGCCTTGGCGGATTCAAGTTCGATGGTGCCGCCGTCGAGGATGGTGGTGTCTGTTGCCGCGGCGTTGCCGTCGATCGAGAGGATGCCGCCGTTGTTCAGCGTAATACCGCTGGCCAGAGCGCCCTTGATCGCCAGTGCGACCGAGCCGCCGTTATAGACGGTCTCGCCCGATACGCTGGCCCCGGCGGCGCTGACGATCTGGGCTCCGTCGATCTGTGTGCCGGAAACCGAACCGAGCACAGTTTCCGTGGCGCCATGGGCCAGCACGCCGCCGGATGCGGAGCCGCCTGCCGAAATCGTGGCGGAGCCGCCGGAGAGGATGCTGGCGCCGGTGGCCGTGCCGCCCGACTGCACGACGATCGAGCCGCCGTTGGAAATGGTCGCAGAGGTGCTTGAACCACCATTGGAAACTGTGACCGCGCTGGCGGTGGAGGTCTGGGTCGGGGCGAAAGAGACACCGCGGATATTGGTGTCGGCGGCGGCGGTCATGAGGGTTGTGAAGCTCTCATCCGCTGGCGCGGTCGTCGCATCCAGATCGTCCGTGATGGTGAAGAGATAGGTCTGGTCGAGGTCGCCGATCGTGGCGTTCGTGGTGTAGAGAACAACGTCGTTCCCTTCCACTTCGCCGGTCAGTCCGATCAGGCCCGTGGTGCCGGATGCGGACGTGTTGGAGACGAGGTTGAGCCCGACCGAGAGCGTGTAATCGAGGGTCCAGGCGGTGCCGTTATAGGTCCATTTTTGCAAACCGCCGTCGCCTACGCCGCCTGCCTTGGGGTTTCCACTATCGGCCACATACATAACGGTCGAGCTTGCGAAGAAATAGGATTCCGGGCTCAGGCTGACCGTGGAGCCAACTGCGGAGGCGTTAAGGGAATTTTCTTCGGCAGCCGTCAGGGTGACCGATCCGTCTATCGCAGGCAGGACTTCGGACTGCGTTGCCGAGACCGGGAGGGTTGTGCCGTAGCTGGCGATATTGGACGTCCCGCCGCTGCCCTGCGTGCTGTCGCGTGAGACGTAGAGGACGCCGTTGACGATTTCAGTCACGCGGGTGTCGGTGGAGGTGTCGATGGCAGTTGCGACGCTGGCACCGTCGGCAGCGTAAAAGACGCCTTGGGTCGTGTCGCCCTTCACGCCCTGGCCGGTGATGTAGAACGAGGTTCCGTCCACCGTTGCCACGCTGCGGATATTGTTGGTGTTGAACACGCCGTACAGGGCCGTGCTGGTATCGACCGTTCCGTCATAGCTGATATCGGCAACGACGCGGGGAACGGCCGTATAGCTTGTTCCGGTCAGACTGGTGGACTGGGCCAGACGGGCATCGCCGTACACGGCCGCACCGCCTGCGTTATAAGTCGCGGCATTGATGCCGTAGCCGCCGATGACGAGGGACTGCCCGTCCTGCGCTAGCTGAAGCTCACCTTCCGACGAAGAGCCATATTCGCCTGAAACCGCATATTCCGTAACACCATCAACCACCGTGGTCGTCTGAGGCAGGACCAGAGTGCCGACAACCTCGCCAGTGGTTGTGATTTCTTCCAGCGTGGTGGGAGACGCCTGATTGTCCGTATAGGTGCCGCTGCCGTCCCCATTCCCAACCACACTGATGACAAGATCACCTTCAGTGAAGGATTTTAGCGTCGAGGACATGCAGGCTCTTCCGGTTCAGGGATTTATTGCCACCTCGTTACTCCAATACCTCTATCCCCTTATGTGAAACTAATTTGAAATATTATCAGGCAGCCCGGCAACATGCACTCATATGAAATAACTGTTCCTGAAATTGTATTATTCCAGAAATAATATCCCCACTGCCGGATTTACAAGCAGAACAGGCAGAACCTTACTGGTAAAGCCCGGGCTCAGGCTCCCAGCCAGTCAGAAGATGTCTGCCGATTTCCTCATGCTTCCATTCGACCGGGTCATGCAGTGAAAGCGTCCGCGCATCCCGCCAGTACCGGTCAAACCCGTAGACCGCATCCGTGGCCTTCGCCCCCAGCGCCGACATGAGATCAGAAGCTGCCCGCAGCGCAGCCCGGGAGGCTGAGGAACGCGCCGCATAAACGGGAATAGCCACATCCGTCCGCGTACACTCACCCCGATCGAAAGCATCCAGCAACGCCGCCGCCGTCCGCACACTCGAACAGGCTGCCGCCAGTTCGGCGCCGATTTCTCCAAAGAGCCGTCTTACCAATAAATCGTCAGCCGCCGTCTCCACCCGGGCAGAGGCCCAGGGACGACTGTTCTCCCGCGCGAACCTCACGCCCGCTTCCAGCGCCGCCAACCCAATTCCTGTCAGAATCATCGAAAACCCATTCTGGTATCTCAAAGGAGCATGCACCTGAGGCATCGACTGCGCTGTCAGGACCGACCAGTCCGGCTGAGTCTGCACATGCTCCAAGACCACGCTTCCTGAATCCGTCGCCCGTTGTCCTAGACGGTCCCAGTCCGTCAGGAACCGCACGCCATCTGTTCCAGCAGGAACAAGATCAAGCCGGACTGCACCTGCAACCAGATCATATGATGATACAAGCAGCAGATCCGCGCCCACAGCTCCCGTCGCATAGACCTTGCGCCCGTCAATGAAATACCCGGACCCAGCAGGCCGCGACACGACATGCCCGAAATCGACAGCACGCTTCCCGTTTTCAGAAATCGCCATGCCGACAATGGCATTTTGCAAACAGATCCGCTCCGCCAGCCGCCGACAGAATTCCGGCGACCCAACGGACAGCAACTCCCGCACGGCATCATCATGCACCTTGTAAATCTGCGCCACGGACGGATCGGCGATACCGAGCTCCAGAAACACTTCCTGCGATAATGCCTGTGAAAACCCCAGACCACCCAGCGAAACCGGAAGGGGTGCCTTCATCAACCCGCAGGCTTTCAGCGCGGAGATGGAGGCGCGCGGATAGCGCCCGAGCCGATCGTTTTCCACAGCCCGTGGCGCAATTTCACGCCCGATCACGTCTCCTAGCGTCCCAAAGAACTCTTTCAGCCCAACTGGCACCGAACAGGGGGGCACAAGGCTCTGCAAGGCACGAAAACGCCGTTCCATCTGCTCTTCCTCAGTCCGTGGCAGTTTCAGCGCAATCATGCACCTCGCAGCGCTCCTGTTCCAGCAAAGCCAGCCCGCACAATCTTCACAGAACTGACCTGCCTCTCTGGACATCGGTCCGGATACAAGTTTTCCTGCCCGAACGACGCGCCCAGGCAGGGCGTTCATGCGTTACGACCGTCAACCGACGTCTATGCGCAACGGCAAATGCAAGGATATCTGAAGCAATGGCCCATCTCAGCCCCCTGGCCGGTAAAACACTTTCTCCTTCCCAGTTGACCGATATTCCCGCCCTGATTGCAGCCTATTATGACCGCAGACCCGATCCTTCGATCTCCACTCAGCGCGTATCATTTGGCACATCCGGCCACCGGGGCTCCTCGCTCAATACGAGCTTTAACGAGAACCATATCCTCGCCATCTGCGAAGCCATCTGCCGCCATCGCAAAGCCGAGGGCATCGACGGTCCGCTTTTCATCGGCATGGACAGCCACGCCCTGTCCGGCCCGGCGCAGAAATCCGCCATTGAGGTCTTTGCGGCCCACGGGATCGACGCCCGGATTGACGAAAACGGCGACTACACGCCGACCCCCGTCATTTCCCACGCCATCCTGACCTACAACAAGGGCCGCAGCACGGGTCTGGCCGATGGTGTGGTCATCACGCCGTCGCATAATCCCCCGGCCGATGGCGGCTTCAAATACAACCCGACCAATGGCGGCCCGGCCGATACGGCGATCACCAAGGCCATTCAGGACATGGCCAATGAGTTCCTCGCCAACGGGCTGAAGGACGTCAAACGTCTGCCTTACGAGCAGGCCCGGCAGGAAACCTGCATCAGGGGTTATGATTTCATCACGCCTTATGTGAACGATCTGGATTCCGTCATCGACATGAAGGCGATCCGCGATGCTGGCGTGAAAATCGGCATCGATCCGCTGGGTGGGGCTGCTGTTGCGTATTGGAAGCCTATCATCGAGCGCTACGGCCTGAACGCCACCGTCGTCAGCGACGTGGTGGACCCGACCTTCTCCTTCATGACCGCCGACTGGGACGGGCAGATCCGCATGGACTGCTCCTCCCCCTATGCCATGGCGCGACTGATCGAAATGGGAGACCGTTTCGACGTTGCTTTCGCCAATGATACCGACGCCGACCGTCACGGTATCGTCGCCATGCCAGACGGGTTGATGAACCCGAACCATTATCTTGCTGTGGCAATTTCCTACCTGTTCCGGAACCGTCCGGACTGGAGCCCGGAGTTGGGTGTGGGCAAGACGCTCGTCAGCAGCGGGCTGATTGACCGCGTGGCGAAAGACATGGGTCGCAAGCTCGTTGAAGTGCCGGTCGGGCTGAAATGGTTCGTGCCGGGGCTGATGGATGGCTCACTGGGCTTTGGTGGTGAGGAAAGCGCGGGCGCAACGTTCCTGCGTCGGGACGGCACCGTCTGGACCACGGACAAGGACGGGCTCATTCTGGGTCTGCTGGCAGCGGAAATCACGGCCAAGACCGGCAAGAACCCCAGCGTGCATTATCACGAGATCATCGCCCGCCTCGGCACGCCCTATTACGAGCGGATCGACGCCGCCGCCAATCCGGAGCAGAAGGCCAAACTCGGCAAGCTCACGCCCGAGCAATTCCCACTGGAGACGCTGGCAGGCGACAAGATCATCAGCAAGCTGACCCGCGCACCGGGTAACGACGCGCCAATCGGCGGACTGAAAGTCGTCACCGAAAACGGCTGGTTTGCCGCCCGTCCTTCCGGCACGGAAGATGTCTACAAGATCTATGCCGAGAGCTTCGTCAGCGAGGAGCATCTGCGTGCCATCCAGCAGGAAGCGCAGGACGCCATCTCCAAGGTTTTCGCGGCCTGATTCACGACGACCCCCGGGACATGGCTCATGTCCCGGGAATTCTCTGCCTGCGCCCCTGAGGCCAGCGACTCCCCATTTTCGGCTCTGAAAATCCCGTCCGCCTCCATGAAGGTGCGGACGAACAGTCATGCCCGGTGAGAAAATCCCGCATGTCTGGACGATCGGATTTTCTGCGCATTTTCAGCAGTGCTGCATCTCCTGCACCGCTTCCGGGTCAGAACATATGCCGCAGAGCCTCACACCCATGTGATGCCCGCGCTCTGGTCATCATCCACAAATTGGATAATACCCGTTTCTGACACTGAGTGTCATATTTTGATGGCGCCCTGCTTCTCGACAGTTTCTCTGTTTTCAATCCGGATAAAGGACAAAATGGATGTTGAAGATCGGCCGTAATTCTGTGGGGTCTTTTTGCCCACGACCTGATCTTCGCAGCTCCATTATTCTACCCAAGACCACGTATACTGTCCTTTTCCAGCATAAAACCCAGAAACAGAGCCTCTCACGCCCGGACGCCCTGCGCCCTGTCGCCTTTTCCCAATCGGTAACGAGGTAAAAATGGCCTACGCAACGACAAACCCCCTGACTGGCGAAGTCCTCAAGACCTTTCCCAATGCAACGGATGAAGAAGTCCAGGCGGCCCTCGCCGACGCCCATGCGGCTTTTGAAAGCTGGCGCGACACCCCATTTGCCGAGCGGGCGAAGATCATGAACGCCGCAGCAGCAATCCTGCGCCGCGACGTCGACAAATACGCCCGCCTCGGCACACTGGAAATGGGCAAGCTGTTCACAGAGTCGAAACTGGAGATCATCCTCTCCGCCGAGATCTTTGAATATTACGCCAAATATGCCGAAGACCTGCTGAAGCCCGAGACGCTTCCAGTCGCCAATCCGGCGGAAGGCAAGGCCACGCTGGTTCACGAACCTCTCGGCATCGTGCTGGCCATCGAGCCCTGGAACTTCCCGTTCTATCAGGTCGTGCGCATCATCGCGCCGCAGCTTTCGGCCGGTAATGCGGTCCTGCTCAAGCACGCATCCAATCTGCCGCAGTGCGCCGCCATTTGCGAGGACCTGATGATCGAGGCCGGACTGCCCAAGGGCCTGTTCCGCAACCTCTATCTCGCCCGCCCCCATACGGAAATGATCCTCAACGACCCCCGCGTCTGTGGTGTGGCGCTGACGGGCTCCGAAGGCGCAGGCGTCATCATCGCGGGAACGGCCGGCAAGGCGCTCAAGAAGGCTACGATGGAACTCGGCGGTGCCGATGCCTTCATTGTGCTCGACGATGCGGACTTTGAAAAGGCCGCGAAATGGGCCGTCATGGGCCGCCACTGGAATGCAGGGCAGGTCTGCGTTTCCGCCAAGCGCATCATTGTCGCGGATGCGATCTATGACCGCTTTCTCGACCTTTACAAAAAGGGCTTCTCCGAACTGAAAGCCGGGGACCCGATGGACCCGTCCATCACACTTGCGCCGCTCTGTTCTCAGGGGGCTGCGGATGATCTGCGCAAGCAGGTTGAGGAGGCGAAAAAGCATGGCGCGAAGGTCGAGGCCATTGGCGCTCCGGTGCCGACGAAAGGCTCCTTCTTTCAGCCCCTGCTGATGACCAACCTGCACGAGAATAATGAAGCCCGTCACTGGGAATTCTTCGGCCCGGTGACGCAGCTTTATCGTGCCAAGGACGAGGCAGATGCCATCCGCATCGCCAATGACTCCCCGTATGGTCTGGGGGGTGCGGTCTTTACGAAGGACGAAAGCCGCGGTGCGCGGGTGGCTGCGAAAATCCGCACGGGTATGGTCTATATCAACCATCCGCTGATCCCGAAGGCCGATCTTCCCTTCGGTGGCATTGCCCGTTCCGGCTATGGCCGTGAGCTGGTGGGTCTGGGCATCAAGGAGTTCGTCAACCACAAGCTCATCAACATCGTGGATATCGACGCCCCGATCTGAAGGCAGCGGGGGACTTGCCGGGAAATTCATCTCGGCATGTCCCCCCGCCATCACGCTTATTTGAGTTCTTTACTGAATTCAGGAAAGAACTCGGCGAACTTTACTACAGTCACCTGAATATGATTTTCGGCATATCCGAAATACCCATAATAGTCTGTGCGAAATCCCCGGTTTACTGCCGCAACGGGCGGTAAACATCTCTCCCCTCGTGTCTCTTTCTGTTGCCCACCCCTGAACGGAGGCCTGAAAACTGATGGCGTCTCGATCTGAAATTCTGATTGTCGGTGGCGGTGTTGCCGGTCTTTCTCTCGCAACACACCTCGGAAAATCAATGGGAAAACCCGGAAAGGCGCGCATCACGCTGATCGACAAGAGCTTTTCCCATGTCTGGAAACCGATGCTGCACTGCTTTGCTTCCGGCACGCTCAGCAACGAAAACGACAAGGTAAACTTCATCTCCCAGGCCAGCGGCCACCATTTCGAGTTCTGGCCCGGCGAAGTCGCCTCCATCGACCGCGAAAATCGCGAAGTCGTCCTCAGCCCGCTTCTGGAAGCCGACGGCACCGTCATTCTGGAAAGCCGGCGCATGAAATACGACACGGTCATCATTGCGATCGGCAGTTGCGCCAATGATTTCGGCACGCCCGGCGTCAAGGAACACTGCATGTCCATCGATAATCTCGTAGAGGCCAATGCTTTCAACGAGAAGTTCCGGATGGAGCTGCTCCGCGCCTTTGCCAACAATTCCGAGCTCGACATCGCCATTGTCGGCGGCGGAGCCACCGGTGTTCAGCTCGCCGCCGAACTGCACAAGGCGCTGGAAATCGTCGGCCCTTACAACCTTCATGCGTTCGGCAAGGCCCCGCCCAAACTGCACGTCACGCTTCTGCAATCCGGCGCTCGCATCCTGCCGGCTTTTCCGGAATCCGTTTCAGCGGCGGCGCAGCAGGAACTCGAACATATCGGCGTCACTGTCCGCACCAATGCTCGTGTCGCCGGTGCCGACGATCATGGTTTCATGCTGAAAGACGGGTCTTACGTTCCGGCCAAGCTCCGCGTCTGGGCTGCGGGCGTCAAAGCTCCGGAAGTCACTACGGCCTATGGTGGCCTTACTATCAACCGAACCGGCCAGATCCTCGTCAATCCGAACCTGTCCTCAATCGACGACGAACACATCTTCGCGCTTGGGGACTGCTCCTTCATTCAGGACGATCCCCTTCCCGCGACCGCCCAGGTGGCACGACAGCAGGCCAAACACCTTGCCCGCTACCTGCCGGCCTGGCTTGAGCACGGGCAGAAGGTTCCGGGCTGTATTTTCCACAACAAGGGCGCGATCGTGGCTTTGGGAAAATACAATGGCTGGGCAGCCCTTCCGGGCGGTACTGTCTGGGGCGGCGGGATCTCGCACGGCTTCTCGGCGCGGATGGCGCATCTGATGCTCTATCGCCAGCACCAGATCGAGCTGTTCGGGTATTACCGGGGGCTGATGTCCTGTTATTCCGACTGGGTCGAAACCTTCGTCCGCCCTTCCGTCAGGCTCGACTGAGACACAAAGCCCGCAACGCACGTTACGGGCTTTGTGTTGTCAGAAATCCGCGCGCACGCTTCCGAAGAACATGCGGGGCGCTCCGATCTGCATGGACTGGTCCGTCAGCGCGCCCGTTGCAATATCCGCCGGATTGCCGTTCTGGCCCATCGTGGAAATATAGCGCTTGTTCGTCAGATTGGAGCCGTTGAACGCGACTGTCAGGTTCTTGATGGCGCCCAGATAACGGTTGTACTTCTTCATGTTCCCGAAGCTGTACTGCACGCCCACATTTGTCAGCCAGTAGCCGGGTGCCTTGACGTCACCCGTATAACTGTAATTGCGCGTGCCCGTGTAGCTGCCATCGGCATAGGCCGTCATGCCGCGCCATTCATATGACACGCGCCCCTTGTACATGAAGCGCGGATAATTCACGACCTGCTGGCCCTTCGTCGCGTAGACCGTGGCACCGCTGACAAGGTTCTGATCATAGACGCCGTGGTTGTAGCTGACGGAGTTGGTCAGTGCGAAACCGCGGAAAGGCGTCAGGGTCAGTCCCGCATCCACGCCGTTCATCGTGACCCCACCCACATTCGAGACGGCCGAGATCGGGTTGACGACCGGACCTTCCGTGATCTGCTGAAGGCGGTTGTTATAGTTCGTCCGGTAGGCATAAACCGTCGCGGCGACCAGTTTCCCGGTGTAGCGATAGCCGATCGCGTAAGTCCAGGCCGTCTCGGGGCGGATCGAGGATCTGGTATCGTTATAGGCGGTCTGGGAGACCGCAAACGGCGAATTTGAGAGCTTGTAGCCGGATTCCGCATAGGTCCGGGCGTTTTCCGAAATATCGAAATACAGCTCGTGATCCTTCAGGAAATGCCAGTCCGCGCTGATATGCGGCAGGAAGGGTTTGGCCACAGTCAGGCTTTCCCCGCTCGTGACCGCAGCCCCGGCGCCGTAATATTCCTGGTTCAGATACCCGTCCCCCACATTGGTCGTGCTCAGCAGGGACTTGAAGCCGAAATGCAGGGCCAGGTTTGGCAGGACGTTATAGGTGTCCTGCACGAAGGCCGTGAATGTGTTGGTGTTGTAATTCTGGTTGAAAATCTGTGCGAACGGATCGCGCCACTGGGTCAGCGGATCATGCACTGTTCCCTGAACCACGCCATTCACCACCGCCGGCTGCGCATACGCGTTCATCGGGGACATGTAACTGTTGTTCTCGTACCAGACGCCCGCGCCGATGTGATTGCGCGCGATATCGTAATGCAGTGCCGAGACGATGCCGAAACGCCGGATTTCCGGTTCTTTCATCAGCTCGCTGACCGGAGATCCTGTCGGCGATGGAAAATACGGCGTCGCCCAGGACGTCTGGTTACGCTCGCCATGTCCATAAGCCGTCGTGTTCCAGGTCAGACGGTCCGTCAGGCGCAGATCGGCCTTGATGCCGCCAAACGTATCGACCGTATTGGTGCTGCCATCATAATAGGCCGCATCCGCCGGATCATCGAGCGTGCCGACCTTCACCGGATAGATCCCGTTCGCTGCATTCACGGCCGCGATATAGCCGGAATTGCTGCCGTTTTCGTAGCTCGACAGACCATAGCCTACCCGCTTGATGATCTGCGGCGAGATATCCGGATAGGTATTCTGGTGCAGATCGCTCCAGTCGAAGAACGCGGAAATCGAGCTGTCATGGCCGATCGGCTGCACGAGCTTGGCGTTCACCTGCTGCATGAACTGCTCGCCATAACCCTTCCACATCCCGCTGTCGTTGCGCATGTAGGACGTATAGAACTTGGTGCCGCTGGCATTGAGCTTGCCGCTCTCAAAGCGCAGGAACGTGTGATAGGTGCTATAGCTGCCAAAACCCGCCGCAGCCGTTCCGCCCATCTTGTCCGACGGCGTCATCGAGACATAGCTCAGACCGCCACCCAGATTATTGCTCGCCGCCATGCTTTCCGCACCGGCAGACTGCGACACATCAATGCGCGCCACGTTCTCCGAAGAGATCGCCATGATCGGGTTAAGGCCATTATAGTTCCGGTACGTCATCTCCCCAAGCGGCATCCCGTCGAGCGTCATGCCGATTTCCTGCTGCTGGAAACCATGCATGAAGATCTGTGAGCTCCACGTATCAAGACCCTGCGCATCGCCGGACTGGAACACAATGCCGGGAAGCTGGGAGATCACCTTCATCGGGTTGGTCCCGGCAGGAGCCTCCGCCAGCATTTTCTGGCTGACCGTTTCCACAGCCCCACGCGGCGGGTGCCGGGCCACGACAGCCATACTTTCCGCGCTTTTGCTCACATAGGGTTCAACGTGCCGATGCGCGACCGCAGCAGAAGCATGAGGCGCAGTTTTGCGCGAGACTGCCGGATGCCGGGTCGCGGCCATGACGGACGGGAAGGACGCGGCTGAAAGCACCGTCGTTACCAGAAGGGCGAGATGCAGGGCGCCGGATCGTTTACACATGTGCAGGTCTACCTGAGCTGGCTTGCAGAAACGCCCCGGAACAGGACGCAGACATCAACATCGAAAGTCAGCTATTGACTGTTCCGGGAAGGCACATGTCCTGAACCCGGAACGGATACGATATTCGCTGTGCAATGCGGCTGCAAGCGTCCTGAATGGTACTTCAGAAACAGCGCTTTCAGGTGACCTGACTGCCACGGATCAGACGATGGATGAAGGCCAGCTTATCCATAATTCCCGCCGTCAGCACGAACGGATAGAAATCCGCCAGTCCCATGGAGCGGTTCAGACTATTCACCGCATAGGTCAGCGGCAGCCAGGCCTGCATGATGTCTTCGAAAGATGCCTCGGTATACGGGTCCCTGAGAGCCCGACCCGATGCATGTCCGATCCCCTGTACCCGCGGATCAACACTCACTCCGAAAGCACAGGCTGTCTCGAGAGTGGACACGATATGCAGGTAATGGGCCCAGGTTTCCGCGAAATCCTCCCAGGGATGGGACGTCGCATAAACGCTGACATGGCTGTCCTGCCAGTTGGGGGGTGTCGGGCTGTCGTAATAGACCTGAAGCGCCTGCTGGTAATCCGCCCGGTCATCTCCGAACACGGCCCGGCATTCATCCAGTCGTCCGGCATCGCGTACCAGAAGGTTCCAGTAATAATGCCCGATCTCGTGGCGGAAATGCCCGAGAAGCGTGCGGTAATATTCCCCCATCTCGACGCGCATGCGCTCACGGGACGCATCATCGGCCTCACGGATCGCCAGAGTAATGACCCCGTTGGAGTGCCCCGTCATCACGGACGAAGACCCGTCTGGTGCATCATCGAGGAAATCGAAGACAAGACCGTTTTCCGGGTCTTCGCGACGATCCTTCAACGGGAGTTTCAGCCGCAGCAGCGTGTAGAACAGCCTGTGCTTGGCGACCTCGATCTTGCGCCACCGCTCAAGGTTCTCGGCCGTATGGAGGCTCGGGATCGTCCGGTTGAAACGACATGCGAAACAGAACGGCCTGCCTCCGTTTGGATCAGGCGTCGTCAGCCAGTTGCAGACGCCATAATCATGATTGGAACAATACAGGACCTGTTCGTGCGCCACCGACTGCTCCAGCGGATGCCACATCCGCTCTCCGGCAGGGTCCAGCGCTGTCAGCAGCGACTGCTCGGGCAGATACCCGACGGCATGCCGACAATGCTCACAAACCGTGTTTTCAAAAAAGAGGATCTGGCCGCAGGACTGGCACTCAAAGAGCTTCATGGGATCGCATTACACCGGGTTTCCCGATCATGGCCAGTTCTGAAAAGTCTTTCCCGGACGGAAGAGTATCCGCCCGCATTGTCACGTCGAACGTCGCACGGCACCGGTCTAGCATTCCCGAGACGGGCGCCGCCTCCTCCGGCCGGCCGCCAACCGCCAGCGGCACATGATGCTGCGCCACCATCAGCCCGGACGTTGTGTCAAAACCAACCCAGCCCTGCCCCGGAATCCAGGCTTCGGCCCAGGCGTGCAAATCACAGCTCAGCCCCTCGGTCGTATCGGACTGGACCAGATATCCGGACACGAACCGCGCCGAAAACCCCAGGTGCCGCAGGACCGTCACCAGCAGCCATGCGCTGTCCCGACACGATCCGCTCCCGCGCTGCAACGTTTCTTCCGGCGTCCAGACTCCCGGCTCAAGCCTGCGCTGATAGGTCAAGCGCTCCGCCACCGCCCGGTTGAGGTCCGCCACGACAGACGAGGTCAGTTCCGCTCCCGCTGATCGCCAGGCCTCCACAAAGCGGGAGACATACACTCCTGCGGCGTCAACGGCCCGGTAAACCGTGCAGGCAGGGGCTTCCGTAGTAACCAGCGCATCGGACTGCGTCCCCAGATCCACTTCCATGCTGACCGCGATATCGAACCCCGTCACACGGTCCGGAACCCGGACCTCCGCGACCCGGTTGCCATAGGCATCCTGCCGCCAGACCACATCCGCCCCCTCGGGTGACACCTCCAGCGCATAATTCCGGACCGCAGACCGTACCCGCGACACCGGACACAAACGTACGGTCTGCCGCCCCAGAAAGACCGGCCGATCATACTGATATCGGGTATGGTGGCTCAGTATGACGCGGGAATTCATGTTCAGGAGGCCCTGTGGAAAAATGGGTGGAAAATCGGTTTCAGATACTCGTTTTCAGACACGCGATTTTCGGGCCATCCCGTTCCGGCAACCATTGAGTCTGACAGCAGTCGAAACGTCACCCTATCAGCCTTCTCGGGAACCGCAACAATTTCCACCGGACTTTTCCCGATCCGTCCAAACGGCAAATTTCACGCTTGGCAAAGCGTCGGAATCTTGCTCCGTTAATAAAATATCGTAATGAACCGGCGCGGCTGATCGGATTTTCCTTCAGCACACAGGGTCGGCGAAAAACAGGGTGATGAGGCAGAAAATGAACAGGCCGGTTTTGCAGTCTCCCAGTCCTGCTCCTACATATCCTGCCGCCATGAGCCCTGCTCCGGCCAGCCCGGCATCCAGCGCTCCCCTTAAGGCTGCCGCTGGTATGTTCGCCGCATACGACACGCCGGACTTCTTCTGCGAACTCATGCACAGGACGGATGGTCTCCCGCCAAGTCTTCAGACCGTCCGGGATCGTCTGGCCGGTTTCGATCTGGCCGAGCTTCGTCACCGCACAAGCACCGCTGAAGCGCAGCTTTATCGTCTGGGCATTACTTTCACCGTCTATTCCGACCGCGAAGCGATCGACCGTATCCTGCCTTTCGACATGATCCCGCGTGTTCTGACCGCTTCGGAATGGGATCATATCGATCGCGGCGTGCAGCAACGCGTCAAGGCGCTCAACCTGTTCCTGCGGGATATCTATCACGAGCGCCATGTCCTGCGGGACGGCATCATCCCCGCAAGTCTGGTACTCAACAACCCGAACTACTGCGAAGCCATGGTCGGCGTGCGCGTCCCCGGTGACGTCTATGTCCATATCAACGGAACCGACCTGATCCGTGACCGCAGCGGCCGTTTCATGGTCCTCGAAGACAATGCGCGCACGCCATCGGGCGTCTCGTACGTCATCGAGAACCGGCACATGATGCTCCGCCTGATGCCCGATCTTGCCTCGGGCATGCCCCTCCGCTCGGTCGAAGAATATGGCCTTAAACTGCACCAGACGCTGTGTGAGGTTGCCCCCGAGGGCGTGACTGACCCGCAGGTCGTGCTGTTCTCGCCCGGCATCTACAATTCCGCCTATTTCGAACACGTCTTTCTGGCCCGCGAAATGGGCGTCCCTCTCGTCGAGGGCAAGGACCTGATCGTCGAGAACCACCGCGTCTACATGCGCACCGTCGCTGGCCTGCGTCCCGTCCATTCGATCTACCGTCGCCTCAACGACGAGTATCTGGACCCACTGGCGTTTAATCCGGACAGCATGCTCGGCGTGCCGGGCCTCGTGGAAGCCTATCGCCGTGGCAACGTCACGCTTGCCAATGCGCTGGGAACGGGCGTGGCAGACGACAAGGCCGTTTATGCCTACATGCCCCGCCTCATCCGCTATTATCTTGGCGAAGACCCGATCCTCGACAGCGTTCAGACCCATATCTGCGCCGAGCAAGAAGGCCTGGCGTATACACTCGCCAACATGAACAAGCTGGTCATCAAACCCGTCGGCGAGTCCGGAGGCTACGGCCTGCTCATCGGGTCACAGGCCACGCAGACCGAACTGGACGAATTCCGCGCCAAACTGCTCGAAGACCCCTCGAACTACATCAGCCAGCCCATTATCGACCTCTCGGTCTCCCCAACTCTATGCCCCAGCGGCGTGGAAGCCCGGCATGTGGATCTGAGGCCCTTCGCCCTGACCGGAAAGAACACCTGGGTTCTCCCCGGCGGGCTGTCGCGCGTGGCCCTTCGCAAAGGCTCGCTGGTGGTCAATTCCTCACAGGGCGGCGGCTCGAAAGATACCTGGGTGATGGCCCGATGACACAGACCAGCGCACGTTTCCCTGCCATGCTCGCCAATCTCAACACGCTACTGTCGCGCTATGGCGAGAGCATGATGTGGCTCGCCCGCTACATGGAGCGGATCGAGAACCTCGCCCGCCTTCTGGAAGTCACGGAGGCCTTCGTCCGCAATCCCGATGGCAGCCCGGGCTGGGATTCCATTCTTGAGATCAATTCGGACGAAGACCGCTACGCCCTTCTCTATCCCCTTCCCGCAACGGAAGAGAACATCCTCGCGTTCTACATTACCGAGAGCACGAACCCGACCTCCATCCGTGCCATGGCCCATATGGCGCGCGAAAATGCCCGCTCGGCCCGGCCACTGATTTCTACCGAAATGTGGATGCAGCTTAACGTGTTCACCCAGAGCATGATGGAGCTGTCCACGCCCGACATCCGCCGCAATGGGCTGTCAGGATTGTGTAACCGCCTCAAACAGGACTGCCAGACCCATTTTGGCGTCACCGAGGGAACGCTGTACCGCGATCAGGCCTGGCTGTTCTATCTCCTGGGAAAATATCTGGAGCGGTCCGATCAGATCACCCGCCTGATCGACATCCGCTACCATACGCTGCTGCCCGGCGGCGAAACCTTCGGCTCTCAGATGGACCTGACCCAGTGGGGATCCGTCCTGCGCTCGGCCGCCGCCTATCACGCTTTCCGCCGCCTTCAGCCCGTTACGACGACGCCAGCCAATGTCGTAGGATTCCTGCTGAAAAATGAAGGCTTTCCGCGTTCGCTGATGCTCAACCTGCGGCAGGTGGACAGCATACTGAACGCTCTGTCCACCCATTACAATCTACGCCACCAGTGTGGGCCGCTTCAGGAACGCATCATCAATCTGCGCGCCACTCTGGAAGATCAGACCGCCGAAGAAATCATTTCGCGCGGGCTGCATGAATACATGACGTATATCCAGGACGAGCTTGCAGCATTACAGGCGGAAGTCTCCGCAGCGTTCTGGCCTGCCACCCCGATGACACCGCAGGAGACTGTCAGCCCGGCATAAGGGGTGGGTCCGGACGCGACACGGGAGCGATCTTCAGCGATACCCCTGCGTCCCGCAGCTGCTCGGCACAGACGGGATCGATCCCGTCATCCGTTACAACCACGTCAAACTCTGAGAGAGTCGACAGGCGGTTCATGGCGGAAATTCCAAACTTCCGGCTGTCCGCCAGCAGTACCCGGCAATCCGCAACCGCCAGTAGCGCTCGCTTGGCGCGAATGATTTCTTCCACCTGATGATAGGCGGTCAGATCATGAATAGCCGCGGCCGAGACGAATGCCAGATCGATCCGCATGGACATCACACTCTCCTCGCAGATCATGCCCGCAAAAGCCTCAAACGTCGGGGTATAATGTCCTCCCAGACCAATCAGAGTAACCGTTTCGCTGGGCCCAAGCCGCGTGGCGAGGCCGAGACTGTTGGTCACAACCGTCAGCGGTGAAATTGCGGAGAGACTTTCTGCCATGGCGCGTACGGTTGTTGAATCGTCAAGTGCCACCGTATCGCCAGGACTGACCATGAAGGCCGCAAGCCTCGCGATTGCGCGCTTTTCCGCAACTGCCTGCCGCGTGCGGTACATCACGCTCCCTGGGGCGCTCACGCTCGGAAGGGCTGTGATGTTTGTTCCGATCCGGCGGATCAGTCCCTGCGCGGAAAGCGCGAGCAGATCCCGGTTGATCGAAGCCCGGCTCAGTGAAAACCGCTTCAGCAGGTCCGAGACCGGCACAGCGCCCTGCTCCGTGACATAATCCAGAATTCCGCGCCGGCGGCCAGACAGCGCCTGCCCTTCCACGAGCACAGCATTCATCAGGCATGCACCTCCGACGACACCAGCGCGCTCACACTGTCGACCAACGACATGAAATCTGCCGGGTCCCAGCCTGCGCGTCCGATCAGCACGCCGTCCACATCCGGCAGTGCGACATATTCACAGATATTGGCTTTCGAAACGCTGCCGCCATAAAGTAGCGGTATGCGAACAGCGCTGTTGCGCCCTGCAATATCCTCCACCACGTCGCGCAGTTGCGTATGGATTTTGGACACGAAAGCTGTTTCGGCCGGACGCCCAGCCGAACCAATGGCCCAGACGGGCTCATAGGCGATCAGCACCCGAGCGAGCTCCTCCTGCGAAACGCCGTGCAGCGCGATTTTCATCTGCCGTGCGAGTGTTTCCTGCGATACGCCAAATTCATACTCATTCAGCGTGTCGCCAATGCAGAGCAACGGCGTCAGGCTATGTCGGAGTGCAGCCCTCAGTTTGAGGTTCACCGTCCAGTCCGTCTCGCCAAAATGCTGCCGGCGTTCCGAATGTCCGAGCACCACCATGGACGCACCGCATTCGGTGATCATCGACGCTGAAATTTCGCCAGTCCAGGCGCCGCTGTCTTCCCAGAACATGTTCTGCGCGCCCACGATCATGGGGCTGTCCTGAAGAACCGAACTGACATCCCGCAGTGACGTGCAGGGAGGTGCCACAAAGGTTCGGATGCCTTTGGGAGGACGGAAAGAAGAAAGAGCCCGCGCCGCCGATATGGCTTCGGCTGGCCCCCGGTTCATTTTCCAGTTTGTCCCGATCCAGATGTTCTTCTGACCCATGATGACCCTCCCGGACGCATTGCCGACTGGCTGAATGCTCATGTCGATTCTCCCGGATGAAGCCATATCAGGAGTTTCTTTAGCGCTAAACAGTAACAGATAAAATGTCATGCGTCTCATGAATAACGATACAACCTGCCTGACGGGACATTTCAGCTTCCTGAACCTGACTGCTCGCGAGATGCTGCCATGTTGCCAACCCAGCCTCAGGCGCTCATTATAGATGACAGACTATTGCAGGTCCTGACGCGGCTGATCCTCAAAGGTTCTGGCCATCCGGTGTGTGCAGACCTGCTTCTGGCAACGGAGCACTCACATGACCCGCGAAACAGCCGCAACAGCCTTTCTGGCAGCGAAGAACATTCCCTTCAGCGTCCATGATTACGAATACGCCCCCAATGGCGGCCTGATCGGGATGCAGGCGGCCGAGGCCATCGGCGTGGCGCCCGAGGATGTTCTCAAAACGCTGGTGGTCGAAGTGGACAAGAAGCAGCCGGTCTGTGTGGTGGCCCCTGCCCATCAGCGGATGAATTTGAAGAAGGTTGCGGCGCTGTTCGACGGGCGCAATGCGCGGATGATGAACCCCGAGAAGGCGCAGGAGCTGACAGGCTTCCAGTCCGGCGGGACCAGCCCGTTCGGTTCAAAAACGCCGATCCCGGTCGTGATTTCGCAGGACGCCATGCCGCGCGAGCAGGTTTATATCAATGCGGGAGGTCAGGGTTTCGTGGTGCGAATCACGCCTGCGGACGCCCAGCGCGCCACGGATGCCAAAGTGGCCGATATCGCCGCGGACTGAGCCGCGTGACCGCTTCTCCCATGGCGCTGGATAACGCTGCGACGCACAAGCTCTCCCCCGAGCTGGCGCTGTCGGGGCCACAAACGGAATTGCTGGATCGGGTGGTGTCGTTCTGCGAGCGGCATCAGTCGGATGACAGCGCGATTTTCGTCATCGAGGGTGCGGCGGGCACAGGGAAGAGCGTTGTCCTGAACGCGATCTTCAATACGCTCCAGACCCGGGCGCGGAGTGGCGCAGCGGATGATCCGCTGAAGGGCCTGCGGAACATGGTGATCGTCAACCATCCGGAGATGCTCAAGCTCTACCGCAATATCGCGGCCACCATACCCAATCTGCGCAAGAGCGATTACGAACGCCCGACGACATTCATCAACAAATCCGCCAAAACCGGGAAGCGCGCGGATATCGTTCTGGTGGACGAAGCGCATCTGCTGCTGACGCGGCCGGACCGTTACAACCATTTCGCGCAGCAGAACCATCTGGAAGAAATCCTACGCTGGGCGCGGATCGTGGTGGTGGTGTTCGATCCGTTACAGGTCCTGAAGTTCAAGAGCCACTGGTCGGCGGATCTTCTGGAACGCTTCCGCAAAGGGCGCCCCTCGAAAGAGTTTCATCTCGACACGCAGTTCCGGGTTTCGGCCAGTCCGGCCATGTGTTCGTGGATTGATGCGCTGGGACAGGGCGAAATCCTGCCGCGTCCGAAAGATCCGTCTTTTGATCTGCGGATCTATGACGACTGTGCGAAGCTCTATGCGGATCTGTGCGCGTGCAATGCAAAATACGGGCTGTGCCGCCTGCTTTCGACCTATGATTATCCCTACACGCTCAATGGTGAGGATCATTTCATCACCGAAGGCGATTTCCGCCTGCGCTGGGACCGCTCTCTGCCAACCGAAAAATTGCCCTGGGCCGAGCGACCGGATACGATCGACGAGGTAGGGTCCGTTTATACGATCCAGGGGTTCGATCTGAATTATGCGGGCGTGATCCTGGGGCCGTCGCTGTTTTATGACGTGAAACACGACCGGATCGGGGTACGGCCGGAGCGTTATGAGGACAGCGCCGCGTTTCAGGGCCGCGACGGGATTGCGGCACCGGAAGAAGCGAAGGCGCGCGTCATTCTCAATGCCCTGAACGTCATCCTCACGCGCGGCATCCACGGGCTGTTCCTGTATGCCCATGATCCCGCCCTGCGGGAGAGGCTGCTGCGAACCTGATCTCTCCACTCGCGTTTGCGTGAGTTGTCATCGTGCGGCCGCTCTGGTCCTGTGCGGCAAAGGAGATTTCAACCATGTCCCGTCAGACACTTCTGGCTCTTACGTTCAGTGCCGGTCTTGCAGCCCTGAGCGCCGCCTCCCCCGCCCTCGCGGCCCAGACCGTGGATAAAGGCACGCTTCCATCAGGCAATGTGCAGATCATCGGGCGGTTTTCCAATGCCCAGCCGTCCGGCATTGCCGTGTTGCCCGATGGCCGTCTGGTGCTTGGCTTTCCGCGCAGTGCGCATGAACATTCCGGGCCGCGTCTGGCGCTCTATGCGAACGGAAAGCTGACGCCCTTCCCCGATGCGGCCACGCAGGAGCAGTTTGTCTCCCCGCTTGGCATGACGGTGGATGCGAAGGGGCAGCTCTGGGTTCTGGATGAAGGGATGGTTGCGGGCACGGGGACTGTTGCGGGTGCGCAGAAGCTGTTCCGGATCGATCCGGCAAGCGGAAAGATCGCGCAGGTCATTCCGCTGGGCGCACCTGCCCTGCTGCCGGACAGTCACGTCAATGACGTGCGGATCGATCTGACGCATGGTGTGGCGGGAACCGCGTTTATTACCGATACGTCCACCGATGTGCATCCGGCGCTGGTCGTCGTGGATCTGGCGACGGGCCATCAGCGGCGTATTCTGGCCGATACGGTGTCCGTGATGCCGGTGCAGGGGTTTGTGGCCGTCATGGATGGTGTGGCGGGGCGTTATGATCCGAACCATGCCGTGGTGCCGCAGGGTGGTGTGAACGGTATTGCCATCAGTGCCGACCAGCAGACACTTTACTGGCAGCCACAGACCAGCCGCCGCCTTTATTCCGCGCCGACCGCAGTCCTGTCCGATCCGAAAACCAGCGAAGCCGATCTCGAACGGGCCGTGAAAGATGAAGGCGAAACCGGCATGGGCGACGGGATGGCAACCGGGCCGGATGGTTCGATTTACATCACCGATGACGAACGCCACGCCATCCTGCGCCACAAGCCGGACGGCGATATTTCGGTTGTTGCACATGATCCGCGCCTGACGGAGCCCGATGGCCTGACCTACGCCAATGGCGCGCTGTACGGCACGGTCGGACAGTGGGCACGGCTCCCAGCTTTCCATAACGGGAAGGACCTGGAGGTCATGCCATATATCGTCGTGAAGATCGCGCCTCTGGACTAAAAACTACGGAACGCCGGGGCGTTTACCAACCCTCCGGCGTCACGCCCATTCCGCCTGCACCCGTGCCCGTTACGGATCCCAGACCGGACTGCGGGCCAGCACCATAACTCCCCCGCCCACCAAAACCGGTTCCCACACTCACAGCTCCATGCACCTTGTGATTTGTGGAAACCGTGTCTTTCAGGTTCTCGGAACCATCTGTCGCAACCGGCTTCAACAGGGTTGCCCGGCTGTCGGCAGATGGCTGTGAATGCGGATGAGAACATCCCGCAAGCCCCGCCGCCAGCATTACCGCAAAAATCCGATGTGCCACACGCTTTCCCTCCCTGAGACAGGGTCCTGTCATAGCGAACATCGGTCATCGGCAAAGCAACGAAAAATGACGCATGACCGGGAGTCATCCGGCCACTCATGCCTCTTTTTCGGCTCAATACAGACGCCTTAGCCAAAAAGATCGCATTCAAATCCGACATACCAAGTCATGATTTTGAAATACATCGTCACAAGGTGAATTTTATATGATTCATTGCGTATTTTAACCGAAACATATTGACTCTTTAGTTAACATTACCTCCGAATAGAGACTTATCGCCCAGTATTGTTTTCCAAAAATTTCCACACTCAGGATAATTTGCAATGGCGTCCAAGTTGCTTATCAATGAATTCATGTTTAATCCAAGTGCATCTGGCGATCCCGATGAATTTATTGAAGTAAAAGGTGACTCCAGCACCGATTACAGCGCATGGTCCCTGATTGTTGTTGATGGCGACGGGAGCGTGGCTGGCAAGGTTGATAACGTCTTTACAGTTGGCACCACGAACAGCGATGGCTACTGGGTCACGCCGTTTCAGACGAACGTCCTGCAAAACGGCACGCAGACTGTCCTTCTGGTCAAGGATTTCACGGGCAAGGTCGGGGATGATCTCGATACGGCCAATGGCGGGACGTTCACGTCGACCCCCTGGTCCGAGATTGGCGACACGATTGCGGTCTCTGATGGGGGCAAGGGCGATCCGACCTATGCCGGTGCGCCCGTCCTGACCGGTTCGATCATCAGCGGCGCCTCGCGCATCCCCGACGGCACGGATACGGACAGCACATCAGACTGGGTCGCGGATGACCCTTCCCTCTCCGGGATTACAGGCTATGGCACCACGGCCGCAGCCGGGACAGTTCTGGTCACGCCGGGGGCCGCGAATGACGGCACGTCCTCTGGTGGTAGCACTGGAGGATCGGGCGGTTCGGATACGGGTGGTTCTGATAGCGGCGGAACGGGCACGGGCAGTGGGTCCGACACGGGTGGCACTGGCACTGGCACTGGCAGCGATACCACAACACCGCAAAACCTGACGGTCCAGCAGATCAACGGTACCGGATATTACAGTCCGTATGCCAATGCGTCCGTCATGACCACAGGTGTCGTAACGGCCGTGGACACGAATGGAAGCATCGGTTTCTGGATCCAGCAGACGAATGCTGACAAGAACACGGTCGGCAGTACAGGCATTTTCATCTACGCAGGCAAAACGGCGACGCTTCCGACAGTAGGCGAAACCGTGTCCGTCACGGGAACGGTGACGAATTATTCCGGCACGTCCTGGAGCAAGTCCCTCACTCTGCCGGAAATCAACCTCGTCTCCTACACCGACACCGGTGCGGCCTATGTGAACGTCATACCGGCGGTCGTGGGTCAGGGCGGGCTGACAGTGCCGGCGGCGTCCTATCTGGGCGACATGACGCAGGCGATCGACCTCAACAAGAGCACGGCCGCTCTCAGCCCGGACACCAATGCGCTCGATTTCTACCGCAACCTGATCGGTCAGGTCATCACGCTCCATGATGCCGTGGCCGTTGGCGCCACGGCCTCGAACGCAACATGGGTCGTGCCTGATGACGGCAATGGCCTGCTGACACCGACGGGTGCGCTTCAGGAAACGGCCGACAGCGTCAACACGCAGCGGATCGAGCTTTATTACGACAGCGGCGTCACGCCGGGATCTGCCATCAGCGCGGAAGTCGGAGACAAGCTGGGCGACATCACAGGTGTGCTGACCTACTACAACGGCATCTATGAACTGGTCCCGACCACACAGGTCACCGTCCTGCATACCGAGACCCCGGCGCCGGTCACGTCCCTGCACAAGGACGACCAGAACCTGCTGGTCAGCGATTACAATATCGAGAATTTCAACGCGCTGGACCCGGCGAATGCGGACCGTCTGAAGCAGGTCGCGCAGATCATCGTCAACAATCTCGACAGCCCGGACGTGCTGGCCGTTCAGGAAATCCAGGACGACAGCGGCACAACCAATGACGGCACGGTCAGCGCGGAACAGAACCTTGCTGCCCTCGTCAAGGCCATCGCCGATGCGGGTGGGCCGACCTATTCCTGGGCACAGGTGGACCCAACCAACAACGCCTCGGGCGGTGTTTCGGGCGGCAACATCCGCAGCGTCTTTCTCTATAATCCCGAGCGCGTCAGCCTCGCGGCCCCCGTCACAACCATTGGTGACGAGGAACTGGCCAGCGGCACTTTCAAGAATACCCGCCTGCCGCTGGTCGGCACGTTCGAGTTCAACGGCCAGACCGTTACGCTCGTCAATGTGCATCTGTCATCGCAGGCCGGCAGCAGCGAGCTTTATGGCGCAACACAGCCGCCCGTAAATCATGGCGGCACGACGGGGACGGTCAACAACCGTATCGCGCAGGCCCAGTACATCACGAACTACGTCAACGGTCTGACGTCCAGTGATCCGACCGCCAAGGTGGGCATCCTCGGGGACTTCAACGATACCGAATGGAGCGACGCCCAGCAGGTCTATACAAATGCCGGCCTGACGGACATGAGCAGCACGGAAGACCCGTCCAACCGCTACACCTATATTTTTGAGGGCAATGCGGAATCGCTGGATCATACGATCGGCAGTTCGTCCTTCGCCAGCGCCGGGAAGTTCGAAACGATCCACGTCAACACCGGCTCACTGACTGGCGAGTCCGATCACGATCCGTCCGTCACCCTTCTGGAAATGACGGATTACAGCGCGACGAATGGTGCTTCGCTGTCGAATGTCAGCCTGGCTTCGGGGCAGACCGCCGCGGTTCACAGCGGTAGCACGGCATCAGGAATTACGGTGGGCGATGGCAGCCGTCTGGCGCTGTATGCCGGCAGCGCGGCCAATGGCATCAGCGTTGCCAGCGGGGCGAAGATCGACCTGCCGGAACTGGCCTGGTCCAGGGATGCTACCACGACCCTGACGGATGCCTCGACGCTTCAGGTCACGAGCGGAAGCAACACTTATACGATCAGTCTCAATGGCGCCTATGACGCCGATTTCTTCAGTCTGACCGCCGATGGGTCCGGTGGCACGATGCTGCTTGCCGAAGGGACACCCTGCTACTGCCGGGGCACGCTGATCCTCACCGATCGTGGGGAAGTGCCGGTCGAGGCGCTGCGGATTGGCGACCTGATCCAGACCGCCACCAATGGTCTGCGCCCGATCCGCTGGATCGGCCGTCGCAGTTATTCCGGCACCTTCGCCAATGGCAACCGCGACATCATGCCCGTCGTGTTCCGCAGCGGAGCGCTCGGGCACGGTCTTCCGCATCAGGACCTATCGGTGTCACCGCTGCATGCCATGTATCTAGATGGCGTTCTGGTTCCGGCCGTCCTGCTGGTGAATGGCAGCACCATCCTTCAGGCCGAATGCATGGATGAAGTGGCCTATTTCCATGTCGAGCTGGAACACCACGACATCATCATCGCCAACGGCACACAGTCCGAGACCTTCGTGGACGATAATTCCCGCGGCATGTTCCACAATGCGGGTGAATATGACTTCCTTTATCCGGATGCCGCTGCTGCTTCCGCCCGCTACTGCGCGCCCCGCGTCGAGGAAGGTGCACAGCTCGAAGCACTTCGCAGCCGCCTGAACCCGGCGTCCCCGAAAGCCACTGCACTGGCCCCGCTTCAGGGCTATGTGGATGTCGCAAGCCACCGCCATGTCACAGGCTGGGCCCGTGTCCCGGGCAGTGACGGGCCGGTCCGTCTGCAGATCATCGATAACGGGCTCGTTCTGGGTGAAGTCCTGGCGAACCTTGAGCGGGGCGATATCGGGAGTGCGTGCGGGTTCCATTTCGACATTCCGGGCGGTCTGTCCTCTCTGGAACGTCATGTTCTGGAAGTGCGTCGTGCGGACGATCACGCGGCGCTCGGCCACAGTCCGTGGATGATGGATCTGGCCGAACCGAAAGCACGTCAGGCCATTGTTGCGTCCACCCCCGTCACGCCGATGGATGGCTGCATCGATATCGCAACGCGCAACCGGATCACTGGCTGGGTCTTCAGCCCTGCTACGCCGGATCAGGCTGTAAGCCTGCAGATCGTTGATAACGGTGTCGTTCTTGCATCCGTAGTCGCCAATGGTCGCCGTCCGGATGTGGCGCGAACCGGTCGTCCGATGCTGTGCGGCTTCGATGTTCTGCTGCCCGGTGGTCTGTCACCCATGACGCGCCATGTTCTGGAAATCCGCCGCAGTTCTGATGGTGCCCTGCTGGGTGAGCCGCAGATCCTCGAACCTGCCCGGACTTTCGACGCCGACATGACCCGCAGCATCGCGCGGGCCGTGGCCGCAGCGGCGGACGATCAGGACGGCGATCAGGTCCTGTCCTTCCTGCTCGCGCAGGCGGAGAAACTCCGTCAGGCACGCTCGGACGCCACAAGCGGCATGGCGACGGCAACGCTCGGAGCCGCAATGCGCCGTCGCGGCATGGCCACGCAGGAGCCCGTCATGCGCAAACGGGCGCTGGTCATCGACGGGCAGCATCCGGACGCGAAACGTGATGCCGGATCGCAGGCCATCCTGTCGCATATGACGGCGCTCGAAGCGCTGGGTTACGACGTGTTCTTCATCGCGGCGGACCAGATGGACCGGACGTCCACACTGGACGCCCTGCCCGGCGCAACCGTTCTCGGTCAGCCGTTCTTCGCTTCGGTGGAGGATGTGCTGCGTCGTCAGGCGAACAGCTTTGACGTCGTCTACCTGCATCGCGAGGACATTGCGACGCGCTATATGGCGCTGGTGCGCCGTCATCAGGGCAACGCCCGCGTGCTGTACAGCGTCGCGGATCTGCACTTCCTGCGCCTCGCCCGTCAGGCAGCAGTTCAGGGACGCCCCGAACTGGTGGCACAGGCGAACCAGACGCGCGTTGCAGAATACAGGGCCGCTCTTCAGGCCGACGCCGTCCTGACGCATTCCGAAGCCGAAGCCGCACAGCTTCGCAAGGATCTGCCACAGGCCAGCGTGCATGTGGTGCCCTGGGCCATTCCTGCACAGACAGGCCATGCGGACGGCAAAAACGACGTGGTGTTCGTTGGCAATTACGCCCACGCGCCCAACGCTGACGCGGCCCGCTGGCTGGTGAATGAGATCATGCCGGCCGTCTGGGCGGCTGATCCGACCATCTGCTGTACGCTGGTTGGTGCGGACATGCCGCAGAGCATCCATGCCCTCGCCGATGAGCGCATCCGGGTTCTCGGCCATGCGCAGGATCTGGGAGCGGTTCTCGCGGCCCATCGTCTGAGTGTCGCCCCACTGCGTTTCGGAGCGGGCATCAAGGGCAAGGTTATTGAAAGTCTCGCCTCCGGCCTGCCCTGCGTCATGACGCCGGTCGCGGCGGAAGGGCTTACGCTGCCGGGAGCACTTGAGGATCTCGTGCAGGCGGATGCTGCTGCTTTGGCCGAGCAGATCGTGGCCCTGCACAATGCGGGGGATGTGTCTGGGGTGGTCGAAGCCGGTCAGGCGTTTGCAGACCAGACCTTCTCTGTGGAGGCTGTCACCACGGCCCTCGAACAGGCCCTGAGCTGCAAGCCTGCTCTGCGCGCCGCCGTCTGAATCCGGCATGAACCCGGGCGGCTTTGTCCGCCCGGGTGACTGCGTTCAGATCATGACGCCTTGGGAGTGCCCAGCTTTCCGTTCAGGAACTGGGCCTCCCCATTGCCGAACGACCAGTCGGCATCCGTGTTTTCAACATAATTCACGATGACATCGCTCGGTGCGATATCGCATTTCCGGTCCAGCGCTTCAGTCAGGATCCGGAAGAAGGCGGTCTTTTCCTCGACGGTCCGCGGGCGCGTGGTGATCGAGACGATCATCACGTCGTCGGTCCGGGGAATACCCAGCCCTGTATCCTCGATCCGCACCCGGCTTTTCTTATGTTCGTAAATGATCTGGTATCGGTCGCGGGGCGGCACGTGAAAGGCGTCAAGCACGGCCTGATGGGCCGTATCAAGAATTGCAGCCAGCTCGGTTTCGGAGCGGCCCTCCAGTAAATCAAAGCGGATAAGGGGCATGGAACGTCTCCCGTGGTCAGGCCATAAAGCCAGAACCAGAGCATGACGGCACCGCTGAGGTTTCAGGAAGTCAATTCATCCTGACCATTCATGGCAACCCGGTATCGGCCGCAAATCAGGCGGGAGCCTGATCGGGTGGATAGTGGATTTTCTGGAAAAAGAGGACCTGGTGGAGAGAGTTGGATTCGAACCAACGTAGGCGTACGCCAGCGGATTTACAGTCCGCCCCCTTTAGCCACTCGGGCACCTCTCCGGGTCGGCGGTTCAGATATGGCGGATTGACGGCTATGTCAATTCCCTGTTGTCGATTATATGCTTTTTTATGGCCAGAAGATCTCCCTCCCGCTCCGCCCCCGATCGTTCCACGGATCGCCCCTCCTCTCCCGCCGGACATGCCGCGCAGACACGCCCCGCCGGTGAGCGCTCAAAAGAGCGCGGCGGCCGGTCCGGTCGTGGGAATGGCGGCAACTCCGGCCCCGGCTACTGGATTTACGGACACCATGCCGTACAGGCCGCGCTCGCCAATCCCGAGCGCGTCATCCATGACTTTCTGGCGACGCGCGAAGCCGCGGCTGCGTTCGAAAGCGGCTCGCGTAAGCCGCAGATCGTGGACCGTGAGCGCCTCGACAAGCTGTGTGAGCGCGATGCCGTTCATCAGGGTCTCTGCCTGCGGGTCGAGCCTCTGGAGACGCTCGCCATTCCCGATATCGTCGAGCGCAAGGGCCCGGTTCTGGTGCTGGATCAGGTGACGGATCCGCGCAATATAGGCGCCATTCTCCGCTCTGCCGCAGCATTCGGCGCGGCAGCACTTCTGGTGCAGGATCGCAATGCGCCGCAGGAAAGCGGTGCGATGGCGAAGGCGGCTTCCGGCGCGCTGGACGTCGTGCCGATCCTGCGTGAGGTCAATCTCTCCCGTGCGCTTCAGGCGCTTCAGGCAGAGGACTTCTGGGTTGTCGGATTGGATGCCGGGGGGACGCGACTGGATGGCAAGAGCTTTGCCGGGCGTCGCGTGGCGCTGGTTCTGGGTGCCGAAGGCGCGGGGCTGCGTCGTCTGACGCGCGAGACCTGTGACGAGATCGCCAGCGTTTACATGCCCGGCGACATGGAGAGCCTGAACGTCTCCAATGCCGCCGCCGTGGCGCTTTACGAGCTGGTTCGCCCGGTCTGAGAGACAGGCGCTGAACGGATCTCCGGGAGCAGGACATACTCCCGGAGCTCTGAAAGTCAGTTGGGGCCGGATGTGGCGGACGGGTAGTCCGTGTATCCTTCCGCGCCCTGACTGTACCAGGTCTTCATGTTGTCCGGCTGAAGGGCGATGCCGCGGGCGAAGCGCTCCGGCAGGTCGGGGTTCGAGATGAACTTGCGGCCAAAGGCGATCGCATCGGCGTGGCCTTCCGCCAGGACTTTCTGGGCGCTCTCGAACGTATAGTCCTGATTGAGCACCAGCGGGCGGGTGAAGACCTTGCGGATCTGCGGGGACAGCTTGGGCTGATCCGTTTTTCCGAACGTGCCATCCGGGCCGGGTTCCCGCAGCTCAAGCCATGCCACGCCCAGATCCTGAAGCAGCTTTGCCGCCGGGATAAAGACCGTTTCCGGCGCGCTGTCGATGCAGCCCTGCGTGTCTCCATTGGGGGAAAGGCGCACGCCGGTGCGTTCGGCACCGATGGTCGCAATGACGCGCTCGGTAACTTCCTTCAGGAAGCGGATGCGGTTTTCGGGAACACCACCATACTCGTCCGTCCGCAAGTTCGTGCCGTTTCGCAGGAACTCGTCGATGAGATAGCCATTGGCGGCATGGATCTGCACCCCGTCGAAACCGGCGCGGATGGCATTGCGGGCCGCGTTCTCATAGTCGTTCAGGATACGGCTGATATCGGCGGCATCCAGCGCGCGGGCTTCTTCGAACGGCTTCTTGCCTTCGTAGGTATGGACTTCGCCCGGAGCGGTCGTGGGAGACGGCGAGACGGGCTGCGTTCCGGTAACGGAGGAATGCACCATGCGGCCCATATGCCAGAGCTGGCAGACGATCTTTCCGCCCTTTGCGTGCACTCCGGCAACAATCGGCTTCCAGGCCTCGACCTGTGCGTCGGACCAGATTCCCGGAGCAAACGGCCACCCCAGACCTTCACGGGAAATGCCTGTGGCTTCAGTGATGATGAGCCCGGCACTGGCGCGCTGGGCGTAGTATTCCGCCATGATGGGGGTGGGTACGGCATCCTTGTCTGCGCGTCCCCGGGTCAGCGGGGACATCACGATCCGGTTTTTCGCGTGAATGGGACCGAAATCAATGGGATCGAACAGGGTTGGCATCAGTTGTCTCCTCTGGACAGGTCGTCATATTGTTCGACAATAATCGAACAAGGCAAGCCTTTTGTTTGATAAGACTCGAACAAAGCAGATGTTGCGATAAAACCTCAGGAAAGGGATAAGAACGCCATGGCTGCCTATGACCATCCCGCCCCAGAGACGTTTGAACTGACGATCGTGCTCCGCGCCCTGGCCGATCCTGCACGTCTGGAGATCGTCCGGCATCTGGAGCGGGTCGGGGAAGCAAACTGCGCCACGCTGATCGGAACGCGGCCCAAATCCAGCATGTCGCATCATTTTCAGGTTCTGCGGGACAGCGGGATTCTGCGAACGCGCATCGAAGGCGTCCAGCATCGCAACTCCCTGCGCCGCGAGGAACTCGACATGCGGTTCCCCGGGCTTCTGGCGGCCATTCTCAAGGCGCCCTGAAGAACATCTCAGTTCTTGCGCCAGATTTCTTCGTGGATGCAGGTTGCGAACACCAGCCAGACGAAGAACGGCACCTGCATCGAGGCCGCCTTGCAGTCCACCTTGTGCGCCGTGCAGATCGAAGCACCCGACGTCATGATCAGGCCAATGCAGATGGCCAGACCTGTCCCAAGCTGGCGCTTGCGGAATACGAAGAACGGGAACCCCGCCACCCCCGCGACACACAGTGCCCAGAGGACCAGCGCCGTCGTCCGGCAACAGGACTTTTCAGCACGCAGAAGCCGGTAGCCCGACCAAGCCAGCAGACCATCCAGCAGGGTCCAGATCACGGCATAGGCCGGTCCGGGCGGATTGAAATGCGGCTTGTTCAGCCGGTTGTACCACCGGCGGGTGGACAGGTCGTCGGCCGGGCTGATCTCCCGGGCGGCATACTGAACTCCGAAAACCGTGCCGGCGGCGAGGACCGCATCAACCAGACGTCCCATAATCCCTGATCCTTCATAAATCCTGCTGCCTTAACGCGGCAGCAGGGCTTACGGTTCAGGGGACCGGGGAGGCCGATGGCGCGGGCGTGCCGAAATCGAGCTCGGCCGCGATCTTCCCGGCATCCGGATTCCACAGTAGGACCCGGTCACTTCCGGCACCACTGAGCGTCACCGCCATCAGGCCATCGGGACGGGCTGTGACCCCCGTAATGTGCTCGCCCGCGCCAAGCGGAAGTGCCAGACGGGAAAAGCCCCCATCAGTCAGCGGCACGGTTGCCGTTACACTCGGGCGCGGATGAAGGAAGCGATAGGCAATCACGCCAATCAGCCCGAAAACGGCCGCGATAATCAGCACGCCCATTAAAATTACAGCGGCCAGAAGCGCTTTTGGTGTCTGCGACTCGCTGTTCGCCATTTCCTCGGCTACACCCTGTGTCATGTCTGATCCTGTTTCCCCATTCCGTCTTGTTGTCGATGCGTCCACGGCTGGCCAGAGGGCCGACCGGGCGCTGGCGGACGCCATCGGCACGGTTTCACGCTCCCGGGTCAAGGCCCTGATTGAAAGCGGCAATCTTTCCGTCAATGGAAAGACGGTCTACGAGCCGGCGGAAACGCTGCGTGACGGCATGGAACTGCTGCTGACATTCCCGGCGCCCACCCCTGCCCGGCCCATCGCGGAACAGATCCCGCTCAACATCCTTTATGAAGACGACGACCTGATCGTGCTCGACAAGCAGGCGGGGCTGGTCACCCATCCGGCTCCCGGAAACGAGACTGGCACACTGGTCAACGCCCTGCTCGGCCATTGCGGCGAAGGATTCGAGGGGATTGGCGGCGAGAAGCGTCCGGGAATCGTGCATCGTCTGGACAAGGACACGTCCGGTCTGATGGTCGTGGCCAAGACGGCGATGGTCCATAACGCGCTGTCAGACGCCTTTGCCGCCCGCGACATCGACCGCGCCTATCTGGCCCTTGCCTGGGGGCTGCTTCCTGCCGAGGGCGAGTTCGATGGCAATATCGGCCGCGACAAACGGGACCGCAAACGCATGGCGGTCGTGGGCCATGGCGGCAAGGTTGCCCTGACACGCTTCAGGCTGATTGAACCCTATCAGGCGGCCGTGTCCCTGATCGAATGTCGCCTCGCCACTGGACGCACCCATCAGATCCGTGTTCACCTTTCAAATGCAGGCCACCCCCTGCTCGGCGATCCGGTCTATCTGCGCCGGATTCCCGCGGCGGCGCGTGGTCTGTCGCAGGATGCGAAGGAAGCGGCCCTTGATTTCCCCCGTCAGGCGCTCCATGCGACCCGACTCGGATTTATCCATCCGCGGACAAAAAAGCAGCTTTCCTTCGAAACCGCGCCTCCCGAAGACTTCCAGGCCTTGAAAAAGCGACTGATCGGCTAAACCTTAAAAGGCCATTGACTTTTTTGGCTGAACCTGTCATAAACTGCTTATCCGACGAGCTGACGCGCCGCCGGAACGGATCGTACCACCAGAGGTCGCCCAGTCCGGGGGCTGACGGTCGGGGACGTGAAAGTCCTTCCCAATGCGTCACCTGGGTCAGACGGAACTATCCCGTCGCCGGTCCGTATGAGTCTCCATCTCATCCGGATGCGGGTTAAGCCCCGGGCGAAAGGAGTCGAAGACCATGGCATCCCCAGCCGTCATTTCAGTGGGTCCCGAGAACAATCTCACCCGCTACCTTCAGGAAATCCGCAAGTTCCCCCTGCTAACCCCGCAGGAAGAACTCGATCTCTCCCGCCAGTGGCGCAAGGACGAAGATACGAGTGCGGCACACCGCCTTGTCACGTCCCATCTGCGCCTCGTAGCCAAGATCGCCATGGGCTATCGTGGCTATGGCCTTCCGGTGAACGAACTCATCAGCGAGGGCAATATCGGCATGATGCAGGCCGTCCGCCGCTTCGATCCGGAGCGCGGCTTTCGTCTTGCCACATACGCCATGTGGTGGATCCGCGCCGCTATGCAGGAATACATCCTGCACAGCTGGTCGCTGGTAAAAATCGGTACGACTGCCTCGCAGAAGAAGCTGTTCTTCAACCTGCGTCGTCTGAAAGGGCAAATGCAGGCCATTGATGACGGTGATCTGAAGCCGGAGCAGGTCAACTCCATCGCGACCACTCTGGGCGTACCGGAGCAGGACGTCATGTCCATGAACCAGCGTCTGGCCGCGCCTGACCACAGTCTGAATGCGCCCCTTCGCATTGATGGCGAAGGGGAGTGGCAGGACTGGCTCGTGGATGATCACGAGAACCAGGAACAGACCTACGCCGCATCCGAAGAGTTCACGGGTCGCAAGGCTCTGCTGGATCAGGCCCTGATGACGCTGAATGAGCGTGAGCGTCACATCCTGAGCGAGCGTCGCCTGAAGGAAGAGCCTTCCACGCTGGAAGAACTCTCCCACCACTATAACGTCTCTCGCGAGCGTATCCGCCAGATCGAAGCCCGCGCGATGGAAAAACTTCAGAAGGCCATGGCCGCCGAAGTCGAACATCGCCGCCGCGAAAACGGACTTCAGGCCTAAGACGCCACGGTCCCTGCGAAACCCGCTGAAGTTCTGCTTCAGCGGGTTTTTCTATGTCAGGACATCGGGGGCTGACCGTTGGAGGCTGATGTTCCGCCATCTACGGCAACGGTTGCACCCGTAACGAACCCTGCTTCTGCACTTGCCAGAAACACGATCACCGGCGCCACGTCCTCGGGTTCACCCAATCGCCCCAGCGCAGTCCGTTCAGTGAAACGCTTGGCTTTTTCGGGATCCTCGACCAGCGCCTTGCCCATGGCCGTACGGCACAGCCCCGGATTGACCGCGTTGACCCGGATTCCATATTTTCCCAGATCCAGCGCCAGAGACCGCGTCAGATTGACTGCGCCGCCCTTGGCCGCGTTATAGGCTGGAAAGTTCCAGTCCCCGCCCATGCCGGAAATTGAAGCGACATTGACGATATTGCCCTTCGTTTTCTTCAGATGGGGAATGGCGGCCCGCGAACAATAGAAAATACTGCTCAGATCGGTGCCGATGACACGGCTCCAGGTGGAATTGTCGATCTGATCCGGCTGGCCGGGAACGGCGATACCGGCATTGTTGACCAGCACATCAAGCTGACCGAAATGCCCGATGGCACGGCTGACCATCTGCTCGACGGCCTCGGGATCAGACACGTCACAGGTTATGGCAAGCACATTATCGGCAAACTGGCCTGCGACCGATTTCAGTGTCTCGGCATCCTTGTCCACCAGAATGACGTTGGCGCCTTTTTCATGAAACCGTGTTGCCGTTGCCTTGCCAAAGCCCGAAGCGGCGCCGGTGACGATCACGGTTTTTCCTGCAAAATCCTTCACGGACATGCTCTCCTGTCTGTTGCGTCCGACAGAAAAACGATGCTGCGTCTTTCTGCTCCGCCCCTACAAGCTGGTTCACGCGGCAAGGGTTCTGTGCTGTCAGGGAATGCTGTGCCGGAATGTCCAGATATCCATCCATGATGAACTTCCAGCGTCCCGAAACCCGCCAGACCGGAAAAACGCCATGACCCGAGCCCCGCGCATGATCCAGTCCATTGAACGCTCGGCAGCTATCCTGGAAATCATTGCACAGGCCGGTGGCGGCGCGCGCCTTCAGGAGATCGCGACGATTTCCGGCATCGGCAAAACGACGGCCCACAATATCCTTCAGACCCTTGCGCAGCTTGGCTACGTCCAGCGTCGGCCCGGAGACATGCGCTACCATCTGGGCGGGCGGGTCCTGAACCTGTCCCGCATCGCCGGGGACGATCACGCCCTGCGCACCCGGACGCGCCCTGCTCTCGAAGCCATTGCAAAAAACAGCGGAGCCGTGGTTTTCTTGGCCGTGCCCAGCGGAGACAAAGTAGCTTATCTGGATATTCTCAACCCGCATGATCCCGCCATGGCCGCGGCCCTGCTCCAGACACGCGAGACGCTGGAAGGCTCAGCCGTCGGGCTGGTCTTTCTTGCTTTCGTCCCCGGTTTGGGCAGACGCGTTCTCAGTACGCGAACCCATGCACTGGATGGCGACAGCCTCAGTCGTATCGAGGACGTGCGCGTCAAAGGCTATTCCCTTGATCTTGAGACATTCCGTCCGGGCTGGAATGCGGTTGCCATTCCCTGGCGTGAAAACGGCGAAGTGCGCGCCAGTATCTGTGTCAGCGGCCCCGCAGAAACCCTTCCCCGTCATCGCCTGATCCATCTGAGCTGGATGATGATGAAGCAGGTTGAAAAAGCATCCGTCCAATAATGTTGGACAAATTGACTTTTCATAAAATTGAAATTCCATCTGGCTTCAACAGCGATAGGGTCTTCCGTTCCCTCTCAGACGAAGGCCCAAACCTATGAAACTTTCCACTGCAACAGCCATGCTGGACGCCGCTCACGCCGAAGCCAAACGGCTGAACGTTGCCGTCTGCATCTCCATCCTTGATGAGGCGACCTGGCCCATGGCCATGATCCGCCTGGATGGAACACCACTGGGCGCCATTGAGGTTGCAACCAAAAAGGCCCGCACCTCGGTCCTGTTCCAGATAGATAGTGCTGATTTCGCCGCGATCGGCCATCCGAACGGCGAAGCCTACACGCTTGAAAATACCAATGGCGGTCTCACAAGCTTTGGCGGCGGTGTCGTGTTGCGGGCGACTGACGGCACTGTCCTCGGCGCAATCGGCGTTTCCGGCGCGAGTGTGGATGAAGACATCGCGATTGCCCGCGCGGGCGCCGCAGCGCTCAGCGCCTGATCTTTTTTACAGCATTTTTTTGACAGCTTTCATTAATGGTCCCCTCCCATGACGACTGACACCCTCCCGGCGCCAGACGCCACGATTCAGGTCCCGCCGCCGCACGGACGGACAGCGGCGCTCCTGACCCTCACCTTCTGCACGTTCGTCGTGGGAACGGGAGAGTTCGCCATTATGGGCATGCTCCCGGAATTCGCCCGCTCTCTGGGCCTTTCTACAGCCGATGCAGGCTATGCCATCACCGCCTATGCGCTGGGTGTGGTCATTGGCGCGCCGCTCATCACCATTCTGGGGGCGCGCCTGTCGCGGCGGGAACTTCTGCTACTCCTGCTGATCCTGTTCTGCCTCGGAAACCTGCTCAGCATCGTCATGCCGACACCTGGTCTGGTCGAAGTCGGGCGGTTCATTACCGGCTTGCCGCATGGCGCCCTGTTCGGAATTTCAGCCCTGGTTGCGGCCTCCATGGTGGAACGTTCACGCCGCGGCTGGGCGGTAGGGCGCGTTCTGTCGGGTATTGCGATCTCAACCCTGATCGGCGCACCATTCTCGACTTTCGCTGCCAATCATTTTGGCTGGCGGATTGCCTATCTGATTATCGCCATCTTTGGATTTCTGACGTTCCTGGGTGTCTGGCGCTATATTCCGGCCGATACGCCCAACCGGAAAAACTCGCCGCTGCGTGAAGTCACCGCCCTTAGCAACACGCAGGTCCTGCTGACCCTTCTGACGGCGGCCGTCGGGTTTGGCGGCATGTTCGCGATCTACACCTATCTCACCAGCGTGCTTCAGAACGTCACGCATGTTCCTGAGTGGCAGGTCATGCTGTTCATGGTCATCTGGGGTTTTGGAATGCTGGCCGGTGCCAATATCGGCGCGTGGATCGTGGACCGGAACCTCGATATCGCGGCTCTTCTCGCACTTGCAGGGAGCGCCGTGGTCATGATGGTCTTCCCTGTACTGCTCCACAACGGGCCAGCCCTGATGGTGGATGTCTTTCTGGTGCCGACTTTTGTGAACGCACTTGGCCCCGCACTTCAGACGCGCCTGATGGATTTTGCAGGAGATGCACAGACGCTCGCCGCCTCGCTGAACCACTCGGCCTTCAATATCGCCAATGCTTTAGGGGCCTCGCTAGGAAGCGTTCTTCTCGCGCGACAGCTTGGCTATGGCTCACTGGGCTTCGGGGGCGCCGTGCTCTCAGGAGCCGGGTTGCTCGTCTATCTTCTGGCGATGCTTGTTCTCAGGCGTAGCGGGCAGATCGAAACCCGATGTGCAATCGACTGAGCGCCGCACAACTGCGTCAGTAATAAGTGCCGCCTGGATGTTTGAGAGGAGCAAGCAGCATTCCGGTGGGGCGCCCGCTCGTAATGGGCTCCCCGGTCGAAGGTGGAGCAGGCAGTTTCGGGGGCTGCTGATAAGCCTGACAGCCAGCGAGACTGCACAGCAGGCAAAAACCCGACAGAAACTTCCCTGACATTCCTCTCCCTTCCCCAACAGCACATAAAAAAAGCCGGGAAGGTTTCCCCTCCCGGCTTTTTCTCAGTTCAGGCCCAGATCGTGGCCCGCGGAGCGGAGCACCTCGATCCCGGGAAGGACTTTGCCTTCCAGCCATTCGAGGAAAGCCCCGCCAGCCGTGGAGACATAGGTCATCTGGTCCACGACGCCAGCATGGCGCAGGGCCGAGACCGTGTCGCCACCGCCAGCGATCGTCTTGAGCTTACCCTCTTCCGTGAGCTGCGCGGCATACTGCGCAACATCGACGGTCGCCTTGTCGAAGGGCGCGATTTCGAACGCACCCAGCGGGCCGTTCCAGACCAGCGTCTTGAGCGTATCCAGACGCTCGCGGATCAGTTCGACCGTGCGCGGACCGGCATCGAGGATCATGGCATCGTCCGGGACTTCACCAATCAGGCAGGTCTCGGTCGGGACATTGGCCTTGAACTCACGCGCCACAACCGCATCGACGGGCAGGATGATCTCGCAGCCCTTTTCCTGCGCGAGATGGGCGATCTTGCGCGCCGTCTCGTGCATCTCGGCTTCCTGCAGGGACTTGCCCACATTCATGCCTTCAGCCGCGAGGAACGTGTTGGCCATCGCACCCGTGATGAACAGCGTGTCCACCTTTGCAATGACGTTCCCGATCAGGTCGAGCTTCGTCGAGATCTTGGAGCCGCCGATGATCGCACCGACAGGGCGCTCCGGGTTTTCCAGAGCCGCGGACAGCGCGCTCAGCTCGGCCTGCATCAGACGTCCGGCGAAGGACGGCAGATCACGGGCCACGCCTTCGGTCGAGGCATGGGCGCGATGCGCGGCAGAGAACGCGTCATTGACGAAAATATCGCCATTCTGCGCCAGAGCCTTGGCAAAAGCGGGATCATTGGCCTCTTCACCCGCATGAAAGCGCGTGTTTTCGAGAACGATGATGTCCCCGTCCGCCATGGCGCCCACGGCCGCTTCCACAGTCGGGCCGACACATTCGGCCACAAAGCCGACCGGCTGGCCCAAGATCTGCCCGAGCTCCAGTGCGATCGGACGCAGCGACATGGCCGGGACGATCTGCCCCTTGGGGCGGTCGAAATGGCTGAACACCACGACGCGCGCGCCCTTGTCGGCGAGTTCGCGGATGGTGGGGGCGACCCGCTGCAGACGGGTGTCATCGGTGATGACGCCATCATGCATCGGAACGTTGAGGTCGGCGCGGACCAGCACGCGCTTGCCGCGTGCGTCCACACCATCAAGGGTGCGGAAGGCCATCACTCAGAGGCTCCCGAACAGGGCGGCCGTGTCGGCCATGCGGTTGGAGAAGCCCCACTCGTTGTCATACCAGGAGCAGACCCGCACCATCTTGCCGCCATCGACGACGACCGTCTGCGTCGCATCGAAGATCGAGGACGCCTTGTCATGGTTAAAGTCGGAGCTGACGAGCGGCGCCGTGTTGTATTCGAGAATGCCCTTGAGGGAGCCTTCGAGCGAGGCGGCACGGATGGCTTCGTTGACGGCATCGGCAGAAGCCGGAGCACGCGTCGGGACGAAATCCAGCGAGACAACCGAGACATTCGGCGTCGGAACGCGGATGGAGGTTCCGTCCAGCTTGCCCTTCAGATGCGGCAGGACCAGACCGACGGCCTTGGCGGCACCCGTGGAGGTCGGGATCATATTCAGTGCGGCGGCGCGGGCGCGGCGCGGATCCTTGTGCAGGGTGTCCACCGTGCGCTGGTCGCCCGTGTAGGAATGAATCGTGACCATGTAGCCACATTCGATTCCGAAGGCCTTGTCCAGAACGGAGGCTACGGGAGCGAGGCAGTTCGTGGTGCAGGACGCGTTGGAGATGATCTTCATGTCCGGCGTCAGAACGTCGTTGTTCACACCGAACACGATCGTCGCATCCACATCGGTCGCAGGAGCGGAAATGACGACGCGCTTGGCACCGGCTTCCAGCAGGGCAGCAGCCTTCTCGCGGGACGTGAACAGGCCCGTGCATTCCATCGCCACATCAACGCCCTGGAACGGAACCTGTGCCGGATTGCGCTCGGCGGACACCTTAATCGGACCATAGGTACGGCCATTGGCTTCGATGATCAGGCTGTTGCCTTCGGCGCGGACGGTTCCCGGAAGGCGGCCATGCGTGCTGTCATAAGCCAGAAGATGCGCATTGGCCTCGACCGAACCCAGATCGTTGATGGCGACAACCTCGACATCCGTACGACCGCTCTCGATGATGCCACGCAGCACCAGCCGTCCGATCCGTCCGAAACCGTTGATCGCGATTTTTACAGCCATGACCTGCCCTACTCCGTTCTTTGAAAACTCGGGCATCTTCCATAGCACCGCCACAGCGGAGCAACAGGGGGCATCAACAGTTTTTCATGAAGTTGACTCTATAATCTTGCTCAAACCTTCCGTTCCTGCGACGGTTCCGCGCGATATGGCACCTTTCGTCCGACATTTCCGTTCGCAGCGGGGCTTTGTTCCGCACTCTGCACTCCTGATGGGAGGGCTGCTGCTGGCCATGCCCCTGCTCTCGGGGTGCAAGCTGCTGGACCAGCGCACCTTCAATCCGAACGCGGGCAAGCCTCCCCACCCCGTTATTCCGCCTGCACCGCCGGGACCGCCGCCGCATGCGCCGTTCCTGTCGATTTCTGAAGGCACGCCGGAATCCGAATACGGCCCGATCGTCGAACGTGCCGCGAAAGCCGCCCTGTCCCGCAAGCCGAATGTGCTCTTCATCGTGCAGACCTTTGCGCCACCGCAGCCCACCCCGGACGCCCAGGCTCAGGCGCTGACAGACGTCACTGATCATCTGGCCGCACTCATTGCGGCCCATATTGAAAAGGCTGGCGCTCAACCCATCCAGATCGAAATGCACGCCATGACGGATGCATCAGCAGCAAAGCCGTTTGTTCGCGTCGACGTACGCTGAGTGCCATGCCGGATGCAGCATCTCCTGCGGACCTTCTACGGCGCATCAGATCCATTCCGATCGCAAATGATTGACGCATTTCTGCCCCCCGCGTTACGGACTGTTCAATGACTTCGGAAAAAAGAAGCCCGAGACCATGTCCAGAACAGACTCTCTGCTTGCCCTGACAGGAATCGCTGGCGTCATTAGCGGCTATACAGGGCACATGACCAGCGCCGAACTGGCGCTTGGTCTCCTGTGCGTCGTTTTCGTACTCCGGTGCGGCGCGCTCGGTCTGCGTGGTCAGGTTACGCTCTTGACCTATATTCTCGCCCTGAACTCCGTGCTGTTACAGGGGCATGGATATCGCCGCCTTGGACTGTGCATGTTTCTTGCAGCGATGGCGCTGGCCGTTCTGCGCATGACCGGCGTCGTCCGGGAAACATCCCCCGCATAAATCTTCCCGCTTCTAAAGCACTCGGGTCAGCAGCAGCCCGAGCGCTACGCCGGCTGCAATCAGGATCAGTCCGTTCCGCAGGCGCGCGCCGATCGGCGCGCGTTCGGGTACGACATTGAGCGTTGCGCTGTCCCGCAGTGCCGCCATTTCTTCGAGCTGCGCCCGGGCTTCTTCCTGTTCCTGCCAGACCCGCCCGCTCATGCATCGGATGTAATGCCCGGCATCGGCGGGCGTTGTTGCGGCATGGTCCACGACGCGTTCGGCCAAAGTCCGGTTCGCCGTATGGCCCAGCCCGAGAACGCGGTGCGCCGGACAGACAGCCAGGGCTTCCAGCACCATCGGGTTTTCAAACACCACAAAATCCGACGCGTCCCCGCCCCCGCGAATGAGGACGAGGATCTCTTCGCGGCAGGTGCTGATCGCTTCGGCCAGACGGCCGGGATCGTTCATGGCCGTGGGCAGGCTTCGTACGCGCTCGGGACGCCATGCTCCACCCAGCGCCTGAAGGAAATCTTCCGCCACCAGAGCGCTGGACGCGGCCGAGTGGATCAGCAGGAGACGTGCTTCCGGGCGGGTGGGATAAGGGTGGGACGCGCAAGGCAGTCCGCGCAGAACGTCCAGTACGGAACGCTCGATACGCTCGACCTTCTGGCGTCCGGGATCGTGGAGTTCCACGGCCACGACCTCAAAGCGCAGGACGATCTGTCCGCGATACTGCCGGGCGCGCAGCATGCCGGTGACATGGACATGATCGCCGGGACCGACTTCCGCTCGCGCCAGAACGGATTTCTGCACTTCAAGGGACAGGGTGGTCCCGAACTGCGGATCGGTCAGGGGAAGCTGGTAATACTTGGGGTAGGAATTGGGCGCGGCGTCCCCAAGCTGTCCCGCCACGATCAGCGGAAAGCCCCATTCGTCGAAAGCAGCGCAGATCTCGTCCAGCCGGGCAGAGAACAGGTCCTGCACCTGAAGCGGAGAGAGGACTGTCAGTGGTGTTGTATCTCCCGCCGCGGAAGATGAGCGGGAGCGTCTCGGAAAAGCGTCCATCCGTCACCATATGGAGAAAGAACAAATGTTCTTACAGGGGGTTGAGGCCCTCTCACGCGATTTTTTGCCTGTTTTTCAGAAGGTTGTGGGCTGGTGAGCCAATTTGATCCCGAAGAACTGTTCGAACGCCTCGCCCGGTCGCGTTTTCGCACACGGTTCCATCTGGACGATCAGGCGCGACTCTATCTCGAAAACCGGGGTCTGGATGCCGTCATGGAGCATGGTGCGGCCTTTATTGCCGAACGTCTGGCGCCGGCCCATCCGCCGCGCGACGGCAAGCAGACGCCCATGCGCGGGCATCCGGTCTTCATCGCCCAGCACGCCACCGGTGCGTGCTGCCGAAGCTGCCTGTCGAAATGGCATGGCATGGCGCCGGGAAAGGCGCTGACGGCCGAGCAGCAGGCGCAGATCCTGCTCGTGCTGCGACGCTGGATCGAACGGGATTTTGGACGCCGCGTCCCCGAAAGCCCGGCGCAGGGGGCGCTCTTCTGAAGGTCAGTCCGGCTGGCGACGGGGCACGAACCGCTCCGCCAGAAAGATCAGCAGAAGTGCGAACGCACCCAGCACGATCTGCAAGCGCGTTTCAGGCTGGATCAGCATGGCCATCAGCGTGCACGCGATCAGCACCAGCGCGGCATAGGCCTTCCAAGGCGATTCAGGCACGAGTTTCAGGCGTCCCGCCACAATCATGGTGTTGTTGAACACCATGAACCCGCCCGTCAGGCTGACCAGCAGGCCGAAAATCAGCGTTGGCGAGAGCACGGCCACGGCGGCCACGAGAATGGAGGCCAGCGCACTGACCAGAATGGCGCGGCGGGGGAGTTTCGTGGACGCATCCACGGTCAGGAACAGTCCTGGCGCGGAGCCGGATTCCGCCAGTTCGTACAGGATGCGGGAGGTCACATAGATCCCGGAATTGAGACTGGAAAGCGCCGCCGTCATCACCACGATCGCCAGTGCCACGTCCGCAAACGGCACGTGCAGGCGGTGCAGCACCAGCAGGAACGGCGAATAGCCCGACACGACATCGCTCCATGGCACCAGACACAGCACAAGCGCGATGGAGACGAGATAGAACCCGCCGATCCGCAGCGCGATGGAGCGCGTGGCGCGGACGATGTTCTGCTCGGTGTTGTCGGACTCAACAGCTGCGACGGTAGAGATTTCGCTGCCGCCCATCGAGAACAGGATGGTCGGGATCACGGCCAGAAGCGCCAGCCAGCCATGCGGCAGAAGGCCACCATGCGCAAACAGATTGTCATGCACCGGAATGGGGCGGCTCAGCAGCGCCCAGACGCCGATGCCGATGAAGCAGACAATCGCCAGAACCTTGATCGCGGAGAACCAGTATTCGAACTCGCCATAGCCCTTGACGGACATGAGGTTCACGCCGGTCATCAGCGCCATGATGAGGATTTCGAGCACAGCGTAGGGCAACGGAATATAGGGAGCGAGCATTGTCGCCACCGCGATAACTTCCACCGCAATCGCGATGATCCAGGTCATCCAGTAGGCCCAGCCCGCCACGAAAGCGGCGCGGTTGCCGAGCGAATACTGGATCTGCCGCAGGAAAGACGCCCGTCCCGGGACTTTCAGCGCCAGATCGCGCATCATCAGATTGACCAGAAATACCAGCGTTCCGGCAAGCGCATAGGACAGCAGCACCGCAGGGCCGCCCAGCGAAAGTGCCGCGGACGCCCCGATGAAATATCCCGCCCCGATCACCCCTCCCAGGGCGATCATGACGACATGGCGCGTGCGCAGACTGTGGGCGAGCTGGTCGGGCTGGCTCATGGACAAAAGACTTCCTGCTGTGGACGGGACGGGCGTTTTCGAAGAGGGGCGGTTCAGACCGGAAGATCCCTGTTGTCCGCCAGGGTTTCCATGGTCATGTACGAGGTGATGGCATCAAGTTCCACCTTGCTGATGATCTGCTGATACACACGATCGAAATCGTTCATGTCACAGGCCACCACCTTCAGAAGATAATCGTATTCGCCCGCGATCCGATAAAAATCAACTATGTTCGGTATCGAACCGACCACCTTGCGGAACGTCTCGAACCATTCGCGTGAATGATGGCGTGTGCGCATGAGCACAAACACCGTCAGGGTCAGGCCCAGCGCGGACGCATTGAGCCGCACCGTGTCATGCGCAATCACGCCGTCCTCGCGCAGGGCATTCAGCCGCCGCCAGCAGGCATTCTGCGACAGGCCGACCTTTTCGGCGAGCTCGCGCTGGGAGGGGGTGCCCTGCTTTTGCAGGATTCTCAGGATCGCCCTGTCCGTCTGATCTAGTTTTCTGGCCATATCGCATCATATGACCACAAAAAGGATTTTTCATCCTCAAAAAAGAAGCGGTTTTTACTCATTCCGTCGGTCTATCGTTCAGTTCTCACGCAGAGGAAGAACATCGCGTCATGGAAACGATCGGCAATCTCGACAACAGCACCGCCCTTCTGGAACAGTTCGAGCAGACGCTGCGCAACAACGGACTGAGCGCGCTGGCCAAGGGCGTGATTGGCGATGGTGCGAAGTTCTCGACGCCGTTTGGCACGCAGTCCCTGCTTTATGCAGACTATGTTGCCTCCGGCCGTGCGCTGAAGCAGATCGAGACGTTCATCATGGACGAGATCCTGCCGTTCTATGCCAACAGCCACACCGAGGCCTCCTTCTGCGGCGCCTATATGACGCGGCTGCGCAACAGCGCCCGCGCCACCATCGCCCAGCTCTGCCACGCCCCCTCCCCCGATTTCACGACCATTTTCATGGGCAATGGCGCAACGGCCGGACTGAACCGTCTCGTCCATCTGCTGGAAATCCCGGCCCTGTGCGAAGCCGGAAAGCGCCCGACTGTTTTCATCGGCCCTTATGAGCATCACTCCAACATCCTGCCCTGGCGCGAGAGCGGTGCGGAGATCGTCGAGATCCCTGAAGCGGCCGAAGGCGGGCCGGATCTGGATGTTCTGGAACAGGCGCTGAAGGCCTGCCCGGCGGATCGGCTGAAGATCGGGTCATTCTCGGCTGCGTCCAACGTCACGGGCATCCTGACGGATGTGAATACTGTCACGGCCCTGCTCAAGCGGCATGGGGCGCTGTCCATCTGGGACTATGCCGGGGCTGGCCCTTACTGTCCGATCGACATGCAGCCCGGCACGCCGTTTGAAAAGGATGCGGTCGTCGTATCCTGCCACAAGTTCATCGGTGGCCCGGCGGCCTCGGGCGTGCTGATCGTGCGCAATGCGGCGATGTCCCGCACCGCGCCCGTTCTGCCGGGCGGGGGGACCGTGCGCTTCGTCTCGCCGTGGAACCACGACTACACCGCCTGTCTCGCTGCCCGCGAAGAGAGCGGCACGCCGAATGTGATCGGGGATATCCGTGCGGCCCTCGCTTTCATCGTTAAGGACGTGATCGGGGAAGCCCATATGGCGCAGCGCAATGCCGAGCTACGGACGCGCGCCGTGAAGGCTTGGAGCGGCAATCCCGCTATCGAAATCCTTGGTCATCCGACCGCTGCCGCACTTCCGATCTTCTCGTTCCGGATCCGCGATATGAAGAATGGTGGCTTCATTCACCAGCAGCTTTTCACGAGGATGCTGTCGGACCGTTACGGCATTCAGGTTCGCGGTGGCTGTGCGTGTGCGGGGCCTTATGCGCACCGTCTGCTGGGGATTGACGAGGGTGAGTCCGGGCTGATCCGTAGCGCCATCCTGTCCGGGCAGGAAATCGAAAAGCCGGGTTGGACGCGCCTGAATTTCAGCGTGCTGATGGATGACGGCAAGGTCGAGCGCATTCTGAACGCTGTCAATGAACTCGCCAGCAATCCCTGCGAAACGGCGGCGCAGTATGACTGTGATATCACCACGGCGCGCTTTCGTCCGAAGGTCGCAGCCTGACGCTTAGAAAAGATAGGCAACTTTCATATAGTAGGCATTCGTCTCCGGCACGTTCCGGCCTTCGACGGAATGCGAATAACGCGGCGTGAACGACAGACTTTTGGTGATGTAGAACATCGCACCGACACCCAGCGCCGTTTCGCGGCTGCTGGAATTGGCGACCCACAGATTGGACGTGTTGTCGTGCATCCCACCGCTGTTCTGCCAGTCGAGCGAGAAGAACGGCTCGATGCGTGACGAGGCTTTCCAACTGAAGCGCAGGTTGGTGTAGAACACGTTTCCAGCCGAATAGCTGTGATCGCCATTGCGGTGTTTGGTCGAGCTTACGACGCTGCCCAGATCGCCGTCGAAGCTGAAATGCTTCCATTCGTAATCGAAGATGATGCTCGACAGGTTGGCCCAGTAATGCATCGCCATGGAATCCCGCGTGCCCGACGGCGTTTCCATGAAGGTCTGGATCCCGAGCGTGCTGTGCTTGTTGGGCTTGAACCAGGCCGCCGGTCCGACAATCGTGGTACCGAGGCCACCCCAGTTCTGCCCGCTGGCCAGCGTATAGGCCTCGGACTGGATCAACTCGAAGGCGAAGCTGACATGGGGGATCGCGTCAAAACTGCGGAAATGCACGTATTTCGTCATGCCGCTCCAGGTGTGACTGCCGCCCCGCGCCCGGCGCTGGCCGCCACTGTCATAGACCGATCCGGCAGCGTTTCCGTCACCATACTGCACGACCACATTGAACGGCTTGAAGTCCACCGGCAGGTCGTATTCGTGCGGTCCGATGATGGCCAGTGGAATATCCGCGCCATGAGCGGCAAAGCCCGGAACGAGAGCAACAGCAGGCAACCAGGCTGTCAGGGCACCAAGGCGCACTCCGAGCGTGAATTTCCGACGCATGACATGAATTTCCATCACTATTGAGCGGGAGTGTGGAGCGTGCCCGCAAGGGGCACGCTCCATCCGTAAGCGGATGATCAGTGCGCGGTCGCGCCCTGGTCTCCGTTCAGGCTGTAAGCGATGATATAATCACCGCTGCGGGTGCCAAGGCCCCCATGACCGCCGGCGGCGATCACAACATACTGTTTCCCATCAATTTGATAGGACATCGGCGTGGCCTGTCCGCCTGCGGGCAGACGGTCCTGCCAGATGACCTTGCCGTTCGACATGTCGAAACCGCGCAGGTAATCGTCGGCCGTCGCACCCATGAAGGACACGCCGCCCTTGGTCAGGACGCTGCCACCGATGTTGTACATACCGGTCGGAAGCGGAAGGTTGTTATGCGTCCGGAAAGGACCCGTGTCGCGCGTGGTGCCGACGGGGTGCTGCCAGACGATCTTCTTGGTCACCAGATCAATGGCCGTGATCTTGCCCCAGACCGGTCCCTTGCAGGGGATCTCGAGCGGGTTCAGCCACGGGCTGGTGTAGGCGATGTAGGGCGTGCCGTAATCCGGGGAGACGCTCAGCGCATCGCCCTTGGCTTCCGGCTTGTCGCCCTGACCGTTCCACTTCGGCAGGATGCCAGCGTCTTCGGCCTTCTGACGGTGCTCCAGACGGATCCGGAACGGCAGGTAGCTCGCATTGGCGATCAGCAGTTTGCGCTGCGGATCGATGGAGGCACCCTGCCAGTCAACCACACCATAGAATGCCGGATAGACGATCGTCGTCTTGCCAACATGCGGCGGGGTGAACTGACCTTCGTAAGCGGACTGGCGGAACTGGATGCGGCAGATCATCTGATCCAGCAGCGTCGCGCCCCACATGTCACTTTCCTTCAGGTCCGGCGGCGTCAGGGACGGCAGGCCAACAGCGTAAGGCTGCGTCGGGGAGACATGGTCATCCGCTGCAACACCCGCGGTCGGAACCGGACGTTCCTCAACCGGGTAACCCGGAACCGGCTTGCCGGTCCGACGGTCCAGAACGAAGAACTCGCCGCGCTTGGTGGTCTGGATCAGAGCAGGAATGTTCTCGCCATTCGGGCCCGGCAGATCAACCATGGACGGTCCGATGGCCAGATCCATGTCCCACAGATCGTGATGCACGGTCTGGAAGGTCCAGCGGCGTTCACCCGTCTCGATGTCGAGCGCGATCGTGGCGCTGGAGGTTGCGTCGTCGAACGGACGGCGCGAGCCACCCCAGTTGTCCGGCGGAGAGTTGCCCATCGGCAGATAGAGCAGACCCAGATCCGGATCGGCCGTGTAGACGCCCCATGCGTTCGGCGTGTCACGCGTCAGCACGTCGTTCGGGCCGGGCTTCCAGTTTTCCGGATTGTGACCGGCATCCCAGGCCCATTCGATCTCACCCGTGAGCGGGTTGAACGCACGGATTGCACCGGAAGGCTCGAAATTCGCCTGGTTGTCGAAGATCCAGCCGCCCAGAACCACGCGATCCTTCACCACCAGCGGCGGCGACGTCACGAAGTGGAAGCCATGCGGAACATGACCGAGATACTGGCGCAGGGAAATGAAGCCGTGCTCGCCGAAGTCTTCGCAGGGCTTGCCGGTTTCGGCATCGACAGCCAGCAGGCGCACGTCGCCGACCGGGGAGAAGATGCGCTTCTGGCAGGCCTTGGAGCCGTCCGGCGCCTGATAGTCGTCAGCGGCCTTGTAGTAGGAGACTCCACGGCAGGCCAGATAGACGTTCGCCGCCAGATCGGCCGCGGCCGGCTTGGGATCGAACTTCCACTTCACCTTGCCGGTTTTGGCATCGAGCGCCATGACCCAGTTATGCGGCGTGCAGAGATAGAGCGTGTCATCGACCTTGATCGGGGTGACTTCGAGGTTGAACTCGTGCCCCTGATCCGGTCCGGCAACCACACCTTCGTCGGCCTTCTGGACGTCACCCGTGCGGGTCACCCAGGCGCGCTTGAGGTTGCTGATATTCGCCGGCGTGATCTGGCCCAGCGGGCTGTAGCGATCACCGCCCACCGTACGGCCATAAGCGGGCCAGTCGGCTTCGGGCGTGTCTTTCGCCGTCAGATCGGACTGCCCTGTCGCGGCCATGCGGTCAGCGGGGAGCGTGCCGTTGATGGAGTAGGACGTGAAGCAGCTTGCGATGATCGCAACCATCGCAATGACGGCCGAGCCGAGCAGTTCGCGCTTGTCCGAAACCCAGTTCTGGCCGGTGCGCCACACCCACGGAAGCAGCATCCAGGCCGCGATACCGACGAGCGTGAAGAGACGGACTTCCAGACCCCAGATGTCGAACCCGACTTCAAAAACGGACCAGATGGTCGCCACCAGCAGAAGGGCCGCATACAGACGCGCACCCAGCAGGGGGTTCCGGAAGCTGATGCCCGCAGCCGCAAGCATCACGAGGCCCAGAAGGGCGTAGAACCACGAACCACCGAGAACGAGGAGATATCCTCCCCCTCCCAGCAGGAAAAGCCCGACAAGCGCGAGCAGGATAGAGGTTAATGGAGACATTACCCTCTGGAGTGAAGCAGACATGACACCTCGTTCTTGTGAAAAACGAAAACCATTCTCTCTGAAATGATTTGTCTTTCCTGATCATCGGCGGAACGCGATACCGTTGGCGCTCCGTCATGGCTGTGGCGGACGGGACAGCCCTGTTCGTGCGTCAGGAGCGACACTGACCGGTGCTTGCAAAAGCTCCGGCTTTCATGCCTGCTTCCCTTCCGACCCACAGCACTGAACCGGAAAAGAAAGGAGTGTTGCGTTACAGATGGCCTGCGAAAAAACACACCCGCTACGCAACGCTTCGCCTTTTCCAGAAACCGTCATTCCTGAATGTCATCACCACGGGCTATCCCACATCGTCGAACTCTCACCCGATTGTGACCGTCTGCGTCGCACCTGTCGCAAAACTGCGACAGGTTTCCGGCACCCGGTGCCTTATGTCGCATCGCGAGGAGCGCGATGACCACAACGACACCGCGCACCTGCCTGTCGGACTCCTGGGCGAGATGCTCCACGAATTACAATCTGGACCCTTCCGAACGCTGGGAAACGCAGGTCCTCAGCCAGCCTGAACTGCGCTTCGTCAGCGGACGCACGCAGCGCCTGATCCAGAGCGCCGTGCCGGAGATGCAGCGTCTGCATACTTTGGTGGATCCGCTGGATTTCATGGTGATGCTGGCCGATCCCACCGGCATCGTCCTCTCCCGCCATACCCAGCGCAGTCAGCTCAGCGGCTGTCGGCGCTGGCGCTTTCAGGCAGGCGCGGTCTGGGACGAACAGAATGCCGGGACGAATGCGATCGGCACCTGTCTGCGTGAGGAACGCCCCGTCATGGTTGTCCATGACCAGCACTGGCGGCTGTGTTTCCGCAAACTGACCGGCATGGCCGTCCCGGTCTATAATTCCATCGGGGAACTCGCTGGCGCACTCGATATCAGTTCATTCACGGCCGAACATGTCCTACCTGCCGCGCCACTTCTGATGGACGCGCTGCAGACGACTGCACGACGTGTGGAAGAGAAGCTGTTCCATGACCGCTTCGGACAGGACATGATCGTGACCCTGGGGCCATCAACATCATCCTCGTCCATGCTGGTGGCGCTTGACCGGGACGGTCATATCCGTGGCGCGACGCATGCCAGTCGCCGACATATGAACTGGCCGGAGGGCGAACTTTCCAACCTCCCGGCCCTGCTCCCCCTTCTCGACACACAGGAAGAACCCAGCTTCCGGCGTGCCGAGGCGCAGGTGATCCGGTCAGCGCTTGTGACAGTCCATGGGAATGTCAGCGCCGCCGCCCGCCTGCTGGGCGTGAGCCGCGCGACACTGCATCGCAAGATCAGGGCGCTTGGTCTGGAGCACTAGCGCCGGAAAAAGTCGCCGCGTATTCATCAGGGCGAAATCCGACCAGCAGAATGTCAGGCCCTTGCAGAACCGGACGCCGGATCATGGCGGGCTGTTCCAGCATGAGGGCGATGGCGCGCTGTGCATCGAGGTTTTCCCGAAGCTCTGGCGACAGCTTGCGGAATGTCGTGCCCGAACGGTTCAGCAGCTTCTCCCAGCCAAGCTGTTTGACCCAGTCTTCAAGCTGCGCCTGGCCAGCACCGTTCTTGCGATAGTCATGGAACGTGACCGCCACGCCGTGTTCGGCCAGCCACGCCCGCGCCTTGCGCATCGTATCGCAGTTGGGAATGCCATAGATCGTAAGCGGCGCGGTCATGAAGTCTGTCCTTGGTTTCGGTGAGACGGGAAAAACCAGCATCAGGAAACCATGCAGCTGATTTTCCTACAACTCTGCCGAAACCTGTTCCGGGGCATTAAACGCCCCAGACGTCGTCTCAGTTGTTCCAGTGGATGCCCGGCAGCGGCTTTTCCAGCTTTGAAGTCGGCTTGATGGTCCGGCAGCTTCCGCGCGGTTTGATGCCCTTGAGAAGGCTCAACGCGAAGGGCACGGAATCATTGGCCGAGACATTGACCGCGCCGTTATGGGTCAGGCCCGGATACTGCTTCCAGGTGACGGAGGCTCCGGCGTCGCACATCGCGGCCACAGCGTTATACTGCTGGGCCACACCGGCTTCATCATCCGCAAGCCCCGTCCCCACGAAGACCGGCATTTTCAGATGCGCATCCGGGATGGTGAAGGCGGTATCGAACCCCTGCTCCAGCGGGGCGCGGTCGCCGGTGAAGACGTTCTCTTCCGTCATGTCATGGGCGTCGGTGTATTTGAACAGGTCCCCAAGGCAGGACTGGCGGGCCTGATGGGACAGGTCGCGTCCCTTCTCCGTCATGAACTGCCGTACATCTGCATCCGGATGCAGGCTGGTCATGGAGCCTTCGACCGTCAGAATGCCGTAGGACGCGGACATATGCGGGGATTCCGGATTGTCACGCACAAGCTGCGGATGAGCGGTTTTCGCCGGGGTATGGAACGCAATCACAACACCCGTCGCCACCGTACCCAGCACATGCAGGTCCGGCGCATATTGCGGAGCGAGCCAGCCGGTCCCGAGTGCCGCGCCTCCACCCTGTGACTGACCGACCAGAATGATCTGGTTGCGCAGCGTGCCCTTGTACTGCTGAAGGGACGCCCGCAGTCCGTTCAGCACGCTGTAGCCTTCGGGGCGATACATCAGATACGGATGCGGTCCCGGCGTACCGAGGCCCTGATAGTCACTGGCGACCACGGCAAAGCCTGCGGCCAGCCAGCGGTCCAGATAGGCCCGGTCCCGCGAGAAATAGCCCCGCCATGAGGGTGCGCAGATATCGGCAATGCCGGTCGTGCCATGTTCCCACGCCACGATCGGCCAGCCGCCTTTCGGCGGTGTGCCTTTGGGAAAGATGATCTGCCCCGACACCGCCACAGGAGCGGGCTCGCCGACCCCGCTGATGGACGTATAGAGCGTGCGGAAGGCCTGTCCGGCGTTATCGGGGAGGTGCTTGCCCTGAATGTCTTCGGTCCGGATCATGACGCCCGGCCCTGCGGGAAGCTGCGCCGGTGGCTGATAGAAGGCGCTGACGCCACCGTCTCCATGCGGACGGTCCGGCTCGGCGACAGTGACCTGCTGCTTCGGTGCGGGCTGCGGGGTGGCGCAGGCGGCAAGCGTTCCCAGTGCGCTGGCACACAGGAAAAGGCGGGCGGGAAACTTCTTCATGATGTTCTCCAGCGACGGGAATAAGGATCTGTAGCGGGCAGGAAACGACTTACTGGCCGAGGGCAACGCCGTCACGATGCGGGTCACCCCAGCCGCTCAGCCCGTCCGGGCCAATGGTGATGGCCTGCACGGCGGCGTTCATCACGGCAGCATGCGGGTGATGGCCCATGCTCTCAAGCGCGGATTTTAGTTCTGCGGCCGATGTGCCGTGTTCCAGCTCTTCCGCACGGTTCTGCGCGCCGATGCGCGGCTGCTCGATGGCCGTACGGATGTTCTGGCCCCAGGCGAGATGCCCGACCAGCGTCTGCACCACGGAATCAATGATCCGCGCGCCACCACCGGCGCCGATGATCACTTCAGGCTGGCCATCCGCGCCGAACACGATGGTCGGCGCCATGGTGGTGATGGGCCGCTTGCCGGGGGCTGCGATATTGGCGGCAGCCTGCCCGTCCACGATCGGGCGTGTGGAGAAATTGGTGATCGCGTTGTTAAGGACGACACCGTCCACGACGATATCCGCCCCGAAATTGAGGTTGATGGTCGTGGTGAAGGAGAGCGCATCACCGGCCGCGTCACGGATGGCGAGATGCGTCGTGGCGGGCACTGTCATGGCATCGGATACAGGGAGGCTGGCCAGACGGCTCTTCAGTACGCCCGGACGGACCTGCCCTGCGGCTTCTCCCGTCGAGACGAGGGCTGCACGCGCGTCCAGATAGGCGGGGCTCAACAGTTCGTCCGTTGCAACGGGTGTGTAATCGGGGTCGGCGGCGTATTTGCGGCGGTCGGCTTCCGCCAGACGCGAGGCTTCGAGCAGAAGATGCGCGGCCTCAACGCTGCCGGGACGGTACTGGCCGATCTTCAGACGATCAAGAATCGCAAGCTGCTGGAGCACGGACAGTCCACCCGCAACCGGAGGCGCTGCAGAGCAGATGCGGCGCCCAAACGCCTCGACACAGAGCGGCGCGCGCTCACGGACCTTGTAGGACGCGAGATCCTTTGGGGTGATGTGACCCGGATACGGTCCGGTGGCCACGGCAGCGGAGATCTTGCGCGAAAATTCGGGGCCGTAGAAGTAATCCGCGCCCTTGTTCGCCACCTGCGTCAGCGTCCCGGCCAGTGCCGGATTATGCAGGATCGTGCTCTTGGGCAGCGGATGACCGTCTACATCGAAATAAGCCTTGAAGCTGGCTTTCTGCGCGAGTTCCGGGCGTTCGGTCAGGACGAGATGCAGATAGCCGGGCATCGCATAGCCGTTGCGGGCCGTGGCGATGGCGGCCTGAAACAGATCGGCCCAGGGGAGCTTGCCGTAGCGCTTGTGCAGGAGTTCCAGCGTCCGCAATGTGCCCGGAACGGCCGCGACGCGCCCGCTACGTTCCAGCAGCGCGTGGGGAATGGCGTGGCCGTCCGCATCATGCGCGTAATCCTGCGGCACGATGGCGGGGGCGGCTGCCAGACCGTCATAGAACGAGAGCTTCCCGGCGTTTTTATCCCAGTACAGAATCGTGGAGCCCCCGCCCAGACCGGAAGCCTGCGGCTCAACAACGGCGAGCATCATCTGACCGGCAATGGCGGCGTCGACCGCGCTGCCGCCACGGCGGATCACGTCCATCGCGGCCTGTGAGGCCAGCGGATTGGCAGTTGCAGCCATGGAGGTCTGGGCCGTGCTGGGTTGTGCGATCACGGCCGCGCTGCGTGCAGGATGGTCCGTTTCCGCGCATCCGCCCAGCGCCAGCGTCTGCACCAGACCCATCATTCCGAGCACTCCGGGCACACTGGCACGCCGCCGGATACGGCGGTTGCAGGACGATGGGCGGGACGGAAGAGAGGGTCTGGAATGCATGACGCAGCAGAAACTTTCGTAGTCGGAACGGAAAACATCGTAACAGGATCGTTACGGCCTTCAATCGCCCCGATAAATGCTGCTATGATGGAAACATTATCAACCAGTGGTTTGCAATGAACGTTTTTCAGGCCATGACCACCTTTATGGCGGTCGTCGAAACAGGAAGCATGACCGCTGCCGGAGAACGGTGCGGCATTTCTCCCACGATGGTGGGCAATTACGTGCGCCTGCTGGAGGAACGTCTGGGCACGAGCCTTCTGCGACGCACCACGCGCCGGCAGAGCCTCACGGCTTTCGGCGCGGTCTATTTCGAGAAATGCCAGTCCATTCTCAACCTGCTGGATGAGACCGAACATCTGGCACAGGCGGCGCAGACCCTCCCCTCCGGCACTTTGCGGGTCACGGCCCCCGTCACATACGGCACCCAGAGCGTTACGCCCTGTCTGGCGCGGTATCTGGCTGAAAATCCGTCCGTGGATGTCGATCTGGTGCTGACGGAACGCAGTGTGGACCTGACGCATGAGAAGTTCGACATCGCGATCCGCCTTGGCGTGCCGGAGCCTTCCTCGCTCATGTGCCGCCGTCTGACGGATTACCGCATGACGCTCTGCGCCTCCCCGGATTATCTCGCCCGCCGGGATGAACTTCTGGTTCCGCAACAGCTTGCGACGCATGATGCGCTGGCCTTTGCCTATACGCCGTCGTCGCCCTGGCACTGGGCGCGGCATGAATGGCATTTCGAGAGCCCCAAGGGCCGCGTGACGGTGGAAATGCGCCGGCGGGGGCTCTTCAACAGCACGCAGGCCATGCGGCGTGCGGCTCTGGGCGGGCTGGGCATTGCGATGCTGCCGACCGATCTGGTGCAGGACGATCTGAAAGCAGGGACGCTTCAGGCGCTCCTGCCCGATTACACCCTGCCCTCACGGCCGATCTATCTGCTTTATCACAAGGAACGCTACAGCGCGCCGACGCTGCATTCCTTCATCCAGTTCATGATGCGCAATCTTGGCGACCGCCATACAGGTCTGAGCCAGACAGGAGCGGGGCACGCCGATCCCGGACAGTCATGAGCACACAGGACAGGCCTTTTCCGCGTTACGGAATGACGCTGCCTGTCATCGCCTCCATTCTGGGCAATATCATAGAATATTACGACTTCGTTATTTACGCATCGTTCTCGACATCTATCGGGCAGACGTTCTTTCCAGCCGGGCTGGCCCTGTCGCAGATCGCCCTGACGCTTGCGACCTTCGGCTTCACCCTGCTCGCGCGCCCCATCGGCGCCGTCGTTCTGGGGATCTGCACGGATCGCAGGGGCCGGACGTTCACGATGATCCTGTGCATCGCGCTCATGGCGATCGGGAGCCTGCTGATTACGTTGACGCCGGGCTATCAGAGCATCGGAATTGCCGCGCCGCTGCTGATCGTCACCGCACGTCTGCTGCACGGATTTTCGCTTGGCGGGGAGTTCGGAAGCGCAACCTCATTCCTGATCGAACAGGCTCCGGGGCATGAAGCGCGGGCCGCGAGCTGGCAGGCCATCGGGCAGATCGTCGCCTCCCTTGTCGCCGCCATCGTTACACTGGGCCTGACGCTGCTGCTGCCCGCTCAGGGGTTCGACAGCTACGGCTTCCGGATCGCGGCCGGGCTTGGCGCTCTGGCCGGGCTTCTGGCGCTGGTCCTGCGGTTCAGGCTTCTGCGGACGCGCCCGGCGCCTCTGGTTGCGAAAGCCGTCCCTGCCTCTCCCTTTCTGCGCCGGGAAAACCTGCTGCGTACGCTGGCGGTAATGGGGGCCGTCGCGCTGGGGAGCGGCATCACCTATCTGGGCATCTACATGCCCCATTATGCCCGGCTGCATTTCCATGTCGCGGCCAATCTCGCTTATGCCTCTGCCCTGCTGACCTATGGGGGGCAGCTTCTGTTCACGCCGCTGCGCTGGAAGCTGGCAGACCATTTCGACCGGACCCACAGCATCAGACCGATGCTCCTGTCCTGCGCGGTTCTGTTCTGCCTGCCATGGCCGATGTTCCGGCTGGTCTCGGTCTGGCCCGAGAGCATTCTGGTCATGCCGCTGTTGTTCAATGTTGTCGGCCTGCTCTATTTCGCCGCACTCGACGGCTTCATCGGCATTCTGTTCCCGGACCGTCTGCGCGGACGTGGCCTGACGATCGGCTATTCCTTCGGCGTCGTCCTGTTTGGCGGTCTCGCGCCGCTGACCAATGCTGCCCTGATGTCCTGGAGCGGGACGGAGCTGGCTCCGGCGTTCTATCTAGGCCTGACCGCCCTGATCTCGGCCACCGCCATTTTCGCAGCCAGACGTCTGCTCTGATCGGGAACGTTCCGCCATCCCCATGTTTTTGTGGCGGAATAGAAATCCCTGCTTCATGACAGACTATGAAACTATCAATTATTTCTTCGGAATGTTCTTATGATCGTCTCCTTTATCTTCAGCCCCAGATTCATAACGGTATCGTAGCGTTAGTTTTTTTCAGGATCCCGCCAGACATGTCTTCCAGAATCCCTGCCCCGTCAGACCCCGTGCGTCCCTGCCGACTGCCCGCGCTCTCCTTTCTTGCCGGGCGTGGAAAACATATTCTGGCCGCTGCCACGATCCTGAGCAGCGCGACCGTTCTGGCCGCGAATGCGACTTATGCCGCGGAAAGCACCAAGCCAAAGCACGCCCGCAAGGCGGCCCAGCACGCAACACGCACCGTTGCGGAGCCGAAGGGCGGGCAGGAATCCATCAGCGTTCTGGGCCAGCGCGGACAGGCTCCGGGTGGCGGCATGATGCGGGCGGAGACGGCTGCGCGGTCCATCCAGTCCGTCACGCAGGCCTATATCGAGATGCAGAGCCCGACCAGCTCCCCGCTCGACCTGATCAAGAACCTGCCCAGCGTCAATATTTCGACGCCAGATCCTTCCGGCAATGAAGGTGGCTCCATCAGCAGCCGTGGCCTGTATGACAACGATATCGGCTTTCTGCTGAACGGGATGCCGATTGCCAACGGCTCCTCGACGTCCGCGTCGAACTTCATCCAGAACTATATCGACAGCAACAACATCGTGGCGGAATCCATGACGCCGGGCTCGATCTCGGTCGAGGATCCGCTGACCTCCGCCGCGGCCGGTGCACTGAGCATCACGACGCGGGCACCGGCGCAGAAATTCGGCGGTTTCATCTCGGGAAGCTACGGCTCCTTCAACACGTCGCGCGAATTCATCCGTCTGGACAGCGGCGAGATCGGCCATTCCGGCATCACGAGCTATGCCTCGTTCTCGAACATGCATTCGGATGCCTGGCGCGGTTCGGGCACCAGCGAGCGCAAGCACATGGATTTCCGGATGACGAAGAAGATCGGGGAGCGCAGCACTGTCGATCTGTTCGTGGGTTACAACCACTCGTTCTATTACCAGAACCGCTATCCGACGATGGCGAATTTCTATGCGGACAAGAACGGCCTGCCGCTCACAACGCCCATCAGCTACACCTCGACCTTCAGTGCGACGTCTCCCAGCAGTTATTACGGCACGCATGGCTCGGACAAGGATCAGTTCTACGCGTCCCTGCCGATGCATTTCGCGCTGAACCACCTCTTCAGTGTCAGCATCACGCCTTACTACCAGCGCGGGGCCATCACGCTGAACAGCGCTTCGCGTCTGCAGGAAGGTCATACCTATGCGGGAACGGCGCTGCAGAAGGTCGATCTGAACGGCGACGGCAAGATCAGCACGGCCACGCGCGCGGCAGTTTCGACCAACTCCATGTCCGTCAACCAGCAGGGCGGCGTCGTGGCGAGCCTGCACTGGCATGCCGAGAACAACGAAGGCCAGATCGGCTACTGGCACGAGGAGAATTCCTATTCCCTCAAGACGCCGCTGTCGCGCATGAACCAGGTTACGGGTGCACAGCCTTCGGACACGGATACGTCGGCCTATTACCGCACCACAAGCGGCAACATCTATTATTCGACCAACTATGTCGGGTCCTACAGCCTCAATTCCGGCTTCATGGAAGACACGCAGCACTTCCTGAACCACAAGATGGCGCTGACCGGGGGCATCAAGGTCGTGTCCGAAACCCTGCGCGGGCAGGATTTCCTTGCCAGCACGGCCAGCCGTTCGAACCACACGTTCGTCTCGCCGATGCCGCGCATGTCGTGGTCCTGGGACTTCGCACCGCACCACCAGATCTACTTCGATGCGGAAGGCGATTTCCGTGCGCCCTCGCCCGTCAACCTGATCACGCGATACAGCACGTCCACGGGCGCCATGACGACCTCGGGCGCGAATGCGAAGCCGCAGTATTCCATCAAGGAAGAGCTGGGATACCGCTATACGGGTGACATCTTCCTGGCGGATGTCAGCGTCTACAACTTCAACGTCAGCAACCGCCTGCTGTCACTCAACACCTACAGCAATGACGTTCCGGTCAGCGAGACGCTCAATACGGGTGGCGAGACGATCCGGGGCGTGGACCTGATGCTGTCCACCAAGCCGCTGTTCCACCGCTTCCGGCCGTATCTGTCGTTCGAATACCTGCATGCCACGATGGACAACAACCTGCCCATCGCCGCCGATAACGGGTCGATCGACTATCTGAAGACCAAAGGCAAGACGCCGATCATGACGCCGAAGTTCATGGGCAGCATCGGCCTGACCTATACGGAAGGTCCGTTCTTCCTCAATGCCAGCATCCGCTATACGGACAAGCAGTATTCGACGTTCATGAACGACCAGACGATGCCGTCCTATTTCTCGGACTCGCTGTCTCTGGGGTATCACCTGCCGAAGTTCTTCATCGCGCAGGCACCGGTCTTCAAGCTGAACTTCACCAACCTGACCGGCCAGTACAAGCTGGGTGGCGTGTATTACTTCGCGGAAAACGCCCGTGCCACGACCGGGGTCTATGGCAACAAGATCGCCGCGGACTCCGCACCGTCCTATTACATCCAGCCGCCCTTCTCGATGATGGGTTCGCTCTCCACCAGCTTCTGAAGCAACGACGGCTCCCTCACAGCGAGGGAGCCGTTTCTGGTCTCAGGCGACGAGACCACCGTCCACCAGAATGGACGCACCCGTGATATAGGACGCATCGGGGCTGGCGAGGAACGACACGGTACGGGCGATGTCATGGACCTTGCCGTAGGATTCCGTGGCCGTGAACTTGCGGATGACGGCGGCCGCCGCTCCGTCTTCGGGGTTGAGGTCGGTTGCGATCGGGCCGGGCTCGACGATGTTCGCCGTGATGCCCTGCGGTCCGAGATCCCGCGCCACACCCTTCGTAAAGCCGATCAGACCGGCCTTTGTGGCCGAATAGAGCGAGATGCCCGGGAACGGTGCACGCTCACCAAAGGCCGAGCCGATATAGATCAGGCGGCCACCCGTCTTCATGTATTTCAGGGCTTCGACCGTCTCGATCATCGCCGCACGCAGGTTGAGGTTCAGGACATCCTCGATCTGCGTGACGGTCATCTGTGCGATCGGGCCATAGGGGTAAATGCCCGCATTGCACACGAGTGCGTCCAGACGTCCGAACGCTTCATGCGTCTTCGTGATGGCGGCGATATTGCCGTCCGTGCTGCCGCCATCGGCCTGAACGGCGACGGCTTTGCGGCCCAGCGCCTCGATGTCCGACACAACTTTCTGCGCGGCTTTTTCGTTGCGGGCGTAAGTGATGGCGATATCAAAACCATCCTGCGCCAGCTTCAGCGCGATGGCCGCGCCAATGCCGCGTGATCCGCCGGTAATGAGCGCTACTCTCTGGGTCATGATCCTGTTCCTTCCTGACTGCGCTGACGAAAGATCCGTCTTTAAGCTGCCAGATCATGAGGCATTTTCGGGCCGGACCCAACCACCCCCCTGACATTGTGAAGACATCCCTTCGTCAAAGGCCTAGAACACAGGTCATGTCGGAACAGCAGAACCCTACCGGAACCCGTCGCGGATGGACGGATATTGTCGCAGGTCTTTCCCTTGCCTCGGTGAATATTCCGCAGGTTCTGGGCTATACGCGCATTGCGGCCATGCCGGCAGTCACGGGGCTTTATACGGTTCTGCTGCCACTTGTGGCGTTCGCGGCTTTCGGATCATCGCGGCATCTGGTCGTGGCCGCCGATTCCGCGACGGCGGCCATTTTCTCAAGTGCCATCGGCAAGATGGCGCTGCCGGGGAGTGCGCATTACATCGCGCTCGTCAGCATGACCGCACTGCTCTGCGCGGCACTTCTGCTGGTGGCGCGGGTTTTCCGGCTGGGGTTTCTGGCGGATTTTCTTTCCCGCACCGTGCTGACGGGATTTCTGGCCGGGGTGGGCGTGCAGGTCTGCATCGCGATGCTGCATGACATGCTGGGCGTGTCCGTCAACGCGCATAATCCGCTGGTGCAGGCTTACGAAACCTTCCGGCAGATCCCGCATGGGAGCCTCATGGTCGCGGGCCTTTCAGCGGTCACGGTCGGCATCCTCATGACCGGGCAGCGCCTTGCCCCGCATCTTCCCGCTGGGCTCTGTGTCGTCATCGGGAGCATCGCCCTGAGCATGGGGCTGAACCTGCCTCATCATGGCGTTCCCACCCTTGGGCATGTCGCGGGCGGATTGCCGCATTTCGGCCTGCCGGGTGTTTCATGGAACGAGCTTCTGGCCCTCCTGCCCGTCGCGGCGTCCTGCGTGTTCGTCATCATCGCACAGAGTGCCGCAACATCGCGCGTGTTCGGGGAGCGGTTTCATGAAACCGTGGATGAAAACCGCGATCTTCTGGGCCTGTCGGCGGCCAACGTGGCCGCGGGTCTGAGCGGGACTTTCACTGTCAATGGCAGCCCGACGCAGACGGCCATGGCTGTCCGTTCGGGCGCGCGGACGCAGGTGGCGCAGGTGACGTTCGCCTGCGTGACGCTTGTGGTCCTGCTGTTTCTCACGCGCCCGCTCGAAGCCCTGCCGCGCTGCGTTCTGGCGGGCATTGTGTTTACCGTCGCCATCGGCATGATTGATCTGAAGAGCCTGCGCGCGATCCGACAGGAAAGCCCGGGCGAGTTCTGGCTGGCCGTCTCGACAGCCGCCGTCGTGGTGGGGGTCGGCGTTGAGGAAGGCATTTTCCTCGCCATCACGCTGTCGCTGTTTCGCCACGTCCGGCACAGTTACGAGCCGCATACGATGGTCCTGCAACAGTCCCCGACCGCCGGGGTTCTGGAAGCGCTACCCGCGAAGGACGGGCTGGAAAGTGCGCCGGGACTGATGGTGTTCCGGTTCTGCGCGGATCTGTTCTACGCCAATTCGACGCGCTTCCGGCAGGATCTGCTGGGTCTCGTGGACCATGCTCCCCATCCAGTCCGCTGCGTCGTGCTCGATGCAAGCCCGGTCACGGATATCGACTATTCCGCTGCCGCCGACCTGCGGGACCTGATCGCACAATTGCATCAGCGCGGCATCGCGCTGATTTTCGGGCGGGTGAGCGTCTATTTACAAGCCGATATGGACCGGCATCACATCACGCAGGCGCTGGGGGGAGGCAATATCTACGCCGAACTGCACACGGCACTGAAAGCCGCCCACCAGATCCTTGGGGACACGGCTGTGCCCCCACCGACCGTCAGGCCTTCCTGACGAATTCGGACTTGAGGTTCATCGCACCGATCCCAGCGATCTTGCAGGCGATATCGTGCCCGTCGCCACCGTCCGAAAGGCGGATGTTCTTCACCTTGGTGCCGCCCTTGACGACCATGGACGAGCCCTTGATCTTCAGATCCTTGATGACCGTCACGGTGTCGCCATCGGCCAGAACATTGCCGTTGGCATCACGGATCTCGCCGGACGCCTCACCGCTTTCCGCCGCCGTCTCGGCCGGGTTCCACTCATGCGCACATTCCGGGCACATCCACAGCGCACCATCCGGATAAACGTGTTCGCACCCGCAGACCGGGCATTTCAGATTACTGTCCATGATGACCTTTTTCCGTTTGTGGCCGGACACTACTGCACGCAGTCCGTATTTCAAAACGGGGAGCGACCATTTTCATAACCTGTTCTCTCGACATGGACCGCGCTATCAACAGGCAGACATAGATTGCCACGCTGATGGAAAGACTGTTCCGATGTCCGACGCCACGCCCCAGCCCGTTGCCGCGCCCCTCACCCGGGCCGCCATTTTTCTGGTCCTGAACATCAATCCCGGCACGGATGCGGAAAAAACCATCCGCAGCCTGTGCGCGGACCTTTCGGGCCTGCGTCGCACGGTGGGTTTCCGGGACCTGAACGGACAGCTTTCCTGCGTTCTCGGCTTTGGCTCTGCTGCCTGGGACCGTCTCTTTCCCGGCCCGCGTCCCAAAGAACTGCACCCGTTTCAGGAAATCAAAGGCGTCCATCACGCCGTTTCCACGCCGGGCGACATGCTCTTTCACATCCGCGCCACGCGCATGGATATGTGTTTCGAGATGGCCAAGCTGGTCATGGATCGCCTGCGCAGCGTCTGCACGGTTGTCGATGAAGTGCACGGTTTCAAGTATTTCGATGACCGCGACCTGATCGGCTTCGTGGACGGCACGGAAAACCCCGAGAACGCCGCAGCCTGCGAAGCTGCGATCATCGGCGATGAAGACGCGGCTTTCAAAGGCGGCAGCTACGTCATCACCCAGAAATACTTCCACGATCTCGAAGCCTGGAACACCCTGCCGATCGAGATGCAGGAAAAGATCATCGGCCGCAAAAAGCTCTCCAATGTCGAGCTCGATGACAAAACAAAGCCCGCTTACGCCCATAACGCGCTGAATGTCGTGACGCGCAACGGAAAGCAGGTCGATATCCTGCGCGACAACATGCCGTTCGGTGAAGCTGGCAAAGGCGAGTTCGGCACCTATTTCATCGGCTATGCCCGCTCCCCGTCCGTGACCGAGGAAATGCTTCACAATATGTTCGTCGGCAAGCCGGAAGGGAATTACGACCGCCTGCTGGATTACAGCCGCCCTGTTACGGGTTCGCTGTTTTTCGTTCCGTCAGCCGATTATCTGGACGATATCGACGCCTGATGGCGCAGGCAGATCTGAAGGTCCGTCGCACCCCGCAGGGGCGTGCGCGGACGGTCATATCGCCCGTCCACGAAAATCCCCGTCATGGTGACGTAAGACTGCGCGGCTTCGGAGCAGAAGCCGTGACTGTGATAGAACTCCGGCCATCGCGAACGCGGGATTTCGTCCACTGTCACATCCCGCTCCAGCACGGCGCTGAGGGCTGTTGCGACGTCTTCCGGCGTATAGGTCTCGGGGCCTTCGATGCTGTAAGTGCCCGTCTCTTCTACGGATGAAACCAGAAGACGGGCCGCCAGTTCGCCCACATCCTCCGGCGCGACCATTGGGGCTTTGAAATCTTTTGGCAGCAGGCTGGGAAATACCCCTGACTGCCGCGCAGTAGACAGGGCGCCGAACCAGTTGCTCATGAAATACGCAGCCCTCATGACACAGAGCGGCACTCCCGTTTCCCGTGCCCCCTGCTCGAAAGCGTACAGACTGCCAAGGTCCCCGCAATGCGGGTTATCCTGCGCGCCATAGGTTGACTGCACGACGATCTTTTCCAACGAGGCGCCCTGAACAACCCTGAGAATGGAATGAACCGTGCGACGTTCTTCATTGTCCACATCCAGCGACGGGCTGGCAGGCGGGTTCAGCAGAAATGCGCGCCGGACTTTGGAAAAAGCCGCCGTCAGGGATGGCGTGTCGTGGACATCGAGCACGACCACGCTGGCCCCACGGGCAGACCATTCTGCCGCCTGCTCCGGACGATGCAGAACAACCGTAACCGCACGTCCCTGCTCCAGCAGTCGCCGGGCGACTGTGCGGCCCACATGCCCTGAGGCCCCCAGAACAAGATCCATGTCTTCTCTCCCTGCGCGATATTTACGGGGAAAGCGGATCAGTGTTCCAGATAGAATTCGATGGGAACGGTCAGCGACAGCGGATCGCCCTTGATGCTGTCAGGCGGAATGGGCAGCGGTTCGGCCCGGCGGATCAGGGCCAGCGTCTCCGCATCCAGCAGGTCATGCCCTGCGCTGCGTTTGAGACTGGCGCTCAGAACATGTCCTTTGCGGTCCATGACGAAATGTAGGAGGGACGTTCCTTCCTGATGCGTGGACTGGGCTGCTTCGGGATAGCGTTTGAACCGCTCCAGACGAGCCAGAAGCTCGCCCTGCCAGGTTACAGGATCATGCGATGCATGGCTCGATGTGGTGGCCGAAGCGGCGCTCGGGCTGGTCGTAGGCGGCGCTTCCACGTTGCGCGGGGCCGTGGTCTTTTCCGCAGGGGGCGCTTTCACCGGTACGGGCGGCAGCGGCTTGTGCACACTCGGCTTGTGCGGCTTGATCTTTTCCGTTTTGGGCACCGGAACAGGCGGATTGGGTGCGGAGCTTGGCGGCGCTTCGACCTTGGGCGGATCTTCCGGCTGCGGCTCCGTGGAGGCCACGGCCTGCTGCGGACCGGGATCGACATCCTGCTGCGGGGCAGGAACAGGCGCGGGGACAGGTGCAAGATCGATGCTGATCGCAGCCGGAGGCGGTTCAGCCGCGAGAATGGGGTGGGGATGCGCGGACGTCACCGCCCAGAACAGGACTGCCCCCGTAAGAGCGGCCACACCAAGGGCGGAGCCGCCCCAGAGCCGTGCGCTCCGGCGGTCTTCCACACGGCAGGTTGCGGCGTACCACTCCCGAAACCTTGGCAGCGACGCTTGCGCCGAGATCAGCCCATCCGACATCAGGGCGTCGTTCCCGTCGTCTGGCCCTGCAACGTCACGAGCGCCACCTTGAGGTAGCCCGCGCTTCGCAGATGATCCATGACGTCCATGAGCGTGCCATAATCCACCGTCTTGTCGGCGCGCAGGAAAATGCGTTCGTCGCGGTTGCCCTTGGTCGCGGTCGCAAGCGCTTCGGTCAGTTGCGCGGCGGGTACGTCGTTTTCACCGAGTGCCAGATTATGATCCGCCTTGACGGTCAGGAACACGGGCTCGTCCGGCCGGGGCGCTGTCTGCTGCGTGGAAGACGGAAGATCGACGGGAACATTGACGGTCGTGAGCGGGGCCGTGACCATGAAGATCACGAGCAGCACCAGCATGACATCAATGAACGGCGTGACGTTGATTTCGTGCGCTTCAAGCACGGTTTCGTCCGCGTGGCGGATCCGGATGGCCATGGAAGCTTACTCTGCCGCAGCCAGCGTATCGCGGCCGAAGCGGAGCACCTTGCCGCCATTGATCCCGCGCGCCAGATCCCGCGAAACGAGGCGCATCACAAGCGATGTCAGATCCGCAACACAGGCGCGGCAGGCTGCCGTCTGACGGGCGAGATGGTTGTAGATGACCACCGCCGGAATGGCGGCGACGAGCCCGAGCGCCGTGGCAAGGAGCGCTTCGGCAATGCCGGGTGCCACCACCGCGAGGCTGGTGGCATGGGCGGCCGCAATGCCCGTGAAGGACGACATGATGCCCCAGACCGTACCGAACAGGCCGACGAACGGAGAGGTCGCGCCAATGGTCGCCAGAACGCCCGTCCCGCGCATCAGGCGACGGCCTTCAGCGGCTTCCAGCCTTTCAAGATGCAGCACGATGCGCTCCTTGATGCCTTCACGGTCGCCGGGAATATCCTGCGAGCGCTGACGCTCCACTTCGGCGGCCATGACCATCGCGTGCGCGATACCGGAGCCCGATCCGGTGCGCGTCCATTCCTCGCCGATATCCAGCGTCTCGGCGTCTTCGAGCGTGATTTCCGACTTCTTCAGACGCGAGCGCAGGCGCTGGAGTTCGATGGATTTGGCAATGAAGATCGTCCAGGTCACGAGCGAGGCCATCGCAAGGATGGTCATGACGCCCCGCACGACCGGGCCGGCGTCGAGAAACATCTGCCAGGGGGAAAAGCTAAGGGACATCACGGCACCTGTAGGAACTGCGGGACTATTAAACCAACGATAATGAGAGTCATTCTCACTATCAAGGATGATTCGCATCCTCCTGCATGTCGTATCGTGTCCGGCGCGCGCTTTCGGGCCTGAAATGAAAAAAGCCCCGGTCCGACCGGGGCTTGGTGTCTCAGTCCTGATGTCCTTCAGGATGCTGGTGATGGCCCCCATGGCCCGATCCGTCTCCCGGACCGCCATGGTCATGCGGGCGCTGAAGGGCTGCGACCACCGTATCATTGGCGGGGCGTCCCGACGCTTTTGCAATATCGTCGAGGGTCTGGTCCGCCGATGTGACCGTGTAGCCCTGAGACTGAAGGCGATGGATCAGGCCATCCGCGTCCAGATGAACCAGAGGGGCGATATCCGACAGCGGCGCATGTTCCAGCACCGGGAGCGCCATGAACGCGGTCTGCCGGTTGCCCGCATGTCCGCTCGGAGCCTGAAAGAAGAATGGGACGCAGGCCGCGAACGCGATGATCAGCGGCACATACAGCGTCTTGCGCCGGGCGTAATTGACCAGAGACGTCCAGTTCTTCACCAGGTGCAGGATGAACGGCGCGAGAAGCACCATGCTCAGCCATTCATGGATGGGATGAAACGACTGTGGCGCCCGGTGAAAAAACAGCGCCACACCCGTGACGCCGGAGACAATGAAGAACCCGGTCGTCAGTGGGGTCCCGTATCGGTTCATGAATGTCTTGAACATGTTGCTTTCTTGTGCCGGGACAGCCCCGGACGCAGGTTGAGGTGAGAACGGAATTACGCGGGAAGATAACGGCTGACTTCGAGCCCTGTGCCCACGGGCAGCGGCACGCTCAGCATGTGCGGGATTGCGCGGACGGCCTGCTGGTATTTGCGCGCCTCTTCGCCGCCGGGAACGCGCATGTTATCCGCAACGATAATGGCGCCCGGGTTGAGTTTCGGCAGGACCGCTTCGAGGCAGGGCACATAAAGATCCTTCCACAGATCCATCAGGACGAAGTCGATGCCGCCGTCCATCTGACCGATCAGGTCCAGCGCATCGCCATGGCGGAAATCGACGTGATCGGCCAATCCGGCGCGTTCGGCCATGTCGCGGGCATAGGCGATCTTGTGCGCCTCAAGCTCCATGGTGACGAGCCGTCCACCGGAGGTGCGCGCCGCTTCGGCCAGCCAGATTGTGGAATAGCCGTAGGACGTTCCAAGTTCGAGAATGGTTGGCTTGTCCAGAACGCGCGCGAGAATGCTGATGAGCTGTCCGGTCCGTCGCCCCACAGCCAGAAACCGCTCGGAATTGGGCCGGTGAATGCCGGCGCGGCGCTCTTCCTGCTCGGTCTGAAGGCGCTCGTGATAAAGCTCCAGAACCTGTGTGACGCGATCATCCATGAGACGAAATCCTTCCTCTGGACCAGTATCCTGTCATGGTTTCGGGCGCTGTCACCTCCTCATTCTGTATGAAAGAGGCGCGGTTTGTAATCATCTGTTGCGCTTCAGGCCGCATGGGATACGCCCCTGTCCGACAGGGCTTCCAGCAGCGTCAGGCACCGGATCATGACGGCCTGAAAAATGCGCTCCCCCTTATGGGGCTGGAGCAGGGCTAGCACTGCATCCGGCACGCCGATGATCGCGGAATCCAGAGCCCTTTCAAGCGATTGCGCGGCTTCGGACCGCGCACCACGCTCCAGGGCAAGACGCGCCAGATTGAGCCAGGCCCAACAGTCGCCACCCTCTGCTGCGGCCTGATAGAACTGATGCGCACCCCGAAGGTCAGGCCCCGTTCCTGGCGCGGTTCCGTCCTCGTGCATGATCCCCAGCATGTTCAGGGCTTTAGCGTTTCCGGTCCGAGCGGCATCCACATACAACCGGTACGCAAGCTGTTCGTTCTTCGGCGCCCCGTCCCCGGCCAGAAACAGATCGGCCAGATTGAACATCGCCCAGCCGTCTCCACCCCCGACAGCACTTTCAAAACATCGCGCTGCCATGACCGGGTTCCGTTTCACGCCCCAGCCGCGTTCATAGGCACGGCCAAGCATGTTCAGCGCCACGGGATGTCCGCTGCGTGCGGCGATCCCGAAACAGGAAAAGGCGTCTTCCGATCGCCCTGCATCCAGATGACTCTGCGCCAGAATCAACTGTGCCTTCACCTGTGACGGAACAGGCAAAGGCGCAGAGCGGGACATCCCGTTATCCTGATGGTCTCCTGACCCTGATGACATATCATTCCTCTCTGGACCCGGTCTTTCACGCGCGATCAAAGACCGGGGGAATATTCAGGCTGTACGCGGAGTTCGGATCAGAAACCGACGCCGAAATTGCCCATGAAGGTCCGGCCGGACTGCGGCACGGCACGGCTTGAACTGAAGGCCGAAGCGTAGTTCAGGTGGTTGGACAGGTTGTTGGCGTTGAACTGCACATGATAGCGACCGTACTGGTACGAGATCATGGTGTTCAGCGAGAAGTTGTACGGCATGCGCGCCGTGTTCGCTTCATCAGCCCAGTAAGCGGAGCTGTACTGCGCACCACCGCCGACCGTCAGCTTGCCCTGTCCGGGACGAAGCAGCAGCGGCGAGAGGTTGTAGGACGTCCAGACCGAGAAGTTGTTGTGCGGAAGCTGAGGCGCCTGCTTGCCCTGCGTCGTCGTGGCGTTGGTCACCTTGCCGCCCATGTAGGAATAGGCTGCGTAGATTTCCCAGTCCTTCGTGATCTTGCCGGTGACGCTCAGCTCCGCGCCACGGGTCCGGCGGCCGGTTCCTGCATCCTGGAAGCCCGTGATGATGTTGCCGTTGTCGTCATAGGTGTAGGAATTGTTCTGGTTGATCTGATACAGCGCACCCGTGACGCCCAGACGCTTGTTGAGGAAGTCCATCTTGGTGCCGACCTCGAACAGGTCGCTGCGCTGCGGCTTGAGGTCACGGCCATTGACCGGGACGTCACCCACGCTCGACATGGTCGTGACTTCGGAAGACGCATCCGTTCCGACCGGCTTGTAGGAGCGGGAGAACGTGAAATAGACGGTCTTGTTGTCATCCACGTCATACATCAGGCTCGCAGACGGGCTGAACTTGCTGGACTTCTGGGACTGCACGCCCGCAGAGGCCGCCGCTGCGCTCCAGTATGTGCTCTCGAAGCTGTCCCAACGGAACGTTCCGAAAAGCGACAGACGCTTCGTGATGTGGATCTTGTCCGCGAGGAACAGGCCGAGATCGCGGAAATCCGCCGTCCGGTGGCCCGAAGACGGCCAGGTGATGTAGGTGTTCGGTGCGGAATAGTAAGGATTGCGGATCGTCTGGTCATTCAGGCGGTTCACATAAGTGCCCATGACCCGGTTGTCCTTGGTGTAGTTGATGTCCACACCCGCGCTGATGTCATGATGCAGGAAGCCCGTGTTGAACTTCGCCCGGCCCATCATGACATTCTGGATGCCCCAGCCATCCTGCTGATAGGCAGCACCACCACCCGCGCCATAAGCCAGCGTCGGATTGCCGCCTGCGAGGAAGGACGTCGCGCAGGTTCCGGTGCAGGCGCTCGGGTTCGAGGCGGAATAGTCACGGTGATAATGGGTGAAGCGCGTATCGTTGTTGAAGGTCAGCCAGCGCGCGATTTCCGACGAGAACTTGGACGTGACCATATGGATGTTTGAATTGTCCATATTGAAGCTGCGCGTGTAGCTCGTATCGCGGTCCAGACCGTGGCTGGTGATCGGCGTGGAAATATTGCCGATCTTGATCATCGGAACACCGTAATCCGACGTGCCCCGGCTTCCGAGCCATTGGTAGTTCAGGTGATAGGTCGTTTTCGTGCCCAGACCGAAGCCGAGATCCGCCGCCACGCCGTAACGGTCCGAACGGACATTGTCGCGATCGGCCACGTCCTGCTTGTTGTACATGCCGTTCACGCGCAGGGCCGTATGCTTGCCGAGCTGGTAGTTCACATCAGCCGCGCCGCGATACTGCATGCCGCTGGCGATCGTCTGGTCAAAATCGTAATGATTGCCCAGATGCGCCTTCTTGAGCGTCTGGTTGATCACGCCGCCGACATTGCCCGCGCCGAAATACTCGCCGCTCGGTCCCTTGATGACTTCGACGCTCTCGGTGTTGAACGTGTCGCGCACATAGGTGCCGAAATCCTTCAGGCCATCTTCATAGATGTCCCCGCGCGCCTGCTGGCCACGAATGCGGAACTGGTCGCCGTTCAGGCCGCCATTGCCCTCCCCCGTGGACATCGTAATGCCCGGAACATTGGCGAGCGCCTGATCCAGCGTGAACAGACGCTGCTGGACGATCAGGTCCTTGGGCACGACGCTGATGGTCTGCGGCGTGTCGCGAACCGTGCCTGGCATGCGCCCGATATCGAGGGACGTGTTGTTCGTGTTGCTGCTGTCAGCGTCCACCTGACCGTGAACGCGCACGGCGGACAGGTTGATCGTGCTGTCGGTTGCGGTCGTGCCTGCAGTATCCGTTCCGTCCTGCGCCTCGGCATCCCCGGCTTCTGCGACGCCAAAACCTGCGCCGAGGGCCAGCATGACGAGAGCCGACCATTTCTGACCCGAGCCCTCGCGGGAGGATCTGAAAGACGTGCCCGATGGCGATGAGAGCGGAAAATCGTTTTCTGAAGGCATGCAGCACCTGAACTCTGGAAACTTCACAGATCTTCCGACGGCGTCTGTCTGATACGGATGGACACATCCTTGCAGGCAAAAAACCGTCGTGACGTTCTGACTGAGCCCTGTTTCCCGCAACTTAATTGCTAATGCAAATGATTCTCATTAGCAATATTGTGTAATAATGGCACTGTTGCCTCACGGCCACAGGTAAACCCTTAAACCTTGATGACAGTCATGGTCATGATGCTCCCCGCAGTGATACTGACAGGGCAGCCGGAACATTAAAGCGGAGCGTGATCAGGCATGTTTCATCGTGTGAGGTTCATCGCACGCGGCATCACCGCCGCCCTGGCCGTCATGCTCTGCGGAACAGCCCATTCCGCTGGTCTTACGGGCGGCGGATCGAGCTTTGCCGCGCCGCTTTACCGGGCCTGGAGCGAGGGGTTCCAGCGCCAGAGCGGCCTGTCCCTGACCTATCGCAGTGTCGGCTCCGGCGAGGGGCAGAGGCGCGTCATGGCTGGCGATGTGGATTTCGGGGCGTCGGATCTGCCGCTTGCCGGGCCGGTTCTGCAAGCGCGGGGCCTGTATCAGTTCCCGACCGCCATTGGCGCGATCGTGGTGGTCATCAATGTTCCCGGGGTCGCATCCAACCGGATGAAGCTGGACGGACCAACCCTCGCCGCGCTGTTTGACGGGAAGATCACCAGTTGGGCCGATCCACGTCTCCGCGCGCTCAATCCGGGGCTGCGTCTGCCGGATCTGGATGTGCTGCCCATCCACCGCGAGGAAGAATCAGGCACCAGTCAGGTCTTCAGCGACTATCTCCATGCCGTCGCGCCGGACTGGAAAGCCGGGATGTGGGGCGATGGCTCAGAAGCGCGGGGCAATGACGGGGTGGCGGCCAGCGTGCGGCAGTCCATCGGTGGGATCGGCTTTGTGCAATATGCGTTTGCGCGTCGGGACCGGCTGAATACGGTGCAGCTTCAAAATCATGCGGGACAGTTCGTCGCCCCCGGAAAAGCCGCGTTCACGAATGCCGCCCTCAGCGCGGAGTGGCCCCATGCGGACCATTATGCCGTCAATCTTCTGGCCGCGCCGGGGGCTCAGGCTTGGCCGATCATGAGCGCGACCTTCGCCCTCATCCCCGTCCATCCGGCGGCCCCCGCAACGCACGCCGCAGTAAAGGCGTTTTTCAGATACGGCCTGAAACAGGGCGATGATGCCACGCGGGATCTGGATTACGTGCCCCTGCCCGCAGCCGTAAAAGACAGGGTCCTGTCCGGCTGGCCCTGAGCGCCTGATCGCCTGATCGCCTGATCCTGAGCGGACGTCATAATAACTTCACTTCCCATCCCTCTCCCCGTGCTGTGAATGATCGTGACATTCCAGCACCTTGGGTAAAGGGGACCCGTCTTGTCAGACCGCGTTCCGGATCGTTGGCGTCTGGCCGGTCTGTGCAGTGTTCTGGGGGTCCTGATCGGGACAGCACACGCCGCCACGGCGCCACTGGTCACGGATGTCCTGCCGTCAGGCGTGCCCCTGCCCTCGCCCGCGCCCGGATTTGTTCTGCCCCCCGAGGACACCGGGACCGAACTTCTGGGCGATGTGGGTGGCGCACGCTCCTGGCTGACCCGCAAGGGTATCAGGTTCAATCTTCAGGACGTCGAGGAAGTCTGGGGCCTGACCTCGGGCGGCATGCATCCCGGCCCGACCTATGACGGCATGACGGCCGCAACACTTCTGCTGGAAACCCGGCGCGCCTTTGGCTGGCATGACGGGCTTCTCAATATCAGCGCCATTCAGGTGCGCGGACGCTCGCTGGCCGGGGAGCGTCTTGGGTCGCTGAACCCCGTCAGTGGTTACGACGCCGGACGCACGACCCGTCTGTTCGAGCTCTGGTACGGGCAGGGGTTTTTCGGAAACCGGCTGGATATCCGCGTCGGCACGATCGATCTGGATACCGAGTTCCTCGTCAGCCAGAACGCGTCCCTGTTCCTGAATGCCAGCTTTGGCTGGCCGCTCTCGACATCCAGCAATCTCTATTCGGGCGGCCCGTCATGGCCGTTTTCCGCCGTGGGAACACGGATCAAGTGGTCTCCCGCCTATCCGCTCGTGCTCATGCTGGCCATCACCGACGACAACCCGACAAAAGGCCCCTTCTACAGCACCCTCAGCCCGACCCGGATCGACCCGTCAGGCACCACCTTTTCCACCAGCGGCGGAACCCTCTTCATGGGCGAGGCGCAGCTCTGGGTGGATGCCGCGCAAAGCCTTTCCGGCAAGGATGCGCCTGCCATGCCGGGAACGTGGAAAATCGGCGGGCTGTACGATACCGGGCGTTTCCCGGACCCGCGCTATGACAGTCAGGGCGGCCTGCTGGGCAGTCCGGACAGCACAGGAATTCCGCGTTACCATTCTGGCACATGGCTTGGATATGTCGTGCTGGATCAGGCCCTGTGGCGCACGGTGAGCGAGCCCGTCAAAGCGATCAACACCTTCGTCCGTGCCACCATAGCCAGCGGCACCCGCAACCGCTTCACGACGGAAGTGGAGGCCGGTTTGACCTTTCAGGGCTTCGTCCCCTCCCGCCCCAATGACGTGATCGGTATTGGCTGGGGCACCGGCTTTTACAGCCATCGCGCAAAGCAGAACGCGCGGGACATCATCCGCCTGTCCGACAGTTCGGCCAGACTTCTGGTGCCGGAAAATCATGTCGAGCTGACATGGCAGGTGCCGGTCCGCGATTACGTCACGCTCCAGCCGGACTTCCAGTATTTCTGGAATCTGGGCGGACAGGAGCCGGAAATAGGTGCGGCCTCGGCATCACGCGGCGCTGTTGTGGGGCTGAACATGACCACGACGTTCTGAAAACCTGCGTGATGATTTCAATTAACTTTCAAACTTCGCCTCCCCTGTGCCCGGTAAGGTTCCGCTCACGGCCTGAGACGCCGATGACAAAGGAAGCAATCCATGACGCAGGACAACGATTTCGGTGGCCTCTCGCCAGACGAACAGGCACGGGAGCGCATGCGCTACGAAATCATCGATGACCTGGATGAAGAATTCGAACTCTCCCTGGAAGAAAACGAAGGGGAAGGCCTCGATCCTGCGGACCGCGCATTCCGTCGCACCTATTTCCGCGAACTGATCCGCCTTCAGGGTGAGCTCATCAAGCTGCAGGACTGGGTCAAGGCGACAGGCGAGCGGATTGTCGTGCTTTTTGAAGGGCGTGACGCTGCCGGCAAGGGCGGTGCCATCAAGCGCATCACCCAGCGCCTGAACCCGCGCATCTGCCGTGTTGCCGCCCTCCCCGCCCCGAATGACCGCGAGCGCACACAGTGGTATTTCCAGCGCTATACGGCCCATCTTCCTGCCGCGGGCGAAATCGTGCTTTTCGACCGCAGCTGGTACAATCGCGCGGGCGTTGAGCGCGTCATGGGCTTCTGCACCGATGAGGAATACGAGGAGTTCTTCCGCTCTGTGCCGGAATTCGAGCGGATGCTGGTCCGCAGCGGGATCCGTGTCATCAAGTTCTGGTTCTCGATCACGGATGAAGAGCAGGAATCACGCTTCCAAGCCCGGATCGAAGATCCGCTGAAGCAGTGGAAGCTTAGCCCGATGGATCTGGAAAGCCGCCGTCGCTGGGAAGACTACACGCTGGCCAAGGAAGTCATGCTGGAACGCTCCAGCATTCCGGAAGCCCCGTGGTGGGTCGTCCCGGCCGTGGACAAAAAGCGCGCCCGCCTGAACTGCATTGCCCACTTCCTCTCGCTCGTGCCTTACGAACCCGTCAGCCGCCCCGAAGTCGTCCTGCCGGAGCGGGTATTCCATCCGGATTACGAACGTGAACCCACACCCGAAACCATGCTCGTCCCCGAGCGGTACTGAGGCGTAACGGCCGCCGGATGTTTCGGAAGGAGTCTGAGGCGGTGTACTGAAAGCAGAATAGGCCACGATCAGCCCATTCTGCTTTCGCAGGCGCTCTCTCAGCGCTCCGGTAATCCGTCATTGGAATGACTGGCCAGAATGATGGTGTGGCCACGTTCCCGCAGCGCCAGCACTTGGGCGTCATCCATATCAGTATCTGTAATAACGCAGGAAATCTGATCCAGATGGCCAACACGGTAGGTGGAGCGTCGGCCGAATTTGGTGCTGTCCGTGAGCAGGAAACATTCTTTGGACCGGCGCATCATGGCCGCGTTCAGGCTCGCCTCTTCGCTGTCGGGTGTTGAAATCGTGCCATCGGACTGCACGGCGCTGGTTCCCAGAAACACCTGATCAAACCACAGGTTCTCGATCGCCTGTTCCGCAAGAATTCCTACAAGACTGCGATTCGCATGCCGCAGCCGCCCACCGAGCAAATTCATCTCGACGCCCTCGATCCCACTCAGGGCTTCGGATACGGTAATGTTGTTAGAAAATACCGTCAGCGGCATGGGATCAATACGCAGACGCCGCGCCAGTTGCAAAACCGTGGTACCAGCATCGAAAAACACCGCCGATCCGCGTTCCAGATGCAGAAACGCCTCATTTGCAATCGCCCGCTTGTGATCGAGCGCATGGCTCTCGCGGGTTTCAAAAGCAACTTCCCGATCCACCGAGTCCGCAAGCGCGGCTCCTCCATGTGTCCGGATGATGAGGCCCTGTTTTTCCAGACGTTGCAGATCGCGGCGGATGGTCGCAAGCGAGGCATCGACTTCGCTGGCCAGATCATGAATCCCGGTCATCCCGTTCAGATAAAGATAGTGCCGGATCTGCATCAGACGGTCGGATGCCAAGATCATGTCTCCCTGGTTAGCCTTACCGCGTTCATTCTACGCGCCTCGGTTTTCTTTGGAAAGCAACTGAAAAATGATCGAATTGATCAATAGCAATCATTTTATTGAGTTGACATGATCGTATTGCCGGATTTTATAATTCAGACACAGACGCCTGCCCCGAAAAGTTTTGCTGTTACCGTTCCACACGCCATCTGACCTCCGCGGACGTACCTGTTACGAAACAGATACGTTTCTGTTAGCCTTCCTTCTGAAAGACACGTCCTCATGAACGCTACCGAACGCGGCATTCGCGAACAGTTTCCCCTCTGGAACAAAGTCGACATGCAGGATGTGCGACCGGACCCGGAAACCGTCACGGTCGTGGTGGGCTGCGGAACGTCCGTCCATATCGCGGATGCGATTGCTGCCGGCCTGAACGCCAATGGTGTCTTCTCGCGCGCCGTCGCCGGGAACGAATGGACACGCCGCCCGCAGGATTACGTGCCGTCCAGCATCCGCCCGAATATCCTCGCCCTCTCGCGCAGCGGGGAATCCACGGAAACGGTTGCCGCCGCCATCGAGAGCCGTAAAAAAGGCCTGCACGTCACCGCCTTCACCTGCGCCGAAAACACGGGTCTGGAAAAAAACGCCGACGAAACCGTTCTGGCTGAAACCCATGCGGAAGAAGGGATCGTCATGACGGCGTCTGCCAGTCTGATGCTCCTGATGGGCCTGCGCTATGCCGGAATTTCCGTCACCCCGGAAACAACTGCCGCGGCTGAAACACTCCTCGCCGAAGCAGACCCGCAGCTTACGCCCCTGCTCGAAGGCCGCTCCCATTTCGTGTTTCTGGGCGCCGGAGCCCTGTATGGCGTCGCCCGTGAAGGCTCCCTGAAACTTCAGGAAATGAGCCTGAGCCAGACGGAAGCACATCATCCGCTGGAATATCGCCATGGCCCGATCAGCCTGATCGATGACAACTCCCTTGTTGTCTTCCTCTACCATCCTGACACCCTGGAAGAGGAAAGCATTCTGGCCAAAGACCTGATGGCCAAGGGCGCACGCGTTCTCGGGATCGGCGGCCCGGGCACGGTCTCCCTGTCCGTCAGCGAAGGCGCGGATGTCCGTCCGCTGGTGGTTCTGCCTGTCCTTCAGCTGTTTGGCGAATACGTTGCCCGCTCCAAAGGACTGGACACCCTTGCACCGCGCCATCTCACCAAAGTCGTGACGATCGCCTGACCATGAGCATCTCCCCGTTCCTGCCCCTCGTTCATCAGGCTCACGATCCGGCCGTCCCGGCTGCACAGCGCAAAGGGCTGGCCTCGGTCTGCTCCGCGCATCCGCTGGTTCTGGAAGCCGCCCTGCAACGGGCCGCCCGAACCGGACAGCCTGTTCTGATCGAAGCAACCTGCAATCAGGTCAATCAGGACGGGGGCTATACTGGAATGACCCCCGCGGATTTCCGGGAGCTTGTTCTGGGCATCGCCTCCAGAGTCAGTTGCCCGGAGCATCTCGTTCTGCTGGGGGGAGATCATCTTGGCCCCAATCCATGGAAGTCCCTGCCTCCACAGGAAGCCATGGACAAGGCCCTGTGTATGATCGAAGCCTTTGCCCGAGCGGGTTTCGTCAAGCTGCATCTCGACGCCAGCATGGGCTGTGCAGGAGAGCCTGCCGCGCTGCCTGACGAAACCGTGGCCGAACGGGCATGCGCCCTTGCCCAACGCGCGGAAAGTGTCGCGCCCGGTCAGGCCGTCTATATCATCGGCACGGAAGTCCCGGTCCCGGGCGGGGCGGCTGAAGCTCTTGATCATCTCGAACCAACGGCGCCACAGGCTGCCACCACCACCCTCCAGATTCACGAAACGCTTTTCCGTCGCACTCTGGGAGACGCCACCTGGACCCGCGTCATCGGACTGGTCGTCCAGCCGGGCGTCGAGTTCGGCGTGGAAGACGTGGTGGTGTATGACCGTCCCCGTGCAAAAGCCCTTTCGGCGACGCTGAACCAGATGCCGGGCCAGATCTTTGAAGCGCATTCCACGGATTACCAGCCGCTTCCCGCCCTTCGTGCGCTTGTGGAAGACGGCTTCCTGCTTCTGAAAGTCGGGCCGGGTCTGACCTTTGCGCTGCGTGAGGCTCTGTATGGACTGGACAGCATCCGGTCCGTTCTCCTCCCCCATCAGGAGAGCCTGCGGAGCGTCATGGAACGGATCATGACGGAACACCCTGCACAATGGCGTGGCCATTATGAGGGACCGCAGGATAAACTCGCCATCCTCCGCCACTATGCCTACAGTGACCGCATCCGCTATTACTGGCCGCAACCTGATGCGGAAGCTGCTGTCACGACCCTTTTGTCCCAGCTTGAAGAAACGGGCCTGCCCGATCCTCTCCTGAGCCAGTTTCTCCCTGTCCAGTACGAGAAAATCCGAGCGGGTCTGCTCCCGCGGCATCCACGGGATATTATTCTTTCCGCAGTGGATGCCGTTCTGGACATTTACGATCAGGCCTGTGGCGCTTCGTCAAAACTTTATGTACATCCAGATAAAATTCATTCCGTTATCTGATCCGCGGGTTTCGAAGGTATTTTCATGAGTCAGCCCTGTATTGCGGCAATGGACGGCGGTGGAAGCAAGACCCTGCTGGTCGTCCTGCGCCAGGATGGCACCATTTCCGATATCGGCCGTGCCGAAGGCTCCAATCCCTTTGACCAGCCCCTGTGGCGCGAAACCCTCAGCGGCCTGTTTTCCCGCCTTCCAGACAATACCGTGGGCGCCGGACTGGGCCTCGCCGGCTTTGGCGAGAGCGCCACGCTCAATCAGCGCCAGCGCAGTCTGATCCATTCAATTTTCGAGCATATCCCCCACTTCCTGACCAATGACGTGGACATGGCCTGCAACGGCGCCTTTGCCGGAGAGGAGGGCGTCCTTCTTCTTTCGGGCACCGGGTCCATGGCATGGGCCACAGATGGCAAAGGCACAACCTGTCGCGTCGGAGGCTGGGGCAGCCTGCTGGGCGACGAGGGCAGCGCCTTCTGGATCGGCCGCAAAGCCCTCGGCGTCATCACTGCCATTCTTGATGGCCGCAATACGACTGACACCGCATTTCTGGCACCGTTCCAGAAAGAACTGAACCTTCCTGCCAATCCTGCCGAATGCGCCGCTGCCCTGCTGGACTGGTACGGCACCCTGACGCATGAACGCTCCGCGGCAGCCGCCCTGACCCGCGTCGTCGCCCAGCAGGCCGAACAGGGTTGCCCTACCGGCCGCCGCCTGATGCACGATGCCGCAGCGGAACTGGCCCTTCATGTCCATACGGCCCGCCGCAAGCTCTCCCGCCCCGATCTTCCATGGAGCTACGCGGGCGGAACACTTCAGAGCCCGTTCCTGCGCAGTGCGATCGCCGAGACCTGTGGCGCGCCCACATGCCCGCGCCTCTCCCCGATCGGTGGCGGCCTTCTCACGGCCGCCAGACTTGCCGGATGGCCCGTGGATGACCGCTGGATCAGCACCGTTGCCCAGACCCTGCAGGACGCAGGGCTTGGACATTGAGAGTCTTTATTTCCCGACCTTTCCCCTGACCATGCCCCCGCTTCCAGGCTGACGGATTTCTTCTGACATGGCTCTTCCCAAGTCTCTCTCGCACAGCAGCCTGACAGCCCCTTATGGGCTGGGTCCTCTTGGTGTCGCCGCCGGCATCTTCTTCATGATGGGTTTCGTGACCTGGCTGAACGGGCCGCTGATCTCGTTTGTCCGTGTTGCCTTTTCCCTGGGGGACGTCGCGGCCTTCATGGTGCCGATGGTCTTCTACATTTCCTACTTCATCTTCTCGATCCCGGCATCGTTTCTGGCGCGGTCGCTGGGCCTGAGAAAGGGTCTGTCCGTGGCCCTGCTTCTCTGCGCCCTCGGCGTGGCCACATTCGGACAGTTCGTCTCCATGCGCATTTACGGCGGAGCGCTGACAGGCCTTCTGATCCTTGGCGCGGGGCTGTCGCTGATGCAGGTCGTGGTCAATCCCCTCGTCAGCCTGCTCGGCCCGTCAGACCGTGCCGCCCAGCGGATTGCCGTCATGGGGGTATGCAACAAATTCGCCGGCATTCTGGCCCCGATCGTACTCGCAACCGTCGTCATGGGTGACATTGATCACGTCGCCCAGAGCGCCAGTGCCGCGCCCGATGCCGCCGCCCGCGATGCCGTTCTCAATGCCTTCGTCCATGCGATCTATGCCCCATACATGGGAATGGCGATCCTTCTGCTTGTCGCCGCCGTCGCGGTCGTATTCTGCCCTCTGCCCAATCTTCAGGCCCCACCCATCCCGGGGATGCCGAACAGCGGGACCCGGATTTTCCGGCCCCATCTGGTCTTCGGGATTCTCACCATGTTCCTCTATATCGGCGTTGAGGTCATGGCTGGCGATGCCATTGGGACTTACGGGCAGCAGTTCGGCTTTCCACTCAGCCAGACGAAATTCTTCACCTCTCTTACGCTCGGCGCCATGCTGTTCGGCTATCTGCTGGGCTTCGCCATCGTCCCTCGCATCATTACGCAGGAACGCTTCCTTGAACTGTCCTGCATTGCCGGCATTATTCTGACTCTCATGGCCTTCCTGACAACGGGGTATGTCTCCGTTGCCTGCGTCGCCCTGTTGGGTGCTGCCAACGCCATGATGATGCCGACGATTTTCCCTATCGCCATCCGTGGGGCCGGCCCGTGGACGCCCCTCGCCTCGGCGCTGCTGGTCATGACCTATAGCGGCGGGGCCATCATCCCGCAGATCTACGTCGCCCTGAAGCCTCTCGTCGGGTTTCAGGCCATGTTCGCCCTGCTGGTCATCCCATCCTATTTCGCAGTCTTTTTCTACGCCCGCCGCTACGGGCAGACCGGCCTTCTTCCCCTGGACCAGACCCCATGACCCTGCATCTCGACGGCAATCTCGTTCTTCCCGACCGTATCCTTCCCGGGCGGATCACCTTCGACAGCCATATCCGCGCGATTGACCCCGTCACCCAGCCCGCGAACCGCTACATCCTGCCCGGCTTCGTGGATGGACACGTCCACGGTGGCGATGGCGCCGACACGATGGACGGTGCCGACGCCATCCGGAAGCTCTCACGCTTCCACATGAACCACGGCACGACCACGATCCTCCCCACCACCATCACGGCCCCCTGGCACGACGTGATGAACGCTCTCCATGCCGTAGCCGAAGTCCGCAAAACCGGCATGGAAAGAGGCCCCCGCATCCACGGCGCCCATCTGGAAGGCCCTTTTGTCAGTCCGCACAAGCTCGGTGCGCAACCACCCTTTGCCATTGCTCCCAGTCCCGACAGGGTTGCGGAAGCCATCGGCACAGGCTGCGTCCGCGTCGTGACGCTCGCCCCCGAACTGGATCATGCAGAGACCGCCATGCGCCTGTTTGCAGAAGCAGGCGTCCGGGTCAGTCTCGGTCACACCACAACCGACTATGAAGGCACGGAGCGCGCCATCTGCGTCGTGTGTGCAGCCGGGGGAACGATCGGCGCCACACATCTCTTCAATGCCATGTCTCCGATCGAGGGGCGCAAACCCGGCCCTGTCACGGCCCTGATGTGCAGCGATGTCGCCTATGCCGAAATGATTTTCGACACGCACCATGTCCATCCGGCCAGCTTCCGCCTTGCCTCACGCCTGATGGACAGCCGCCTGCTTTTCGTCACGGACGCCATGCGTGGTACGGGTGGCCCCGAAGGCCTCAGTCAGCTCGGCGGGCAGGATGTCGTCATCAGCAATGGCACCGTCCGCCTCCCCGGCGGGTCTCTTGCCGGCAGCATTCTCACCCTCGATCAGGCCCTGCGTAATGCCATTCAGGCCGGCACATCGCTTCCGGATGCCGCCAAACTCGTCAGCACCAACGCCGCACGCTATCTCGGCCTTCATGACCGTGGCGTTCTTGCTCCGGACCTTCTTGCAGACTTTACCGTCCTCGATGCCTCTCTGGCCGTAAGCGAAGTCTGGGTGAATGGACAGCGGACCGTCTGACATGACCGCCTCATCCTCCTTCGCGTCCCAGTCTTCGGAACATCACATGAATATCATTACTGTCCCCACCTCAACCGAGGCTGTGGAAAAAGCCGCCACAATCGTCGCCGACGAAATCCGCAGTCATGCAGCCCCCGTACTTGGACTTGCAACCGGACGCACCATGGAGAGCCTCTACGCTCTGCTTGTCGCGCGCTACAGAAAAGGCGCGCTGGATTTCTCGTCCATGACATCCTTCAATCTGGACGAATACGTGGGAATTGCGGCATCGGCTCCACAATCCTACCATACCTACATGCATGAACACCTGTTTGATCAGGTCAACATGCAGGCAGGACATGGCCATGTCCCCGACGGAATGGCTGCGGATCTGGATGCCGAATGCGCGGCTTATGAAGACCGCATCAGGGCCTCGGGCGGTATCAATCTCCAGCTTCTTGGCATCGGGGAAACCGGCCATATCGGCTTCAACGAACCGCCATCAGCCTTCGATACGCGCACCCGGCCCGTCGTGCTGGACCCCATCACCCGTCAGCAGAACGCCGGCATGTTCGGCAACAATCCCGATGCCGTTCCCGAACGTGCCCTGACGATGGGTGTCGGGACCATTCTGGATGCAAAACGCCTGCTGCTTCTGGCTGTCGGGGGAGGCAAGGCCGCCATCATCCGCAAGGCCCTGCTCGACCCGATGACGCCCGATATCAGTGCGTCCGCAATCCGTCTCCACAAGGACTGCACCATCATCATGGATGACGCTGCGGCGGCAGAGTGGAAACGCGCCGCATAACCTGATGCCGCGCGTTCCTGCATAAAAGGCTCAGGCCCCCCGAAGATGGAGGGGCTGAGTTCACACCACGGAAAATACCGTCGGGATCAGTGCGCCATTCCAAGCAGGGACTTGATCCCTGGCAGGATTGCAATCAGCAGCCCCCCCGGCGGCTGCGGCCGGCTCAGAGACAGCAGATGGTTCGACGAATTATGGAAAAATTCGTCCTGCACCGCGACCAGATGTTGCGCATCCTCCCGCCACGCAGTTCCTGACGCGCCATTCAGAACATTCAGCCCGGCATTGGACAGTGCCGTGAGCGTATAAGAAACAGGCGTCACCTCTTCCAGAGCCGGGACATTTTTCGCGATCTCCACAAACGCCCCGTTATTGGCGGACCAACGCTCGAGCATCGCCTTCAATGGCGCCTTCAGCCCTTTTTCTCCCGCGGCATAACGCTGCGCCATGGCGTTGAAACGGGTGGCATCAAACGCATCTGGATTGGAAATCGCCACCGGCATGGAGAGCACCGCACCCCCGCTTCTGGCGGCAAGGTGGTTCAGCGCATAGTTCCGGACAGGAACCGTGGCACTCAGCAGGGTCGACAGAACTTCCGCGTGCCCTGGTGCGAGCGTCTCAGTCAAGGCCTGCTCATGCTGCTTGGCCTGCAGACCAGTCGCTTCAAGCTCCGTCATGACAACAGGCAGCCGGCGCTCCAGATCATCCGCATCCCTGACTTTTTCAGAAGACCAGAAGCGCTCAGCCAGAGCTGCCGTCCGCGGCCACAGACGCGCATCCACCATGTTTTCGGATGCAACTTCCGTCCATAATGCGCCCTCGGCGCCCATCACCATGCTTTTCTGTTCATCGCTCAGAGGCGCTGCATCCGGGTCCTGCAGGAATGCCTGAAGCAGAGGGGTAATTTTCGGATGTGATTCCGCGATTTCTGCCGGGGAAATTCCGTCCGCTTTCGTGTCGTAGGGGTCCACCGCATAATGCGTACGCGATGGTGTCAACAGATCCAGATAGTACCCTGAGGACACAACGACCGGATGCCCTGCCTTTGTAGCCGATCCCGTCCATTTCGAGCCGCGCCAGCCCTCCACGACAACATTCTTGGGAATGGGTGCTTCGCTCACCTCATCCCAGCCCATCATCACACGTCCCTGGCTGGAAAGGATTTTCTCAACCTGCGCCGTAAATGCGGCCTGAAGAGCCGGTGCATCCTTGTAACCATGCGCCTTCATATAAGCCGCAATCGGTGGATTGGCAGTCCACTGAGTTCCAAGGACTTCATCCCCACCCGAATGGAAATAATGGTCGGGAAACAGTGTCTCCATTTCCGCATAAAGCGCACGGATGAAACTCAGTGTCTTCGGATTGGTCGGATCCATCGCCGGATTATTGAGATTCTCGCCCACCGCCCTCGTATCAGGCAAAGGCTGCGCGGCCAGCGCCGGATAGGCCTGAAGGATCGAGAGTGCATGACCGGGGACATCAAATTCCGGAACAATGCGGATACCGCGATCCGCTGCATAGGCCACGATGTCCCGTACCTGGTCCTGCGTATAGAACTGCCCGTGTGATCCAACTGTCGTCAGCTTCGGAAAGACATGGCTCTCCACCCGAAACCCGGTTCCGTCATTCAGATGCCAGTGCAGGACATTGAGCTTAAGAAGCTCCATGGCATCAAGCTGTCGCTTGACGGCATCAGCCGAGACGAAATGACGCGAGACATCCAGCAGCAGACCGCGCCAGACAAAGCGCGGCGCATCATCAACGTGCAGCTGGTCGACAACTGCTCCGTCCGATGTTTTGTGCACAAGCTGCAACAGGGTTGCCAGACCATGGACAACACCTGCGGGACCGTCTGCCTGCAGATGCCCTTCGGACGCCGATGTCGTCAGCGTATAATGCTCTTTCATGCCCATGCTCAGATAGGCCGGATCCTGAGCGGCACTGACATGCAGGACATATGGGCGCCCCGCCGCCACCGGTCCTGCCACCTCCGCAAGTCGGGACGCAAATCGGCTGGCGGCACGCTGCAACAGCGGGGATGGCGGTGCATCCCATACAATCTGAATTCCCGCAGCGACGGAAGAAACCCCGCCAGATTCTGAAATGCTCTGCGGAACAGGCATCAGCGCCGGCACGGCCGCATTCGCGAACCCGCTCATGGCAACACCCGCCAGAAGAACAGCACCCAGACAGGCTTTTTTCCAGGAAGCACCAGCAGGAGAAGCAGAAGTCCTAATCATCCGAGGTTTCCTTACAGTTTCAGATCAATACCTGAACCCATTCTGATCGAATCAGCAATCTTTTTGAGTGATTTTTATCGTTGCGCCTTAAAAACATCGTTTTGGGAGCTTTCACCTGCCTTTCGCAGCGTTGGCTGCCACAGCAAAAACCTCAGCTCGCCACATGGAGCAGCTCTGAATTCCATCCTGATAAGTGCCAGAAAGCCTGTTTTCCTGACCTTTACAGCCAATATTGGAGAAAGGTCCCGTCCGGATCTCGCCGGTTTTTCCGATCGCTCCAGCCTCTTTTTCCCTACAAAAAGAACAGATACTCGTCCCTCAGCCCTGAGACACAGGATGAAACAAGAAGCAGTTCTCACCTCCAACAACCCAGAGAACACTCAGCCCTTCACACGAATCGAGCACAGAGGATCATTAAAACGAACGTCTGTGATCGTTTTTTTATTGACAATAAATTTACAGAGTTTCTACGGTGGATCTGTTCCGCACCCGATACGGAAACGCGGTCGCCTTCAGAATTTATGAGCTGCCCATGACCAACACCAGCTTCCGGATTGCCCTCCTGTGTTCCACAATAGTGGCCTGCGCCACCAGCGCCCAAGCCAAAAACAAGACACATCCCGCGCATCGCCCGGTCGCTGCAGCCCATAAAATGGCACCGGTATCCACTACCACGCCTCATGCTGCCTCCCGTGCCGTGCACCACTCTGCTCCGTCCGCTCTTGAAGCACATGCTGACGAAAGCGTTCGCGTTACAGGCGCATCCTATGGTGATGGCGTCAGCAATACGACACCGGGCGGCGGCCTGATGCCCGTTCAGACCGCACCACGCTCGCAAAGTGGCATCACCCGCGATTACATCGCCAAGGTCAGCCCCACATCCAATGTGCAGGCCATGATCGGCAACCTGCCGGGCGTCGTGACATACAGTCAGGACCCCTTGGGCGTTACGGGAGATTCCCTCAACATCCGCGGCATGAACGAAGAACAGATCGGCTACCTGTTCGAAGGCGTTCCGATTGCCGATCCGATCCGCTACGCCCCCTACACCGGCACCATCGTTGATACCGAAAACCTTGGTTCAGTCACCGTTTCTCAGGGCTCTCCGGACGTTGATGCCCCGCTTTACAATGCGGTTGGCGGTCAGATCACGATGCAGGAGATTAACCCTGACCACAAAGCTGGCGGGTTTCTCTCCCTGACAGGCGGCACACATAGTACCAACAAGGAATTCCTGCGCCTTGAGACCGGCGATATCGGTCATTCCGGTATCCGTGGCTTCATCTCCTACTCCCATATGGGATGGAACAACTGGCGTGGACCAGGCGGCGGCACCAGACATCATACCGACGCCAAATTCATCAAGGAATGGGGAGAGGGCAACTCCGTTTCAGCGATCTTCGGCTACAATGCGACCAAATATACGGCCTATCTCGACCCCACGATGGCGAAGTGGAAGCAGTATGGGCGCAGCTATAACTATGATGGCCAGTACACACTCGGCGATGCCAATTACTACAAGCTGAATCCAACGATCAATAACGCCATGACGGTCATGGCGCCCTCACACTTCACCCTCACCCGTTCCCTGAAACTCAACGTCGCCCCGTATTACGTTCATATGTTCGGCCCATCGCTGTGGGGACAGAACATCAGCAGCGCCAACAGCTATTTCGGGACGGGCCCGGCAGGAAACCTCAACCTGTCGAACCTGACATCCGACGGAATGGCAACCACGCAGGCCGTTGATCCCTGGAACCAGAAATCCTCCGGCCTCAACGCATCGCTTGTATGGAGCACGAAGTACAACACGCTGACCTTCGGTTACTGGTATGCCTACACCCAGCACGAAGAAATGGCGAACTACATCCAGACGGATGCACAGGGAAATTCGATCTCCGGCTTTAATAATGATCCGATCCGTGTTGCTGATGGCCGGATCCTGACCCCCTGGGACCTGAACTTCAAACAGCAGTCCAATACCCTGTATCTCGCAGATACGGTCCATCTTCTGAATGATCGCCTTCAGATCACAGGCGGACTGAAGACGACAATGCTGTCTCGACAGGGCACCAATCTCGTCCCGGGGGCCGATCCCTACAAGAACATCAAAAACTACTTCGAACCGATGCCCCAGTTCTATGCGTCCTATAAGTTAACCGAGCACGATCAGGTTTATATCAACGGCACCACCGCCTTCCGTGCTCCCGGTTCGGTCGAGGTCTATTCCCAGCTTTTCGATCCGTCATCAAACAAGGCCGTCGAACAGCCCGGAAACCTCAAGCCTGAATATTCCATCGGTGAAGAAATCGGCTACCGTCATCACGGCTTCTATAATGCTGCGATCTCGTTCTTCAACTACAACATTACAAACCATCAGGTGACGTCCTACGGCTACCTGCCCGGGACCAACAACCTTGTTTCCGAACCTTTGAATGTCGGTGGCGAAACGGCCCGTGGCGTTCAGGCTGAATTTGCCCTGGGCAACTGGCATCACTTCAGCCCCTATCTGTCCGGGCAATATCTGCACGCAACGATCGACAACAACTACAATGCAGGCAGCGACTATCTGCCAACCGCAGGCAAGAAAGCTCCAAGCTCTCCCAAGTTTACGGGCTCGATCGGGCTACGGTATGACGATGGTCATTTCTTCGGGAATTTCGCGCTCCGCTACGTCGACACACAGTACACAACCTTTATGAACGACGAATCCCTGCACTCGTATGTCACATCCAACATGACGCTCGGATATCGCATGAAGCAGTTCGGACCGGCCAAGCACCCGACCCTTCAGCTGAACCTCGTCAATCTGGGTGATAATAACTATCTGTCCGGCGCCTCAAGTGCGACAGGCGCAGCAAAAGCCACCAAGGGTATTTACGGAAACACCATTAAAGGCACCAGCCCTGTCTACATCGTCGGTGGCGGGTTTGCCGCACTGGTATCGGTCTCGACTGGATTTTAAAGTTCCATTCTCAGACCGACTGAAACCGGGAGCCGAGTGATTGCAGGAATACCTGCTTCACCTGGCAACCGGCACTGACGCTCTACCAGTAAGCGCCCTGCAGCTCTCTTCTCTGGCCCCGGGCCTGACCGTTAGGCTGACAAAATATGCACGATGGCTGCCCGCAACAGCGTTCTGGAGCAGGCCCATCGACCATCATATGACCTAAACTTCCGAGCATACTCCATTATAAACACGGCAGACGGGCCGGATGCCGCCTATCCAGTAAGACAGCTCGGGCGGACCTGTAATATCCCACAAAGCCAGATCGGCCCGCATTCCCTCACGCAGCATCCCGACTTCACGCTCAAGCCCCAGAGCCCTCGCCCCCACGGACGTGACCGCCCGGAAACTCTCCTCGGGTGTCAGACGAAAAAGCGTGCATCCCATATTCATAACGGCAGTCAGCCCCAGAACCGGGGATGTTCCGGGATTGCAGTCCGTGGCGAGCCCGATATCGACCTTGTGCCTGCGCAGCAATTCAACGGGCGGAACCTGCTTTTCCCGTATGAAGTAAAATGCCCCCGGCAGCAGCATCGCAACCGTCTTCTGGCGCCCCATACTGACGACGGCCTCTTCATCCGCATATTCGAGATGATCGGCTGACAGCCCATTATAACGCGTCGCCAGAACAGCCCCCCCACCCAGAGAAAGCTGCTCCGCATGAATACGCACTGGAAGTCCAAGCTTCCGTGCGGCTTCAAAAAGGATTTCCGTCTGGGCAGGCGAAAAGGCAATGGTTTCGCAAAAGGCGTCCACACTATCGATCAGCTTCTCAGCGTGAAGCGCCGGCAAAACCTCATCAATCAGAAATGCCAGATAGGCATCAGCACGGCCCTGATATTCAGGCGGCACAGCATGAGCGCCCAGAAATGTCTTATGGACACGGATCGGCAGCGTCTCACCGATGGCTCGCGCGACCCGCAACTGTTTCAGTTCATCCGCGAGCGTCAGACCATACCCTGATTTCACTTCCAGCGAGGTCGTCCCCTCCTGGATCATTGTCTTGACCCGCCTCAGAGAGACGTCCAGCAACTCATGCTCCGAGGCCGCACGTGTTGCTGTCACCGTGGAAAGTATGCCGCCGCCTTTGCGGGCAATGTCTTCATAAGACACGCCGTTCAGGCGCTGCGCGAATTCATGACTGCGATCGCCCGCAAAAACCACATGCGTATGGGCATCGATCAGCCCCGGTGTCAGCCATCCGCCACGGCCATCCTCGATCCTGCCGGCTAGACTTTCCGGCGTCCCGGGCAGATCTGCTTCTGCCCCGACCCAGCAGATCATGCCATCCCGGATTCCCACGGCCCCGTTACGGAGACATCCATACCCATCCTCAGGTGTGATGAGAGTGTCATCGCCTGTCGCAAGATGGACATTGAGCCAAAGGGTATCCCACATGGTTCTTCTCCGTATTGTTCCGCCTACGGTGATATATGTATATACATATCAGTCAATCCCATTATGATCCTTTCCGGAGAACAGGAGGCGCTTTCACCAAAGGCTTCCGTGCCGTGCAACCTGGAATTTCGTGATGACCGAATTGTTTGCAAAACAGGCCCTTCTTCCAGACGGATGGCGCCGCAATGTCCGAATCACCGTAGCGAAAGACGGGACTTTTTCATCCATTATCCCTGACAGCGCCTTCAGCGCAGACATGCAGCGTTACGACGTGGTGATCCCAACCCAGATCAGCCTCCATTCGCATGCCTTCCAGCGCGCCATGGGCGGCCTCGCTGAAAGGAAACAGAACCCGGACGACACGTTCTGGACATGGCGCACGCGCATGTATCAGCTCGCACATCGCATTTCGCCCGAACAGATGCAGGACGTAGCCGCATTCCTGTATATGCAAATGCTGAAAGCCGGCTATTCCCAGGTTGCCGAGTTCCACTACCTCCATAACGCGGTGGACGGACGTCCCTATGCGTCCCCGGCCGAAATGTCCTCCCGCCTCGCCGCCGCAGCCACGGATGCAGGCATCGGGATTACACTGCTGCCGACCCTCTATGCCCGAGGCGGATTTGACGGCAGCCCCCTGAATGAAGCCCAGAAGCGTTTCTCCAGCACCTCTGAGACGATCGCCGACATTCTTTCGGACCTTCAGGCCGAGTGGCACGGCTCACAGCTGGTCAGAACAGGCATTGGGCTGCATTCGCTAAGAGCGGTAGACATCCAAAGTGTCTCACCTCTCCTGCAGGCCGCAGGGCCAGGCGCACCAATCCATATCCACATTGCCGAACAGCAGCGTGAGGTGGACACATGCCTGTCCATCACGGGACAGCGCCCCGTAGATCACCTGATGAGCCATGCTTCCATCGATGCCCGCTGGTGTCTGGTTCACGCTACGCATCTCTCAGACGACGAAGTCACCGCCATCGCGCGCTCCACAGCCGTGGCAGGGCTCTGCCCGATTACCGAAGCCAATCTTGGCGATGGGATCTTCCCGTTCGAAGCCTATGTTGCCCAGGGTGGCCGCTTCGGCATCGGCAGCGACAGCAACGTCCTGCTCAGCCCGTGGGAAGAGCTGCGCCTGCTGGAATATGGCCTGCGCCTGCAACGCCAGAAACGCTGCATCGCCCTGCCCCCGGGCCAGAAAGGATCAATCGGCGCCTGGCTGTATCATCAGTGCCTTGCCGGAGGCGCACAGGCCTGTGGCGTATCCCTTGATGGCCTGCGTCCAGGCGCCCGCGCAGATCTCTGCGTCATCGACGAGCAGGCATTGTCCCTGCCGGACCTGCAGGAAGACGACATTCTCGATTCAGCCATTTTCGCCACCTCACATCCCCCGGTCCGCCACGTCATGTGCGCCGGACAATGGCGCATCACCGACGGCCACCATGCCGACGAAGTGCGGCTGACACAGGCTTTCCACGCAACACTGCGCACCCTGATGGCTGCCTGATATTTTCGGACCAGAACCATGACGAACATATTCTCCTTTACCTCCGGCACCCTCCCGATCCTGGTCACAATCCCCCATGCGGGTGACCGTCTAGCGCCCGGCATGGACGAGCGCATGACCCCACGCGGCAGAAGACTGCCCGATACCGACTGGTACATGGAGCACCTGTATGCCTTCGCCCTTTCAAAGGGGATCGGTATCCTGCGTGCGAATTTCTCCCGCTATGTCGTTGACCTGAACCGCGGCCGGGATGACGCCGCCCTGTACGCCGGCCGGCCAAGCACCGGTCTGGTGCCCCTGCTGGGGTTCGATGGCCAGCCCATCTATCTGGAAGGGCAAGAGCCGGATGCAGCAGAGATCGCCGAACGGACGGAGCGCTACTGGAAGCCCTATCACGACGCCGTACAGGCTGAACTGAACCGCCTGAAAGAACAGTTTGGATGGGCCATTCTGTGGGACGCCCATTCCATCTGTTCGGAAATTCCCAGACTGTTTGAAGGACGCCTCCCGGACCTGAATTTCGGCACCAACAGCGGCCAGTCCTGCGCCCCGGCTCTGGCCGAAACAATCATGGCCCGTGCAGAAACACTGCCGTCCTACACCCATGTCCGGGATGGCCGCTTCAAAGGCGGTTACACGACCCGTCACTATGGCCAACCCGCTTCTGACATCCACGCCATTCAGCTGGAAATCGCACAATCCACCTATCTGGCTTCCGAACGTGATCCGTGGCCGATCAATCTTCAGACCGCCGCGCATCTCTCCACGGCGATCGAACAACTGCTTGATGCCGCTACCGACTGGCGCCCTGCTTCCAAGTTTTGAGCGCCAGCATGATTAATCGGGGATGACGAGATACAGAAGAGCATCATCCCCGACTTCTGATCTGAGAATTCCGCCCACCTCATCGGGCAAAACAAGAACTTCCCTTTCCCGACAGATCCGCACCTGTCCGGTAGCGCTTGCGAACCTCCACCGCCCCCGCACACTGACAAACGCGGCACCGCAGGGCACATCGAAATCCTGATCATCCGCTGCCGTGAAGGCCATCAGCCGACCGGCATGCGAAAATGGATGCATCAGGTTCACCACCTGCACAGGACCATCCACAAGGACAGCATCAACACCGAGCTCTCCGGAAAACGTGACGATTTCGCCAGCCCGAACAACCTCCCGCTCCGTACCATCGGAAAGGAGAAGCCGCACACCACGCCCCTTCAACAAGGCAATATGCCGCATAATCCCCGGAAAGCGCGAGAATGCGCCGTCCCGCGTGATATCCGCTACGCTCAGGCGCCAGCCCTCATGACTGGCGATGACTCTGGTCAGCCCACCACCGTTTCGCCAAGGCTGTGACGGAACACCGTCAACAGGTTGCGGCATACGGTTCAGCGGGAAAAGATTGTCATTTTCCGGATCCGGCTTCATATGGTCCTACGCCTGCTTAGGGGTGTGTATCATATGTAAGTACAACAACCCGGCAGGATCAAACATGATCTCCCGTCTTCAGGTGGCAGATCAGTCCTCAAGAGAAGAAAAGGCAGGGGAGACGTGTCGCAGATCCTGGACAAGACGAAGACGGTTGCACGCTACGAACAGGTGAAGGCGTTCATCATTGAACGCATCGACTGTGGAGAGTGGAAGGTCGGCCATCGGCTGCCATCAGAACATGAGTTCGTCGAACAGCTCGGCGTCTCGCGGATGACAATTCATCGGGCGCTACGTGAACTGACGGCCGACGGCATTGTCCGCCGCGCCCAAGGGGTTGGAACATTCGTCGCCCAGCCCGCAAAACGCGTCGAGCTTCTGGAAATCCGCGATATCATTGACGACATCGTCGCCAGCGGCCACCAGCATCGTGCTGAAGTCATTGCCATCGAGACCGTCCGCGCCGACAGCGATCTTGCAACCGCATTCGAGCAACGCCCCGGCGCGCGCCTGTTCCGCTCCCTGATCGTCCATTACGAGGACGACCTGCCACTTCAGCTGGAAGAGCGGTATGTCTCGCCGCATTTTGCGCCGGATTATCTGGAGCAGGACTTCACCCGTATCAATCCTCACCGCCACCTGTACGGCATCGCCGGCCCGGAAGAGATCGAGCATGTCGTGTTCGCGGTAACCCCGCCCCAGCACATCTGCGACCTTCTCCAACTCCAAAAGCCCGAAGCCTGTCTGCAACTGATGCGCCGGACCTGGGTCGAAGGCCGGGTCGTCATGAAGGGCATCTTCACATATTCGGGCAACCGCTACAGTTTCGGCGGACGTTACCGGCCCTGAAAAACAGTTCCGGATCGGCTGCTGCGGTGGATTGACGGCCGCAACACAGGGCATTTAAGGTTTCTTATTGTATAGACAACCAAGAGTGCCTTCGTGACCGAACTCCTGCTCGATCAGCCGCTTTCTCCGCAGGACATCTGCGACATTGCACGAAACCGAAAAAAGCTCCGGCTCTCTGAAGCATCACGAAAGCGGCTTGAGGACGCGCACAGACGCCTGCGCATCCTGGTGGAGGGAGAAGCGGCCGCCTACGGTCTCAATACGGGTGTTGGCGGCCTCTCCGACATCCTGATCACTCCGGAAAAACAGTCCACCCTGTCCCGCAAAATTCTGTTCAGCCATGCCACCGGCATTGGGCAACCGCTCAGCGCCGAAGCAACACGCGCCATCATGGCCTGCGCCGTCAATGAATATTGTCTGGGCTATTCAGGCCTGCGCGCAGAAATCGTCGATCGCCTTGTTGCACTTCTGAATTACGACTGCCTTCCGATCGTCCCACGAGATGGCTCAGTCGGATATCTCACCCATATGGCCCATATTTCCCTGACCCTGATCGGGTACGGAACTCTGAAGGTGGACAACACGGAACAGCCCGCCGCGGAAGTTCTCAAGCGGCTCGGTTTCGAACCCTTGGTTCTGGAAGCAAAAGAAGGCCTGTGTCTGGTCAACGGCCTGTCCTGCGCCACCGGAATTGCCAGCCTCGTCACCGAAGAGGCCACCACCTGTCTGCAGTGGGCGGACCGGATCGCCGCCGCAACCTTTGACGTCCTTGGAGGACAGCAGCGTGCATTCGATCCTCGATCAGCCAGACTGCGCACCATGCCCGGCCATCAGACCGTATCGCACGCCCTCAACAGGGACCTGGCAGGCTCGGCACGGATAGCGAAGTCTCAGGGCCAGCGAACGCAGGATGCCCTGAGCCTGCGCGCCATTCCCCATATTCACGGATCTGTTCACGATGCGCTCGCCAGTATCCGCCAGACCATCACACAGGAATTGGCCAGCCTGTCCGACAACCCTGCCATTCTCGAAGACGAAACAGGCATCGGCGCCTTTTCCGAAGCCCATGCGGTAGGTGCGAGCATCGCACGAGTCATGGACGAGGCCTCCATCGCGCTGGCCTCTCTGGGCGCAATTTCCGAACGGCGTCTGGACCGCATGGTCAATCCTTTGACCAGCCCGTTCCCGGCCTTCCTGTCGAGCGATTCCGGAACCGGAAGCGGCTTCATGATCGCCCAGTACACGGCCGCCTCACTTGTCAGCGCCAACCGCCGCAATGCCTTACCAGCCAGTCTGGACGGCGGCGTTACCTCAGGGCTTCAGGAAGATATTCTGGTGCATGCAACACCCGCCGCCCTCAAGGCGCGCGACGTTGTCACCAATACACGTTCCATTCTCGCCATCGAACTGCTGGCCCTCTGTCAGGCCAGGGATCTCGCAGACCTCACTCAGGAAGTCGCCCCTCATACACGGGCTCTCTACAACAGCGTGCGGGGCATCATCCCCCTCTATGAAGAAGACCATCCTCTGGCGGCCGATATCGCCCGTCTCGAAGTCCTGATGCAGGAAGGCCCCTCCCCCTGACGCGAGAAGTCAGCAGGCTTCGGTCAGAGGAGCATCCTGCCGTGCGTTCCCTTCGGACTGTCGGATTTCCCTGAGCAGCACCGGCAACCCGAACGGAATACTGACAACACAAGCCGCACAGCCTGCAATACCCAGCATCGTAAAGGAGGAATGATCAATGATCAGCCCTCCAAACGGCGCCCCCAAAGCATATCCCATACGGTCCATACCACCACAGAACGTCCCGGTCCGCCCCGTATGGTCCAGCGCAGCCGCACTGCCGAGCAGCCATGCGTAAGACAGCATGGAGCAGTTCCAGTAGATGATGACGCCCGCCGTATAGCTCCAGGAATCCCACGCTGAACACGCAAGAAGCCCTCCGACCCCCGTTCCCACGAGCGTCAGAGGCAGAATGATCTCCCTGCGAAGGCTGCCCGCCAGCGCTCCGACAACAAAGCTGACCAGAACACTCGACACGATCCCTACCGTCGAGAGAAAGACAATATAGTCAGCTGAAAGATGAATGGCCCGGCCAACGCGCTCGGCAAAAGACCATGCCATGCTCGATCCCAGAGACGATCCGACCCAAATAAACAGCAGGGCTACCCCGCCGGGCGTCAGACGCATCTTTTCCGTGCTCTGGCGAGTAGGGAGCGGCGGGGCATGACGGAGCGTCACCATGAAAGGCGCAATAAGCGCAACAATGGCCGCGATACCAACAAACACGCCCAGCGCGCCAAAACTCCGGGTTGCGTAAGGAATGGCATCGATCACCGCAACCAGAACGATAAGTCCCCCACCGTTTGAAATGGCGTACATCCGGTCCGGGTTCTTACTCGCCGATGCCGCACAGACATAGGACCGTCCCAGAAATGCCTCTCCCAGACCAAAGAGGATGGCGCAGCCCCATGTCCACAGCGATGATGCAGGGCCAGCCGCCGTCAGGAGCGACGAAACAGCCGCCAGCCCTGCCCCCAGAAAAGCCGTCATGACAACTGAAACCCGCCCCTTCAGACGGGACAGCACCATCATGAAAACCGCAAAGGCCATGATTTCGAAAAAGCCAAACATCCCCGCCCGACTGGCGGACTGATGCAGCCCCGACATCAGCGCATCGATCTGAAAGGGCATGACGGATGAACCGAGATACGCACACCCGGAGCAGATGCTGAGCCCCAGAGCGAGAAGCAGAAGCTGCCGCCCCGGGAAAGAACGGGTCGCGTGTATCCCTGTCATAATGATCGCAGTTATCCTGTCATAATCAAAAAAAGGCGCATCCCCGAAAGAATGCGCCTTTGAGGCCTCATTTCCTGTTCGTAATCATGGGCAGGTTCAAGCCCTTTTCATGCGCACAGGAAACAGCAATGTCATAGCCGGCATCGGCATGGCGCATCACGCCCGTGGCCGGATCATTCCACAGCACACGCCCCAGACGGGCCGCGGCATCTTCTGTGCCATCTGCGACAATGACCATGCCCGAATGCTGGGAAAATCCCATGCCCACACCGCCGCCATGGTGCAGCGACACCCAGGTCGCCCCCGAAGCGGTATTGAGCAGTGCATTCAGCAAAGGCCAGTCGGAAACGGCATCGGACCCATCGCGCATAGCCTCTGTTTCACGATTGGGGCTCGCCACCGAACCACTGTCCAGATGATCGCGCCCGATTACAATCGGAGCCTTCAGCTCTCCGTTGGCCACCATCTCGTTGAACGCCAGACCCAGCCGGTGACGATCCCCGAGACCTACCCAGCAGATCCGGGACGGAAGGCCCTGGAACTGGATTTTCTCCCGCGCCATATCGAGCCAGTTGTGCAGATGCTTGTCGTCCGGAAGCAGTTCCTTGACCTTCGCATCCGTCTTGTAGATGTCCTCCGGATCACCCGACAGCGCCGCCCAGCGGAACGGACCAATCCCACGGCAAAACAGCGGCCGGATATAGGCAGGGACGAAACCCGGGAACGCAAAGGCATCTTCCAGCCCCTCTTCGAGCGCCATCTGGCGGATATTGTTGCCGTAATCGAACGTCGGTACGCCCATCCGGTGAAACGCCACCATGGCCTCGACCTGAAGCCGCATGGACTCCCGCGCCGCCTTTTCAACCGCCGCCGGATCCGTGATCCGCAGCTTCTCCGCCTTCTCCAGCGACCAGCCCGCAGGCAGATAGCCGTTCAACGGATCATGGGCGGACGTCTGGTCCGTCACCCCATCCGGACGGACGCCACGCCGCACCAGTTCCGGAAAAACTTCAGCAGCATTTCCCAAAAGACCCACGGAAACAGCCTCGCCCTTCGCACAGGCCTCATGAATGATTTCCAGCGCCTCATCCAGATCCTGCACCTGCCGGTCCAGATACCCCGTCTCCAGACGCTTCTGGATACGCGACGGCTCACATTCCACGGCAAGCATGGATGCACCCGCCATCACGGCGGCCAGCGGCTGCGCACCGCTCATGCCCCCCAGACCACCCGTCAGGATCCAGCGCCCCTTGAGGTCACCGCCGTAATACTGACGGCCCATTTCAACGAAGGTCTCGTACGTTCCCTGAACAATTCCCTGACTTCCGATATAGATCCAGGACCCGGCCGTCATCTGGCCGTACATCATCAGACCCGCCCGATCGAGCTCGTTGAACTTCTCCCAGGTGGCCCAGTGCGGCACGAGGTTTGAGTTCGCAATCAGGACACGCGGCGCATTGGAATGCGTCCGGAACACCCCAACCGGCTTGCCGGACTGCACAACCAGCGTCTCCTCATCGCCAAGTTCCCGCAGGCATTCCACGATCCGGTCATAGCAGTCCCAGTTGCGTGCTGCCCGACCGATACCGCCATAGACAACAAGCTCCGAAGGCTTCTCCGCGACTTCCGGGTCGAGGTTATTCATCAGCATCCGCATGGCCGCTTCAGTCTGCCATGACTTCGCAGTGATTTCGGAGCCATGGTCGGCACGGATCACACGATCATTCGACAGGCGGGAAGACACGGAAGGAGAATTGACCATGAGTAAGGTCTCCATTTTCACAGGAACAGAAAGAGGTTTGGAAAAGTTCAGAAGCCGGCCGCCACGGTCATCGCAGTCGTAAATCGCGGCGCGATGTAATATCCGGGAGAACTTCCATCAATCGAGGTCCCGTAAATGCCCCTTGCGGTCTGGGCATTCAGCTGGGGCGACGCAATACCGGACAGGACTTTCTCGTCTGTCAGGTTGATGAATGCGACCCGGATTTCCGGATGTTTGACAAATCCGACACTCGGCAGCCGATATCCCAGCGACAGATTAAACGTCTTGTAAGCGGGCATTTTCTCGTCGTTCATGAACGTCGAATACTGGGACCCGGTGTACTTGAACGAAAACGTTCCGAAGAAATTCTTGTAGTCATACACAAGGCCGAAAGAGCCTTGGAACGAAGGACTGCGGACCGCCGTTTTCCCCGCCGTCGGCAGATAGTCGTTTCCAACCTGAATATTGTTATCGATGGTTGCGTGAAGATATTCGACGGAAACATACGGGGAGAAGCCATAAAACGGCATCAGTCCGGCTTCGAAATCCACACCGCGAGACGTCTGCCCGCCACCATTGATCGTCGAATAGACGGGGACGTTATTGACATAGCGAAGGCTGGAAACCTGACGGTTCGTGAAGTTGTAGTTGAACAGCGCCAGGCTGGCATGAACGGTTTTGTCCTGATACCGGTAGCCCAGCTCTTCAGAGATCGAATATTCAGGTTTGATCGCCGGATTACCCTGCGTTGAAACCGCCCCGCCGGAATAGGAATTATACAGGGTGTCATCAATCGGCATTAATGTATTGGTGCTCGCATTGATGAAGACCTGATTGTGGGAATCAATCTTGTACGTCGCCGAGACACGGGGCAGCGGCTGGAAATTATTGGCGCCCACATGATACTGCGTCCCCGGCAGACCATTGGTTCCCGCCTTGCTCATCATCAGCGTCTTGATGCCACCCACGATCTTCAGGCGATCATTGAGAAGCGAGATCTCGTCCTGCAGATAAAGCGCATTCGTCTGCGTAACGGTATGCTCCTTCTCGGCAAGATATGGCTGACCATTGCCCATGGTCACATTCTGCAGACTCCAGGCCGAAGCAGCATTTCCAATCGAATCAACCGACGAAAACGGCATCGACAGATCATCAACGCTGTACTGATACCAGTATCCCAGCGTCACCTTCTGAACACCGAACTGGCGCGAAAGCGACGCGTTGAACCCGCCGACAGACTGCGCGCCCACATAATCGCTTCGCACGCTCCCTCCCGAGGCCTGAGCATCCGGAATATTTACGGAAACAGGCTGTGTCCCGTAATAATTTCCATCAGACGACAGCGTGGAAGATGCCGGTGAATTCTGCATCGCATACAGGAAATACGGCGTGACATTGAGCTTCACCTTGCCCGGAAGCGTAAAGTCGGACGGGAGACTCATCATGATCTGCTCCCATTTCCAGCGGTTCTGGCGCCAGTAATCCGAGCTCCCAGGTGAAAATGTCCCGTTCCACGCATAACTCCGCCCCGAAGCCTGCCAGTCAGCCAGTGTCGGGTTCGGGTTGTACATGTAGTTCATATCGACATAGGAACCGACCAGCTTCATCTGGTCCCCGTTCGCAAATTCCTTCTTGAACCCGAAATCGATATGCCGACGCATCTGTCGTCCCGGGCCAAGCGAGTTTTTCGCGGTCCCGTTGGAAAACGAGACATAGGCGGACAGGCCCGTATTCCCGATATCCCCGGTATCGAAACGTCCATAGAAACGCTGCAGGTTCAGCGTTCCGTAACTGTAGTCGATCAGGCCGCCCATTTTATGGGCAGGATCGCGCATTGAGGTCGTGACCTGCCCGCCCGACGCATTAACCACAGGCGCGGTAATGGATGACGATCCCTGCGTCAGGCTGACGGAATCAATATCTTCCCCATCGGCCCAGTAGGTCGGATAACCGTTGTAAGTTTCGATATCGTTGACAGGCATCCCTTCCCAGACCTGCCCGATCTCATTCCCGCCAAGTCCACGTACGCTGAGCAGGGAATTGGCGGCAAACCCATAAGGATCGCTCTGGGAAAGATTGGCGCCGGGAGCCAGCGAAACAGCCTGATAGGCCGTCGTCGTCGAAGCCTGCTTGTTGATATATTCCGAGGTCACGGTGCTGCGCATGTCGCCGCCCGTCTGAACTGCCATCAGTCCGCCACCCGCGATATGCCGGACCTTGCCATACGCACCATCCTCACCCGCAGCATGAACGGAAATGACTTCAGGATCATGTGCACTGACAGCGTGCGGTTTTCTTTTTTGCGGGGTCGCAGCAACATGGGCCGGCAATCTGGTATGCGAATGCGTCGGTGCCGCAGCTCCAGCCAGAGAGGTCGACGCCAGAAACGTCATGGTGGAGAGAGCAACACAAGCATGACGGCTTTTGACGATTGGCATGGCACCTGCTCAGGGTTATTTTCGTATCGAAGTCACAATGTCATGTCTGGTTGCATATGCAACTGTTTAATTACCATAACATGACAGGACATATCCCCGACTCCTTCCATACAATCAATTTTCATGTTTTATAACAGTGACTTAAATCAAGAAAATTCGTTTCAGAAAATTTTCTACCCTCACCTTAAGTGTCCATGCTCAAAAAACACTTCAACAGGATGCAAAGAATTCCTTGCCTCAGACCTCCATCGAAAAACAATGATATTCCGCCAGTTTTAACGCGAAAACGGCACCTCCCCCCCTTGCGAATCTGACATAATCTTCACCGGAGAAGATTTCCGCCTCGCTCATTGATCCTTCTTTTTCAACTTGTATAGACATATTGATCTTGTGATCAGTCGCCGCTTTGGGCATGCTGCCCGTCCAAATACGTCTCCACCCATGAGAGCGCCTATGTCCTGGACCACGGTTGAAACGGGCGACCCCATTCCGCCATTCGTACAGAAAGCCAGCACCAGTTCCGGGGCACTTTCCTTCGACATGACCGGTGGTCGCAGAACCCTTCTCTTGTTCTTCCCGTCCTCTACCGATCCCGCAATCAACGACGTCCTGCAGCAGTTGTCCCGATATGCCGATGTTCTGAACCGTAAAGACTGTCTGTTCCTGGGGGTTACCCTCGACGCTGCAGATGCTGAACACCTCAAAACCCGGTCCGGGCTCAAATCGGTCTGCTTTCTTTATGACTCTGACCGTACGTGTCATGATGCGTTCGGCATTGCTAAAAATGCACCTCCGGGCTGGATCGAACTTGATCCAATGATGCATGTCCTGAACACCCACCTTCACAGCCCCGGTCTGGAACAGCTCCTGTTCCCGGCATTATTGCAAAAGGCCACGGCTTCGCAGCGCGACAGGCCTGTTCCGGTGCTCATGCTCGACCATGTCCTTGAACCGGCATTCTGTGAGACCCTGATCCAGTATCACCTGTCTCACAATCCCCAGCCCTCTCCCATCCTGACTTCTGATGCCGCAGGACATCCAATCCGAACCATCGCTCCCAGCTTCAAACGACGTCTGGATACCCCTCTGCGCGACCGACAGATCGTTACGGATCTACAGAACCGCATCATCCGCCGCGTCGTACCGGAAATCTTCCGGGCTTTCCGCTTCCAGGCCACGCAAATGGACAGAATGCTGGTCAGTTCCTACGACGCTACGGACAGCGGCTTCTTCGATGCCCACCGCGACAATACGGTCCCCAGCTCCGCGCATCGGCAGTTTGCAGTCTCACTCAATCTGAATGAAGGATACGACGGAGGAGAACTGATCTTCCCTGAATTCGGCCAACAGACATTCAAAGCTCCCGCAGGTGGCGCCATTGTATTTTCGTGCGCCCTCCTGCACGCCGTTCAGCCGGTCACAGCAGGCCGGAGATATGCCTGCCTTCCGTTCGTTTACTAGGTTCTACCACCCAATTATCGTTCACCGAGCCTGACCAATATCGGCATCATCATCGCAAAAAGCTCAGCCTGCGATGAAATGGAACATCGCATATAGATCTGTTTGCGGAACACTTTCACAGTCTGCACACTGACCCCCATCAGCTTTGCAATCGAACCCGAGGAATGTCCACGCAGGATCAGCAACGCTGTCTGTGACTGACGTGCCGTCAGCACCACTCCGTATGTCTTCCTGAACTGCTCCCAGAACTGCGTCATGGCATTTTCTCCATCACGCACGCACTCACCCTGATCCTCCGCAAGATCAGACCAGTGTCGAACAGCCAGAGCCTCAGCAACCGGCCGGATTGCCAAAGCCTTCTCCCACTCCTCAGGCACAAATTTCCTGCCGGAACTGATATCGCGCCCCAGACAGATATGAATGGATAGTTCAGCAGAAACCCGGACCAGATACGTCATCTCATCCAGAATATTCGTGTCCCTGTAGTATTTCAGGTAGTAATCTGACTGGGCAAAATAGTCCGGAGAAATATCCTCGAGGCGATACAATCCGGAAGCCGCGCCTGCCCTGTCCACAACAAAGAATGGATCAAGCAGATAAATTCCTGCGCAGTAGGCACTGTCAAAACTGGCGTGAACGTTTGTCTCTTTCGAATGGGCAAACAGACATCTCGGCCGCCCCTCTCCCACATATGCAAGAACAGTCAGATTATCGATCAGGACACAACTCTCAAACCACGCCACAAACTGCTGTTCGAATGCAGGCGTCATCAGAGCCGAAATGACGGCACCAAGCTGCTGTTCCTGCTGATCTGACACCCGGCTTATACCCCTTTAGGGCAATATACTTCCCATCTGGCAGCACCCTACCATCACGTATCAGAGGCTGCACCCCAGGGCAGCGAATTCGGATGGAAGAGATGCACATGTCGTCCAAACTACCCCAGACCACAGATGATATTCTCGCGGCAGATGCACATCTCGTTCAGTCCTGGGCTGATCTCAACGGCCTGAAAGAACCCCATGCACGCACTGCAATCGTCGCTGCAAAAGGCGTCATGGTACGCGACAGTAACGGTCATGAACTGATCGACGGAATTGGCGGCCTGTGGTGCGTCAATGTCGGCCACGGACGCCGTGAAATCATCAATGCCATCTCAAACCAGCTCTCAACACTGGATTTTTATTCAACCTTTTACACCTTCACGCATCCCACAGCAGCCGCGCTGGCCCGAAAGCTGGCAGAACTGGCACCGGGAAACCTGAACCGCGTGCATTTCTCCACATCGGGGTCAGACGCGAATGACGGTGCCGTGCGCATCCTGCACCATTATTACGAGCGTCTGGGCCGACCGACCAAGAAACTCGTCCTGAGCCGCCATGGGGCCTATCACGGCTCGACCTATCTCTCGATCGCAATGACGACACCAGCCTACTCGAAAGGGTGGTCAAAAGCCGAAGGGATCGTGCACCACCTGAAGAAGCCGCATTACTGGCGCGACGGTGACGGCATGACGGAAGCAGAATTCACAGACGTGCTCGTCGCAGACATGCGCCACGAAATCGAACGCCTTGGCGCAGAAAACATCGCGTGTTTCATTGGTGAACCCATCATGGGGGCGGGCGGCGTCATTGTTCCTCCCAAAGGATACCACAAACGCATTCAGGCACTCTGCCGGGAATACGACATCAAATTCATCGCAGACGAAGTGGTCACCGCCTTCGGGCGCCTCGGTCACTTCTTCGCATCCGAAGCGGTTTTCGACACTCAGCCAGACATCATCACCGTGGCCAAGGGCGTCACCTCCGGCTACCAGCCCCTCGCCGCCACCATCATGACCGACGAGATTTATGACGTGGTTTCAGGCCCCGATGGCGTCTTCACCCATGGCATGACCTATGCCGGTCATCCCGCCGCTGCTGCTGCCGGTCTGGCCAATATCGCCCTGATGGAAGCCGAACGGATCCCCGAGCGTGCAGCCATCACCGGAAAGATTTTTGAGAACACGCTGCGAAAACTTGAAGACATCGACATCGTGGGCGAAGTGCGCGGCAGCCACTTCATGATGGGCATCGAATTCGTCAGGGACAAGGGCAGCAAGACCCTCTTCGACGCACAGCTCAACATCGGCATGCTGGTTGCGCGAAAAGCTCAGGAAAAAGGCCTTGTTGCTCGCCCCCTGGGACATATCCTGATCCTGTCCCCCCCGCTGACCCTCTCGGAAGAACAGATTGCCAAAATCGGGGGGATCCTCCGTGAAAGCATCACAGAGGTCATGAACGAACTTCCGAAACACTGCCGGTAACACCCGGCACGACCCTCAGTACCCCCATTCGGGATGATAGGTCAGCGCGGGGGTTTTCCCCGCCTCTATCTCCCGGATCGTCTGGGCCACATAGGCCGCCTGCATCCTACAGGATGCCTCCGCCGCAACATGCGGGGTGACGAAAACTTTCGGATGCTCCCAGAACACGGCGTCTTTTTCGAGCGGCTCCTGAGCAAAGACATCCAGCACGGCCCCGCGCATGCGCCCTGCATCCAGAGCCGAAACCAGATCATCCGCCACCACCTGATCGCCACGCCCGACATTGATCAGACTGGCGCCGGGCTTCAAATGTGACAGGAATTCCGCATCAATAAGCCCTCGGGTCTGCGGCGTACTGGGCAGAAGATTAACCAGAATATCCGTCTTTCCCAGAAGCTCCACCTTACCGTCTTCCCCGAAATACAGCGGAATATCCTCAACCGGCCGCGCACGGCGGCACCAGGCCGAAACCTGAAATCCGGCTTTTGCCAGCCTCTGCGCCACAGCCGATCCAAGATTGCCGTATCCCAGAATACCAATCGTAGTCTCTGCGCTCGTGCGATATTCAAGATTGCGCCGCCAGACTTTCTTTTCCTGCTGCAAGGCCCATGTCCGCGCATCCCGCAGCAGCGCCACGATCGCCCACAACACATAGTCCGCCATCAGAACCACGGTCTGGTCACCGCCCATCCGCACCAGCATGACGTCTTTTGGAAAATCCGACCGCCCGACCAGCTGATTGACGCCCGCCCCGCTACACAAAATGGCGCGCATATGCTGCATCTTCGCCATTTCTCCGGGAGCAGGATCCCAGACCAGGGCGTAATCTACCTTTGACGCATCAAACGCCGGATCAAACCACGAGACCGTCTGAAGATCAGGCGCCAGCTCATGAAAGGCGTTACGCCAGTTTTCCCAGGCGGCAGGGCCTTCAGCACTGACTGCAAGCGTTACCATAAGATTTCCCCGCAAAATGTCGTCGCGCTCAGAACGGCTCAGTATTTGATCCAGACCGTCTTGAGCGCGGAGTATTTATCAAAACTGTGAAGCGAGAGATCGCGCCCGAAGCCGGACTGCTTCATCCCGCCAAAAGGCGTCATGGGAGACAGGGCGTCCACGGTATTGATCGACACCGTCCCGACATTCAGCATGTCCGATATGCTCAGCGCCCGCGTCAGGTCCTGCGTCCAAATGGATGCGGCGAGGCCATAAGGTGTGTCATTGGCCAGAGTGACGGCTTCCGCCTCATCCCGGAAAGTCTGGACAACCAGAACCGGCCCGAAAATCTCCTCGCGCGCAATCAGGGCATCATGCGGAACATCCGCAAAAATCGTCGGCTGGATGTAGGCTTTCGATGCCCCGCGGCTCAACTGGCCGCCCCCTGTCACAAGGCGGCCGCTCTCGCGCCCTGCCGCAATAAATCCGACCACACGCTCCGCATGCTCCGCCGATGCCATCGGCCCAAGTCGGGTGGACGGGTCCAGCGGATCTCCGGGAACAAGCGCCTCGGCCTTCGCCTTCACACGTTCGATCATGTCCTGCGCGATCGACTCATGCACCAACAGACGCGAGTTCGCGGAACAGACCTGCCCCTGATTGAAAAAGATCCCCCAGGCCGCCTTCTCCGCCGCCGCATCCAGATCGGCATCAGGGAAGACCAGACACGGGCTCTTTCCCCCCGTCTCAAGCCAGACCGGCTTCATGTTGCTGTCACCGGCATAGCCCTGAAACAGCTTCCCGATCTCCGTCGAGCCTGTAAACGCCAGACAGTCCACATCAGGGTGCAGCCCCAATGCTTGCCCGGCCTCATGCCCGAACCCGGGCACAACATTCAGAACGCCATCTGGAAGACCGGCTTCGGATGCAAGCTCTGCCAGTCGCAGTGCGGAAAGCGGGGACTGTTCGGCGGGCTTGAGCACAACGGAATTGCCCACGGCCAGAGCTGGGACAATTTTCCAGATCGCCAGATCAAGCGGGAAATTCCACGGGACAACCACGCCAACGACGCCAAGTGGGACCCGGCGCACCATTGCAAGATCCCGCCCGCCCGTCGGAGCGATCTCGTCATACAGCTTGTCGATGGCTTCGGCATGCCACTGAAGAATGGCCGCAGCCCCCGGAACATCAATCGTGAGCGTGTCCGAAATCGGCTTCCCGACATCCAGCGTGTCCAGAAGCGCCAGCTCTTCAAGATTGTCCCGCAGAAGCTGAGCCCAGCGCAGCAGAACAGCCTTGCGCTCCGCAGGCGTCATCCCGGCCCAGACACCACTCGCAAAGGCCGCCCGCCCGCTGACAACAGCCCGGTCGACATCCTCGGCATCGCCCCGCGCCACACGGGTCAGAACAGCAGCTGTCGCAGGATTGAGCGTGTCAAAACGCTGTCCGGAAACGGCAGGAACAAACCGGCCGTCAATCCAGCAATCATTGCGAAAAGACAGCTCGGCAGCACGCTTCGTGTAAAACTCGGTACTTTTCGTCATCCGGTCGGCTCTCTTTTTCGTCTCGGGGACATTCCGCGGGCGTTCTGCCCCGGACATGTCAGACTATAATTCCCACAGGGCATCCGACCCGCGCCTGCGCAGCGCGGCAATATCTTCGAGACCGGCCAGCCCCAGAATATCCACAACTTCCTGAGACAGCGCCCTGATGGCGTTCTCAACCGACGCCTCGCCCCCGGCGGCAAGCGCCCAGGCCCACGGACGCCCTATGGAAACCGCCGTCGCTCCAAGCGCCAACGCCATGACAACGTCCCCACCCCGGCGGATTCCACTATCAAGAACGATGTCGCCCTTCCCTTCCACGGCCGCCACAATCTGCGGCAGAACGTCGATCGTGGCAGGCGCCGGGTCCATCTGCCGCCCCCCGTGATTGGAGACGATCACACCATCCGCACCCGCCTCAATGGCAACACGGGCATCTTCCGGATGCATGACCCCCTTCACAACCAGCCGCCCCTTCCATTCGCTCCTGAGCCATTCAAGACCAGCCCGGTCGAGCGTGGGGTCAATCTGGGCGGCCATTTCCTTGGCCTGTCCCATGATGCCATGCGCGGTGGTATATCCAGCAAGATTGCCGATCGCAGGTGTCCCACGTCCCACCATGCCCAAACACCAGCGGGGATGAGCAAGCAGCCCCGCCATCTGCATGAGCGTGGGATGGGAGAGATGACGGAAGCCATTGCGGACATCCCGCTCCCGAACCGGCGTAATGGCCGTATCCACCGTCACGATAATGCCGTCGATGCCGCACTGCGCAGCCCGCGCCAGCATATCCCGTGTCAGGGCACGATCCCGGAAAACATAGATCTGCGCGAGCGGTGCTCCCCCGACCTTCGCCACCTTTTCCATGGGATCAATGGAAAAAGTGGAAACAGCCATCCCCACACCACACCGCAATGCCGCCCGCGCCGCCCCTGCTTCCCGGTCAGGATGTAGCATCCCCGCAAAGCCGACGGGCGCCAGCATGAACGGTGCTTTCCACTGCTGCCCGAAACAATGGACACCCGCATCCACCGTCTCGACGTTCTTCATCCCCCGCGGCACGATCCCCCATTTCCGGAAAGCCGCGCGGTTGCGCGCCATGGTCCATTCACCATGTGCGCCACCATCAACGTAATCCGCAAACAGCCGTGGAAGACGCCGCCTCGCAGACGCGGCAACACTGGAAAAGACACCGTCATCAAGCGGCATATACAGAAAACTCCGCACAGGTTGTCATGAGCGCAAACAGCTAGATGGCACTTCCGGCATCAGGCCGTGCATCGTAAACGATCCGCCCTCCAAGGAAGGTCATAAGAACCGAAATCTCCGGGATCTGGTCGGGCGACACATCCTCAGGATCAGCACTCAGGACGACCAGGTCCGCGAGCTTCCCAACCTCAATGCTGCCTTCCTGTGCATCCCGGTGACAGGCAAACGCCCCCGCTTCCGTATAGGCATACAACGCCTCGGACACAGTAATGGCCTGCTGCGGAACAAAAGCTGCCCCGCCAGCCAGACTGCGGCGCGTCACGGCTTTGCTGATCCCCCGAAGTGGAGAAAGCGATACGATCGGCCAGTCCGTCCCAAAGGCCACGACACTACCTGCGTCAAGGAGCGCACGGTTCGGAAAAGCCCGCTCCAGCTCACTCTCGCGAACCCGCTGGGCCCAGACACCCTGCATCCCCATCCACTCATCGGACGGCGCAACCATGACCGGCTGGAGACACGCAACAGCGCCCAACTCCCTGAAGCGGGAGATGTCTTCCGCAAACGGGATTTCCACATGCTCAACACGATGCCGCAGCGATCGCGTCTTGTCCGGGTCCTGAGCATAAGCATCCAGAGCCAACTGGATCGCACCACTGCCAATCGCATGCGTCCAGATCTGAAAACCGGCTTCCGAAACCTGCCGGACCGCAGATTTATAGGCCTCAGGCTTCCAGACCAGCGTCCCCGTCTCGTCCGGACGATCCGCATATCCCTGCGGCATGCAGGCGGTATGCGATTCCAGAACCCCATCCAGAAAGAACTTTACGCCATCCAGACTCAGCATAGGGGAGTGGTAACGCTCACGCAGCCCCTCGATCTCGGCCAATCGCTTTTCCGACAGCGCCGGTGGCGGCATCTCGACCATGACCCCGACACGACAGGTCAGCCCGCCAGAAGCCTCCATCTCACCAAGCGCCGGGAAAAGCCCTTCGTCATAAGCCGCGCTCTCAACCCGCGTAATTCCGCATCGCGCCATCTCACCCAGCACGCGCTCAAGCCCGTCCCGGATCATTGCATCATCCATGGGCACCACATGAGCCCCGACCAGCTTGCCAGCCTCTTCCTTGAGCCATCCTGTCGGAGAACCGTCCGGCCGCCGAACAATTTCCCCGCCCTCGGGGTTCGGGGTAGACGCATCAATCCCCGCAAGCTCAAGCGCCTTACTATTGGCCCATGCCGCATGAGCCATCCCCGACCTCAGAAAAACCGGCCGGTCCGGCACCACGGCATCCAGCATTGACCGGTCGAAACCTTCTGGCGGCAGATCCGGATACCCGTAACTCCACTCCAGCCCCAGCAGCCATTCCCGCTCCGGATGCGCCACAGCAAATCCTTCTACCCGCGCCACGACTTCCGCCATCGTTCGGGCGTCCCGAAAACCGATATTCGAAAGATATTCGGCCCCCATCAGCAGATGAAGATGACTGTCGACAAACCCCGGAAGAATGCAGGCGCCCCCAAGATCGATCTGCTCCACATCCTCCGGACAACCGTCCAGAAGCACAGAGCGTTCGCCAACCGCCGCAATTCGACCATCACGGATCAGGAGCGCACCCTCAAGCCGCTCATTCCCCGGCAGCGCAATCCTCGCATTATACAGAAGCTTCATGCCCGTTCTCCGCCGGGCAGAACCTTCCGCCGGAAAGTGCGCTCAGCAAGAATATAGAGCGCTGGTGTAAAAAGAAGACTGACCATCCAGGAAATATCCACACCGCCCAGAAACCTGGCCGCGCTCCCCGTATAAAGATTTGTCGCAAGAAACGGAATCTGAACAACAATCCCCACCACATAGCAGGTCAGTGCAGGGACATTATAATACCCATAAAGACCGCCATCCTTTCTGAAGAAAGAGGGCACATCGTAGTCTCCATGATGCAAAATATAGTAATCGGTCAGATTGATAGCCGTCCAGGGAATCATGACGGACATCAGAAGCTCCAGAAACTCGCTATACGCCGTCATGAACTGATCAGCCATGAGCGTCGCCATTCCAAAAGCCAGTGACAGAAGCCCGACAGTGACGACCAACCTCGCACCTTTCCCGTAATGAAAACCGGGCGTGAAAGTCTGTGCGACGGTCAGTGTCGAAAGCGCCCCGCAATAGACATTCATGGCATTCGCCACCGCAATACCGATTGAAAGCGCAAGCAGAACAGGCACCGAGGCCACACCCAGGATCGCCGTCAGAGCCTGAATGACATGCGCCCCGCCAGCCACGAGCCCGATCGCCGCCCCCAGCCCCATGGCCAGCATCGAACCGGAAACAGAACCCGAAAAACATGCCACAAACGCATATTTCTCGCTTCGGGGCCCCGCCGGAAGATAACGCGATGAATCAGAAACATAGGGCGCATAGGCAATCTGCCATAAGGCAGCCAGCGACAGGGTCTGCAGAATACCAGTCCAGCCCCATGGCTGCGTAACAGCATCATGCACGACCGGATGAACCCCCATAACCTGCCATATGCAGACAAGCACGGCAGCCCCACAGAGCAGCGTCAGGATACGTGCCGCAACATGGATCACGTGATAACCAAGAATGGCAGGAGCGATGGACAGAAGCTGGATGATCAGGATTGCGGGAAGCCGACCCAGCCCCGGAAAGCAGGACTGAAGCCCCTCCGCTCCCAGAACAAGATTGGAGGCCGCAAACCCAACATACATCAGCACAATGATCGCGGTCACCGGAACCGCCCCGAACAACCCGAACTGCCCGCGTGTCTGGATCATCTGCGGCACCCCGAGCCGAGGCCCCTGCGCCGCATGAAGCGCCATGAAAATGCCGCCCACCAGATTACCCACCAGCAGCGCCAGAAGCGCAGGGATCAGAGACAACCCGAAAACCGTTGTCGCCAGCGCCCCGGTCACGACAGTCAGCATCATGAGGTTAGGCCCGAACCAGACCGTAAAGAGGTCTTTTGCAGTCCCATGACGGCGATCCGCAGGAATGGGGTAAATCGTCTCTGCTTCCAGTGTGCCAATGGTATCCATCGTGCCACTCTCCGTCCTGATGCCAGTCAATCCGTTGTCCGGAAAGGCGCTGATACTGCCGCACTCCATTGCAACATCGGACCATTATAAAACATACATTCTTCCGTATTGGTAATGTGTTTCTGGTGCATATTTCCCGAAGCCGTACCCCGGAAAAAGCTACGCGAAGAACCAGCATGCCGGCCTTTTCATTCCGCCATCATCATATCTATACCGGAAGGGTGGTGTAACGCCCGACCTCACCCTGAAGGGAAAGGACGACTGTCATGCTTGCTGCGCGCTTTTCAGGTGTTGGAGACATCCGCATTCTTCCCGTCCAGACCTCTCCAGACCTGCCTGACGGATCAGTCCGCATCCGGGTCGAAGCCGCCGGGATCTGCGGGTCTGACCTGCACAATTTCCAGACCGGCCAGTGGATCTCCCAATGTCCCGTCACACCCGGACATGAGTTCTCCGGAGTCATTACACAAATCAGCGGCGACTGCGGCTCCCATACAGTCGGCGAGCACGTCATCGCAGATTCAAGAGTCGGCTGCGGCACCTGCCAGGCCTGCCGGTCGGGCCGGAAAAACCTCTGCCGCAACCTCAGTTTCGTCGGCGAAAGCTGCGACGGCGGGTTCGCACAAGAGGTCATCCTGCCAGCCTCCCAGATCCTGTCTTTCCCCCGCACAATCCCCCTGCGATACGGTGCCCTTGTCGAGCCACTTTCCGTGTCACTGCATGCTGTCAACCGCCTCGACCCACTGCCCGGCGCGCCCGTGGTCGTTTGTGGCGGAGGCACCATCGGGGGGCTGGCCGCCCTCCTGCTCCGGCAGCGTGGTCATGATGTGTACCTGCTTGAACGCAACACGGGGCGCCAGACACTTCTCACCGAAACCATTGGCACAACTCCGCTCTCCGCCGACCGACAAGGCTGGAGCGCCCGCTTCGGTCCCGAAGGCCCACGCTTCATCCTCGACGCCACGGGCTCCGCAACCGTTGTGCAGATGGCATGCAACCGGCTCGCTCCGGGAGGCCGCCTCGCTCTCGCAGGCATTTTCCATCACGCACCGCAAATGGACTTCAACCTGATCGTGGAGCGGGAGCTGGACATAAGGGGCGTCAGCGCCTTCGCCAATGAGATGCCTCAGGCCATCGCAATCCTGCCAGACCTCATCCCGTTCCTCGAACGACTGGTCACACCAGCCGCCAGCCTCACCGACCTGCCAGACCTTTATACCCACCTGCTCTCAGGCGCAGAAAACCGCCTCAAAACCCTGATCGCCCCCAACGGTACGGACGGAACATGGTAGACATGCCCCAGCTTTTCTCGCTGACAGGCAAAGCGGCCCTCATTACCGGAGGCGGCCGGGGGCTCGGAAAAGCCATGGCGTTCCACCTGGCCCATTGCGGTGCAAAAGTCTGGATCTCCGGCCGCAACGCCGCAACACTCGAAGCAACCTGCTCGGAAGCCGCTGCCTGCGGCATGGAACTGCATCCGCTCGTTATGGATGTCAGTAACCTCGGCTCGATACACGAGGCCTTCTCCCACATCCCCCGTAAGGGCAGCTCCCTCGACATCCTCGTCAATAACGCCGGCGACGAAACCCTGCGCGCCAGCGACGACGTGGATGAACCCCTGTGGGACCGCCTTCTGGACACCAACCTGAAAGGACCGTTCTTCGTCGCCCAGCAGGCCGCCCGCCTGATGCAGAACGGGGGCACAATCGTCAACATGGCCTCCCTCACCTCCGCAGCAGGCGTTGCGAAGGCCGTCCCCTACAGCGCCTCGAAATCCGGCATCCTCGGACTGACGCGCAGCCTCGCCGTCGAATGGGCGCCGCGCGGCATCCGGGTCAACGCTCTGGCGCCCGGCTACTTCCATACGGACATGACCGACATGTTCTTTCAGGACGGCGCATGGCGCGAAAAGATGCTGTCGAACATCCCCCTCGGCCGCTTCGGACTGCCGGAAGACCTTGCCGGCCCCCTGCAATTCCTCTGCTCCACAGCCTCCGCCTACATCACCGGACAGGTTCTCTATGTGGATGGCGGAACACTCGCCGCTCTCTGATCCTCACAACCCCTGGGATGCTGTCGAACATCCCCCTCGAAAGAGATATCCGATGTCTGAAAACATTACATTCCACGATCTGACCCAGACTGAGACGACCCCCGAAGCCCTGCTGCAACGGACAGAGAGTGACCTGTCGGTTTTCTTCGAACGCGTCAAACCGATCATCGAACAGGTCCGCACCGAAGGCGACGCCGCCCTGCGCCACTTCGCACAGGCCTTCGACCGGGTGACCACTCCCAATATGAGCATCAAGGCAACGCCGGAAGAATTCGACGCCGCCTTCGCCAGCATAGAGCCCGACGTCCTCGAATCCATCAAATACGGCATCAGAAACATCCGCCGCTTTCACGAAGCCCAGAAGCCCGAGGAAAGCTGGATGATCGAGGTCCAGCCCGGCATCTGGGCCGGTGATCGCAACGTCCCGATCGATTCCGTAGCCTGTTACGTCCCACGCGGCAAAGGCAGTTTCCCAAGCGTCGTGAACATGACGACCATTCCCGGAAAAGTGGCCGGCGTCCCCCGTCTGATCATCGTCACACCCCCGTCCCCCGACGGCACCGTCGATGCCGGCACTCTCGTTGCCGCTCGCCTGATCGGAGTCGAGGAGGTCTATAAATGTGGCGGCGCACAGGCCGTTGCCGCCGTCGCTTTCGGAACGGAAACCGTGCCCGCCTGCGCCAAGATCGTCGGCCCCGGCAGTCCGTATGTCGTCGCCGCCAAGCGACTGCTGTCCGACCGGATCGACCCCGGCATCCCCGCAGGCCCCAGCGAAAGCATCATCCTGACCGATGACAGCGTCGATCCGGTGCTGGCCGCACTGGACCTCATCATCGAGTCCGAACATGGTCCGGATTCCTCTGCCTGGCTCGTCACCAGCAGCCGCCGCGTGGCCGAAGGCGTCATCGCCGCCCTGCCCGCACACTGGGCCGAAATGGACGCCAAACGCGCCGAATTCTCCCGCGCCGTTCTGGGTGGCGCTCATGGCGGCGTCATCCTGACCAAGGACTTCAGCGCTGCCGTCGATTTCACGAACGCCTACGCACCGGAACATCTCGAAATCCTGACGGTCGATCCGATGGCGGATCTCGGACGCATCCGTAACGCAGGCGAAGTCCTTCTCGGCACGGCCTCTCCCGTCACATTGTGCAATTACGTCCTCGGCCCGAACGCCGTCCTCCCGACAAACCGCGCTGCCCGGACCCACTCCCCGCTTTCAGTCCATGATTTCATGAAGCGCATGTCCTTCGCCCGCGTCTCGCCGGAAGCCTATCCGGAAGCCGCCCGCCACGCGGAACGCTTCGCACGCTACGAGAACTTCTCAGGCCATGCCCGCGCCGTCTCCTCGGCCCGCCCCATGCCAAAGCTCGAATCACGATGAGCCCCGAAGCAAGCAGCGAGGAAACCGTCAGCGCGGCCGGAATCCTCGCCGCAGCCCGAAGCGGAAACCCCGCTCTCGCCCGGGATCTCCTGTCACGCATGATCGAGGAGGAGTTCGGCTTCCGGATCACGGAAGTCGTTCTCGGCGCGGATGATTACAGCCTGAACTCCGTCAACGGGTTCATGACCCGTGACGACGGAGAACAGTTTTTCTTCAAGTTCCACCACGAAGAAAACGAAGACTCCGTCCTTCAGGAATTCTACCGGGGCGAAATCCTGCTGGACGCAGGCTTCCCGGTCGATATGCCCGCCCATGTCTGCCGTCGCGTCGGACGGCAGATCCTGCTCTACCCGCTCAAAACCATCCCGAAACTCGCCGATGCCGCCCGCGCGGTCGATCATGGAACGCCTTTGCATGGCTCGGACGGACTCGATCTCATTCAGGCCCAGCAGGCACTCGATCAGCTGAGCGCCACGCTCTACCTGCGCTCATGGCACCCGATCACCGCGAAACAGAGCGCGGACGAACCGATCCACCAGCTCTTTCACCATCGCCTCACCACACCGGATCAACCGTCCGATACGCTCGGCGGAAGAGCAACAAAGTTCTTCGCTCCGGAACGAGAATTCACCTTCCCCGGCATCGTCCTGACTGGCAGCGAGCTTCTCGAACTGAACTGGGTGATCGACGACATACGCTACGACCGCACCCTGAAAGACTGCTTCCAAAACTCGCTCAAAAATCTGGCGCCCGAAACGCTGGCTCAAAGCGGCGGTGTCGTGGCCCACGGAGACGCCCATAACGCCAATGTCTGGTTCAACCCTGACAGCGCCAGCCTGACCCTTTTCGATCCTGCCTTCGCCGGACGCAACATCCCGGCCCTTCTCGCCGAGATCAAAGCCACATTTCACAACATCTTCGCCCATGCGGACTGGCTCTATCATTCTGCTGAACTGGACACCTGCCCCGAAATCCGGATCAGCAACGGAACCGCTTTCGTCACAACGCACTGGTCGCTCCCGTCCCTGAGACGGGCCTTCCTCCGCGACAAGGCCCGGTTCCTGTGGCGCCCTCTTCTGGAAGGGCTAGCGCAACGCAACGTCCTGCCCGCCAACTGGCGCGAAACCATCCGCTCCGGTCTGTTCTGCTGCCCGACTCTCGTCATGGATCTCTGCGCCAGAGCAGACTCAAACCCCAAAAGCCGCCACACCCCGGCCTCCTCCCTGACGGGACTCGCCATCGCCCTGATGTGCGGCGCCGAGCCTGAAAAAGAGGACGTGATCTCACGCTTCCTGAGGGCTATCGACCCAGCCCATACAGTGCCAGAGTGGAACGATATCTGATCCAGAAAACGGGAAAGATCCCCCTTCATGAACCCGTCCCAGAATAAGACCGTTCAGGAAACCGCAACGTCAGCCTTTGCCGTTGAAAACGAAACGATCTTTCCCGTCCCTGAAGACCGTCGCCATGGAAACGCATGGTCCCTCCTGATGGTCTGGATCGGCGCGAACCAGAACATCATGGCCATCATGACCGGCCTGATCTACCCGAACATCTGTCACCTTTCCCTCGGCTGGTCACTCCTCGCCATTCTCACGGGAAATCTGCTGGGAGGCGTCTTCATGGCCCTTCACGCCGCCCAGGGTCCCCATCTCGGCATTCCCCAGATGCAACAGACACGCGGGCAGTTCGGCTCGTCCGGAAGCCTGCTGATCATTGCCATCATCATCCTGATGTATGTCGGCTTCACATCCACATTCTTCGCCATCAGCCGCGAACAGATCGTGCAAGTGTTCGGAAACTCCGTCAGCCAGCTCCCGATATGGATTTCCGTCATCGTGATCGGCAGCCTCTGTGCAATCGGCCATGACGTCATCGAACGTTTCATCTCCGGCTTCATTCCTGTCGCCGCCATAACATTCGTCCTTCTTGCCTTCGCCTATATGTCCGCCTCCGGCGGTCATCTCGCACAGCCGATGTGGCAATCCCCCACACCCCACGACTTCCTGACGGCCCTGTCGCTCGGCGTCCTGTGGCAAATCGCCTACGCCCCCTATGTCTCTGATTACACGCGCTATCTTCCATCAGCGACCGGTGAACGCACGGCCTTCCTCGTCTGTCTGGCAGGCAGCGTCATCGGCACCGCGTTCCCGACATTCATCGGCTCCTATATCGGCAGCACCGGATTTTCAGGAAACATGTACGACGCCGTAAGGCCCTGGTCGCCGCTGCTCCCAATGGCCCTCTTTGCGGTAATGATGGTCTCAACACTGGTAAGTTGCACGATGCAGATCTACTGCGCCGCGCTCTCCTCCCTGACTTTCCTCCAGACCTTCCGCCCCAACTGGACCCCAACCGGAAAATCGCGGGCCCTGGCTGCCCTGACCCTGTGTCTGTGCTGCGCCGTCATCACCATCAATCTGAATGGAAGCGTGCTGGAAATTCTCGACAACGTCATCGCGCTGCTGCTCGCGGTCCTGTCTCCCTGGACCGCCATCAACCTCGTTGACTATTATCTGGTCCGACACGGAACCTACGATATCCCCTCCCTTTTCCGGCACGACGGCGGCATTTACGGCCGCGCCAACCGCCCGGCGCTGCTGTGCTACGCCATAGGCGTCATCGTGCAGATTCCGTTCCTGTCTAACGGCCTCTATACCGGCCAGCTTGCCCGCGCCATCGGCGGAATCGACGTCTCCTGGATCCTCGGAATCCTCGTCCCCGGCCTTCTTTATCGTGCGCTGGCGCGACACAGAACCTGACGGTTGGCCTCTCTGCGAAAGCCTTCTTCAGTTTTTCCGAAGCGCTTCCCCATACATCCGTTCTTTAACTCAGCGCATCGAATTGCGACCATTACTCTATCGCACCAAACTCGCATCAGGCGCGAAGAGTTTGAGGAAACAGTTCCATGCCCGTCCACACCCGAATCCGCCCCTTCAATACGAAGGAAACGTACCCCGAACAGAGCCTCGACAACGATCTCTGTCAGGCCGTCGTTGCTGGAAATACCGTCTATGTCCGCGGACAGGTCCCTCAGGATCTCGACACGCGTGAGAACGTGGCCGTCGGCGATCCAGTCGGACAGGCCCACAAGGTCATGGAAAACATCACTCTGCTCCTGAAGGAATCAGGCTCCGACCTGTCCCATATCTGCAAGGTCACGGTCTATCTCACCGACATCCGCTACCGCGAGGCCACCTACCGCGTGCTGGGACAGCACCTCAAAGGGGTTTTTCCCGTTTTCACCGGACTGGTCGTGGTCGCGCTCGCCCGGCCTGAATGGCTGATCGAAGTGGACGTCATCGCCGTCATCCCGGACTGAACACACGCCATAAGCCCCTCCTCCCTAACGAAAGACCCGCGCCGCACGGGTCATCCATGCCGAGGCACCGCCATGCAGACGAAATCCCTGCTTTCACGCCATTGTTTGCTTCTCTCCTCGACAGTTCTCCTGCTGGGAGGAGGCGCGAAAACAGCCCTTGCAGCCACAACCAGACACAACGCTCCCGCTCACAACGCCCAGCCGGCGGCTACCCCAGCCCACGCTAAACGCACCTCGGTAGAAAACACCGGCCCTGGCGAAACAATCAACGTCTCTGTCAGCCGCCACAGACCAGGCGGCGGCCTGATCAAACGCGAAACCGCAGCCCGCTCCATCAGCACCATCTCCCACGAATTCATCGCCAAACAGTCCCCCGCCTCCAACACCCTGGCCCTCGTCAACCTTTCCCCCGGCGCCAACGTCGCCATGGGAGACCCCTTCGGCGTCACCGACCAGTCCTCCGTCAGCGTCCGCGGTCTCAACCAGCAGGAAATCGGCTACATCTTCGAAGGCGCGCCGATGAACGACCCGGACAATTACACGCCCAACTCGTCGGAGTGGGTGGACAGCGAGAACATGGAAAGTGTCCAGCTTCAGCAGGGCGCGCCTGATATCGAAATTCCGACTGTTTATTCTGCTGGTGGCACGATGAACGTGCGGATCCGCAATCCGGAATACAAGCGTTCGGGGCAGATTGATGTCAGTTATGGCTCGCATCAGATGAACCGGCAGTTCATCCGTTATGATACCGGGGAGATCGGGAATACGGGTGTGCGGGCGTTTGCGTCATTTTCGAACCTGACCAGTCAGGCGTGGCGCGGACCGGGGCGGAATAACCGTCGGCACATGGATTTCAAGGCGATCAAGGACTGGGCGCCGGAGAGCTATACGACCCTGTCTCTCACGTACAACAACGAGAGCACGGCCTGGTACAGCACGCCTTCGCTGGCGGCATGGAACAAGAGCGGTCTTGGCGGTGGGATCAATCTGGATGGGACCTACAAGTTTGGCGACGCAAACTACTACAAGGGCTTCCAGACGAACTGGACGGATTATTTCCTGAGCAGTCAGTCCCACTTCAAGCTGAACCATCAGCTTTCCGTGGATATCACCCCGTATTTCTATCATGGGTCGGGGAATTATCCGCTGGGCGTTTATACGATCCCGACGAGCGGCACCTATTATGATGGGACGCAGCCGGTGAATGGCCAGCTTGCGGGGAACACCTATTCGCAGGATGGCAATGTCGCCGCGAAATGGGACTGGTACGGGCGGGAGAACTATACCGGCCTGAATGCGGCCATGCATTACGACGCCGGAATTAATCATCTGGTTTTCGGGGCGTGGTATGGCTACAGCGACATGAATGTCAGCGAGCCTTTCTCGGGGCTGGACGAGGCCGGGAATGTTTCGAATTCGCTGCTCAAGCTGACGGACGGGACCGTTCTCAATGGCTGGCGGTATCATACGATTACGCAGATGGTCGGGTTGTATGTCGGGGATGAGGTGCGGCTGCTCAATGACCGGCTGCACATCAATGTCGGCTTCAAGGAAGTCATGACCGCGCGCAGCGGGACGCTTCAGCAGCCGGGGCCGCAATATGCTGTTGGCTACAACTCGGCCGAGCCGCTTCCGCGCATGTCGATCAGCTACAAGGTGAATAACAACATCCAGCTTTTTGCCAATGCGACGACGAGCTTCCGTGTTCCGATGGGGTCGGCATTCTACAACCAGTATAACAGCCCGTATGATGCCAGCCTTTACCAGACGGCCAATACGCATCTGAAGGATGAATACAGCATCGCCGAAGAACTGGGCGCGCGGTATCATAACAACTGGATCATGGGTTCGGTGACGCTGTTCAACTACAACTTCGTCCACCATGCCATCAACCAGTACATCAACGCCGTTCCCTACTTCCTGGATGCGGGTGGGATGACCTCGCGCGGGGTGGATGCGGAACTCGGCTTTACGCCCTGGCACCATTTTTCGCCGTACATGTCTGCCGAATATCTTTACGCCACCAATGACAACAACATCACGATGGGCGGTGTGACCTACGCCACGAAGGGCAAGATCGCGACGTCGGCGCCGCGCTGGATGGCGGCCATTGGTGTTCAGTATGATGACGGGACGTTCTTTGGCAGCGTGTCCATGAAGTATGTCGACAAGGAATACGGCACGTTCATGAACGACGAGCGCATCCCCGGCCACAAGCAGGTGGACATGATGCTGGGTGCGCGCACGCACGATATCGGGTTTTTCAAGAAGCCGAGCATCCGCCTGAACATCGTCAATCTGGGCGACAGCCATTACCTGTCCGGCGTTTACAGCACCGGCCCGGTGGCAGGAACATCCAGCTATTATGTGGCGCCGTCCTTCGCCTGCCTTGCGACTGTTTCCACGGGTTTCTGATGGACATGTACAGCGACCTGTCCCGGTCTTTTGACTTCATCGTTGTGGGAGCCGGTTCGGCGGGATGTGTTCTCGCTAACCGCCTCAGCGCCGATGGCCGTTTCCGCGTCTGTCTGATCGAGGCGGGGAAAAGCGACCGTACCCCGAGAATCCGCATCCCGGCGGGGACGCTGACGCTCTACAAAAGCCGGCGTTTTGCCTACCAGTTCCACTCCACGCCGCAGGAGCATCTGGCGGCCCGGCGCATCCATGTGCCGCGCGGCAAGGCGCTGGGTGGGTCCACCACGCTCAACAGCATGATCTATATCCGGGGCGACCGCACGGATTACGATCACTGGCAGGCTCTGGGCTGCACGGGATGGGGGTGGGACAGCGTTCTTCCCGAGTTCCGGGATCTTGAACACTGTCATCGCAAGCTTGATCCGGCGTTTCATGGCGTCATGGGGGAGCTGGATGTTACAACGCCGCGGGACGTCAATCCGCTGTCACGCAGTTTCGTGCAGGCTGGTGTCAGCGCGGGGTTCCCGGAAAACTCCGACTTCAATGGAGCCACGCTGGAGGGCGTCGGGATCTATGACGTCACGCAGCGCGATGGGTATCGGCTCAGTGCGTATCGCGCTTTCGTTCATCCGATTCTGACGCGGCCGAATTTCACTCTGATGTCGGGTGTTGAGGTCCGCAATCTGGTGATTGAGGAGCGGGTGGCCCGGGGAATCGTGATCGTTCAGGACGGCGCAACGCAACTGTTGCGGGCGAAGCGGGAAATCGTGCTCTGCGCAGGCGCGATCGGTTCACCGCAGATCCTGATGGCGTCGGGGATCGGGCGGAGTGAGGACCTGATTGCAGCGGGGATTTCGCCCCTTCATCATCTGCCCGGCGTTGGGCAGAATCTTCAGGATCATCTGGACGGGCTGGTCACGGTCCGTTCGAAAGATCACCGGACGCTGGGCTTTTCCGGCCGTTCTCTGCCAGCCATTCTCAAATCTCCGTTCAAATTCCTCTTCGGGCGCAAGGGGTGGCTGACCACGAATTATGTCGAGGCCGGAGGGTTTGCCCGCACGCCCATCGCCTGCGACAATGTGCCCGACATCCAGTTCCATTTCGTGCCCGGTTATCGCAGTCCGCGCGGGCGACTGTTCGAGTGGGGGCATGGGATTGCGATCCATACCTGTGTTCTGCGGCCGAAGAGCCGGGGCAGCATCAGGCTGGCGACGGATGGCTCGAAGCAGCCGGTCATCGATTTCAATTTCGCCTCGGCCCCGCATGACCTGAAAATCCTTTGCGAAGGCATCCGGGCGGCGCGGAAAATTCTGGAGCAGGCGGCGTTTGACGGAACGCGGGGCGCGGAAATCGCGCCGGGCAAAGACGTACAAAGCGATGCGCAGATTCTGGAGTATCTGCGGCAGAGTGCGGCGACGGTCTTTCATCCTGCGGGGACGTGCCGCATGGGCGTAGACGACGACGCGGTTGTCACGCCGCGCCTGAAGCTGCGCGGGATTGAGGGTCTGCGCGTTGCGGATGCCTCGATCATGCCGACGCTCATCAGCGGCAATACCAGCGCGCCGAGCATGATGATCGGGGCGAAGGCGGCGAAAATGATTCTGGAAGACGCCTGAATAAGGCTCTTCCAGAAAACGGGGGGCTTTAGCGGTCCCCCGGCACCCCATAAGACGGGGCCGAAAGCGGGTTGAGGCCGCGCGTGACGTAGTCGTGCATCTGGGGCTGCCAGAGCGTCCAGAGGCGGCGCAGGTCAGCGAGGGGGGCGTCGCTCCAGTCCACACGCAGATCTACCAGAGGCCAGCTCTGCTCTTCCACCACCATCAGCCCGGCGGAATGGACCGGCCCGGCTTCCCCGCCAGCCTCAAGACCGGCTTCCATGGCAAGGATCAGCCTCTCCGACAGTTCCAGCGCCGGGCTGGACGCATTGAATGCTGCGATCATGATATTCGGAACATCTTCGCGGGCCAGCATATTGCCTGCTGCGGCGACATTCGTGCCGGACACTTCGGCGTGGCATCCCAGGATCTGTTTTCCCGCCCAGAGTGCGGTGTTTCCATCCCGGTCCAGGACGATGAGCTGACGGAACTCCCGGAAGGCGTTGCCGCGCACCAGAATGTCCCGGCATTCCTCCGCCGTTGCGCCCTGCGCCAGCAGGTCCAGCCCGGACGGGCCGAGGCGGGGGTCCGTGATGTTCTGGGTAGCCACGACGCCGACACCGGCTCTGGCAAAGGCGCAGCGGCTGGCGACGGCCGGGGAGGAGGACGAAACGGCCATCCCGAACTGACCGGTCCGCTCACAGCGGGCGACAATGGAAAATGTCATGGGCAGTGTCTTTCATGAATGGAGCGGCTCATGACGCCGCTCATCGTCTGAGATGTTCAAGGACCCCGTTCAGGAAACGCTCTGCGGCGGCCAGTTCGGGCAGGGTGACGTATTCGTCAGCCTTGTGGGCGCGTGCGATGGAGCCCGGGCCGCAGACAATGCAATCCATCCCGAGATGTTCACTCAGGAGCCCTGCTTCCGTTCCGAAATCAATGGTGCCGACCTGATTCTGGCCGGCTTCATGCAAGGCAAGTGAACAGATATCGCTTGAGGGGACCGCGTTCAGGCCGGGGTAGGAATTGATGACGCGGAGTTCGACGGCACCACCGCCGAGTTTCCCGACAGCCTCGCGTCCGGCGTTTTCCAGCCAGTCCAGATAGGGCGCGCCGTCCTGACCCGGCAGAAGGCGCAGCTCCGCTGTGAGCGTACACAGGTCCGGGACGATGTTGAGGGCGGCTCCGCCGGAAATCAGCCCGGCCTGAACGGTGGAGAACGGGACTTCGAAACGTCCGTCATGCCGTTCGGTCTGGCGGATGTGTTCCTGAAGGCGGGAGAGGGCCCCCACCATGTCACCTGCCAGTGTGATGGCGCTTTTTCCGAGGAACGGATTTGCCGAATGGGCCGCCTGCCCCCGGCAGATGATTTCGAACGCGATTTTCCCTTTATGGGCGACGGCGACCTGCATTCCTGTCGGTTCGCCGACGATGCAGCCGACGGCCTGAAGGTCGCCCTCTTCGCGGATGCCGTCGATCAGGGAGCGCACTCCGAGGCAGCCCAATTCCTCGTCATGGGAAATCGCAAGATAAAGCGGGCGCTTCAGGGCGGGGCGTCCTTCCCTGCCCGCTTCACGGGCAAGGTTCAGCATACAGGCCAGAAAGCCCTTCATGTCGCTGCTGCCCCGGCCGTAGAGCCGGTCGTCGTGGCGGGTCAGGACGAACGGGTCCGAAGACCAGTTCTGGCCGGTGACGGGCACCACATCGGCATGGGCGGACAGGACGATGCCGCCCGCTTCCTCCTCCGGGCCGATGGCAGCGAACAGACTGTAGCGCCCCGGAACACCGGTGGCGGGATCTCCGGGGACGCGGCGCACTCTGGCCCCGGAGGCCAGAAGATGCGCTTCGATCCAGTCGATGATCTCACCGTTTGGCAACCCGCAGACGCTGGGAAAGCCGACGAGCGTCGAGAGGATGGTCTCGATTTTGGAGACGGACACCGGGCGCCTCCGCCGTCAGCCTGCCAGAGCCAGACGACGGTCCGCGATATATTCTCCGAGGTAATCCGCATCGTGCCAGACCCCCCAGATGAACGGAGAGGCACGTCGTGACAGCCATGCCAGACCAAGGAAATAGAGCCCGGGTTCGACGGATACGCCGCGCTCGTGACGCGGGGCGCCGCGGGCATCGAGGACGTCGATATCGATCCAGCTGAAATCGAACTTGTAGCCGGTGGCCCAGATGACGGTCTTGATGCCGGCTTTTTCCAGATCAAGGCTCAGGATCGGGTCTGTCACGCAGGACGGGAGGGCTCCGATGGCGCGGGCTTCCGGTTCTTCTGGCAGGTCCAGTCCGTGAGCCGCGACATAGGCGTCCGCGGCATCCAGCATCGACAGGTAGTTGGCGTCTCCCCCTTCGATATTCTTCTGAAGGTCTCTGGCGAAGTGCAGGCAGCCATTCTCGAAGGTTTCGGTGCGGCCGAGCAGGGTCATGCCATTGGCGGCGAGATTGCGGAAATCAACGGTGTGGCCGCCATGCGCGCCGCTTACCGCGATGGTGACGTGTTCCGTATCCGGGCTGGGCACTTTCATATCCCACAGGCCGAGCACGCCGAGCCACCATACGAAATCGCGGCCGCGATAACGACGGGGCGGACGGTCATGGGGGCCAACGGACAGCCAGACGTCACGCCCCGAAGCGCGGAGTTCGTCCGCAATTTGGGCGCCGGACGAGCCCGCGCCGATAACCAGAACGCCGCCTTCGGGGATCTGCTGCGGGTTTTTGTAGGTGTTCGAGTGCATCTGGAGCACGTCGAAATCCTCGGGGATAATCTGGGGGAAAGACGGCTTCTGGAAGGGGCCTGTCGCCACCACGACGTTTTTCGCCCTGATGGTGCCGTCTGCCGTTTGCGCTTCGAATCCCGAGCCGTCCGCAGACTTTTTGAGGTGACGTATCTCTACTCCGCAGCGCACTGGCATGTCGATCTGGCCAGCATAGGCTTCGAAATATTCGACGAGCTGTGCCCGGGGGGCAAAGCCATCAGGGGCGGTTTCGTCAAATGTTCTGTTAGGAAAACGGTCGTGCCAGGCTGGTCCGTTGGCGACAAGGGAATCCCAGCGTTCGGCACGCCATCTCTGGGCGATCTTTCCGCGCTCGACGACGAGATGTGGTACACCCCGCTTGCCCAGATGCTCGCTCATTGCCACGCCGGCCTGGCCAGCACCAATAATGAGGGTATCGACGGTTTCCGTTGTCATGCTGGACATTTCCTACTGGACTGACAGAAGAATTCTTCCACAACTCAGGAAGACCTCTCCGTTGTTGTATGGAAACGATATGCCGTGAGAAACAATCGAATTGATTATCGTTGCTTAGTCTTTTCCTAAGAGTTTTCGGGCGTGCTGCATCGGAAAAACAAGAGAGTGCATTCGCTAAATCCGTCTTTCCCGTACACCGTGGGATCTTTAAAGGATGGAGGAATCCCGAGATTTCAGATTATCTTGTGCAGGAGCTGCTCCCATGACCGCCCATGACGAGAAACAAGCCCGGATCGATCTTGCTGCAGCTTTTCGTCTTGCTGCCCGGCTTGGCATGCATGAAGCCGTGGCGAACCATTTCAGTGTTTCGGTGTCTTCGGATGGTTCGCGCTTTCTCATCAATCCGAAATGGCGTCATTTCTCACGCATCCGGGCCAGCGATCTTATTCTGGTCGATACGAAAGACCCTGCCAGCATGGCGGCACTTGATCTGGATCCCACAGCCTGGGCGATCCACGGGCAGTTACATAGCCTGTGTCCTACAGCGCGGGTCGCCATGCATCTTCATCCCATCTACAGCACGACGATTTCCACGCTTCGGGACCCCACGATTCTGCCGATCGATCAGAATACCGCGCGGTATTTCAACCGGGTTGCCGTCGATACTCAATATGGTGGCATGGCCGACAGTGAGGCGGAGGGAGCCCGTCTGAGCTCTCTTCTGAAAGACAAGACCAGATTGATGATGGGCAATCATGGTGTGCTGGTCGTGGCTCCGACCATCGGAGAGGCTTTCGACGACATGTACACGATCGAACGCGCCTGCCAGATTTTGGTGACGGCTTATTCCACGGGACGTGAACTCTCCATCCTGTCTGATGATGTTGCCGAGAGAACCGCGCGTGACTGGGAGAAAATCACAGATTTCTCCATCAGGCATTTTGAGGAAATGAAACTTATCCTTGACCGCGAAGAGCCGGATTATTCTGAGTAATCCGTTCCATCAGGGGCCCGCTCCTGCCCTAAGCGCTGAACTAGCAGGTTCTAATGAAGCGGACTCATGCCCGGTATTGCGTTATCCGAAATCGAGGAGCGACAGTGGTGGGCGAAAAGGTCGAGAAGACGAGATTTTCGGACGCCCTGCCATGTCGCCATTCCAATGACCATGGGGCGATGGTCGCCTGACAGCTTCACACGAACGACCTTTTTGCCGTCAAGGGCCATATCTGAACAGGGACGGACATTCGCGAGCGTATATCCATATCCGTTGGCGACCATCGTCCGGACGACTTCCTGCTCGGCAGTACGGGCGTAGATGTTGGGTTCCAGCCCTTCGCGATGGTAGAGCGCGTTAAAATACTGCCTGCTGAGAGGGAGATCCAGAAAGATCATTGGTTCTGCGGCAAGCTCGGCCAGATCTATAGAGGCGCGCTGTGCCAGATGGTGGTTTTCGCTCACCAGGACATGGGGGGGCAAGCTGGCCAGAGGCAGGAACTCGATTCCTGACGGCAGATGAAGGTCGTAGGTAATCGCAATATCGATTTCGGCCTGCTTGAGCTTTTCAGCAAGCCATTCGTGATTGGAGGCTACCTGACGGATTTCAGCGGCAGGATATCTTGTGCAGAAATTATGCACGAGTTCGGGCATGATCATTGGAGCAAGCGTAACCATTGCTCCTACCGAAAGTGTTCCTCGAACCTGGTCCGTGGCTTCGGCAGCCAAGGAATAGAGATTTTCGGCCATCCCCAGAACGCGCTTGGCCTCTTCCATGAGGATCTGGCCCACCGCGGTCAGGGAAAGACCCTGCGCGTGATGCCGGATAAAGAGCTGTACGTTCAGTTCAAGTTCAAGATGAGAAATCGCTGTCGAAATGGACGGCTGAGAAATTGAAAGGCGTTCGGACGCATGGCGGATTGAGCCCGCTTCACCAGCCGCAACAAAATACTCTAACTGACGCAGTGTATAACGCATGACGATACCCTAGCGCATCATGCGCCGGACTCATAACCAGAAGATGACAGATGATTGCGACCGTCGCCTGTGCAGGCGACGGTCGCAATATGGAGGCAGCTACCTTCACGCGGGTTAACAGGTGATAGAACAGGGGGAGCTGCTTGATCTGGTTTTACAGCAGCTATCGCGCTTCACTGGATATATTTCTGAAGGGTACGACCGAGCCTGTTTGCCGGCATTTCAATGAAATGGAAGCAGAAATATGCTGATAGGAACGAAAGGATCAGGACAGGAACCAGCATGACCGGCATTTGCGCGGAGAGCGGTGCTGAAAGCAGGAAGGGCGCTATCAGACGTGCGACAATGACGATTACCAGAAAATGGAAAAGGTATATCCCGAACGATATATCTCCAATCCAGGACAGCCAGCGATACGACAGAATTCTGGACATGTGATTTCTTGTCGCCAGCCCGTAAATAATGATCGCAGAAAAAAGGGCTTCTATCAGGCTGCATAAGGGGTCGTGGAATGGGATCTCCCCGTGATGGGACAGCAGATTCAAGGTTTCCCGAACGCCAAGAAGGCCGATTACCGCAAGATAGAAGAATACATCTGGATAGCTTCGTTGATGCGCGTTCAGAATTCTGAATGTCAGAATTCCAATAATGAAGTCTACCGCATAGAAGATCGGCAGCGTCTTTCCGCTACCGCCAGTCACAAGAAACGACAGTCCTGTGAAGGCCACGGTCGTCAGCGCGGATACCCATATGCGTCCGGTGCAGGCTTTGATCAAGAATGGCAAGACAAGCGCAACCAGGATTTCACAGGCAACCGTCCAGTTCTGAGGGACGAGAGCACTGTTCATGCCAACAAGGCATTTAATGATGGCAAGAGCGGATAAAGGCATCCCGTGAGGCAATAATCCCTCAAACCAGTCATTGAGGAATGGCACGCGTCTTTCCGAGAAATGCGATTTTACGTAAATCAGGGAGAGGACGGTGACGACCATCAGGAGAGGCAGTATCCGAAAGATCCGGCGTGTATAAAAACCCGCGATCTCTCTTGTTCCAAGGGGTTTGCTGAAAAAAGACGGTGACAGAACGAAACCGCTCAGAACAAAAAACACTACGACTGCAGCATGGGAATTGAGGAAAACATTCTCAGCAACAAGCCCGAAAGAACTGCTTACAGGAAAGCAAAGCACATAATGCCGCAGCAATACGACCAGGGAAGCAATTCCCCGCAGGGACTGGAGCGATGGAATATGGTTGTCAAAAGGTTTCGTGACCCTGAATGATCTGCCAATCGTATGAGACACCGTTACTTCTTTCTCCCGTAACTCTCAGTTCGCTACAAAACCGCTGAAATAAAAAAAGGAAGCACCCGTGGACGGGTGCTTCCTTTCGTGTCCAGAAACACTCTGGGTGCTGAGACGATCAGCAGCCCCAGTGGGACGTGTTGTGATATACGGGAGTCTGCGTGTGCGAAGCCGACTGCGTGCTCGACGAGTAGCAGCCCTGCGAACCACTGTGGCTCGACGCCGTGGAACAACCCCATGCGCTGCTCGACTGGCCGTAGCTGCCGCCGAAGCTGCTGCCACCAAACCAGCTGCTGCTACCGCAGCTGCTTGCCTGCCAGCTGTTGCAGGACGAGAAAGCGCCGTGCATTGCAGAAACGATCTTCTGGATGGAGGATGCGAGATCGCTTCCGCCATGTCCGCCGAAGCCCCAGCCACAGTTTCCGCTCTGGCTGCTCTGGTTCCCGCAGGAAGCACCGCCATTGTGGTCACTGTGCGAAGAGTTTCCGGCGTGACCGTTCCAGCCAGACTGTCCGTTCGAGCCGGAATGTCCGTTGTGGTCCCAGTGGCCACAATGCGAATCAGAGCTGCCTTTGTTGGCCGAGGCATCAGAGATCAGATAATTTCCGCTCTTGTCCTGCGTGATCTGAAGCGTACCCGGTGTGTAGCCGGAAGCCATCGAGACATTGCTCAGGGTCAGCGTGTGGTTATCGCTTTCCTGGACAACGAGGCTGTAGCTGCCGTCGGCGTTCTTGACGTAGGAAGCCGAAACCGGGGTTTCACCTGTGTTGGCGGTGATACCGAATTGCGTTTTGGCGGAAACGTCGCTGAAGCTTGTGCCAACGGTCGTGTCCTGACCGTTGAGGAAGAACTGCTCGCTCGACTTGGGATCGAAGGAAACAGAAACGCCCGTTGCCAGGAAGCCCGTGTAGACGGAGCTCTGACCGGACAGGGTGATGTGCATCGAGTTGGCGATGTTGACGCCGTCCGTCTGGCTGCCGAATGTCGAATTGACAAGGTTCAGCGTGCCGGTACCGTTCAGTCGCTCACCATCGCCCATGAAGACGTTGCTGCGGTTGTTCTCAATGGTCATGGTGCCGTTCATGACGTTGATGTCACCGAGCTGAACAGCCGAACCGGTATCAACGACGATCGATCCGTACTGCGACACCTGGAAAGAACTCGTCGAGAAAACAGGCGAGCTTTCGCTGGACGAGCAGGAGGACGCCGTGATGTCGAGCGTGCCGTAATCACCGATCGTGAGGCTGGGAACAGCCGTCGAGCTTGCAGTTCCGGCTACAGCTTCTGCCGTGGCAGTGGAGCTCGTCCCTGTAATATCGACATCATGGTAAGTGGTCGGAGAAGCACCCGTGGACCAGTTCTTAACATTATAAAAATCGCCGTTTGAGCCGCCGGTCCAATAAGTAGAAGCCATTAAACAAGTATCCTATATTCCAGGGAAACCCGGATATTTCTATATTCAAAACTCGAGTGCAGAATTATTCAACCCGCGCACTCTCATCCCGGGTCAATGCCGGATTAATTCGCACATATCGAAAATATTTTCTCATTAATAAGACGTTAAATGTTTTTTTTTAGCAAACGGAGCATTGCCAGAAAAACCCCGGAAATCCCGGGGATTGTGCCGGTTCTTTCAAATTTCCTGATACATGGCGCAGGTCTGGCTGCATGGGATCGCCTGGAACGATCGGCTTTTTCGACCGCGATTCATCCGCCCTGAAGAATTGCACAGACAGGCAAACGGTGATTATGACACTCACAACATATCCGGAATGCAGGAACAGGACGGTCAGGGTTTCCGGGGCCTGACGTTCTTCTGTCCCGGGACAGTCAGATCATTGATCTGGCGTAGCGTCTGAAGGCAGGAGCTGCGTAAATCAATCTGGCTGACTTCTCCACGTTCCCGCAAAACAGTATTACAGTGAGACCCCTCTTGAGCGCCGAAGTAAGAAACATCGCATTTTATCTGCCGCAATTTCATCGGATTCCGGAAAACGATGAATGGTGGGGTGAGGGCTTTACGGAGTGGACGAACGTCCGCAAAGCGAAGCCTCTCTTCAAGGGGCATGTTCAGCCGATTGTGCCTGGAGAGCTGGGATATTACGATCTGCTGGACGAGCAGGTTTATGCCGCTCAGGCGCAGATGGCCCGGACTCACGGAATCGAGGGATTCTGCTACTGGCATTACTGGTTCGGAAACGGAAAACGTATCCTCGAGAAGCCCTTTAACAAGGTTCTGGAGACGGGGAAGCCTGATTTTCCTTTCTGCCTGTGCTGGGCCAACCAGTCCTGGACAGGTGTGTGGCATGGGGCTCCGGGCCGGGTTCTCATGGAGCAGACCTATAATGGCGATGAGGATATGCGCGCCCATTTTGCATTCCTCACAGAGGCTTTCCGTGATCCGCGCTACATTACCTTTAACGGGCGGCCTGTCTTTCCGATCTATGGTGTGCGTGACCTGCCTGATCCACCGGCTTACATCATGGCGCTGCGGAATCTGGCGGTTGAGCATGGATTCCCGGGGCTGCACATCATCGGCATGGCCAATAGTGGTGCTGACAAACTCCTGACCTGTTGCGACCAGGTCATGCCCTTTGGGCCAGGAGATTATCTGGAGCATCGGCCATTGGGGTTGATCAGCCGCGTCTTGCGTCGTCTCGCCTGCACGTCGCAGGCTGACTGGCTGCCTGATTCCCTGCGAAAAGCAATGAATGCGCCGATTCATCACCCATTCCGGGATGTCGTCGATCAGGCGTTCAAAGACCTTCCTGCGTCTCCGGCTTACATTCCCTGCATCACAACGGGCTGGGACAATACCCCGCGTTCGAAGCGAAGAGGGGTTGTGTTCGAGGGGTACTCTCCTGAGCTGCTGGGCGAATATGTCCGCAAGGCTGTGCTGCGGAACCGGCAGGTCGGCAGTGATAATTTCATTTTCTTCAAAGCCTGGAATGAGTGGGCGGAAGGCAATGTTCTGGAACCCGAAACCCGTTTCGGGTTGAAGCCGCTTGAAGCGGTCGCGGCCGCGCTGAAGGGCTGAACTGACCTCGTGACTGACAGATCCCAGCCAGAAATCCTTATGAATCCGGAACATGAGGCCATAACGGACACAGGTGCAAAAACAGCGCGGGGCGCGGCATTTCTGCTTGGGACCAAGCTTTCAGGCCGCGCTCTGGATTTTATTGCTCTTGTCGTCCTGACGCATCTTCTGCGGCCGGCCGATTTCGGGGTGGTCTCTCTGGCCATGTCCATAATCTATCTGGCAGAGGCCGTTTTTGAGCTTCCTCTGTATCAGGCGCTTGTTGTTCTGGATCTGATAGATAAAGACCATCTTGATACGGCATTTACGCTGAGTTTTCTGCGTGGCTTTGTCATCTGTATCGTCATTCTGGTTATTTCAGTACCGTTCTCGATTTTCTATCACGACTTCCGGCTGCTTCCGCTTCTTGTCGCGCTCAGTCTCGCGCCAGCCTTCCGCGGAATGCAGAGTCCGGGTCTCGCACTTTACGCCAAGCGTCTCGATTTTTCGCGCGAATGTATCATTGAGCTATTGGGGAAAGGCTGCGCGTTGGCCGTTGCCGTTCTTGTCGCTTTTACAACACGCTCATACTGGGCCATCGCGGCGGCAACAATTACCAGCTCTGTTGCGTCCATGGCCGTCTCTTACGTCATATCTGCGTATAGGCCACGTTTCACGCTGTCTCGATGGAATGACTTCCGAAGCTTTCTTGGCTGGAGCAGCGGTGCCCAGATTCTCAGCGCCATTAACTGGCAATATGACCGTCTTATTCTCGGCCGTCTTGTTTCTGCACAGACGCTGGGTGCTTTTTCGATAGCAAGCGATCTTGTTGCCATTCCTTCTCAGGCCATTGCCGTTCCGCTCAGTCGCCCCCTCCTTTCGGCTCTCGTGGCGAGCCGGGACAATCTGGATCGGCTCAGAAATCTCTATCGCCTGTCGAACACCACCATTTTCATGGTCATTCTTCCTATTTTCATTGAAATGTCTTCGCTTTCCAATGAAATCGTTCATACGATTCTGGGACCAAAATGGGAAAAATCGGTAACTTACATTGCCCTTCTTGCCATTCCTCCAATCATTGCAGGACTGGCTGAAGGGATCGGGGCTCTGGTGATGGCTTTTAAGAAAAACCATCTTTATATGCGCCTTAATGCTTTTGAGTTCTGTCTCAAGATCCCCATTATTACGGGCGTCTCATTTTTCTTCGGAGCGATCGGGGCGTGCTGGGCCCGTATCGGGGTGGCATTCATTATGATGATTGTTTGCCTTGCGACGACCAAATCTCTGATCAAGACATCCTATACTGAAATCTTTTTCCAGAACTGGCGTACCGGTCTGGCTGGGATCATATCCTGCCTCGTCATAGAGGGCATGAAATACGATATCCTGCCTTCGACATGGCCAGGGCTTGTGAGGCTGTTCATTCTGGGAGGGGCCGGAATAGGCGCTTATATCATTGCTCTTCTTGCACTCTGGCATCTGACCGGGAAAAAGGCCGACGATATTGAGGCCAAGATCGTCGGAAAATGCCTGTCGAAATTCAGAAAACCACAGCCACAGATCTGAATGTTGGTGTGTGGTCTGTAGCGTTGTTTTACGGCTTGGATTGAGTGGAGCGGGCATCAAGAAACTGACGCAGTTTGATTGCCTGTTCACTTCCACGGTCTGCGGCAAAATCAAGAAGCCGCTTTGCTTCCGCGTGATCGGCCTCGCACCCCATTCCATTGTAGAAGAGTTGGGCGAGCGTTACCGCCGCGCCAACATGTCCGGCTTCGACGGCCCGGCGGTACCATGAATGGGCTTCAAGGAAATTCGGGGCGACGCCATCTCCCTGAAGGTTGATATCGCCGACCAGTGCGATGGCTTCCACCTCGCCGGCCTGAGCGGCTTTTCGCAGCCATGTTTCGGCTTTCGACACATCCCGCTCGACCCCCCTCCCCTGATAATAGGCAACTCCTGTCTTCATCTGGGCTACTGAATGGTTTTGTGTTGCGGCCTTCATGAAATGACTGAAAGCCTGCGCGTCTTTCCCGCCTTCGTATTCCAGAATTGTACCAAGCATCGATTCGGCATCCGGCAGACCACCTTTAGCCGCCTTCTGGATGAACGCTACGGCTCTGCTGCGGTCTTCTGGGGTCTGTGCTTCACTCAGCAGAGCGACCCCATGGCCGTATAATCCCTGGACATGTCCTCCTTCCGCCGCACGCTGGTAAAGTTCGCGGCCTTTTGCGGGGTCGCGAAGAGTTTCCGGCCCCTGCGTCAGGAGATGTGCCGCCAGAACCATGCCGTCAAAATCGCCGCCTTCCACTGCCCGCTCGGCCCAGAACAGGGCCTTTTCAGGGTCAGGTTCTCCCTGTTTTAGGGTCATATCGAAGACTTTGACCTGTTCTCCGTCAGAGGAGCTGAAGCCCATGTGACTCAGCACACCCAGCCTGTGACAGGCTTTGGCATGCTGTTGGGCTGCGGCCTGACGAAACCAGCGGAGTGCCTCGTTTGCGTTCATCGGAACGTCCTGGTCGGCCAGGTACAGTTCTCCCAGCATGAACTGGGCTTCCGCGTTTCCTTCTGTCGCCAGGGTATGAAGCTGTTTTATTCCTCGTCTCGTCTTCCCGTTTTTCAGAAGATTCTGTGCGTGTTTCAGTTTCGCTTCAGAGGTGCCAAATAACGGGACACGAAAATTTTTCATGTTACTTTCCCAAATCATGATGATGTGGTTCCTGGAATGCAGGAGGGGTTACAGGACACCGCATGAGGGGTGCAACAAACTGGTGCGAAAAATACTCGAGCCATGCCTCCGCCGGGGAGCGCAGACCGTGCAGTACCATCGTCAGAACCAGACCGCCGGTTATCAGGAAGATGACGGGCCGGTTCAACCACGCCCTTGCCTCAGGCGCATGTAATTCGTTTTTTCTCGCCAGTGTCAGAAACAGGACGCCCAGCAGACCCACACTCGCACCGACAGCAACTTCCGCGGGGGAGTGCACATGAAGGGCGATCCGTGCACAGCCTGCAAACAGCGCAATCCCAAACGCCAAAGCAAGACATGTGCGCGGGGATCGGCTGAAAAGCACTGCCGCCCCGCCATAGACAAAAGTCGTGCCGGCCGTATGTCCGCTGGGACTGTAGAGGCTTTGTCCCGGAAGACGTCCGCAGGCCTCGAAACAGAGCTTGAGAATCAGGGTTCCGCCGAAGACGAGAAGCACCAGGGCAGAATAGTACAGAAATATCCTGTATCGGCCTTGCAGGATGAGGACCAGACTGATCAGTGCCATCAGGGGCCACAGAATATTCTCGTCCCCGAAATCACTTAGAAAGCCGATCAACATCATGGGGCTGTCAGGCACGCCCCGTTTTTCCCTTTCTGGTCTGAATCCTCACCAGCGATGAGACCAGCACAGCCAGCAGCACATAGAAATCCATTGTTCCCAGAACGGGACCGGAAATAAGCGTCGCTATTGTGCGCCCCAGCAACGCGGTCACTGTGGCCTCGATCATCCATGCATCAAGCGACTGTTCATTTGCTGCTGCTTTGAGAGTACGGAAGATTGTCGTGAAGAGTCGTCCGTTCCAGACGACAAGTGCCAGAATTCCCACCACACCAATGGTGGACAAAAAGCCAGGAAGAAGACTGGAAGAGCGGTTACTGCCCCAGCCGGTGCCAAGGCCATAGGTTTCCAGAGCGAGCTGGTAGGAATCGGTGTCTTTCTGAGTGCGCTCTTCGTAAGACGCGGACTGCTTCTTTTCCTGTGTTTCCAGAAGGACTGCTGCTGCCCCCTTGATGACGTCAGGCGCGAAAGCTGCGAGGGCAAATGTCGTGAAACCCATGCACAGGACACCGGCTCCGATGAACAGCATCAACCGCCGGAACAGCTGCCGTTTTCGACTGACAAGCGCATAGATGACCAGCAGCATCAGGCCGATCAACATGGCGATATAGCCTGTGGTCGAGGTCGTCATCAGCAGGCAAAGCACGCTCATGACCAGCATGAGCCGCGTCAGCCATCCGCCATAGCCCCTCAATGTCGACCAGACCGTCGAGTAGAGGGTCCCGATCAGAAATGTTGCGCAGGCCGCAGGTTCCGTAAACGTGGAGTTGATGCGTGGCACTGGTCCGCTCATCTGCGTATCGAGGACAGCCCAGCCGGGATTGGAATAGAAAAGGGTTTTTGGAAACGGAATGCTTCCGATCAGCCTGTGTGCCATCTCCCAGAACCCGACAACGCAGGCGAGCATCGCCCCTATGAGATAGGCCCGGTAGAGCCGGCTCGGGTCGGCCTCGCGTCTCGTCAGGAATAAGACCGTCATGACGAACATGACGAGGTTGAGCACGAGATAGGCGTCCTGCGTCATGTTGCCGCGTTGCGGGGAAAGCGGCATTCGGACTGCGATCTCATCCAGCTTCTGGGGCCAGACGAGGACTTTTCCTTCAAACAGGCGCGGAAAGATAATGGAGCCGAGGATTGCCCACAAAAAGGCAAGAAACAGCGGCGCACAAAACCTTATCTGGCGCATGGCTCCAGGAAAGGTGATGCCCAGCACGAGCTGAAGCCCCATAAAGGCGATGAACATCATTCCCGGCGCCATGGAGGGCTGCAGGCCCAGGCCGCCCAGCACCAGAACGGCGGCAGCCTGTAAGACTCCGCCAACAAGCGTCAGCTCCAGAAGTCGCTGCGGATCTTTTCTGAAAAAGAAGAGAAGGCTGAGGGGCCAGAAGATCAGCCCCATCGCAGTCAGGCCCATGTCAGACCTTGTCGGCTGCTCGGGAAGGTCCGAATGCCTGCCACTGCTGTTCAACAAACGTCGTGAAGCGCGACCGGAACAGTTCTTCCGAAAACCGGAGCGCATTCTGATGGCAGAGTTCGGGCGTCATGTCCTTTTCATGCTTTTCAAATGACTGCACTGCATCGACGATGCTTTCCACGCTCTGGCTTTCGAACAGAAGACCTGTTGTTCCAGGCTGGACAATATCGCAGGCGCCCCCGCGTCCGTAGGCGATTACGGGCGTTCCCGCTGCCTGGGCTTCGACGAGGGAGATACCAAAATCCTCTTCCCCGGCATAAACGAAGGCCCGGGCATTGCTCAATGTCGTTTGCAATTCTGCGTCGGAGATATGTCCTTTGAGGCTGATATTCGAAGCCCCGGCAGCTTTCTGCCGGACAAGCTCCGCATCGGTTCCGCCACCGATGACGATCAGCTTCCTGTCAGGCATGTGGCGGAACGCTTCGACCACCAGGTCAATCCGCTTGTAGGGTACCAGTCGTGACACAACGACGTAGTAGTCTTCTTTTGTGCCATTGACGGAAAACCGGTCCAGATTGACAGGGGGCGGAATGACATGGGCTTTCCGTCGCCATGTCTTGCGGATCCTGCGGGCAATGTAACCCGAATTCGCCACAAAGGCGTCCACACCAGCCGCAGTCCTCACATCCCAGTTGCGCAGACGATGGAAAAGCCAGCGGATATAGAGGCCACGCAGTCCTTTGTTCAGCCCGCTTTGACGCAGGTAAGTATTCTGGAAATCCCAGGCGTATCGCATTGGTGAATGGACATAGGACACATGGAGTTGATCTGGTCCGGTGATAATACCCTTTGCCACGGCATGGTGACTGGAAATAACAATATCAAACCCGCTGAGGTCAAACTGCTCGACCGCCAGAGGCATCAGGCCGAGGTAATGCCTGAAAAACTTGCGTGCGAATGGAAGTTTTTGAATGAATGACGTTTGAATTTCCCGATTTCCCAGGCGCGCGCGGTCTTTTGGGGAAAGAAAGTTCACGACAGAGAAAATTTTTGCGTCCGGGTAACATTTAATTAATTGCTCGATGACAAGCTCGGAACCAGCCCAGTTTTCCAGCCACTCGTGTACAATCGCAACCTGGATAGATTTCATGTCAATTTTTTCTCATTCTGCGGTTTTAAAAGTTCCGCTGGCAGCAGGGACTTACGATGTCTTTGCAGCGCCGTCGTCAAAAAAGACTTCTACCCCAGTTGCCGGAAGCGGCATCGGTCTGGCAGCAGTGCTCGGCGCCTGCATGTGGATTGCCGGGGGCTACTGGCTTTTTTCCTGATCAGTCGCAAAGACTGGCGGCTTGCTCATCTTCGGAAAAAGGTGACGCACTGTCAGAAATGCCGTTCATAGACCTTGATGACATCTCCGGGCTTAACAAAATTCTGGGGATAGAGAAGGCCGGTGACGGTGCTTCCTCCCTGCTGCCGGATCGTATACGCATAGCGTTCCCATGACCGGTACGTGAATCCTCCTGCCGCTGCGACAGCTGAAAGCAGCGTCATACCCGGCTGGTACGCATACTGACCAGGGTGCTCGACCTCTCCGATGACCGAGATGAGGCGGTAGGCTGTGACCTGCACCGCAATTTTCGCGTCACGAAGAATGGCTTTCTGCCGAAGTGATGCCGTAAGAGACTGTCCAAGCTCGCGGGTCGTCAATCCTGACGCGTGTACGTTTCCCAGAAGTGGCACATCAATATTGCCTGCGCTGTCGATGCGGAAATCAGAAGTCAACTGATCCTGACCATACGTCATCAGACGGACTTCATCATCCGTCCCAAGTCTGTATTGCATCGGATCGTACACAGGGACCGGTGTCAGGCCCCGGCCTGGACTACAGGCGGCCAGGCAACAGCCCGTCACACACAGGAGAGTATATTTTCGCAGGCTCTGTAAAAGGCGCATCCCAAGAAATTCCGTCATGATGAGAACTTTATCATAATTGATATTTCACGCTTATCACAGCCGTATCGATACTGTATCGCCCCGTCCCGACAGCGTTTGCGTTTCTGTAAATATTCGATACCCCCAGAGAGAAGTTCCGGTCCAGCGCCCAGTCAAAGCCGACGCTGAAGTCAGAATTCAGCTGGGATGTCATGACCTGATACAGTGGCGTATGTTCGAAGATGGCTGGCGTCCTGCCCGCTCCGCCTTGCTGAACCTGAGCCCCGGCATGCAGTACGAGGTTGCGGGAGTAGACGTGGCGGATATCGAGTGCAGCGTTCGTATAAACAAAGCCGACCACACTTTCGAAAGCGCTATCGGCAATCCCGCGCGAGACGGTCAGAGAAACCCGTGTAAGATGCGTGGGCGTCCATGTTCCCCTGAGTTCAACGTAGAATGTATTTAGGGTTTTATAGGCCGAAGCTGCGTAGGAACGGCTCTGATATCCCCCCAGCACGCGAACGTTGAACGGGCCAGGAATTTGGTAATCGTATCCTGCCAGAGCAGAAAAACCGTTGGAATTTCTGGAAGGCAGGTTGAAACGGTTGCTCGAATACCGGATCTCGACACCTTGGGCGATCATGAGAAGATCGCTGCCTTCGGCCAGGGAATAGCGCAGCCCGACCCCTTCGGAGAACAGGAGTCGATTGCGGTAAGACTGCTGCAGGTAGGCATCGCTTCCACCCAGATCTGCGAACTGAAAGCGTTTCAAATCAAAATTCGGAATTATCGAAAGCTTTCCGTGCGTCTCGATCCGGTCGTCCAGAGCCAGATCCTGCACAAAATAGGGAACGGGCCGGTTTGCGGCCAGTGCGCCCAGATCAAATGGCATCTGGGTCATTTTCTCATGGCTCAGATGATACTCGAGCCGATCATGGCCCAGCCTCTCATCTCCCGACAGAAATGCCGACCAGTTGGTCTGATCCTGTAATTGGCGCTCGGGATAGTAGAGCTGGTTGACGGACGCCCCTACCCTGACCTGTCGCCGGCTCTGTGTGAGTAATCCTTCCAGATCGGCCTTGGTCTGGCTGACGGCGCTGGGAACACCACCCATGATCTGGTCGGCGTTGTTGGTGTACCCCCATCCTTCGGAAGCTTCCCCATTCACAGCCCAGGGACCGAACCTGAGACCCTGGGCTCCGTATCGGTGATCTGTGTCCGACTGAAACGCATCCACGGTTGCGCTGCTTTCAGGGCTGCCCAGAGCTGAAAGGTTCTGTGTGACGACCTGCGCATACGCCGCTTTCCCCAGAAACAGCGGCGACTGGAGAGCCCCACCAATTCCCAGAGCGAACAATACGCTCAGACCAGATTTTTCCCGAGACAAGAACATAAGGAAATTTCTTATCAGAAAAACAGTTGTCCAGAAATCCTTCCTATAGGATCAGTTCGGAAGTATATATCCGCTGAAGCTATAACGTTTTATTAACTCCTGCCGATATAGACGCGCGCCAGTTTTCATGTAGATAGAACTCGTCGTCAGCGACAAGAATTATTATTGTTGTATATCGTCTGGAAAGTGGCCGTGAGTAACACTGCTATCGCCTGCGATCATGCGTGTCATTCACGGAGAACAGATGAGATTATCCCCCTCCTTTAACCAGGATGCTTTCAAAACACCTGCAGATACGATGATGGTTTCTGCGGCTGGTGGTGTGCGGTCCCGGTTTGTTATGGAGTTTTCCCGTCGGGTCCCTCTCGTCTTTTTCGTAAGTGATGTCGCGGCTATATTTCTGTCGGCCGTGTCCGGAAGCTGGATTGCTTCATCCGTCCACAACCTGTCAGCCGGCGCGCCGCTGTTTCTTGATGCAAACCTGAATGCATCCCGTGCAGCAGGCCATCTTATGCCGATCTGTATCGGCGTTCTGCTCTACATGTTTGTCAGCGGCGAATATCGTAACAGATACCCGTTCTGGAGCGAGTTCGGACGTCTGATCGCAGCGTCGTTCTGTGCATTACTGGCATCGGGCTTCTGGGCATTTGCGTTCCAGATTTCCGATCTGCGGATGGCGCTCCTGCTGCCCTGGGTCATTTTTCCGTTTTGCAGTGAACTGTTGCGGCAGGTCTGCCGTCATGGACTGCATGCAATCCACCTATGGCAAATTCCCACGGTGCTGGTTGGAGACGAGGCCGAAACGGATCAGGCAAAACGCATCCTGAATAGTGAATCTCTCCCCAGCCATGAAATCACGAAATGCCTCAGTCCGGCGGATGCGATTAACCTCCTTGCGGTCTCCGAAGAAACGAATTTCTCCCGCTGGTTCCAGTTCCTGTTATGCCTTGACCCGACCGACACATGTTCTCGGGACCTCATCGAACGACTGACCCGCAAGCGTATTCCTTTCGCCCTGATTCCGCAGGTCTCAGGAATGCCTACTCATGGTCTGACGCAGTCATCCTATTTCAGTCATGACACTATTATTCTGTCGTACCGCAGCAATCTGGAAGAGCCGGTTCAGCGCTTTTTCAAATTCACGTTCGACTTTGTAATAGCTCTGGTTCTGCTTGCGCTCGTTTTCCCTGTTTACGTCATCCTCTATGTGCTCATCGCTCTGGATGGGGGGCAGCCAATCTATGGTCATCGCCGGATCGGTCAGAACGGGCAGACATTCAATTGCCTGAAATTTCGCACAATGGCGAAAAACTCCGATGAGATCCTGAAGCATCTTCTTGCTACCGATAGTGGGGCCGCCGCAGAATGGCAGAAGACACAGAAGCTCCGGAATGACCCTCGGATCACCCGTATTGGGCATCTGCTTCGGAAAACCAGTCTGGACGAGCTGCCCCAGCTTCTCAACGTGCTTCGAGGGGACATGAGCCTGGTGGGGCCGCGTCCGATTGTGCAGGCGGAAGTCCATCATTATGGTGAGAACTTCGAGTACTATCAGGCTATCCGTCCGGGAATTACCGGCCTGTGGCAAGTTAGTGGCAGAAGCGACACGGGTTATGCTGAACGTGTTCAGCTTGATCGATAGTATGTTCGTAACTGGACTCTGTGGCACGACGTTGCCATTCTAGCGAAAACCCTTCCGGCAGTTTTCTTCAGACGTGGTGCTCGGTAAGCGGAAATTAATATTTATGAGTCAGATTTCTGCTGCAATGAACCTGAATGCCCCGCATCCGATTGAGATAACGCCTGCCCACGAGCAGGAATTCGCTGGTTTCAGCCAGCTGTTTTCAAGCCTCAAAAGGCACAGGCTTCTGATGTGCTCTGTTGCAGGAGGCACGTTCCTTCTGGGTGCAGCCGCTATTGCGAGCCTGAAACCCTACTATCAGTCCGTTGCCGAAGTCGCAGTGGGCGCACGCGGCATGATTTCGCCGTCACAGCTCAGCCCCTATGCTGATCACGCGCTGGATCTGGTCGCGCTCAATACCCAGCTCCGCATCATCAAGAGCCCAGCAATTGCGCTGATGGTGACGCAAAGACTGCATCTTGCGGGCACCCCGGAATACGAGCAGGCACTCCGTCCCTCGCTTGTGTCAAAACTCAAGATGCGTCTTGGTCTCCAGAAGGCCCCGGCTCCGCTGACGCAGGAAGAGCATGAAGAGCTGGTTTCCGACCTGCTCATGCAGAAGGTGGTCATCAGCAATGACGGGCGTTCGGCGATCCTCGGGATTGCTGCACGGTCTGCCACGCCCGATCTGGCGCCGGCCATCGCCAATGCCTACGTCCGGGCGTATCTCGACTTCGAACAGCAGGCCAAGATTCAGGCGGCCCGCAATGCAAGCGTTCTTCTTGAGGAGCAGATTGCCCCACTGCGCGAAAGAGCGATCCAGGCGGAGCAGGCCGTTTCCCTCTACAGGCAGGAACATAATCTGCACCTGCTTGGAGACGATACGGGCAATGATCCGGATCGTAAGGGGCGTGTTGCGCTACCCGCGACAACAAACGACGTGCGTCTCGTGCAGATGAACCGTGAACTTGGCGAAGCGGAAGCTGATCTTGCGCGAAAGCAGGCGATGTACAGTCAGGCTGAATCTGACAGAAACATCGACACCATTACGGCAATCACGGGCTCGCCGCTGATCCAGAGTCTTCGTCTTCAGCAGGCGCGGGTCAATGCACGTATCTCGACGCTGGCCGCTACAGCTCTCGATCAGAACCCGGAACTGATCGCTGCCCGTGCCGAAGCAGCGCGAATTGATGCTCAGATTGGCATTGAAGGCCAAAAACTTCTGCAGAGCCTCCGTTACGAGGCTGAAGCTGCCCAACAGCGGGTCAACGCTCTGAAAGAGCGTACAAACACCCTGCAGGCAAATGCGACGGAAGAAGAGCACGCTGACATCCGCCTGCGACAGCTTGTCGGCGAAGCGACAGCCGCGCAGACCCTGTATCGGGATTACCTGTCGCGCGTTGGTCAGATTTCAGCCGAGACGGCCATACAGCAGGCGGAAGCACGTCTCATCACGCCAGCTGACCAGCCCCTTGGACCTGCGGGGCCGCCCAAAAAACAGTATGGCGTACTGCTACTGCTGATTTCTCTGGGACTTGGAGCCGGTGCCGCCCTGCTGAAAGACCGTTCCCGTAGCACGCTGCGGACCCTGAGCGAGCTTGAGCAGCAGACCCGTCTGTTCGGACTTGGCGCTCTTCCGCGTTTCGAAGGCCCCCTGCGGCAGCAACTGGGTTTGAGTAACTCCCTCTACGGACGGATGCTCAATTCCATGCGGGCCATCCTGACCTTCGGCAATCCTTCCATCCGCACGAAAACCACAGTCATTACCTCGGCTATGGGCAGTGAAGGCAAAACCACACTTGCCATTTCGCTTGCCAGCAGTGTGGGTGCGCTGGGCAAACGCGCTCTTCTGATCGATTGCGATGCCCATCGTCCAAGTGTTCTTCTGTCACTCGGGCTGCAGGAAACTGCTGATGGTTTTATCCGCGAGGCGTTGCCGGGCATGGATATTTTCGTGGCCAGTCAGAGCAGCGAACGCGGTGTGATGAATTTTGAAGCCCTGGCGCAGTTTATGGAGACGCATCGGGATGATTATGATCAGATCATCATCGATACCCCGCCAGTTCTGAGCTTTCCTGAGGCGGGTGTTCTGGCTTCTTTCGCTGAAGGCGTGATCCTTGCCGTCAAGTGGCATCATACGTCTGCGAGTGCCGTTCTTGAGGCACAGAAAATCCTGCGTACCCATCACGCAAACTGTCTGGGTGCCGTTCTGACGTTTGTCGATATCGAGAATCTGCACCCTGAAGAGAGTGTCCGGATTGGCGAATATGCCTACTATCGCAAGCTTGTCTCTGCACCATAATGGCTGCTTCTTCCATGCCCCGGATTTCTCTGAACGGACGTTTTTCCGTTCAGTCCCTCAGTGGAGTCCAGCGTTTCGCAACGGAGATTACCCGCGCACTTTCGGGAATCTGGCCAGTTGACCTGCCACGCCCCGAACTGCTGACGCCGCGGGTTGCTTCTTCTGCGTCGACACCTGTCGATATGGGGTTTCCGGTCCGTCCCTGTGGTCATTTTCAAGGCCAGTTGTGGGAGCAGATTGATCTCCCGAGAGCCGCGGGGCATGGCTTGCTCGTGAATCTGGGGAATACCGGGCCCCTTCTCCTGCCAGCGCGAAACAGCCGTCAGATCGTCGTCATCCATGATGCCGGTGTCTTTTCTACGCCCCAGTCCTACTCCCGGCAGTTCCGTGCCTACTACAAAACGCTGCACCGGTTGCTGGCTTCAGGCAGGACCCGGATTGTCACGGTATCGAACTTCGCCCGCAGTGACATTGCCAGTCATCTGCGGATTGATCCGGCCAGGATCAGTGTCATCACCGAGGGGGCGGAACACGCCACGCGTCTCCCGGCAGACAGGACCATTCTTGAGCGCAATGGCCTGGAAGCAGGGAAATATGTGCTGGCTGTTGGCAATATGGCTCCCCACAAGGATTTCGCGGCACTTGATCATCTGGCGTCGACGCTCCCGCAGCGCGGGGTAAAACTGGTCATCAGCGGCGGAATGAACAAGCGGGTTTTTGAGAGTGACATACCGGATCTGCAGCACGCCACGTATGTCGGTCGTGTGACGGATGAGGAACTTCACGCCCTTTACAGAGACGCAGCCTGCTTTGTTTTCCCTTCCATTTATGAAGGGTTTGGTCTCCCGCCGATCGAGGCCATGGAAGCGGGGTGCCCCGTCGTCGCGCGTGATATTCCTGTGTTGCATGAAGTTTGTGGTCAGGCTGCTCTTTACGGTTCCAAGCCGGCCGATCTGACGGCCCGGGTTCTGGAAATTCTTGATAATCCCAGCGTTGCCAAAATACTTCGTCATGCGGGCGAGGAGCGGGTGCGCCAATATCGCTGGTCAATCGCGGCGGGGAAACTTCTGAATGTCATGCGAGAGGAATTCTCCGCATGCTGAAGATCGTCCGCATCCTGCACATGCTGGTTATGCTGTTCACAGCCAGTAGCATCATGCCGGTTAGTGCGCAGGAACCCGGCGTCGATGAGGACACGGCTTCAGCGCCTTCGCCTGTGACGACGCAGTTATGGTGTATGATCACGGATGCAGCATCGAACCGTCTGTTCGTTTCTGATCCGGCTCCGACAGGGACACTCAGTCACATGGCGTTGTGGACTGCGAGCAGCCGTTTCGTGACGGTCGTGAACAGTCGCTACAATCTGACGATCCGCAACAGCGATCATGCCTGTGCAGTTTATCGGGATAAGACACATGCCACGACGGCCAGAGATACCGCGATATCCCTGGCTCAACACCATGGCGAACACATCGTTACTATCGGTCTGGATTAGGCCATGACACCTGAAACTGTCTCATTACTTCCGAAGAAATCTGTTGATCCGCTCATACAGGGCGGTGAAACGGGCTTGCTGTCAGCCGGCCCCAGGGTCATCGTTGGCATCGCGACTACGGGTCGTCCTGCAATTCTGGCCGAACTTGTGGATCAGCTGGCCAAACAGTCGATCCAGCCTTACAGACTCATTATCAGCTATGCCAAACCGGGCGATATTGCTGCGATACCCCAGGCGCTTTGGGGCAGTATGCCCGTTGAATTCGTCACCGGCCATATGGGCGCTGCCGTCCAGCGTAATGTTATCCTTGATCGTGTGAAGGATGAGGACATCATCCTCTTTCTGGATGACGATTTCTTTCCGCATCCCACATATATTTCCAGAATCATCGAGGCTTTTCGTGATCATCCGGATGTTCTGGGGGCCACCGGACATCTTCTGGCCGATGGTGCCAAGGGGCCCGGTCTGGAAATCGAAGAGGCCAACCGGCTGAACGCAAGCGCCGAAACAACATTTCGGCCTCAGGTTGAAGACGCCTTCAATACTTATGGCTGCAACATGGCGTTTCGCTGCAATGCCATAAAGCGTCTGGGCACCCGCTTCGATGAAAACCTGCCTCTTTACTCCTGGTATGAGGACATGGATTTTTCCCGTTCTCTCCTGCCGCATGGCAGGATTGTCAGGGTCAATGGCGCCCGGGGCGTGCACCTTGGCAACAAGACCGGTAAAAATTCAGGCGTCCGCCTCGGTTATTCCCAGATCATCAATAGCATCTATCTTGCCGGGAAGGGGACTTACCCCTGGTCACATGCGCTGAAAAGTGCGGGAAGACATTTGCTCATCAATGCCGTCAAATCCTTCAAACCAGAACCTTACATTGACCGCAGGGGACGTCTGCGGGGAAATCTGATCGGCGTAGGCGATCTCGTCCGAAACCGCATCACTCCTGAACGTGCCGCCACACTCACCATTTCAAAAGTAACATCCTGACATGCGTTTTTCACTTGTTGTTCCTACTCTCAACCGGCAGGTCGAAGTCGAAGCCTTCATGCAAGGTCTCGACCGCCAGACTTTCCGTGACTTCGAGGTCATCCTCGTTGATCAGAGCGGAACAGACCTCTTTGACGACATTGTTGCACGATATGGCCGCAAATGGCCCGTGAAGCATATCCGTTCTGACGTCCGCAAGCCCCGGCATGCGTGTAATCTGGGTGCCCGTGAGGCCGTGGGGAAACTTATTGCTTTCCCTGATGATGATTGCATTTATGAACCGGACACTCTCGAACGTGTGGATGCCTATTTCCAGAAGACGGATGATCAGGGTTTCATAACCGGCGCTGTACTGAACCTGGATGGCGCACCAACCGCAATGGGGCGATGGCTGAAACAAAGTCAGCCGCTTGACCGTCACAGCATCTGGACAGGCCTGATCGAGTTCAATTTCTTCATGCCTCGTGACCTGTTCGAGCAGGTCGGCGGTTTTGATGAAAATCTGGGCCCTTGTACGCCATTCGGTTCCTGCGAGGGGCCAGATCTTGCACTACGCCTGATGTCCGCCGGGGCACATGGATATCATGATCGCAGCCTGCTGGTCCGTCACATGGACAAGTCTGCCACGATCAATGGTGCCCGCGCCTATGATTACGGGACCGGGATGGGATATGTCCTGCGTAAAAACCACGCTTCCATGCGAACGGTTCTGACATTCTTTATCCGCCCGCTGGGAGGAACATTCCTCAACCTTCTGCGACGGAAATCTGATCAGGCGACATATTTTTTCAGGACGCTTCAGGGACGGCTGGCAGGATATTTTTCCACAGAAGCCCGCCGGATTGCACGGCACACGCCAAGAGAAAATATTTCCTGATCATCCCGGGTCCTTTCCCGGAGCAACTGTAGAGGCAGGTTTATGACAGGATATTTTCTCAAAGTTTTCGCTGTTTCGAATGCGATCCCGGCCGTATTCCTCATTTTTGCCTCACATGCCGATGCAGCAGATCCTGCCCGAATGATTGCAGCCTGTCCGGCATGGCCTGTTCATTGCGAAATTGATCTTAAGGGACAGGTCTACAAGATACCGCATACCCTGCATCTCAATCCGCTCACGATGAGGCTGACCAACGGCGTACTGGACGCCTCGGGCCTGCCGGATGGTGAGCCTGCAATTCTTGTGTCGTCAGATGGTGCGGGGCAGCCTGAAAGTTACGATACCGCGGCAAGCAGCATCGACCACATCGTTCTGACAGGGCAGCCCAAAGCGGATGGGATCGTTCTCGATAACAGGAATGATGATAATATCCGCACGGCCGCCATGACGCTGGAAAATGTTTCGATTTCCGGATTCCGCCGCGGATTGACTTTTGGCAGTCATGCCTATGTTTTTGGTCTTTCTCACGTCCAGATCCACAATAACGCGACGGGTCTGTATACGACCCCTAATGCAGTGGATGCGGGAGAGCGCATTACACTGGAAGATGTCAACGTTTTTAATAATACCCTGGGCGTCGATGACGAAGCCGGCATGGAACTGGACTGGCTCGGGTCGCGTCTGGATTACAACGCGATGACTGCAATCATCTCAGGTCTGTGGAGTTTCGACGGACATATTGAAATCGCTCCCCCGCACACGCCTCCGATCCGGCTTCATGCCCTGGTCGGTCAGCCTGCGGGTGCACTTTTCATGACAGCCGGGTCCTTTGTGATCGTCAGTCAGTCCGATGGAAAGGCAAGCAGCGACTACTGGGTCCAGAGCGACAGCCCGTATAGTGCGATCCAGTTTCCGGCCCACACATATGGCGTTCGCGGAAAGATCGCTGTCATGGACGGCCCCGCTCCCGTTTACGGGCCTGCCTTGCCAGCATTCAACCCGAACTGACACTGTGTGAAGTCCCTGCCTTAGAGGCAGGGACTTATACGGCGCTGCTATGCCATCCAGCGGCCGACTGCCGCCATACCCAGCTTCAGAAGTTCTTCGGCCCGCTGAGGGGTGGGAGCTTCAACATATACCCGCAGTTCCGGGGCATTTCCTGACGGGCGCAGGTGGATGATGTCGCCCTTATGGAACGTGATGCGGATACCGTCCGTTTCATCGACATTCGCAACGGGACCGCAGGCTGCGACGAAACCGAGCTTCTCACTGACACCTGCAACGTCCTCACGCAACATAGCCAAGCGCTCTTCACTCTGCTTTCTCGAAATGTCTTGCAAACGATCGCTCTGTGTAAAACGCGGCGGGAGTGTTTCAAGAAGTTCCGCCACACCGCCCCGCCCCTCCCGAACAGAGGTCAGAACACAGAGCATTGGCAAGACCGCGTCCCGGGTTGGCAGGGCAGCGAGAAATTTTCCCTGACGGCTGATATCACTGGCCAGCAGGAAGCCACCATTGGCTTCGTAACCGACAGACGGAACGTTTCCCGCCTTAACGGCGTCCATCATTCCCGTCACGACGTATGGTGAGCCGATCCGGGTACGACATACGGAAGGAACAATTCCCGAAGCTTCGAGGGCTGTATTGCTGCTGACGGGTGTCGTCACTGAAGCGGCACCGAGGCTCTGTGCCGCGAGGATTCCAAGAACGTCTCCCCGAAGCCAGCGTCCATGCTGATCTGTGAGGAGAGGACGGTCTGAGTCCCCGTCTGTTGTCAGGATAGCGTCATATTCACCATTCTGCGCCCAGTCCCGTGCGAGAATGACGTCTTCCGGACGCACTGCCTCTGTATCCACGGAAACGAACACATCCGAACGTGCCAGAGGGACAGCCTTTCCTCCCAATGCCTCGATAACAGACACCAGCACGTCCCGTCCTACGGCTGAATGCTGATAAACCCCAAGCGTCTTACCAGAGAGCGCCTTAGGACCGAAAAACTCCACGTAGCGTGCAATGTATTCCGGCAGAACGTTTGTGAGGGAAGGAAGCGTGATATCGGCCGTCAGAGCACCTTGGTCATCGAACCATCCGTGCGGGAGGCTGACGTCCTGTTCGCGCATACCGGTTTCGTCGCTTTTGAGAAATTCTCCCTTTGCCCGGTTAAACTTGATACCGTTTCGATCGCTGGGGATATGACTTCCTGTCACCATAAGTGACGGAATATCCTGCGAAAATGCATACAAGCTTAACGCGGGTGTAGGAACCAGACCGCAATTGACTGGGTTGCCCTTCATCCACACGATAGCGGCGGCACATGCCCGTAGAATACGAGGGGTGCTCGGACGCAGGTCCCCGGCAATAGCTACGGGTTTTCCGGGGCTGAATTCTCCGACTGCCTCTAAATATTTCAGATAGCCGACAGTATAAGCAAAGCAGACAGCATCCGTCATGGACATCACAAGCCCTCTTGCACCGCTTGTCCCGAACGCCACTCCTGATTGCACCATCCAGTCAGAAATCTTCATGTATCTTCAGCCTCATGTCGTCAGGAAAATAGTTAATGCATATATCTTCGCAAACATACATCTGCGTTATTGGACCTGATAGGGGCGGCCGGGAAAATCATGGGGAAATGTTTTCCCGCATGCGCAGAACTGTTTTTACGGCGGTGAGAGAATGCTTGTTGAGTGGATGCAGATCGTGAGTTGCTTTGGAAGGGATATATGGATCAGGTTTCTAGTAAAAAAATAGTTGAGGACGCATAATTATTCTATTCTTTCTTCTATATTGATAAATTCATGGATTTACCAAGTGTTCGGCACCCTCTGCTGCAATCGATCCAGAATTACCGATCTGCTCATGCATGGACATCTGTCCGATACCATTACGATCCTGTTTGAACACGGACCAAACGACAAAAGCCCTGAACGCAAAAAACGCCTTGAGCGGTGAAGCTGAGGCGTTGGATGAGATTTCGTTAAAGATGGTTGCGGGGGCAGGATTTGAACCTGCGGCCTTCAGGTTATGAGCCTGACGAGCTACCGGGCTGCTCCACCCCGCG
>NZ_JAERLY010000008.1 GCF_018256155.1 Gluconobacter sp. Dm-62
CCCTCGACGAAATCCTCCCCCCCGGGACCGACATCAACATGACAGCCCGGATCGACACCGCCCTTTCCGGTCCGCGTGATGGCTGGCGCTTTGCGGACCTCCCGCCGGATGCCGAAGCCTGGGAAGCCGCCCTTCTCACACTCGACGACGTGACATTCGAGCAGCACGGACTCCGCTTCATCCATCTGGCCCCGGACCTGCGCGGCACGCTGCTCGACGCCCTGATGGACGGGCAGATCGGCCTCGAACGCGACGGCCGCCTCACCGCGCCCCAGATGAAACGCTGGGCCGAAGACCTTCGCGGCGAAGTCGTGGACTGCGTCATGAGTGACCCGCGCATCCAGCAGGCGCTCGGCATTTCCTCCAGCCTGACCGGCGGAGACACCGTCTTTCAGGGCTTCACGAACGTCGGCCCCGACAGCCACGAAGATTTCGAGCCCAACGCCACCGCGCCCCTCGCCCAGATGGCAGACTCCACGCAATGAGCAGCACATCCGTCATGAAGACATTCGCCGAAACGGACATCGTTGATGCCCTCATCATCGGCAGCGGTGCCGGTGGCGCGCCGCTGGCCGCAGAACTCGCCCGCAACGGTAAAACCGTCGTGGTGCTCGAAGCCGGTCCCGCCTTCACCGCCATGGGCCACACACCCGACGAAGTGGCGGCCCGCGAACTGTACTGGCTGCATGAACGCCTCTCCGCCGGCACCAACCCGCAGGCTTTCGGCGGCAACAACAGCGGCACCGGCCTCGGCGGCTCCCTGCTGCATTATGGCGCCTTCATGCCCCGCATGGACGCCCGCGACTTCCATCTGCACACCGAAACCGGCAGGGGCGTGGACTGGCCCTTCGGTCTGGACGAACTCCTGCCCTATATCGAGCGCGTGGAATCCTTCATCGGCGTCTCCGGCCCGGCCTCCTATCCGTGGGACCCAAGCCGCCGCTACGCCTACGCGCCCCCGCCCGCCAACTCCGCCGCGCTGAAAATGCGCGAAGGCTGTGACGCGCTCGGCCTGCGCCACGCCGACGGCCCGGCCGCCCTCATCACCCGCGATATCGAACAGCCGCATTTCGGCACCCGCCATGGCTGCGCGAACTGTGGCGCCTGTCATCAGGGCTGCCGCAACGGCGCCAAATCCGGCGCGGACAACACCTGGCTCCCCATGGCTGTCGCCCATGGTGCCGAACTCCGCCCCGGCTGTTTCGCCCACACGATCGAGCGCGACAGTTCCGGCCGCGTGACCGGCGTGGTCTATCAACAGAACGGCGTCGAACACCGCCAGAAATGCGCGACCCTCGTCCTCGCCGCCGGTGCCGTCGAAACCCCGCGCCTGCTCCTGACCAACGGCCTCGCCAACAGTTCCGGTCAGGTCGGCCAGAATTACATGACGCATGTCTCCACACAGGTCTGGGGCGAATTTGACGAGGATATCCGCCCCAATCGCGGCTACCCGTCCCTGACCATCACCGAAGACATGATGCGCCCGAAAGACGCGGATTTCGTTGGCGGCTATCTGGTGCAGTCACTGGGCATGATGCCCGCGACCTGGGGGCAGAACCTCGCCCGCAGCACCACAACACGCGGGCCGGCCTTCGCCCGTGCGCTTGCCGGATACAACCGCTCCGCCGGCATGGGCATCAATGGCGAATGTCTGCCCCGCCCCGAAAACCGCGTGACGCTTTCGGACGAGAAAGACGCGTTTGGCATCCCCAAGCCCCTGATCGAACATTCCTACGGCCCCAACGAATGGGCCATGCACCACCACGCCGCCCGCCTGCTGACGCAGATGTGGGAGGCTGTCGGCGCAAAGGACATCCGCGTCATCGACCGTGCCGCCCACATGATCGGCACCTGCCGCATGGGCACGGACGCAGGCAGCAATGTCGTGGATCCGGAAGGCCGCAGCTTCGATATCGACAACCTGTGGATTTCCGATCACTCGATCTTCCCCAGCGCCGCCGCCGCCAACCCCGCACTGGCCATCATGGCCCTGTCCCTGCGCACGGCGGACGCCATGCTGAAGATATGATTGAAATCTGACATAGATCAAAGTGATCCGGAGCCTGCGCAGGAGTCTTGACACTGCTTCGCGCGCTCCGGTAAGCGAAGGACGACTTTCCGGTGACGTCCTGTCACCCGGTCTCCCTTTCCTTACGGATGCTTCCTGCTTCCCTCGTCCTGCGAAATCCTCACAGATCACCGCCTGACACAAGCAGTTCCCGTTCAGTGGCCCCGCCTTCTGTACGGTCGCGCATCCCTCCCCCTATCAGGTCTGCCACTACCGGCACATCAAGGCGCGTCTTTCATGCATCTTGCCGAACTCAAGAAAAAATCCCCAGCCGACCTTCTGGATTACGCAGAGGAACTGGAGATCGAGAACGTCTCGTCCATGCGCAAGCAGGACATCATGTTCGCCATCCTCAAGACCCTTGCCGAGCGCGATCAGGCGATCTACGGCGAAGGAACGCTCGAAATCCTGCCAGACGGCTTCGGTTTCCTGCGCAGCCCGGAAGCCAACTATCTTCCCGGCCCTGACGACATCTACATCTCCCCCGCCCAGGTCCGCCGCTTCGGCCTCCGCCCGGGTGACACGGTTGAAGGCCAGATCCGCGCTCCGCGCGACGGCGAGCGCTATTTCGCGCTGCTGAAGGTCAACACCATCAACTTCGAGGCTCCGGAAACCGTCCGGACCCGCATCAACTTCGACAACCTCACGCCGCTTTATCCCGAGCGTCGCCTGAAGATGGAAGTCGAACAGTCCGAACCCGCCGTCACGGAGTCCTCTCCGCGCGGCCGGGGCAAGAAAGACCAGCGCGACTACACCCCGCGCGTGATCGATCTCGTGACGCCGATCGGCATGGGCCAGCGCGCCCTGATCGTCGCCCCGCCCCGCACCGGCAAGACCGTGATGCTCCAGAGCATCGCAGCGTCCATCTCCGCCAACCACCCCGAAGTGTTCCTGATCGTCCTTCTGATCGACGAACGCCCGGAAGAAGTGACGGACATGGCCCGCTCGGTCCGTGGCGAAGTCGTCTCCTCCACCTTCGACGAACCGGCAACGCGCCACGTCCAGGTGACGGAAATGGTGCTGGAAAAGGCCAAGCGCCTCGTCGAGCACAAGCGCGACGTGGTCATCCTGCTGGATTCCATCACCCGTCTCGCCCGCGCCTATAACACCGTCGTCCCCTCCTCGGGCAAGGTGCTGACCGGCGGTGTGGACGCCAACGCCCTGCAGCGCCCCAAGCGCTTCTTCGGTGCTGCGCGTAACATCGAGGAAGGTGGTTCGCTGACGATCATCGCCACAGCCCTGATCGACACGGGCTCGCGCATGGACGAAGTCATCTTCGAAGAGTTCAAGGGCACCGGCAACGCCGAGCTCATCCTGGACCGCAAGCTGGCCGACAAGCGCACCTTCCCCGCCATCGACATCACCAAGTCGGGCACGCGTAAGGAAGAGCTGCTGGTCGATCGCGCCGAGCTGTCCAAGATGTGGGTCCTGCGCCGCATCCTCGCGCCGATGGGCACGATGGACGCCATGGACTTCCTGCTGGACAAGCTGAAATACAGCAAATCCAACCAGGACTTCTTCGACGCCATGAACAACTGATCCCGGATCAGCACGGCCGATACGAAAAAAGGGGAGCTTCGGCTCCCCTTTTTTGTGACGCGGTGTTCTTGAATGGAAGGAAAGCGTACCCCTTAAAGAACGCCTTCCAGATGCAGCATAGCATGCTTGTCAGCGATGCCCCCAAGTCCTGAATACCCGCCGAGTCCGGCACGTCCGACAACGCGGTGACAAGGGATCAGAATAGGGATCGGATTCGCCCCAACCGCCCCGCCAACCGAGCGCGCGGATCCGCCAACCTCGGCCGCAATATCCGCATAGGTCCGTGTTTTCCCATAAGGAATCCGACGCAGCGCGTCCCAGACCTTCTGGCGGTACGGAGTCCCGTAGGGACGGTACGGCAGGGTATCGAAATCGACCGATTCCCCGTCGAAATAGCGCTCCAGAAGGTCGCGGGCTTTCAGAAGGAGTGGAGTCTCCTCCTGATCGCGCCCCCAACCCCAGTCCAGAGCGACGATCTGGCCCTCATCTTCACTGATGGTAAGGGCCCCGAAAGGTGAGTGGCAGGATAGCTGTGGCATGAACGACACGGTGCCCGACCCGCTCAAAACCGTCAATCCGGCTGCGTTGCCATCATAACGAGACTTTTTAGCCATGCGCTATGCGCATACCGAGACATGGCAATATGCACAAAAAACATACAGGACCGCTTATGTAGGCTTTCCAGCAATATTCTGTAATGTGTTGGAAAACTGCCATTTTTTGTATCAGAAATGCGACAGGAGGTTTTCCGGAACGGCACTGTAATTATTTGGTGAGCCGCATCACAACCCTTTTCGGAGCATGCCACCCCAATCCCTCACGGAAACGTCAGAAGCCGTGTTTGTCTTAAGCAATAAAATAGGGTCAGTAAGTTCTCATGCTGACGGTGTCCGGTACTGATCGTTGGATTGAGAGGATGAAGATTTCCTTCGCTCCTTTCAAGACTTCACAGGTCCAGAATATCACAGCGGAAACAGTCTTTACAAAAAGGACAGTTGGATCATGACTTCTGGTCTACTGACGCCGATCAAGGTTACGAAAAAGCGCCTTCTCAGCTGCGCCGCCGCTCTGGCGTTTTCAGCAGCTGTGCCTGTCGCTTTTGCGCAGGAAGATACCGGCACAGCAATTACAAGCTCCGATAATGGTGGCCACGCCGGGGACTGGCTGTCCTACGGCCGCTCCTATTCCGAGCAGCGCTACAGCCCGCTCGACCAGATCAACACGAGCAATGTCGGCAAGCTGAAGCTCGCCTGGCACTTTGATCTGGACACGAACCGCGGCCAGGAAGGCACTCCCCTGATCGTCAATGGCGTCATGTACGCCACGACCAACTGGAGCAAGATGAAGGCGCTGGATGCAGCGACCGGCAAGCTTCTGTGGGCCTACGATCCCAAGGTTCCGGGCAACATCGCCGACCGCGGCTGCTGTGACTCCGTGAACCGTGGCGCAGCGTACTGGAACGGCAAGGTCTATTTCGGCACGTTCGACGGACGCCTGATCGCGCTGGACGCCAAGACCGGCAAGCTGGTCTGGAGCGTCTACACGATCCCCAAGGAAGCCCAGCTCGGCCACCAGCGCTCCTACACGGTTGATGGTGCCCCCCGTATCGCCAAGGGCAAGGTCCTGATCGGTAACGGCGGCGCAGAATTCGGCGCCCGCGGCTTTGTCTCCGCTTTCGACGCCGAAACCGGCAAGCTCGACTGGCGCTTCTTCACCGTCCCGAACCCCGACAACAAGCCCGACGGCGCAGCATCCGACGACATCCTGATGTCCAAGGCCTACCCGACCTGGGGCAAGAACGGCGCCTGGAAGCAGCAGGGCGGCGGCGGTACCGTCTGGGATTCGCTCGTCTATGACCCGGTGACGGATCTCGTCTACCTGGCCGTCGGCAACGGCTCGCCGTGGAACTACAAGTTCCGCTCTGAAGGCAAGGGCGACAACCTCTTCCTGGGCAGCATCGTCGCGATCAATCCTGACACCGGCAAATACGTCTGGCACTTCCAGGAAACGCCGATGGACGAGTGGGATTACACCTCCGTCCAGCAGATCATGACGCTCGACATGCCGGTCAACGGCGAGATGCGCCATGTCATCGTGCACGCTCCGAAGAACGGCTTCTTCTACATTATCGATGCGAAGACGGGTAAGTTCATCACCGGCAAGCCCTACACCTACGAGAACTGGGCCACCGGCCTGGATCCGGTCACGGGTCGCCCGAACTACGTGCCTGACGCCCTGTGGACCCTGACGGGCAAGCCCTGGCTCGGCCTTCCGGGTGAGCTTGGTGGCCATAACTTCGCTGCCATGGCCTACAGCCCGAAGACGAAGCTGGTCTACATCCCGGCACAGCAGATCCCGCTCCTGTATGATGGCCAGAAAGGCGGCTTCAAGGCGTATCATGACGCCTGGAACCTCGGCCTCGACATGAACAAGATCGGCCTCTTCGACGATAACGATCCGGCCCATGTCGCTGCCAAGAAGGACTTCCTGAAGGTCCTCAAGGGCTGGACGCTGGCCTGGGATCCCGTGAAGATGGCACCAGCCTTCACGATCAACCACAAAGGTCCGTGGAACGGTGGTATCGTCGCCACGGCCGGTAACGTGATCTTCCAGGGTCTGGCGAATGGTGAATTCCACGCCTACGACGCCACGAACGGCAACGATCTCTATTCCTTCCCCGCACAGAGCGCGATCATTGCTCCGCCCGTGACCTATACGGCCAACGGCAAGCAGTACGTCGCGGTTGAAGTGGGCTGGGGTGGCATCTATCCGTTCCTGTACGGTGGCGCAGCCCGCACCTCCGGCTGGACGGTCAACCATTCCCGCGTGATCGCCTTCTCGCTCGACGGCAAGGACACCCTGCCGCTCAAGAACGAGCTCGGCTTCACCCCGGTCAAGCCGGTTCCGACCTATGACGAGGCCCGTCAGAAGAACGGATACTTCCTGTATCAGACGTTCTGCTCGGCCTGCCATGGTGACAACGGCATCTCCGGTGGCGTTCTGCCTGACCTTCGCTGGTCTGGTGCCCCGCGCGGCAAGGAAAGCTTCTACAAGCTCGTTGGTCGCGGTGCCCTGACGGCCTACGGCATGGACCGTTTCGACACGTCCATGACGCCTGACCAGATCGAGGACATCCGCAACTTCATCGTGAAGCGCGCCAACGAATCCTACGACGACGAAGTCAAGGCTCGTGAAAACTCAACAGGCGTTCCGGGCGATCAGTTCCTCAATGTCCCGCAGTCCACGGCCGATATTCCGACCGCGGATCACCCCTGAGGCAGCGGTTTGCATAAGGAGCACGTGACATGCTGAACGCATTAACCCGGGACAGGCTATCTGAGATGAAACAGGGATGGAAATTTGCGGCCGCTATTGGCCTTATGGCGGTGTCTTTCGGCGCCGCCCATGCCCAGGACGCCGATGACGCCCTGATCAAGCGTGGCGAATACGTCGCCCGCCTGTCGGACTGCATTGCCTGCCATACGGCCCTGCACGGACAGCCCTATGCGGGCGGTCTGGAGATCAAGAGCCCGATTGGCACGATCTATTCGACCAACATCACGCCGGACCCGGAACACGGTATCGGCAACTACACCCTGGAGGACTTCACAAAGGCCCTCCGCAAGGGCATCCGCAAGGATGGTGCAACGGTCTACCCGGCCATGCCCTATCCTGAATTCGCCCGTCTGTCCGATGACGACATCCGTGCGATGTATGCATTCTTCATGCACGGCGTGAAGCCGGTTGCCCAGCAGAACAAAGCACCAGACATCAGCTGGCCGCTCTCCATGCGCTGGCCGCTGGGCATGTGGCGCGCCATGTTCGTTCCGAGCATGACGCCGGGCGTGGACAAGAGCATCAGTGATCCGGAAGTTGCCCGCGGCGAATATCTCGTCAACGGACCGGGCCATTGCGGCGAATGCCATACACCCCGTGGCTTCGGAATGCAGGTCAAGGCTTACGGCACGGCTGGCGGCAACGCCTATCTAGCCGGTGGCGCACCGATCGACAACTGGATCGCGCCGAGCCTGCGCAGCAACAGCGACACGGGTCTGGGCCGCTGGTCTGAAGATGATCTCGTGACCTTCCTCAAGAGCGGCCGCATCGACCACTCCGCCGTCTTCGGTGGCATGGCTGACGTGGTGGCCTACAGCACGCAGCACTGGTCCGATGACGATCTGCGCGCCACGGCCAAGTACCTCAAGAGCATGCCGGCCGTGCCGGAAGGCAAGAACCTCGGTCAGGATGACGGCCAGACAGTCGCTCTGCTGAACAAGGGTGGTCAGGGCAACGCCGGTGCGGAAGTCTATCTTCACAACTGCGCCATCTGTCACATGAACGATGGTTCTGGCGTCAACCGCATGTTCCCGCCGCTGGCTGGCAACCCGGTCGTCCTGACGGATGATCCGACGTCGCTCGCCAATGTCGTGGCCTTTGGTGGCATCCTGCCCCCGACCAACACGGCACCGTCCGCTGTTGCCATGCCCGGGTTCAAGAATCACCTCTCCGACCAGGAGATGGCCGATGTCGTGAACTTCATGCGCAAGGGCTGGGGCAACAACGCTCCGGGAACCGTGTCCGCTTCCGATATCCAGAAGCTGCGCACGACGGGTGCACCGGTCTCCACCGCTGGCTGGAACGTCTCCAGCAAGGGCTGGATGGCCTACATGCCGCAGCCTTACGGCGAAGGCTGGACCTTCTCCCCGCAGACCCACAGCGGCGTGGACGAAGCTCAGTAAGCTTCCCACTCCCTGTCAGTCTGAGAGAAAGGGCGGATCGGAAACGATCCGCCTTTTTTCGTGTATGCGCGCAGGGCATTTCACCGCAGGGCCACCTGCACTACATAGAAACCCATGACGCGCTCATCCCTCCCGGACGCCCCCGACACCACCCCGCAGGTCATTTTCGCACTGGCCACGGGTCCCTCCCGCGCCGCCATCGCGATCATGCGCGCCAGCGGTCCCGGCAGCGATGCGATTCTGAAAGCGCTCTGCAACGGACGTCTCCCGGAACCCCGCCGCGCCAGCCTGCGCACCCTGCGCCATAACGGAGACGTGCTCGATCACGCCGTCGCCCTCTGGCTCCCCGGCCCCAGTTCCTACACTGGCGAAGACGGCTTCGAACTGCACCTGCACGCTGGCCCCGCCATCATCGCCCGCGTCGCCGACGCCCTGACTGATCTGGGCGCCCGCCCGGCCGAACCGGGCGAGTTCACCCGTCGCGCCGTCCAGAAAGGCCGTCTGGACCTGCTTCAGGCCGAAGCCATTGCCGACCTTGTGGACGCCGAAACCGAAAGCCAGCGCAAACAGGCGCTGCGTCAGGCCGATGGCGCCCTGAGCCGCCTGTACGATGACTGGGCACAGCGCCTGCGTCTCGTCCTCGCCCATCAGGAAGCCCTGATCGATTTTCCCGAGGAAGATCTGCCGCAGGACGTGGAGGATGGTCTGGTCGCGGAACTCTCAAAGCTCCAGACCGAGATGTCCGCCCATCTTCAGGACAATCGCGGCGAACTCATGCGTCAGGGTCTGACGGTGGTAATCGCAGGCGCTCCAAATGTCGGAAAATCAAGTCTTCTCAATGCGTTATCCGGAACAGACGCTGCCATCGTCACCCACCGTGCGGGTACCACACGGGATGCCATCGCGCTCGACTGGGTTCTGGACGGTGTCCGTCTACGGCTGATCGACACGGCAGGCCTGCGCGAGACCGAAGACGAAATCGAGGCCGAAGGCATCCGCCGCGCATTGTTTCACGTGAAACAGGCCGATGTTGTGCTGCACCTGATCGGCCCGGACGAGAGTATCGACTCTCTTTCAGGGCAGGAAATTCCCGTCCGAACGAAAATCGACATCGCGCCCGCCCCGCCCGGCATGTTAGGGATCAGCACACAGTCCGGCGAAGGCCTCGCTGCGCTGCGTCAGGTTCTGTCCGAACGGGTGGCCGAACTCATGGCCGGTTCCGCCGCGCCGCCGCTGACCCGCGCCAGACACCGCGCCGGAATCCAGGAGGCCGCAACCCATCTGGACCGCGCACGGACCGCAGCATGGCCGGAACTGCGGGGCGAAGAACTCCGCCTGTCCATGCTGGCTCTGGGGCGTCTGACGGGACGTGTTGATGTTGAATCCCTGCTCGATGCGATTTTCGGGCAGTTCTGTATCGGGAAGTAGGTTTTGAGCGATTTCGATGTCATCGTGATCGGCGGCGGTCATGCCGGATGTGAAGCCGCGGCGGCATCGGCCCGCTTTGGCGCGCGCACCCTGCTGCTCACCCATCGGCTTGAAACGATCGGTGCCATGTCCTGCAACCCGGCGATCGGCGGGATCGGCAAAGGCCATCTCGTGCGCGAAATCGACGCGCTCGACGGCCTGATGGGCAAGGCCGCAGACCGCGCGGGCATCCATTTCAAACTGCTCAACCGCTCCAAGGGACCAGCCGTTCACGGCCCCCGCGCTCAGGCCGACCGCTCGCTCTACCGCGCCGCCATTCAGGATCTGCTTGCCGCCACGCCGAACCTGACGATCCTCGAAGGTGCCGCCGGAGACCTGATCGAGGACAACGGCCGCATCACCGGCCTCATCTGCGAAGACGGCCGTACCTTCCGCTGCGGTGCCGTCGTGCTGACCACCGGAACCTTCCTGCGCGGCGTCATCCATGTCGGCCACACCCAGACGGAAGCCGGACGCATCGGAGAAGCTCCGGCAAAGCGTCTGGGCGAACGGCTCTATGCGCTCGGCCTGCAAATGGGCCGCCTCAAGACCGGCACACCGCCGCGTCTGGCCAAGGACAGCATCGACTGGGAGAACCTCCCGGCCGATCCCGGCGATGCCGAACCCGAGGCTTTCAGCCCCATGACGACGGCCATCACCAACCCGCAGGTCGTCTGCCGTATCAGCCAGACCACGGCCGAGACCCACAGGATCATCAACGAGAACCTGCACCGCTCGGCCATGTATGGGGGCGCCATCGCCGGTCGCGGCCCGCGCTACTGCCCGTCCATCGAGGACAAGGTGGTCCGCTTCGCCGAGCGCACATCGCATCAGGTCTTTCTCGAACCCGAAGCCCTACCGGGCAATCCGGGCGGCGATCTGGTTTACCCCAACGGCATCAGCACCAGCCTGCCCGCCGATGTGCAGGCCGCCATGATCGCCACCATGCCGGGTCTGGAAAACGCCCGCATCGTCACGGCAGGCTATGCGGTCGAGTATGATTACGTGGACCCGCGGGAGCTTCTGCCCTCCCTGCAACTGCGCCGCCTGCCGGGCCTGTATCTGGCCGGACAGATCAACGGTACGACCGGTTACGAAGAAGCCGGCGCACAGGGCCTGCTTGCAGGCCTGAACGCCGCCCGCGCGACCGCTGGAAACGAGGCGCTGACGCTGGAGCGGAGCGAGGCCTATCTCGGCGTCATGATCGACGATCTGACCCTGCACGGCATCAGCGAACCCTATCGCATGTTCACCTCGCGCGCCGAATATCGCCTGACCCTGCGCGCCGACAACGCCGATCTGCGCTTAACGCCAAAGGGCATCGCCGCAGGCTGCGTCCTCTCCGAACGCGAAACCGCCTTCACCGCCCAGAAGGCAAAACTCGACGCCGCCATGACCCGCGCCGCCGGAACAACCTTCCTGCCGCAGACCCTGCGTGACCTTGGTTTCGAAGTCTCTCTGGACGGCCGCAGACGCACGGTGCTCGACGTTCTCGCCAGCAACGGCGACCACACAATCCTGAACGCGCTGGCCCCGTGGTTCGGTGAACTTCCACTGCGTGTCCGCCGCCATATCGAGACCGAAGCCCGTTATGGCGGCTATCTTCACCGGCAGGATCGTGAAATTCGACAGCTCGCATCCGAAAGTGCCATCGCCCTTCCGGCCGATCTGGATTACACTGCCATCGGCGGCCTGAGCAGCGAAATGCGCGAGCGCTTTTCCCAGTCCCGCCCGACCAGTTTCGCCGCAGCACAGCGCGTGCGCGGGGTTACACCTGCCGCGCTGGTCGCCCTGTTGGCCCATGTAAGGACCCTGTCATGACCACCGTTTCACGTGAAACACATGAGAGGCTGGAGCGCTTTGCCGACCTGCTCGTGCAGTGGAACGCAAAGATCAATCTCGTCAGCCCGCGTGACATCGCCCAGCTCTGGCCCCGTCATATCGAAGACAGCCTCCAGCTTGCGGAACTGATCCCCGAAGGCGCGACCATCACCGATCTGGGTTCGGGCGGCGGTTTCCCAGGCATCATTCTGGCCATCGCCACGGGAAATCCGGTCACCCTGATCGAATCAGACCAGCGCAAATGCGCCTTCCTGCGGGAAGCCGGACGCATCTGCGAGGCCAAGGTCACGGTCATCGCCAAACGTATCGAAGCCGCCAGCCCCCCTCCGGCCGACATCATCACGGCCCGGGCGCTGGCTCCTCTTAACAAGCTCCTCGAATGGGCACGGCCCCTGCTGAAGGAAGACGGGTTCTGCCTGTTCCTGAAGGGTCAGAAAGCGCAGGCCGAGTTGACCGAGGCAAGCGCCGACTGGCACATGAGCCACAGCATTATTCCCAGCCGCACCGACCCCGGCGGAGCCATCATCAAGGTCAGTGATTTCAAGCGTGTCGTCTAAAACCGAATCCCCCACCACCCGGATCATTGCCGTCACCAACCAGAAGGGGGGCGTCGGCAAGACCACCACCACCATCAATCTGGCAGCCGGTCTGGCCCGTCAGGGACAGCGCGTCCTGCTCGTGGATCTGGACCCGCAGGGCAACGCCTCCACCGGGCTAGGCATCGACTACGACCAGCGCAACACCGGCACCTATGCCGCGCTGATGGTGGAAGCCGAACCCCACGCCCTGCCCCAGCCGACCGCGTTCGACAACCTCGCGATCATCACCGCCAATAACGAACTGGCTGGCGCCGAGCTGGAAATGATCGGCGACGAACGTCGCGAATACCGCCTGCGCGATGCCCTGCACGCTCTGCAAGGCGAGTACGACACCATCCTGATTGACTGCCCGCCGAGCCTCGGCCTCCTGACGCTCAATGCGCTGGTCGCGTCTGACAGTGTGATCGTGCCGCTGCAATGCGAGTTCTTCGCGCTCGAAGGCATCAGCCAGCTCGTCCGCACCATCGACCGCGTGCGCCGCGCCTTCAACGCCGATCTTCATCTCGAAGGCATTGTCCTGACGATGTATGACCGCCGCAACAACCTGTCCGAACTTGTGGCGCAGGACGCGCGCGGCTTCTTTGGCGATCAGGTGTTCGAGACGCTCATTCCGCGCAACATCCGCATTTCCGAAGCCCAGAGCCACGGCAGCCCCGTACTGGACTATGACGCCCGCTCCACGGGTGCCATCGCGTATCTTGCGCTGGCGGACGAACTGATCAAACGCAACAAGAACAAGGCAAAGGCGTAACCGGCGATGGCCAAAAAGGACAGTTCCCCGCGGCTTGGTCGCGGCCTCGCGGCCCTTCTGGGCGATCAGGCCCCGCAGCTCGCCCGCGCCACGCGCGCGAATGCTCCGACACAGCAGCATTCGTCCCTGCCGGTGGATGTTCTGGCCCCGAGCCCCTTCCAGCCCCGACAGGACATGAACCCCGAGCGCCTGTCCGAACTGGCTGATTCCATCCGCTCACGCGGCGTCCTGCAACCGCTGCTCGTCCGTCCCGATCCAGAGAAAGCGGACCATTACCAGATCATCGCCGGTGAACGCCGCTGGCGCGCCTCACAGCTCGCAGGCCTGCACAGCGTCCCCGTCCATATCCGCGAACTGGACGATACGGACGCCATGGCCGCAGCCCTGGTCGAGAACCTTCAGCGCGCGGATCTCAACCCGATCGAAGAAGCCGAGGGCCTGCAACGCCTGGTCACGGACTATACCCTGACGCAGGAAGAACTCGCCGGCGCCGTGGGCAAGTCCCGCCCGCACATCACCAACACCATGCGTCTGCTCAACCTGCCGCCGGAAGTCCGCGTGCATGTCCGCAATGGTGACCTCACGGCCGGTCATGCCCGCGCCCTGCTGACCCACCCCGATCCGGTCGCCGCCGCAAAGATCGTCATCGCCCGTGGCCTCAACGTGCGCCAGACCGAAGCCCTGACCGGCGGCAAACATGCACAGACACCGGCCAAAAAGGCCCGGGACGCGGAAATCCTGCAGATCGAAAACGACCTGTCCTCCCGCCTCGGACTGAAGGTCCATATTTCCTACAATGGAAAAAAGGGCGGCTCCCTGAAGATCGATTATACGTCCCTTGAGCAGTTCGAGAGCGTCATGCGCCTGCTGAACCGGAATTAAGTTGTTGAAATAAAAGCGTTTTCATATTTTCAGCACCGAACTGCATGAAAAGATGAAAAACCCCTTGCGGCCTGCGGCAGAATCCCGCTATAAGCCGCTCCACCGGTAGACGGGCCATGGGCACATAGCTCAGTTGGTAGAGCAGCTGACTCTTAATCAGCGGGTCCAAGGTTCGAGCCCTTGTGTGCCCACCATGCCCGTCTCCGGTATTTCCTGAAAAAATTTTATAGACAGAATACGCTCCCCGTTAATATGCGGGGTTTTTGCGCTTGGGCAATTTTCAGAAAACACCCCTTCATTCCGGTTAAGACACGTTTTTGCGTGATAGAGCGAAAATTAAACTTGATTTTCCATATTGCAATTTTTACAAACTGCAACAGTGAGTAAAACAGATGAAACCGTGCATAAAAATCATTTATCCCGCCCCGCAGCTTCTATTGTTAATAGAGCCTTAAAATATCGCTCTGCCCTTTACGTCGTCATGATGGTGATGTTCTGGGTCGTCTATAAATTTTTCGATCCACTTTCCTTGGAAAGTGCCACAAAAAATTCATCTGCGCAGTTTTTCTCAGCCATTACTGCACCTTTCTATGGGCTTTCTTCTCCACGCTCTCATGAGCGCGTGGCGGTTGTGGCTATCAATGACCCAACCTTACAGACATTCGATGCTGCTCTTCCCCTGTCTTACCAGCGGCAGGTCTTCATCCTCCGGCAGATTCTGGAAGCTGATCCCGCCGCAATCTATGTTGATTTCCGTATGGCCTATGAACATACGGATGAATCACTGACGCAGTTCCAGAGCGTTCTGGATGAAGCAAAGTCGAAGCACATTCCTATTTTCTTCGCACGGGGCGAAGAAGGTCACGATCAGATCCATCTCCCTGCACCACTTGGTGATGTCGAAAGCTATAGCAACGCTCTTAAAGCCTCCTCTGCCTATCCTTTGCTGTTCGAGACAGAAGAAGGCCCCCAGGAGGGAGGCGAGCGCGTAAACGAAGACGCAAAGCCACAGGCAAACGCCGCTTTCGACGTCTACCGCAGCCTGTGCACATCCACATGGTCAGGACAGTGCGGGTCGTTTCATGAAGACGATTTTCGCAGCCCCATGATCATCCAGTGGGGCCTGCATGTGGACCCAGCCCAGACACAAGTCAGTTCACTGGACAATTCTCCCCGCAATGCCTGCGCCGTGCCGTTCTCGGGCGGGTTCTTCTGCAGAAGTATCGTACAGTCCTTCACCCTGGGCTTCCGGGCATTCTGGGGCAGTTCGCGCGACTACGAAGTCGGACATGCCTATTATCCGCTGACCATTGGCGCACATCAGCTGGACGAGCGCGGTCTGGGCACCCCTGCTGGAAGCCCTCCCCTGTCGCATTTGCTGAAAGGCCGCGCGGTCTTCTACGGAACGGACATCCGCGACCAGCATGACGACACGATCATTCCCTTTCTGGGCCGTGTTCCGAATGTCGTGCTTCATGCCATGGCCTTCGACAATCTCGTCACCTACGGCAGCAACTATTTCCAGGAACCCCCTGAACTGGAACTTGGTCGAGGCATCCATATCGGATGGGCGGAAATCTGCGAGTTCGTTCTGTGGCTCATATTTACAGGCTGGATGGCTTTCAAGTTCTACTACAGCCATCCCGAAGTCCCCCACGGTCGCGGGGCCAAGCTGCGCCACAATATCCGGCGGAGAAGCAGGAATTTCCTGTCTCTGCCCCTTCCTGTCATCGCAGTCGTTCCCGCAATATTCTGCACGGGCCTCGCTGCTTTCGACCTGTCCCACCTGCCTGTCCTCCGCAACTGCGCGGACGAAGCCCTTCTTTATGTCTGTCTCTTCCTTGTTCTGCTTGGAACGCTGGTTCTTTTGCGGCACTCGGCTCAGGCTCCCCAGTCAGAAGACGCGGAACACGGTGCGGAAGAGTCCGAAGCGGAAAAAGCCGAGAAACTGCGCCTGGGCTTCTGGGCGCATCTCGCTCTGCTCACGAGCCTGACCGGTATCGTCTTCGCCCTGAACGAACTCTTCATTCAATGGCCAAATGCCGACTGGATCGGATTTATCCTGCTCTGGCTGGCCGTTGGTGAATCCTGTGAATCAACGGGATTTGTCCTGACCTTCGTCAATTTTCTCTGTCGTCAGCTGCATGCCCTCACATCAGAGCGCGTGCCAAACTCCGAAAGCAGCTCTCAATGAAAAAGATCCTGTCTCTTGGCCTTTTGTGCGCCACCATTCTGGTCTCTCAGGCTCAGGCGGCGTCAACGCCTACAGTCAGTGGCGTCTTTGAAAAAACCGTCCACGCGTTTTCTGAAAGCCATGCCCCTCTCGGCCAGATTCCAGCCTCTGATCTGATGAACCAGCCGGTCGTCGGCACGGACGAAGAGACGGGACTGCTGAAGGTCCAGACTGCACAGGGTGTGGTTCTGGTCGCCCGCGCTGCCGTCAACACGACGATGGCAGCGGCCGCTCCGCGAGAAACATCCTGCAGCTATATCGGATCGCTTTCAGCTTCCGGAACGGGGTCGTCCTCGGGCTTTGCCAGCAAGTGCAAGCAGGCTGGTCACTGACATGAAGAAATTCCTGGCCCTCGCAGGCACACTGTCCCTTCTGGGATGCAGTACATCGAACCCCGGCATCCCCACACAGGGCACCTATATTTCCCATATCACGCCACCTGTCTCTTACCCGCCCCGCCCCCCCCTCCAGAAACTGATCTTTCCCCGAAACACCCAGATTGAAGGCGTCGTCGTCGATCCGGCCGTGACCGTCTACCTGGAACAGATCCGTGACCGCCTTCTGGCACAGTGGACCGGACTGAAGCCAGAAGCGCCTATCTTCCTGAGCGTGGACGAACAGTTTTCGTCGGATGTGTCTCCGGCAGGCGCCATGTTTATCAACGCCGGCATGATCCAGTATTTTGCTGACAACCCGGACACACAGACCGAAGACGCATTCGCTTTCATCATTGCCCACGAACTGTCCCATATTCTTCTGGGGCATGCCGCTGACAAAGCCGGGAACAAGAAGCTCGAACAGAGATTCTCAGGCGTCGGTGAACTCGGGACCATGGTCGCCGCAGCTGCGGGCGGAAGCGCAGTTGCCGGAAGCGCCAAAACGGCACTGTTTTCGCTATATGGCGCCCATGCCATCGGTGAATATGGCGGCTTTCCAAGCTGGAGCCGCTCGCAGGAAGAAGAAGCAGATACCCTTGCGGTCGACCTGATGGCCAAGGCCGGATATTCGGTTTCCATGGCGGAAACTTCGCTGGAGGCTCTCAATACAGCCGACCAGCGCGATGCTGCCGAAGCGGCGTTGAAAGAGAAGGCCGCTCAGGAAAAAGCCCAGAAAGACGCCGAGAAAAACCAGCAGAACAATCTGGCGGGCGCAGTGCTGAATCCCATTCTGACGCCTGGCGTTTCGCTTCTGGGGTCTGGACTGGGCTATGTTGGAAAGGGTCTGGTCTACGTCAATCTCGACCATCCGCATGCGGCTGAACGCAGGGAAGAACTGTCCCATTACATTGATCGCAATTACGCGGACCTGATCCCGGCTCTTCACAAGGCGCCGTTCCAGAAATGGATCCGAAGCCGGAACGTGCAGAATTTTCTACATGAAAGCCAGGCCATCAATGATGTTGCCAACATCGCTCCGACCAACAACTGGCAGAAAAGCCGCCAGCTTCTGGCCGGGATCGGTGCGCCCGTGCGCTCAAGCCAGATATGGCTCTATTTCAATATCCTGACGGAAGCCAAAACTGGCCAGAACAAACAGGCCATTGCAGACCTTCAGGCCGCCGCCGAGCGCGACGATGTTATTCTGGCCATCGTCTCCGCGTGGGCCGCTTATCTCGAAAGTCAGGGCAAGGCAGATGACGCCCTAGCCTATCTGGCGCAGGAACAGAAACTGTTCGACGATCCGAGTACGCTGCCCCAGCAGATTAAGATCGCGAAAAAGGCCAAAGAGACCATCACTGTCGACCAGCTTGTTGTCGAGTGTCAGATGACCGGTATCGACAAGCTCCAGCAGGCTTGTTCAGCCGCCTCCAAGTCCTGATACAATTCATGAAGGAGAGAAATCCTGTATTTCTCTCCTTCATGTTATTCAGCCCCTGAAATCAGGCAGTTCGTTAACCGTCACGACGCGCCACAGACAGTCGATACGCTCCAGAATTGTGATGGACAGGTTCTGGATCGAAAAGCGCAGCGCCGTATCGGGATGAACGCTCAGCGCATGCGCCAGAGCCGCCCGGATAGCCCCGCCATGGCTGACAATCACCATGTCCTGACCTTCGTTCGCATTTGCCAGATCTTCAAGCCCGTGCCCGACACGCGCGCAGACATCCAGCATGCTCTCGCCGCCCGGCGGCAGTTCACAGGCGGAAATGGACCAGAACGGATTGGGCGGCAGACGCAGCAGGGATGTGAACGCCGTATGCGGCGTGCCATGCCACTCCCCGATCGACTGCTCGATGAAGCGGCCGTCAATCGTTACATCCTGCGAAAACGCGCCCGCCTTACGGATTTCGGCTGCAGTATCCTGCGCCCGCTGCAACGGCGAACTGTACCACAGCGCCTCCGTCGGCAGACGCCGCGCCAGTGTGGCATAGCCGCCCTGCTGGCTCGCCATCGCCTCGCGGCACAGCGGCACATCGAGCGCGCCATACATCGTTTTGCGCGCACTGGCTTCCACGACCGCATGGCGGATCAGCCAGAACCGGGTCACGCCCTTCGGCAGTTCCGGCGTATCGAGAAAATGCCCATGCGGGACCGCTTTGTCTGTCTGGGTCATGACAAAGGGGCGTAACGGGGGACAGGGTTCGCGTCCAGCAGAACATCCCAGTGCTTCAGGATCAGCTCCAGTTTTCCCAGAACCCGGCGCGCATCCATGCTTTCGCGCTGCAACCGACGCTCCTCGTCCAGCCCTTCATGCGATGGCTCGCCCGAGACCAGTCGCGCCCCTGCACACAGACGCAGCGCTCCCGCCGGACCGTCCAGCATCGGGTGCGGCACCGGCACCGGCTGCCCCAGCACACAGAGCAGACTGCTTTCCCCTTCCGTCACCCAGGGCGACAGATCCGCATTCAGCCAGCGATGCAGCTTTCGCGCATCTTCCAGTGCGAGGGGCTGACCTGCTGCATGAGGATCTTGCACCAGAAAAGGCAGGATGGTCGGCACCGCATCCCACAGACCATCATCAAAAGGCGTTCCCATAGGTAGCATGCTCAGAGCCGGCCGGCTCTGCACCATGGCAACGGCCTCCGTCATGAACCGCGTCAGGCGACTGCGGATGACCGGATCGGGAAGCGCAAACAGCGCATCCATTTCCGCAAGTGCTGCATACCAGCGCAAGGCAAGACCAATATTGTGACCATTATTAAGGGCCGAGGCATCCGCACCTTCCGGCCATTCGTCCCGGTTGCCATAAGCCCGAAGGCCCTTCGGAAGGGACAGGGACGGCAAACGACTGCGAATCCCGGGAGGAAGAAGAATGGCCCCACAGAAAGGAGGCCCGGTAAAGAACTTGGAGCCGGTCACCATGACCATGATCCCCTGCTCCACCCAGTCCGCCACCCGCGACGGACTCAGCCGCGCCTGACAGACATCGACAACGACGCTGAGCTGATCCCCCAGTTCGCTACACAACTCCCAGACAAGATCCATGTCCGGCGCCGCCAGACCTGTCTTGGACTGGTCCAGCCGATGCAGCAGCACCTGCCGCCCCTCAGCCGCCTCCCGCCGCACCAGTGCCGCACATTGCGCATTGATTTCAGCAACCAGTCGCGCAGTGCCGTCAGCGGCGCGGATATCAACACCGATCAGCCGCGTCTCCGGCGAGAATCCTTCAATCACTTCGCCCTTGCCCACCAAGGTGGAACACGCACTATCCGTCGCGAAATGCCGCCCACAGGCCGCAAGAGGCACACCGCTGCCCGTTTCATCAGGCGCCAGAAGAATGGACGTCACCGGCCGCTGCGTTCCGGCTGCCACGAGCGCCAGAACGGCCAGTTCGCAGTCGGTCCCGGACGCAGACAGCAGAACCGCATCTTCCGGCAGGCCATAATGCGCACCGATCGCCTCGCGGGCCCGGCGCACGACACCTTCCTGCACCAGATCCGGGTCCTGCTTGGCCAGCAGCGCACTCATCATTGCGCGTCGTGCGGATTCTGCCCCCCCAAAACCCCGTTCGGACAACGACGAAGCCGTCGATGACCCAAAAGTGATCGCCCAGGGGCGGGGACGATGGGAGCTTGCATACCGGTTCAGCCCGGTACGCGGATCAACAGCCAGACGGGAATCCCCGCCGCCGCTCATCAAGGTCTCGGCAGGAGCCAGAACCGGCCAAAGGCGGGTGAGGACTCCGTGAAGCCGCTCAGCCTCATGCGGCGTGAGGGGCGGCAGTTCCGGCAGGAATGCGCTTAATGTCTCCCAGCTTTGCAGAAGAACCGATGCGTCCGGAACATCATCACTGAAAACCGCAAGCCAGGTCGGAAGCGGTGCCACCTCTCCCGCATCAAGCGCATGAAACAGCGCTGCCACGCGGGCTGCGGCAAAACTGGCCAGAAACGGATTAGCTCCCGGTTCAAGCAGGCGCATCAGTTCGATGGCATGGCGCAGAAAGGTCGGTGCAAGACGCGGCGCCTCAAGGCACAGGCTGCCCAGTTTGAGTGTCGCCGTTCGCAGACAGAAAGGCTCTCCTGGCTCCAGCGTTCCCTCAACCCTGAACGGGAGCGGCAGTGACACATCCAGTATCGGGACCAGTCCGTCCGCAATTACCCGAAGATCGGGCCGCTCCAGGACATCCGTCAGGGAACGTGTCAAAGTATCAGCCAGCATGCCTGCCCCTCCTGCCTCCGCACGCCTGTGGGATTAGCCCATCAATCCAGACAGCGCGAGAGGTGAAACCATTTCCCAAAATGACCTGCCCGAAGGCTTAAGAAATGTTTCGTCGTTATTTGCGCTGTTTCAACAACGCTGTAAGATAAAACTGCTCTACCGGGGTCAGACCCCTGATCAATATCATGAGGTTCAAATGCGGATTTTGCTGACAGGCGGCTGTGGTTTCATAGGATCGGCCGTCGTACGCCACCTGATCCGGAATACCGAACATTCGGTTTTGAATGTTGATTGCATGACTTATGCAGCGTCGGAAGACACTGTCAGTGAAGTCGCAGACGATCCCCGGTATTCCCACGCCCGCGCAAATATCGTGAATGGCGTGGAGATGCAGCGCCTGTTCGAGGAATACCGCCCGGACGCCGTCATGCATCTCGCTGCCGAAAGCCACGTGGACCGCTCGATCGACGGCCCCGGCGTTTTCATTCAGACAAATGTCGTCGGCACTTACTCCCTGCTTGAAGCCGCCCGGAAATACTGGAACACGCTGGGAGAAGCCGAAAAGAAGGCCTTCCGCTTCCATCACATTTCCACGGACGAAGTCTTCGGCCATCTGGAGCCGAACGACCCGCCGTTTACGGAAACCACCCCGTACGATCCCCGCAGCCCGTATTCGGCATCCAAGGCCTCGTCCGACCATCTGGTCCGTGCCTGGTTCCACACCTATGGCCTGCCGACCTTCGTGACCAACACGACCAACAATTACGGCATCTGGCACTTCCCCGAGAAGCTGATCCCCCTGGTCACGATCAACGCCATCGAAGGCCGCGAACTTCCGGTTTATGGCAAAGGCGAGAACGTCCGTGACTGGCTGTTCGTCGAAGACCATGCCGAAGCACTGGTCCGCGCTGTCGAAATCGGCAAGCCGGGTGAAACCTATGCCATCGGCGCCCGCCAGCCCCGCACGAATCTTGAAGTCGTCAAGAAGATCTGCGCCGTCCTCGACGAGCTCCAGCCCGACCCGGCTGGCCCGCGCGAGCGCCTGATCCGCTTCGTCACCGACCGCCCCGGCCATGATTTCCGCTACGAGATCGACCCGTCCCACGCCGAGAAAGAACTCGACTGGAAAGCGACGCACGATTTCGAAAGCGGCATTCGCAAGACCGTTCAGTGGTATCTCGACAACCGCGCCTGGTGGGAAGGAATCCGCTCCAAGCGCTATACAGGCCAGAGACTGGGAGCCAGCAAGTGAGCACCATCGAAACAAAGCCCATGAAGGGCATCATTCTCGCCGGCGGTTCAGGCACACGCCTCTATCCGATGACGCTCGCAGCTTCCAAGCAGCTGCTGCCGGTCTATGACAAGCCGATGATCTACTATCCGCTCGCCACGCTGATGCTGGCGGGAATCCGGGATATCATGATCATCACGACCCCGCATGACATGCCGCAGTTCCAGCGTCTTCTGGGCGACGGCTCGCAGTTCGGCGTGACGTTCGAATACCGCATCCAGCCGTCTCCGGACGGTCTGGCACAGGCATTCCTGATCGCCGAAGACTGGATTCAGGGTGCACCCTGCGCACTGGCGCTGGGCGATAACCTGATCTTCTCCGAACATCTCGGCGTTCTGCTCCGCGCGGCCTCGAACCGCCCGCAGGGTGCCACGGTCTTCGCCTATCAGGTCCGTGATCCAGAGCGTTATGGCGTGGTCTCGTTCGACGAAAGCGGCCGGGCCCTGAAGGTCGAGGAAAAGCCAACCCATCCGGAATCCCACTGGGCCATTACCGGACTGTATTTCTACGATCACCGCGTCGTCGACTTCGCCAAGAAGGTGAAGCCCAGCCCGCGCGGCGAACTGGAAATCACCGATCTCAACCGCATGTATCTCGAAGAGGGCACCCTTCAGGTGGACCGTCTGGGCCGTGGCTGTGCATGGCTCGATGCCGGCATGCCCGATAGCCTGATGCAGGCAGGAACCTTCGTGCAGACCATCCAATCCCGTCAGGGCATGCTGGTTGGTTCTCCCGCCGAAGTGGCCTTCCGCAACAAATTCATCAACGCCGACCAGCTTCGCGAACATGCGAAGAAAATGGGCAAGACCGAACTGGGTCGTCTGCTTCTGGAACTGGCTGACAGCTGATTTTTTTTACATGGTTCCGGCTTTCCGCATCTCCTAGCAGCCGGAACCATCCTTTTCATGACAAATTTTCAAAGCAGGAATTCAGAGCATGAAGGTCGAACGTCTTTCCATTCCAGAGGTCATTCTCGTCACGCCTCCCCGTTTTGGTGACAATCGCGGCTTCTTCTCCGAAACCTACAATGTGGACCGGATGAACGAAGCCGGCATCAATCTGCCCTTCGTTCAGGACAACCAGAGCCTGTCACGCCAGAAAGGTGTTGTCCGCGGCCTGCACTGCCAGCTCGCACCCTACGAGCAGGGAAAGCTCGTGCGCGTCACACGCGGCGCCATCTGGGACGTCGCCGTGGACGCCCGCACGGGATCACCGACCTATGGCAAATGGGTCGGCGCAGAACTTTCCGCTGACAACTGGTCCCAGCTCTGGATTCCACCTGGCTTTCTGCATGGCTTCGTGACCCTCGAAGAGAACACCGAAGTGCAGTACAAATGCACCTCGCTCTACAGCAAGGTCTCCGAGCGTGCGGTCATCTGGAACTGCCCGGAACTGAAGATCGACTGGCCCGTTTCCGAAGCTGACGCTGTCCTGTCCGACAAGGATCTGATCGCGCCGCATTTCTCGGAAGCCAAGGGTTGGTTCCAGTACGAAAAGTGAGCATGACGATGTCCAGCACAGGTCCCATTCTCGTCACGGGCGGCAACGGCCAGCTTGCGACGTCCCTTCAGAATCTCGGTAACGAGCGCATCATCCGCGTCGGGCGGCCGGAATTCGATTTCGACCGCCCGGAGACGATCTCCGCCGCCGTCGAGAAGTACAAGCCGTCGGTTGTCGTCAATGCTGCGGCCTGGACGGCTGTGGATCTGGCCGAAACGGAAAAGGACGGTGCCGACCGCGCCAACAACACCGGCCCGGCAGCTCTCGCAGCGGCCTGCGCCAAGGCAGACATCCCGTTCATCCATGTCTCGACCGATTACGTTTTCTCCGGTGACAAGGGCACACCCTACACCGAGGAAGACCCCACCTCTCCCGAGACGGTCTATGGCAGCACCAAGGCTGAAGGCGAACAGGCTGTCCTGACCGCCAACATCAAGAGCATCATCCTGCGTACGGCCTGGGTCTATTCCGCTCACGGCAAGAATTTCGTACGCACCATGATCAACGCGGGTGCCAAGAATCCCGTGCTCAAGGTTGTTGGTGACCAGTCGGGCAATCCGACCAGCTCGGACGATCTGGCCGAAGCCATTCTCGCCATCATCGCCCTGCTCGAACGCGATGGCTGGAAGCCCCAATACAAGGGCATTTTCCATGCGAGCGGAACCGGTGAAACCACGTGGCACGGCCTGGCTGTTGCTGCTCTGGAAGAGGCCGCAAAGCACGGTCAGACCATGCCGCAGGTCAATGCCATCCGTACCGAAGACTGGCCCACCCCGGCCAAACGCCCGCAGGATTCCCGGATGGACAATTCCAAGCTCCATCGTATTTTCGGCGTAAAGATGCCAGACTGGCGCCACAGCGTGACGCGTATCGTTCACAAGCTGTTTTCCGAAGCCTGAACGGCTGTTGCCCTCTCCCGGCGGGAGGGCAACCGACTATTCCTCCTCTTTACCGTTGCGTCCGAATGATCCCCTTTTCCCTTCTTTCGGCCTTACGCCCAGGTGCCGAAACATGACACAGAAAAGGCCGGAATCTGCCTGTCAGGTCGTTATTCTGCTCTCGCTCTATAATGGCGAAACCTATCTCGACGCGCAGCTCGCAAGCATTCTCGCCCAGACCCACCAGAACTGGACGCTCTACTGGCGCGATGACGCCTCGGGGGATTCCTCCCGGGAGCGGATGCGCGCCTTTGCCGAAGGCCCCGGACAGGGCCGGTGCGTGGAAATCACAGACCGTGACGGGCGTCTGGGTGTCGCAGGGTCCTACGCACATCTGCTCGATGCCGTGCCCGACACCCCCTATGTCGCCTTCGCCGATCAGGACGACATCTGGGAGCCGCGGAAGCTGGCTTGGGCCATAGACGCAGTCGCACGCCGCCCAGCCCATAAGCCGACACTGTATTGCGCCCGGCAATATCTGACGAATGCGGATCTGGTGATCTTTCAGGAATCTACCCCCCTGCGCCGCAAACCCGATTTCCCAGCCGCTCTGACGCAAAACATCGCAACTGGTCACACTGTGCTGCTGAATGCAGCAACACACCGCCTCCTGCGCAACAATCCGCCCCCCCCTTCAGTCCTGCATGACTGGTGGGCCTATCTCCTGACGACTGCAGCTGGCGGGGACGTCATTTTCGACAACCGCTGCGTCAGCTATTACCGCCAGCACGCCCACAACACCGTCGGCGCAACCGGGTCTTTCATCAGACGGGCCTGGGCGGCCTGCCGCCGTGGACCGCACGTCTTCATGACGATCTTCCGCTCCAATGTGACATATCTGCTGAACCATCCGGAAAACCTGTCTGCTCCAGCCCTGCGCCTCCTGCAGACCATCACCGCAGCACGGACATTTCCCGCCCGGCTGCGCACGCTTGTCAGATACCCAGCCCTCCGACGACAGCGCTTCTCTGAGACCACGGTCTTCCGGATCTGGTTCCTGTTCTCACGTTAGAGATCTATCCCCGAGATTTGATAGCAGGGGATTTTCGCATGAATAGCGTGCGGCTCTCCCCCGAAAGCGCAAACAAAAAAAATCAAGCGACATGCTTGGGGAATTATCACCAGACTTGGTGTTTCCCTGACTTGATTAATGTTTGCCAATTAACGCCACGAACCAAACACAATAATTACAATAAAGACATTCTTTATGCGTAAAAAATTATTTCGAAGTCCATCCAGAAAATAGTCTTCTTGTTTCTTTCATTATGCCATAGCACGGAGTGTATTTATAAATTACAGGCCTGATTATGGGATCAAGCCCAAAGCTAGCCAAGAATTTAGCACTCGAAACACTCCCATATCCATCAAAATCCAGAATTTTTTCCATTGAAGAGGCCAGTTTTATACATTCCCATATCAATAATGAATTTGCTCCTGCATAAGAAAAACTCGTATCTCTTGCTGATTGCCAGAAATACATAATATTTTCTCCCCATATTACAACTGACGCCGCAACCGGGATATTTCCATTGTATGCGACAATAGTTGCCAACTGGTCTCTCAGAAGACATTCTCGACAAATTTCTTCTAATAATTTATAGTTGTGCGTGCTTTTTAAATTCCTTTGTTTTTTTGATAAGAAAATAAAGTAATCAATTGAATTCTCAATTCGAATTTCCAATAATTTATCAGTAGTTCTAATTAAATTTCTGGTCTTTTGATCGAGATTATTCCATATTTCTTCTAAATTGACATTGAAATCATATTGGAATGTTGATTGATTGGATATGTTAAATCCCTCGAGTTCAAATGCAAAAAGTGTTTCATCATCAGGATCAAAAGACAATCTAAAATTACTGTAGCTCGGCATGTTTTGAACCAGACCATCTACCAGACGTCGTATGTTTTGCCCTTTTTTAAAGGGTTTTGATTCTGGAATATTGAACTGGGGAGAAAGGGTTCTTGTATATGGGGGCATCACGATACCCGTCATGCCCAGATTTTTTGTTTTATATATTGGAAGATTTATATTTAATTTATTACCGTGACTATAATTGATAAACTCGATTTTCCCTTCCGTCACACAATCAAGCCACCACTCCTCCATAAAAATACTGCTCTTTTTCATCATCCTGTTTCCGAAATGCATTATTCACCGTTTCTAGATATTAACACAAAATTTCAAACATAATCTTAGTATGATAATTTTTATATTAACCGTTAAAAAGCAGTTATTGTGATGTCTATATCATTTTTCTAAGGCATTTTTTACCTTAACGGAGAAAGATTCTCTAACCAGAAAGATCAGATACATCATCTGTATTCTCATTTTCTGCCTCTGATGATTTTCCCAGCGCGGATCTTCGAGAAAATGGATGCGGACTCCCCCGTTCGTTCGTCTGCCAGACAATACAATTTCTGCTTTATTGATCTTAGGCCTCTAAACCTAGAAACTGACGCATGGCTTCCATGAACGGTCCGTCCTGCGCCACACTGGACAGCCGCGCCGCATCGTAATCATAGACCGTCGTCGCCGGGCGGGTAGCCTTCTCCGGATCCTCGGACGCATAGCGCGGCACGATATGGGTGTGCAGGGACGGCGCCAGATTGCACCAGGTTTCGTAATTGATCCGCACCGCATCGGTCACGGCCAGCAGCGCATCCCCGACCGCCGCCATATCTGCCAGATACTGCGCCCGCGCTTCACCCTGAAGATCATTAATCGTCGGCACAACCGGATCGGCCAGAAGCTGGCAGTATCCCGGCAAAGGCTGTGTGTGACCGATCACCAGCCAACCCGATTTCATACGCCCGATAACAGAAGGGTTGCTGCCACATCGTGCGGCAGCAACCCTCTGAGCGATAACATCCGTCATGGTCAGTCCCCTTCTGCATGAAGGGGAAAGCGTATCATGCAGCCGCTTCGGCGTCCTCGTCTTCGCTCTGGACGATCCGGGTATTCCCCGGCGTGGGACGGAAGCGCTTTTCGATCAGCGCCTCTTCAATATCCTCAAGCGAGGCTCCAGCCGTCTCCGGCACGAAGAAGAAGACGAAGATCACGGACGCCAGATTGACGAACGCATAGAACCACATCGTCCAGCTCAGCCCGATGGCTTCGGCCATACTCAGCGCCGTGCTGGTCACCAGCAGATCGGCGCCCCACAACGTTGCGGCATGAAGGGACGTTGCCTGCCCGCGCATCGACAGCGGGAACATTTCAGCCCCCAGCAGCCAGCCACAGACCTGGATCCCGCCGGAATTGAACATCATGAACAGCAGCAGGAACACCACAATCATATAGGCGCCGACGCTGCCCGGAGCCGGATGGCTCATGAACATCACGCCAAGCCCAACCAGCGACAGCGCAGCCCCCGGCCCCATGATGAGCATCAGGCGACGACGGCCGATCCGGTCCACGAACATGCAGCCCAGGAACGTCATGATGCAGTAGATCACCGCCACACCCAGTGACGCCAGAAGCGCCGACGACGTGCCGAAACCCGCATCATTCAGGAAGGTCGGCGTATAGTAGATCATCATTTCCAGACCGCCGCACTGCGTGAAGAACGCAACGCCAAGGGCAGCCACGAGCGCCGGGCGAACCCAGGGCTGGAACAGACCGCGCCAGCCACGGTTCTTCGGCTCGATCCCTTCCGCGTTCTCACGGATAGTCTGAACCTCGCGGCGGATGGCGCGCTTGGTCGTGCGGATCCGGCCGAGCTGGATGATGGCACTCTTCATGCCTTCGTTCTCAGCCGCCCAGCGCGGGCTCTTGGGCATGAAGAACATGGAAATGAACACGATACCGGCCGGAATGGCGGCAATCCCGACCATCGGACGCCAGCCCCAGTTCACGCGCTCGGTAAAGCCAATGATATTGGCGATCAGAATGCCCAGACCGATGGCCACGTTGAACATCGTGACCAGTGTGCCACGACGCTCCTGCGGCGCCAGTTCGGAAATATACATCGGCACGACCTGCGTCGAACCACCGACCGCCAGTCCCAGCACAAAACGCGCGGCGATCAGGCTCCAGACATCCGGCGCAAAGGAACAGGCCGTCGCCCCCACCACGAACAGACCACTCACCATACAGGTGGTGTTCCGCCGTCCGTATTTCTCCGACAGACCACCAGCAACAAAGGCACCAAAAATTGCCCCCAGAAGAATGGCGGACGCGACACTCTCCTTCATGGTGGCATTCAGGTGAAAATCATCACCGATCAGCGGCAGCGTTCCGGAGATGATGCCCGTGTCATAGCCGTAGAGGCCGCCGCAGATTGCGGCGACCACAGCGGCCAGAATCAGCATCAGCTTGGCATTGGGAGAAACTTCGATGGACGCGGGATCAATATGATCCCGTCCGGTTCGGACTGTTTTCATATCGTTTTCCATAGTGAGATAACATATCACAAAACGGATGGTTTTTCAGGCTTGGGAGAAAACAGCCATAAAACACTCTCAAAATACAATCATGATTGACTATCGCGTCCCAAAACCGTCAGGATACACTCCATGCAGACACCTGATACAACCCGCGACATTCCAGTCATTACCCTGAAAGCGCTGATCATCATGCACGTGATGCTTGTCGCGTTCATTCTGCTGATTCATTTTAAACTGTCTGGCCTCACGGACTTCTGAAGCGCCGCCACAGATCAGCCAGCGCATAGGACAGGGCTGCCCCAAGCCCGATCCAGAACGGAACAGGCGCGTCCGTCACCCAGGACAGCATCAGTCCACCCCATGACAGCGCGAGCGCCAGCCCAACCGAAACGGCAATTCCCGCCAGCGGTCCCAGACCGAGCTTCAGCGCCGTCGCAGCCGGCCCGATCATCAGGCTGAACGCCAGAAGTGCCCCGGCCACTTCCGCACAAGCTGCACAGGCCAGCGCGGCCACCGCCATAAACACCACCGAGACCAGACGCGCCGGAACACCCCGCGCCCGCGCCACTTCGGGCGCCAGACTGGCAAACAGCAGCGGACGTCCCAGAAACGCCAGCAGCGCCAGACACAGCACAGCCACGCCGCACAGCGCCTCCAGCGTCGGCACATCAATCCCGAGCACATCGCCAAACAAAAGCGTCGTCGCGAGGCTGGAACCCCGGTTGCTCATATGCAGGAACCAGGCTCCAAGCCCCAGACTGGCCGCCAGAACAAGCCCGATCGTGCTGTCCCGCTGGGCCGGAACGCCCCGCTCCCCTTCGCGCTCGGCCCCGATGGCAAACCCGGCCATCAGACTGAACACCACCATCCCCGACAGCGGCGGAAAGCCGAGCCACACCGCCCCGGCCGCACCGCTGAACCCGATATGGGACAGCGCATGGGCCGCAAACGCCTGACGCCGCAGCATCAGGAACCAGCCTACCGTCCCCGCCAGAAACGACACAACAGCCGCGCCCACAAAGGCATGGCGCATGAAATCAAACTCGAACATGCAGCCCCCCGTCCGCAAGCTGCACAACGCGCGTCACGGCCCCGGCCAGCGCCTCCGTCTCATGCGATGTCAGGACAATCCCGATCCCCAGACGCTCCGTCAGATCCATCAGCAGCCGCACCGTCTGTTCCTGCCCCGCGTGATCGAGCGCCGCCAGAGGCTCATCCAGCAGCAGCAGATCCGGAGTCCCCGCCAGAGCCTGCGCCAGACCCACCCGCTGACGCTCGCCGCCCGACAACAGTCCCAGCGGACGATGCGCAAACGCGGAAGCCCCCGTCAGCGCCAGAAGTCGGTCAGCTTCCTCCCGCCGGAACCGCAACCGCAGAGGCAGCCCCCAGCGCAGCCCGTCCACCGCCGCCCGGACATGACTGACCGCGGGCAGCAGCAGCGCCGCATCCGTCACGCTCTGGGGCATGTAACCGATATGCTGCCGGGCCTGCGCTGGCGGCAGACCATGCGTCATGATCTCGCCACTCTGGAGCGGAATCAGCCCCAGCATCGCCCGCAGCAACGTGGACTTCCCGGCCCCGTTGCGCCCGGACAGAAGCGTCATCCCCGAAAGCGGCACAGCAAGAGACGCGTCGCGCAACACGCAGGTTGATCCCGCCGTGAGCGTCACGTCCCGCAGGACCAGCCCGCGCTCCGGCTGACAGCAGACCCGGTTATTTTCCGCCATCACCCAGTGCCTGCTCCACCGTCTGAAGAATACCATGAACCCAGCCCTGCCAGGACTGCCCCGGTGGCAACGTCTCGCCAATCGCCACAACAGGCAAGCCCACAGCCTGCGCCCGATCCACCAGCCGGTCGATCTGTGGCGAGTGAATGGCCGGGTTGGTAATCAGCATCCGGACGCGGCGTCCGTCAATCTGCGTATCAACCTGCGCCACATCGCGCGGTGACGGCTCGGCATGGTTCATGATCGCCAGCGCAAAACTCTCATCCACAACAGTCAGCCCCGCATCCCGGAGCAGCATCTCACCCACCGGTTCGACAGCCTCCACCGGCACAGAAGCATGACGCGCCTTCATTGCGGCCAGACTCCCCGTCACGCCATCCAGTTCTTTCAGAAACGCCGACAGTCGCTCCGCCACATCCGAAGCCGAAATCCCCGGCTGATGCGACAGCATGTCTGCAAAGACATGCGCGACTTTCCCGACAGCCGCCGGATCAAGAAAAAGATGCGGATTATCGCCGGGCTGCCATCCCGCAATGGAGGCCACCACGATCCGCGACGAGGCAGAGCTCGTGAACGGAAGTGCCCAGTCGTCATACGTTGCGCCATTCACTACGGCGATGGTGGCTCCCGCCATGGCGCGGGCCATGGATGGGGAGGGTGTCAGGTCATGCGGGTCAATCCCCGGCGTCGCCAGAAGGGACTGCGTCTGAACATCCGCTCCGCCGATCTGCGCCGCCACATCGCACCAGGCGGCTTCGACGCACACCACGCGCACCGGAGATCGGGAAGGCTCGGCCTGAGCGACAGCCACACTCCCTGAAATCAGTGCAGCCAGCAGAAAAGCCGGAAAAAAACGCATCATGTTCCTCGGGGCAGGGGTCAAGGCTCAGGTGTTATAAAGTAACACATCCGGCCTGACCATCCTCACCCGTGCCTCTTATCCCTGACGCAGATAAAGCGCCGCCGCAGCAGCCACAACCCTGCGCTGGTAATCCCGATTGAGCGGCAGTGTGCGGGAATGATAATCCCCGATCGCCTTCATCAGATTGCCATGCTCGTCATCCAGCGCCCTGCGCAGGATCATGGCGGCAGCCGCGATATTGAAACACGGCTCCAGCGCCAGACGCGCCGCCACCTGCGGCGCCGGCTGATGGATCATCGACGCGATCGGCAAAATCCAGCGCGAATTGATCTGCATGAGCCCGATATCGACCGAACCATCCGTATTAGTGCTGACATGCCCCATCACCCCGCCTTCGACCCGCTGGATCGCAGGGAGAATGCGCGGCGGCAGATGGTAATGCAAAGCCGAAGCCAGCATGCAGGCCAGCAGACTAGCAGCCATGGTTGCGGACGAAACACTGTTGAATCATGAGCCCAACCCTAGCATCGGACGCCCGCGCCTGCCATCCTGAACACCTCACGATGACCGCACAGGACAGGAGGACAAGCGTGCAGGACACATCCGCGACCCTGACACTGGACGCGCTCGGCATTTCCTATGAACGCCATGTCTATGAGTATGACCCCTCGGCGGGAAAACTCGGCGTGGCCGCTGCCGCAGCACTCGGCCTGTCGCCGGACCACGTTCTCAAGACACTGATGGTCCAGATCGACGGCCGCCCCGCCTGCGTGGTGCTTCCCGCGGACCGCGAACTGGATTTTGCCCGCGTGGCACAGGCGTTCGGAGGCCGGAAAGCCAAGATGCTCTCCCGCCCCGACGCCGAACAGCGCACCGGCTACCGCATCGGCGGCGTCAGCCCCTTCGGACAACGCAGCGCCGTCCCCACGGCCTTCGAACAATGCGGCATGGACGGCACACCCGTCGTTATCAACGGCGGAAGTCAGGGGCTCCTGATCGAACTGTGTCCTCAGGATGCCCTGACCGCCACCAGCGGCCTCGTGGCCGATCTGGTCAAACCGCTTTAAGCGACACCATATCCGTCCGGATGGTCCACCCGCCAGTGCAGGGCCGTCTCGACGATATCATCAAGCTGACTGAACTGCGGGTCCCAGCCGGTTTCCTGACGAATCTGCGAAGAATCCGCCACCAGAACCGCCGGATCACCCCCACGGCGCGGCGCCCATTCCCAAGGCACTTTCCGGCCGCTGACGCGCTCGACACTCTGGACCACTTCCAGATTGGTAAAGCCCAGACCATTGCCCAGATTATACGTCACGGACCGCTCATCGAGCTGCCCCATGGCGCGGATATGCGCATCGGCCAGATCCGTCACATGGATATAATCGCGCACACAGGTGCCATCGCGGGTCGGATAATCGTTCCCGAACAGCTTCAGCCCGGCCCGACGACCCAGCGCCGCGTCGATCGTCAGCGGAATGAGATGCGTCTCCGGCCGGTGATCCTCACCCAGACGTCCCTGCGCATCCGCACCCGCCGCATTGAAATAGCGCAGGCACGCGCTCTTCATACCGCAGATCCGGTCCGCCCAGACCAGCGCACGCTCGATCAGATATTTGCTCTCGCCATAAGGCGATCCCGGATCAACCGGTGCATCCGCCGAAATCAGCGGCGGACGATCATCGCCGCCAAACAGCGCCGCCGTCGAGGAGAATACGAAACGCTTCACGCCATGCCGCGTGCAGGCCTCAATCAGGTTCAGCGCCGTGATGTAGTTCCGACGCAGATAGAGGAAAGGCTGGCTCATGCTTTCGCCCACAAGCGACAGCGCCGCGAAATGCAGAACCGCATCCCACTGCCCCGAAGCCACCGCCCGGTCCGTCGCCTCCGCATCCGCCAGATCGACATGCAGGAACTCCGCGCCCTGCGGCACAGCCGCACGATGGCCAGTGCTCAGATTGTCGAGAACGACAACGTCATGTCCAGCGTCCACCAGAGCCTGCGCAAGATGACTGCCGACAAACCCGGCCCCGCCCGTAACGAGATACTTCACTGATCCAACCGTCCTTTTTCCAAAAACATTCCAGCCTGCTCCGGCAGTGCCATAACAGGCCAGAACATCCTCCTCAGATCACAGAAGATTCTGCGCGCGGTTGAGGATCATGCTGCACACTTTCTGCTTCATCTGGCCCTTAAGGCTCGACAGCGAAAGCGCATTGCTCCCCCCCGTCAGAAGCTGCCCCTGCTGACCAGCCGTATAATCACTGGAAGACGTGACACTCTGCTTGCCGGTCAGGCTGCTCAGTGCCGATGTCGCACCACTGCCGCTGAGATAGTTATTCTGCACACAGTAGCTCAACACACCGGCAACATTCCCCGTGCTGGCGGAGGACACGTTCGGCAGCATGCTGCTCATCACACCCGAACCGCCGGTCATGCCACTCATGCCCGACATGCCGCTCATGGCATTGCCCGCACTGCCAACACCGGGGATGGACTGGGCATGAGCCGAAGACACAACCAGACCAACTGCTGCAAGAACCGCAAATACACCGTTTGAGTAACGCACTGTATTTCTCCTTCAGAGAATGTTCAGGCAGCACCTGTCAGAAGTTGAAAACCGTCGCTGCCAGAGTCACGCTAACATAGCTGGGCAGCAGGTCCACCCCAGGTCACTTCCCCGGGTCACTTCAACAGAATTCCCGGGCTGCCCCATAAATATGATAGAGCGAGCTGGCTGGCACATCAGAAACAGCGGCCTTTCCTGACGCATCGAAACGGTCGACCCACAGGGCACTCCCTTGATCAGGAATGAACGTTTCAAAGAAATGATCGCTCAGGCCCCGAAGAATGTCCGGCCTCTCGTTCCGGCAGATCAGCAGACGACACAGCTCGGTCTGCGGCCAGATCCGCGTCGCATTTTCCAGCACCCGCCCGTCATCGAGAATGGCATCCCGCACCACGGATCCCATCACTCCATAACGCATCCCGAACGCGAACAGCCCTTCCGCAGCCTGCCCGATCACCCCGGCATTCTTCGCCGCAGTGTTCAGGCGCAGATAGTCCCCAAACAGCCAGGACCATTCAAAAAGATGCCCCGGCTCCACACGGTTTTCTCCTGACGGAGCCGATGGTCGCCAGTCTGTCACGAAATCTTCAAGCAACGCCCCCGAACCGGACTGGATCAGCCTGTCCAGTGCAAGCCGCACCAGTGCCGTCGCCTCGTCCAGATAGAAACTGTCCCCCGATACTTCAAACAGCACAAGAAACGCTTCAAGCAGATGCATATGCGGGTTCTGATGCCGCACCTGCCCCGTCAGCGGAACTTCATCCAGAAAACCACCATGCTCGGCCCGGAAGATCTCGTGAAGTTCCAGCACAGTCTGCCGCGCAACAGACAGAAAATGGGGATTGCCGCTCAACCGGTATGCCCAGCCATAGGCATAAAGAATGAAAGCGTGCGCATACAGATCCCGCTTCGTCCCGACCGGTGATCCATCCGGCGCCACGGAGAAGATCCATCCAGCCTGTCCGTCCCGATGCCGGTAAAGCCGTTCGACTTCTTCCACACACATCAGCGCCTGCGTGGACGCATCATGCAGCCCATCCAGCGCGGCACGACAGAATGTCGAGATCTGCCGCGCCTGCACCATCAAACGCGACGCCGGCAGGACCAGGGGTTCTCCGGAAAGTGTCAGTCGTTCATGATAAAGCCGCCGGCCGCGATCAAACCCGACGCCACTCCATTCCGGCAACACCGTCCGCGTCAGCCAGCCACTCCAGAGCGCCTTCTGGTCAGCATCCATGATGGTGGGCAAGGGGGCGTGTCGCGTTCCGATCTGCATCCGACTGCCGTATGAGAGCTGAACGCCCGCGTCAACAGATCGGGAGCTGCCACAACAGAACCGAAACAGAAATTTCAAATTTTCAGGAATAAAGGGAAACTGGTGGAGCCAATCGGGATCGAACCGACGACCTCCTGAATGCCATTCAGGCGCTCTCCCAACTGAGCTATGGCCCCACATGTTTCATCTGCGGCCCCTTTGGGACGGAGCCGGATGAGCGCGGTATATCGTCATGATTTCGCCCTGACAAGCCTGAAAAACAGATTTTTTAGGCCGCAATTGCTCCCAGGACCCGCAGTTCCTCCAGCAGAGGAAGTAGTGGCAGCCCCATCACGGCATCCTGCGCGCCTTCCACAGCCGAAAAAAGCTGTATCCCCGGCCCTTCAAGCCGATACGCCCCCACACAGGACAGGATCGCCGCCCCCTCCCGCTCCAGATAAGCCTGAAGAAATGCCTCCGAAAAATCCCGCATGGTCAGATGCGGCGACGCCAGATACTCCCAAACCTTCTCGCCCCCATTATAGAGAACGACAGCCGTGCGCAGGACATGCGTCTGCCCCCGCAGTCGACGCAGATGCTCCGCCGCCTCGTCCACGGAGCCCGGCTTGGCAAATGCCACCCCGTCCAGATCAAGGATCTGGTCCGCCGCCACCGTCAGATCATTGAAGCCCACATCCCGTGTCGCGAGATTGGCTTTTGCATCCGCCAGAGCGATCGCCGTTTGAGAAAGCGTATGTCCCTGCGCCTTGCAGGATCGCCGAAGCGCCTCCTCATCAAGATCGACCGGTCTGGCCCGCACCGTAAGACCCGCATTTTCGAGCAGCATGCGCCGGGCCGAAGAGCCGCTGGCAAGAATCAGGGAAGTACTGAAAGACATCATGATGTACGACTCCGTACTATCGACTGCGGAAAGAAGGACGAGTACTGCAAGAAACCCTGTGAAGGCATTGCGTCAGTACTGGGGTACATGGGGATAGTACCTGCCTTCCCGAAAGGAGTACCGAGTACCGTGGATTGTACGGTACACCATCCATAACTGGGGGTTGTACACACCCTCTCTGTGGGCAATTCGGGACAGAATCAACGACTCCCATGCAGACTGCGGCTTCCAGAGTTGTACACAGTGTGAGTAAGACGGGGTACATTTTCAGAATGCCGGGTACCCCGGTATCCACAGGGATCATCTTAACCTCCAGCATTTCTTTCTTTTTTCTTTTATGATTAGTGGGCGGCATGATTTCGGAAAACGCACCTTCCTCACCCTCGTCGAAACCGCTTCTGCGGGCCCTCCGTGGTGAAGCCGTCTGGCCGCCTCCGGTCTGGCTCATGCGTCAGGCAGGCCGCTATCTCCCCGAATTCCGTGCCATGCGTGACCGCGCCGACTTCCTGACCCGGTGCATGACCCCGGACATGGCCACCGAGCTGACGATCCAGCCGATCCGCCGCTACGGCATGGACGGCGCCATCCTGTTTTCCGACATCCTGATCCTGCCCTGGGCCATGGGTCAGTCCCTTGAATTCATTGACGGACGCGGTCCCGTGCTCGGCGCCATCCGCTCCGAAGCCGACCTCGCCCGACTGGACCCCAAACGCGTACAGGACGCCGTCGCACCAGTGCGGGAGACCTTGTCCCGTCTTGCAAAAGAGCTTCCCGACGTCACCACGCTTCTGGGCTTCGCAGGCAGTCCGTTCACGGTCTCGTGCTACATGGTCGAGGGCGGTGGATCGCGGGATTTCGCCGAAACCCGCCGCATGATGCAGACCAATCCGGCCCTGTTCGATCGCCTGATCGATACCCTGACCTCGAGTACCGCCGAGATGCTCTGCGGCCAGATCGAAGCCGGCGCGGAAGCCGTGATGCTGTTCGATTCCTGGGCCGGAATCCTGCCGCCCTCCGCCTTCCGCCGCTATGTGATCGAGCCGACACGCCAGATCGTCGAGTACATCCGCGCCCGTCATCCCAAAACCCCGATCATCGGTTTCCCGCGTCTCGGCGGCATCATGGTCCGCGAATATGCGCAGAAAACCGGCGTTAACACGCTGGCGCTCGACACGGTCGCCGATCCGGCCCAGATCTCCGAACTGCTGTCCAAAGCCGTCCCCGGTCTGACGCTTCAGGGCAACATGGATCCGATGATCCTGTTCTCCGGCGGCGAGAAAATGATCCGCGAAGCCCAGGCCATCCGCGACGCGATGCGCGGAAAACCTCATGTTTTCAATCTCGGACACGGCGTCATGCAGCACACGCCGCCTGAAAACGTCGCAGCCCTCGTCGAGGCGGTACGCTCCGTATGACCACCGCCCTGGACCCGAATGGCCAGCTGAAACTGGTCATTTTCGACTGCGACGGCGTTCTCGTGGACAGCGAAGGCCCCTCCTGCCGGGCCACGGCGGAATTCGCCCGCTCCAAAGGGGTGTCCATTTCGGACGACGAGGCGCATAAGCGCTTCGCGGGTATGGCGTTGCCGCAGGTTGTGAAAGAACTCGAGCAGGAACTCGGCCATTCCCTGCCCGACGAAACGGCATTCAAACTGCGCGAAAATCTCGTACAGATGATGCAGAAAAGCGCAGAACCCGTAAGCGGAGCACTCAAAATGCTGGCAGACATGCGGGCTTTGGGAATGCCGGTTCGCGTTGGCTCGAATTCTTCCGTCCGGGAGATGGACGCCAAGTTCGAGCATACCGGAATGTCGCAGTATTTCCCCGAAAACCGCGTCCATTCCGCCAATGATATGGGCTGCCCCAAACCCGCGCCGGACGTCTATCTGTACGCCGCAAAGGCCGAGGGCGTCCTGCCGGAAAACTGTGTCGTGATCGAAGACAGTAATACGGGCGCGGAGGCTGCCTGGAAGGCCAACATGGCCTGTGTGCTTCTTCGCCCGGCGGAGGAGCCCGCGCCTCCCTTCTGGCCCGTTGAAGGTTCGGTTCGCATCACGCATCTGGACGAGCTGGTACCCCTCCTGCGCCGGACGCTTGAAAGCCAGAAACACGCATGACCGACTTTCTCGCGACCTATCAGAGCTGGATCCTGTCCGTGCACATCATGGCGTTTATCGCCTGGATGGCCGGCACGTTCTACCTGCCGCGCCTGTATGTCTATCACTGTCAGGTGGTACCGGGCACAGCCGAGAGCGAGCGGTTCAAGGTCATGGAGCGCAAGCTCCTGCGCCAGATCATGACGCCCGCGATGATCGTGACCTTCCTCGCAGGCGGGGCACTGGCCTCCATTCCCGGCCTGATCGACTGGAATTCCGGCTGGTGGTGGACGAAACTGATCTGCGTCCTCGGCCTCGCCGGTTTTCACGGCGCATGTGGTAAATGGCGTCGCGGTTTCGCCGAAGACCGCAACCAGCATTCTGAAAAATACTACCGGATCGCCAATGAGGTGCCGACAATCCTGATGATGATCATCGTCATCATGATCATCGTCCGCCCCTGAGAAAAACCCCGGATAAAAGTTTTTGGTGAAGCTTTTTCCAAAAAGCTTCAAAGCCAAGACGCGTCAAGGAACGTCACCTTTTTGAAAAAAGGCGACACCCAAAAACTTTTATTCTGTTCAGATCAGCCCGTATTTCACACCGGTCATCTGTTCGGAGACCGTCCAGAGACGTTCCGCTAGGCCGGGTACATGCGTCAGTGCGGGCAGCCCTGCGATCCCGGGCACGCCACGACGCTCCCCAGGCCCCTGCGGACCGTAATAGCCCCCGTCATGGGCCTGCGGGCTGGCAAGCGCATAGAGCAGCGGCCAGGCGCCTTCCTCGACCGTCTGTCCCATCGCATGGAAGACCGGCCCGGCGAAGCTCCGCGCCACGCTGCGCATGAACCGCGCCGCCCTGTTGGCGGACTGGTCCAGACTGCCGTTATTCGCAACGATATCGCTGGCCGCCCAGCCCGGATGCGCCGCGCGCGAATGAATGGGCCAGGGCGCTTTCGCGGCCCGGCGGTTCAGTTCCAGCGCAAACAGCAGATTGCACAGCTTGCTCTGCCGGTAACGGACCATCGGATTGTAGGAATGCCGCGCATTCAGATCCCCGAACGGCAACTCACCCTTCAGCGCTGCCAGAGACGCCACGGTCATGACTGTCGCATTTCCCGCAGCCAGCAGCGGCAGAAGCCGTCCGGTCAGCGCAAAATGCCCGAGATGGTTGGTCCCGAACTGAAGCTCAAACCCGTCCTTCGTCGTCAGCCGCGTCGCAGGCCCCATGACCCCGGCATTGTTCGCCAGAAGATGGATCGGCTCGCCCCGGCTCCGCAAAGCGGACGCAAACGCCTCGATCGAGGCCAGTGACGCCAGATCCAGCAGCTCGAACCGCGCCTTGACGAACGGCACCCGCTCATGAAGTCGCGCCAGAGCCGCCTGCCCCTTGTCACGGTTGCGCCCGCTCAGTAGGATCATCGCACCCTGCCGCGCCAGCCCGCACGCAACCTCAAACCCCAGCCCCCCGGTCGATCCGGTAATGAGCGCCGTTTTCCCGTCCAGACGGGCAAGAGAGTCGGTGGACCATTCGGAAGCGGAGGGCTGTGTCATGAAGTCTGTCCTTCTGTGTGTCAGCTCGGTTTCTTGTCCGTGCGCGCATCGTCGCGCAATTCATCGGCCTGAGCCTGTTTGAGCGCCTCATCCGTCAGACGCTTCTCGTTCTTCTTGAGAAAAACAAGCGCCCCGATCAGACAGGCGACCCCCACAATGGCCATGGCAATTCCGGCAGGTCCCGAAATCTTCTCGATCTGCTTGCCCAGTTCATAGGTGACGAAAGCATAGCCCCCGGCCCAGCAGATACCGCCCAGCGCATTGAAGAACAGGAACGAATGCCAGGGCATCCGGTTCGCTCCGGCCAGCAACGCCACAAACACACGCAGCACCGCGATGAAACGACCGAGGAACACGACGATTCCGCCATGCTTGCGGAACAGATACCGCCCCAGCATCAGCCGCTCTTCCGTCATGCCGACCTTGTGGCCATGCTTTTTCAGAATGCCGTAACCGAAGTGATGGCCGATCAGATACCCGATATTGTCGCCCATGATGGCGCCAAGCACGGCTGCCAGCGCAATCCAGCGGATTTCCAGATGATGGGTGCTGCCCGCATAGAGCGAAGCGGCGATAATGACGCTCTCCGCCGGAAGAGGAAGGCCCATGCTCTCGAACATGACGATGATGCCAACGACGCCATAGCCGTAATGCACCAGCATGTGGTCGAGAAAATGACTGAGATGAAACAGTGTCCTGGTCCCGTTCAAGCTGTGGCGGAAGAGAGTGCCGCCGGTTACGATACTACGGCATCGGAGACAGGATGAAAAATGACGACATCGCCTTCCCCCACAGCCACCCCCGGCGCCACGTCCGCATCCGGAAACTGGCCGTCCTGGGTCACGCCCGAACTCGTGGCCGGTCGCACCCTGTCCTTCTCCGAACTCCGCACGGCAGGGAACTGGACCTTCTGGCTCGAAAGCCGCCCGGATGAAGAGGGCCGCTCCGTCATCACCGCCCGCGACCCCGAAGGCCGGATCCGCGATCTGATCCCCCCCGGCTATTCGGTCGGCACCCGCGTGCATGAATATGGCGGCGGCGCATGGGATGTCCGTCTGAAGGAAGGCGCCCCGCAGGTCGTTTTCAGTGACCGCAAACGTGGCGGCATCTGGTTCAGCAACGGCACCACCGCCACGCAATGGGCACAGGCGGCCGAAACCCCGGAACACCGCTACGCCGACCTGACCTTCGATCCGCTTTCCGAAGCAGTCTTCTGCGTAAGAGAAAGCCACGGCGAAGGCACGCCCGTTGCAACCCTCGTCCATGTGCAGAGCAACGGCAGCGAAACCGTTCTGGTCAAAGGCGCGGATTTCTACGCTGCCCCCCGCCCCTCACCCGATGGACGCTTCCTGGCCTGGTTCAGCTGGAACGACCCCGCCATGCCCTGGACCGTCACAACCCTCTGCGTCGCCCCCTTCGATCGCACAACCGGCACGCTTGGCCCCGTGACAGACCTTTCAGGCCCGAAGCCATGCAGCATCATCGAACCCTGCTGGTCCCCCGATGGCACGCTCTACGCCACGTCCGACGCCTCAGGCCGCTGGACCCCCATCCGCTTTTTCCATGACGACACCGGCTGGCACCCGCACTCCCTCGATGGTGCCAACGCCGAAATCGGCCTGCCCCACTGGGTCTTCGGACAGCGCAGCATGGCCCCGCTGCTCGGAAACAGACTGCTGGCCCTCGGCATCCGCCACGGTCTCAATCACGTCCTGCTGGAAGAAAACGGACACTGGACGGACGTCTCGCTCGGCAGCCCCGTCAACGTCACGCAACCGCTCGAAGACGGACATTTCGCTTGGATCGACGCCCCGGCCGACGCGCCCGCCGCCATCGCCATGGGCCGCCCCGGCGAGGCCTGTAACCGCTTCCGCACCAGCGTCACCCTGCCCCCCGGCATCACAAAAGCCGATATCGCAACCCCCACGCCCCTGACCTTCCCGACAGCAAACGGCGCAGAAGCCCACGCCCTGTTCTACGCTCCCGCCAGCAGCACCAGCGCGCTTCAGGACGGCGAAAAACCCCCGCTCGTCGTCATGGCCCATGGCGGCCCGACCGGCCGCGCCAACCCCTCCTTCGCTTTCAAGGTGCAGTGGTGGACCTCGCGCGGTTTCGCCGTCCTCGACGTCAATTATCGCGGTTCAACCGGCTTCGGCCGCGCCTATCGTGAAGCATTGGACGGACAGTGGGGCGTCGCGGATATCGAAGACTGCCTCGCCGGTGTGCAGGCCGTGCTCGCCCGAGGGCTCGCCGATCCCGCCCGCTGTGTCATCCGTGGCAGCAGCGCCGGTGGCCTGACCGTTCTTGGCGCTCTCGCCCAGTCGGACCTCTTCGCCGCCGGAACATCCCTTTATGGTGTTACGGACCTGCGCGCGCTGGCCGAAGAAACGCACAAGTTTGAAGCCCGCTATCTGGACGGCCTGATCGGCCCCTACCCGGAAGACGAGGCCGTGTATCTGAAACGTTCTCCCATCACGCAGGCAGGTGGAATTTCCGTTCCCGTCCTGTTCCTGCATGGTGGTGCAGACAGGGTCGTCCCCCTCTCACAGGCGGAGTCCATGCGCACAAAACTGGAACATTCCGCCCTGCACGTCTATCCGGAGGAAGCCCACGGCTTCCGCGCCCGCGACACCATAGAAGACGCCCTGCAAAGGGAACTCGCCTTCTATCAGCAGGTCTTCGGGCAGTAGTTTTCAGACTGCGTATCCATGCAGGGACTTCCCTCCCTGCATGGAGCGCTCCGGAAAATCAGTCGTCCGAAAGCCCGAACTGGCTCGGATACGGCATCGCGTTCCGGCTGAGCTTCTTCTTTTTCCACTCCGCCAGTGCGCGATCATATTCGACATGACGCAGCGCGAACTGCAGCGCTTCCACATGCCGCTCGTTTTCGGGGTCCATCAGGTTCCGGCGCCACCCCGCTGCGATCAGCCAGTATTCTCCGGCCAGCCGCCAGTCTCCGGCCTCATGATGCTCCTGCGCCAGCCGCTCAAGCCCATGATACTTGTTCTTTGGATTGGCGAGCGCTTCCGGCGTAAGAATGAAATCATCCCCTTTCCAGAGGAAATTCGACTTCATGTAGGGAAACTGCCGGGTCATCACACCCGGATCCCCGAAATGCTCTTTAATCAGCATCGGAACTAGCCTGTCGTAAGACCTACGCCATTCGCACTGCACAGACCGTCCCCTGAAAACCACATTGAAGAATGCGGCCTCTATAACGAACGCCTTTGCCAGAGTCGATTTCTCCGGCTGAACAGAATCACTCCGCAGGCAGAGCCTGCGCCATAGAGATAACCATCATAATGTTATGTATAAATAATTACATGTGATGATTTAATATATGTGGCAATTAAAGAATAAAATATTCGATGTTCCGGAAACGGGTTTGAATTTCCATAATACTTCTTCTAAGAAGCCTGACCGAAATTACTGATGCCCTCAATTCAGGTCCGGACGCTCTTCATTAGGTGTTTCGGGACTGCCAGGTCATTTTCCAGCACGTTTCCTTCTCTCTCTCTCTCTCCCGTCAGAGTCCCCGCGCCTTATGGACACCAAAACCCTCTTCTCCGGAATGGCCTTGGCCTTCGGAGCCTATTCTGCGTTCGCCATCAGCGACGCTTTTTCCAAACTGCTGGACGGGAGTCTCGACCCCTTTGAGGTCGCGTTTTTTGGCGGTGTGTTCGGGTTTCTCATTCTTCCCTTCATCCGCAAATCGGGTGAATCCTATCTCGACATCGTGCGCCCGAAGCTCCGCGGCATGTGGCTGCTGCGCGCGGTCTGCGTCTTCGTCGCCACAGCCGCCAGCGTCAAAGCCTTCATGCTGCTCTCGATGCCCGAGGCGCTGTCGATCACCTTCCTGATGCCGCTGTTCGTCACGATCCTGTCCGTCGTTCTGCTCAAGGAGAAGGTGACGTTCTGGGCCTGGCTGGCTGTCGGCCTCGGCTTTGCAGGCGTTCTCATCGTCCTGCGCCCGGGAATGCGACCGCTCAATCTGGGGCATCTCTGCGCCCTTCTGGCCGCCTGCGCCAATGCGGGCAGCGTGATCGCCTATCGCATCGCCAGCAAGGAAACCGTCCGCCTGTCGCTCTTCGGATCCAGTCTGATGGGCGCGCTGGTGGGGAACGGCCTTCTCATGATGGCCCACGCCACATGGCCATCCAACACAAAGATCTGGTTCTTCCTGTTCGGTTACGGCTTCCTGACCGCTCTCGGACAGCTCTGCATGATGCTCGCAACCGCCCGGGCACCGGCGAACCGCGTCGCCCTGCCGCAATACAGCCAGATGGCCTGGGGTGTCGCGCTGAGCTACTTCCTCTTCAAGCAGCCTCTCGATCGCTGGACCTTCGTCGGCATCGCCGTCCTGACAGCTTCAGGCCTGCTGAACTGGATCCGCCAGCGCATCCGCTATGAGAAAATGGCCATGAAAGAGCGTCTCGAACGCCTCAAGGCCCGCAAGATCGCCAAGAGCAATATCAAAGCCGCAAAGAAGAGCGCTCTCTCCGCCCGATAAAGCGCCATTTCGCCGCTGCGAACCTGGGCCACCAAGATGGTCCCAGAGACGTGGCGGCAAACCAAACAACCCGTTTACGGCTTTACGATATCCGGCTCCAGCTTCCGGATCACCCGGAACGCCGTCACTACCGCCAGACTTCCAAACAGCACCACGCCCAGCGACTGCCCGACCAGAATCCCGATTGGCCCGTAAGCCGAGCCGATCCACACGAACGGAATGGTCCCCAGCGTCGCCCGGCCCCAGTTGAAACCCGTGGAATAGAACGGGTGCCCCAGATTGTTGAACGCCGTATTTGCGACGAACAACAGCCCGACAAACATGTAACTCAGCACCAGCCAGCAGCAGAACAGCCGCACGATATCCACGCCCACACCCTGAAGCTCGAAAAGCTGCAGGATGTAATTATGCGCCGCCGCAAGGACCAGCCACGTTACACCCACACACAGCGCCGTCAGCTTGAGCGCCGCCAGAAGCGCTTCCTGCACGCGATGGATCTGCCGCGCACCGAGGTTTTGCGCCATGATCGGCCCCACCGAGCCTGTCAGTGCAAAGACGAGCGAAAACGCCACCGGCACGATCCGGTCAATGGTTGCCTGCCCTGACACGGCATTCAGCCCGAACCGGGCCATCGCGTGCGTCACGAACAGCGCCCCCGTCGGCGTGGCGAGATTGGTCGCAATCGCCGGCACCGCAATGCCGCCAATCAGCCGTGTCGAAGGCCCGAATGCCGACCGTTTCGGCCATTCCAGCATGGCATGACCCCGAAGGTTCAGAAATCCACTTGCCGTAATAGCCAGTCGCGCCAGAACCGTGCTGATCGCAGCGCCCTCAAGCCCCAGATGCAGCCCGAAAATCATGATCGGATCCAGACAGGCCGAAACAACTGCCCCGGTCAGCGTCACCCGCATCGAGCGTTTCGCATCCCCAACCGCGCGCAAAAGCGAAGAAAGCGCCATCCCCATACAGACCAGCGGCAAAGCCGGAGAAACGATCCGCAGGAACCGGGCCGCATGCTGCTGTGCCTCGCCCTGAGCCCCCAAAAGCCCCAGCAGAGGTGTCGCAAACGTCGCTGTCAGCAGCCCCAGAACGGCGGCAATCGCCACCATGACCACCAGAAATGCCGAGGCCAGACGCCGTGCTTCGGCATGCTGCCGCGCCCCGATCAGCCGTCCCGTGCAGGCTCCAAGCCCGATCGTCATGCCGATCGAAACCGAGACCTGCACGTAACTGACCGCCGTCGCAAACGCGATCGCCGCCGTCAGTGTCTTGTCATGCAGATGGGAAATATAGCCGTAATTGAGCAGATCGACCGCAAACACGGCCATGAGCCCGATCGCCCCTGTCCCGGCCATGGTCACGACATGGCGCATGATGCTGCCATGAACGAATCTTGCGGGTCTGACCGGAGAATCGTCAGGAATACTGGGCTTTTTAGGGTCGTCGTCTGGCTGAGGCATGCCCATACACAATGCCCGGTTCAGAGCCGGAGAACCAGAGGCTACTGGCGTTTTTTCACGGCTTTCTCACCCTCTGACAAAGCTCGAATCCACTGTTTGCAGAGGCGAGTCTGCCCTTTTTCCGCTTGTAAGGACTTCCTTAATATCCGCTGTGGAATCCTTGCTGGTGATGCTCGGGCATACGACCCGCAGCCTGTTCCATGTCCGGGAGTATGCCATGTCCTCGATCATCAATGCGGTCCACACCGCCGTCAGCGGCCTGAATTCGCAGTCCCACGCCTTCACAGACCTGTCCAACAACATCGCCAACAGCCAGACCACCGGCTACAAGGCGACCACCACCAGCTTTGAAGACTACGTCACCAATAACGAACTCACCAATGACGGTCAGGCCCTGAGTGACAGCGTCGTTGCCACCACCCAGCAGCATACCGATAACCAGGGCATGGTCACGACTTCGACCAACAGCACAGCCCTGGCCATTTCAGGCAACGGTTTTTTCAATGTTGTGCAGGCTACAGGTCAGAGCAACGACAGCTCGCCCGTCCTCGGCTCGCAGCAGTATTACACCCGGAATGGCGACTTTTCGCAGGACAAGAACGGCTATCTGGTCAACACGTCCGGCTATTATCTGGAGGGATACAACGTCAATTCCTCCACAGGCAGCCTGAGCACGTCTCTCAGCCCCATTCAGGTCCCCTCCACCATTGCGTTCCAGCCGACCGAAAGCACGAAGCTGACCATGACCGGCCAGATCGGCAGCAGCGCGACCTCCAGCGGCGGAAGCGCCACCACTTCGGCCATGGCCTATGACAGCAAGGGCAATGCCCAGACAGTTTCGCTGAACTGGACGCAGGTTGACGCCACGACCTGGACCGTCAGCAATGCCAATAATGCGGACAATACCGCGACCGTGAAATTCGATGCCTCCACCGGCGCTCTTGCCTCCGTTAACGGACAGAGCCAGGCATCGGGGTCGGCCGCCAGCTTCGAATATGAAGGCTCCCCTCAGGATATGACCGTCAGCCTGGGCACCATCGGCGGCACCAGTGGTGTCAGCCTCGCCACAGACGGCTCCACGCCCTCTGGCGTCACAACGGTTTCCGACAGCGTCACCAGCGGCAATTTCTCCGGCATTTCCATGCAGACCGACGGCTCGGTCATGGCAACCTTTGACAACGGCTATTCCCAGCTCGTTGCCAAGGTTCCGCTGACGACCTTCGCAGATCCGAACAGCCTCTCTCCCCAGAACGGGCAGGCCTATACCGCCACCTCACAGTCTGGCAGTCCGCAGATCAATGCTGTCAACACCAACGGCGCCGGCACCCTGACCACCGGCTCCATCGAGGAATCCACATCTGATCTGACCGGTGATCTCAGCAAGCTGATCGTGGCGCAGCAGGCCTATGGCGCGAACACGAAGGTCGTTTCCACGGCCGATCAGCTGCTTCAGACCACACTGGCAATGATCCAGTAAGCCGGACTGAAAGGATACCTGCTCGATGGGACTGAACAGCGCACTCTCGATTGCAACCTCAGGCCTGAACGCCGTTCAGAACGCCATGGCCGTTGCGTCCAACAATGTCTCCAACGCGGGAACAAGCGGCTATATCAAGGAAACCGCCAATGTTCAGTCGAGCGTAGCCGGCAATATGGGCTCTGGTGTTCGCACCGCCGCTACAACACTGGCCACGAACGAGCAGGTTCAAAAAGCGCTCTACGCCCAGAATGCAGACGTGGCGGCTTACACCGCCACCAGCAATTCCCTGTCCAACATCACGGCACTTCAGGGCTCGACCACGGCCACCTCCGGCAGCAGCGGCACACTGTCCGATCAGCTGGGCAATCTTCAGTCAGCCCTGACCTCCCTGACCTCCACACCTGACAGCGCCTCGGCCCAGAGCACCGTCGTCTCTGCCGCCGCCAGCTTCGCCCAGTCCGTCAACACCCTGTCCTCTGCTTACCAGACCCAGCGTCAGACCGCCCAGAACGCCGTGGTCTCATCGGTTTCAGACATCAACACCGATCTCACCACGATCGGTGCCCTGTCCACCAAGATCATGAACCTCAAAAGCACAGGGCAGGATACGGCGGCACTGGAAAACCAGCGTTACACGGCCCTGTCATCCCTGTCTTCGGAACTGTCCGTCTCCTGGTCCGAGTCCGCAAACGGCGACATGACCATCAGCACGGCAGATGGCGTTACGCTCCCCACACGCGACACCAGCAGCGCCAGTCCCGCGACCGTGTCCTCCACGTGGCCGCTTTCCACGTCCTCGGCCCAGATCTCGGTCAGTACGACCTATCCCGGCACGTCTTCCAGCAACACGATCCCTGCCATCACGCTGAATGGTCAGGACGTCACCACCCATCTGACCGGTGGAACGCTGGGCGCCAACATTACCCTGCGTGACACGACGCTTCCCACCATGCAGGCACAGCTGGACTCCCTGACCTCAACCGTCGCCACCCGTCTGCACGATCAGGGCATGCCCCTTTTCACATCCGGCGCAGACGGCACCGTTCCGGGCACATCGCAGACAGATCTCACACCGACCGGAAGCGTTGGCTTTTCGCAGGAAATGAGCGTCTCCAGCGTCTATACCGATGATCCGTCCAAACTGCTCGACAGCAGCTCGTCGGGCACGCAGACTATCCAGAATGTCCTGAGCTACGCTTTCGGAACAACGTCCGATGCCTCCGGAACTGCCCAGACAGCTGCACCAAGCACCGGGCTCGGCGTGACCGGAAACCTTTCGACGGGATATACCGGCAATCAGGGGATCGTCTCCCTCGCAACATCCCTGACGGCAAAACAGGCCGCCACCGCAAGCGATGCCAGTAGTGGCCTCGCCCTGTCGCAGACGACACAAACCAGCCTGACATCCAACCTTACCGGAACCTCCACCGTCTCAGTGGATACGGAAATGGCCAATATCGTCACCCTGCAGAACGCCTATGCGGCCAATGCCAAAGTCGTTTCGACCGTCCAGACAATGTTCAGCGCCCTGCTGAACGCAATCGGATCCTGATCATGACCGGAACCATCTCCAGCTTCGGTTTTGGAGGCATCTCCAGCCAGCTCCTTCTCGGTGTCCAGAATCTTTCACAAAGCCAGAGCGCACTTCAGCTCCAGGCTTCGACCGGCGTTCTTTCCAGCAGCTACGCCGGCCTTGGTTCCTCCCGGACACAGGCTCTCGCCCTTCAACCGGCAATCACGCAGGTTTCTGCCTGGACGAATAACGTCACGAATGCCCAGAATACCCTGACGACGACACAGTCGGCTCTGTCACAGATTTCCACCATTGCCCAGAATCTGACGAGTTCGCTTTCCACACTCGGAAGCACGATGTCCTATTCGAGCGTGACAACGGCTGCCAGTGCCGCCCAGTCGGCCCTGACCTCGCTGGGCAATCTGCTGAACACAAAGCAGGGTGACAGCTATGTTTTCGCCGGGCAGCAGAGCACGACCGCCCCCGTCAGCACAGATCTGGCCACTTCGGATCTGGCCACCCAGATCGAACAGACCGTCAGCCAGCTGGGCTCAACCAGCGCGGACGATGTGCTCAGCACGACGCAGGATCTCGCCAGCAACACCGCAGCCGGGCAACCTTTTTCCGCAACAGTTTCCACTTCGGCCGATCAGGCTTACCAGCAGAAGACGCAGGTCATTGTCGGCCAGTCCGAAACGGTGTCCGTCGGTATGGTTGCCACTCAGGGTGCGACCTCCACGTCCACAACCTCACCAATCCGGGACCTGATGCGTAACCTGATGGTGGTCGCGTCCCTTGGCTCATCCTCAACAGGCTCAAGTGACTATTCCAGCCTGATCTCAGGCCTTCAGAGTTCCATGGACACAGTGACGAGCGGTCTCGGGGACATGAGTGGTCTTCTGGGTGTCCAGCAGAACAGCCTGACAACCCAGACATCCATGCTGACTCAAATGTCTGCCGCTCTGACCACCCAGCTCGGACAGGCGAAAGATGCCGATCTGGCCCAGGTCTCAACGCAGGTGACAGACACCAACAACCAGCTTCAGGCATCCTATTCGCTCATCGCCGACATGAAAGGCATGACGCTGGCCTCTTACCTCTGATTCAGAGGCCGATGCCTGTTGAAAATTAGTTTGTGACACCGCATATCCAGATCACTTTCCTTGACGGAGATTGATGAGATGAGTGAAACGAACAACCAGCAGACTGCCGAAAAGCACGAATTCAGTGCCGAAGTGGGCCGTCTTCTGGATCTGGTGGTCCATGCCCTTTATTCGGATCGTGAAATCTTTCTGCGTGAGCTCGTCGCCAACGCGGCAGACGCCACGGACAAGCGCCGTTTTGAAGCTCTGACAGACAGCGCGCTGGCGCTTCCGGAAAACGCGTCCATCCGCATCAATCCGGACAAGAGCCAGAAAGAACTGACAATCTCCGATGACGGCGTGGGCATGACCCATGACGAACTGGCCCAGAATCTTGGCACGATTGCCCGTTCCGGCACCCGCGCTTTCGGAGAAAAGCTGAACTCTGCAAAGCCGGAAGACCGTCCGAACCTGATCGGCCAGTTCGGTGTCGGTTTCTACGCGGCGTTCATGGTTGCAGACCGTGTGGACGTTACGTCCCGCAAGGCGGGTTCGGATCAGGCCTGGACCTGGTCTTCCGATGGCAAGGGCGCCTTTACACTGAGCCCGGCCTCCCGCTCCACGCCGGGCACCGATATCGTCCTGCACATGAAGGACGACGCTGACGAGTTCCTCGACAGCTGGCGCCTGAAATCCACCATCCGCAAATGGGCAGATCATATCTCCTGGCCCATCACGCTGCGTGAAACCAAGGAAGACGGCACCACGGAAGATCAGGCTGCCAATGAAGGCACGGCCCTGTGGAGCAAGCCGAAATCCGAGATCACCCCGGAACAGTATGCCGAATTCTACCGGCATGTTTCCCGCGCTTTCGATGAACCCTATGCGACGCTGCACTGGCGCGCGGAAGGTGTGACCGAGTTCACGGCGCTGCTGTTCCTGCCCAGCGCCCGCCCGTTCGACTTCATGGAGCAGTCCCGCGAAAGCCGGATCCATCTGCATGTCCGCCGCATGTTCATCACCGACGAAGCCGAACTGGTCCCGAACTGGATGCGCTTCGTTCAGGGTGTCGTCGACACCGAAGACCTGCCGCTCAACGTCTCGCGTGAAATGCTTCAGGCCACTCCGGTCCTGGCCCGCATCCGCAAAGCCGTCACCAAGCGTGTCCTGACCGAGATACGTAACCGCGCGAAAGAAGCCGATGGCGGCTTCAACACGTTCTGGGAAAACTTCGGTGCCGTCATCAAGGAAGGCCTGTGGGAAGACGCTGAACACCGGACGGAAATTGCCGGTTTCGCCCGCTTCCACTCTACGTATGGCGATGATCTGGTCACGCTGGATGACTACGTATCGCGCATGAAGGATGGTCAGGACGCCATCTATTACCTGACCGGTGATAACCTCGACGCCCTTAAATCTTCGGCTCAGCTTGAAGGTTTCCGTGCCCGCGGCCTCGAAGTTCTGCTTCTGTCAGATGCCGTGGATGGCTTCTGGCCCGAGCGTTTGTCCTCCTATCAGGACAAGCCTCTGCGCTCAGTCAGTCATTCCCATGGCGATCTGGAGAAGTTCGAATCCGCTGATGCCGACACGACTGAAGCTGCTGATGTCGAAAAGCTGGTTCCCGCTCTCAAGGATGCCCTTGGCGAACAGGTCAAAGACGTTCGCAGCACGGTGCGCCTGACGGGAAGCGCTGTCGTCATCACATCCGATGGCGGCCCGGACCTGACGATGCAGCGTCTGATGCGCCGCTCGGGTCAGGCCATGCCCGCCATGCCGCCAATCCTCGAAATCAACCCTAAGCACCCGCTTATCAAGGCTCTGACGGAGCGCGTTTCAAAGGGCGAAAGCGTCAAGGACTATGCCAGCGTCCTCCTGGATCTGGCCCGCGTTCAGGAAGGTGAACCCCTCCCCGATCCGACAGGATTTGGGCGCTCGCTCGCACTGTTGCTGGCTGTGCCAGCCGCAGAGTAAACGGCGGCATGTGCGGAAATATACAACTGTAGCGACCAGCAAAGGCGAGGGATGTTTCCCTCGCCTTTTCTTTTTTCCCGCCTCGGTGAAATATGAAATGCTGCGCATGACTGAAGGAGAAGCAGGCCTTGATCGACGATTTCCGCTTTGGCCGCATTACGGTGATTGGTGACCTGCTGCTGGATCAGTATGTCTCGGGGAGCGTCAGTCGTATTTCTCCTGAGGCGCCGGTCCCCGTCGTTCTGCATGACGGTGTGCGTTCGGTGCCTGGTGGGGCTGCCAATGTGGCCGTCAACGCTGCTGCCCTGGGGGCGCATGTGCATCTTGTCGGGCTTGTTGGCGAGGATGAATCGGCTCTGCGGTTAAAAGACACCCTGAAACTCTGGCCCACTATCCAGATGGACGGGATCGTTTCCTCCGCTGACTGGACCACCATCACCAAGACCCGTGTTGTCAGTGGTCGCCAGCAGATCGTGCGCATCGACGTTGAAAAGCTTACTCCCCTTTCCAAAATGGTGCAGCAGCGCCTCATGGAGGAGGCTCTCCGTGCGATCGCCATTTCCGACGTGCTCGTCTGCTCGGACTATGCCAAAGGTGTTCTGACGGATGAGGTCCTGCGGGTTATCATCGCGGCTGGTCGGGACAAGGGTATTCCGGTCATCGTGGACCCTAAAAGACGCACACTGGAAGCCTATGCGGGTGCCACGCTCGTCACACCCAATCGTATTGAGGCGGAACAGGCCAGTGGTTTGCCTGCCCGTACGGATTCTGAAGTTCTGAAAGTTGCGGAGACCCTGTCGGGCCAGTTTGGGGGAGACGTCCTCGTCACCCGCTCGGAAGACGGCATGACATTGTGGCAGCAGGATGCGAAGCCTCTTCATGTCGCCAGCCGTAAATCCGAAGTCTTTGACGTTTCAGGCGCTGGCGATACCGTCGTCGCCACAGTCGCCACTGTGCTTTCCGCTGGACAAAAGCTCGAAACAGCCGTCGTCATTGCAACCGCCGCTGCTGCCCTGTCTGTCAGCAAGTTCGGCACCGCTACGGTCTCGCGTGAAGAGCTTTCCCGCGAACTGCTGCAGGAAATGCCCGAAACCGGCGCCCTCGTTCCAGTCGCACAGGCTGCCCGCATCGTGGAAAGCTGGCACAGGCACGGCGCGAAAGTGGTGTTCACCAACGGATGCTTCGATCTCGTCCATCCTGGTCATGTCAGCCTGCTTCAGGCTGCGGCCCGTGAAGGAGACCGCCTTGTCGTGGCGCTGAATACGGATGCCTCCGTCGGCCGCCTCAAGGGCCCTACCCGACCGGTCCAGAAGGAAGAGGCCCGTGCCCGTGTGATCGGCGCCCTGCGTTCGGTCGATCTTGTCGTCTTGTTTGACGACGACACACCGCTCGACATCATCCGCACTCTCAAGCCGGATATTCTTGTCAAAGGGGCAGATTATACGGAAGATCAGGTGGTCGGCGCAGACGTGGTCAAAAGTTACGGCGGCAAGGTTGTGCTGGTAAATCTTGTTGAAGGCCAGTCCACCACCCGCCTCGTCCAGGGAATGCAGTCAGCCCCGGACTGATGCTGTTGGCTGCTCCAGCCGCATGGAAGAACGCTGACGGATCTCCCGAGGTGATGCACCGAATTTCTGCCGGAATCGCCGGGAGAAATGCGCGGCATTTCGAAAACCATGGTTCAGCGCAATCTGTGCAATTGGCAATGCATCATGGGTTGGATTCATCAGATCCGCATGAATGCGTTCCAGCCGACGATTGAGCATCCAGCCGGCAACAGCCCCTGCCTCACCATCAAAAAGCTGATAGAGCGCCCGTGTTGAAATTCCGGATGCCTCGGCAATGCTCTGGGGCGTCAGATCATGTTCGTGCAGGCGTGTTTCGATATACTGGCGGATATGCTTTTGCCGATGCCGCCGGCGCCCAGCCACACTGACTTCCAGGTCCAGGCAGTCCAGAATCGCAGTAATCAGCAGGTCCGTGACGTGCTGCAAAAGACGCTGACGTGTCTGGGGGATTGTGCCATCCAGAACGCCCGCCTCAAGCATGGATGCCCCGGCTAGCAGGAAAGCGCCCGGTCCCCGCTCCATATCGAAGGATAAAGGCGCCAGACCCGAAAGCATCGGAAGGTGTCGCAGGAGCGGCTTGCGCGCGACACTGAGCAGAAAGACGTCCGCAGTTGGTTCAACACCCGGAGGTGAGGTCAGCGCAGCGAACTGGCGCTGATCCAGATAAAGCTTTCCTGTGGAGTGCCGCGACAGCACCAGCACCGTCCGATCCCGCTCCAGAATTTCGGCAATCGCGGGCGACAGGGCTGTATTGAGACGAACAACAACCGGATCCATCCCACGCGGAGGAATGGCAAGCGTGGCCAGCGGAATAATCCGCTGTGCGTTCAGACCACCGCGGGGGCTGTCAGTCACAACCATGCTCTGGGAGGGAAGGTGAGAATGCCGCTAGACACCATTTCAGTAGAAAAACCAAGCGAAACAACCATAACGGAATGGATATAGGAAAAATCTTACCCTAGGGAAATAGTCAGGCGGTATTTCATACTGTGTCGTCACCCAGTGTCATTTGAGCGGCCAAAAGACCTGAGATCAGCGCACAGTAAATATTTTTTTAAAAACGAAATTATAGTTCTATAGTGCAGCCAATTTCTTTCGATTGATTTAAGATATACCCATGGTGGGTAAAAAATAGTACCTGCGTTTTCTCTGAAATTTCTGACAGGATCTTCAAACCGGCCGCAGTCCTCTCTTCATCGAACGTCACGAACAGGTCATCTGCAAGAAAAGGCAGACGCAGCCCCCGGTCCAGCGCCTGCTCGACCGATGCCAGACGCAGCGCCAGATAAAGCTGGTCGCGTGTGCCTTCACTCATGGCATGAACCGGCACAAGCGTCGTGTTCCCCGGCCTGCTTCCAGCCAGAACCAGCCCGTCCGACCCCTCGTCTTCCGTTGCAAGCCCGTCGTAACGCCCCAGAGTCAGCCGCGAGAACAGATCCCCCGCCCGTGACATCAGCGGCCCATGCGCCTTCTGTCGCCCCTGCTCCACCAGCCGCGACAGCATCAACTGCTGAAGCCTCAGCGAAACATACCGGCTGGCCCGTTCGGCAATTTCCGCTTCCGTCTCCTGAATTTCCTCGGCCGTCTCATGCACCCCCCGGGTATTTTCCAGTTCCGCCAGAACCGCCCGCGCCTTGAACAGCCGCTCATCCACCTCTGACCTCCGGGCATTCAGAGCCGTCGTTTCAGCCTCGATCGCTTCGAATTCCTGCTCAAGCTGCGCCGGATCCGTTCCCCGGGCTTCCTCCAGCAACGCTTCGATCGGCCGGCCATTTCCTGCTTGCAGGATCTGGTCCCGCAACGCATCGCGTGTCTGACAAAGCCGTGCCCGCTCTTCCGCCCGCGACAGAGCCTGCCGCAAATCGTCAGTTTCCCCGACACCAAGCAGCGCGCGTAGCGGCACCAGCTCAGCCTGCAGTTCCGAAACCCGCAGATCCGCCTGCGCAATATGCTCCTCAAGCGTCTTCTGCTGCTGCACAACAGAAAGCCGCTCCTGCTCGCGTCCCTGTTCCCGCGTCAGGAAGTTTTCAAGCTCCGCCGCAGATCCCTGCCCATAGCGCTGGAGAAACGCTCCCAGTTCGGTGCGGAAAGACGCAATATCGCGTGCCTCGGACGCCTGTTCCTTCTGCTCGTTCTCCAGTCGCGTCTGGATCGTTCGCGCTTCACGCACATCCAGCAGATCAGCGCGTTCCGGCCGCCCCGGATAACGACATTCCTGACACGCCAGCGTCCAGTCTGCCTCCCATTGCGCAAGTCTGCGCTCCAGTCTGGAAAGCGCTGCCCTGTCTTTTGCGTGGGCCTCTTCCAGCCGATGGCGATCCTTTGTCCGCGCTTCTGCCTGTCGCGCGTCGCCCTCGTCCTGCTCCAGAACGGCCGCAGCCTGCCGGATCTGAACCGCCAGCCGATCCGATGCACATTCCGCCACGAAAACCCGCAACCGGCGCGCCATATCGGCCCGGCTGTCCGTCGCCTTCTGCAACTGCGCCCGCATGCCGTGCAACACATCCTCAGCCGCAAGTGCCTCCTGTCGTCGCGTGATCCAGACCTGAAGCGAGGCAGGCGGTAACGCCGGTGCACCAAGCGTCTCCAGCAACGCCCCCCAGGCGACACTGCGCCGCTCCATTTCCGCCTCGGCATGAGCCGCCCTGCGCTGCACGTCCTGCACCCGGAGCACAAGGTCTTCACCCTGACGCGACAGTGCAGCAAGTTGCGCCGACTGCTCGGCATGGGCATGACGACGGTCCGCCAGACTGTCCGCATTCTGCACCAGAACGCCAAAGGCTTCCCGCATCGCAGGGGGTGGACACGTCTCAGACCGGAAATGACGCTCCATGTCTTCCCAGAGCCGATCGCGTTTCTGCCGCGTGGTGACAAGCTCCTCCAGCGAAACGGCCTGCCCGTCTTCCTCCAGCCGCCGTCGCTGCTGCGCCAGATGCGCGCCTTCCGTTTCTGCCGCCTGTTCGTCATCGCGCGCAACGCGCCGCTGATCCTCCAGCACCGTCCAGAGCCGTGCCTCGTCTTCAAGCGTTGCCATGTCTGGCAATGCGAGGTCCGTCAGTTCCCCCCTGCGGTCAGAGGTTTTCGCACGCCACGGCACCAGCGCCCCATAAGCCGCCGCTGTAATATCCGCCTGCCGTGCAATGTCTGCGGAAAGACTGTCGATCCGCTCATCCAGTGGACCCAGACTTCTCGCGTCATCCAGTTCCAGCCGGAACAGACGCAAACGCTCAGAAACTGTTTTTTCATCTGCCTTCGAAACGGCTTCAGGATGCAGAAGCTTCAGCGCCTGTTCCGTTTCCTGCAGCCGGTCCCGAAGATCCTGCTCCTGCGTGTGCAGTTGGGTACGGGCCTGAAGCCGCTGATCCAGAGCGTCCAGTTCCGCCAGAGCTGGCAGAATACCCGCTTCACATCCATGTCGTGCCCAGAACTGCTCCAGCCAGATTCCGTCCCGCGTCAGCCGCGCCTGACGGTCTCCGGCCGTTGCTTCAAGCCGTTCAACAAGCACTCCATGATTCAGAAGGGCCCTGATCGCCTCCTGCTCGGCCAGAACGGGATGGACCTTTCCAAACGCCTGAACCTGTTCCGATATCGTTTCAAATCTCTGGCGTTCTATTGAAAGCGCATGCTCTTCCCTGCGCAGCGTATCAAGGATTTCGACGAACCGGACACAGTCCTGAAGCGTCAAATTCCAATTGGGAAAAGAGCTTAATTCCGTTTTTATATCGGTAAGTTTCTGAAACGGAACAGACGTCATTTTCAGACGGGAATTGGTTCTGCGACGTACGCCAAGAGCTTGCTCGTCTTTTTCGCAAACCAGTTTTTCTGTTTCTGATTCAGAAAGTTCCTTGTTCGCAACGGAAAGTTGTCTTGCCGTTGTTGTGTCATTTCGCAGTGTCTTCTGTAACTCCGTCAGCTTCAGTCGCGCCTGCTGAAGTGCCGAACGCGCCCGCCCGGATTTCCATTCCGAACCAACATCCTCCTGAAGCGTCGTCGCCAGCTTCCCAACGCCCTCAAGCCCCAGCCCTGCCGCCAGGATCTGAAGCCCCGCATCATCCTTCAGCCGACGCATTTCCTCGCCGCCTTCCCGTAGCCGCGCATGATCCAGCGCCCAAGCCGCCTCGAACCCTTTCGCATCCAGACCGCCGAGCCAGGTGCGCAACGGCAGATCATCCAGAGCCGCTTTGTCATCCGCCGCAAAAAGCGTCTGGTTCCGTCCCCGACGCCGGACGCCTTCAAAAACCGTCCCATCCTGCTCCAGACAGGCGCCAACCCGCAGCAGCGACGCTGCCGTCATCCAGTCCCCGCCCGAAACATGATGCGGAAACCCAAACAGAAAATCCCGGATGGCACAGAGCGTCGTCGATTTGCCGGCCTCGTTCGGACCATAAATCACATGCAGGTCCCGCTCGCCCTTTGGGAAGGTCAGCGTGGCATCCTGAAAGCCGCCATAGCGTAGAAGGTCGAGACGTTCGAAACGCATTAGTCCGTCTCCCCCACAAGCCGCGCCCGCAAGGCCGCCCGGGCCTGTTCCAGCGGAAACTGCCCCTCTGCCATCAGACTGTCGCGTTCAACGCAGGAGGGCAGGGCGGAGAAAAATCCTTCAAACGCGTCCGGAAGGGATGCCAGAAATTCCTCGTCCTGCATCAGCCCCTCAAGCGCCAGATCCAGCTCCCGCGTCTCCGCCACCCCGGCCCGATGCACAGGACCGGACGTCTCGTTCCGGATTTTTTCCAGCGCAATCTGCGCGGATCCCTGCGCCATCGACACCGCAATGCTCCGCAGATCCTCTTTCCACGCCTGCGACGCGCACAGTCGGCCATGCAGAACACTCCGTCCCGTCAGCACGATCCGCGCAATGACCGTCCGTCCCCCGGCTTCGGACAGCGCGTCTTCCATTTCCCGCCGTGCGGCACCCAGAACCGCATCCATGGTCTGCATGTCGCTGACATCCAGCTCCAACCGGCACCAGCGCACCACATCACATTCCACAAAATCGACGGACCGGACGATCCCGTCCTCAACCGTGACCAGCTCACACCCACACGCCCCGGTCTCGCGTGCATGGCGCCCCTGAAGCACGCCGGGAAACACGATCCACGGATGCTTGCAGACAATTTCGCGCGCATGGACATGCCCCAGCGCCCAGTAATCATACCCCTTGGCCGAGAGCGTCTCGACGGAGCAGGGGGCATAGGTCTCGTGCTCCCCATACCCCGAGAGCGACGTATGCAGCACACCGATATTGAAGCGCCCCGCCACCGGCGCGGGATAGGCGCGTGTCATGTCCTGCGTGACATGCCGGTCCCGGAAACTCTGTCCATGCAGCGCCACGCCCAGCTCAGGCCAGTGCAGCGTCTGCGGCGCATCATAGGAGAAATGGTCGATCCCGTCCGGCAGCGGCAGTTCGCGCGCAATGACCGACTGGGCATCATGATTGCCCGAAAGCGTCACGACCCGGATACCCGCCTGAACCAGACGGCTCAGCGCCCGGACCATGTAAAGCCCGGTCCCCACATCCTGCCAGGACCCGTCATACAGATCCCCCGCCAGCACGACGAAATTGACCTTTTCCGTCAGCGCCGTCTCGACCAGCCGGTCCAGCGCGCGCCGCGTGGAGCCGCGGATTTCCGCTTCGGGAAGCCCCTCGTAACGGCTCAGCCCCCTCAGGGGGCTGTCGAGGTGAATGTCAGCAGCATGAAGAAAGCGGAATGAGGACATGCACGAAGTTTACGCCCTCGCGGATGTCTTGCAAGCCGGGTTGAGCCGTCTCAGGCCGCAGCCAGATACTGGGCTACGATTTCAGGCATCAGCCCCTCAAGTGCATTGGTCGAAGCGACTTCCTCGTCCTTGAGACATTCCAGAGCCGCCGCATCCTGCGTAAAGCCAAGCTGCCGCGCCAGCACGATCAGAACCTGAAGGGACGTGATCTGATGCGCGCGATACCCGCTCGCCGCCAGCACGTTCTTCAGAACGTCATGCTCCTCCCCGCCATGCAGCAGACCCGAGACCGTGCTGAGAATGGACGAGACCGTCTCATGCGGAACCGGGGCAGGGTGCCCATGCCGGGACAGAAGGGTCGTGATCTCCCGTGCATGACTCCGGCCCATCGCCAGATCCTGCTCCATCCGGCGGCACAGCTCCGGATACTGCTCACATACAGGAAGCTCGCAAAGCGCAGTCTCGATGGCCTTGGATTCAATGGACAGGTGATCCCGCAGAGCGTCCAGATAGAGATCCAGCGCTGACCTGGCCGTTGTTTTCGTTCTGCCCACCGTGGATCCTCTTTATCTTTGGCGCGATCTTAAATGGCCATATCGTCGAATAGAGTGCAAGAGCGCAGAGCCGTCCCCACAGAGCCTTTCCAGCAAAGAAAAACCCCATGCCGGAAACCGGCATGGGGCATTCAGGCTCAGCAGGATCTGAAAGATCAGAAACCGGCGCTGACGGAACCAATCGCGGCGAAAGGAGCAGCGATCATGTAGGTCGGAGCCGTTCCCTTGATTGTGTTGCCGAAGATGCCGCGCTGTGCAGTGGCATTGGTCGTCGGCGAGGTCGGGAAACCAAGGTAATGGTTGTTGGTGATGTTGGTCAGATTCAACTTAATGTTCGGAGCCTGTAGGAAACCAAGCGTCTTGAAGCGGTAGCCAACCGTGATGTCCATCTTGACGTAACCAGGGATGCTCTGGTCGTTCATAAAGGTGGAGTACTGCTTGGCGACATACTTCAGCTTGTAGGCACCGAAAACATTGCCATCATCATAGTCGAGATTAAAGCCGACCTGATACTTGGGGGTGTCCGGAGCAAACTTGCCACTTGTCTTCAGGTAGTCGACCGTATTCGAGCTGCTGGCACGAAGATTGCTCGTGGTGCGAGCATCAACATACTCGAACGAGGCATAGGGACGGATGTGATAGAAGATCGGGCGTGTTCCGATTTCCGCATCCACACCGTTTGTGCTCTGGCCACCGGCGTTGACGTTAGTCGTGGCGTAGTTGAGGCAGGAGCTGTCAAGACATTCGGTCTGGGAGAACAGACGGTTCGTGAAGTTGTAGTGGAAATACGTGACCGAGGCCATGACCGTCGGGCCAGTGTATCGAAAACCGGCTTCTTCGGAAATGGAGATTTCCGGCTGCTGGTTCTGGTTGGCCTGCGTTCCGTAGTAGTTTCCGGAAGCAGTTTTGGACGGCAGGTAGTACGTGCCGGCATCATACAGGGAGTAGTTCGTCGGGATACGGAAGTTCGTAGCGCCCGAGACGAAAACCTGCATCTCCGGATTGATCTGATACCGGATCGAGGCCGTCGGCAGCGGCTGGTAATACGTCTTGTCGATATACGGACCCGTAGATGTATTTGGCAGGAAGTTGTGACCATCACGTGTGACGATCGCGTATTTCAGGCCAGCGTCGATGGTCAGCTTGTTATGGAACAGCGACAGGCTGTCGCCGATGAACATGGTGTGCGTACGCGTCTGGGTCAGGGACTGACGGTACTGGTAGGTCGTGCCGTCGTTGAACACGTAGTTCGGCCCACCACCCCACAGGTTCCACGGCGTACCATCGGCGCCGATGCCGGTTCCCGGTGCGGTCTGGGACTGCTTGGCATACTCGAACCAGTAACCGACCATCAGACGGTTTACGCCTGTGGTCAGCGTCAGCTTCGTGACAGCACCCGGACGATACGTCGTCGTGATGGACGGCTCATAGATAAGGCTGCCCTTCGCGGGGGTCTTGCCGTCCAGAGTACCACCCATGGTGGTCTGGCCCCAGTTCGTGGGAACGGAGTAGGCTGCGCCACCGCTGCCACTCCCGTACCAGAAGTACGGCGTCTCCGTCAGGACGAGATGATCGGTCAGCTTGAAGGTGGACGGGGCACTGGCATAGATGTTCGTAAACGGGTTCTGATGTAGTTTATAATAGTTGCTGTTGTTCTGCTGATAAACGCCATTATAGACAGTATTATTGATCGTGGCGCCGGTTTTATTGACGAACGTCGTACCGTTTGGACGGGTACAGGTGCTGCCGCTATAGCAGGTTGCGACGTTCTTGTCCTTCACACCGAAACCGTACGTGTCCCAGGAGGCCTGATTCACGCTCGGCGTAAGGTAATTGTAAAGACGGTTGCCGACGATCGCGAGCGAAACGCGGTTGCCATCACCCCAGTCATTCACGAACTTCGCTTCGGCATGCAGTTTGCGGTTTGTTGCCTCGGAGTGGATGGCATCTTCTGTTGCATAGGAGCCGGAGAAATATGCGCGCAGATTGGTCTGGCCGATTTTTCCGGTATCCAGACGCAGGAAGCCGCGTGTGTAGTCATACGAACCGTAGGAGACGTCGAAAGCTCCGCCCTTCTGCATCTTCGGATCGATCATGTACATGTCGACCACGCCGCCGGTGGCGCTCAGATGCGGACTGTCGAGGTCAGCCGAACCCTGTGCGAGGCTGACCTTGCGCAGGTTCTCGGAGTCCACGATTTCCTGGGAATAGACCGAGAAGGAACCGATATCGTTGATCGGGAAACCTTCAAGCGTGAAACCCATCTGCGCCTGGTCGAGACCACGGGCGCTCATATGGCTTCCCGTCAGGCCTGCCGGATCGGAAGACGTAACGTTCGCACCTGGAAGCAGCGCGATCAGCTGCATCGGATCCTGGCCCGGTGCCTGCTTTTCGATATAGTCGCGGGAAATAGCAGAAACGGACTTTGCGGAGTCCTGTTTCTGCATCAGACCACCACCGACATCGCGGCGTGTTACGCCATCGAAATAGGTATGATGACCGCTGACAGAGACATGTTCTTCATGTTCGTCTGTTGGAGCCGTGTTACCCATCATGGACGGAGCGGCAGCAGCGACTTTCGTAGGGCTCTTCTTGGTAGAAGGAGCCGTGCTGTCTGCGGGTGCGGCAAATGCCGACACCGTACCGAACGCAAACAGGGCCGAAGTCGAAAGCAGGCGAGCAAGGCGCATCGTATTTTCGGTCTTTCTCGGTCAGGTGAACTTTCAGCCGAGAAAAAGCATGAGTGACGGTGTTATTTCAATCAGATGTAGGGTGATACATTATGACATGGAGGGGGTATGGCAATTTAGTCACATTTCACTGCCGTAACGGCGACAAATGGCAGGAAACTCCCCATGCATTGTGACATTTAGAAGACAGATCCCGTTTTTCTGGGGCCGATCGTTTCGAAATCTCATTCTGCGGGACGCAGGGCTTCATCCGCGCTGTAGAGCTGACGAATCCTTTTTGCCTGGGCAGCTTGTCGGCACGACATCATGGCTGTTGCCGTTCAGATGCGGAATTGTCTTCCCTTGCAGGGCAGGCACCAGGTCGGGCAGGGACGAGATCTTGTGCATCGGGAAAAGCTGGTCGACGGCAAGTTGGCCGTTTCGGTCGCAGACATAAAGGGTCTGCGGTCGGAAGACATGGTCCATATCATAGACCGATGAACAGGACTCCACATGGTTGATCGCATCATCCAGCGTGTGGAAAGAGCGGTAAAGTGCATTGACGGAAGGATGGATTTTCACTCGCGATGTTCCGCCACGACGGGCGAAGGCCCATGCGGATACGAAACGCTCCACCGGATCGCGCCAGATCGCAAAGCTGGGCAGGGTCCGCGACAGATCGGGCGCGACATGCTGATAGTAGCGCCAGGTCTCATGCATCATGATCCCGCCATACAGCAGGTCACAGATCGAAGTCCCCCCGTTCTTGGGGACATGGATAAAAAATGCTCCCGCTTCCCGGATACGTTCGATCCTCTGAAGGCGCTTCTGGCCCAGCGGAAGGCGCAGTCGCAGATCGGCAGCCCGGGCATGGACGTCGTTATATTGCCGAACCCGGAAGGCGGTACACAACAGGCGCTGGGGAAGGCCAGGCCCCTCTGTCTTGCTGCCAGTGTGCCCTGCTGGCAGGGCGCAGTCCTGTTGAACCGTTTGGGCAGCAGAGGGGGGCGTCATGATCGTGTCCTGATCCTGTGTCTGATGGGAGGAACAGTGACTGGCGGGGATAGTCGAAGCAAAGTGTGGATTGTAACGGAATGAAAGCCATGTTGCAGGGCTGTACCGTGCCAAATCCGTCATGAATGGACGTTTGTGTTTGACTTGTTTTGCCCGGGGCGCTTCATGACACCTGACGGTGCCCGGTCTTCCGGGTGAAAAGGGAACGCAGTGCAAGACTGCGGCTGCCCCCGCAACTGTAAGTGCTGACTGTTATTCCTCGCGGAGTGACTGACTGGCCTCAGGGTATGTATCCACTGGCCTGTGCCGGGAAGGGGCCTGAAGCCGGAGCACAAGCCAGGAGACCTGCCGTCAGTATGAGTTGTCCGAAGGACGGTCCGGGCGGGGTGCATCGGAACGCCGGGTCAGACCGCGCTGCTGCGGGGTTTGCCTCCTTCTTGAGGGCAACGCAGAACAACGAGACCTTACCATCACCATGCCCCGTATTCCCTGTTTTCTCTTCGCGACGAGCATGCTTGTCACCGTTCCTGCACTGGCGTCCGCTCACGCTCAGGAACCGGATCCCGCGCAGAAACCCAAGGCACCCCCAGGCGCTTCTTCCGGGAAAATTACCAATACCCCCCCGGCGTCTCTGGCATCCATGACGTCTTCCATGTCCGAGACTGTCACGGTGACGGCGAACCGTATCCCGCAGGATCTCAGCAAGGTTGGCTCGCAGGTTACGGTTGTGACCCAGCGTGACATTGAACTTCTTCAGAGACGTGACCTCGCCGACCTTCTGGCGCGTGAACCGGGCCTGAACATGGTTCGTACGGGTGGGCCCGGCGGCACGGGATCAATCTTCATGCGCGGCGTGAACTCGAATGAAGTGAAGGTGCGGCTGGACGGGATGGATATCAACGATCCGTCCACCCCGGCCGGGGCATTTGATACGGCGCAGTTCCTGACGGACGGTCTGGCCCGCGTGGAAATCCTGCGCGGCCCGCAGGGCGGCCTGTATGGTGCGGATGCGATGGGCGGCGTCATCGACATGACGACCAAGCAGGGGCAGGGACCGCTGCACGGTTTTGTCCGTCTTGAAGGCGGCAGCTATTCCACGAAGAACCAGACGGCTGGTGTTTCGGGCTCGCTGCACCGTTTTCATTACATGGTTGAAGTCTCGCACAACCATGTCGGCGACTATCAGGCCGTGCCGAAAGCCATCCGTGCGCAGGTTCACGACCATGACGTCGCGTCCAACCGCAACGACAACCGCACGGCCAATGTGCGGCTCGGTTATGACGTGACGGATAACTTCGACCTAGGCTTCACGGCCCATCTGACGCAGGCGGATTACGAATACGTCGCCGACGATTACAGCTCCTATCCGGCGCTGCCGTCAGCCCAGCAGAACGAGAGCGACCTAAAACAGGCGATCCTGCGTGGCACGGCGCATCTGAAGTCCTTCAAGGGCGTGTTCGAGCAGACGCTGGGCGTTGGGTACATCACCTATCGCCGTCATGACATTACGGCTGGTGATCCGGAAATCTCGTCCAATCGCGGCGACCGTCTGAAGGTGGACTGGCAGGGCCTGACCCATCTCGGCCATAACGGCTCCTTCCTCGTGGGTTATGACTATATCCGCGAGCGGATCATGACCCCGGTCGATGCCCAGACCACGACGAATGCCGCATGGGGCCAGCTCGAAGGCCACTGGCACGACATTCTCTTCGGATCGGCCAATATCCGCTACGACAACAATTCCCGTTACGGCAATTACGTGACCTGGCGTGTCGCCCCGGCTGTGAAGATTCCTGGCACCGGCCTGACACTGAAGGCCAGCGGTGGCTCGGGCTTCCATGGTCCGTCGCTGAACCAGCTTTTCGTCAGCTATCCGGCCTATTACTCCCTTGCCAATCCGAACCTGCGGGCCGAGCGCCTTCTGGGCTTCGATGCCGGGTTTGAAGAGCGTCTGCTGGACGGCAAGCTGACCTTTGGCGCCGACTATTACGGCAACCATGTCCGCAACCTCATCAACTATGCCCTGTCGGGTTATAACTACACCTATATCAACGTCGCCCGCGCCCAGACGCATGGTGTGGAAGCCTTTGTTGATTACCGCATCATCAAGAGCGTGGACCTGCGCGGCACCTACACCTGGACGGATGCCACAAACCGCAGCACGGGCGCTGCCCTCGTGCGCCGGCCACGCCACAAGGCTACGGCCAGCGTCATCTGGACGCCGACCAAGCGCCTGAGCATCACGCCAAGCCTGCTCTATGTCAGCGGCTGGCACGATCTCGACCGTTACACCTCCATGAACACAATCGGTCATGACTATGTGACGGTGAACATCGCCGCGGAATACAAGCTGGCGAACTTCGTCACCCTCTTTGTGCGTGGCGACAATCTGGGGAACCGGTATTATGAAAATCCGGTCGGCTATCTCCAGCCAGGCCGGTCCTTTTATGGCGGTGTGACGTTTGGCCTTTAAGGCGTTCCTTCACGTCCTTTCAGCCCCGATGGCAGTTCTGCTGCTGTCGGGCTGGCTTACCGGGTCGGCAGATGCTGGTCCGGTACGAACCCGTATCGTTTCCCTGAATCTGTGCACGGACGAACTGCTGCTCGAACTGGCAGAACCTGCCCATATTCTGGGTCTCAGCCCCTTGGCGGCCGACTGCGCTGAATCCGTGCAGTGCGAGACCGCAAAAACCCATCCCGTTCAGCGACCGGATGGTGAAAACCTCGTCGCTACCCGCCCGGATCTTGTTCTGGACGGGACCTGGCACAAACCGACAGTTCCGCTCGTGACAGGTGCCATGCACGTTCCGTTCGTACAGCTTCCGTCTGCCGCGTCGCTAACGGATATTCCCAATCAGATCCGCACCATAGCCCGCGCCATCGGAGAAGATGCCCGTGGCGAGGAACTGGCCCATACTTTCACTAATCATCTGCCAGACCTGCACGCGGCCCATCCGGAAAAAATCCTGACTGCAACAGTTATCGGCGCCAATCTGTCGGGCGAGGAAGGCGGCCTGATCACGGACATCCTGACCCGGGCCGGTTTTCGCCTCTCCACTTTCGGACGCTCTGACGGCACCATCCCGATAGAAATGCTGATCGCCCATCCGCCAGACCTTTTGGTGACCGGCATGATTTCCGAAGGTTCCTCTCTGGCTGAAAGCGCCGTGCAGCATCCCGCGTTGAAAGACCGTTTCAGGGGGCCGCATCTTCTGGCGCTTCCCGGGCGACTCACCCTGTGCGGTACGCCCGAAACCCTCGATGCGCTGACCGCCCTGATCGCCGCGCATGACCGTCTGACCGGCACGGAGCCCTCGCCATGAGCCGCTACACACTGACTGTCGCCGTACTGTGCACGCTGGTTCTGGCCCTCGCCATCCTGTCACTGTCCGCAGGCCCGGCGGGGATCGGCGTCATTCAGGGCCTGTCCGACATGCTGTATGGCCGTGAGACGATTGCCGCGACCATTATTGGTCAAATCCGGCTGCCGCGCATGATCCTCGCTTTGCTGATCGGCGGAACGCTCGGCCTGTCGGGTGCGGCGCTGCAGGGACTGGTCCGCAATCCGCTCGCTGATCCGGGCGTGCTGGGGATTTCGGGTTGTGGCGCACTCGGGGCGGTGCTGGTTTTCTATACCGGCGTCTCTACGCTCTGGGCGCCTGCGCTTCCGCTGGCGGCGTTGTCCGGCGCCGGGCTCGCGACACTCCTGCTTCTGGCCCTGACCCGTGGCGGCACTCTGGTTCTGGTGCTCGCCGGTGCCGCGCTGGGCTCTATGAGCGCTGCCCTTCTGGCCCTGACGCTCAACCTCGTGCCGAGCCCCTATGCGTCCTACGAAATCATGCACTGGCTCATGGGCTCCCTGTCCCGTGCCAGCCTGCATGACGTGCTGATCGCCACACCGGGCCTCCTGGTCGGCTCGGCCCTGCTGTTCAGCACCAGACGCTCCCTCGACGCCCTGACCCTTGGCGAAGACGTTGCCCAGACGATGGGCTTCCCCTTGCGTGCGGTACAGTGGCGCGTCGTGCTCGGAACGGCGCTCGCGGTTGGCAGTGGTGTGGCTGTCGCGGGCGGGATCGGGTTCGTTGGCCTCGTCATGCCGCATCTGCTGCGCCCGCTCGCCGGCGCTCGCCCGTCGCGCCTTTTGCTGCCGTCTGCGCTGGGTGGTGCGGCGCTTCTGCTGGCTGCGGATTTGTTCGTGCGCCTGCCCGTCAGCGGTGCCGAACTGCAACTCGGCGTCGTGACGTCCCTGATCGGAACACCGGTCTTTTTTTGGCAGGTCTGGCGCCTGCGCGGCAGGCCGGTATGAGGAGTGCGCCATGATCCTCCAGACAGACACGATCAGCCTGACCCTTCAGGGCAACCGGCTTCTCAACGATATCGCGCTGGACGTGCATCCCGGTGAAGTCCTCGGCCTGATTGGCCCCAACGGTGCGGGCAAGAGCACACTGCTGCGAATCATGGCCGGTCTGCTGCGCCCCGAGACCGGACGTGTTCTGCTGGACGGGCAGGACCTGTTCACCATGCCCTCCGAACAGCGCGGGCGTCATCTGGCCTATCTTCCGCAGGAGGCGCCGGCTTCCGTCGGCATGACCGTGCGGGACGTTGTAACGCTCGGACGGCTGCCTCATCGCCGCACGGCTTCGCCGGAACAGGACGCCGCCGCCGTGCAGCAGGCTCTCGATGCGGTCGGGATGAGCGCTTTCGCCGACCGCTCCTCAGCCCGCCTCTCAGGTGGTGAACGCGCCCGCGTCCTGCTTGCTCGCGCGCTTGCAGTTCAGGCTCCGATCCTGCTGGCTGATGAACCCGTCGCGGCGCTCGATCCCGCGCAGGCCCTGACGGTCATGGATCTCTTCGGCCAATACGCTGCACAGGGTCAGGCTGTCGCCGTTGTCTTGCACGATCTTGCACTCGCCGCCCGCTTTTGCACGCGCATTGCCGTCCTGTCGCAGGGGCGTCTCGTCAGTATAGGCACTCCCGCCGAAGTCCTGACGGACGCCCTGTTCGCCGAGGTTTACGGTGTGGCCGTGCGGCGTTGTGGCGAGGTCGCCGTGCCTTGGTCGCTGGTCTCGAGCGCGCGACGCCCATAACGCCGGGCCAGCAGCGTGCAGGTGAAGAGCTGGATCTGGTGATAGATCATCAGCGGCAGGACGATGATGCCAACCGATGCCGCCGGGAAAATGACGCTCGCCATCGGCACGCCTGACGCCAGCGACTTTTTCGAACCGCAGAACTGGAGCGCGATTTTGTTCTCCGTTGTCTGCCCCAGACCGTCGCCCATCAGATGCGACAGCACCAGAACCAGCGCCAGCATGAAACTGTCGAGCAGTGCGACTTCCAGCAGATGCGCGCCCGAAACCCGGTGCCAGATCCCTTCCACAACGGCCGAACTGAACGCCGTATAGACCACCACGATGATGGACCCGCGATCGGTGAACGAGATCAGGATCTTGTGTTTCCGTACGATCGGTCCGACCCATTTCTGCAGGATCTGCCCGAGTGCGAATGGCAGCAGCAGCTCCTTGCTCACGTCGAGAATGGACTCCAGTGGCGAATGTCCCGCGCCCACATGTCCGAGCACCAGTCCAGTCAGCAGCGGCGTGAGTGCAATGCCCGCGATGTTGGAGACCGTCGCCGCGCAGATCGCCGCCGGGACATTGCCTTTCGCGATGGAGGTCAGCGCGATGGAGGACTGCACGGTGGACGGCAGACAGCACAGGAACAGGATGCCCGACCACAGCTCTTCACCGAACAGCGCATCCGGAAAGACGGACCGGAACAGCAGATGCAGCCCGATCCCCAGCAGTGGAAACAGCGCGAACGTGCAGAGCAGCACGCTCCCCTGAACCTTCCAGTCCTTCACGCTGTCCACGATGGCATGGCGTTCGAGCTTTGCGCCCTGAAAGAAGAACATGAACGTGATGAGGATCGTCACGACATGCTGGAGAATATGCTCCAGCTGCCCACGGCAGGGCAGGAAGGACGCCAGCGCAATCGCGCCAATGAGGGACAGGAGAAAGGGGTCGAGACGCTTCATGCCGCACTATGTCCGTATCCTGACCGGACATGCAATGTCATGTCAGGCCAGCCTTTTGAAAACGGGCATCTCATGTATCCTGCCCTCCATGACAGACCATAATGACCTGCCAGCGCCGGGCCGCCGACGTGCCCTGACGTCCCTTCTTGCCGCGGGAACCGTCGCCGGAACCCTGCGTCTGACCGGCAGGGCGAACGCCGCCGCTGAACCGCCCAAAGATGCGCTCACGTCCCACGGCCATCAGCCCAGCAATGCGCATATCGAGCCCGCCGATCAGCCTGGCGCAAATAACAAGCCTGTCATCCGCACCCAGAGCGATTATTTCTATCGCCCTTCCATTCATTTCTCGCCGCCCACCGGCTTCATGAATGACCCCAACGGCCTGATTTTCGACGGCCAGACCTATCATCTCTATTACCAGTATGACCCGACCGCTCCCTATGCCGGACGCGTCCACTGGGGCCACGCCACCAGCACGGATCTTTACACCTGGCAGGACCAGCCCATCGCCATCGACCAGACTGCGGCGGGCGAGGCCTATACCGGCTGCGTCGTGCTGGACCGCAACAACGTCTCGGGCCTCTTCCCGCCCCACAAACTGGACGAAACTCCCGCCACACCAGCAATCCCGACCGCGACGCAGGCGGCCGTGCAGGCGCTGGCGCCGGAACTGCAGAAAACCACGTCCGACACACCTTTCGCTCCGGACCGGATGCCGTCGCTCGGCCCCAGTGCCTCGGCGCCGTTTGGTTCGGTCTATGCGCCGCCCATCGGCTCGGATGTTCATGCCACGCCGCCCGCACCAAAGCTTCCGCCGATGCCGGGTGGCCTGGTCGCGATCTATACCCGCGCCACGCCGCAGAGCCAGACGCAGTACATCGCCTGGAGCCCCGATGGCGGCCAGCATTACATCGACTACGACCACAACCCGATCCTGAATATCGGCGTGAATTCCTTCCGTGATCCCAAGGTCTTCTGGCACGAGTCCAGTGGAAAATGGATCATGGTGGTGGTCAGCTCACGCGCCCACAAGGTGCTCTTCTACGGCTCCATTGATCTGCTGCACTGGATGCATCTCAGCAGCTTCGGTCCTGCCGGCCTGTTCGGCGTGGACTACGAATGTCCCAACCTGATCGAACTCGACATCGAGGGCGATGAGAAGGGCAGCCGATGGGTCTTATTCGTTTCCGTTAATCCGGGCGGTCCGCTGGGCGGCAGCGTCACGCAGTATTTCGTGGGCGATTTCGACGGCGAGCGCTTTACGCCCGACAATACCGTGATCGGTCTGACGGACTTCGCCAAGGACAGCTACGCCATGCAGGTCTATGACAGCATGCCGGACAACAAGGCGGTCTATTTCGCCTGGTTCGGCAACTGGCAATACTGCGAGGAAGTCCCGAACCGGAGCTGGCGCGGTCTCATGACCTTGCCGCGGCGCATGTCCCTGCGCCGGGATGAAATGAACTGGCTGCGTCTGGTGCAGCGTCCCTATGGACTCGAAGCCTTTCGGGGCGAAAAGATCCCGTTCAAGGTGGACCGTATCGCGGCCCAGAGTGGCGTGCAGGTTGCGCTTCCCACGGGCACGGCCATCGAACTGCTCCTGACCGTCACCGTCGATGAACGCAGCAACCCGCAGCCGGACGGCGAACAGGGCCGCGCGGGCCGCTTCGTCATTGTAATTTCGAACGGGCAGGGAGAATCCCTCTCCATCGGCTTCGATGCCTTCTCAAGCCAGCTCTGGCTCGACCGTGGCGATCTGCACGGCTTCTCCCAGCCCTTCTTCACGGAGCGTTTCTCCACGCCCCTGATCGCCAACAGCCGTCGCTTCTCCCTGCGACTGGTGCTGGATGCCTGTGCGCTGGAGCTTTTCGCCAATGACGGTCTTTCCGTCGCCACCGCTCTGGTCTTCCCTGCCAATCCACTGACGACGCTGGGCCTTCAGGCGACCAATACCGGTGCGACAATCGAGGAACTGGCGCTTTATCCGCTGCGCAAGACCATGGACCGCCCGACCGCGCTTTAGGAAAACGCAAAACTGCCTCAGCGGACAAGTGGCTCATAAAAAACGGGCCATCGCAACACCGGTTGTCGCGATGGCCCGCATCATGGCTTCAGAGGTGGAGCAACCCGATCTCAGCCGCCTGTAATCCGGTTTTTCAGATTATGAAGGCTGGTCGAGACCTGCTTCTGCCACTCGCCCATGCGTTCGTGCCATTCGGTTGAATGCTGTTGAACGAGAACCCGCTCGGCTTCCGTTGCTGCGGCAACCTGTGCCTTCTGCTGGGCCAGAACCTCGCGCTCCACGGCCTCGATCGGACGACGTAGAACTAGCGAAGCCCCCAGAGACCCGGCCAGATCGTCCACGACCTGCGGCCCATATTCCTGAACCGTCGCAATCACGGCCGTCGTTCCAACAGGAATAACAGATGCAATCTGTGCCAGAAGGCTGCTGCGGATTGCCGCATCCTCAACCGACAGGCTGGACCCCACAAGCGCGCCCATGGATGCCCCGAGCAGCACGCCCAGCGGCCCAAGCAGAAGCCCGACGAGCGATCCCAGCAGTGTTCCGTTCAGAACCTGCTCGCCGGAAGAGCCGTTGGCCCAGTTGTCATGGATGATGATGTTGCCGTCCGTGCCGCGCTCAACCACGGCTTCGTTGGCGACAACCAGCTTCTGGTCCTCAGCGCGTTCCCGAAGTTCGGAAAACGCCTGGAATGCCTTGCTCTGCTCTGTGAAGGAGAGAACAAGAATATTGGTATCCATTATAGGTCATGCTCCGCTCCCCCGCGAAAAATCCGGAAGAGACGGGCACGCGGGGGAAGTGTCCGACCTGTAACTGCAGCCTTCTCCGGAAGAAGGCTGCGGCAGGAGGACACCAGATTACTTGCTCAGCGTAAAGGTCAGACCCTGTGCGCCTGCAGCCAGACGAGCACCCTGGGTTGCCGTCTCGATCTTGATACGCACGCCATTGCTGTTGGACAGGACAGCGCCGCCCAGACCCTTATCGAGCGTTGCCTCTCCGGCAAGCGCACCGTAGCTGCCGTCGAAATCATGCAGATGCTTCAGGTTATAGACGGGACCTTCGGCTTTCAGGGAGGAGTAGCCGACCGCAGCGATGTTCCCACCGCTAACCTTGAAGTGATAGGTGTGATGACCATAGGTCAGAGTGCCGTCACCCCAGGTATAACCGACGCCGACGTCAGCAGAATGAGCGGCAAGCGTGATGTGTCCGACCGGGGTGCCCAGCGTGTCCTCAGCCCGGACTGCAGGAGCTGCGACAAGACCTGCTCCAAAAAGGACTGCTGCAAGGGCGACGCCACGACGGCTGATGTTGATGGACATGTTCAGTACCTTTCATGCGCTTGGTGCAAAGTGCGGTCTCAGGAGACGTTACACAGACCAACGTTGAAAGCAGGAACGTGGCAGGCTTCAGTCAGATGCATTGAAAGAAGGATTTTCTCGTTTGCTCTGAAAAAAAACCTGCGTCCGGATGCGCTTACGTGCCGTCCCGAAAACGTATCTATCTCGCCGGCAATGAGGGTTTTGGAAAGCGAACCGGCCTTGGGTGCTTTTATTTCTCCTGATTATTGAGCGCATCCAGGCGCTCAAAGGCCAACTTCTGGGCTTCTGCAAGCCCCGCCTCAGTCTGTTCCAGACGTTTCCAAAGATTTATTTCGGTCTGGGCTGCTTCCTGGCGGCTTTGTTCAGCCTTTTCCAAAGCACTGAGACGCTCAAAAGCCAGATCCTGTGCCTGTTGCAGCCCCTGCTCGGTCTGCTTCAGCTGACTTCGAATATTGGCTTCTGTCTGACGGGCGTCCTGTAGCAGGTTTCTGGCTTCATTCAGGGCTGTCTCGAGGTCCTGGACATGAGCATCTGCCTTGTGAAGCTCATCCAGTCGTTCCAAGGCAAGTTTTCGTGCAAATTCGAGGCTTTCCTCGGCTTTATCCAGACGTTTCTGCTGTTCATCGTAAAATTGTGTGTCCGGTTCCGATGTTAGGTGAGGTGTCCCCTCAGACACAGCCTCTTCCGCCTGTGTATGATCACCAAGAAAGTTTTCGTAGGACTGTTTCAGCACCTGCCGGCTTGCCAGCGCAGCAAGATAAATTCCGGACGCTGTCATTGGCCATTCTGCAGGGGCCCAACGCGGGGTCTCCCATAAAGCGCGCCGAAGCGCCTCACGGCTGGTAATTTTCTTCAGAATGCACAGATTGCGGGACAGGGTCTCATCCAGTTCAGGAATGGACTGGTCCCGGCTCGCAAGAAGACCCGCTTCATAAGCCCATGGCATAAGGGGTGCCGTCTGCCCGCGGTGGTTATCGGAATTATGGGCAGGGAATGCGAAATAATGGAGTTTGAGACCAAGACCAAGGAGAAGATCGGCACAATCGAGTGACGTTTTCTCCTCGTTGCATTCGATCCAGATCAAGGACTCTCCAGTCGCAATAAAATCCCGGTCATCTGCAAGAATGGCATATTCCATTCCTTCAGCATCAATCTTGATAAGATCGAAAGGGCCTTTTTCCTGACGCAGTCTGGTGAGAGTTGATGTCGCCTTGGCTGGCACGTCGTCGGGGATATCCGCAATGGCCTCATCATAGACAAACGACGTTGAGCCGAGATTTTCATCCTGCCCGTAATGGCCATGAACCTCATAGTTTTCCGGGGCTACGATAGCGTTGATGACGGAGATCTCAGGATGATGCGCCGCAAGAGCGATATTTGCGCTCAGGAAAGGAATAAGTTCAGGATTGCCTTCCACCGCGCATAGTGACGTCAGGCGGCGAAGGGAAGCTACGCCCAACCCAAACGTCCCGATGAACGCACCAATATCAAGAACCCGTGCACCATCATCAAGAAGAGACGCGCAGAACCTGACCTCGTTAAAGGCCCATTCTCCATAATAATCAAGAAAACGACCGATCAGATCATGCTTTAGATCAGGAACTTTTAGTTTCCCGTAGCGTGTTTCGGTATCAGTGATGGAAGAAAACGCGGTTCTGGTCATATGAATTCTTGATTCGGTTAGATGTTAAATATACATATTTCGGCAAGTCTGTCAGCTACTCCCTGTCCCCTCCAACTCATAGATCGGATGCCAGTTGCCTCTCCTTACAGACATGTTTGATGCCTGCTGGTATCTGGAAGCCAACCCGGACGTTCGGGATGCAGGAATTGACCCTCTCGAACATTTCATGTCCGTTGGCTGGAGAGAAGGACGAAATCCCTCTCCCGGATTTGATACGCTGTTCTATCTGCAGACCAATCCTGATGTTGTTGAGGCAGATCTCAATCCGCTTGAACACTTTATCGTGACCGGACATAGCGAAGGGCGAAGGCCCTTACCGGAAGCTTCAGTGGAACCGTCAGCCTTGCCGCTTGAGGAAGACGCTTTGAGGGCTCTCTTCGATGAGAAATATTATCGGCAGCAACATCCGGGAAGCGTTCCATCTGACCAGGATGCTTTTACGCATTTCATGACAGCAGGCTGGCGTCGAGGTTATAATCCCTCTGCTGAATTCGATACCCGGTTCTATCTGGATAGCAATCCGGATGTGAGTACCGCTTCTCTCAATCCCTTTGAACACTATGTCATGTCAGGTCGCGCAGAAGGACGTCCGGGCCTCCCCTCGATTGAGGAAATGGAGATGCCGAGTGCGCTGGATGATGTGCTGGCCCCCGGTATGGAAGTTGTCGCGGCTGACTTTGATCCGGAATTTTATCGCCGCCGCAATCCTGATGTTCGTGGGAATGATGACGACCTTTTCCGTCACTTCATGACTTCTGGATGGAAAGAAGGACGCGATCCGAGTTCGCGGTTCGACGTCGGATATTATTTCTGGGCAAATCCGGATGTTGCTGCAGCGGGCATCAACCCTCTTCTGCATTACCGACTACATGCGGCCACAGAAATCCGGCGCAGTCTTCAGCCCCACGCGATGGAGCGGGCTGTTCTGAGGAACTGTCGTGCTGTTCAGGACAGAAAACCTTTCTGGCAGCTTCCGGAGCGCGAAAAAGCTGTTGATGAATGGTATCTGGCCTCTTTTCTAAAGCGCGCTCGCAAGCAAAATGATCAGGATGCTGGGCTGATCGTCTCAATCAGCCATGATGATTATCGTCGGGTGCCAGGAGGCGTGCAGAACTGCGTTCGTGATGAGGCTCTGGCTTTTTCTTCCCATAAATGGGCTTATCTGCATCTTTTTCCAGCCCGTGCCATCTCCACACTTGCTCCCTTGCATCAGGGAGAATTTGTTGCGTCCCTGAACGGTGAGTACATCGGACGGGTGGCTGTCGACACGCTGTTGAAGGTTTTGGCGACACAGCACGGTCACTATCCTCACCGACATCTGATCATTCACCATCTTCTGGGGGTCGTTCCAGAATGTATTCCTGTCATTGCGCAGGAAATGCACGCGCAGAAGAGCGTTTTCTGGCTGCATGATTTTTTCACGATCTGTCCGTCTTATGCATTGATGAGAAACGATATCGCTTTCTGCAATGCTCCTGCACCGACATCGCCTGCATGTAAGATCTGCGCATATGGCGAAGAAAGAGAGACGCATCTTCCCAGGATCAGAATGCTTTTCGAAGCACTTCACCCTGAAGTCCTTGCGCCTTCGCGATACACCCTCTCTTTCTGGCAGAAGAAAACAGATTTGCCTGTCAGCAGTGCGTCTGTTCAGGAACATGCTTCCGTCACGGCCAGGGTTCCGGTGGGAAAAAGGAAGAGCCCCGATGTCCTGAAAATTGGATTTATCGGGACGCCTGTCTTCTATAAGGGATGGGATGTTTACCGGAAGCTGGCAGCGCAGCTTCTGGGAGATCAGCGGTATGAATTCTTTTATCTTGGTTCGACGTCCCAGGATGCTGTGAATGTTACATCACTGGCCGCCACAGTGACGCAGGCTGATCGTGATGCCATGCAGAAGTGCATTCTTCAGAATGGGATCGACATCATCGTAAACTGGTCTCTGTATCCGGAAACGTTTTGCTTTACGGCTTACGAAGCCATCGCAGCAGGGGCCTTTCTTCTCGCGCCACAAGGAAGTGGGAATGTCGAAGACCTCCTGACTTCTTCAGGAGACGGCATCGGGTATGTTGTTCGTGACGATGAAGAACTCACGGAGCTGTTCACCACAGGCGAAATAACGTCTCTGGTTGAAAAATCCCGGAGAACGACAGGAAATCTTGTGATCCGCCCCTGTACGTTTGCGTATCTCGTGCCGGAGGCCGCGCAATGACTGTTTACTGTTTTACAAGCGCTACTTATTCCTATCTTGGTCGTGTTCGTGTGCTGGCAAAAACTGTCCGCGAACATCATCCGGACTGGGTCTTCTGCCTCTGTCTCTGCGACGTTCCGCCACCTGGGTTTGACCCCGCAGTGGACCGGGATGTATTCGACGAAGTGGTTCCTGTTACGAAACTGGGCATTCCCGATTTGCCGGCCTGGATGTTCAGGCATAATATTGTCGAGCTTTCTACGGCGGTGAAAGGGAAAATGCTGTGTCGGCTTCTGGAAAAACCGGATGCTGACAGTGTGGTTTACATCGACCCGGATATCGCTCTCTTCAATCCACTTACACATGTCATGGACTTGTTGAAAAACCATCCGGTCGTTCTGACACCTCACCAGCTTGAACCAGAAATACATCCGCAGGGAATTGTCGATAACGAGATCGGTTCGCTCAAGCACGGGATCTATAATCTGGGTTTCATGGCGATTGCCAATGTGCCGGAAGGGCGTCGTATCGCTGAATGGTGGCGCGACAGGCTGCTGGTCTACTGTCGGGATGATCCTGAAAACGGACTTTTTACAGACCAGAAATGGTGTGATCTGATTCCGGCCTTTTTTGAAAATCCAGCCATTCTGCGGGATCCCGGATACAATGTGGCAAGCTGGAATCTAAGTCACAGGCCGATCAGGATTGATGGCAACGGCCAGATTTTTGCGGCCGATGCGCCGTTGCGCTTTTTCCACTTCACAAAGGTGGATACGGCGGGTGAAGTCATGCTGGAGCGGTATGGAAGTGAAAGTATTGCCCTGTTTGAGCTTCTGCGGTGGTATCGGGAAGCTATTCAGAAGCAACAGCCTGCCGAGGTGCCCCCTAAATACTGGTATTATGGTACCTACGAAAACGGCACTCTCATCAGTCGTCCGGAGCGCCTGATCTACAGAGATAGAAAAGACCTGCAGATGGCCTTTCCTGACCCCTATCGGTCAGGACCGGAAAGTTTTCAGAACTGGTGTATCGTTCACAGTAACGAGTTGTAAAAAAGGGGCCTTACGGCCCCTTTTTTATGCCCGTGGCGGAGCGGGGTAATTCAGATACGCCATCCGCTTCATTTCGCGCCTACCCAATGCAACCGTATCAAGGATCAGGCCGCAGGCAGCCGACAGGGCAGACAACATGACAAGTCCCGTTGCAAGAACGGCTGTCGGCAAACGCGGGACCAGTCCCGTGCGGAGGAAATCAAGGACGACCGGAATTCCCAGTACTACTCCGGCGAGGAAAAACAGGCCGCACAGCAGTGTAAAGAACAACAGCGGCCGTTCCTGTTTGACGAGATTGACGATGGTTGTGAGAATTCGAAAACCATCATGATAGGTCCGCAGCTTGGAAAACGATCCGGCCGGACGCTCGATATAGGTCGTCGGGACCTCCGCAATGGGCATGGCGAGTTCAAGAGCATGAACGGTCAGTTCGGTTTCCGTCTCAAATCCAGCTGACAGCGCGGGGAAAGACTTCACAAAACGGCGTGAAAAAACGCGATAGCCAGAAAGCATGTCGGAGAGACGGCGGCCGAAAACACCTGTCACCAGCCCCGTAAGAACACGGTTTCCAAGAACATGTCCGCGCCGATAGGCTGCTTCCCGGTCCGTAACGCGGGCGCCGTTCACCATGTCGAATCCGCCCTGATATGCGCATTCCAGCAGCCGGGGGGCTGCAGCTGCTTCATAGGTCGCATCGCCGTCCACAAGGATATAGAAATCCGCTTCGATGTCAGCGAACATACGTCGGATGACATGGCCCTTTCCCTGCATCGTCTCTGTTCTGACAATAGCTCCGGCGGCGCGCGCTACTTCCGCTGTCCTGTCTGATGAGTTGTTGTCATAGACATAGATGGGATAGTCAGGAAGAGCGGCCTGAAAGTCCCTGATGACCAGAGGTATGGCGGTTTCTTCGTTATAGCAGGGAACGAGGACCACGACGCGTAGAGTATCAGGAAGGTTCATTTTCAGATATTTTGCGCAACAGGATTGAAGGTCATCGCTTCTGTATCCGCGATATCCTTATAAAAAGCAAAACAGAGCCCCATGATACAGCTCCGTTTGGGTTCAACCGGGTCTCCACCCAAAATCATGGACGAACAGGCCGAGCTCCCTTGTATCCTGCGATCCTAGAAAAATACTTGAAGGCGGGTGCGGCGTGCTGACATTGAGGTTGAGCGTCACGCTTCCATCCTCTGCGACGTCTTCCGCCGGAACTGCGCATTCCAAATGGTGCCGTTCACCGTCTTTCCAGGTCCAGCTACAGATATTTCCTTTTCGCCCCGTCATGGAAAATTTCATGGGACGCATACCAGTATTCCACAGGGCATTGGCGTCCACAGTGAGGACAATGCTGGAGTGGACAGGGGTGCGGAAGCGTAGCGTTCCTGTCCTGTTATCGACCCATCTACCTTCGGGCTCAATTCCGAGCCAGCCCGCTGTGCTTGCCTGCTGTCCCAGTGGGGATGTCAGGATGATGTTTTCACCAGCAGGTAGTGAAACCGGCGGCAGCATGGTCCGGGCAGAGCATGTCCAAGGGCCCAGCTTGCCCCAGCATGGGATGCCGGGCTCAAGGACGATCCGGCCTGGCTCAGGCAGGCCCGTAAACGTAATTCCATCTACGGGAGTAATGGATAAAGACCCTGCCGGCCATGTCCGAAGGGGCTGAAGCATCATACCGCCCGGAATGGGAAAAGCTTTGAAATCGGCAATGGGAAGCACCTGATGTGTGCCAATCCATAATGCATGTGTGCCGAAATACATCTGGTCCGGTGCGCCAGTGGCAGGAATGGTAATCGTGTCCATGGCCTGAAGGCTGGGTATCGTCAAAGACGCAGTATGGCCATTTTCCAGATGTCCGTGAGGGCCATATGAAACGGGAACGGCACGCCAGCACACCAGAAACAGCATCGCCGGTATGACAGCGATTATGAAGCGTGGATTATAGACCAGAAAGCGCAACAGGACGATGCTGTAGAGGCCCAGAAAACCAAGGCTCCATTTGAAATAATGGATGTTATGGAAGGCCCAGATCCCCGGAGCGTGCAGGTCCCGGTAAGCAAGATAAAGCGCGGTGGAACTGCTGACACTCAGAAAAACAAGCAGATCGACAGGCCGGCGATATGCTGCGCTTGCAAAGATAACTCCGACTAGGCCGGTCAGTACGAAAGGCAGGCTTTGAATGATTCCATAGCCCGAAGGCAGAGCCGGTTCTGGAGCGATCATGATCTCGACCCAGTGCAGCGGGAGCAGGGCTGCATCAAAGCCAACGGCCTGAGAGCTGACGATGTAAGGCGCCAGATGAGCTCCCCAGACCGCCAGATAAAGGATCAGGGTGGGCAGCGCGCCGGCAACAACACCGCAACCCAGTGCCAGAACAGCTAGGACGCACGTCATGAGTGACGTGCGATGTCCCCTGCGCTGCAGCATGAGATGGAGCAGGACCACACCGCCGCACACGCCAAGCAGAAGTGCTCCATCAACGGGACGTCCGCCGCCCACGATGGCTGTGGACAGGCCCGTGACAAATGCAAAAAGAGGCTTTGGATTTCGGATCCAGTACAGACAGTACAGGATTGCAAGCAACATGAACGGAACTGCGAGCGTGCTTGTCCAGGGCGTGCTCCAGACCTGCCTGATACTCGGCGGCCCCATTTCACAGACCAGAAAGACCAGCATCCCCAAGGCAGACGACGCTGGAGCCTCGGGAAAGACAAGTTTCGTCAAAGCCCCAAAAATCCAGACGGATGCCATCAGGCAGATCAGATTGAGCGGTAGAAAAGGATCCGGAAGATGAAGCCACACTCCGGGAACAGCGAGCGCCGGATAGAGCGGAAGGTACCATTGTTCGGCTGACGAGAACTGCCCTTTTGCAAAAGACAGGGCCGCGTGAATGTAGTGGGACTGATCATAATCTCCCCACCACCCATTTCCCGGAAGTGCCGCTGTGGGATGATGCCCGTCCTGGCACCAGCTGATCAGGCAGATGAAGGCTGCCAGAAGTGGCAGAAATATTTTCTGACCCACAGAGGCAATGATGCTGGAAGGACGGAAACGGGAGGAAGGTACGGGCATCAAGGGTTCAGATTCAGGTGCGCAAACGCGATTTCAGGAGACGGATGACCACGCGGAAGGGGCGGGTAATACGCCAGGACGTGGACCGGCGGACCGCATCCAGCCACATGCGGGCATCATCACGCTCTGCCACGAGCAGGCGAAGCTGGTCTGCAACATTGTTGGGCACGATATCAGGATGGGTCTTGGGAATATCCAGATCATGCGACGTATCAAACAGCCGGCTACGCAGATGGATCAGCTCTTCCCGGCCACCATGGGCCATCGCCAGACGCATGGCGTAATCTTCACAGCGTTCCTGAAGGCGGGCAATCGACGTATGAAGTCTCTCGACCTCATTTTTCAGGAAAGACGCTTCGTGCTCGGCGCGGGAACGCGCTTCCTGTGCCAGTTCGAGAGCGCCGGTCTTCAGGGAAGCGGAGGGTGGAGCTGTTCTGTTTTTCTGCCCAGGACGTGGGGCGTTCTTGGTCTGCACGTGATTTCTGGTGGACATAAAAACTTCTTTTCTTCTTGAGAGCTCAGGCCTTTTTCGTCAGCTCGGCAAAACGCTGCATCTGTCGCTTGAGGACGGTCTGAGCGTTGTAGTTCGTTTGAATGAACTGCTGGGCTGCAATGGCCTTCTGCTGTGCTTCTTCGGGATGATTCATGACGTGCCGCATCAGCCATGCTGCATGTCCGATATCCGGGTCAGCCCATTTCTGACCCTCTCCGAAGGGGTATTCGCCCTTTTTGACAGGAACAAGGCGATATCCGACGGGATATCCCGTGGCCGGTGAAACCAGGTCTGTTGTTGCTGCGTAGTCAGTTGCGATGACGGGCAGTCCAAGGGCCATGGCCTCAGCAACAACCAGTCCCAGCCCCTCACAACGGTGAAGAGAGACAACGCAGTCACAGCACGTCATCAGGGAAAGAGTGTCTGCCCGGGAGAGAACTCCGTTGATCAGAATGATATCAGGGTCGTCACCGATCAGTTCAAGGAAAGCGGCTTCACGGTCTTTTGCGAAATTGCCGTTCATGGTCTTGATGACGAGGGCCGCGCGTCTGGAGCTGCCGTGACGCTGGCGCATCTGGCGGAATGCCGCGACAATGCCTTCCGGGTTCTTTCGTTCGATGAAAGACAGGAAATCAAACGAGAAGTAGAAGAGAAACGTCTCTTCAGGCAGGTTGTAGCGGACCCGCGGCTGCGCCACCGGAAGATCAAGCGTCAGGGCAACCGGCATATAGACAACCGGCTTGTCCAGTCGCCCTGCGAGCATCCGCTGGATCCAGCGGGTCTGGGCCCAGATTTCATCAACCCCATCAAATGCGGCCAGCCACTCTGCTGGAAATTCTTCCAGCTCCCAGGCCGGCATGCTGATTCTGTAGCCGGGATCCGTGACGGACTGAAGATGCTTGAGAACAGCCGGAAGCTGGTCTGCATTGATATTGGCATACAGCTGGATACGACCACGAACCCGGCTGTTCAGCAGATGGACGCAGCTTATGTCCGACCGGTCCGACACAACTCCGAAGGCGACATCCACACCTTCAACAGCCAGTCCCGAATGGGACAGACTCTGGAGAGTATGTCGTGCGACAGTTCCTACGCCGCTGGTCGTCTGGAGATAACCTACAACCGAGACGTCAGGACGACCGGCCGACTTATGAGATATGCTGACTGGCCGGGGAGGGCTGACCTGTCCGAAGCGGCATGCAACGGGCTCAATGAGCCGGTGATCCAGACTCTGTTCGGAACGGGCATTCTTGACATACCAGTGGGTCAGACTCGTGAGGTGATCAGCCCGCTCTGGATCAAGGTTGAGACGCTGGTTGTCGAAAAAATTCCAGAGGTAGTGCTGGAAATTGGTGAATATGAGGTTTTCCCTGTCCAGGCTGCCTTTTGGCGAAGGCTGATGAAGATACGCCTCATAGGTCTCAAAAGGATCTGACGGCCAGTCGGGTGTGAATTCCCTGAACATACGGCGCACGTGCTCAGGAATTCGGGTGCCGCTGCGGAAAGATCCATACGCATAAAGCGCTGCGGGAATTTTACCGTAGCCTGCCGCAAAAAGAAGCTCGGAATACTGATCGAGAAGATTGCGGAGGGCCGGCGCAATGTCCGTCCGGAAGTGACGGCAATGTTTGCTGAGACAGTTCGGATGGCGTGGATCAAAGCCGCTGAAATGGAAGAAGACGAGGGGATCACCACCGGCGGTCCACGTCGTTTTTTCCTGCCTGAACGTGACCTGAGCCAGATTCCAGTAGGCAAGATTCATCCCGCGGTTATGGATAATATGCGTGTTGGGGGCAAAGCATGGCGCCAGATCCATGAACTTCTGGTCTACGAAAATGCCTTGTTCCTGGGCGTTGATACAGGTGCGGTGAAGGCGTCTCATCCACCAGCGGATTACATCCAGTGTCTCTGCTGATCGGGACGCACCCAGAAAGCCCAGATTATAGACGCCTGCCCGCATGATCGTGATGTCGTTGGGATCGGAATCACCTTCTGCCGGCCGGTGCAGATGCGGCGTCAGGAGAAGTGAAGCGCCTTCATCAAAATGTTCGAGCAGCAGATCTAGCCTGTTAAGCAGCAGAATATCCGGATCGAAGTAGAACACACGATCGAATCCGCCTTCTACAAGAAGGTGTTCCATCAGGAACGGCTTGATGGCCGTATTGAATTCCATGATGTCATATTGAAATGCAAATGTCTTGAAATCAGGAATATCGAGCGTATGCGCTTCAATAATTGATGCCGGTCCCTCGTAAAGACCCTCCCAGTCAACTATCTTGTCTGCCAGACCGATGAAAAGTTCAAATTCCGGATGTAATTTTGCAACCGATTTCATAAGAACACGGGCGGCAGGCATGTAATTATTGGAACAGATCGTAAAAAGAGCGACCCTTGGTGAGCGTGGCTCGTTCTTTTCGGTTCCGGACGGGGAGGGCAGGGATCGGGGCGAGGTAATCATAAGAGGGCTGCTGGCTCCAGTAATAACTTCAACCACCAGTCTTGATGTTGAAATCAGCAGAATGTGTTAATCTCATGATACCAGTCTGTGTGCGTGGCGTAAATCTTCCACGCGCAATAATGGAAAGGTTCAAAACCCTTTTTGATTATTGCCAAAATGAGTAGTCGCACGTGCGTGGATAAATTTGCTGCTCACGAAGATTGAACACTGTCTGGATGGATTTTCAGTGTCCGCTTGAATGAGGACGTCGATCCGTTTCAAAAGGCTGCGCGGCGAACAACTGCGCGAAAAAGTACGCCTGCTCTTAGGAAGAGAAGCGGAAAGATTCTGGTAATTTTCAGGAAATAAATGGTGCCCAAGACCGGGATCGAACCAGTGACACTGCGATTTTCAGTCGCATGCTCTACCAACTGAGCTACTTGGGCACCGAAGCTTCAGGAATAATCCCGTTGCGGAAATGGGGTGTAGCTTATGATCGCGGCGGGATCAACCCTCCCCGTCGCGATATTCGTCTTGTTCTTCCTCATTGTCCTGACGGAAGGACGGAACACGGTAGGTCCCGCTGAACCAGCGGCCCAGATCGACATCCGCGCAGTGGCGTGAGCAGAAGGGGCGGAACTTCGCATCGGTGGGGCGATGGCAGATCGGGCAGGTGGAATCGCTCATGACAGGCTCCAGCTTGCAGGTGGGGCATTGGGGTCCAGAACAAGATCCAGCGGCCGGGCGCGGCGGGACGTGAAATCCGCCAGGGCGTCGGGGTCGTTTTCCAGCGCCGTGACGAGGCTGATCGAGGCGGTCAGCGTCTGCCCGGGCCGGTTTTCACGCAGGATCGTCCTGAGAAGGGAAAGTGCCTGTCCATGTGGGGAGGACAGGAGTTCATGCAAAGGGGGGCGGCGGCGCGGGCGCGTCAGTTCCAGCAGACCGGAGGGGGTTGCACCGAGGATGTCCGGTTTCAGGGGGTCGCCTGCGACAGCCTCACGCAGGAACGGCACCAGAGCCGGGCGTTTGCGCGTTTTCACACCTGCCGGGTCCACCAGAATCGTGCCCGAGAGGTTCCTCAGGCGGATCTGCCGTGCCAGCTCGGGGAAAGCTGCGACATTGCCTTTGAAGTCCGGGGTGCAAGCGCTGTCGAGGTCGATGGCGATGAGGGCTGGGGTCGGGAAAATGCTGGCAGTCAGCAGGCCAAGATCGGCCTCGGGGCTGCCGAGACTGTCGAAATCGGCTTCAAGCGCGCCGTCGAAGGCCTGCTGGCAGCGCTGAAGGCGCGGGCGCAGTCGGAGGGGCAGTTTTGCAGCAATTCCCGGATCATCCACGAAAATCGGAACATCCGGATAGCGGTCCGCCAGCTCGTCGAGCGGGGTTAGTCCGCGTTCGAGCAGTTTGGGTGCGGAAGGTGCCTCGGTAGGCATGTCCGCTCGGCGCAGGCGCAGGCCTTTGCCGTTCTGGGCGGCACGGCTGACGCGGGCTGCGGTTAGAGAGCCTTCGATCAGGGCTTCACGAGTGGAGAGAAAGCCGCTCTGGCCGTCTTCGAGCAGGACGAACGCACCCCCTAAAGCGGGGGTGCCCTTCTGGACGCGGACGACATGCCAGTCTTCCAGACCATCCGGGCAGCCGGGACGCCAGATTGCGGCGTCCAGCAGCGTGTCATGGTCTGTGACGGCAATCCGCACTTCGCCTGGGGAACAGGCTGCGCGGATTTCGGTCATGCGATCCAGCCACCCGAGAGTTTACCAACCGGTTGCCCGCGCAAGAGTTGGGCAGTTTCAAACAGGGGCAGTCCTACGACGGCGGAATAGCTGCCGCCGATCTGGCGGATATGGGCCCCTGCGGCACCCTGGATGGCATAGCCACCCGCCTTGCCTTGCCAGTCCCCCTGCGCGATCAGAGCGTCGATCTGCGCGTCCGTCAGGCGATGGAAAATGACGGAGGTTTCCACCAGACGCTCGCAGGCCGTGCCTTGAGACCAGCCCGCGCTCGGGCGCAGGACCACGGCTGTCAGCACTTTGTGGCGACGGCCGGAGAGCATCCTGAGACAGGCACGGGCCGTCTTTTCGTCTTCGGCTTTCGGCAGCACGCGGCGGCCGACCGAAACCACAGTGTCCGCGCCGAGGACGAGCGCTGCATCCGTGCGCTGCGCGGCCACATGCTCCGCCTTCTGGCGGGCGAGGCGCTGCGCAAGCGGGCGCGGCAGTTCGCCGGGGCGCGGTTCTTCGTCGATATCGGCGCTGACGACGGCGTCGGGCACGATGCCGATCTGTTCCAGCAGGCTCAGGCGGCGCGGGGAGGCGGAGGCCAGAACGAGCTTCGGACGGTCCGGAAGGCCGGATGACCCTTCTGCGGAAGACGGGGAGGAGGTCATGCGGCGGACGGTCTTACTTGAAGCGGAACGTGATCCGGCCCTTGGACAGGTCGTACGGCGTCATTTCAACGTTCACGCGGTCACCGGCCAGAACGCGGATGCGGTTCTTGCGCATCTTGCCGCTGGTATGGGCCAGGATGGTGTGCTCGTTGTCGAGCGTGACGCGGAACATGGCGTTGGGGAGCAGTTCCATGACGGTGCCGGTAAACTCGATCAGGTCTTCTTTTGACATGTGAATCCTTGCTTCAGGGACAGGGTAATGATCTGCGCGCGGCAGCGGCTCCGGTGCGGAACCAGAAAATCCAGCCCGCTATGTGCGGACTGTCAGCCCAAAGGTCAAGCATGACCGGTCCCTGTCCCGGGATTCTTGCGGTTTTTTGGGGCTCTGAGGTCGTGCCGCCCTCTCAGACGGCACGACGGGCTCCGTTCAGGACGTTTTGGTGGCAGCAGCCCGGGCCGCCATCTTTTCTTCTTCGGTCCAGATGCGGCGCTCGCGCACCTTCTGCGGCTTGACCTGCTTGACCGGACCGCCACCGAGGACAGGCGGGCGCATGGTCGAGTTCCGGGCCTTCTCGCAGTGCCATTCATGGGTGTCATGAACGTCCAGTGTCCGGCCGATCTCACGCTCCACGGCGTGCAGCCAGGCGCGCTGTTCGGCATCGCACAGCGTGATGGCGAAACCGCTGCGACCCGCACGGCCCGTCCGGCCGATCCGGTGCACATAGCTTTCCGGCAGGCTCGGCAGATCGTGGTTGATCACATGCGTGACCGTATCGACGTCGATGCCGCGCGCGGCGATATCGGTCGCCACCAGAACCTGCACATCGCCTTCGCGGAACGCGTTCAGGGCACGCTCGCGCTGACCCTGCGAGCGGTTGCCGTGCAGGGCCTCGGCTGTGATGCCGGATTCCGTCAGGAAGGTGCAGACCTCGTTGGCGATGTTCTTCTGCAAGGTGAAGACGACGGCCTGACCGATGCCCGGCGTCTGGAGCTGGGACAGAAGCGCCGCTTTTTTGTCGGACGCATCGAGGAACATGACCGACTGCGCGATCCGGTCCACCGTGGTTGAAGGCGGTGCGATTTCAACCTTCGCCGGGTCACGCAGAAGGCTCTCGACGAGGGCTGTGATGGATTTCGGCATTGTTGCGGAAAACAGCACCGTGTGCCGGTCTTCGGGGAGCGTTGCGACAATGCGCTCGATCGGCTTGGCAAAGCCCATATCCAGCATCTGGTCGGCTTCATCCAGCACGAGCGCTTCAAGCTGCGACAGATCGCACAGGCCCTGCTCGATCAGGTCCAGCAGGCGCCCCGGTGCGGCCACGATGATGTCCACACCTTCTTCAAGCGCCTTGACCTGATGAAACTGGCTTACGCCACCAAAGATCGTGGTGACGCGCACCGGCTGGTGCCGGCTGAAGTTCTCGAATCCGTCTGCAATCTGGGAGACCAGCTCACGCGTGGGGGCCAGAACCAGAATTCGCGCGCCGCCCTTGGGGGCAGGGCGGGGCGTTTCGGCAAGCCGGTGCAGCAGCGGGAGGGCAAAGGAGGCTGTCTTGCCGGTGCCGGTCTGGGCCAGGCCGAGCAGATCACGGCCTTCCAGAAGCATCGGGATGGACTGGGCCTGAATCGGCGTGGGCTTGACGTAACCCGCATCGTCCAAGGCACGAAGAATCGTGGGCGCAAGGGCGAGATCGGCAAAAGTTACGGCAGAAGTCGGGGACATGATGAAGCGGCGCCTCCGGCGCTGAGTATAGCTGCGCCTGATGGGGCTTCGCGGATTCAGAAAACGGGCTTGTACGAATGATGCCTGTCGCCGTCAACGCAACGAAAGAGCTTACCGAGCCCGTTTGTCAGGACAGTTTGGAAATATCGCGCATGGCCACGACCAGAGACATATGTGACGCCAGAAGCCGCTGCGGCAGCGTGGGCAGATAGATCCGGATGGCTTCAAGCCGCTTGGATTCCGGAAGAGCCGCGAAAGGGGGGCGTGACCCCGGCCCGTCACTGCCCGCATCATAGCTTTTCGCGATTGCCACAAGGAGAGATGCTGGCACCGAGGCCAGCAGGGCTCTCTGCGCCGGGCTAAGAAGCCGATCCCGCAACGGCCCGGACAGGGTGCGTTCTTCAGCCATTTTCGGCGGCTCATACGGCTTGAGCTGGCTCAGCGGAAATTCGACTTCCACGCCATTGGCCTGCTCCACATAGCCGGTGGCGCCCTCGATATCGACGAGCCTGCCGTCATGCGTTCCCTTGAGGTCTGAAACACGATCACCGATAGACAACTTAGCCATGACTGATTCCCCCATATCCGGACAAGCCTTAGAGCAATTCCGAGCCGGTAGCTTACAAAATCTCGGTCATGAGGTTTTCGATGGCTCCGATGACGTGCTTTCCCTCAATGGCTCTGGTGCACTCGAACTGTCGTGGTGTCGCTTTATGCCGGGGACACCAGAAATAGTCCTGAGGGTCCATCTGGTGCCGGGGGTCATTTGCGCAGCCGTTACAGACATTCCTGTTGATCAGACGCCAGGGCGTGGCAAATTCATTGAAAGGCTGCGTGAAGCCCGAAATCATGACCACCGGGCATTCTGCCGCCCATGCCAGCCATGAGAGCCCACTGGAGAGACCGATAAAGAATCTGGCATGTCTCAGCCAGACGGCCCGCTCCGCCAGCGGTCGGTTACCTGTCTGATCTTCGACGCCGTTGGGGATGGTATTCCAGACGATTCCATGGCCGGAAAAAGGCTTCTGATCGATACACACGACCCGTAATCCCTGCTGCCTGAGAAAGGAAACCACCTGTCTCCAGCCATGAGGGTTATTCCAGTATTTGGCCTGACCGGATGCCTGCGTCGCAATGCAGACATAGGGTTCATCCAGGGGAGAGGATGACGCAGCTTCGGGAAGGCGGGGCCGAATTTCACGTTGTTCGTGGCCCAGAATATGCGCTGCCGTATCAGATAGTCCTGCAAGGCGATAATCAACAGGCTGATAAATCCCGTTCTCGTCATTGTAGAAGACACAGACTTTGTATGACGCATAATACAGCGTTTCATCTGTGGTCCCCGACACGATCATGCGTATGTCGGGATAGGCTTCACGCAGAAGATCAACCAGTGGCGCTTTCATGATGCAGGTCAGCCGGCATCCATGCTGCAGACGAAAATGCTCGACATGACCAATCCAGGCGAGATGGTCGCCAAGCGCGCCAAGACTCATATCGATCCGGACGTCCCTGTCGCGGAGGTCCAGGTCATGGGTGAACAGCTTCTGTTCGCCACGCCAGACTTCAACCCCGAATTTTACGAAGGAACGTCGCGTCGACTGTAGTGTCCCCTCGTTCAGGGGCATATCTGCAAGAACGGTTGCGGTTTGAAGATCGCGCAGACGGATCCGCCAGGGGATGTCGCTCTTGGGAACAGCGATCCGGGCACCGTCATTGAAATCAAAACGAATGCCGTCCGGGCCGGAAAATACCGGAACCGTCGGCAAAAGCGGATCAGCCATCGAGAGCTCTTTTTCGGAGGAACGATGCTCCGTATGTCTGCGATATCATGTGTCTGTAGACCTTGGCTTTCCGTCCGATCCGGACGATGCATCAGCCCTGTCGTAACGGGAAGGGGGCGGCCGGAAGCCTGCGTTCAGCTTCATAAAACTATCATAACCCCCTGCTGCTGAATCCGTTATCAGCCCTTGTGTCGGCTAACGCGACTGCTCCGTGCCGGAACCGGTACGGGCGTTGTCTGCTCATAACCGGCGCCGAGAAACACCACCCTCTGCGAGAATGGTACGACCTTTGGGTATGACAGGCACAGAACACACCGGGCGTGCTGATCGTCGCATTACTGAATTATCCGTATTCCCTCTGATGAACATGCTGTGGCGGACGCGGCTTCTGCTCGCCGTCCTGGCTGTTACGGCGATGGGCGGGAGCTGTTACGCACAGTCTCCGGCGCCGGGTCAGGATGTCTGCGATCCTGCGCCAGATGGTCATAACCCCTGTCCCCAGACTTTCCATCGTCCGCGGGAGGCGCCCCTGTCCCAGATGGCGCAGGTCGGGCGCATGCTGTTTTACGACGAGGCTCTTTCCGGTTCGGAAAAACTGTCCTGTGCATCGTGTCATGACCCGGCAAACCATTACGGTCCCGCAAGTGGCGCATCCGTCTTTACCGGCGGTACGGATCTGCATCGGCAGGGCCGTCGTGCCATTCCCACAATGACATATCTGGAGCGTATGCCTCCGTTCAGTATCGGTCCGGATCTTGGAAATGATGATGTTGCCCCACGCGTCATCGGCGTCCCGAGTACTGGAAACCAGCGCGGGAGCAAAAGCGCCACCGATACGGCATCATCCGCTGCGCATATCGTCCCTCAGGGTGGCCTGTTCTGGGATGGCAGGGTCGATACGTTTCAGCAACAGGCAGGCGGACCGCTTTTTGATCCCGACGAGATGGCCTCTACCCCGGAGCGTGTCACGGCCAGACTGAATACGGCGCCCTATCGTGCGGCTCTTCTGGCGCTGGCGGGAACGCGGGGCGAAAAAGACCCTTCCTTTCTGCGGGAAGAAGCCCTTTTCGCGATTGGCCGTTATGAACTCGAAGACCGTCATTTTCACGAATATTCGAGTAAATTTGATGCCTGGCTTGAAGGAAAAGCCACGCTCAGCCCAATCGAACGTGAAGGATATCTGCTGTTCAATGACCCGCAGAAGGGCAACTGTGCTGCGTGTCACCTTGATCACATCACACGCGATGGTCTGCCGCCTCTTTTCACCGATCATCAGTATGAAGCGCTGGGCGCACCTCGCAACATGACGATCAACCGTAATTCGGCTCCCGGCTATCATGATCTGGGCGTCTGTGACAGTCAGCCTGACGGCCGCAAGGCGTTTGCAGCCTATTGTGGAATGTTCGTGACGCCGACGCTGCGTAATATCGCAACGCGTCACGTCTTTTTCCATAACGGCGTTTTTCATACGCTCAAGGAAGTTCTCGACTTTTACGCTGTCCGCGATCTTCAGCCCGAAAAATTCTATCCCCGCGCGCCAGATGGAAAAATCAGCGCCTATAATGATCTTCCGGATCCGTATCGTGCCAATCTCGACACGATGGACGCGCCATTTGACCGCAAGCCCGGAGAGAAACCGGCATTAACCGATGCCGAACAACTCGCGATCATCGCTTTTCTGGGGACTTTGACGGACACAGATGCCCCGGCTTCCGCGCCGGTCATGGATCAGGGTTCGCTCTCTTCGTCCCGGCCCTGATGCTCGCACGACGCCAACGGCATACGGTTGTTTCTGAAAACGCCTGTGTGCGGGTTTTCAGAATAACGGGCCGTATAGCCACGAGAACCGCAAACAGAACAGACAGAGGAACAAGATGATGGGTGATCTGCTCCAGGTGTCTGAATCTTCCAGACCCGCGAAAGTGATGGAGGTCGATGCCTCCTCCAAAGTGACGGAAAGCCTGCCTGTAAAGGCGACAGACGAAAAAAGGGAGGGAGAAGCGCCGGAGAAAAATCCCTTTCTGAATCCTGTTCCACTTCCTGTTCTTCAAGGTCCTGCGAGCATCCGGTTTGATTTCAACCAGGGAGCCCGTGTCGTTCTGCCTGCCAGGGAAACCGGGCAATGGCATGCCGTTTTGCGCGATCTGGATACCGGCAACATCCTTTTCACCAGCACCAATGCCGGAGCACAGATCGCCTCGGCCAAACGCTATTACGTCCGTTTCGGAATCGAGATTGACGAAACTGATGCTCAGGGTGTCCGCCGGCAGATCCTGCGTCATGAACTCGACCTGCGTGACCGGCCGGTTATCGTCGAGATCCCCGTGGGAACCCTTGGTGATACGCTGGGCTGGTTTCCCTATGTGGCGCGTTTCGCGAAGCTCCGGAACGCCCGTGTCACCTGCGTCATGTCGGGCCTCATCATTCCTCTGCTGCAGGATGCCTACCCGGAACTCACTCTGGTCACAAAGGCTGAGGCAGAAGAGCAGAAGCTCGTCGACACGTCCTATGCCAGCTACCGGCTTGGTCTGTTTTTCGATGACAAGGACCACACCCAGCAACCCACGGATTTCCGCTTTGTCGGTCTCCATCGCACAGCGGGCTATATCCTTGGGATCGATCCAGCGGAAGAACCCCCACGTCTTGCTGTTGAGGACAGCGGTCGTCCGATCGAAGAGCCTTATGTCTGCATCGCTGCGCAGGCTTCAAGCCAGTGCAAATACTGGAATAATCCTGCTGGATGGTGGGAGATCGTGAATTTCCTCAAGCAGGAAGGCTATCGCGTCGTCTGCATTGATCAGAAACCTGTTCATGGCACGGGGATTGTCTGGAACCACATTCCTTTCGGCGCGGAAGACCAGACGGGTGACCGTCCTCTTGCTGAGCGCGTGCGCTGGTTGAAGCATGCCGCATTTTTTATTGGCGGGAGTTCCGGTCTGGCCTGGCTCGCCTGGGCGGCAGGTACGAAAGTTGTGATGATCTCCGGATTTACCCATCCGACAAACGAATTCCACACGCCTTACCGTATCATCAACTGGCATTCCTGCAATTCATGCTGGAATGACCCCGCACACCAGTTTGACCATAAGGATTTCCTCTGGTGCCCGCGTCATGCCGGAACAGCGAGACAGTTTGAATGTACGCGCCTGATCACACCTGCGCATGTCAAAGCAGTCATTGCCACAATTCCCGGACCAGTCTCATCCAGTGTTGCTGAAATCCGCGGCACAGAAATGCAAAATGCTCCGATCACCTGATCCAGACATGCCTGACTTTCTTACGGCGGCGGAGCGTGTCGAAAATCCAGATGAAGCGTAACGGATTGGCCGCCGCGTTCCAGCGTTGCTGCCGTTGCGCTCAGTGTCGCGACTTTCCACCCTGAAAAACTCTGGTCTTTCTGCGCCCGGAAAACCTTGGGCTGGTCCGGCAGTCGAAACAGGGCTGTCAGAGCCTCCCCGTCCCTGGTGATCCCTGTCAGGATCGGCATTGATTCCGTAGCGGCCTGAGGTCCATGTGCGGGCAGTCGTGTGGGGGCGAACAAGGGGCGGGCAAGAATTTTTGCAACCTGAGCACTGCTTTCAACCGTTTTTGTCTGTGCAAATAATGGCGTGCTGGCATCGACCGCAATCAGCATCAGAGGCAATGCTTTCGCCCAGAAGAAAACGCCGTTGCGACGACCAGGCGCAGAATGCTTTGATATCATTCCATATTCCTTACTCACTCCGTGCCATCACGGGATGAATGACCATTTCCGACCATGGCAGGCCGTGTTCCGGGACGATCTGAATGCCGACAAGTGCGGGAAGGGCGCTCTGCGTCCATGAGGTTTTCCAGCCCTCGTTCCAGTACCGGACATGAAGTGCCCGAATGGACGCCGCCAGGACTTCCTCGTGAACAGGGTCCTGAACCGTGCAGTCACTCACCCTGTATCTGCGCCAGCGCAGCAGAAGGCGCTGTGTCCTGTCGAGCCCCAGCCCGATCTCGATCTCATGCACCTGTCCATCAGGCATCCTCAGGGTACTGACGAATAACGTCCGGTCCTCGCGTCCGACGAACATGTGTCGTTCCGCATCAAGGGAAAGTGCCCCGTCAGATGCTTCAGCCGCACCAACGAGACGCCGGAGGGCCTGCTCCGTCTCGGACTGTACCGCCTCCTGATCAAGCATCATGTCCTGTCGGGCCCAGCCTCGCATTCCAAACGTCACGCTGCCGCTCAACATGAGGAAAAGGAGGCCCAGCAGGACGACCACCACAAGCATTTCCAGCAGGGTAAAGCCCTGTTCACACCGCTCAATCATGTTTTCCGTACGCCTCAAGACGGCGCAGCCGGAGCAAATCGGCGGCCAGTCAACCGGACATGACCTCCCAGCCCCCAGAACACATCTGAAGAAATCGAGAAAAATCCTGTCAGCCGCCCGTTGACCGGAATTAACGCGATCTGGTGTGTCTCGATCTGCCATCGCAGGCCATCGCGCATCTCGCCTTCATGTGTTCCCTGCATCGGGTGTGAAACGGCCATTGCAGTATCAAGCTGTGAATGGGCCACTTCAAGCGCTTCCTGCCGGTGGGAAAGCCGGGCTGAACCGTCCAGCGCGCTGCCAAGACTGAGCATGAGCACCGCCAGAGCCGCCGAGGCAATTGCGATGGCAATGATCGTTTCGAGGAGGGTAAAGCCTCTCTCACGCACCATCCGCGAGAATCCTTCCGGTCAGCGGGCTGACTGCGAAAACAGCCGTGAGTGCATCGCAGCTTACGCGCCAGGGTCCTCCCGCTCCGGTGCCATCTGGCGCAAAATGCATCGGGATCGACGCACTGACTGTTACGCCCCGCCCGATCGGGACCGTTCGCAGCATGCCGGGACCAGCGCTTTCAATGATTGCCTGACGGGCGGCGTCCACCTGCACAACGATGTGTTCGCCGCGTGTCTGTGCATCCAGCCGTGCCGTCCGCAGTTCCGAGAGAACAGCATTACGGCTGCTGAGAAAAGTCGCGCGTGAACTGCGAAGAGGGCCATGCTGCAGGATCAGGCCCAGCAGAAGCCCTGCGACGACTAGCACGACGATCATCTCGATGAGAGTGAATCCGGCTTCATTTCGCAAGGTCGTTCAATCCCAGCATTGCAAGCAGCAGCGCAGAGACGATCCCGGCCACGATCGCACCCATGACGATCGTGATCGCAGGGACCAGCAACGCGACCAGTCGCTGCAACCCGACCTGCGCCGCGGTTTCGTGCAGGCCTGCCGCCCGCAGGCAGAGCGGGCCAAGCTGCGCCGTTTCCTCGCCCAGACGCATCAGATGGATCGTCCGCGCCGGGAACACGTGTTCTGCATCCAGAGGGCGTGACAGTCCGCCACCTTCGCGGACACCACGCTCAGCCATCCTGATGGCATGTCGCCCGGCAAGATTGCCAACCACGGCTTCACAGATCCGCAATGCACCCAGCAGCGGTACTCCGTTTTCGAGCAGCGTGCCCAGCGTGCGTGTCAGTTGCGCTGCCATGACATCGCGTGCCAGCCCCCCAAGAACGGGTACGCGCAGAATGACACGATCCACCGCCAGCCGGATGACGGGGCGCGCCAGCAGGAGACGGCCCGCGAGAGTGGCCAGAAGTCCTGTCACAAACAGGGCCCAGCCCCATTGGGCCAGAAAATCACCGGCCGCGATGACGACCCGTGTCGCAAGCGGAAGCTGGGCACCCGCATCCTGAAAGAGGGGGACGAACTGGGGCAGGATTTCCGTCAGCAACATGATGACAGCGCCGACGGACGCCACCACCAGAATCGCCGGATAGATCAGGGCAGAGTGTATGGATGACGCAAGCTCGCGCTCGCGCTCCATGAGCGCGGCCAGACGATCGAGCGCCATGCCAAGCGCACCGCCTGCTTCTCCGGCCCGAACGAGACCGACATAGAGCGGCGGAAACGTCTCGGGCCGTGTTGCCAGCGCGGCAGCAAATGCCCCGCCACCGCGCATCGCATCGCGAAGCTGTTCGATCATCGCGCGCTGGCGGCTGTTGCGCAGGGTCTCGACCAGAAAACGCATGGCCCGGTCCAGCTCGAGACCCGCCCCGAGCATGAGCGAGAGTTCGCGCGTGATGTCAGTAACTTCAGAGCGCGTCAGCCCTGAGCGTCGCCACGAGATAGCAGGAAGCCGAAGCCAGGGACGATAACCGGAACCACGTTCAAGGCGGATTGGAACCAGTCCCGCACGGCGTAACGACAGGATAACCTGCTCTTCACTGGCACCATCGGCGCGGCCGTGCTGGACCACTCCCTCCGGGGAAAGCGCCGTGTAACGCCACGCATTTCCCTGTTGTGCACTCATCCTTCATCTGCGGGGCGAACGATCCGCACCACTTCTTCGATCGTCGTTTCTCCGGCGATGGCAGCGGCGATGCCGTTATGAAACAGTGTCCGCATGCCTTCGGCAACCGCCTGACGCTCAATCGCGCTGTCATCTGCTCGGTCAAGAATGAGGCGCGTGATGGCGGGGGAAGGCGCAAGATATTCCGCGATTGCCAGTCGGCCGCGATAGCCCGTATGCCGACATTCCGGACAACCGACGGCATGCCACAGGCGGGATGCATCGCCATCGCTTATCCCGAGCCGTGCCCCCAGTGCGGGATCAAGGGCCAGCGGTGTGCGGCAGGAATGACAGAGCCGGCGCACGAGCCGCTGGGCCAGGACGCCGCGTAAAACAGCCGTCTGCAGATAGTCTTCCAGCCCCATGTCCCGAAGTCGGGTCACAGCCGCCGCGGCAGAATTCGTATGAAGCGTCGAGAGCACCAGATGCCCGGTCAGGGCAGCCTGCGCTGCAATCTGTGCCGTTTCCAGATCGCGGATTTCACCGACCATGATGACGTCGGGATCCTGACGCAGGATCGCACGCAGAAGCGTTGCAAAGGTAAGGCCGATCTGCGGGCGGATCTGGATCTGGTTGATCCCTGCAAGCTGATATTCGATCGGATCTTCGATCGTGATGACCTTGCGCTGGTCCACCTTGATGCCGGCAAGGCCTGTGTAGAGCGTTGTCGTTTTGCCGCTTCCTGTCGGTCCAGTGACGAGTACAATCCCGTTTGGCTCCTCAAGCGCAGCGCGAAACCGTGTGGCGACCTCCCCGTCGAGCCCGAGCCGACTGTAGTCGAACGAGGATGTTCCCCGATCCAGCACACGCATCACCACGGATTCCCCATGAAGTGACGGAATGCTGGAAACACGGAAATCGACAGAATGCCCGCGCACCGCGAGCTTGATACGCCCATCCTGAGGCAGGCGTCTTTCCGCAATGTCGAGCCGTGCCATGATCTTCACGCGGGAAATAACCGCAGAGGTAAGCCGCGCCGGCTGACTGTCCACTTCATGCAGGACGCCATCATAGCGGTAGCGCACCCGTAGTCTGTCCTCGTAAGGCTCCAGATGGATATCAGAAGCATGGGTTTCCACGGCGCGGAAAATGATCTGGTTAACGAGACGGATTACGGGCGCTTCGCTGGCGAGATCCTTCAGGCGATCCGCATCTTCTTCAAGGGGCTCATCTGCAGAAGCTGCGTCTGCCTCATCTTCAGGCGTTGACGACCCCTCAGGATAAAGGCGTGTGAGAGCCGCTTCGAGATCGACAGGAAGCACGGCAAGAGGACGGACCTTCAACCCGACTGCGAGCGAAACAGCCGAAACAATGAAATCATCAAGGGGGTTCGCCATCGCAAGTGGAAGCGTGTCCCCTTCGGGCGGCAAGGGGAGCGCGCGTGTCTGTCGCAGAAAGGCGGCTCCAAGGCGTTCGGGCAGAACGGCGTCTTCCAGCGCGGCAAGACGCGGCGCACAGACAGCGTCATAACCCGTGAGCGAAGCATAGGCAGCGGTCAGCGCGCCTTCGCTCACCAGTCCGAGCTGAAGCAGAACGATCGGAAGAGACTGCGCGTTCTCCTGTGCCACACGCCGCGCCCGGTCGATCGTGACACTGTCACACACTCCGCGTGTGATCAGGGTTTCCGCCAGAAGCGTATCGGCGGCTTCGGCATCCGCAGGCTCAGGGAAGACGGCAAAGTTCATGATTCAGTCACTTGCCACCCCAGGGCGGGTCCGTCAGAACGCCACTCACGTACAGGATTGTCCGGGAGTGTCCGAGCGAGATGGAATGGGTTGTCGTACTGTTCGCTCCGGTCATTGGCAGCTTTCTTGGCGTCCTGATTCGTCGCCTTCCACGGAAGGCTCCAATCGTTGTCGCCAGGTCGTGCTGTGAAACCTGTGGTAAGGCCCTTGAACCGCGCGACCTTGTTCCGCTGCTGAGCTTTGTTCTCCAGCGCGGACGATGCCGGTTCTGCGGCTCCCACATTGATCCTTTCCATCCCGCCATCGAACTCGCGGCCATGGCGGTTGCGGTCTCTGCCCTCGCTGTCAGGGGGACGGGCGATCCGGCAGTGTGGTGGGATGTTGCGCTCGGATGGACACTGCTGACATTGGCCTGGATCGACGCAGAAAGCCTGCGTCTGCCAGATGTCCTGACATTGCCTCTCCTGCTCGCCGGGCTGTGCGAAGGGGGTTTGTCCCCCGACGGGCTGACACTGCTCAACCGCACTGCGGCAGCGCTTGCCGGATGGGGCGGTCTGGCTGGTATTGCGTTTCTGTACCGCCGTATCAGACACAGGGCGGGACTGGGCGGTGGGGATGCGAAACTTCTGGCCGCCGGGGGAGCGTGGGTGGGCCTTGAAGCCATTCCAAACGTACTGCTGGGAGCAGCCTGCTGCGGGCTTGTTCTGGCCGTCATCCTTGCGCGTGGAAAAAAACGCAATCTTGCCATGACGACCATGATTCCCTTCGGTCCATGCCTTGCGCTGGCCATCTGGGCAGTCCGCCTCGGCCAGATCGCGATCGGGAATTAGGAATGAAAAATCCATCTTGTTTCGCAGGATAAACGCTCTCGTGCCCGCGCCAAGCCCGCCCGCGACACTCTCATAAAACCTTCACAAAAACCCGTTCGTCAGCGTCGTGTCCGCAATGATAAGGTTTCGTTCATGCTTTCCGTCAGCCACTTCGGGCACTGGTGGGCCGCCCGCATGGCAGAGATCGTGCGATCGCTCGCCGTCCGGTCTGTTCCCGAGTCATTGCGCACCCAGATCCATGCCATGCTTGCGCGGCGGCACCGTCCTGTATTGGTCCTGAACCCTGAAAACGGAACACTAACCCTTCTGCCCAGATCCGCGGATGACCAGCCGGAAATAGTCACGTTCGATCTCGATGGCCTCAGGACGTTACGCACCAGACTGGCATCCGGATTCAGACGACAGCGACCGATTGCCGCGCGGATCCTGATTCCGGGTCTGATGATCCTGCGGCGGGTCGTGCGCGTTCCACTCGCAGCCCGCGCCCAGGCGACGTCCTTCATCGGTTTTCAGATCGACCGCATCACTCCTTTTCCACGTGACGAACTGCTGTGGAGCGTTACTCCAACGGCTGGCACATCTCCGAAGGACGGAAGTCTCGACCTGACGCTGACGCCACGTGCTCCGGTTGATCCATGGCTGGAGGCCCTGCGCGCGGGCGGGATCAGACCCGTCAGTCTGACGGCTGCGGAAGGACCACACGCCGCAGTCATCGCGCTCGAACCTGTTGCCCGTTTTGCCTCGCGAACGCGCATGATGGTTGTGGCGTCAATCGTCATGACCATCGTGGCGTTGCCATTCCTGCAACAGCTCTATGTGGCGCACCGTCTGGACACCAAAATCAATACGCTTTCCGGCGACCGTCTCCTCGCCGAGAAATTACGCAAGCGACTGGACGCCCTTACCAGTGGCGCTGCGATTATTGACCGGGAAGCCCGTCAGCATGGGACGGTACTGGCCGTTCTGAGTGATCTGACGGACGCATTGCCTGACGATACGTATCTGGATGCCCTGACATGGAAAGCCGGCCAGCTTTCCATCGACGGTCAGTCGGGAGAAGCGTCGCACCTCATCACCCTTCTTGGCAGGACCCACACGATTCATACGCCGGGCTTCACCGGGCCGGTGCTGCACCTTCCCAACCAGCGTGCTGACAGCTTTTCCATTCATGCGACAACCGAAGACGGGGTGCCATGAGCGCTGCCGGTGTTCCTGCGTCCCGGAGCAGCCTTGGCGAACGTATGCTGGCTCTGGGGGTTTCAGCGACAGGACTGCTCGTTGTTGTTCTCGTCCTGTCACCTCTTGTCAGTGCCTACCGGAATGAAGGCCGATCCATTGAAGACCAGCGGATGGTCCTTGAGCACACCCGGGCACTGATAGCGCAGCTGCCCGCACTCAAGGCGCGGTACAAAAAAGCCCGCGTAGCAGATACCGGAAGCAGTTTCCTGCTTCCCGGCAGCAGCGATGCCGAATCTGGCGCCCTGCTGGTGCAGACGGTTCAGGCCATCGCCGCGCGTCATGCCATTGAATTTTCCAGTCAGGAAACGCTCCCCGTTCATCGCGTCGGACAGTTCAACGCAATCGGCGTGCGGATCGCTTTCGCAGCGCCCTGGGTCTCGTTTGTGGCCCTGATGAATGACGTGGGCCATGCCACTCCCCGCCTTCTTGCGGACGACCTGTCTGTGCAGCGGGCACATGCTGCGGCGGACGGCGCAGCGCAAGGCACGGATGCTGTCGAAATCAGTCTCGTTGTGACTGGCTTTCGCCCCGATATGACGAAAGCCGGAGAAAGCCCGGCAAAGGATGATACTTCATTATGACATTCCAGACGTCGGGTTTCAGACGATCCGCCAGCGCGCCGCACAGCCGCGTTGCGATCATGGGGCTCTTTGCTGCTCTTGAAGCCGTGTCGGGGTGCAGTTCCCGGCCAACGCAGCTTTCTCCCCTGCCGCCGGCCAATGTGCATGCACAGGCCACACCGCGCATCAATGCGGCACTCGGCTCGCCGGTATCGGATACGGGCTTTACCCGGCTGGGCTCGGGGACTGTCCGTGTCACCCCGAGTGGTGAACGCGGCGCGGGAGACATTTCCCTGGCATTTTCGGGGACGGACATTCACGCTGTTACTGAAGAGATCCTGGGCTCGCTTCTGCATGTAAACTACACCATTGATGCCGGAGTTCAGGGAACAGCCACCCTGCATACGGCGCAGCCTCTTCGGCGGGACCAGCTTATTCCCACGCTGAAGGTCCTCCTGTCCGGTGCCGGTGCTGCGCTGGTGATCGAAGATGGTCTTTACCGGGTCGTTTCTCTGGGGCACGGCGGTCCGGCAGGCGCATCTGCCGCGCAGGGCGAAGTTGTTATTCCCATGCGCTATGCCAATGCCGACAGCGTCGCGCGACTGGTTCAGCGCGTTGTCACGAATGATGCGCGTGTCGTCGCTGACCCCGCCAGCAATACGATTGTCATTTCCGGTGATGTAGAAAAACGCGCCACGCTGGCCGAACTGGTGCGCAGCTTCGACACTGATGCTTTCGCCGGGCAGTCCTATGCTCTTCTTCCCGCCGGGAACGGTACGGCCGCGGAACTGGCGGGGGCGCTACAATCCGCTCTTGGTCTCAAGGAAGGCGAAAGCACGCACACCACGGCGAACACGCCGGTTCAGATTTTCCCGATGCCGAGCATTGATTCCATTCTCGTGGTTGCCCGTCAGCCGCGTCAGATTCAGGATGTCCGAAGGGCATTTTCGGTCATCGAAGCGGCGCGTCGCCAGAAAACCCGGAGCTGGAATGTTGTCTATCTCCAGAACGGGCGTGCCAATGACGTAGCCTATGTTCTGCAGCAGGCCTTCACGCCCAATCACGTCACGGCCACGCCGACGCCGATTTCACAGATTCCTGCTGGAATGACGTCGTCCAACAATAACAGCGGTAGCAGCAGTTCCGGCAGCTTCGGGAATATGTCTGGCGCGTCCGGTATCGGATCCAGCAGTTCCGGGGGCAGTTCCTCATTTTTCGGAAATTCGAGTGGTGGAACCAGTGGCGGAGGCAGCAGCTCTCTGTTCCAGAATGGTGCGCAGTCGCAGGGGAGCGGTCAGAGCGACGGGATCAGTAATAATCCGCTTCTGGCGGGACTTGGAAACATGGGCCAGAGCGGTCACACCGAGCCGCTGATCCGGATCATTCCGGACATGCAGAACAATTCCATTCTCGTCTATGGAACGCAGGCCGAAGCGGAGACCGTGTCGGCCATGCTGCGCAAAATCGATATCACGCCGGTGCAGGTGCGTGTTGATGTCACGGTCGCGGAAGTGCAGCTGAATGATGCGCTGCAATATGGAACGCAGTTCTTTTTCAAGTCAGGCGGCGTCAACGGCATACTCAGTGGCGCACAGCAGACGGTCAGCGGGACACTTGCGTCGTCCCAGCTTTCCAGCAGCTTTCCCGGTTTTGTCATCGGTGGCAGTTCCCAGGGCGGCGCGCCGTTTGTCATTGATGCGCTGCAGAATGTCACGACGGTCCGCGTTCTTTCGACGCCACAGCTCATGGTTATTGATAACCAGCCGGCGTCGCTGATGGTGGGTAATCTCGTGCCCTATCTGACCGGAACAACCACCAGCGCAGTCACTTCAGACTCCACCATAACGAACAGCGTCAGCTATCAGCCGACAGGTGTCATTCTTCAGGTGACACCGCATGTAAGCAATACGGGGCTCGTGACGCTGGATGTTTCACAGCAGGTCAGTTCAGTCTCGGCATCCGGTTCCACTGCGATCAGTAGTCCGACTTTCTCGGAGCGGCAGGTGACATCGCGTGTCGCCATCGAAGATGGACAGACCGTGGGACTTGCCGGTCTCATCAGTGAGAATGCATCCCGCAACAGCGCGGGTATTCCGTGGCTGAAAGATATTCCGGTACTGGGCTTTCTGGGGAGCACACAGAACAATACACGCGTGCGCACGGAACTGCTCGTGATGATCACGCCGCATGTCATCCATAATCAGGATGAGGCGCGCGCAATGACGGAGGATCTTCGTCACAATCTCCAGCAGGCCGCCGTGGTTGCTCCGGAACTTTATGCGACACAGCCCACAGGATCTGCCGATCCGCAACGCCGTGTTCTGCATGCGGTCGGGCTGAACGATTGACGGTTCGTCCCCGTGACGGAGGGTTCGCCCTGCTCATCGTCCTGTGGACGGTCGGACTGCTTTCACTGATCGTGACGGCGACGATTGCGGCCAGCCATTCGGCAACAGAACGTGCGCAGTCGGATACCGCCCTGGTCCAGGCACAGGTTCTGGCTGATGCCGCAATTGAGACGGCCCTGATGCACCTTCTGAGCAGTGGCCCCATGCACTGGGCTCCGGACGGCCAGACACATGTTCTCAGCATGGCGGATGTTGATGTTCCGGACTTCGTGCTTACAGCCCGTATTGTTGCTGAAACGGACCTTCTCAACCCCAATGTCGCACCCGCCCCATTGATGCGAGCGGTGCTGGAAACACTCCATGTGGGTGGCGAGGACGCAGATCGTATCGCCAAATTAATGGTTCTGTGGCGCAAACCGGTGTCATCTTTTCAGAAAGGTGGAAGAGACGGAATGCTGTTACCCGCAGGCGCTCCCCCTGGCTGTCATCCCCTTGGACGGTCATTCCGGACGATTGATGATCTTGCCACCGTTCCCGGGCTGATACCGCCACTGATCGAGGCACTTGCTCCACATCTTTCATTTACCCAGACGGTTCCGCCTACTCCTTTGACGCGAGACCCTCTCCTGAGAATGGCCTTCCAGAAAATTTCAGGATCGAAATCGCAACAAAACTTACGCGCTCCTACGGGGCCAGGGCATGGGCACGATGATCCGGCTGTTATTGTCGAGACACATGTCACAAAATCAGGACAGGTGAGTGTTACAAGGCGCGCCGTGGCTACCCGTAATATCGGAATGATGCCCCCGTTCATCATTCGCTCAATCGAAACGGTCGAGCAAACAAATCCCCGATAATCTGCGAAATAGAAGGTTGTTTCTGTTCGGGTACCTTTCTTTACAGTTTAAAGAAATGAATTCCCAATGTCATAATAGGTTAATAAATCTATAATACTACGGGTGACATCGCTCCGCTATTAACAGCCCAATTGTTAGTGAAGGAGTTGGGTTTTGGTTAAGTCGAATCGCAGAAACTTCATAAAGACTGCTACCGCAGGTATTGCAATGACGGGTGCTGGCGGCATCATGGGAAGTATTAACAAAGCTCTCGCGGTTCCGGCGAATAATGCCACCAAGTCCATCATGGACGTTGAGCACATTATCTTCGTCATGCAGGAAAACCGTTCATTCGATCATTATTTCGGAACCCTTCAAGGGGTCCGTGGCTTCAATGATCCCCGTGCGGTGAAGCTGACCAAAACCACTAACGTGTTCCAGCAACCCTATAACGGTTCGTATCTGATGCCTTACCGGCCGGATATCGACGATCTGGGCTCCACATTCCTTGCAGATACGCCCCATGGCTGGGCTGATACCCATGACATGTGGAACCAGGGTTTCTGGGACGGCTGGCCAACTCACAAGGGCCAGAACTGCATGATCCATATGCAGCGGAGCGATATTCCCTATCATATCGGCCTGGCCGATGCCTTCACGATCTGTGACGATTATCACTGCGGCATTCTGAGTTCGACGCACCCTAACCGCAGCTACTGGTTTTCGGGCTGTGTCGGAAATGTTGACGGCAAAACCCCCAATCTTGATGGGACGGGCTCAAGCGGACTGGCCTGGAAATGCTATGCCGAGCGTCTTACCGATGCAGGTGTGAGCTGGGGCCTTTATCAGGACGCTGGCGCAGGCATCGGCTGGAATAACGGCACATTTGGTGTCGGTTTCCCCAATAATAATCCGCTTCAGGGAAACTGGGGCAATATCCAGTTCCTGTTTCATGATGGCGTGCAGAACGCCGCGACGACGTCCACACTGTACCAGAATGCCTGCCGCGCAACGAATATCGCGCAGAACGGCGGTTCCCTTTTCGATCTGTTCCGTCAGGATGTTGAGAACGGCAATCTGCCGTCCGTTTCCTGGTTTGCAGCTCCGGAAGCATATTCCGAACATCCGAACTGGATCCCGCCTTACGGGGCCTGGTACCTGTCCCAGATTGTCGACATTCTCGCCGATAATCCGGATGTGTGGAGCAAGACCGCAATTTTCGTGACATATGACGAAAACGACGGCTTCTTTGATCACGTGGTTTCGCCTACCCCCCCGACACAACCTGGCTGGGGCAAGTCCACAGTCTCCATTGAAAATGAAATTTTCCCGGGGTCCGATACCAATCGTGCCGGTCCGTATGGTGTGGGTCCGCGTGTTCCGATGCTTGTCATCTCGCCCTGGACCCGAGGCGGCCGCGTTAATTCCCAGCTTTTTGATCATACGTCCGGAATTCGTTTCGTAGAATCCCGGTTCATGAATGACCCGTCGGTTCCCAACCCGTCGGCGCTTTACGAAACGAACATCACGCCCTGGCGCCGGGCCGTCTGTGGCGATCTGACATCCGTATTTGATTTCCAGAATCCGAACGAGAACGTCACTTTCAATCTGCCCGATACATCTTCAGACGCGCCGGCGTCATCTTCGCGTTACAGTGACGTCACACCCACGCCTCCGGGTGTTCAGGCGCTTCCTGTTCAGGAAACCGGAACCCGCGTTGCCTGCGCTCTTCCGTATGATCTGCATGTTCAGTGCACGCCATCGGGCAGCAATGGCATGATTGCGCTCGAGTTCATCAATTCCGGTGAGCAGGGCGCTGTTTTCCACGTCCGGGATATCGCACACACAACGCCTCCGCGTTACTTCACGGTCGGTGCCCAGCAGACCCTCAGCGACGAGTGGGTTACGGACGCAGCGGGTGACTATCACCTTGAAATTCATGGTCCGAACGGATTTTTCCGTCAGTTCACCGGCTCTGCGGGAAGCAGCCCGTCACTCGCCAGTGTCGGTATGGTGACGCGTTCAAACCGGGCTGCCCAGTCACTGATTCTCCAGCTGGTCAATCATGGTACGTCCGCTCTGAAGCTGGCCTTCGCTGATGGCTACAAAAAAATCAATCTTCCTGCGGTGAGCATCGCGGCACAAGGCACGCATGCCCTGGTTATTCCGGCTTCCGGAAATTCCGGATGGTACGACATCACAATGACCAGCGCTGCGGACAGTACGTTCGCACTTCAGATTGCGGGTCATCTCGAAAATGGTTCGGCCAGTATCACGGATCCGCTCATGGGCGGACAGGTGAGTTAATAACGAAATCGTAACAATAAGGGGGTTTCGAAAGCTGACTTTTGAAACTCCTGTTCTGCTTTTGCGAAAACAGTTCCCCGATGGGCCGTGAGCCCGGTGTGCATCTCCGCTCCCGCCATCCCAAGCCTCTATTCATAAACTGAAGCCTCGAAAGGTTGCTCATCATGGTTACTGTGGCGTCTGGTTCGACGGCCGTTGTCAGCGCGGGTTCGTCAGAAACCGGTGAAATCATCTCGTCTGGCGGGACGGAAATCGTCTCGTCAGGGGGCGTAAGCCAGCTGGCGTCAGTACAGGCAGGTGGTGTGGAACTCGTCCTTGAGGGGGGTGTCGCCTCAGGCGCGGACGTGAGTGGGACAGAAACGGTCTCGTCCGGCGGCGTGACGTCCGGAGCAATGATCGAGGAAGGTGGGCTGAACACTATACTGGCTTCCGGGTCCGCCACCGAGACCACCCTGATGGCCGGTGGAACGGAAACCGTCGCCGCGGGAGGCATCTCCGAAAACGCAATGCTGATCGAGGATGGGGCGGTAGAACAGGTTAGCGGCGTTCTGCTGTCGGCGGCGATTTACGGCGGAACAGCGGTTATCTCAAGCGGGGGCATTGATAACGCTGCGCAGATTGGCGGTGGCTCAGAGACTGTTCTTTCGGGGGGCACATCTCTCTCAGCCGTACTGACGACGGGGGGAAGCAGCATCATTTCTGCAGGCGGCACCATGATGTCGGCGACTGTAGGAGACGGTGCGACTGACACCGTGCTCTCCGGTGGAATTGCCAGTGCGAACGATGTCCAGTCAGGGGGAACAGAGATCGTTGCAGCCGGTGGTCTGACATCGAATGTGACGGTTGAAAGTGGCGGACTTCTGGATGTCGCTGACGCTTCGGCTGTGGTGTCGGCCAATTTGCAGGTTGGCGCGTCAATCGACATTGAAAATGTCGCATGGACAAGCACGGAGACGGCAACGCTCGCCGGGGATGTCCTGTCGATTAATAGTGACGGATCGGTTGTCTCCGTATTGCTTTCGGGTGAAGCCACGGGTGCACAGGTGACACTCTCTTCTTCTGCGGATGGAAGTGTCCTGGCGACCATCAATGCTGCATCCGGCGCGGGTACGACGGTTCTCTCAGGTCAGACCCTGGTGGTCTCTTCCGGCACGACTGCCAGTGGCGTGACGGTCGCAAGTGGTGGTTCGGCGATTATTGCCGGTACGGTAACGGACATTGATGTGCAGTCCGGGGCCGGTGAACTTGTTCAGGCTGGCGGGACAGCCATCAGTGGGACCATCGAAACGGGGGCGACTGAGAACATCCAGTCCGGAGCAGTTGTCAGCGCGACGACCGTGCAAAGTGGTTCGACGGAAATCCTTGTCAGCGGCGCAACATCCATTGGCGATATGATCGCGTCCGGTGGCTCGGCCGTCATTTCCGCCGGAAGCGTTGTCAGCAATTTTTCGGTGCTGGATGGTGGAAGCGCCTATTTCGGATCAGGAACAAAATTGGTGGCTGCCCAGGGCAGTAACCTGAATATCGTACTGAACTCCGCAGCCGCCGAAGTGGTTTCTTCCGGTGGAACATCTATTTCCACTTTCATCTCGGCTGGCGGGTCCCAGAATGTCCTGTCTGGTGGCGAAAGCATCAGCGCCGCTATTTCGGGACAGGCGTCTTTTGAATATGTGTCTCTCGGCGGGACATCGCTTGACACCGTGATCGATCAGGACGGCGCTCTGTCTGTATCCGCGGGGGGCATTGCCATCAGTGCGACGGACGGTGCCGGAGGGCACGTCTTCCTTAACAGCGGTGCCACATCCATCAGCGCTACCGTCGAAAGCGGCGCCAGCCACTTTAATGTGTCCGGTGGCGCAACTGCCATTGATACGACGATCCTTACGGGTGGCTCTGCCAACATATCCGGTATCGTAATGGATGCGCAAGTTCAGTCTGGCGCGACCATGGTGATCAATCGTGGTGGAACGGCCGTTGACACGCAGGTTGCTTCCGGCGGGGTTCTTTCGTTTGCCGCGGGTGGTGTCGAGCTGGTGTCCGGTGGTTCGGACACGGGCCTCTCCATCGGAAGTGGCGGCACGCAGGTGGTGGTCCAGACCGGAGTGGCAGAAGGCACCGAAGTGGCAAGTGGTGGGCTTCAGGTCGTGTCCAGCGGCGGCGTTGCGAAAGACATGGTCGTTGCCAGTGGCGGCGATCTGCTGGTGTCGGCTGGCGGCACGGCTCTTGAAAGCCTCTCTTCGGCAGGCATCATCAACGCCGTTACACTTGAAAGCGGCGCGATTCTGACAGTCGCGGATGCTTCTGACATCGGTGGTGCGACCCTGCTTTCCGGAGCGATGCTCGATATTTCGGACCTTGCTTATGCAAGCGACGACAGTGTGTCCGTGAATTCTGATGGTGATCTGGTGATCAGCGCGGGCGGTTCTTCAACGACAGTGGCGCTGAACGGCGAAATGAACGCCGCCGCTACTCTGTCCTCCGCAGCAGACGGGAGTGTAATGGTGACAATGACATCCGGATCTCTGGCAGCGGTTTCCGCTGGCGTTACAGAAATTGTGTCCTCCGGCCAGTCCGTTTCGGGAATGGCGGTTCTGTCTGGTGGTACCCAGATTGTCGAGCAGGGCGGCAGTGTCACCAATGCGGACATTGAAGCTGGTGGCACCACGATCCTGTCTTCGGGTGGCGAAAGCATCAGTGCCGTCACGTCCGGCATGGCATCTTTTGAAATCGTCTCTGCCGGTGGTACGGCGACTGACACGATCGCCAATCAGGACGGCTATCTGCAGATCCTTTCCGGCGGTACGGCTGTAAACGCCACGGTCAATTCCGGCGCGCATATCGTCATTAGCAGCGGCGGTGTTGTGGCCGGCGCCACGGTCAATAGCGGTGATTCCCATTTCAGCGTGCTGGGCGGCGCAACGGCGACCAACGTCACACTGAACTCCGGCGCTTCGGCAAACGATGCCGGAGTTACTAGTGTGACCGATGTGAAATCGGGCGCCAGCCTGGTTGTGGACAGTGGCGGCACCGCTTTCAACACCACGATCAACCCCGGAGGCACAGCAACCGTCCTGTCGGGTAGTGAGATGATTTCGGGGTCCCTGCTTGGGGGCGCCAGCAACGTGTCCGCAACGCTGAACGTCTCTGCAAATGCGGTCATCTCCGGCTTTACGGTCAGTGGGGGCTGGACCTACGCCAATATTTCCTCCGGTGGCACTGGAATTGCCACGACAGTGGAGTCCGGAAGCGTTCTCAATGCTTATGCCGGTGGCACCGCGATCGACACCGTTGCTGCTTTGCAGGGACATGTATGGATCCATGGCGGGACTGCGATCGATACGACTGTGCTGAGTGGCGACCACAATTTCACTATCGACACGAATGGCGAAGCAGTTGGTACGGTCGTCAGCTCGGGTGGCACAGGGCTGATTGCCTCGGGCACCGCCGTTAACACAACGGTGCGCACAGGTGGATCGATGCTGTTCAGCGCCGGGATGAAAGAGATCGTTTCGGGCGGTACGGACAGTAACGTCACAATCACGAATGGTGTTACCGCTATCGTTTCTTCCGGAGGCACGGCCCTCGCTGATACGCTCACTTCGGGCGGGACGATGACCGTTCTTGATGGTGGTCTTGCCAGCAACGTCGTGGTGTCCAGCAGCGCGGAAGACATTGTCTCTGCCGGTGGTCAGACCATTGGCGCCACGGTGGCGGCAGGCGGAAGCGAAGTCCTCTCCGGCGGCACCTCGACAAACGCTGTCATCATCGGTTCGGAAACGGTTGGCAATGGCGCCGTTCTGGACAGTGCGGTTCTCAGTGGCGGAAAGGTCTCTGTGACCTCCGGGGGCACGGCGCTGACGATGGATGTCCAGTCCGGCGGAACGGCAAGTGTTGCTTCCGGCGGGGCAATTTCCGGAATTACGATCGAAAATGGAGCCCTTCTTTCTGTGGCCGACCCATCCACAGTCAGCGGCGCGACACTTCTTTCGGGTGCATCCCTGGATCTTGAAAACATGGCGTATGCCAGCGATGCTTCGGTGTCCGTGGACAGCGCAGGCAATCTGGTTGTCAGCGCTGGATCTTCAACACAGACATTTACTCTGACAGACGAAAACAATGCCGCCGCGACCGTTTCCTCGGCAGCCGACGGCAGTGTTCTGGTGACAATGACCTCAGGCGTTCCGGCAACGCTTCTTACAGTTGTCTCGTCGGGCGAAACCCAGACAGTCACATACGGAAAATCGGTTTCGGACGTGACCGTCCTTTCTGGCGGTGTGCAGACTGTGGAGTCTGGAGCGTCTGCGTCGGATACGGCGCTGTATGGCGGGACGGAAGTTCTGACGGGCGGCACGTCGACGGATGGTGCGATCAACGGCGGTACGGAGACGGTTGCTGCTGGTGGTATACTGAGCAATGCGAGCCTTGATGACGGGACGATCGAAATCCAGTCCGGCGGCACGGAAGTGGGGACGCAGAACTTTGGCGGCGCGGAAATGGTGGACGCCGGTGGCTCTGCAGTGTCCGGTACGGTTGAAGGCGGTGCCACGCTGACGGTGTCTTCGGGTGGTTCGGTGACGGCGGAGACGGTGCAGCAGGGCGGGACGCAGATGCTGCTGTCTGGCGCAACATCCCTGAACGATGACATCCAGGCTGGCGGCACGGAGATCGTGGCGTCCGGTGCGGTGGCGTCTGGCGTGACGGTCGAGAGCGGTGGCGTCCTGTTGGCCGCTGACGCTTCCGCCATCACCGGTGCAACGCTGCTGTCGGGTGCGTCTCTTGATCTTGAAAACATGACCTTCACGAGCGATGCGTCCGTGTCGGTGGACGGATCGGGTAATCTGGTTGTCAGCGCCGGGACGTCGGTAGCCAGTATTTCGCTTGGCAATGAGCCGAATGCGGCTGCGACGCTTTCCTCTGCTGCCGATGGCAGCATTCTGGTGACGATGACAGGGGGAGACCTTTCGGTTGTCCCGGGGGGCATCACGCAGACAATTTCTTCCGGCGAAACTGCGGACAGCGTCAGCATCCTTGCGGATGGCGAGCAGATCGTAATGTCTGGCGGATCGGTCAGCAATGCGATGGTGTCGGGCGAGCAGGATCTCCAGTCCGGGGCATCTGAGGAAGCCAGCGTTGTCCTTTCTGGTGGTGTTCAGACTGTGGAGTCTGGAGCATCTGCGTCGGATACGGCGCTGTATGGCGGGACGGAAGTTCTGGCGGGCGGCACATCGACGGATGGTGCGATCAACGGCGGTACGGAGACGGTTGCTGCTGGTGGTGTGCTGAGTAATGCGAGCCTTGATGACGGGACGATCGAAATCCAGTCGGGCGGTACGGAAGTGGGCACGCAGAACTTCGGCGGTGCGGAAACGGTGGACGCCGGTGGCTCTGCAGTGTCCGGTACGGTTGAAGGCGGCGCCACGCTGACGGTGTCTTCGGGTGGTTCGGTGACGGCGGAGGCGGTGCAGCAGGGCGGGACGCAGATGCTGCTGTCTGGCGCAACATCCCTGAATGACGACATCCAGGCTGGTGGCACGGAGATTGTGTCGTCCGGTGCGGTGGCGTCTGGCGTTATAGTTGAAAGTGGTGGTGTCCTGTCGGTCGCCAATGCGTCCGCCATCAACGGTGTAACAGTGATGGCCGGGGGAGCCATCGACCTGACGGGTCTGGCATCTTCCTCTGATGCGACGGCAGAAATTGTTGACGGTACGACGCTCACGATCACGGAAAACGGGACGGCGACCTCAATCGCGTTGCAGGGCTCATATACGGGCGATTACTTCACGCTTCAGAGCGATGAAGCGGGCGGCACGCTTGTGACTCTTGAAGAGGGGACGCCCTGCTATGCGCGCGGCACGCTGATTGCGACAGAAACTGGCGAACGGCCGGTCGAGACCCTGACGATCGGTGACCGTCTCCTTACTCTGAGCGGAGCTCTGCGGCCTGTCCGCTGGATTGGACGCCGGCGTTATGCCCGGCAGTTCGCGGCACGCAATGCCGACGTTCTGCCGGTGATGTTCCGTGCGGGTGCGCTTGGAAGCGGGCTGCCCCGTCGTGATCTGTTCGTCTCTCCACTGCATGCCATGTATCTGGATGGTGCTCTGGTTCCGGCGGTTCAGCTCGTTAATGGCAGCAGTATTGTTCAGGTGAGCGACATTGATGAAGTGTCGTATTTTCACATCGAACTTGAGAGCCACGACATCATCTTTGCGGAGGACACGCCTTCGGAGACCTTTGTGGACGACGACTCACGCGGGATGTTCCATAACGCCAGCGAATATGACGTGCTGTATCCGGATGCGGTGCGCGTGCCAGCAGTCTATTGCGCGCCACGTGTTGAGGAAGGCGAGAGGCTCGAACGCATCCGTGCCCAGCTGAACCTTCTTCCGGCCGTCGGGGCAGATCCGAGCTGCGGTTCCATCGACACGGCAGATCATCACAGGGTTGCAGGCTGGGCTCAGAAAGATTGCATGGGCCTGCCGGTGCGTGTGCAGCTTCTGGATCATGGTGTTGTCATTGCGGAGACAGTTGCGGATCTGCCGCATGATGCCCTTGGCCTTGATTGCGGGTTTGTGTTTGATCTGCCGAACCCGCTGCTGTCGTCGGAGCGGCACATGCTGGAGGTCCGTCGCGCTTCAGACGCGGTGACGCTGGGCAACGGTCCCTGGATGATCGATCTCGTTGAAATCAGCGATGCGGCAGCAGCGGGAGACGTCCCACTCAAAGGGCATATCGACCTTGCGGCGCGGAACCGCTTCAGGGGCTGGGCCTGCAATGGCAGTAATGACGCTGATCCTGTTACCCTTCTGATCCTGGGTAATGGTGTTCTGCTCGCGCGTGTCGTGGCGCGGCAGATGCGTCATGACGTTGCCAGGGCCGGACTTAATGCCGGCCATTGCGGGTTTGATGTCGCCCTGCCGTCACCACTGTCGCCTCTCTCGCGCCATGTGATCGAGATCCGTCGGGAAAGTGATGGAGCTCTGCTGAGCGATACGGTTGTGCTTGAGGCCCTGGAGGTCACTGATCCGGTGGTCACAGCAGCACTGGAACACGAAAAGTCGGGGTCGTTTATGTCAGCTCGGGCTGACCGGCTTGTTCGTCGCCGCCTGGCGGCGGTTCCGGTGGCACGGACAGCTTCTGCGAGCTGAGGCCTCATGGACATGGACTTCGGTTCGGAGTGGACGGCATGACGCACCGTCCACTTCTTGGCTTTATTGACAATATCGACCGTTACCGGGTGCGTGGCTGGGCGCGTGAGGATGGCTCTGCGGAGCCCGTTCTTGTTCAGCTGGTGGATCATGGGGTTGTGCTGGCCGAAAAACAGGCTGATGAACCCCGGCCGGATGCAGGAGGGAATTTCGGTTTCGAGTTTCTGCTGCCCTTTGGGTTGTCGGAAGAGCGGGACCATCACATTGAAGTCCGTCATGCTGCAGACGGATCCCTGATTGGACGAACCCCCTGGGTTCTCGGTGTAGAGGCGCAGCCCTCTTCCCGGACGCTGTCGGGACATATCGATTACATTGATCATGACCGCATTCGGGGCTGGGCGGTCGAGACTGGTGAGGACGGACGCTCTGTCGCGCTTGAAATCTTCGACAATGGCCGCTTGCTGACCAGCGTCATCGCAAACGGGCGTCGGGCTGATGTCGCGGCTGTGGGTCTTGGCGACGGACGCTGCGGGTTTGACATTCTTTTGCCTGCGTCTCTGCCGTCGGACATTCGCCATTCAATTGATATCCGGCGTGCGTCTGACGGTATGCGTCTGGCAGGCAGTCCGGTTGTGCTCGAGCCAGCAGAGGGTCTGAACGACACATTCAGGCAGACGGTTTCGCGTGCAGTAGCAGCCGTGGCGTCTCTGCGCGATCTGGCTGTGCAGGAAGAGGCGCTTGCATTTTTCCGGGATCAGACAGACCGCGTGGCACAGGGGCGCATAGAAACGCTTTCACGGCAGGACGCACGAAAGAAGCAGCGTCAGAAGCGCCGTATGGTAGCGGAAGATATCGGGGAAACCGCCTTCCCCAAAAGAGCGCTGGTGATCGATGCCCGTGTGCCCGTTTCAAACCGGGATGCCGGGTCCTGCGCCGTATTGTCCCATATGCATGGTCTTCGTGAAAATGGATATGAAGTCAGCTTCATGGCGGCTGATGAAATGCATAGGCGCGCTGAGGATTATGATGCCCTGCGTAAGGCAGGTTTTGTTGTCTATCGCTCACCCTATGATACTTCGGTTGAGGACGTTCTGAGAGCGCAGTCGGGAACGTTCGATCTGGTGTATCTGCATCGACAGACGATAGTGTCGCGCTATCTCGCTCTTGTACGCCACATGCAGCCGAAGGCGATGGCGGTCTATTCCGTAGCTGACCTGCACCACATCCGTCTTCAGCGTCAGGGAGAGGTACAGGAGCGGCCGGAGCTGCTGAGTGCCGCCCGTCAGATGCGTCTGCTGGAATGCACATCGGCCTGGATGGCGGATGCGGTCATTACGCATTCAGCAGCTGAAGCCAAATGGTTACAAAAGGCAGTTCCTGAGTCCAAGACCTTCGTTGTGCCATGGCATGTTCCGGTGCGTGGCAGACCGCCTGCGTTCGGGAGAAGAGCTGGCGTGCTTTTCGTCGGGGATTACAGTCATGCGCCCAATCTTGACGCAGCCTACTGGATTCTTGAGGACATTGCGCCACGTCTGCACAAAATTGCACCCCATGTGACCCTGATGCTTGCGGGCAGCAATATGCCAGCATCCCTGGCGGCCAGCAGCACGGAAAATGTCGAGATCATGGGGCACGTTGCTGATCTTTCCGGTCTGCTGGGAAAAATACGGGTCGGCATTGCTCCGTTGCGTTTTGGCGCTGGAGTAAAAGGCAAGGTGCTTGAGTGCCTTGCAGCGTCCGTTCCCTGCATCATGACGCCGATCGCCGCGGAAGGAATATCCCTTCCTCCCGAACTGGACTGTCTTGTCGCGACAGATGTGGAACAGTTTGTTCAGCTTATTGTGCAGTATCATGATGAAGAGGAGGCGTATCGCTCCGCAGCGCAAGTCGCCAGAACGTTTGTTCGGGACAATTATTCCGATGGGGCCGTACAAAATGCCCTTTCTTCTGTCATTAAAACAAAGAAGTAAAATCCGTTCATGTTTCAGTCATGAAGCAATGTGCTGAATTTCTTCGGCAGGACATTTTTTAAATCCTGTATTCATAATTTTTTAATAAAAGTATAACACTGCCTTATCGATAGAACAGTTATTAACAGCATCGTTTTTCACAGCTTGGTCTTGAGTATCCGACCGTAGTGAGGAAAGGTTTTACTGAGGTGTCCATGAATAGCGTACAACGAGCAAAGGCTGGCTTGGCAGTACTCCTGTCAGGCTCCATTCTTCTTCCGTCAGTGGCGCTTGCGGCGTCTTCCTCCGCGGCCGACTCATATGCGACCGCTACTCCCATCAAACATGTGGTCGTGATCTTTCAGGAAAATCGTTCCTTCGATCATTATTTTGGGACTTACCCCAAAGCCGCAAACGTGAGTGGTGAGCCGAGCTTCACGGCACTGGCTGGAACGCCTTACGTCAACAACCTGACCAATGCCAATCTCCTGACGACCAATCCGAATGCAAATTCGGCAAATGGCTCCGGAGCAGCCCTGCCTTTCCGGATCGACCGGACGCAGGCCAATACAGCAGACCAGAATCACAGCTACACGCCGGAGCAGCAGGCTTACGACGGCGGAAAGATGGATCTGTTCCCGAAATATACCGGATCAGCAACATCTGGAAGCTCGGGTGCTTTCGGTACGAAGGGCCAGGTTCTGGGTTATTTTGATGGCAACACGGTCACAGCACTGTGGAATTACGCCCAGCATTACGCAATGAGCGATAATAACTGGACCGACACTTTTGGTCCGTCCACGCCGGGTGCTCTTGAAGTTGTGGCCGGGCAGACTAACGGTCTTCAGCCGATCGCGGGCAGCAAGCTGGGGAGTGCCTACATCAACGATGGCCAGGGCGGATATACCCTGATCAACGACGAAGACCCTGCGTACGACACCTGCTCGACCTCGACGCAGATGCTGATCAACGCCAAGAACATTGGTGATCTGCTGAACGAGAAGGGTATTTCCTGGGGTGGCTTCATGGGCGGCTTCGATCTGACGCTCACGAACGCGAACAGCACCACCGGATGCAGCCGCAGCACGTATTCCGACACTGTCGGCACGCGCACGGATTATATTCCGCATCATGCCTGGTTCCAGTATTTCGCCAGCACGGCCAATCCGACGCATGCCCGCCCGAACTCTACGGCTTCGATCGGTTACAGCACCGTTCCGGGAACCTCGACGCCCGAACCCGCAAATCATCAGTATGATACCGAAGACTTTTACGCTGCCGTAAAGGCCGGGAACTTCCCCGCAGTCTCGTATATCAAGATGCAGGCCTATCAGGACGGTCACCCGGGAAATTCCGATCCGCTTGATGAGCAGAATGGCATCGTCACCCTCGTAAACTTCATTCAGAGCCAGCCGGAATGGGCCAGCACGGCGATTATCATCGACTATGATGACTCGGATGGCTGGTATGATCACGCATTCCAGAAGCCACTGTGGGGTTCGTTCGACAGCACGGCGGACCAGCTCAACGGTGCCGGAATCTGTGGGACCGCAGGCTCAGCTCCGAAAGGCGTGGGCGGCAAAGCCGTCAATGGCCGCTGTGGCCCTGGCACGCGTATCCCGCTCATCGTGATCTCCCCGTATGCCCGCAAGAACTTCGTCAGTCATCGCATCACGAGCCAGGCGTCGGTCGTGCGTTTCATTGAGGACAACTGGCTGAGCGGCAAGCGTCTTGGTGGTGGATCGTTTGATGCGGCTTCGGGCCAGATCAACACGATGTTCGACTTCACACAGACGCCGAACACGACACCTCTGGTTCTGGATCCGGATACGGGTCTCGTTCAGTAAGGCTGGACGCTCCTGGGGAGGATCGTCAGGTTCTCCCTGAAGCGGACAAGGGGCGTGAAATGGCGAAAGCCGTTTCGCGCTTTCTGTCGCTTTGAGGTGCGACGGGTTCTGGTCGTCGCTCGTTCCGTGGACTGCGTTTTGGTTTCAGTTTTCCGTATTGGGAAACAAGGACTGTGCCGCATCCAGAACTTTCTGGCGGTAGCTCTCGTTCAGTGCCGGCGTATGGGAGTGGTAATCACCGATCGCCTGCATGACGTTGCCATGCTCCTGATTGATAAGTGTACGAAGAATGAGAGCCGCAGCAGCGACATTGAAGCAGGAATCGGAAACCAGCCGTGCGGCAGTCTGCGTCTCGGGAAGATGAGCGACAGCCGCGAGAGTCTGTATCCATCGTGTGTTGATCTGCATGATTCCGAGATCGGAGCTGCCATCCTTGTTGGGATGCACCATGCCCACTGCCCCACCTTCGACTCTCTGGATTACGGGAAGCACTCTTGGGGGAAGATCGTAGCGGATTGCACTGGCAATCACGCAGGCAAGAAGAGGGAAGGGCATGGGGTGACGATCTCCAGCGCGCAGGCAAAGCACGGCAGGTCAGAAAAGCTGTCTTATAGTCGGACGTCACATTTGGCGTCGTGTGAGGATTTTATGAAAAAGGTTGAATCCGGTTCAGGCGTAGATGAACGGGAGGGTGGCTTCACCCTGCTCGAGATTCTTGTGGTGCTTGCGATTCTGGCACTGCTCGTAGGCTTGGTGGCGCCAGCAGCGCTCAGGCAGCTTGGTGGCGCGCGCGTTTCAGTTGCCCGCCAGTCCATCGCACGTCTTGGGACGGTGCTGGATCTTTACAAGCTTGATGTCGGCAATTACCCGACAAGCGAAGAAGGTCTTGAAGCACTGATCCACAAGCCTTCCGGCGTGGAAAACTGGAATGGTCCGTATCTGAAGGACGGGAATGCGCCGAAAGATCCCTGGAATCATCAATATACATACCAGTTTCCGTCGTCCCGTGAGGCCCATGATTACGATCTGTGTTCATCGGGCGTACACGGAACAGGAGATGCGTCCCCCGGTCAGGCGGACGCTATCTGTAACTAGGCCGTGTTGACAAAAATTCCATATGATCTGCTTGAGATCTCATTCACTTTTTGGTTGGAGGATAGCACGTGGAGAGAAGATATATGGCGCGAGGCGATGTGACGGATAAGGAATAGGTAATTATTGGCCTGTTTCTGCTGCCTGAGCATGGCCGTTTGGTGCTTCTGTCCGGAGACAGACGCCAGTTTTTCAGTAGCATGCTGCATGTGCTGCGAACCAGTCGCCCGTGACGAGACATACATAGGAACTACGGCAAGTGAGACTCGGTCTATGTCGAGGTCCTGTCGTTGAACTGAATAGGGTGTGAGGGACGTCTTCTTGGCCTTGTTCTCACGGAGGCCAAGTCTCGGATTAAAAGCCACAGAGGTCCTGAGGAAAATACCAGCTTCAAAAGCAGAGCCATGCTGATCATTCCATTAGCAAAGGCAGAAGTACGCCCCAGAAATAGACTGGCGGCACTACCGTGATAGCAACTGCATTAAACGGATGTTCTAACCTTCTTAATGCAGTTGCGCGCGCATCGCGACCTGCTACGACAAGACAGCCTAGTCTTTTATTAGTTTCCTCAACCTCACCATCGTAAGATTCTGGATCAGGTCTTTTTTCAACGTGACTTAAGGGGAGTCTTTCCGTTAGCTTAAGCACGAGAGAAGTAATAATGGAAATCTAATTAAAAATAATAAATTCCTAAACGATAAACAAAAGATTATTCGCCTTTTGCTGCCCATATCTCTGATTCTTCTAAGCGGTAACAAAGATGATCTGGATTATCTTTTGAGAAACCAAACACTTGAACTTGATCAAGGTGCAAATAATTTTTTCCTATTATTTGAACGCGTAAAAATCTAATTTCTACAGGTACTTCTGGCTGCCATTTGTAAGGATTTCCATCTATTCCTCCAAATGGAAAATTTTCATCTCTTATAGTAAGAACTTCCCAATTTTCACCATCATAGCTCCCTAATAGTTTCAAACGTGCAGAGCGATGTTCTAAACCTTCAAATCGATTAAACAAAAGCACTCCTGTCACATAGGATTTTTCTTCAAGATCAACTTGCCACCATGCATTTTCATCGAAATCAGTATGAAACTGATAAGTGCCTTTTAAGAAACCGCTTACGGCTCCAGCAGAATCTAATTCTACTGTGTTCTTTTTTGACCACAAACTAATAGAGCTTTGCGTAGTTGGTTTGTCTTTGGAGATTATTTTCCCATTAATAAATGGTAATTCACTCTTAGGTTTATTAAGTAAAGGAGAAAATCCCTTTATCGACAACAAATTGTCAACGTTGACTGATAATTCATCAGCAACTCCAATTGGGTCGGTGATAATAAAGTTATTTCCAAAATATTCATCTCTTCCGATATTATATATATTACCTTTTGGATAAAAATAAATTGAGTTATTTTGGTTTGCTTTATCAAATAGCAATTGATTTGACCAAATTTCATTTCCATAGGAAATTCCAATTATGTTGTTTTTTGGGGTAAATATTCCTGTATGAAGAGCTGACCCCATACTTCCAAGAACTATTGGGTGTTCCCTAAATATCATTACTTGTTGCCTAAAATTAAGTTTTTCAGGAAATATTATTTCTATACCATTTTTTTTGAGTCTTTCACAAATAATATGTTCATTTTTTATTCTAGAAACACCTGAATTTATTTTTGTTTTCGCCAGATAAACAGGTATCTTCGAAATAGAAGCCGGATTGGAAACTTCAATCTCATCACCAATATGATTACAAAATTTGGCGAAAATTTCATAAACGAAATTATTTTCTTCGAAAGAGGGCTCGGGTATGGTAATTTTTTCAAAGCGAACAGGAATTGTAGAGTTTATAAAGTTACTTTCTTTTAGGCCTAATATATTAAAAATTTCGCCTATATATGGTATGGAAAACAGATCTTCTGGGGTTCTTTTGTCAGAATACACTATTTTTATATTATCTTCGATATTATTATTTAATACCCACCACAGACGACTAAGGGTTATTGTTAAAAAGTGACCGTAATGTGTATTGATGGGGCCAAGATAAAAATAATGCGCTGTTTTTTCTGCGAATTCATAATTCAATGCATCTAAATTGGTGAAGTAATCACCAAATATTAAATGATTATCGGGTATACCCAAGAAGACTCCAGAGGCTGTTATTAATTTTTTTCCTCTATCGTAACATCCTGGAGCGGAATCCATATAATTTTCAGGAACAAATAAAATATCCTCGTAGGAATCAATTCTTGGTGCTCCCTTTAATAAGGTTTCCCCCCCGTATACGCTATCGCAATGAGATAAAATCATTTCCTCGCCCATCTCGTATTTAAATTCGATCCTTAAAATATCCCTCAAAAGGATACATGATCAATGCATATATTTTAAGGATAATCAAAAATAGCTTTTTATCTAAAAATATGGATGTTTTTTATAAACCTGATTAGCTTCATTCAATTTTTCTTTATAACACGACATTTCTAACGTCCCTAGGGCAGTGAATACCAACGCTGAAAAAGCGACTCTTCAGACGGTCCGTGTCTCTGAGAAGTGGCAGAATAAGTTGGTAAAAAATAAGAACATGCTTGCAGCAGATCTTTCCAGCCCGTTTTCGGTTATAAATCCCACAGTCTCATCGGTTCAAAATTCAAGCTGATCGACGGCGGCGTCTGCGACCAATGGTCGCATGAGACTAAGAAAAAGATTACTTGATCGCAGCAACACAACGCTGACGTTTGGGCGTAACCATTCGGGCTCGAATTAGGGTGTAGCCTTGAAGGGACGACGGTGGAGAGGAAAACGGCCCATCACTCACAAAGCCAATAAAATTTTTATGGAAGACGGGATCTTCTTTCGAAGAACCATCGAAAAAACTGTATCCCACATTTGTGTTTTAATTTTAATATAGACGCGTATCAAATCTGGGCGAAGATTGAGCATATCTTGTCGATCAGAACTTAAAGAGAGGTTTTGCATCCACGGTGTAAGCTTCGATTAGGCCATCACGAGATCGGGCTGCTCAATATCATCTATAACTTACACCTATCCCTTTGCATGGAGGGATCAGTGCCAGTCTAGAGTAATCTCAAATAGCACAAAGTCGTCAATCAGAGCTTACACATGTTATTTGGTTATACTTAAAAATATTTTCTAGAAACAGAATATTTATTTACAATTTTTAAGTATTTTCAATATATTCTAAAAGACGATTTACATCATTTTTCGCTAATATGGGGATAATTTTATTTATCTTTTCATCTGGTAAATCCCACCAAGATGCAGAAATTAATCTTTTTATCAAGCTTTCTTCAAATCTATATTTTATAATAATGGCAGGATTTCCTATACTGATACTATATGGCGGTACAAATCCCCTGATAACTGTTCCAGCACCTATGATTGCACCATGTCCAATATTTGATTTAGGTAGAATGATGGCTCCCTCTCCAATCCATACATCGCTACCTATGATTACATCCCCTCCCGTATGGCATGCTGTGTGTTCGTCCGCGCCAGGCCACCAAGCCTTCAATGCATCAAATGGGTATGTAGAAACATTATTACCTTCGTGAGATCCCAATATAATTGTTGATTTTGCAATAGAACAAAATTTTCCAATATAAAGCTTTCCCCTATCCTTTTCTAGGACAGTTGGATTTCCATATGTATGATTTCCAATCTCCCATCCAAAGTTATGGATATCTTCAGACATACAAATTTTAGTTAGTCCAACATAGGGGGGATTTAACATTTCTCTTTCTCCAAAATAGTAAAAAATGTTCTTCGTAAATTTCATATAAAATACTTACAGATTTTATGGCTTAGATTTAAACTAATGACAAGGTCAATAAAGCTAGCCCTTCGATGGGATAAAACGGTTTAGCAGCCTCCTCAAGCCGCATTCTGAACACACCAGATTGATCATCTTACGGACTTTGAAATCTCTCGGGCGATCATGGTGTCAAAAACCTAGCACTAACTTTAATCAGATCTCATTTATCACCTACCATGCCGCACAGTGAGGTGGACCCGTCCGTTCGGACAGTTTTGTGGGCTTGATAAGCTATACCCGGTTGTCGTTATGCCGCCATTCTGACNTCTGGTCCGGGGTTAACCCCGGACCAGAGGGCCTCGGCACGTCATGATACGCCTCATCGGGCGTACGTCCAGCCAGCGCCGTATGCGGACGCTTCCCGTTATAATGGGCGATCCATCCGGCAAGCCCGGCCCGTAGCTCTGATCCGGTCTCGAACGCATGCAGGTAGACGCATTCATATTTCAATGATCGCCACAAACGTTCGATGAACACGTTATCCAGCCAGCGACCGCGCCCATCCATGCTGATGCGAACCTGGCGTCGTTCCAGAACCTCGGTGAACCGGGGCGTCGTGAATTGTGAACCCTGGTCCGTGTTGAAAATCTCTGGGGAGCCGTAGCGCACCAGCGCATCCCGGAGTGCCTCGACGCAGAACTCCGCATCCATTGTGTTCGACAGACGCCAGGACAGCACCTTGCGCGTGTGCCAATCCATCCACCGCCACCAGATAGAGAAAGCCCTTGTGCATCGGGATATAAGTGATGTCGGAACACCAGACCTGGTCAGGCCGATTGATGACCAGATCCCGCAGCAGATATGGATATTTCCGATGCTCCGGATGGGGCACGGTCGTGCGCGGCTTCTGGTAGATCGCCCGCAGGCCCATGATCGCCATGAGCCGCCGGACCCTCTTGCGGCCCACTTCATGTCCCAGGCGGCGCAGATGCCATGTCATCTGCCGTGAGCCATAATACGGCGTTTCCAGGAACTGGGCGTCGATCAGCCGCATCAGCTCCAGATTGGCCTCGCTCTGTGGCACAGGCCGATAGTAGACGCCCGACTGGTTGAGTTGCAGCAGCGTGCATTGCCGGATTATCGGCAGACGCGCTCGCTTCGGGTCAATCATCTGCCGCCTCTGATCACGCCCAACCGAGCAGAGGCATCGCGCAAAAAATCACGTTCCACCAGCAATTGGCCGATCTTCGCATGCAGCTTCTCCACATCGGCCGGGCTGGCTGTCGCTTCCGGTGCTGCCTTGCCAGAAAAGAGGCTCGCCATGCCCTCGATCGCCTGGCGCTTCCATTGGGCGATCATCGTCTGATGCACGCCGTGCTTCGACGCCAGTTCCGCCAGCGTCTGCTCACCACGGATCGCCTCCAGCGCAACACGAGACTTGAACTCACCCGAATACCGTTTCCGCGTAACCTTACCCATAAACCCGTCCTCTCTCAGATCGGATTATAGCTTATCGTCCTGTCCGAAAAATGGGGGCCACCTCACAGGTAGCATTTCGTCTTTCGAGTAATCTTGATCATAGAGGCTTTCTGTTCTGGCTGATCGTAGAGTCTGCACCATGTTGTGATATGAGTGAGGCCCTACTACCGAGGGTCAAAAGATTTATGGTGTGACTGCGATACAGATCTGTCTAATGCTGAAAGCTCTGGTCGGCTTTGCCTTGCGCCAGACGACACGTGGAGGGATCGAAGAACCGCTAACTGACGCGCTTGGCTTTCGGTATTTCAATTTGTGGTTGCCGTGATGACTTTTGATTTGCGTCTCTCACAGATCGGGAATTATCATCCTCTGGGTTGCTACGCCGTGGCGCTGATCCGTTTCAGGAAGGGAAGAGGTGCATATTATAGATGATATTGGCCAGCCCGATCCTTATGGTAGCTCGGGCGATGCCTACGGTCCGGATGAACAGTCCCGTCTGTAATTTCTGATCAGCAAAGACATGCTCGACAAGCGATCGAATGACCGACTTTTCGTCGTTAAATCTTTGGATATGCCAGGACATAAGCTTGAGATGTGGCTTCTTCCTGTAGACCTTCGAGACAAAGCCCTGCTTCTCCATGAAGTCTTCATTGACTTTCGAGCAATAGGCTGTGTCGGCCCAGACCGTTGAGGCCGTGTTGGTTTTATCCAGCAGGCCTGCGCGCAGTCTGGCGCCATCACTGGCGGCCGCATCGGTTGTTTTCCACTTTCGCATCAGACGGAAACTTCTGCTCGATGGAAAGATGCGATCTGTAGCCAGAGAATAGGATGGCGAGATCGGTTGGAGGGAGCGTCCCATCATCCTGACGCTTCGCCTTGGTGAACTTCAATGTCCAGCGGGCGTGCCTGTGCTTGTGGGGCAGTTTGGCTCACTTGTCTTGCCACTCTTTGAGAATACGCTCCGCAGGTAAACCCACTTTCTCAGTGTTAGTGGTGCGCTGCTGGGGGTTGCAACCAATGTCGCGTCTAGGATTTGGACTGACATGGGGAGATAACCAGTCTTCCCGAAACCTCGATTTCTCACTGTCGGAGTTGGGTTGCTCTGGGCGCGCGGGTGGAATTGGCGGGGACATAGAACCGGTTGAGCAAATTGTTAGCAGATTATAGCGTTCGGGAATCTCTACCTATGTCGCCGCTGTCCGGAAAAGGCTAAGGAATGTTATATAATACACGACAATTATCCATATGGGCGTTGTCGCATAGCTTGTTAGGTAGTAATGGCGACAAGACAGACCATTTATGATCGGCAAATTCGCAACACTAGCACTTCAGTAAGATTTCCTCAGTCCAAAGACTTGGGTCAAGGCAGCCGTTGAAAACCCATAATTTTTATAAGCTTGCGACCTAGAAAATTTATAAAAAATGTATAATGATGCAATACAAAATGAAAATCAAGGAAAACAAAAAAGTGAGCGATACATATAAATATAAATATTCAATTATGACGTGCTGTCGCTGGGAGTATAATAATATATCTGAGTGGGTATCCTTCTATAAAAAATTAGGATTCGATCATATTTATGTATACTGCAATGATGATGACCCAAGGGATTTATACACAAATTGTCTTCCATTTCTTTCAGGAGAAGAAAAATATATAACATTTGTTCATTACACAGAGGTTGGAAATCAAATTGGAATGATATTGGATTTTCTGAGGAGATTTAAAAACCAGACGGAATGGATTACGTTTTTAGATATAGATGAATTTTTGTTACTGAAAAATATTAATAACATTAAAGATTTTATGGTAAAATTCGAGGAGAATGATGCTGTTTACTTTAATTGGTCTATGTTTGGCACAAACTCTTTTGAAAAAAGACCTGAAGGAAGCGTTCTTCTGAATTATTGCTATAGAGAAGAAAAACTTCACCCGCTCACAAAAGTAATATCTAGAACAAAAATATATTCAGATGAATGGATTGAAAAAAATCCAGTTGATTCTATTCATCACGGAATAAGCAAATATCTTATGGATTTTAATTGTGTCAATGTTATTGGCAAAAATATGAATGAATTCATTGATAGTCCTATCGAAAGGCATATTGAATATTTATCTCTAGAATCTAATGCTATTAGAGAGATTGCTGTATTAAATCATTATTTTATGAAGTCTACTGAAGATTTTGTCCGGCGTTGGCAGCGAAGTGTAAGTAAGACCTTTTCGGGGCAGACGATTTGGAAGGATGCATTTGATAACGGCGGGTATAAGGATATAATTAAGTTATCCAATATAAAAGATACATATTTACGCGATTTTTGGAGAAAGACAACAAACGGTGCTTTTGATATTGCCGTAGGAGATAAGGATGTTGTTATTTCTCTAGGAAAAAATTGTACACAAAGTTCTTTATCGGAATGGTCCAAAGGGTCCTCCTTGGAAGAAGATGCGGGTCTGTTGGTTGGTGCTATAGATGATGGTGCTTACAGCAACCATACTGCTTTTGAAGAAAATCCTTGGTGGTCAATAGACCTTGGATCTATAAAAGAAATAAAAGAAATAAAGATTTACAACAGGAATGATTCTTCTTCAGATAGAATAAAGAATATATCTATTTATTTCTCGAATTTTGGAGATGATTGGAGAAATAAAATCTCGGTTAATGATATAAATTGGGTTGATGATAACGAGTTTTCTATAAAATTAATGGAAAATACAATAGATGCAAGGTTTATAAAAATAGAAGTTGTTGGAAATAATTTTTTGCACTTCAGGAGGGTGGAGATTTACTAATTATTGTTATTTGTTCGGTGGTGCACATTAAGAGTATATATTTATTTTCAATGGAGTGATGCATCTAATTTTGGCCAATTCTAACACTACAGTTGTGTTCTCAAAATGGTAGGCGTAGGCGGTTCTCTAATGCTTTCTTCGGGAATGTGACTCATGCTGGATATGGTTGAGAGAAATCCGTAGTTCGCCTGTGCTCTGATTTCGCCCATCAAGGCACAGGCAAGCATGATAGACGACACGTAATGACGGCCGCCCGCCCGCCAAGGCCACGCTTCATTGAGATCGAGGTCAAATTCTTTTTGTTCGTTTTGAAGCCTTCCTCGCTCCGCCAGTGTGTCCCTTGGACTTGGACAGGTGTTTTAGCCGGCGTTGTGCCTGACGAACATCAGGCGGTAAAATGCGAGAGATATCCAGCGGCTGAATTGTGCTTCAAAAGTAGAATCAAGATCTAGGCTCTGGAGCACCTGCGATATCGTCTACTCTTCCGAGGTGGGTGAGCGGAGATCAAAACTACTCATACTAGCCGCTGCCTCTCTTCCCATGTCCAACTGACAAGAATCAACTCGCGTTGATAAAAGATCTACTGGCCCTAGTTCTTTTCCAGACGGACCGACAGGCTGAGCGCATGGGCGTCCAGCCCTTCGGACTTTGCCAGAGCCACGCCGGCCGGACCGATCCGGCGCAGGCCGGCTTCGTCGGTTTCGATCGTGGTCGTGCGCTTGATGAAGTCGAAGACTGACAGGCCGGAGGCGAAACGCGCCGTGCGGCTGGTCGGCAGGACGTGGTTCGGGCCACCGACATAATCGCCCACGGCTTCGGGGCAATAGCGGCCCATGAAGATCGCGCCCGCATGACGGATCATGGGCGAGAACTCACGCGGGGCGTCGAGCATGACTTCCAGATGCTCGGGTGCCAGCGCGTTGACGATCTCGGCGGCTTCTTCCAGCGAACGTACCACGATGATTGCGCCGTGGTCTTCCCAGCTTTTCGTGGCGATGGTCGTACGGGGAAGCGTTTCCAGCTCCTTGCAGACGGCTTCGGCAGCACGCTCGGCAAAGGCGGCATCCGTCGTAATGAGGATGGCCTGCGCCTGCTCGTCATGCTCCGCCTGGGCCAGCAGATCGAGCGCTACGAGGCGCGGCTCGTTTTGGCCATCGGCCACGACCACGACTTCGGACGGTCCGGCGATGCTGTCGATTCCAACATGGCCAAAGACCTGCCGCTTGGCTTCCGCGACATACGCATTGCCCGGGCCGACGATGCGGTCCACCGGGGCCATGAGGTCCGTACCAAACGCCATTGCGCCGACGGCCTGTGCGCCACCGATGCGGTAGATTTCCGTAACGCCGCAAAGCTGCGCGGCTGCGAGAACCAGCGGGTTCAGCACACCATCCGGCGTCGGGACGCACATGGCCAGCCGCTTCACACCCGCCACACGGGCGGGTAGGGCGTTCATCAGCACGGAAGACGGATAGGCCGCCTTGCCGCCTGGAACATACAGCCCAACCGCATCCAGCGGGGTCCAGCGCATGCCGAGGCGAATGCCGTCCTCATCTGTGAAATCCAGATCCTTGGGCATCTGTGCGGCGTGAAACGTCTCGATCCGGCGGGCGGCGGTGCGTAAGGCATCCATCAGATCCGCAGGGACGCGCGCGGCTTCGGACGCGATTTCTTCAGCGCTGATCCGCAGCTTTTCAGCCGGAAGCGTCAGGCGGTCAAAGCGGGCAGTATAGTCGCACAGGGCTTCGTCACCCCGGCTGCGCACATCGGCAAGGATCGCGCGGACCGGCTCGGCCACGCTGCGTTCGTCGCTGCCACGCGCGGCCAGCAGTGTTGCGAAGTCTTCGGCGAAACCGGTAGCGGACGTATCGAGGCGTTTCATCAGACCGTCCCCTCCGTGGCGAGGGCCGCACGGAAGCGTTCGATCAGGGCGCTGATTTCTTCGGGACGGGTCTTGAGCGCGACACGGTTGACGATCAGGCGGCTCGTGACATGGGCGATGGTCTCGGTTTCCATCAGGCCATTGGCGCGCAGTGTGGAGCCGGTATCGACCAGATCGACGATCACGCTCGCCAGATCCAGCGTCGGCGCGAGTTCCATTGCACCGTTCAGATGCACGATCTCGGCGTTAATGGCGCGGGAGGCGAAATGGCGGCGGGCGATGGTGGGATATTTCGTGGCGACGCGCAGACGGGACTGGCCGGTCGCGGGGTCTTCCACCATGGCCTTCGGGCGCGCCACGCAGATGCGGCAGCCGCCAATGCCCAGATCGAGCGGGGCGTAGATGTCCGGATAGTCAAATTCCATCAGCACATCCGCGCCGCACACGCCGATATCAGCGCCGCCATAGGCCACGAAGGTCGCGACATCGAAAGAGCGGACGCGCACGACGTCCAGATTTGGATCGGACGTGCCAAAGCGCAGGCGGCGGCTGCTTTCGGTCAAACAGTCCGGGTCGGGCTCGATGCCCGTACGCGTCAGGACAGGAGCGAGCGCCTTGAGGATGCGCCCTTTCGGCAACGCCAAGATCAGCGGCGTGCGATGATGCGCGATCGTGTCCGTTCCGTTCCGGGGTATGATCGGGGGGTCGGTCTGGAGCGCTGTCATGCGACGTCTGGTCCTTGGCTGTCCGCAGTCACTGGGTAGGCAGCGCATATCACGAAGCCGGAATCTTCCCAAGTCTTGGCCGTAGGCGATGGCTCGGCCAGACGCGCCGACGGGGTCAGCGGCTGAAGCTGGCGACCATCTCCAGCAGGTTGCGCTGACGCCGCGTTGCAAGCCGCGCGGCTGTCAGAACCGAGCGGGCCTGCGAAATCGCCGTGTCCAGCTCCGAGTTGATGATCGTATGATCGAACTCGGCCCAGTGGGAAATTTCATCCAGCGCTGCCTTCATGCGCTTGGCAATTTCTTCCGGATGGTCTGAAGCGCGCTTGTTCAGCCGGCGCTCCAGTTCTTCTAAGGAAGGCGGCAGGACGAACAGGCTTACCACATCGTCCGGCAAGGCGGCGCGCAGAAGGCGGTGTCCCTGCCAGTCGATATCGAAGACCATGTCATGCCCGGCATCCAGTGCTTCCTCGACCGGCGCGCGTGGCGTGCCATATCCCCGACCAAAGACCTCCGCCCATTCCAGCAGTTCACCATCCGCAGCCATGCGGCGGAACTCCGCGATATCCCGGAAATGGTAATGTACACCCTCGACTTCCCCCGGACGCGGCCCGCGCGTCGTGACCGAGACGGAATGGCGCAGGGTTGGCTCCGAAGCGCGCAGGGCGTTGGCAATGGTGGACTTGCCCGCACCAGACGGGGCCGAGATCACCAGACAGACGCCACGGCGGGGCAGTTGGGTCATGGGGTCTCCTTGGAATAATGAACCGGACAGGAATGTTCTGCCGAAGCGTCTAGCGTAAAGGGGGCGGCTCTGGCCAGATATTCAGGGCGCTGCCCTGAAACCCGCCAAAGGCCGGGGGCCTTTGGAAACCGCTTGATTTGGAATCGGGATCAAAGGGGCGAGCCCCTTTGTGGGGCGCGGGGCAAAGCCCCGATCCTCACGGTTCTGACTGCAACTGCGCAACAATGGCACTACTGATCGTCCGCCTCGTCGGGCCGCCCAGCACATGGCCGAGCGGCGCCAGAACCTCGATATGGTCACAGACGATCTTGAAAACCGCGAGCATTGGCACGGACAGGAAGGCGCCCGAAATGCCCCACATCCAGTCCCAGAACAGCAGCGATCCCATGACGAAAACGGGATTGAGCGTGAAGCGCCGGGCCAGCAGCATGGGCGTGATAGTCTCGCCTTCCAGCACATGGATCAGCAGATAGATCGATGGCGGCAGGAGCGCGTAAAGCAGCGAGGGGAAGCTGAAGAGCCCGACCACGAAATAGACCACGACACCCGTGAGCGGGCCGATGATGGGAATGTAGTTCAGCAGGAAGGCTAGAACGCCCCACAGGAGCGGATTGGGCATGCCGGTCGCCCAGCACTGGATCATGTTCACCAGCCCGACACCCAGATTCATCATCGTGATCGTCACGAGATAGAGCGAGACGTTCTGCTCGATCTGGGTCGCCATTTCCACGAGACGGCGTTTCTTGGCGTAGGTCGGCATGATCTCGACGCAGCGCCGCAGAAGCGTGTCGCCTTCCGTCATGAGGAAGAACAGCATCAGCAGCATCGAGAAAAAGCCGCCCGCAAGTTCGCGCGTGCCAGCCAGAACGGAAGAGCCGAGCCGCGACAGGGCCGTTTCCCCACTGATCGGGGCGGTGACGCCATGAGTGGTGTGCGTACTGCCCGAATGTCCGCTGAACATGGCAGACAGACGCATGTAGTCGCGCTGAACGACGTCGATCGGCCCGCTGAGCACCGCCAGCTTGCTTTGCAGGGCGGGGAGCGTCTGTGGGGCGCGGGTGATCCAGCCGGCGGCAGGAACGGAAATGGTTGTGGCGATTCCGCCTACGACTCCGAACATCATGACGATCAGCAGCAGTCCCGCCAGATGCCTGGGCAGACGCAGGCGCTGGGTCAGGAATCGCATGGGTGCGATCATGAGCAGGTTCAGAACGAGCGCGAAGACGAAGGGCAGCAGGATGGGTGCCGTGAAATACAGCGAATAGAACACGGCCAGAATTGTCAGGATCAGGACGCACATGTCCCGGATGTTCAGGTGTTCGCGCAGCAGGTTCCGGTCGAGGGTCGGATCTGGAAAATCGCCGTCGGGCGCCAGTCTTTCACTGGGTTTTCCGGATGGGGGCGGACTATCGCTACAGGCAGGGTCGGCGGAAGACGCAGAGGGACGGCCGGACATGTTTTTTTGCCTGTAACGAAGACGGATCGTCTGGATCAAACGATCCGCGAAAGGACACAGTTGCGTGTTCTGCCCAAAAACCCCCTTGAACTCCAGTGCCATCAGGTCACTAAATAATGAGGAGCGCCTGTGGGTGTGCATGGATGGACCATCTGTCGCATTCACCGGTTATCGCAGACTTAAGGAGAACCATTATGGCCTGGAACACACCGAAAGTTACCGAAATCCCGCTGGGCGCAGAAATCAACTCGTATGTCTGCGGCGAGAAGAAATAAGCTCTTTCCCCAGGCCCCGTCCTTGAGGAATATGGCACGGCCGCTCCCCCATGGAGCGGCCGTTTTCGTTCATGGGTGCCGCAGGGTGCCCCAGTCAGACGGTTTGTGAAAAAATGATTGATGTCATCGTGCTCGGCGCGGCGGCAGGGGGCGGTTTTCCGCAGTGGAACTCCGCAGCGCCCGGCTGTGTGGCCGCCCGCACGCGACAGGGCGCAAAAGCCCGGACCCAGGCCTCCATTGCCGTCAGCGCCGACGGAAAACGCTGGTTCATTCTCAACGCCTCGCCCGATCTGCGTCAGCAGATCATCGAGACCCCGGCCCTGCACCATCAGGGCAGCCTGCGTGGCACACCCATTCAGGGCGTCGTGCTGACCTGTGGCGAGATCGACGCCATAACCGGGCTCCTGACATTGCGTGAGCGTGAACCTTTTACGCTGATGGGGAGCGACTCGACCCTTCAGCAGCTTGCGGACAACCCGATTTTCGGCGCGCTTGACCCCGAAATTGCTCCGCGCGTCCCGCTTATTCTTGATGAAGCCACGTCCCTGATGAACAAGGACGGGATCCCGTCCGGTCTTCTGCTCACGGCGTTTGCCGTTCCCGGCAAGGCGCCTCTTTACGCGGAAGCCGCAGGCTCACGCCCGGACGAAACGCTGGGCCTGTCCATTACGGATGGAAAGAAGACGCTGCTCTTCATTCCCGGCTGCGCGCACATCACGCCGGAGATCGTGGAACGGGTCGCTGCGGCCGATCTTGTGTTCTTCGACGGGACGTTGTGGCGGGATGATGAAATGATCCGCGCCGGATTGAGCCCCAAGAGCGGACAGCGGATGGGGCACGTGTCGGTGAATGACGCCGGTGGGCCGGTCGAATGTTTCACAACATGCGAAAAACCTCGCAAGGTGTTGATTCATATCAACAACTCAAATCCGATTCTGTTTGAAGACAGCCCCGAACGCAAAGACGTCGAACGCGCCGGATGGACGGTTGCGGAAGACGGCATGACTTTCAGACTGGACACACCATGACGCTCCTTACGCCCGACCAGCTTGAAGCAAAGCTTCGTCAGATCGGTGCCGAGCGGTATCACAACCGCCATCCGTTCCATCGCAAGCTGCATGATGGCAAGCTCGACCGCGCGCAGGTTCAGGCCTGGGCGCTGAACCGCTATTATTATCAGGCCCGCATCCCTGCCAAGGACGCGACGCTTCTCGCACGTCTGCCGACGGCCGAGCTGCGCCGGGAATGGCGTCGCCGGATCGAGGATCATGACGGCACGGAGCCCGGAACGGGTGGTGTCGCGCGCTGGCTGATGCTGACGGACGGTTTGGGACTGGATCGCGAGTATGTGGAAAGCCTCGACGGTCTGCTTCCGGCGACGCGCTTTTCGGTGGATGCCTATGTGAATTTCGTGCGGGACCAGTCGATTCTGGCCGCCATCGCATCGTCGCTCACGGAACTGTTCTCGCCGACGATTATCAGCGAGCGCGTGTCCGGAATGCTGCGGCACTATGATTTCGTGTCGGAAAAGACACTGGCCTATTTCACCCCCCGTCTGACGCAGGCGCCGCGGGATTCCGATTTCGCTCTGGCTTATGTGCGCGAAAACGCCCGCACTCCTGAACAGCAGAAAGAGGTTCTGGGCGCGCTGGAGTTCAAGTGTTCCGTGCTGTGGACGATGCTGGACGCGCTCGACTACGCCTATGTGGAAGGTCATATTCCGCCAGGCGCCTTCGTTCCATGACGGAAGCCCCCCCGGGTATCGCGGAGGAGACAGTGCTCTCCTTCGCCCGTGGCCACCGGCTCCAGCACGATCGCGTGCGGGATCTGTGGATCGTGCAGGCCCCTGAAAAAGCGTTTGTGATTGAGGGCTCCGCGCCGCATATTCTGCGGCTGCTGGATGGGAAACGCAGCGTCGGCGATATCATCCAGCAGCTTGCAAACGAGTTTTCCGCCCCGCGTGAGGTCATTGCGAAGGATGTCCTCGCGCTTCTTTCTGAACTGACAGAAAAGAACGTTCTGCACATATGACACTTCCTTCGCCGCCGATGAGCCTTCTGGCTGAACTGACGCATCGATGCCCACTGTCCTGCCCCTACTGCTCCAATCCGCTTGAGCTTGAACGCAAGGCGGCAGAACTCGATACAGCCACCTGGCGCACCGTGCTGGAGCAGGCTGCCGAGCTCGGTGTGCTGCAGGTTCATTTCTCCGGCGGCGAGCCCATGGCCCGTCCGGATCTGGTTGAACTGGTTTCCGTTGCCCAGAAGCTCAACCTGTATTCCAACCTGATTACGTCAGGCATCCTGCTGGACGAGCCAAAGCTGGAAGCGCTCGACAGGGCTGGCCTGGATCATGTTCAGCTGTCTTTCCAGGATGTGACGGAAGCGGGCGCCGAGCGTATTGGCGGTCTCAAGGGGGCGCAGCAGCGGAAGATCGAAGCAGCACGGTTGATCCGGGCGTCCGGCATTCCGATGACGCTGAACTTTGTGGTGCACAGGGAAAATGTTGCCCGTATCCCCGAGATGTTCGCATTGGCGCGGGAGCTGGGGGCGGGGCGGGTCGAGATCGCCCATACCCAGTATTATGGGTGGGGTCTGAAGAACCGTGATGCGCTGCTGCCCAGCCGCGAGCAGCTACAGGAATCCACGCGCGCCGTGGAGGTGGAGCGTGCGAAGGGCGGTCTTTCCATCGATTATGTGACGCCGGACTATCATGCTGACCGACCCAAACCCTGCATGGGAGGCTGGGGGCAGCGGTTCGTGAATGTTACGCCTTCCGGGCGTGTGTTGCCGTGCCATGCGGCCGAAATCATTCCCGATGTCTCGTTCCCGAATGTGAAGGATGTGAGCCTGTCCGAGATCTGGAACGCCTCGCCGCTCTTCAACATGTTCCGTGGTACGGACTGGATGCCCGAGCCCTGCCGGTCCTGTGAACGCAAGGAACGGGACTGGGGTGGCTGCCGGTGTCAGGCAATGGCGCTGACGGGAAATGCAGCAAACACTGATCCCGTCTGCAGCCTTTCTCCGTTCCACGACCGGGTGGAACGGGCTGTGACCGAGGCGTCAGAAAGGCCGGAACTTCTTTATCGGCGTTTCTGACGGAACGGGCATAAACCCCTTTTTGGGATGATCAGGGCTGGCCGGGAACGTTGCGCAGGAAGGCCACGCTTTCGACGCAGGCTGCGGCGGCTTCGCGGCCCTTGTTTTCGGCGTCCTTGCGGGAGCGGTCCACGGCCTGCTGCTCGGTGTAGGTCGTCAGGATTCCGAAGGCGATCGGCACTTCTGTTGCAAGCTGGGCCTGCATGATGCCAATGGTCGCGCCCAGCGAGATGAACTCGAAATGCGCAGTGTCACCCTTGATGACGCAGCCCAGGCAGATCACGCCTTCATACTGGCCGGACTTCGCCAGACGCTGTGCCAGAAGCGGCAGCTCGAAAGCGCCGGGCGCGTCATAGACGTCCACATCCGTGATGCCGCGCTCTTCGAGCCATTCGAGCGAGCCGTTCTTCAGGCCGCCCGTGATGTTCGTGTTGAAGCGGCTGACCACGATAGCCATTTTCGGCGCGGGCGAAAGACGCAGATCGGGGGCTACGGGGATGTGCTTGCTCATGCCGGCTGTTCCTGAAGGAAATGGCCCATCCGCGTGCGTTTGGTCGCAAGATAGGCGCGGTTGAAAGGATTGGCTTCGATTTCCAGACGCTCGCTGGATTTCACGTCAAAGCCGAAGCGGACGAGGTTGGATTCCTTGTCCGGATTGTTCGTCAGAAGGCGCAGCGAACTCACGCCCAGATGGCGCAGCAGGTCGGCCGCCGCATCCCATTCGCGGGCATCGGCGGGCAGGCCGAGGGCCTCATTAGCCTCGACCGTGTCCATGCCGTGATCCTGAAGTTCATAGGCGCGGATCTTGTTGGCCAGGCCGATCCCGCGGCCTTCATGGCCCCGCAGATAGACCAGAACGCCGGATTCCGACGCTGAAATCCGCTCCAGTGCCTCGCGGAGTTGCGCGCCACAGTCGCAGCGCAGGGAGCCGAGCGCATCGCCCGTCACGCATTCGGAGTGCAGCCGGATCAACGGCACGCCTTTGGATGGGTCGCCCTTCACCAGCGCGACGTGCTCCACGCCATCGACGGCGCGGAAGGCATGGATCCGCAGATCGTGGCCCCCGAAGATGCTCGGCAACGCGGAGTCCGCCACCATTTCGCCCGCAGCCGGAACGGGCGTGCAGATCAGGTCATGACCTGCCACGGCGCCGCGCCCGTGCTCGCGGCACCAGTCCTGAAGGTCCGCGATGCTGACGACGGGCATGTTGTGGCGGGCAGCATATTTCCGAAGTTCCGGCAGGCGCATCATGCTGCCGTCATCGGCCATGATTTCGCAGATCACGCCAGCGGGTTCCAGCCCGGCTAGACGCGCGATGTCGATGGAGCCTTCGGTATGGCCATTGCGGCCCAGCACGCCTTCCGGATGCGCGCGGAGCGGGAAGATATGCCCCGGCGAGACAAGATCGTCCGCCTTGGCCGCGGGATTGGCAGCCACGACAATCGTGCGGGCGCGGTCGGCGGCGGAAATGCCGGTCGTCACGCCTGTTGCCGCTTCGATCGAGACCGTGAAGGCCGTGCCGCGCGGGTCGCGATTGCGCGCCACCATGGGAGGCAGGGCGAGACGGTCGGCCTGTTCGGCTTCCAGCGGCAGGCAGATCAGTCCGCGCGCCTCACGGACCATGAAGTTGATTGCTTCCGGCGTGGCGAACTGCGCCGCCATGACCAGATCGCCCTCGTTCTCCCGGTTCTCATCATCGACCATAACGACCATGCCTCCCGCGCGGATGGCCTCGATGGCGGCTTTCAGGGACGGCTTCATGAGGCCACCTTTCCAAGGCTGGGGGAGAACCGCAGCAGGTTCTCGACATATTTTGAGAGCACATCGACTTCCACATCCATCCGGTCCCCGACCGACAGTGTGGAGAGGTTGGTGTGTTCCCAGGTGTGCGGAATGATCGTCAGGCCAACTTCGAAACCGGCCTGATTGCCGCGCGTGATGTCGTCATGCAGGTCGTTCACCGTCAGGCTGATGCCGTCGAAGGTGATGGAGCCCTTTTCCACGACATACTGGCGCAGCGCCTGTGGAACGAACACACGCAGGGCATAGGAATCGCCTGCTTTTTCAACGTTGGCGAGGGTCGCGACGCCATCCACATGGCCCTGCACGATATGGCCCGAAAGGCGCGTGCTGGCGGCAACGGCGCGTTCCAGATTGACGCGTGATCCGGCCCTGAGCTGATCCAGGGGGGTGCGGGACAGCGTCTCGCCGCTGAGATGGAACGTCGCCACGCCCGCTGCATCGAAGGTCTCGACCGTCAGACACACGCCGTTCACGGCCACGCTCTCGCCGAGTTCCAGATCGGGGAAGCCTGTCTCCACGGTCAGGTCCATGGCCCTGTCACGGACAGAAGCCGAGCGGACGGTTCCCAGACGCTCTATGATTCCAGAGAACATGCGTTTTCCCTCAGCAGTCGCAGCGGGCTCTCGTCCCGCGATTTCAGATCAATGCGGTCAGCGCCCGCAGTTTTGTGACCCGCAGTTTTATGAATGGTGAGCCAGTCGTCCCACAGCCCGGCTTCGGCCACTGAGGCCAGCAGGGCAGGCCCGGCTTCGATCATCGCCCAGTTCGAGCCGCGCTCCGCCAGCATGGCGGGGACCGAGAGCAGATCGGGGCTGGAAATGACGTCGAATCCGGCCTGCGTCATCTCGGCTGTCCAGTCTGCCGGAAGTCTTCCGTGCCGGTCGCACACGACGAGCAGGCGCGGCTTGCGGTTATCATGGTCCGGCACATGCCGGACCGTGAAGCGCGGGCGGTCCGTCAGAACGGTGCCGATGCCCGTGATGATCGCATCCGTTGCCCGGCGCAGGCGATGCGCGAGGACGAGCGAGTCCGAGGATGTGAAGGTTTTCTGCCCTGGCGGCGGCACCATGGAGCCATTTTCGTCCAGCGCCTGTTTGACGCTGATCCAAGGGCGGTGCCGGACGACGCGGCTTGCGAAAGGTGCCAGAAGGGCCCGGCAGTCCCGCGCCAGATCCGCCATATCCGGCCGATCCGCCAGCATGACCACGCGCTTTGCACCCGGCATTTCGCGGAGCCGAGATGCCCCCCCCGCAGCCTGCGGGTTGGGGTCGGCCGCACCGATCCAGACCTCGCGGACCGGGCTGTTGCGCAGGGCCTCGCTGCATGGCGGTGTGCGCCCCGTGTGATTGCAGGGTTCCAGCGTGACGAGAGCCACACGCGCCTGATCCAGCACACCCGCTGCCCGGGCCTGCGCCAGAGCCATCGCTTCGGCATGGGGCTGTCCGACGCGCGGATGAACGCCAACCGTCAGGATGCGGCCTTGCGCATCCAACAGCGCGCATCCTACAGACGGGTTGGGAGCCGTGGCACCGAAGGTTTCGACAGCCTGCGAAATGGCCGTACGGAACCCGTCGCGGATTGCGTTCAGCGCTACAGTGTCGGAAAGGGTGATCTGGTCAGCCAAGTTGCGTCTTCTGGTCCCGTTACAATCGGGACGCTCGCAAGGCGCACGCCGCCCTCAGCCGATACGGAAAACAGGCCGGGCAACAGATGCCCGAACCTGTCCGTCACCGGACAAGTGCTGCGTTCTCTTCCATCCGGACTCTAACCGTCGGCTCCGGAGTCTCACCGGATCTGCTTGTCCCTTCCAGACCGAAATCCGGAAGGCGCTCGCGGGCTGAGGCGGAGAAATCCGCCAATACCGCCGGTGGGGAATTTCACCCCGCCCTGAGAACGTCTTTGTTCAACTCAAACTATGGGACTGTCTGAGTACGGATGACAAGTAAAAATCTGCATACTGCCTTCACCTGAGGGAGAGGCGGCCTGCTGGAGGGTGGGCAGAAGGGAGCAGGGCAATAAAAAACCGCCGGTCGAGAGACCGGCGGTTCAATGAACCCGAGCTGGATGTCAGGCTCAGTGTGTGGATGCGTCCGTGTTGCGCTGAATGGCATCCTGTGTCGCATTGGCCCCGCGAGAGACATTGTGTCCAATGGAGCTGACGTCCTGACCCGCACCGTGGACCGTGTTGCAGGCTGAAAGCGAAACGCCAGCGCCGGACAGGAGAGCCAGGGACAGGGCAATGCGTGCGATGGACTTGGTGGACATAGGTAAAATTCCTCTAAAGAGCGTTTTGCCTTGTAAACGACATCCGGGAGCAATGGTTCACCGCAGGAAAGGAAAATTTTTCTCAGGTAATCATCTGCGCAGGCCCAGAAATAACTTAATCCTGTTCTGGAAAAAGCCATTCTGAACGAACGGTGCCGTCAGGCGCTGTATGAAGCGTTTTCCCCTGCTGTGAGGATCCATGTCCAGTTCCCAGAACCGCCCTGCCATCGTCTGGTTTCGAGACGATCTGCGCATGGCAGATCATCCTGCCTTGCATGAAGCGGCAGCGTCGGGTCGCCCGCTGATCTGTGTTTATATTCTTGATGACGAGACCCCGGCCCTGCACCCGCCTGGCGCGGCTTCGCGCTGGTGGTTGCATGGCGCGCTGGCGGAATTGCGAGGGCATCTGGAAGCGCAGGGTGGCACGCTGCTGACGCTTTCAGGCTCGGCGGAGAAACTGCTTCCACAACTGGCGGAACAGACGGAGGCAGCCTCCGTGCATTTGCATCATCGTCTGCATGAGCGGGAGCGGACGCAGGATGATCGTATCCGGCAAGCACTGGGGCGGCAGGGAGGCGAGGTCAGGGCGCACTGGGGGACGGTTCTGCTTGATCCGGATGCTGTGCGGACAAAGCAGGGCGGGTTTTATAAAGTCTGTGGGTCGTTCTGGAAGGCGTTACAGACGCATGCCGTTCCTGAGCCGCTTGAGGTTCCGGTCAGTCTGACGTTTCATGCGGTTCCAAAAACCATTCTGTCCGGGGCGCGGCTGAACGAGAAAGATCTTTGCCCGCAGACTCCGGACTGGGCGGAAGGGTTTCGGAAAACCTGGGAGCCGGGTGAGGCGGAAGGGCAAGAGCATCTTGAGGATTTTCTCAAGGATGCTGTCGCCGGTTATCCAAGGGGGCGGGATCGCGTGGCAGAGGAAGGGACCTCACGTCTGTCTCCCTATCTGGCTTCCGGCGCGGTTTCGCCACGGCAGGTCTGGGCGGCCCTTCAGAAACATGGCGCGCATACGGATGGCCCGCGGATATTCCTGTCGGAACTCGGCTGGAGGGAGTTTGCCCGCTACACGCTGTACCATCTGCCGAACCTGCCGTTTGAAAACCTGAGCCCCAAATTTTCCGCCATGCACTGGCGGAAAAGCGCGTCTGATCTGAAGGCGTGGCAGCGTGGACAGACGGGGGTGCCGATCGTGGATGCGGGGATGCGTCAGCTCTGGCAGACAGGCTGGATGCATAACAGGGCGCGCATGATCGTGGGCTCTTTCCTGACAAAGCACCTGCTGATTGACTGGAAGGCAGGGGAAGCCTGGTTCCGCGACACGCTGGTGGACGCCGATTTCGCGAACAATGCCATGAACTGGCAGTGGGTTGCGGGAACGGGCATCGAGGCCACGCCATTTTTCAGGATTTTCAATCCGACGCGACAGGCCGAAAAGTTCGATCCGGACGGCGATTATATTCGCCAGTGGGTGCCTGAGCTGGGCCGCCTTTCCGGCAAGGCCCTGTTTGAACCCTGGGCAGCGGGAGAGGAGGAACTGCGGAAGGGAGGAGTCATTCTCGGCAGAACCTATCCGCGTCCCGTTGTCGATCTGAAGGAAGGGCGGGACCGGGCCCTTCAGGCTTTCAGATCTCTGTAGGCTGCTGAAACCCCGGCCCTGTCACGCCTGACAGGGCCGGGGCGGTCGGATCAGAGACCGCCGTTCAGGAAGTTGTTAACGTCACCGCGGGTTTTGGTGCCAAGGGCGTTGGCGCGGTCGCGCTGTTCCTGCGGGGCATTTTTGAGCTGCTGCAGACGCTGGGTCTGCTGGTCACGCATATTCGTCAGCTTGGACTGCTCGCCGCTGATCTGCTTCTGAAGGCGGGCCTTCTGATTGGCCGGGGCGTTCGTGTACTTGTCCTTCAGGTCCTGAATCCGCTTCTCACGGCTGGCCTGCGCATCCTGGGACTGCTTCTGATAGTTCTGAACCCGGTTGTTCAGGCAGTCTTCCCGCTGTGCCAGACGTCCAAGGACACCATTCTGGCCGCTCTGCTGGCAGGCTGTGGACGTCGTGCTGTCGACGGCATGCGCCTGCGGAGCAAGAGATACGGCTCCGGCAATCAGTCCTGCGGCAAGCATCGAGCGGGAAAAAAGGGTGAAGTTCATAAAATCTCCTGTAAACGGATCAGTAAATCAGAGCACGCCCTGATGGCGGGAATGTGGCCCTTGAGGAAAAGGGCTATTCCATGCCTTCGGCGATCGTCGATATCCGTTCGGGCATCAGTAACGTGATATGGGTAATGCTTCTGATACTGATAAGTTTCTCTTTTTTGAATGCGCTGAGGATCCGGCTGACTGTTTCAATAGTGAGTCCGAGGTAATCCGCAATATCGGTGCGCGGCATTGGCAGGTCGAGTTCGATCGGGTGCGACAGGTCGGGTCTGTCCAGATGGGTGCAGCGTTCGATCAGGAATGTGGCCACACGTTCACGCGCTGTTTTGCGTCCCAATAGTGTCATGCGGGCCTGCATCAGGGCGAGCTCGCGGGAGGCTTCCTCGCGAAGGCGATGTTCGAGGCTGGGAAAGCGTTCGGTCAGGCGCTGCATGCCGGCATGGGGGAAACGGCAGAGTGTGGCGCTGCCGAGGGCTTCGGCTCCAAAAGCATAGCTCGTCGAGGCTGCAAGCCCGAGAAAGTCCCCGCCTTCCGCAAAGCCGGTAATCTGGCGCCGGCCATCTGGAAGAAGGGTGAAGAGCTTGACCCTGCCGCCGGTCACGACAAAGAAATCATGGGCCGGAGCACCCTCTTCTATAAAGGACCGACCGTCTGAGACTGTCATGCGGGAAGACTCGTTGGCAAGAACGGCCAGATCACAGTCGTCAATGCTGCTGCAGATACTAAGACGTCTGCCCACGCAATGGGCGCATCGATCATGGACATCCTCTGAATTATGTGACGCTGACATGATGAACCCTGTTCCCGTTGCGCTGATCTCGGCCTGAAGACTTTCAGCCACACTACCACATAATTTACCAGACTTGATTCAGGTCAAGGTGATGGGTGGGGAGGAGTGCTTTGTGAGCCTCAACGAATGTTGATGGAACTTTCAAATGAAACTTAACGCTTTCGCGCTGGCTGCCGTAATCGGTGCCGTTGCAACTCCCGCGTTTGCCCAGACGGCTCCGGCAGCTGCTCCTGCCGCACCCCAGGTCATGATCAGCGCGCCCATGACGGCAGCTCCGGTGCCTTCCGTGAACATCCATGCGCCGGCTTCGGGCCATTGCGGCCTGTTCCAGACCTGCTCCAACACACGCATCGGACTGGGCAAGGGTGATTTCATTGTCCGTCTGTCCGCGCTCGGCGTCCTGCCGGAAGACCGTGACAGCAGCCTGTCCCTGAACGGCGCCCATCTTGGCGGTCGCGTGAAGACGACGCGTCAGGTCATGCCGGAGCTGACGTTCGAATACTTCTTCACCGATAACCTGTCGGTTGATCTGATCGCCGCCAGCACGCGTCACGAAATTGCTGCTGAAGGCGTTCCGGGTCTGGGCAAGGTCGATGTTGGCAGTGCCTGGGTTCTGCCGCCGACTGTCACGTTCGCCTGGCACTTCCGTCCGCACAAGCGCTTCAATCCGTATGCGGGTGTTGGCGCAACGCTGGCGTGGTTCCACAACGTCTCCCCCGCCGGTGGCCCGCTCACGCAGAAGCTTAATGTCGGCGTGACCGGCGGTCCGTCCGTCAATGTCGGCTTCGATTATCAGGTCGTCGGCAACTGGTTCTTCAACTTCGACGTGAAGCAGATGTTCATGCGTGTCCATGCCTGGGCCCAGAACAATGCCGAAACCACGAAGATCACGGCACATGATTCCCTCGACCCGACCGTCGTGGGCGCAGGTATCGAATACCGCTTCTAGTCTTCGGATCAGAGCACAGTGTCTGGGAGGCGGCCTTTCTCCGGAAAGGCCGCTTTTTTGCATTTTTGTGGCAATCTCATAAAACTTTTGCAATACGGTCATTCCATCAGTGCAAAAGTCCTTTCGTTTCCGTATGTGACATCTGACGTCCTGCCATGACCATGGTAAGACCGTCTGCCATGAAATTGTCCGAGTGATGGCAGACAGATCATTCTCCAGACGTTTCGGACGAAACGGGACGTCTGTCCTGACAGATTACGGGGTTTCCTATCAGCATGCGCGTTACACGCGTCGGCGCGCTGGCCATTGGCCTGCTATGCCTGGCCATTCTTCTCGTCGTTGTTCTGCGATTCCGAACCCCGCATTCACCCGTCACAACGGCTGAATCCCCCATGGTGACATCGTCGCAGGGTCATCTTGTGGTCCGCGAAGGCAGTCCACTTGAGAAACGCCTGACCATACAGGCTGTTGCAAGTGTCTCCCGTGGTCATGGTCTCGCGCTTCCGGCACAGGTGATGACGGAACCTGACCGGCAGGTGAATGTCTACGCTCCCGTAACCGGCCGGATCACGGGTGTGTCCGTGCATCTGGGGCAGCGCGTCCAACGTGGTCAGGTGCTTGCCACCATTGCCGCTGGTGATCTGGATCAGGCCTGGGCTGACGATACCCGCGCCCGTGCTGCCCTTGATTTTGCGCGCCGGGCCTATGCGCGTGCGCAGGGTGTTCAGGCGATCGGTGGCAATGCCGTCAAGGATCTGGAATCCGCCCGCAATGATCTGGCTCAGGCGCAGGCGGAAGCTGAACGTACGCAGCGCAGGCTTCAGGTTCTGGGGGCGCGGCCGGGCTATTCCGCTCAGGGTCAGGCCCCACTGGTTTCTCCCGTGGACGGTGTGGTGTCCATGACCGTGATGGCGCCGGGAGAGAACATCACCGATCCGACCGCCATCCAGATGACGGTGCTGGACCTGTCCGAAGTCTGGATTGCCGCAGCCATTCCCCAGGACAGTCTGGCCCAGATCAGCGACGGCAATGTGCTGTCAGTCAGTTTTGACGAGTTTCCGGGGCGCACCTGTTCGGGACGTGTCGTCAGCTTCGATCCTGCGCTTCATGCCGATACGCGCCGGGTCAATGCCTATATCGCCTGTCCGAACACCGATGGCGTGCTGCGCCCCGGCATGTTCGTGGACGCGACACTCAATGTTCCGCAGGGAAACGACATCATCATTCCCAAGACTGCACTTCTGATGAACAACGACCAGGTTTCCGTGTTTGTCGAAACGGCACCACGCACATTCCAGCGCCGCGATATCGTCATCAGCTATGATGAGGGCGACAGCGTCCGCGTGCTCAAAGGGCTGCTCGCCGATGAACGCGTCGTGACGAGCGGTGCCATCCTTCTGAATGATGACTGATCCGGTGGCCCTGAGCTGATGATCGAACGTTTCATCTCCTGGTGCTTCAATCACCGGAACATTGTTTTCTTTTCCGCCCTGATTCTGGCGCTTCTCGGCGGTCTTTCATGGAAGATCCTGCCGGTCGAGGCGTATCCGGATCTGGGTGCCGTCAGCGTGTCGATCACGACCCAGCAGGAGGGTCTGGCCGCCGAGGAAATGGAGCAGCAGGTCACGATTCCGCTGGAGCGGACGCTGGCCAGCGTTCCCGGCGTGACCGACAGTCGCTCCACCAGCACGTTCGGCCTGTCGCTCATCACGCTGATCTTCCGTGAAGGCACGAATGTCTATGCGGCGCGCCAGCTTGTCGAGACGCAGCTTGCCAATAACCCGCTGAGCAACGGCGCCATGCCGTCGTTGGGGCCGATTTCCGGCCCGAGCGGTGAGATCTATCGCTACACGCTGGAATCCGACGACAAGAACCTGCTGGAACTGTCCGATCTTCAGCGCTGGACCGTCATTCCGGCGATCCAGCATGTGCCGGGCGTTGTCAGCGTGGACAATTTTGGCGGCCTGACGCGCGAGTACCAGCTCGTTCTCGATCCTGCCTCGCTGATGCGCTACCATATCGGCCTTGAAGACGTGCTGACGGCCATCCGCAACAGCAACGTCAATGCCGGTGGCGGTCGCGTCAGCCGGGGTGAGCAGTCCTACATCATCCGCGGGATCGGCATGATCCACACGCTGGATGATATGGGGAACATAGTCGTCGCCAGCCATGGCGGTGTGCCGGTCTTCGTGAAGGATCTGGGCCGCGTCCAGTTCGGGCATCAGGTCCGTCAGGGCATCCTCGGCAAGGACCGCAATCCCGATACGATCGAAGGCGTGGTGACAATGCTGAGCGGGGAAAACCCCTCGCTTGTGCTCGATGGTCTTCACACTACGGTGGCCAAGCTACAGCAGCAGCTTGCCCCGAGCCATGTCCGCATCGTGCCGTATATGGACCGCGACCATCTCGTCCTGTCCACGACCCATAAGGTCACGGAAACGATGATCGAGGGCATCGTCCTCGTCGGTGTGATCCTGACCCTGTTCCTTGGCAGTCCGCGCAGTGCCATCGTCACGGCTGTGACGATTCCGCTCGCGCTGTCAGTCGTGTTCGTGCTGATGCACAGCTTTGGCATGTCGGCGAACCTGTTCTCGCTCGGCGCCATTGATTTCGGCGTGATCGTGGACGGTGCGATTGTCATTACCGAGACGATCCTCCGTATCCGTGAGGAACGCCCGACTGAAACTCTTGATCCCGTCGAAGTGCTGCCCGTAGCGCAACGGGCCGGGCGGGCGATTTTTTCGTCCACCCTCGTCATCATCGTGGCCTACAGCCCGCTTTTTGCCTTCGAAGGCAGCGAGGGGAAGCTGTTCCGCCCGATGGCCTATACCGTCAGCTTCGCGCTGCTCGGCGCGCTGCTCTGTGCCCTGACGCTCATTCCGGCGCTGACCTATCTGGCGCTGCGCAAGCCCAAGCACATCTGGCACAATCGCCCGCTGGAATGGCTGCATGCGCGTTATACGCACTGGCTCGGCCATTTTATCGACCGTCCGCTGATCGCCTATGGCGCGGGTGTTGCGGCAATGGTTGCGGTTGTGGTCCTTGGGGTGTCGATCGGTCGGGAGTTCCTGCCGGATCTGGATGAAGGGTCACTCTGGCTTCAGGTCCAGATGCCGACGGGTATTTCGCTGGAAAAAGGCGAGTCCATCGCCAACGAACTGCGTCATGCGATCCGCGAGTTCCCCGAGACATCCTATGCCATTACGCAGCTTGGACGCTCGGATGACGGCACCGACCCCTGGACGCCCTCGCATATCGAAATGCCAGTCGGGCTCAAGCCGTATGACCAGTGGCCGTCCGGCGAGACCAAATCACAGTTCGTCGAGCGCCTGCGGACGCGCCTGTCGCAGATTCCGGGCATTGATTTCGGCATCAGCCAGCCCATCCAGGACAATATGAGCGATCTGGTCGGCGGTGCGCACAGCCCGCTCGTCCTGCGCGTCTATGGCAACGATTTCCAGGAACTGCGCCGCATTGGCCAGCAGATCGTGGATATCCTCCATCAGGTTCCCGGAACGGCTGAGGCGTCGATCTTCCAGGAGCCGCGTATTCCGCAGATTGACGTGGTGGCGGACCGTCTGGCTGCGGCCCGCTATGGCATTCATATCTCGGACATCTCCGATGTCGTGTCGAATGCCATTGGTGATGCGCCCATCACGACCGTCTATGTGGATGACCGTTTCTATAACGCGACGCTTCATATCCGCCGCAAGGACTTGCAGGATCTCCAGTCCCTGGCGCAGATCCCGCTTCTGGATGCGGACGGCGCCTATATTCCGCTGTCGCAGGTTGCGCATGTCGGGCTGCATATGGGCGAGAGCAATATCGCCCATGAGATGAGCCATCGTCAGATCACCATCCGCGTGGATAATGGCAAGCGGCCCCTGTCGCAGTATCTGGCGGATGCACAGGGCCGTATCGACCAGCAGCTGCATTACGACAAGGAAAAATACTCGCTCGAATGGGCCGGCTCCTTCCAGCAGGAAGAACGGGCCCAGAAGCGTCTGATGATCGCGCTGGGCGTGATGTTTGCCGTCATGCTGGTGCTGCTCTTCGCCGAGTTCCGCAAGATCCGTCAGGCGTTGCTGATCCTGAGCGTCGTGCCGCTGGCGACACTGGGCGGCCTGATCGCGCTGCATGTCCGGGGTGAGACGCTGAATATCGCGACCGCCGTGGGCTTCATCGCGCTGTTCGGTGTGGCCGTGCAGAACGGCATCATCATGATCGCCAGCATCAACCGCCATCGGGTGGAAGGTCTGGGCGTGCGGGATGCGACCATCGCCGGTGCGGGCGAGCGGTTCCGTCCGGTTCTCATGACCGCGACGGTGGCGACGGCCGGGATGCTCCCGGCTGCTCTCGCCACGGGTGTTGGCACGGACGTGCAGCGCGGCCTGGCGACGGTCGTGGTGGGTGGTCTGGGTATTGCAACCCTCCTGACGCTGTTTGCCCTGCCGGTCTATTTCAGTGAGCTTGAAATGTGGGTTGAACGCCGCGATGCGAAGAAGCGTCCGAAACCTGCCACAGAGGGAGCCGGATCATGATGCGGCACTCCATGATGTCCCGTCATGCAACGCTTCTGCTGTGCCTGACGGCGCTTTCCGCCTGTGCGGTTGGGCCGGATTTCCATCGCCCGGATCTGCCGAAGAACGCGGCCTATCAGGGCCAGCCGCTGACCGCGACCACCGGACACGGTGCCGCAGGTGCAACCGTGCCCCAGCAGTTTCAGGCGGGCGTGGATATTCCGGGCAAGTGGTGGACGGTGTTTGGCAATCCGTCCCTGAATGCGCTTGTCGATCAGGCACTGGCGAACAACCAGTCCCTGCGCGCCATGCAGCAGGGACTGAAATCTGCCTGGGAACAGCGCCGGATCGAGGGCGCGGGCCTGTATCCGACGCTCTCCGCTTCGTTCAATCCGACGCGGAACAAGACCTCGAAGGTTTACTCCCCCGTCCCGAATTCGAATGTGTGGCTCTATAACGTCCATACCGCGCAGCTGAATATTGGCTATGTGCCGGATCTGTGGGGCGGAACGCGCAGGGCGATTGAGGCGGCCGGAGCGCAGGCGGATCTCCAGAAGTTCCAGCTTGAAGCCACCGCGCTGACCATGATTTCCGATCTCGTGAATGCGACGATCGAGGAAGCCACGATCCGCGCTGAAATCGACGCCACCAACGAACTGATCCGCAGCCAGCGCGCGGTGCTGAAGACCGTGACGGCAGAGCAGGGCATCGGCAATGCATCGCGGCAGGACATGGTCCAGCAGCTGGCCTCCGTGGCGCAGCTTGAGGCGACGCTTCCGGGCCTGAGCCTGCAACTGGCCCAGACACGGGACCAGATGGCCGTTCTGGTTGGTGTGACGCCCAATTCACCGCTGCCCGAATTCCGGCTGGAGCAGTTCACTCTGCCCAAGACGCTCCCGGTCTCGCTGCCGGGTGATCTGCTGAACCAGCGTCCCGATATCCGGGCTGCGCAGGCGCAGATCCAGTCCGCCAGCGCGCAGATCGGTGTGGCCATCGCCAACCGTCTGCCGAACGTGCAGCTTAGCGCCACACCGGCGCAGGCTGTCGGGGTGATGAGTGACTTCTTCAAGCCCGGTTATGGCAACTGGACGATCGCTGCGACCCTCATGCAACCAATCTTTCAGGGTGGTTCGCTGCTGCATGCCGAGCGTCAGGCGCGCGACAACCTGCTTCAGGCCAACGAGACCTACAAAGCTACGGTCCTGTCCGCGATTCAGGACGTGGCGGACAGTCTGCATGCCGTCACGTTCGACGCCGATGCCCTGAAGGCCGATGAGGATCTTCTGAAGGCAACGACGCAGAGCCTGACGATTGCCCACGGGCAGTTGCGTCTGGGAGATGTCAGCGAACTCGTGCTGCTTCAGGCGCAGCAGACCGATGCTCAGGCGCGTCTGGCCTACGTTCAGGCCGAAGGTGCGCGTTTTTCTGACAGTGTGGGGCTATTCCAGTCGCTTGGCGGTGGCTGGTGGAACCGTAATGACATGGGAATGACGCCGGCCGCGCAGAAGGCGCTCGGGAAGTCGCTGCTGCCTTGGTGAAGGTATTCAGGGCTCTGCCCTGAAACCCGCCAAAGGCCGGGGGCCTTTGGAAACCGCTTTATTGGAATCGGGATCAAAGGGACCGCGTCCCTTTGCGGGGTATGGGGCAGCGCCCCATACAGGCTGATCTGACTCTTCACAGGATCAGATCAGCCCAAGACGCCCCTTACGGACGCGGCGCGTAAATCGCGCTCAGGCGATCCGGCGTGCCTTCGATGCGCTCCAGATGCGGGTAACGCAGGCCATCGTGATAGGGGATGGAGACCGTGCTGACATGGTCGCCGGATTTCACGATCAGGCGGATGTCCTGCTTCGGATCCTTTTGCGCGTCCGTGACGGCATGGAGCAGACGCTGGGGCGTGAAGCTCATGTCGTTGACGGCCACGATCGTCGTGCCAGGGATCACGCCTGCCTTGAAGGCCGGGCTCATCCAGTGCTCGCGTCCCACATGTCCGGCGCCATTCACTGTCAGGCCGAGGGAGAAGGACAGGTCCGTAGAGTGACGGGCGGCTTCGCTGGCTTTGACGAAGGAGGTGGGCTTGGACGTGTAGACCAGCTTGTAGCCGCCATTGGTCAGGCCATTGAGTGGAGCATGCAGCTGGATTGTGTCCAGACGGTCGTGCAGGAACTTCGCCCAGTCATAGGGCTGTACGCTGTTGAGCGTCGCGACCACATCGTTGAACTGATAGGGGCTGACGACGAAGCTGCCGCTGTTCGTGCCGAAGAAGGCCTTGGCGAAATCATCCAGCGACTTGTGGTCGTTGGACAGCTTGCGGATCAGAGCATCGGCATCCAGCCAGACGAGCTGGCCTTCGACGTAATAGTCTTCCGAACGCTGCCAGTCGCGCCATGACAGCGGTGCACGCTGGGCGATAACCGGATCGTTCGTCGTGTCTTGCAGCGGGCGCCACTGACGGCCCGTCTGGTTGTCATAGGACGCCGCCATATAGGCCAGCGCTTCGAAGCCCTGATCCTTCGTCACGAGCCCGGAGCGCGCGGCCAGAACATTGCCCCAGTACTGCGTCTGTCCTTCATAGACCCAGAGCAGGGAGCCACGCTGCGGCGTGTTGAAGTTCGGCGCCCACATATCGGCCGGACGGCGATACTTGCCGTTCCAGGAATGGGTGTATTCATGGGCCAGCAGGTCACGCGTAGGGAATGTCTTGTCCCATTCCGTGAAATAGCCCGGTGCCGCGCTGTTCTCGCTGGACTGGTGATGCTCGAGGCCGATGCCGCCAAGCTCTTCCGTCAGAGCCAGCAGGAAGTCGTAATGGTCATAGTGATGCGAGCCGAACAGGGATGTGGCCTGACGCACGAGGTTCTGATGCGCGGCAACCTGCTGCGGCGTGGCGTCCAGTGAATCCGGATCATCTGCCACGACATCCAGCGAGACCGGAACATGGTCCGGCCCGGTCAGGTCGAACTTGCGGAAATAGCGCCCGGCGTAGATCGGTGAGTCCACGAGCGTGTTGAAGGTCGTGGCGTTGAAATGCGTCTCGTCGCCATAGGTGGCAGCACGGAGGGCCGAGCCGATCTGCCAGCCATGCGGCACGCGCACGGAGGGCTGAACCGAAATATCGCGGGTAAAATACCCGGCCGGGTAGAGCGAAACCTGATCCCACTGCACGTTGACGATGGACGGCGTCATGACCATCCGGCCCTGACCCGGCGCAATCGGGGTCATAAGCTGGAAATGCAGATCCAGGCTCGGCGTGCTGCTGGAGACCGGGACGTGGAAGGCGGCGACGTTCACCGTGTCGCGCTTCCACTCCAGCGTGCGCCCACCGCTCTGTACGTGCAGGCTGGCGAACTGTTCGATGACGCCCGTCGGGGAATGGTCGCCAGGGATCCACATCGGATACAGAAGGATCATCTCGCCCTTCTGCTGCGCCTCTTTCGGCACAGGAACCGTCTCATGGATCGACATGACATGATGGACTGTGTCGGTCGCATCGACTGAAACCGTCAGGTTGCCCGGGAAGGGGCGATCCAGCGGTTCGGGGATGGGAGCCGGCATGGGAAGCGGCATCGGTTGGGTCTGGGCAAGTGCAGGGGAGACCAGACCGCTGAAAGCCGTCAGGGCAGCCAGAAGGCGCAGAGAGGACATGAGGATATTCCGCTTGTAAATCAAATTACTCCAAGCCCTAAACGGCTTGGCAAACCTTCACAAGAGGCTGTTCGGCAGTTTCAGATCAGGGCGGGGGTGTGGATGGTCCAGCCGGCCTGTCCGGGTTCGAGAAACATCGGCACGGCATTGGGCAGGCGGACATTTACCGGGAGTCCCATTCCTGCACGCAGCCCTCTGAAAAGTGCGCCATGAGCCACGAACAGCGGGGTTCCTCCGGCTGCGAGTTCGCGGTTGATGGCGGTGACGGCGCGGGCCGTCAGGGCATCAAAGCTCTCGCCACCTTCCAGAAGGTGGCCCTGTTCGATCCAGGGCTCGTACCAGTCTCCCATCGGTGTGCCTTCCTGAACCCCAAAGCAGACTTCCGCGAGTTCGTCCTCGACCCTGAACGGCAGCGTCACACCAGTCATGTCGCGAATGGCGTCATGGGTATGGGTGGCGGTCACAAGTGCGCGGCTCAGGGGAGACGACACGATCCGGTCGAAAGGCTGCTGCCCGTCACGGAAAAGCCCGGCAAGCGTCTCTCCCGCCCGCGTCGCCTGGGTCAGGCCGGTTTCGTTAAGGGGGATATCCGTTCGACCCTGTGCCAGTCCCTGACGGTTCCAGTCAGTTTCACCGTGGCGAAGATACCAGTAAGAGCTGAGGGCAATCTGCGACATGGCGAAAGTCCGTTCACGAAGACTGGACCGTGAAACGGGCCGATAAACCTCAGTCGAAGAGAGAAGAGACTGAGCTTTCATCGGCAACGGCGCTCATGGCCCGGGCGAGCAGGTTGGCTGTGGTGATCTGGCGGATATTCGGGGTCTCGAGGAGAGCCTCGGTTGCCGGAATACTGTCAGTCAGCGTCAGCATGTTCAACGGACTGTCTTTCACGCGCTGGCAGGCATTGCCAGTCAGAACGCCGTGAGTGACGTAAGCTTCCACGCCCTCTGCACCGCGGGCCATGAGGGCGTTGGCAGCGTTGCACAGCGATCCGCCACTGTCGATGATGTCGTCCACCAGGACGCAGTAGCGACCTGCGACGTCACCGATGACGTTCATGACTTCCGACACCCCCGCGCGTTCACGGCGCTTGTCGATGATGGCGAGATCCACATTCAGGCGCTGTGCGAGCTGACGGGCACGGACCACACCACCCACATCCGGGGAGACAATGATGAGTTCGCGGTCAGGCAGACGGGTCTTGAGGTCGCGCACGAACAGCGGCGCGGCATAGAGATTGTCGGTCGGGATGTCGAAAAAGCCCTGGATCTGCATGGCATGCAGATCCATCGTCAGGATGCGGTTGGCACCGGCTTCGGTCAGCAGGTTCGCGACGAGTTTGGCGCTGATCGGTGTGCGCGGGCCGGATTTGCGATCCTGCCTTGCGTAACCGAAATATGGCATGACGGCCGTGACGCGCTTGGCCGATCCGCGACGCAGCGCATCGAGCATGACCAGCAGTTCCATGAGATGGTCATTCGTCGGCATGCAGGTGCTCTGCACGACGAAGACGTCCTCACCGCGGACGTTTTCCTGAATCTCGACGAACACTTCGCCATCGGCAAAGCGTTTTACCACGGTTTTGCACAGAGGCATCCGGAGTTCATGGGCGACCGCGCGGGCCAGCGGCAGGTTACTGTTGCAGGCTACGATCTTCATGAAAAACGGCCTCGTCCGGTGTCCGACAGGGAAGTTGCTGGCCTTCTAACAGCGCAGCGCCCCCCTGTCATCCGTCCTGTCTCATTCTTTCTGCGTACCAGTTGGTCGGCATCTGCATGCCGTGCCAACCCGATACACTCAGTCCGGCTGTCTCAGAACTGCCAGGCCAGTCCGGCGTGCAGCTTCAGACCGTTGCTCAGGGCACTTGAGGTGCCTGAATAGGAATATGCCGATACCACCTGGTTGCTGAATACTTCGCCATTCCGGTCACGGCCGTAGGAAATATAGGAGTAGTCTCCGCCCGCCGTCAGATGGAGACGCCGCGTCATGCGGTAATCCATGCCAAGCCCACCTTCCCACAAGGGACGTGGCTGGTTGTTGTAGGAAATACCGGAATTGAGGACTTCCGCCCATCCGAACCGTCCACGCAGGACGAGGCGGGATGTGAGGGCGTAATCAGCCTTCAGGCCGGCACCGGCGAAGTAACGTCCGGACCCGTAGCCGAAATCTCCGTCACTGCCGCTCGTGACATATCCACCCTGAATGAAAGGCGTCAGCAGAAAGGTATCGGAGAGCAGAAGAAAACCCTTGCCGATCTCTCCCCGATTATCCGTGCCATTGGAGCTGTCGTTTCCGCCCGCTGAAAATCCGAACGGCGCAGAATTGCTGGAGTAGCTGCGATAATGAGACTTGTAGTTCCTCTGGCCGTCTTCAAGCGAGAAATGCAGGGCGCCGTAAAGATTTTCGATCCCGAAGGCATTGAACATGACCGACGCATCGGCCTGAAAACCTGGGGTCCAGCCGATGGTGCGATAGCGCGAGGCGCTTGCGGATTGGGTGATAAATCCGGAACCGCCATTCTCCGTTGCGCGGGCATTGTAGCCGCTGACGCTGTTGCGGAACGTACCTGTCATCGAAAGGCCGATCTCACGGTTCACGGCAATGACAGGTGCGGGGTCAGCGAGGGCGGAAACAGTGGGGATGAGACCCGCGCAGAGAGTCACGGTGGATAGGAGAGGACGGAACAAGCGACGCATCAGAAACTCCGGATGAAAAAGCCAGAGTCGTGTAACAAACAGGATTACATAAATATACAAAGAGTTACAAATATATGTCTCTGTTATGATTTCATCTGCGATCAGGCGGCTTTTTTCGGCGTATTCTTCGTCTCCGGCAGAGGAGCATGTTCCCGGCCCGAGAAGTTTGTGACGATGGTCCGCACGCCCTGAGCAGCCTCTTCTGCGGCCATGTCGGCGGTATCGCCCCATGCGCCATCCAGCGAGTGGGGGGCGATGTCGTGCAGCTGGGTGGCGGCTCCGGCCTCTTTTCCGGCCGGTGTCAGGACGTGCCAGACAATCTCGATATGATCGACAGGATGTCCGGTGTTGCCCGCTGCGCCTGTTTTGAGGTCGACCGTTCCACGGACAATGAAGTCCGCGCCCTTTTCAGTGGTTGTCACTGTGTTGGTCTTGTCTGGCAGTGAGGAATAGAAGGCACGGGCCAGTGCGACATTGCCGTCGCCGGGTGCGCCGGTGACACCCTTGAAGCAGATCTTTGCAGGCCGGTTCATGAGGCTGTGCGGGTCCTGCTGCATCATGTTGGCCTGGATGCCCGTGAGCAGGTTCGCCAGCTGGGGTGCTTCCTGAACGGCAGCGCCCTGAAGTGCCATCCTGTCGCCAGCGCTCCATCCCGCCATATCCACCGCGGGTCCGTCCGTTTCCGCCCGGATCTTTCCTTCCGGCGTCATGATGACGTAGTGGGGCACAACTGTCCCTCCGTGGGTGGCTGCGCTCATTTTCAGCCACCAGTCCCCCTTCTTGCGCGGCTGGGCGATGGCAGGAACGGACTGGCCGACCATGGCCTGTGCCATGTCATGAGCCCAGAGTGCGGCGGCATCGTCGGACAGCAGGGAGTCTGTGGGTGTCGGAACGGCGAGGCGGGCCGGGGGTAGATTTGCCGCTGTCAGATATCTAGCCTGCTGCCCCGGATCGGCGAAGGGCCGTGAAAGATTGAAGCACCCTCCCAGGACAAGGGGGAAGCAGAGAGGCAGCAGGGTAAAGCAGAGGCGGCGCATCGGTGTTCCGGTAACAGGACAGTGACCCGGAGGACTGTATGGGATTGCGGCTCCGATGTCGAAGCCGCGCCCTCTGCCCTTACCGGCGGATCAGGATGTAGTTGATCGTCACGTCGATATCGAAATGGTCGCCCTTCATGTCCGGCGGAACCGGTGGCAGATGCGCGCCCTGGAACATGCCGGTCGTCGCGGCATCCAGCGAATAGGACCCGGACTGGCTCATGAGCCGGACGGACTTCACATGGCCCGAACGGTCCAGCACCACATGCACCGAGGACGGACCATCCTCGCCGGCGCGGGCGGCCTCTTCCGGATAGTACATATGCGCCCGGATCCAGCGGTCGATCTCGCCGCCGTAATCCTCGCTGACGCCCTTAACGCTCGTGCGGGTCTGATACGGTGCGTTGATGGCGCCGTTCATGCTGAGTGGCCCCAGCGACATATCGATTGGGCCGCCAGACCCGGATGCACGACCGCGATGACGACGATAGGGCGAGGGCTGTTCGCCGAACGACAGGTCCATCGGATGCGCGAATGGATTGTTCCGATCGGAGCGCACGGAACGCTGCGAGTGATGGGCGTGCGGGGACGTCTGCTGGCTGCGATGGCTTGGCGCTGCACCAGGTGTGATGGGCGCAGGCGTGGGCGCGGTCTTGGGCAGTTCGGCCGAGGGTTCCTCGGGCACGTCGGGCGCGGATGGCGTTTCAGGTGTCGGGACAGCCGGGGTCGGTGCAGCCTGTTCCTTTTCCGGCTGCTGCTGGTTTTCCTGCGTCTCCTGCGGACTCTCGGCCGCGGGGGGAGGCGGCGCGCCACCTTCCTCATGCTCGCGGGGGCCGCGCATGCTGCTTTTCGATGGCGGCGTATCGAAGACCATTTCAACCTGCGGCTGTTCCTGCCCGGCAGGTGAGCCATGCACGCCCTGATGCTGCATCAGGAGGAAGGCCAGAACGGCGGCGTGAAGTCCGGCCGAGAAAATGAACGGAACTGTCGGCCCGTTCTCGACAATGGTCTGCGGCCGCATCATCGGCGTCAGCACCGGGCGGACCGGAACTGCTGGCGGTACGTAGTCTCTCAGGCGCTCGCGGGTGCCTGCGGGGGCATGCTGTGGACGTGCGGGAGCTGTCCGCGCCGAGGGGGCGAAGAGCTGGGGCTCGCGTTTCTGCGGCTTTCCGGACGTGACGGCGGCCGTTCCGCTCATATGCGGATCAGTCCATCGGGAAAGGACCTGGCAGAAAACAGCCGGTCGGCGAAGGGAAGGTGGCGTCGCATCATCGCCAGACCTTTTGCACCAGGGCGGTCGGGGTTGTCATCCGGCAGGCTGGTTATCCGGGGCTGGGGGTGGGCGTATATCTTGGCGTATCATGGCAGTAATGCGAGACCCACGAAAGACACAAAGAGTCACGCGAACCTTAACTTCCGGAAAGGCATGTTCCTGATGGCTGATTCTGCCACACTTCTTGGCGCAGATCCCGATCTTGCGGCGGTCATCGCCCGGATTGGACCGTGCACCCTGCGCGGTGATGATGGGCAGGAGCCCTATGATGCCCTTCTGCGAGCCATTGCCGGACAGCAGCTGCACGGTGCGGCGGCGCGGAAGATTTTTGGGCGTCTGTGCCTTCTTGGTGAGCCGGGCAGCCTGGAGGGACCACCACCGGTGCCGGAGCGGATTCTTTCGCTTTCCGAAGAAAGTCTTCGGGCCTGCGGTCTTTCCGGAAGCAAGCTGCTGGCTATGAGGGGCGTTGCACAGGCGCGTCTGGATGGCATCGTGCCCAGCCGTTCCGAAGCCGCTGGCATGACGGATGAAGAGCTGATCGCACGTCTTATCACCCTACGGGGCATCGGGCGCTGGACGGTCGAGATGCTGTTGATGTTTACGCTCAACCGTCCCGACGTAATGCCGGTTGATGATTTTGGTGTGCGGGAGGGGTGGCGCCGGATCAGGAGACTTGAGCTGTCACCCAAGCCAAAGGCATTGAAGGAAGAGACGGCCCGCTTCTCTCCCTACCGCTCTACGCTGGCCTGGTATTGCTGGCGCGTGGCGGAGGAAGGGAAGAAAACGGCTCCCAATCCGTTGACGGCCTGATGCCCGCTCAGGAGGCTTCCATTACGGCCGGAATTGCAGCCATGAACTGGCGGGTATCTTCGGGAGACAGGGGGCGTGAGAGCAGATACCCCTGCACTTCCGTGCAGCCCAGACGCTTGAGGTAGGATAGCTGTTCCTGGCTTTCCACACCTTCCGCGGTCACAGCCACACCGAGATCGATCGACAGATCGACCACGGCACGAACAATGGATGCAGCCCGGGATTCGCGCAGCATGTCCCTGACGAAAAGGCCATCCAGCTTGATCTTGGAGAATGGGAAAAACCGCAGATATCCGAGAGACGAGAACCCTTTGCCGAAATCGTCGAGCGCAATGGAAATCCCGGCGCTCTGAAGACGGCTCAGCAGGGTGAACGTCGCGGCATCCGGCTCCATGAAGATGTTCTCGGTCATTTCGATCTGAAGGCAGCGGGCTGGAAAGCCGGTATTCTCAAGAATCTGGAACGTGTCTTTGAGGAACGCAGGAGCTTCCAGCTGCCCGACCGAAACATTGATCGAGAGGATCAGCCCTTCGTCCCACTCGCGCGCAAAAATGCAGGCCCGTTCCATGACATAGACGCCAAGACGGTGAATGAGCCCTGCTTCTTCCGCCAGCTGGATGATCCGCTCGGGCGGCACGCGGCCATATTCGGGGTGAGACCAGCGGATCAGCGCCTCGAATCCACAGAGTTTCTGACTCTGGGTGTTGAAGAAGGGCTGGTACACAATTCCCAGCTTTCCCTCCTCGAGGGCCTCAGGAAGGGCGCGGATCAGGTCCCGGTTCCGCTTGGCAACGGTGCGCAGTTCAGGATTGTAAAAGCGGTGCGTATGGCCGCCGAGACTCTTGGCCTCGTAAAGCGCCAGGTCACTGGCTTCCAGCAGACTTCCCACGCGTTCCGAGCCCCCGATGGACAGGACGATTCCCACGCTGAGGCCGACTGCGCAACGCACGCCTTCGCCAATCCGGATAGGAACATTTGTCAGCGCATTGATCAGACCCGTGGCCGTGGTGGCGACCTGAGCGGGGGTCGTCTGGCGCTCCAGAAGCATGAATTCGTCGCCACCAAAGCGATAGAGCCTGTGACGCTCGCTCAATGTCCGGCTAAGAACGACCGTAACTTTCCGCAGCATCTCGTCGCCGGCGGAATGGCCATAGCGGTCATTGATCTGCTTGAAACCGTCCAGATCAAGGTTGAGCAGCGCAAACGCTTCGCCCGTCCGTTCGGCCTCGATGAGATAGCTTTCCATGTCGTCGAGGAAGGCGCCGCGGTTTGGCAGGCCAGTCAACAGATCATGCCTTGCCCGGAAAGAGGCGCTTTCCTGTGCCCAGTGCGTCTGGGTCACGTCCGTTCCGACGCCGCGATAGCCGATGAATATGCGGTCCTGAAAAACGGGACGGCCACTCAGCGACCAGAAGCGCTGCTGACCATGCAGGGTTCCTGATACGACGATGTCCCGGAAGAAAATCCGGTTGTCGAGACACTGGCGCAGTCGGCCGAGCCCGGTGCGCTCGTCACCGTCAAAAGCCGACGGGCCTGCAAGATCGGACAGGATGTCAAAAAAGACCCGCTTTTCCAGCCATTCCCGACTGTTGCCGAAAGCAGAGGCCAGACTGGCCGAAACATTGTGCAGGGTGCCTGACGCGCAGGTTTCCCAAAGCCAGTCGCCGGTGTCGTCATCGGCATTCCGAAGCAGAAGCTGCACGATGCTGTTGCGCTGTTCGAGGGAATACCGGCTGACCAGGAATGCCTTGAACAGGGCCCGCACTGCCATCGTCAGGGACAGGACAAAGAACAGATACACCGCGAGTTCGATGGCGATGTAGAAATAGAACGATCCGTGGTCGATTTCCCACGCCTGAAAAAGAGCGCTGCAGCAGGAAAAGACCAGCATGAGGGCAATGATCTCTCCCAGTCCCGTCAGGGGCATCAGGGTGATCGTCGTTGCCGTCAGTCCAACCATGATCCCCGCGACCATGACCCTGTCATTGGCATCCCCATAGGGAAAGACGATGGGCGGAAGTGTGATCCAGCAGAGCGCGAATGCGAAATTGAGCCCTTTGAGAATCCAGGACTGCCGAGTGTCGACCAGCTTTTCGGTGGGGATCGCATAGAAGCAGATGTTGTAGACCACGAGCAGGAACATGACGGCCCCGGCCAGGATCATGCCGTAGGTCGGATAGTTCCGCATCAGGCAAAGGCCAGCAATCGGGCCGCAACTGATCTGGGGAACGAAATGAAAGAAGTTCAGGCCGCGGAGCACCCGGCAGCGCGAGAGACGAATGTCTTCCTCCGCTCCGGCCGGGATTTCAGCGCGGAAGGGAAAAAAACGCGTCAGCTGCATCTGTTTCAGCAGGGCGGTCATTGTGACGCGCATGCCCGGGAGGGGGCAACAGGATCCGGTGAGACAGGCAGGGGCATCATGAACCTTCCCAATAGAGGAGGAGGGTGCCACGATGACAGGGATTTATGAAGTTTTTCTTTGTGGCTTACGAATTTGTTGCGGGCAACATCTCCGTGCGTCGGTTATGGCACACCGTGCACGGAGATTGCCGGTAAAAGCTTAATGTTTCGTTAGTGAGCCATTTCCGGCGTTGTGGCGTAAATTTCGAAGCTTGCCTTTTCGAACATCTCGATACACTCGCGCATGTTCGCCGTCAGAGCGGCGCGCGTGATGTCCGGATCGTTGGACGGATAGTAAGCGCGGGCCAGATCTTCGTCGATTTCCAGATGGGACGGGCCGTCATGCTCGTGTTCGTCATGGGCCAGGCCCCAGGTCCAGTGCTTCTTTGCGAACAGGCTGGTGAACTTCGGTGCATGACACAGATAGGCGGCCAGTTCCTCGGCGATGTATTCCACCGCTGCAAGCCAGGAGAAGAAGATCACGGGATCTTCGCTGTCGGCATTGGCAATCAGCTTCTGGACGGTTGGCAGCGTATCGTAATGGGTTCCGAACAGATCGAGGCCGAATTCCTTTGCGCCATCGGCCCACAGGATGGCGTGTGAGCCTTCCTCTTCCTTCATTTCGCGGACAGCTTCACGCGCTTCCGAGAAGAAGGCCTTGATGCGCGTCTGTCCAAAACGCTGGACGAGCGGCTTGATGGGCAGGTGGCCGACACGCACGTCAATAGCGCGCTCAAAAGCCTGAATAAAAGGCCACCATCCAATCATCATTGCCCGAATAGTCTCTTTATCGCCGTGGGCTGCACCACGGGCCAGCGCGGAAGAATAGATCTTCTCACGTGTAAAGACACGCATTTCGGTACGATTTACCAAAGACTCGGAGAACAGTAGAGCGTACATCCGCGTAATCCTGATGAAGTTTATTACATGAGCCGTTCTGGCCTTGTTGTTGTAGTTGTTAATTTTTCAGAAAAGTAACTTTTTTACTTTAATTTTAATTGAGTTTTATTAAAATATCAAAAAATTAATATATTAGAATTTCATTATGTTGCTTTATCGAAATAAAATGATTCGTACAAAACCGCCGTCTTTTGGTCTGATTTGATTGTGTAACGTTTCCCGTCAGGCCGGAGCGTTAAGGAATTCCATCATTTCCCGCAGGAATGGACGAGGCTGTTCGGCATGGAGCCAGTGTCCGGCATCAGGAAGGGACCGGATCATGGCGTGAGGGAACAGGGATCGGATCTGGTCGTGATGCTCGGGTCTGACATAGGGCGATGCACCGCCGCGAAGGAAAAGAACGGGTCCTTCGTAAGGTGCAATCTGCAGATTTGGCCAGTTCTCGATCTCATGAATATCACGGGCCAGATCATCGAAACCGATGCTCCAGCCAGGGGATTCGCCCAGCCGGACGTTCTGGAGCAGGAGCTCGGCAACAGGTCTGCTGCCTGCGGCTGGTTCAAGAAGATCCAGACCTTCCCGCCGTTCAAGCGACGCCGGGAATGTAATGTCGGCCAGTCGGGCAATCATGTCGCCATGACCGTGGCCCGTCCGGGCCGGTGCGATATCCGCAACCATCAGCTTCGTCACGCGCTCGGGGGCGGCGAGAGCCAGCATCATTCCGACTTTTCCGCCCATGGAATGTCCCACGACGGCGAAACGCTCGATTCCCATATCGTCCAGCGTTTCGAGCACGTCCTGCGCCATGAGAGCATAGGTGACAGGGCCATGCGGGCTGTGTCCGTGATTGCGCAGATCCAGTGCAAGGGTGCGAAAATCCGCAGATGCACCGCGCTGGAGAAAACCGAGGTTCCGGGCGCGTCCGAACAGCCCATGAAGGAAGATGACCGTCTCCGGGCCTTCGCCCCGTTCGATGACATGCAGTTTCATCCATGATCCTTCCATGACAGCTGTTGATCGGCGGCGCGCTTGCCGTCAAACAGGACCACACCTGCCGCCCGGGAGCCCGCTTGTCCACCAGTCCCGCCCCTTTTCAGGATCGTTCGCGTGCCATGCGTCAGCAAATGAGCCGCTTTCAGGTGCGTCTGTTTCCGCATGCGCCATCAAATCTGCGAACGCTGGTGCGTGGAAACGAGATCTGGCTGAGTGTTCTGGCGGGGTTTGTCGGGATTCTGTCAGGTTTGTGCGTGGTCGCCATGACCCATCTCACCTTCTTCATGCACAGGCTTCTTTTTGGCATGCCGGGTCTGTCCGGAGGCCACCTGTCCGGTCTGACCGTCCTGCCACCCCTGCGAACGGTTGCCGTGCTGACCGGGGGAGGGCTTGTGATCGGGCTGTTCGGCGTCATGATCGCAAAAATCATGCCCCGCAGCCCGGTCGATCCCATTGAAGCGAATGCGCTGCATGGCGGCCGTATGTCCGTGCGGGACAGTCTGGTTATTGTCTGCCAGACGGTTCTGTCCAACGGCGTGGGTGGGTCTATCGGGCTTGAGGCCGGATTTACCCAGATCGCGGCGGCTTTCGGTTCCCGCATCGGGCGGTCCTTCCGTGTCCGTCGGGAGGATCTGCGTGTTCTGGTAGGCGCCGGGGCCGGCGCGGCCATCGGGGCCGCGTTCGATGCGCCGGTGGCCGGGGCGTTTTATGCGTTCGAGCTCGTCATCGGGTCCTATTCGCTGGGCAGCCTGTCTCCGGTGGCTGTTGCCGCGCTGGCGGGTGTGGGTGTGACGCGGGTGCTCGGAAGCGTCCCGCCCGGGATCATTATTCCGTCGCCGGGCACCTTGTCGTGGGAAGGGACGGCCGGTGCGGTTCTCATCAGCGTCCTCACGGCCCTGACGGCCATCGGCCTGATGTTCTGCGTTACGCAGACCGAAGCCCTGTTCCGACGGCTGCCCGGCCCGGTCTGGCTGCGGCCCGCCGTGGGCGGCCTGATCGTAGGGGGGCTGGCGACGCTGCACCCCTCCGTCCTGTCCGCAGGTCATGAGGCAATGCGCGCCGTCTTTGCCGGGAACGTGACCGCACGCATGGCGGTGGTCCTGCTGCTCATGAAGGCGCTGGCATCCTGCCTGTGTATCGGTTCCGGATTTCGCGGAGGACTGTTCTTCGCATCGCTGTATCTCGGGTCTCTCGCAGGGACGATTTACGGCACGCTTCTGGCGCCGCTGGGCATTGCGCCGGATTCCGTCACGGCCTGTGCCCTGATCGGCATGAGCGCGATGGCTGTGGCCGTCATCGGCAGTCCTATGACCATGGTCTGCCTGATGCTGGAACTGACCGGCAGCGTGTCCATGAGTGGTGCCACACTGGTGGCTGCGGTCCTGTCCCTGCTCACGGTCCGTCGCCTGTTCGGTTACAGCTTTGCGACATGGCGCTTCCATCTGCGAGGCGAATCCATCCGCTCCGCCGTTGATATCGGCTGGATGCGTTCGCTCAATGTGCGCCGCATGATGCGTGGACAGGTCCGGACCCTCCCGTCCGAGACCTCCCTCAGCCGCGCGCAGACCCTCTTTCCCCTTGGCTCGGCCCAGCGGATCGTCCTGCTGGATGGGGACGGGCATTATGATGGCATCGTCCAGCTGGCGGACCTGCACGCCGTACCCGGCGCCCAGACAGCCATCGGAACGCTGGCCCTGTTCCGCAAGGCCATGCTCACCCCGCATATGAACATCCGCGAGGCCATCGAACTGTTCGAAAAGGCCGAGGCCGACGCGCTGGTGGTGGTCGAGGACCAGCAGTCCCGGCAGGTGATCGGCACCCTGACCGAACAGCACGCCCTGCGCCGCTATGCCGAAGAACTCGAACGCAGCCGCAGAAGCCTTGCGGGCGACGAAAGTCCGCCAGCCTGATCCGGCTTCCCACCGTGCCCCCTTGGCAGCAGGCCGTTCCCGTTTCAACATGCGGCCCTGACAGATGCCCACTCTGGGCGCCCGAACCGGAGACTTTCCCATGACCGCGACCCCCGAATCCCGCCTCGCCGCCCTCGACATCACGCTGCCGGTCGCAGCCGCTCCGGTTGCGAACTACGTCACGACCGTTCTGACGGGAAACCTGCTCGTCGTGTCCGGTCAGCTCCCGCTGGTGGACGGCAAGCTGCTTATTACAGGCAAGCTTGGTGACGCAGTTTCGGCCCATGCCGGTGTGGCCTGTGCCCGCGCCTGCCTCATCAATGTTCTGGCACAGGCCAAGGCAGCACTGAACGGCGATCTTTCCCGCATCACGCGCGTTGTCCGTCTGGGCGGCTTCATCGCCTGCACGCCCGAATTCACCGATCATGCCACCGTCATGAACGGCGCGTCCGATCTGGCTGTTGACGTGTTCGGGGATGCCGGACGTCACGCGCGCTCCACCATTGGCGTGCCGAGCCTGCCCGTAAACGCTCCGGTCGAAGTCGAGGCACTGTTCGAAATCGCCTGATCACCCCGGATGGGAGAAACCGAATGGGAGAACCGGACACCGTCCCCACCCCCGACTGGAGCCTGAGCCTCCACGCCTCGATCCACGAGATCGGGGCCGAGGCCTGGGATATTTGTGCGGGAGCCGACAATCCGTTCGTCTCTTTCGGTTTCCTGTCCGCCCTTGAAGATAGCGGTTCTGTCGCGGACCGCTCCGGCTGGCTTGTGCGCCATGCCGCATTACGCGCGCCAGACGGGACCATCGCAGCTCTCGCCCCGCTCTACGGAAAATCCCATTCCTGGGGCGAGTACGTCTTCGATCAGAACTGGGCGCGCGCCTATGAGGCTGCGGGCGGTCGCTACTATCCGAAATTCGTCTGCGCCGTCCCGTTCTCACCTGTCCCCGGACCCAGACTGCTGCTGCGGCCCGATCTGCCCGATCCGAAAGGCGTAGCGCAGGCTCTTGCCGCCGCGCTAATTCAGGCCACGGCCCAGCTTGGCCTGTCATCCCTGCATGCCAATTTCTGTGATACCGCTTCTCTGCAGGCCTTTACCGATGCCGGATATCTGCCACGCACGGGCCTTCAGTATCACTGGCAGAATAACGGCTACACCACGTTCGATGACTTTCTGGCCGCTTTAGCCTCCCGCAAACGCAAGGCCATCCGCAAGGAACGCAATGCCGCGCAGTCCTGCGGCCTTGCCTTCAGCACCCTGCGCGGGGACGAGATCACGCCGGACGACTGGCAGGCATTTTACCGCTTCTATCAGTCCACGATCGACCGGAAATGGGGCAGCGCTTACCTGACCGAGCGCTTCTTTCCCATGCTGTCCGAACACCTCGGAGACCGCGTGGTCCTGATGATGGCCCGACATGACGGAAAAGCCGTCGCCGGGGCCCTGAACCTTATGGGGACAGACGCGCTGTTTGGCCGCAACTGGGGCTGCGAGGGGGACTGGCCCTTCCTGCATTTCGAGCTGTGTTACTATCGTGCGATCGAGTTTGCGATTGAGCACGGCCTGTCCCGTGTCGAAGCCGGGGCGCAGGGTGAACACAAGATCCAGCGCGGCTACCTTCCGGCATTCACCCATTCCGCCCACGCCATTCTCGATCCCGGCCTGCGACAGGCTGTCGCAGCCTTTGTGGACGAGGAACGGACCGCCATGCAGGCAGAGGCGGCGGAGCTGCTGACTCTTTCACCATATCGTCACGACGAGTCGGGTTAAGGCCGTTCGTTTAACGATTGGGAAAGCTTTCTACCGCTACGCTGTGCTCTGAAATCGGGATTGACCGGAGCCTGTAAAGCCCATGGAGAACAGTACCTATATCGCGCTTTCGCGCATGGATGCCCAGCAACGCGCCATGTCCGTGGTCGCGGCCAACATGTCGAATGCGTCGACCGTGGGCTACAAACGCGAAAATGTCCTTTTCAGTGACTTCCTGTCCCATCAGCACGGCTCCAAACAGCCGGAGGGTGCGGATACGGAATCCTATACGCAGGACCGCGCGACATACAGGGACTTCCAGCAGGGTGACATGCAGTCCACCGGAAATCCGCTTGATATGGCGCTAGGGGGCGAAGGCTATTTTCAGGTCCGCACTGCCAACGGTGTGCGCCTGACACGGGCAGGGCGCTTTGAAGAACAGCAGGACGGCGCCGTTGTTGATGAAAACGGAAATGCCCTGCTGGACCGCGACGGCCAGCCGATTGAAATTCCCCAGACGGACCATCGCATCACCATTTCTTCCGACGGCGTGATCTCGACCGAAACCGGCGAGCAGGGCCAGATCGGCATCGTGACAGCACAGGACGATAACAAGCTTCAGGCAGAAGGCAGCAGGCTTCTGCGTACCGACCAGCCGACTACGGCTGTCGAGCGGCCCAATATCGTGCAGGGCATGGTGGAAGGTAGCAACGTCCAGATGATGACCGAAGTCACGAAGATGATGGAAATCCAGCGGAACTTCGACTTCATGGCGCAGTTCGTCGACGCCGAAGCGACGCGCCAGAAGAACGCCATCGACAAGATCGTTCAGGTCTCGGCCTGATTACTGACCCTTACGGGACAAGGATAACTCTCCATGCGCGCACTCGATATCGCCGGAACGGGCATGCAGGCCCAGCAGACCAACGTCGAAACCATTTCCAACAATATCGCGAACATGAGTACCACGGGATACAAACGCTCCCGTGCCGAATTCCAGGATCTGATCTACCAGAACATCCGCCGCGTGGGTGCAAGTTCGTCCGATACTGGCACGACCATCCCGGCAGGTGCCCAGGTTGGCCTCGGTGTGAAGACGGCCGCGATCTACCGCATCAACGATCAGGGCAGCCTTGAGCAGACCAGCAACTCACTGGATCTGGCTGTTCAGGGGCGCGGGTATTTTCAGGTCCAGCTTCCTTCCGGTCAGCTTGCCTATACCCGTGACGGCACGTTTTCGATGGACAACAACGGCTCCCTCGTAACTGCAGACGGCTATCTCATCAGCCCGACGATCACGATCCCGAACAATGCCCAGAGCATCTCGGTTGATCAGTCGGGTCAGGTCAGTGTGCAGATTGCCGGGCACGACACTTGTCGGACAGCTTCAGCTGGGCATCTTCACCAACGAGAACGGTCTGGCCGCAATGGGGCAGAACCTGTTCACGCAGACGACGGCATCCGGCGATGCCATGATGGGTAACCCCGAAGCTGTCGGATACGGCAGCATCATGCAGGGTTACGTCGAAAACTCGAACGTCAATGTCGTGACGGAAATCACCGATCTCATCACGGCCCAGCGCGCCTATGAGATGAACAGCAAGGTCATCACCGCGTCTGACGACATGATGAAAACCGTGACCAATCTGGGTGGTGGTTAAACCATGAACCGCATCCTGCTGACAGGTGGCATGCTGCTGCTGGCAGGATGCTCTGTCCTCTCATTCGCCTCTGCCGCGACATTGCGGACGAACGTCAATGTTGATCACCCACGCGTACGCCTGTCCGATCTGTTTGCCGATCTGGGCAAGGGGCAGGATACCGAGATCGGCGACGCGCCAGCTCTGGGCGCCAGCTATGTTGTCGGCGGTCCGCAGCTGACAGCCATTGCTGCACAATTCGGTGTGGATTGGCCCGATGCGTCGCCGCTGGTCTCTACGACCGTAACGCACACGGCCCGCATGATTGCCGTGGATGATGTCCTGCCTGTTATCCGGGAGGGGTTGGAGTTACCTTCCGAGGCCCGGGTGGAAGTGGCTCTGACGGGATTTAAACCTGTCGCGGTTCCGGTTGGGGATCAGGGTGCACCGACAATCCTGCATATTGATCGCCCCCCTCATGGGAGTGAACATTTTACAGCGCGGCTCGAAGTCCCTTCGGCAAGCGGTGGCCAGGGCACGACTTTCAATGTGAGCGGCACGGCGACGATGGAAGTGCGGGCGGTGACCCTGCGCCATGCCATGCATCTGGGGCAGCCGATTCTTCCTGAAGATGTCACCATGACATTTGTCCGGGTTGGTCTGATTCCGGATGACGCTTTGCAGGCACCAGAAGATGCTGTCGGTCTTGAGGCGCGAGGCGTGCTTGCTGCCGGTCAGGTTCTCAGTGTGTCGGAACTTGCACATCCGCAGCTCGTGCATCGCGGATCGCCCGTTGTGGCGACATTCTCTGGCCAGAGCCTTCATTTGACTGTTTCAGGAACAGTTCTGGAAGCCGGTGGAAAAGGTGACACTGTGCATGTGTACAATGCCAGCAGTCATATGGTCCTGACGGGACGCGTCGTAGATCGGACGGAAGTGGACGTCATTCCCGGTATCATGCCCCTGTCTGCAGATAACCGGGCGCGCCAGCAGACAACGGCCCTGCCCTCGCTCTGACTTTACAGAGTGGAGAGGGCAGCGCCTGATCTGATTGTCTTATTTCACCAGATAACGGTCGAACCAGTGAATGGTGCGCTGTACGGCGTCGTCCCAGGCCTGTGGGCTGCTCATGCCATGTCCCTGTCCGGGATAGATGACGAGTGAGCTCGGAACATGCAGCGTCTGGAGCGCATGGAAGAATTCCTGGCTCTGGGGCATCGGGCATTCCTCATCAGCCGATCCGACGAAAATGAAGGTCGGCGTATGTGCCTGCCGGATATAGAGGATGGGTGAGGAGTGGGCGTAGATGTCCGGATCGTCGTAAACGGATTTCCCGAAGAACGGCAGCATCCAGCTGTCGATGTTGTTTTCGCCGTAATAGGAGAGCCAGTTTGAAATGCCGGCTCCGGCGACAGCCGCACGGAAACGGTCTGTCTGGGTGACGCTCCACATCGTCATGTAGCCGCCATAGGAAAAGCCGGTCAGACCAAGGCGGTGATCATCGACGGGAGCCACTTTCTCGGCTGTATCGATCCCGCGCAGGACGTCACGCAGATCTCCATGTCCGAAATCCCGGCGGTTTGCGGCGGTGAACGCCTCACCCTGTCCGTAGCTGCCCCGTGGGTTAGGCATGAAGACGTCATAGCCCGCATTCAGGAGCGCCATCGCCAGCTTGCTGTTGTCGCGGAAATAGCGCGGGTTGGAGGCGCTGGACGGTCCGCCGTGAACGTAGACGATCATCGGAACCTTGCCGTTCTGCTCCACGCCCGGCTTGCGTGTCAGGGGTTCCAGAAGCCAGCCCTGCACGGAATAGCCATCGCTTTTCCATGTCAGGCTTCGCGCCTTGAGATGCGCCGGAAGGGCGGCATTGTCGCGATTGACGGGCTTCCACTGTCCGATGGGACCAGCCGCAATCTCCGGTGCTTTTTCAAAGCTCTGCCGGATAATGGCGGTGTGCTGCCCGGCGCAGGACAGGCTTGGTTCGGAGCGTCCGTTGGACAGCATCATGGTCTCTTCCCACAGCGACCTTTGGCCTCCCTGAAGGGACCAGATAACGCTGCGGTCTCCCTTGAGACCTGTTGCAATAAGGCCTGGCCCACAATCCCAGGAAAGGTCGGTAACAGTGGCCTTTAGCCCTGGTGTCAGGTTGACGGGTTTTGCACCGGCCTTTGTCAGATCCAGACTGTAAGCATCGCCGCCAATCGCGCCATAGTCACTCATCAGGCCGCCGATGAAGGAAACCTGTTTTCCGTCAGGAGAGACGCGCGGAAGATTGAGCTGCTGTTCCTGAGGCGGACTGTAAAGCACGGTGTCCGTGCCGTTTCCGATAGCGTGGAGCTTTGCAATCCACCAGTGATCGTCGCCGTTTCCCGGAGCAGCGGTGGCGATAAAACCCTCGCCGTTCGGGCGCCAGTCATATTCATAAACATACAGATCGGCGGGTGACTGCCAGTTCAGGCGACCATTTTCGATCGTGGCGATCCGCTGTTCATCGATCTGTGCGTTGATTTCTCCAGCCGGAGGCGCGCCCGCTTCCATCGCCCCGGGCTGGCGGTGTGCATTTTCGATTGCCAGAACGCCAAGCTGCCCTTTGGGTCCGTAGGACAGGGACTGAAGTGTCCCCGTGAAGGTCAGGACCTGCTTTGCATGCTGACCATCCCGGTCCGCTTCCCAGACCGACAGTGTTTTGACCGAAGGGTCTTTCAGAACATAGGCCAGTGCCTGTCCGTCCCGACGCCAAGCGAACGCGCTTGCTTCACAACCATGACACAGAGACAGAGTGCTGCGGGCCCCGGACGGGAGAGTGTACAGTACGGGCTGGGAAATGGTGTTCTGCGGAGACTCTCCAACCGGCTCCTGCAGCGAGAGCAGTCGGCTTCCATCAGGGGAGATGGAAATGTGGTCGAAAAGCTGAACGGGCGCAGCAAGCGCCGTCATGGGAAACAGGGCTGCCAGCAGTGCGATGCGACGGGATAGGGTCATGGGGCGTTATTTTATCCGGTTTCAGATCTGTTTGGCGGAAGGGCTGGCGGTGCCGTGGCGGCGCAGAAGCCCGAGCAGCCAATGACACAGACGCTTCGTTCTCGCACCGATGGCATCCATCCACAGATAGACGATCGGTGTGGTGTAAAGGGTCAAAAGCTGACTGACAACCATTCCGCCCAGGATCGAAACACCCAGTGGACGGCGCATTTCCGCGCCATATCCATTGCTGATGATGAGCGGGACTGCCCCGAGTGCGGCTGCCAGAGAGGTCATCAGGATAGGGCGGAAACGGGTGATCGAGGCTTTGAAGATGGCATCCCTGGGAGACAGCTTGTCGACGCGCTCGGCATGGATGGCGAAATCGATGACGAGAATGGCGTTCTTCTTGACGATGCCCGTCAGCAGGATGATGCCGATCATGGCAATGATGCTGAAGGACTCTCCCGCGATCCACAGGCCCAGAACCGCGCCGATACCGGCGGAAGGCAGGGTGGACAGGATCGTGATGGGGTGGATCAGGCTTTCATAGAGAATGCCCAGAACGATATACATCACGGCAATCGCGGCGAGGAACGCCAGTGCGCCGTTGACCATGAGCTTGCGGGTGTCGCCTGCCGTTCCGGTGAAGTCACCCAGGACGCCATCAGGAGCGCGGGTGCTCTGCATGGTCTGTTTGATCAGCTCGACCGCGTCATTGTAGCTCACGCCGCTCGCCAGATCGAACGAGATATTGGCGGAATAGTAGTTGCCGCGATGGGTGATATCGAGAGGCTGTGGCTTCCACAGAACGGAGGCGACATTGGTCAGGGGGATCATGGTTTCGGTCGCGGAGGAGACAGCGCTTCCGCTTGAGGAGTTGCCCGAAATCTGGTTGGCCAGTGAGTTCTGGATGGACGCCGTGGCCAGGGACGTGAAGCTGCTTGCCGAGGTGCTGGCATCACTGCGGGCTCGGATCAGGTTCGAGGCAACGCCACCAGCCGCCGTGCCCGCAGATGTGGAAATCCAGACCTGGCTGAGTGTGTTCGGGTCCATGCGGTATTGCGGTGCCAGCACCATGACCACGCGGTGTTCGGTCGTGGGCAGATGGATTGTCGAGACGATGGCCTGACCGTAGGAATCGTACAGGACGTTCTGGATCAGCTGCGGTGTGACGCCGTAGCGCGCTTCCGTATCACGGTGGACGGTGATGTAGGCCGCAACGGACTGCCCTTCGGTCGTGGATGAAATATTGACGAGCTTGCCCGAGGCCCGCAGGGCGCCCAGCAGGGTTGGGAGGTATCCGAACAGGTCGGCAACGTTTTCTCCCCGTAGGACATAACGGTAGCTGCCGGTATTCTTGGAACTGCTGCCGCCCTGGCTGCTGCCACCAACGCTCCAGAACGATACGTCCGCTCCGGGTTCGTTGGGCAGGCGTTTGCGAATACGATCCAGAACGGTTTCGGCGGACGCGCGTTCGGCCTTTTCCTTCAGATGGAGGTAGAGCTCCCCACTGTTCTTGTCATCGCTGAAGATGGTGGTGGAGATGACGTCCGGGTCCGTCTGGGCGATGGCGCCGACTTCCCGCAGACGGCGGTCGATATCCTGGAATGACATGGTGGCGTCACCCTTGATGCGTCCCGCCAGCAGCGACATGTCCTGCGAGGGGATGAATTCCTTGGGCATCAGGGCCACGGAGCCGACCAGCACCATGAAGCTGAGCGGAAGGGTCAGTCCCATCAGAACCGGATGGCGGAGGCACCAGTGCATGGAGCGCGCATACTGTTTCAGCGTCCAGTCCAGCGAGGTCTCCGTAATGACGACAATGTAGCCCAATACGCCCTTCCTCGGCTGGTCGCCGTGGTCGATTTCCAACAGATGTGCGCACATCATCGGCGTCAGGGTCAGGGACAGCCACATGGAGATGACGATGGCGGAGATCATCGTCATGCAGAACTCGAACATGATCGAGCCTGCTCCGCCAGGCAGGAACAGCAGCGGGATGAACACCGCGACCAGCGAGGCGCTGATGGACAGGACGGTGAAGCCGATTTCCGAAGCGCCGATCAGGCTGGCCTCGTACCGGTCCTTTCCGTCTTCCATGTGCCGGGCGATGTTTTCCAGAACGACAATCGCGTCATCAACCACGAAGCCAACCGCGATGGTCAGGGACATGAGTGACAGGACATCGAGCGTAAAGTTGAAGGCAGCCATGGCCGCCAGCGTGCCGGACAGGGCGATGGGGACCGTCACGGCGGGAATGAGCGTCGTGATCATCCTGCGGAAGAACACCAGGATCACAAGCACGACCAGCACGACGGACAGGATCAGTGTCAGACGGGCATCCGCGAGGGATGCGCGGATCGAGCGGGATGTATCGAGTCCCACGACCAGATTGACGTCCGCCGGCAGGGCGTCGCGCAGATGTGTCAGGTTGGCGTTGATGCCGTCCACGATGGCCACGGTGTTGGCATGGGGCTGGGCCGTCACGACCAGAGTAACGGCGCGATGGCCGTTGATATAACTGGTCTGATAGACGTCCTGAACGCTGTCGCTGACGGTAGCGATATCACTCAGCCGGACAGGATAGAAATTGTTGCGGTAGCCGACGATCAGGTCGCGATACTGAGCCGCATTGATGGCCTGATCGTTGGTGGACAGCATCATCCGTTGGCCATGGCTGTCGATGAAACCCTTGGGCGTGAAGGCATTGGCCGAGGCCAGGGCAGTACGCACATCCTCAAAGCCGATGCCCCATTTGTAGAGCGGACCAGGATTGAGCTCGACACGTACGGCGGGGTTCGTTGAGCCCACGACTTCCACACGGCCCACGCCCTTGACCTCGGCCAGGAGCGGTTTGATGCGGATATTGGCAATATCGTAAAGCTCGGCCTGGGTTTTCTGATCGCCGGTCAGACTCATCAGATAGACTGGAAATCCACCGCCATCCATTTTGAAGGCCTGCGGGTCGGCATCCATGGTTCCGGTCGGCAGGTCGGCTCGGGCAGCGCGCAGGGCCGCCTGCGTGTCACGCAGGGCGCCGTCGATATTGCGCGACGATGAGAATTCGAGAAAAATCTGGGCCTGTCCGGCACTGGTGTCGGACTCGATGCTCTCAAGATCCGCGATGGATCCGAGTCTTCGCTCCAGCGGTGTGGTGACGGATGTCGCCATCTGCTGCGGGTCGGCACCCGGCTGGGTTGCCACGACCATGATGGCGGTCGTGGTCATGTCTGGCATCGTCGCGACGGGGAGAAGCGGATAGCAGATGAATCCCGCCATGAAGATGGCAATGGACATCAGTGTCGTCGCGACCGGGCGGTCTATGAACAGGCGGCAGAAATTCATGCGGTCAGTTTATCCACAAAACCGCGCTTCGGGTCATTACTGATAGGACACAAAATGTCAGATATCTGCCGTGCGGAGCGTCAGAAGTCGGGCATACCCGCTGGCTGGGCAGAAGGCTGGGTTCCGTAATACCGTTCTGCCAGACGGGGTGGCAGCAGGTCCATAAGGCGCGAGCCCATGACCAGCCATGCCGGGAAGATTATCCGCCGCGTCTGGCGCAGCGTGCCGCGCAGGATCCTGCGCACGGCTTCTTCCGTGGACACCAGACCCGGCATTGGAAAACGGTTTCCCTTCACCATGGCCGTATCGACAAATCCGCAGCACACGCTGGTCAGGCTGATGCCAAAACTGCCCAGACGGGAGGCGTTGCCAATAATGAAGCGGTCAAGTGCGGCTTTGGAGGCGGAATAGGATGGCGTGCCGGGATAGCAGACGAACCCCGCGACGGAGGCCATCACACAGATCCGGCCCCGAAGGTTTTCGCCGTTTCGGTCCTGCGTGCGCATGGCTTTCACGACTGGAAAGAACGTGTTGAGCGTTCCAGTCAGATTGGTGTCGAGCATCTCCCACACACGTTCTTCGCGCTCCAGCACCAGACCGTCGTCGGCTTCGGGAGGCAGGCCCCCCGTGATGCCCGCACAGAGGAACGCCATGTCCAGCCGCTCGCCCGATGCTGTGGCGATCCAGTCCGCCATGCCCTGCCGGTTCCGTGTGTCCAGAATGGCCGGGACTGTGTGCGCGCCCTGCCTGTCGCACTGTCGGGCTGTTTCTGTCAGGCCTTCTGCCGCATGGTCGCAGAGTTGAAGGGAAACGCCCGGCCGGGCCAGCTTCAGGGCAAGACCGCGTCCGATACCGGATGCGGCCCCTGTAATCAGGATATTCATCCGGCGGAGTCTAACAGAGTGTTTCCGGGATGCGACCCCCGAGGGGCGAAAACATCTCCTTCCCGTAGGATCAGTGAGGTGAATTGCAGTCCGAGCGGGGTTTCGTGCCCTCAAGGAGTTGTCCGGCGAAACTGTGGGCATCCGTGATCATGGCGGCGAGTGTGCCATTGTGGCTGGCGTCATGAATCCGGTGCGTCACGGGCGTTCCGGCGGCGCAGAGCCGCGCGACAAGGCGTTTCTGCTGGCCGGTGGATGTATGAAGATCCTGCGCGCCGGATTCGATAAGGACAGGTGAGGGCAGGGAGAAGCCCGGATATTTCGCCCAGTCGAACACCGGCGCCAGCACACGTCCTGCGTCGGGTTCGAGCAGGGTTGCGGGTGTCAGGCCGGAGCGTTTCGCGATCGGGAAGAAATCTGAAGCGCACATGGAGCCTGCATCATGCAGAAGGCGCTGCCCCCGTGGGGTGAAGGCTTCGTTGATGTCGGTGGACTGGTCAGCTTCGGCCAGTGATTGCCCGAGGGTCAGCAGTTCAGGCACGGCCGGGGAGAAGCTGCGCGGATTGGCAGGGTGCAGAAGTTCCTGCGCCGTCTGTTCGTCCAGATAGGGCGGAGCGGCGGCGATCGTGCCCAGAATCCGCAGATGCGGGGCGTAGGTCGAGGCCATGGCCGCAGCCGCTAGAGCCGCCTGTCCGCCCTGGGCATGGCCGTTCAGCACCACGTTTGAGGACAGGTCCGGCAGGCGTTCGCGCGCCGCGCGCACGGAATCCAGAACGCTCATGCCCTCCGAACGCGCATTCAGCAGAAGCGGCGCGCCGGGCTCGCCCATGCCGGGATAGTCGGTCGCGACGATCGCAAAACCCTGACGCAGCCAGCCGTCATAGAAATGCGCCTGTACGGTCCCAATTCCCATCACAGACGGCGCACAGGTCAGATGCAGGCCGCTCTCTCCATGCGCCCAGGCCAGAACGGGCCAGCCGCCTGCCGGAGCAGGCCTGCGCGGAACCAGAACCTGCGCCGAAACGCGGACGAGTTGATGCGGGTCTCGCGCATCCGTGCTGCGATAGGTCAGCCGATATACGGAGGCCGGTTCATGGGATGGCACGGAATCCAGCCGGATCGCCTGCCCCGCCGAGACGGGCGCGCTGACGGACCAGTTGTCGTCATCGTCATCCGAAGCGCAGCCGGACAGGACGGTGCCCGCTGTCAGAAGCATGACAAGCGATGCCAGAGCGGTCAGCGGTGTGTGGCGAAAAGAGCGGTACGGCATGGACGGTCTGTCTCCGACGGGAAGCGTCTCTCATAGCAGTGCTCTGCGTCCTGTGGGAGCGGCCATGTCTTGTTTCAGAACGGGAGCGGGCTTGGAGAGCCGCCCATCCGGCGCTACAGAGAAAACCTCTGACGAGCCGGTCCGACATGATCGGATCTGATACAACGAGGATAGCCCCGCCATGACCGACACCATTCCCGATCGTCTCTCCGCCAGCCCGGACAGCCCGTATTACAACGAAGAGCTGCTGTCGCGTGGCATCGGTGTCCGCTTCAAGGGTGAAGAGCGCACCACCGTTGAGGAATACTGCATTAGCGAAGGCTGGGTGCGTCTGGCCGTTGGCAAGTCCATGGACCGCCGTGGCCGTCCGATGACGATCAAGGTTACGGGACCGGTCGAGGTCTGGATCAAGGACTCCGAAGAAGAAGCATGATGACACAGGCCGGCTCCGCAGCAATCGCACCCCGCCGCATCGTTATCGACACCGATCCGGGTCAGGACGATGCGGTCGCCATCCTGCTGGCGCTGGCCTCGCCGGAACTGACGGTCGAGGCCATCACGACCGTCGCCGGCAATGTTCCTGTCGCTCTGACGACGAAAAATGCCTGTGCCCTGCTCGAACTGGCGGGGCGCACGGATATTCCCGTTTTCGCGGGCGCGGCACGCCCGCTGCATCGCGCGCCCATCAGCGCCGAGCATGTCCATGGCGAAACGGGCATGGCCGGCGCCGATCTCCCCGATCCGACGCTGCGTCCGCAGGCGATTGATGCCGCGACCTGGCTTGTGGATCTGCTGCGCCGCGAGCCGGAAGGCGCGATCACGCTCGTCTGCCTCGGCCCTATGACGAATCTGGCTCTCGCGCTCACGCATGCGCCGGATATCGCGTCCCGGATTGCGGGAATCGTGGCCATGGGCGGGGCACAGCGTGAGGGCGGCAACATCACGCCGACCGCAGAATTCAATTTTTTCGTGGACCCACACGCTGCCCGGATCGTCATGCGCTCCGGCATTTCCATCACACTCCTGCCGCTGGACGTGACACACCGCGCCATCGCCACACCGGCCCGTCTGGCGCCGATTGCCGCGATCGGCTCGCCGGTCACAGATATGGTGGCGCGGATGCTGGGTGCGGAAGACCGTTTCGAGAAGCAGAAATATGGTTGGGAAGGTGGCGCGCTGCATGATCCGCTCACCATCGGTTTTCTTCTGTGGCCCGAGCTTTTCTCGGGGCGGGACTGCAATGTGGAAATCGAGGTCGACGCGCCGCTGTGTGTGGGTCAGAGTGTTGTTGACCTGTGGAACGTAACCGATCGCGTTCCGAACGCGTTATGGATCAATGACGTTGATTCAGACGCCTTCTATTCCCTTCTGACGGAAAGACTTGCCCTTCTGGACTAGACTCTTTCCGTCGTACAATGACGTTGGAGTAACCGAACATGGCAGACCCGACCCAGCAGGATCGCTTCTCAGTCGTCATCGTTGGTGGTGGTGCCGCCGGCATCACCATCGCAGCACAGCTCAGGCGCGAACGCGCCAACCTGTCGATCGCCATCATCGAGCCGTCCACAACTCACGCTTACCAACCCGGCTGGACGCTTGTGGGCGCAGGTGTGATGACGTTGTCTGAAACGTTGCGGCAGGAAGGCGGCCTTATCCCGCGCAATGTTGAATGGCTGCGCGACAGCGTTGAGAGTTTCCAGCCCGAAGCCAACACTGTGACGCTGAAAAGCGGTCGTGTTGTCGAGTATCGCCGTCTGGTGGTGTGCCCAGGCCTTCAGCTTGACTGGGACAAGATCGAAGGGCTGCCCGAAACGCTGGGCCGCAATGGTGTGACGTCGAACTATTCGCGTGAGACGGCTGCCTATACGTGGGAATGCATCCGTCATCTCGACGGCGGTAAGGCACTGTTCACGCAGCCGCCCATGCCGATCAAATGCGCTGGTGCACCGCAGAAGATCGTTTATCTGGCCTGTGATCACTGGCGCCGCGAAGGCTCTCTGCATCGCACGGATGTCGATTTCTCGCTGGCTGGAAACGCGCTGTTCGGCGTGTCCTATTACGTCCCGTCGCTTCAGCGCCAGATCGACTATTACGGCGTGAACCTCCACATGAAGGAAAACCTGATTAAGGTGGACGGCGAGAAGCGCGAGGCCACGTTCCAGATCGTCGGAACGGATCAGACCGTGGTTCGCCAGTTCGACATGCTGCATGTCGTGCCGCCGCAGAGTGCTCCGGATTTCGTCAAGAAAAGCCCGCTCGCCAACGACGCTGGCTGGCTGGACGTCGATCCGACCGTTCTGCGTCACAAGACCTATGACAACATCTTTGGGGCTGGCGACGTTCTGGGTACCAGCAACGCCAAGACTGCTGCTGCGGCTCGTGAACAGGCTCCGGTCGTCGTGGGGAACCTGCTGGCCTCGCTCGATGGCCGCCCGCAGATGGGCAGTTATGACGGATACGGCGCCTGCCCGCTGACTGTGTCCTATGGCAAGGTCGTGCTGGCCGAGTTCCTGTATGGCGGCAAGGTTGCGCCGAGCTTCCCCTACGACCAGCGCAAGCCCAGCCGCTTTGCCTGGTTCCTCAAGACGGAAGTCTTTCCCCGTCTGTACTGGTACGGGATGCTCAAGGGCTACAATATCAAGGTCAAGCATACGTCTAAAGAGACGGGCTGAGCTTTTCCGTTATTGTAAGCTGGAAGCAGGAACGGGGCGGATTTTCATCCGCCCCGTTTTTTTGTCTGATTAATGCCTACAAAAAAAGAGGGGCTGAAGCCCCTCTTTTCGAATGTTCCTTCTGAACCCGGCATTTGGGAAGCATGAGCTTCAGCGCCGGGTCTGGAAAGGCCCTTACAGGCTTACATTCACACCGAACTGGAAGGAGCGGAGAACCACACCCTTCTGCGTCCAGGAGGAGTTGTAAAGGTAACCACCATACGTTGCGTAGTCGAGCGGTGCACGGAAGCCGAGCAGGTTGTAGATGTTCGCGTAGACGGACCAACGCTTGTTGACACGGTAGTTAACCGTCATGTCGACATCCCAGAAGCCCTTGACCTTGCACTGTGACGCCGGAGCAGCGTTGTTGTAGCTGCCAGACAGTGTACCTGCGCAAGAGTGGCTGTAGGTCGTGTTGTTTGCGTTGAGGGCAGACGCACCGGAGTCATCAGCAACGGTCTTGTAGCCGCTGGTGTAATAGACAGTCGGTGTGACAGCCAGATTTTTCCAGGTAAGCGTGTTGGACCAGTTGGCGCGCCAGCGGGGCGTTCCTGATGCTGACACAGCCGAGTAAGGACCAAGCGTCCCGGCAAAGCGGTAGACCGTGCCATCAGCATTGACCTGGTTGAAGCGACGCACATACGTGCCCTGACCCTTACTGTACCACATCACGTCGTGGAAAATGCCGGGCAGGCGATGATGGACTTCAATACCAAAGTCGAAACCGTCCGTCATCAGGCTGCGCGCGTTTACATACTGAGCGCTGATAATGCCAGGAGACGGCTGGGCGTTCGGATACTGCGGGTCAGCCGGATTTGGCGTAACAGTCACGCCAGCCGGAAGGCAGCTGTTACCGCATGCCAGCCACTGGTTACCGACTGAACTTGCAGCAAGCGTATCACCGGTGATGTAGTGGTTCTTCTTGATGTACCAGTATTCAAAGTCCAGCGTCATCCAGCTGGTCGGCTTGAAGATCGGGCCAGCGGAAATGTTGGTGGACGTCTCAGGCCGCAGGTTCGGATTTCCGACGTTCTGAAGACCGATGCTCGTGCCCTGAGAATAGGCATTGTTGCCGTGAGACGCCTGCCATGCCGCGTTGTTGACGGTCCAGCCTGTATAACCAACGGTCGTACCACCAGTTTCTGCAAAGCTGGGAACGCGGAAGCCCTTCGAGAAGGTGCCGCGCAGGGTCAGTTCCTTGAACGGCTTGAACTGCGCACCGACCTTCGGGGAGAAGTGATGGAAGCCTTCCGAATAGTTGTCGTAACGGCCAGACGTGTCGATGTTCAGCATCTTCACGACCGGAATGTTGACTTCATAGAAGCCAGCTTCGACCCAGCGCGAACCCTGAGCGCTGACAGGGTTGATTGCGCTCGTGTACTGCGCACCCAGATCGCTGTAGTCGATCGGGTTGGCGCTCGGATCGTTAACAGATTCCCAACGGATGTTGCCGCCGATAGCAAGCTTGACCATACCGCCTGGCAGTTTGAACAGGCCCTTGGTTGCCGTTGCTTCGCCTGAATATTCCTGCGACCGGGCATGGATGGTGTTGACCGGGAAAATGGAATTCAGCACAGAACGGGAGTTCTGTGACTGGTCTACAAAGTTGTAGGTGCCGTTATTGATGGCGTTATTGATGCCATTAATCGTCGGGATGCCTGTGTATGTCTGGTCGAGCAGTGAGTTCATGCCGACGAAGTTGGCGTCGTAGCCCCAGTCAGAGCCCCATTTGGACGGTTCCCATCCGGAATAACGGACAGATCCACGATAGTTCTGTGTGGTCTGTGTGGTGGTGGGGATGGTATCGAACCGGCCCAGAATCTGAGCTTCTTCGCCCTGAGCCGCATACGGGTTGTTCGGGTTCAGCGCACCATTGATGGTGACAGGCAGCAGCGTCAGGCTGGATGTTGCAAGACGGTCCTGCGTGTAGACGCCAATGGCAGACGGAGTGCCGGTTGTGATCGTCCGTGTCTGCGACCAGTTGAACATTGCAACGAGCTGCGAACGGTCGGTCACATTTGCCGTGAAGTGTGCTGTGCCTTCGATGCGACGCTGGTCAGGTGCAACCTGTGCATACTGCTGTGAATTCTGCATGCAGGTCTGCGTAGCGCCACCGGGAGCGCTCACCAGGCTGCCAGAAACCATCTGTCCGACCGAGCTGCATCCAGCCGACTGGTTCAGCAGGCTGTAAGGACCTGTTCCCTTGGTTGCGCCGGGCGTAACTGGACGAACAACTGATGCAGGGGTCGCACCAAAGAACGTCGAGTTGATGCTGCCATCCGGGGAGAGGGCATTTGTATTGCCGTTTATGCCGCCGAGGCTTGTGAGATCACCGTTGTTATAGGGCGACTGCAGCTGGCGGTAATAGAGCGGGTCATCCTGCTGGTATTCGCCGTTGATATAGAAGTTATATCCGTCGCTGTGCAGGTCACCGTGACCGAACGTCGCGTAAAGACGCTGATGTCCGCTATCGCCACGCTGGGAAAGGCCACCTTCGGCATTTCCTTCGAAACCCTTGATTTCTTTACGGGTGATGTAGTTGACCACACCGGCAACAGCGTCAGCACCGTAGGTTGCGGAGCCACCGTCCTGCTGTACGTCAACCGCTTCGATGATGGACTGCGGGATCCAGTTCGTATCAACGAAGTTACGGACACCGTCATCGGCCAGCGGGTAGTAGGAGTTACGCTGTCCGTCCATCAGCACCAGCGTCGAGTCCGTGCTGAGGCCGCGAAGTGACGGAGCCGAGCCACCGGCTGCGAAGCCGCCGCCAGCAGACCAGGCATTGGTCAGGTTGCCTGCACCGTTGGATGAAAGCTGCTGCACGACATCCGTGGCAGTTTTCAGGCCACGCTGCTGCATGTCCTGACGGGTCAGGTGTGTGATCGGCGAGGAACTGTGTGTGTTCGGGTCACGAAACAGCGTGCCGGTCACGACGATGTTTTCGCTGCCGGAAGGAGCAGCGGCCGGGGGGGCATCGTTCTGTGCCTGCACGATGGCAGCCTGGCGAGCCGGAGAAGCGCTTGCCTGAACTGGTGCGGCCGGTGTGGCCTGAACCGTTTTCTTGGCAGCAGCCTTCTTCTTGACTGCGGCTTTCTGTGTTGTGGTGTGCTTCGCCGGAGCTGTCGTGGCGGTCTGTGCATGGGCACCGACACTTGGCAGGACGCTGTAGGAAATTCCTGCCATCAGGAACATCCGGACTACTGTCCGGGGGGCAGGAGTGCGTCTCTTCAAGGAATGTTGCACAGAGGTGGTCATCGCGGCCGTAGTCCCTTCTCGATTAATGGTCGCAAGAAAATTTTTGTATCTCTGAGAGCATTTTCATCGGAAAGCGAAACGGTACGCAATGCTTTTGAAGGGTGAATGCAACAGAGGTGTCACATATCACCCAAGGCGTTGCGCTTATGTCACATCTTTATGTTGTGATGAATTTAAAGTGCGGAAATTTAAAGAAATATAGAATATATAAACAATATTATTAAGTAATTTTAAAAAAGAAATCAGATGAAAAATTAGATGAATAATTTGGAAAATATCCACATGACTTTAGTTTTATCAAAATAATCGCGTTTTTTTTTCGAATTATTTATCAGGGTTAATTTTAGAATGTATTCATTGCTTCAGTATTTTTTCTGATGAATTCAATTCCGTTACCGTTGCGATATGCGGATTAACCGAAGTAGGGTCAAAAGCCCGACTTTGTCACGTTTTGTCGTAGTGTCTTTGAAGAGAGTCTTCCAAGACGCGACACCCTGAAATTTAAGGAAAAACGTCGCAGGGTCGTCCTGCGGATGCAGAATCTACGAAAATGAGTTGGTATTTCCTGCTTCCGGATAACTGGATGTCGAATTGTTTCCGGAAGTGACCGCTTCTGAAGCGCGGAATAAGAAAGGACACACCCGGACTGGCATGGGGCCAGCCCGGGTGTGTCCTGAAAATTGTGTCAGGCGCTCTGATTGTTCAATGAAAGCGGCAGGGCTGATCCACGGTCGGTTTTTCGTCGGTCTGGATCACCATCAGGGTAACAGGACCGTCTCCGATATTGCCTGCGAAATGACCAACATGTCCCTTCGCGTCTTTGCGGCTCATCTGGTCTTCGCCAAGAGAGACATCGCCCGGACCCATGATCGCCTTTTTTCCGTCCATGGCCGTAACGTACCAGGAGCCCTTCAGCGGGATGATCCATTGGACTTTCGGATCTGGATGCCAGCTTCCGTCCCAATGCGCGGGTTGTACGGTGGAGATGATCTGCGCATTGCCTTCGTGCACATGATCCTGCCATTGCGGCCCTGCGGGCTTGGACATGGTTTTCAGGTCGTAGTTATGGAACGGACAGCGGGTCATGTGGCTGATGCCGTCATGATCCGTCCAGTTGTGCCAGTACCAGGCTGTTGGTGGGGTGGGATCAGCGGCGTGTGCGGCACTGAAGGTCGTGACCGCGAGGAGTGCCGCAGCGAGCGGGAGAAGTCGTGTCATGCGTCTGATCCTTCAAGCGGAGGTGGCTGATAGCGGTTCATGGGGGCGATGTCGTTGAAGCGCTCCTGATGCGGGGTGCAGACGAGTTCCACGATCATGCCCCAGGGCGTACGGCCGTAGCAGAACATGTTGCCCGGTGCGGCTTCGAGCGAGGGCTGGCCCTGGGGTTCGGTCAGGAATGTACCGCCGGCTTCCCTGAAGCGGTGGCAGGCCGCATGGATGTCATCGACATAGACGGCGAAATGCTGAAGGCCCCAGTCACAGGGACGGGCGGCCTCGCGCTGGTCCGGGCCCTTCATTTCAAAAAGCTCGATCCCGGGACCATGCCCGAGCGCCATCATGCACATCTCGATGACGACGGTCCCCTGTGGCAGGCCGAGGATCTTTTCCGTCTCCGGGCCTTTCTGGGGCTGGGTGCGGGTGACATTGCGGTAGAGGGCGACGGCGCCAAACGCTTCTTCAAGGAAGCGGATGGCGGCGTTGATATCGGGGACGGTGACGCCGACATGGTCGATGCCACGCGGCAGGCCTGAATGCTCTTTGTTCAAGGGCGAGATCCTCCATTCTGGAAGATCTCAACCCCTGAGGAAACGCACGGTTGCCAGAATGTGGGTCACATTGCTGCAAACCATGTCAGCTGCCGGTAGAGCGTGCCCTGGCTCAGGCTTCGTCGATCGGACGCTTGGGCAGCAGGGCCGGGACGAAGACCATCGTGCAAAGCAGTGTGCAGCCGAGGGACATCAGCAGCAGACGCCCCATGCTGGCTGTCCCCGGATGACCCGAACGTGCGAGCGAGCCGAAGGCCGTGGCGGTCGTGAGCGCCGAGAACAGCACCGCGCGCGCCGTCGGCGAGGTCAGCGGACCCTTCACGCCTTCACGCCAGTTCATGACGAAATAGATGTTGAACGACACGCCCACACCCAGCAGCAGCGGCAGGGCGATGATGTTGGCGTAGTTCAGCGTCTCCGGCACGGTGACGACCAGAATGACCGTCAGCAGGGCGGACATCAGCAGCGGCGCCATGACAAGGGCCGCATCCAGCAGGCGGCGCAGGACGACCAGCAGGATGATGGCGATCATGATGAGAGCGCAGATGGCCGCCACCGTGAAGGCATGAACGATCGTGTTGGCACTCTCCGTGATTTCCATTGCGGGGCCGGCGACATCCGGATTGACGGAGCGCAGTTCCTTGACGAAGCGGTGCAGCACCGGCGTTTCGGACATCTGGCCCTTAGGATGGATCGTCAGGCGTGCGCGGCCGTCCGGCAGGATATAATCCTGACGCACATCCTGCGGGATGCTTTCCATCGTGACCGGCGTGGGCTGGAGCGCCGTGCGCAGCATCGACAGTTCGTCTGGCAGGAAGCGCGTCAGGGACGTGCTGGCCTGAAGCAGCGTACTGTCCTGAGCCGTCGAGAGCGTGTGCAGGGCCTGACGGATCTTTTCCAGCGGAGCGGGGAGCTGATCCTTCACGGCATCCAACTTCTGCGCGGCCGTGATCGCGGCGGCACGGATGGCCGCGGCATCGGGGGCGGCCTCAGGGCTGGCGACCGTGATGGTCGGTAGCAGGATGGAGGCCGTGTCCTCGATCATGGCCAGCTTGGTTTTCTGGTCATCGGGGACCAGCGCGCCAAGCCAGAGCACGTCATGCACGCTCGGCAGTTTCGAGAATTCTGTGGCCTGTTTCGCGGCTTCCGTGAGGTTCGGCGTCAGGACCTGCGCGCTGTAGGGCGTGGTGAGCGGATTGGCTTCCAGGAGGTGCAGGGCGCGCATGCCCTCGGTGTTGGGGTCCTTGGTGTGCAGCGGGTCGGCGTCGAACTTCAGGAGCGGCATGAGGGCGAGGCCCACAATTCCCAGCAGCGCGAAAATGCCGACAACCTTGCGACGCTTGTGCCGCAGGAACGCGTCAGCGGGTGCCATAAAGGCAAAACCCGGTGTTCCGCTGCCCAGCTTTGCACGGAACACGAACAGCAGCGCGGGTAGCAGCGTCATGGTGCAGAAAAAGGCGATCAGCATGCCAAAGCCTGCGATCAGCCCGAGCTGTGCAACGCCGATGAAGCTCGTGGGATAGAACGCGAGGAAGCCTGCCGCCGTTGCGAGTGCCGCGACAAGGATCTGCGCGCCGCTTTCCTGACCCGTCAGGACGATGGCGTCATGCAGGGACGGGTGCGAGCCGTCCTCGTTGCGCTGTCCGCGCAGACGCACCGTGTACTGGATGGCGAAATCGACCGCGATGCCGACGAACAGGATCGCGAAAGCGACCGAGATCAGGTTCAGCTCACCGACCGCCAGAGCCGCAAAGCCCGTCGTCAGCAGCAGGCCGCTGATGAGGGTCAGCAGGATGGGGATAATGACGCGCGGAGAATGAACCGCGAGGATCAGCCAGACCGCGATCAGAACGAGCGAAATGATGAGGCCCAGCACCATGCCGTGGGCAACGGTGGAGAACTCTTCGTCTGACAGCTTCACTTCACCGGTGATGATGCCGGAGGCCTGCTTCGTCTTCACGAATTCAAGGTTGTTGATCGCCTGACGCATGGCGGTCGTGGCACCCTCGCCGGGCTGGAACGAGCTGTAATCGAGCTTCGGCTGCGTGACAACGAACTCGTATTGCGAGCCCAGCTCTGCCAGCTTGCCGATCAGCAGGTTCTGCCAGGACATGTCCTGCGGATGGCCGTTTGCTGCTGCGGTCAGGGAATTTGCAAATCCGTCCAGCGCGCCATTGAAACCGCTGGGGATGCCCTGTCCGGCCTTGATGCCCTCGCCGATCAGGCCCAGTGCGCCGAACAGGCCACGGGCGGACGGATCAGCGGCCAGCGTGCCGAGGAAGGGCTGTGCGGAGACGATCGAATCCAGAAGCGGTTCCAGATCCTTGGTGTCGAGGAACAGGAACCCGTGGCTGTTATAGAAGGCGTTGTCGCCGGGCAGGCTGACAGTCTTGAAATGCGTGTGGTCCTGACCGAGCGTCGCCGCGAGCTGGCGCGCGGCTGCGCGGCCCTGCTCGGGGATGCGGCTGTCGATGATGGCGACGAGCTGGTTGCTGTCCTGCGGGAACAGGCGCGTGAGCTCCATACTCCGCTTTTTCCACGGCAGACTGTTGGCAAACATCTTGCTCGTGTCAGTGGTCACACTGATCCGCGTGACACTCAGGGCAACGCAGCCAGCACACAGCAGTGCGAACAGCGCCAGAACAAGGGGCGCACGACGCGCGCAGACGGCATTCAGCCGCCCGGTCAGATCCGAAAACATGGGGCCTACCCTTAACAGAACGGGCAGCGTTTCCCTACCCCATCCTGACATTTCAGCGATCCTGAGGCAGAAGGAAAGCCATGACATGGACTCTTCCCGGCCTCGCGACCTATGAAAGTGTGATTCGTAACAGTGTTTTTCGTGCTTCCGCAGCTCCTGTGGAAGACGAAGCTGCCGCCATGTCTTTCTTTCGCGAGGTCGCCGTTCTGGATGCGACCCATAACTGCTGGGCCTTCAAGACGGGCCAGCGTTTCCGGTGCAGCGATGATGGAGAGCCGGGCGGCACGGCGGGACGGCCGATTCTGTCTGCCATCGAAGGGCAGGATTTCGACAATGTCATGATCATCGTCACGCGCTGGTATGGCGGCGTGCAGCTTGGCGCTGGCGGGCTGGTGCGAGCCTATGGCGGCGCGGCGTCGGCCTGTCTGCGCGAAGCGGAACGGATCGAACGGATCGAAACCGTGCCCCTGCGCTTTCACTGTCCGTTTTCCAGTTATGCGATGGTGGAATCGAAGATCGAGGGCTGGCGGGCAAGCCGGACGGAATGCGAGTTCGATGGGGAGGGGGCCTGGATGACGCTGGCCGTCCCCGTGGAAGAGGCTGATGCCATCACGGACTGGCTGCGGGATCTGACGCGCGGGCAGATGGACATCACGCGCCCTGATTAAAACTATATGAAATGGTGTGAATTATTTAAAACTATGGAGATTGATGTTTTCTAATCTCTGAATAATGTTCTGCGAACCCCGTCTGGAGTTTTCAGGGCATGTCGCGTCATCATTCATACTGGAGCCGGTCCCTTCTTGCCCTGATGGCGCTGGCAATGTGCACGCCCCGACTGTCCATGTCGGCTGAAACCATAGTGTCGGTGGCGTCTCCGGAAGAGCCCGCTGCTCCTCTCAAAACGGAAGAATGGATCCGGGTGCCGTCTACGGAGCGGCCGCCCATCCAGAACTATCCGCACGCCGGTGTCGTGGGCCAGCCGCGTCGTGTAGTGGCTAGCCAGAACCATGCACCGCAGGGGCGGCAGGGGCCGTGGGGTGCGTTTAGCTACGGCAACGGTGAATCAGCTGGTTTCGGGCCGGTCGGGCGTTACGGTGTGGCGCCCTGGGCGGAAGACTGGAGCTTTCTGCGTGATAAGAGCCGTCGGGATGATCCGTTCGATCCGCTCAAGTTCATTGCCCTGAACGATGCGAAAACCATCTGGCTCTCCTTTTCCGGCGAGACGCGTCTGCGCAACTGGTACGAGGAGACGCCGTTTCTGGGAAAGAAAGGCGGCAGCAATTCCGGCCGTTTCGGCGTGCGGAACCTGTATGGCGCGGACCTGCATTTGGGCGAGCATGTCCGTCTGTTCGGACAGCTCATCAACGCCGATGCCGGCGGCTGGAAAGGCTTCGGCTACAACACGACTTACCGTAAACGGCTGGATCTTCAGCAGGCTTTCATCGAGTTCAAGGGGAAGCTGGCCGGTGCGCAGACCGGTTTTATGTTCGGCCGTCAGCAGTTCCTCGATGCGCCGTCTTATGTTCTGTATAACCGCGAAACACCCAATGTGCCGCTGTCCTGGAACGGTGGGCGCATTTATGCGATCTGGCCCAATATCCGGGTGGATGCGTTCGATTTTGTTCAGACCAAAACGGACGCGACCCTGATGTTTCACGATACGGAAGATTACAACACGCGCCTGTATGGCGGAGACATCACGGCCCTCGTGCCGCAGTTCTCGATCGGTGGCGAGACGGTCCATTCGTTTCTGGACATTTTCTACTACGGATACCGCTATGGCGGCAGCCTGTCGGTCGTGCCGCTTGCGTCCGGTTCTCTGAAGGGAACGTCCTCACGCGGGAATGTCGGCTTCCGCTGGTATGGAACTGCCGCGTCCTTCGAATATTCGTTTGGCGGCCTCTATCAGGACGGGACGTTCCAGAAATCAGGCAGTGCGAAAAAGAGTGACGTGCAGGCCTATTCAGTCAATACGATCGTGGGATACCGCCATACGCCCTCGCCGCTGCATCCGTTTATTGGCATTCAGGCGGATCTGTATTCCGGCGGGGCCAACGGAACGGACGGGCCGGTCCGGACCTATATGGCGCCTTTCAATCCGCAGACGAACTATCTGGACACCACGACCTATATCCAGCCGTCCAACCTTGTCAGCCTCTCGCCGGTCCTCAGTGTCACGCCGTGGAAAGGCTTTGCGAGCATCCAGTTCAAGGTGCCGTTCATGTGGCGGGAGAACGCGGATGGTGCGATCTGGAACTCGTCCGGCCCATACACATTCTCAAAAACCTATCACGGCGGCTATATCGGCGTGGTGCCGCAGGCGTCCCTCAAGCTTCAGCTCAACCGGCACCTGACCTGGCAAATCTACGGCGCGCGGTTCATGGCTTCGAACGGCCTGCATGCGGCGGGTGGCAAAAGTGGAAGCTATGCCCAGTCCAATGTCGTGTTCCGCTTCTGAAATGCATCAGTTCAGGAGCGTGGGGTCCGAGTTATTTATGTCCTGAGGGATGGCTGGAAGAAGTGGGGAAAGAGCCGTGGCAACGGCCTGTTCCGAGAAACGGGTTTTCAGAATTTTCCGTCCGGCCGTGACCTGTTTCCGGCCAATGGCCGGGTCCAGAAATGCGGTAATCCCCTCTGCGAATGTGGTCGGGGTGTCTGCGAGGGAAGGCCGCCATGTCCGATCGGCAAGATGTAATAAACCCTCGGCGGCAATTGACGTCATGACGATAGGCAGCCCGACCGACCAGGCATCAAGTGCCTGACGCGTGATGCCAGCTCCAAAGCGGAGCGGCGCCACGCACAGAGATACGTCTGTGAGATTGTCAGCCAGATTGGGGAGCGTCTCTATAATTTCCACGTCTTTCGTCGCCAGCGCCCGAAGGGCGGGTGGCATTGCGCTTCCTATCAGACGACAATGGAGGTCCGGTGTGGTTTTACGCAGAAGTGGCATGATCGCTAGAACAAGCCACTCTGCCGCATCGAGAGCGGAATCATGGGCAAACTCCCCCACAAAGGCGATGACAGGAGTATTCGGGTTCCGTCGTTTGTAGACAGAAAGCGGGGCTGCCCAGGGCACGAGATGCACATTGGCCGTAGGAACGGCTCGTGAGAGGTGCCTTGCCTCGACAGACGAATATGTCAGGATAAAATCCGTCATCCACGCACACATGTTTTCCCGGAGTTCGAGACGACAGGCAGAACGTTCACATTCCGGGCGGCATTCAATAGCTGCCTGACGATGAAGGCGCAGGGATGTCAGTTCAGCCACGTTCCAGATGATTGTGGCAGTAGGGGCGAAGGCCCGGGTCAGGGCCGCATAGCTCTCGGCATTGTTCAGGCGGTGCAGATAGACGACTTCAAGCTTTGCCCCCAGTTGCCTGAGAGCCTCTTCAGGGCAACCGTAAAGAGGCGGCATCAGACATGCGATGCCCTCTTGCTCCAGCCGCAACTGGTCTTCCAGTGTTGAGAGCATTCGGGACGCCATGAAGCAGCATCGGTAGCCAAGGCTGTGCACTGCCCTGATGTGTGACAGGAGCGCCACTGAACAGGCGTCACCTTCAGGATCGGGAGTGCGGTCGTCGATGAACAGGGCGACGGGCCTCGGGTCGATGGAACCGGCGGGAGAGACGGTCAAGGCGAAAGCTTTCCTCTGGTTCAACATGTGGAGAGGGCCGTGTCATGGTAACCGGAAAGACGGGAGTTGTGGGCTATTCAGAGGTTTCCTGATCAGTGAACAGCCCAACCAGATCCGTCAGATGACCAATTTCACGCAGTTTCAGCCCTGCTGGTGGTTTAACACGTGCGGAGGCGGCGGAAACGCGGCGGGGGAGAACGGCTTCAGCAAACCCCAGCTTGGCCACTTCCTTGAGGCGGAGGTCGGCCTGGCTAACCTGTCGGATCTCGCCCGACAGGCCCACCTCGCCGAAATAGGCGGCGTTTGGGGATGTCGGATGACCGGTCGCAGCGGAGACAAGGGCTGCGGCTACAGCCAGATCGGCAGCGGGTTCGTTCACGCGCAGGCCACCGGCAATGTTCAGATAGACGTCCATCGTCGCGAGCTTGAGGCCACATCGGGATTCCAGAACGGCCATCAGCATGTTCAGCCGTGAGGTTTCCCAACCCACAACCGCGCGGCGTGGTGCGCCATCACCAGCCTTGGGCGACAGGAGCGCCTGAATTTCCAGCAGGACAGGGCGTGTCCCTTCCAGCCCGGCAAAAACGGCGGACCCCGCGATATTGCCGCGTCGCTCCGCAAGGAACAGTGCGGAGGGGTTGGGCACCTCGGTCAGGCCGATATCGGTCATGGCGAAAACGCCGATTTCGTCGGTCGCACCAAAGCGGTTCTTAGCCGCGCGCAGGATGCGGAACTGATGCCCGCGGTCGCCTTCGAAATACATGACGGCATCGACCATGTGTTCCAGCACGCGCGGGCCAGCGAGAGACCCTTCCTTCGTGACATGCCCGATCAGGATCAGCGCAAAACCGAGCGTCTTGGCCAGCCGGATCAACTCGAATGCACTGGCCCGCACCTGTGAGACGGACCCCGGCGAGCTTTCCACGCTTTCCAGCCACATCGTCTGGATGGAATCGATGACCACGACCGTATGCGCCCGGTCCTGCTCCAGCGAGCCCACGATTTCGCCGACATTGATGGAGGCCGCGAGATCCAGCGAGTCCAGCATTTTGGGGTCGCGGTCCAGACCCAGCCGCTGGGCGCGGATGCGGATCTGGTCCACCGATTCTTCGCCCGAAACATACAGGACGCGGTGCCCCGACCGCGCGAGCGCGCAGGTCGTCTGGAGCATGAGTGTGGACTTGCCGATGCCCGGATCACCGCCAACCAGCACGACGGACGCCGGGACGAGGCCCCCGCCCAGAACGCGGTCCAGCTCGGCTATGCTTGTCGTGATGCGCGGGGGCGGGCGGGTTTCACCATCCAGCCGGACGGTCTGGAGGCGACCGGAGCTCAGCTTGCCGGTCTTGCGGGCTGTCGGCTCGGCCGTTTCCTCAACCAGCGTGTTCCATTCGCCGCAGGCTTCGCATTTGCCGTTCCATTTCGGATAGGTGGCGCCGCAGTTCTGGCAGACGTAACGGGTGGTCGGCTTTTTGGCCAAGGCGCGTCTCTTTGGTTTGAGAGGAACAAACCCAGTATATAGGGAGTGCCTGGCCGTTGATCCAGCCGGGGCTTTGCCCCGGACCCCACCAAAGGTCTCGACCTTTGGAAACCACATCTAGGGTGCAGGGATCAAGATCCCTGCCGGGCCCGGGCAGAGCCCGGATTCCCTATTCCCGCGTCCGAAGGATCAGCCGCGCCAGCAGCCGCGAGACGGTCACGATCAGCAGGAACCCAAGAAGTTGGAACAGCATGTTCGGATGGGCCGGCTGATGGCGGAACATGATGTACAGAAGCGGCAGGGCAATCAGATAGCTCAGCCCGATGCGCTTCCAGATGATGGGATCGCTCTTGGGGAAACGGGGCAGAAGGCTCACTTGCGCAGCTCCATGGTGATGGGGCCTTCGCGTCGGCCATGGGTGAACTGATCGACCATGGCATTGCCGGAGTTCATGAGCCCGGACGCATCCCCCTGCCAGATCAGTCGCCCGCGATAAAGCATGGCCGCACGGTTCCCGATCCGCTGGGCCGAAGCCATGTCGTGGGTGATGGCAATGGCGGTGGAGCCAAGCTTCTGCACACAGTCCACGATCAGCCCGTCGATCACAGCACCCATGATCGGGTCCAGCCCGGTCGTGGGCTCGTCGAAGAACATGATGTTGGGATTGCCCGCAATCGCGCGCGCCAGACCAACGCGCTTCTGCATGCCACCCGAAAGCTCGGACGGACTCAGATCGCCGACGGATGGGTCCAGCCCAACCTGTTTGAGCAGGTCACCGGCCATTTGCAGCGCCTGGGCACGGGATGGTGTGGCGCCGTTGCGGTCGGAATGTTTGGCGCGGATGCCGAAAGCGACGTTCTCGCCGACGCTCATGCTGTCGAACAGGGCGGCGTTCTGGAACAGCATCCCGATCTGCCGACGCAGGGCGTCCTGCCGGGAGCGCGAAGCCGTCAGCAGGTTTTCCCCGTCGATCTCGATCGTCCCGGCATCGGGTTCGATCAGGCCGAGAATGCAGCGCAGCAGGACGGACTTGCCGGAGCCGGAGCCACCGATCACAACCATTGACGTGCCGGCCTCGACATCGAGGTCCACGCCATCGAGCACGATCTTGGAGCCGAAAGCCTTGTGCAGGCCGCGGATGCGGATTTTCGGAGTGCCCAGGGAAGTGCTTACGGGGGGAGTGCTCATTGTGAGAAGAACAGGTCCGTCAGGAGATAATCGAACAGCAGCAACAGGATGGACGCGCCAACAACGGCGGCCGTCGTGGCCGAGCCCACACCTTCTGCGCCGCCCCGACTGTTATAGCCGTTGTAGCAGCCCAGCAGCGCGATCAGGAATCCGAACACCGCCGCTTTGACGAGGCCAACGACGACATCCATCGTCTTGAGCGAGTCCAGCGTGGCCGTGATGTAGGTCGAGGGCGAGAAGCCCAGCTTGGCAACCGAAACCGTGAAACCGCCCATCACACCCAGAATATCCGCGACCACCACGAGACAGGGCAGCGCGAGCGTCCCGGCCAAGAGGCGCGGCGTCACGAGATATTTCATCGGATCGGTGGAGAGCGTGGTGAGCGCGTCGATCTGGTCGGTCACGCGCATGGTGCCGATCTGGGCGGACATGGCCGCGCCCACGCGTCCGGCCACCATCAGTCCGGCCAGAACCGGACCAAGCTCGCGGGTCACAGCCAAAACGACGATCCCGGCAATGGCGCTCTGCACATGATACTGCCCAAAGCCCACATAGGACTGAAGTGCGATCACAGCGCCTGAGAACAGGGCGGTGAGAGCCACGACGGGCAGGGAAAAGAACCCCGTCTCGATCAGGCTGGAGAAGAAGATCCGCCAGTAAAAGGGCGGTCGTACAAGATGCGACAGGGCTTCCATCGCAAACAGGGCCAGAGCACCTGCCTGCTTGATAAGGCCGAGAGCGGCACGGCCAAGGGCCGCTATGGGGTCAAGAACGGCATTCACCCTTCAGCCCCTACCCTGCCAGCACCCGGACGTCAAAGTTTCCATCTTCCGTGTTTTCTGTACGGGAGGGGTCAGGCGCGGCGTCCGTCCGTCCGCTCAAGGTCCCGGAACTGTCGTTCCAGACTGAAATTGGGGGATGTGACGAATTGCTCCATGAGGCCAAGCCTGCGCTCCATCCGTGTCAGCCGGTCCTGAAGGCGCGCGAGCGGGTGACCCGGCGGGACGGAATGGGGAAAATCTTCGGCAGGTTCAGGTTCCTGACGTCGGAAGCCGAGCACGGCATCCCTGACTATGGCTGTTGCGCTGCCCGTCGGAGTGTCGCGCCATGTGTCGCGGTGGCGGGCCCAGCTTCGTGTCCCTTCTGCATATCCTGCAGCCGCTTTGTTCAACATGTTTCTGAACGGGAGCACTCCAGTCCGGCGATATCGGCGGAAGAGGCGCACAGCCCAGACGATCAGGAAGATTTTCAGCAGAATACCGATCAGACCATTGCCGCTGGAATGATGTCTGGCATGGGCCGGTGCTTCTAATGTGTCGTCCTGATTGTCCAGATGGATATCGAAATGGTCGAGGACTCTTCTGGCCGTATCGGAAAGGATGGCAGAACTGTCAGGGGTGTTGACGGTCGTGATTCTTGCGCCGGCGCTCTCGGCAACGGAAATCGTGCCGGAGCCGAGCGGGCGCTCCTTCAGCATCTCGCTGACTTTCTGAAGCGTAACATCACCGCTCCCCAGCAGTGTTATATCCGCATCCCGTGCACCTGCGCTCAGCGCAATATCCGCCGAACCATAATTCCGGACCGTCAGGACATCCGTGTTGCCCCGGGCAATCCGGATATCGCCTGAAGACATGGCCGTGAGGCTGGCAGTAGAGGTCGCGAGGGTGTCGATATGCAGGTCGCCGCTGGCGAAATTCTGTACAGCCAGCCGACCTGTCACAAGCCGGACCGAGACGTTGCCGGTGCCTTCCATGTTCAGGTTCAGGCCACTCGCCTGATCAATATCCAGATCGCCCCGTCCGCTGGTTGCCGTCACTTCGCCGCTGATGCCACTGACGCGATATGACGTCGTGCGGTTATGGGGTGACTGGATCTCGATGCTGGTCTGCGCCGGAACCATGATCAGTGCACGGCCCTGGGATGTGCAGTCCTGTGCGCTTGTCGTGAATGTCAGCCGGTCCCTGTGTTTTTTCAGGTTGCCGTTTCCTGAAACGATACGGGTGTCCGCGCCGCCCACAACGTCGAGGCGGTCGAGACATGTCGCCGGAATGACAAGTGTTTCTGAACCGACTGCGAAGGCTTCATGCGAGGGAGGAGAAGTTGGCATGGGAGGGAGCGGCGGTATCGGAGGCATTGGTGGCATCGGGGCAGGAGCCGCATGAGCTCCTCCTGAAAATGCCGTTGCCCCGGCCATCAGAAGCGCGATCAGGGCAGGCCGTGCGTTCAGATGAGGGCGCATGTCCTAGTTTCCCTGTGAGCTGTTTCCGGCCGCCGGAGGTACGACGGGGGAAGGGGACGGCTTTGCGGAAGCTGCAGGCGCGGGTGGGGTGTTCGGAGCGGAGGGCGTGATCCTTGTGGCCGCCGGGACATCGCTGCTCAGGGGACTGGCTGGCACCGGAGCCGTCGGAGAGGTGTTCTGCGACGTGATGGCTGGTGTGTTGGGGGTAGGACTCGGTGCCTGAGGTGCGGATGGAGCAGATGTCTCGGCCCTTTGGCTCGGCGATGCTGGCTGACTGTCCGGCAGCGGGTCTTTCGTTGGCGGCACGATGACAGGGGCCTGCGCCATGGGAGGATTCGCGGGCACAGAGGGTTCTGCAGGTGCG
>NZ_JAERLY010000009.1 GCF_018256155.1 Gluconobacter sp. Dm-62
CCAGGAACTTAATCCCAGATCACCAGCACCAAAACGCCGCCAACATATCCCTTCCAATTCCATATTCAATTTTCAAAGATCGTCGTCCCCGCCGCCCCAGAAGACCTCAGTAAGTGGCCCCCGCTGCGTCGGTGAACGGGCTTATACGGGGACCTCCCCAGAGTGTCAAACACATTCAGACTCGTACTTACTCACACTCTCAACACCCCGAAATCCCTCACAAAACCAACTTATCCCCGCTACCCATTGGTTTTCCGAAACGATAAAAAGATGAAAAAAGCGCCTTTCGGGCGCTTTTTTTGTCGTTTTCTTTGAATTTCCTGGTCTTCTGCCTGCTCAACGTCTCTTGAGCAGGCAGAAGAGCGCGTTATCGCACCTTACGGCTCATATAACGTTACCTCTCCAGCTCCGGGATAGCCCGCAGACAAAGCTGCGAGCTTCTCAGCCTGCGACAGCGAGCCCCTTCACCTCACAAAAATTCCTGAAACGCACCTAGGCAATATCTTTGCCGGTGAGGCACGCCGTCATTTCAGGCACCTGAGCATGAAGAGTTCTGAAAAATGGCAAAGAAAAACCCGCCTCACCTTGCGGTGAAGCGGGTTTTTGCAAACCTGGTCTGAAAAGACCGTTCAGGCCGGACCGTGTTCCTGAACAGCTTCCAGTTCGGCGCGAACGGATTGCAGTTCGCGGCTGATCTGGTCGTGCATGTCCACATCGTTCGGACCGATTTCAGCCCAGCGGCTTTCCAGGTCCCGCAGACGGCTCTTGGCCTCATCCACGGACAGCTCACTCATGAGCTGTGCGGAATCGGCCAGAATGGTGCAGTGATCAGCACCCATATCGGCAAAACCGCCCGTCACGAAGTAACGGTCCACGATCTTGTCACCCTGATAGAGGGCCACAACGCCGCCCCGCAGCTGAAGCATCAGCGGTGCGCGGTCCGGCATGGCTGCAATATCGCCTTCCATGCCCGGGACCACGGCCATGTCGACGTCACGTTCGACAAGGCGCTTTTCCGGGCTGACGATCTCGATGCGAAGCGGCATCGGATCAGGCCTCCTGCTTCATCTTCTCGGCCTTCGCAACGGCCTCGTCGATGTCACCGACCATATAGAAAGCACCTTCCGGCAGGTGATCATACTCGCCAGCCACGACAGCCTTGAAGGAACGAATCGTGTCTTCCAGCGACACCAGCTTGCCCGGGGCGCCTGTGAAGACTTCGGCCACGTGGAAAGGCTGGGACAGGAAGCGCTGGATGCGACGGGCGCGGCCAACGATCTTCTTGTCGTCTTCAGACAGCTCGTCCATGCCGAGAATCGCGATGATGTCCTGCAGGCCCTTGTAGGTCTGGAGCGTCTGCTGAACCTGACGCGCAACCTGATAGTGCTCTTCACCAACGATCTTCGGATCGAGCGAACGGGACGTCGAATCCAGCGGATCAACAGCCGGATAGATGCCCATTTCCGCGATCGAACGGTTGAGAACCGTCGTGGCGTCAAGATGCGCGAAGGTCGCGGCAGGCGCCGGATCGGTCAGATCGTCAGCAGGGACGTACACGGCCTGAACGGACGTGATGGAGCCCTTCTTCGTGGAGGTGATACGCTCCTGCAGGGCACCCATTTCGGTAGCCAGCGTCGGCTGGTAGCCCACTGCGGACGGGATACGGCCCAGAAGTGCGGAAACTTCAGAACCAGCCTGCGTGAAGCGGAAGATGTTGTCCACGAAGAACAGGACGTCCTGTCCTTCTTCGTCACGGAAGTACTCGGCAAGCGACAGACCCGTCAGGGCGACGCGCGAACGGGCTCCCGGCGGCTCGTTCATCTGGCCGTAGACCAGCGCAACCTTGGAACCCTCGGTCGAGCCGTCTTCAGCAATCTTGATGACGCCTGCGTCCTGCATTTCGAAATACAGGTCGTTACCTTCACGGGTACGCTCACCCACACCAGCGAAGACGGACACGCCACCATGCGCCTTGGCGATGTTGTTGATGAGTTCCTGAATGATGACCGTCTTGCCGACGCCGGCGCCACCGAACAGACCGATCTTACCACCCTTGAGGTACGGGCAGAGCAGATCGACAACCTTGATGCCGGTCACGAGGATCTCGGACGCAGCAGCCTGCTCTTCGAAGGACGGAGCCGGGCGATGGATCGGGAAGCGCAGCTCGCTGTGGATAGGGCCACGATCGTCGATGGGTTCGCCAACGACGTTCAGGATACGACCAAGCGTGCCCGGGCCAACCGGAACCATGATCTGGGTGCCGGTGTCACGGACTTCAGTGCCACGAACCAGACCGTCGGTCGTGTCCATGGCAATGCAGCGGACCTGACGCTCACCGATTTCCTGGGCCACTTCCAGAACCAGCGTGTGATCGCCGTTCTGAACGTGCAGGGCGTTCAGGATGAAGGGAAGATCGCCTTCGAACTGCACGTCCACGACCGGTCCGCGCACCTGGGTGACACGGCCGACCACGTTATTGGCAGCTCCGGCAGAAGGGGTAAGAGTTTCAGACATCAAATTCGTCTCCTGCGTGATCTCAAACGGCTTCTGCGCCGGAGATGATTTCGATCAGATCGTTGGTGATGTTCGCCTGACGCGTGCGGTTGTACTTCTGCGACAGACGATCGATGGCCTTGCTGGCGTTGCGGCTGGCATTGTCCATCGCGGTCATCCGCGCGCCCTGCTCGCCTGCAGCGCTTTCCAGCATGGCCGAGAAAATCTGGACCTGCAGGTTGCGCGGCAGAAGCTGCGTCAGGAGTGTTGCCTCATCGGGCTCGAATTCGTACTGCGCCGTGTCGGCATCAGGTGCGGCATTGTCGTTCTCGTGAACCGACAGCGGAACCAGAGGCGCCTGGACCGGAACCTGCGTCATGGCGTTGAGGAAGCGGTTATAGACCAGCGTGCAGCGGTCGATTTCGCCCGCGTCCAGCATGGTCGCGATCCGGCTTCCGATATCGGAAGCCTTGTCGAAACCCACATCCTTGCCATCACTGCCTGACAGACGATCGGTGATCATCTCCGGATAGTGACGCACGAGGATGTCTGCTCCCTTACGGCCAACCGGCAGGATGCGAACCGTCTTGCCTTCAGAGACAAGCGTGTCGACCAGCTGACGGGCACTGCGGACGATGTTGGCGTTGAAGCCGCCAGCAAGGCCGCGGTCAGAGGTCAGCACCACCACGAGATGGGTCTGGTCCTTGCCTGTTCCCGCCAGAAGACGCGGCAGACTGGCTGCGTCCTCACCACGGGTCGCCGTCGCCAGCTCCGCCATCATGCGACGCATGGCGTCCGCATAGGGGCGGGCCGCTTCGGCCTGCATCTGGGCGCGCCGCAGCTTTGACGCTGCGACCATTTTCATCGCGTTCGTAATCTTGCGCGTCGATTTGACGCCCGTGATCCGTCCACGCAGTTCCTTCAGCGAAGCCATGGGCTATCCTCAGGCCGAAAAGCGCTTGCCGAATGCTTCGAGCAGCTCCTTGAGCTTGCCTTCCGTCTCCGGCTTGATCTGGCGGTCATTGCGAATGGCCGTCAGGATGTCAGAGCCCGCACCGCGCAGTTCGGACAGGAGAGCGGCTTCATAGGCCACAACCTTGTCCACCGCGATCGGATCAACGTAGCCACGCGTCCCGGCATAAAGAACAACAACCTGTTCTTCGACGGGCAGCGGGGACGTCTCGGGCTGCTTCAGCAGCTCGACCAGACGGGCACCACGATCCAGCTGCTTCCGGGTTGCGGCATCCAGGTCGGAAGCGAACTGCGAGAACGCAGCCATTTCACGATACTGGGCCAGCTCCAGCTTGATCTTGCCGGCAACCTGCTTCATCGCCTTGATCTGGGCTGCGGAACCCACGCGGGACACCGAACCACCGACATTCACGGCCGGGCGGATACCCTTGTAGAACAGATCCGTCTCAAGGAAGATCTGGCCGTCGGTGATGGAGATCACGTTGGTCGGGATGTAGGCAGCCGTATCGCCAGCCTGCGTCTCGATGACGGGCAGAGCCGTCAGGGAGCCGCCGCCATTGGCGTCGGACATTTTGGCCGCACGCTCCAGCAGACGGGAGTGCAGGTAGAACACGTCACCCGGGAATGCTTCACGAGCCGGCGGACGACGCAGCAGCAGGGACATCTGACGATAGGCCACAGCCTGCTTGGACAGATCGTCGTAGCAGACAAGAGCGTGCATGCCGTTGTCGCGGAAATACTCACCCATGGCGCAGGCCGTGTACGGTGCGAGATACTGCATCGGAGCAGCGTCGGACGCCGTAGCAGCAACAACGATGGAGTATTCCATCGCGCCATGCTCAGTGAGCGTACGGACCAGGTTTGCAACCGTGGAGCGCTTCTGCCCGATGGCGACATAGATGCAGTACAGGGACTTCTTCGGGTCGCCTTCGGCATTGACCGGCTTCTGGGCGACAATGGTGTCGATCAGGATCGCGGTCTTGCCCGTCTGGCGGTCACCGATGATCAGCTCACGCTGGCCACGTCCGATGGGGACAAGGGCGTCGATGGCCTTGATGCCGGTCTGCATCGGCTCGCTGACCGACTGGCGCGGCATGATGCCCGGAGCCTTCACTTCAGCGCGGCGATACGTGACATCCGTCAGCGGGCCACGGCCGTCGATCGGGTTGCCCAGACCATCGACCACGCGTCCCAGCAGGCCCTTGCCAACCGGAACTTCAACCACGGACTTCGTACGCAGGACGGTGTCGCCCTCACGAATGCCGTCGCCGTCGCCGAACAGAACCACACCGACATTGTCGGCTTCGAGGTTCAGCGCCATGCCCTTGAGGCCAGTTCCTTCGAACTCGACCATTTCACCGGCCATGACATTATTCAGGCCGTAGACGCGGGCGATGCCGTCGCCGATGGACAGGACTGTGCCTGTCTCGGAAACGGTCTCGACCTGGTCGAACGACGCGATCTGCTGCTTGAGGATGTCCGAAATCTCAGCGGGACGGATATCCATCACGCGGCTCCCTTCATGGCGTTCTGCAGGCGGGTCAGGCGCCCGGCGATCGAAGTATCAAACAGTGTGGAACCGATCCGTACGGTCATGCCACCAAGCAGGGCGGCGTCCGTACGTTCAGTCATGGACACGCGGCTGTAACCGGCTTCGGCCAGACGGGCCTGAAGCTGGCTGCGTTGCGTATCCGTAAGAGGCTGTGCGGAGCGGACTTCGGCGACGACTTCACCACGCAGGGCGGAATCAAGAGCCAGAACGCCGTCCAGAATGGATGCAAGATCAGGCAGACGGCGGTTATCGGCGATAACGCCGACGAACCGTCGCAGGGTGTCTCCAAAACCGAGCTTCGACATCAGGACATCCGAAACCGTCCGGCCCTGGCGGATGTCCATCCGGGCGTCAGCCAAGAATTTCCGCAGATCGTCGCTTTCGAAAATGGCGGTACGCAGCGCCTTCACTTCGCCCAGAACATCGGAAAGATTTCCCTGTTCCGAAGCGAGGTCATAAAGCGCACGGGCATAGCGCTGGGCCAAGCCCCCTGTATGTCCAACCTGCGGCACCTGTGTCACCGTCACACGCGTGTTCCGTCTCACTAAATCCGCCGCAGAGTGCGGCCGGAACCGGCTTATCCGGTTCCTTGCATCAAAACTGTCCGGACCGGGCATACACGTTCCTGCGCAGGATTCGTCTGAAACCCGGTCCTCCACTTGGCGCCGCCTCTAGCACGCTGCCCCAGTCCTGCGCAACCAAGAGGATCAGCAAATCACCCTATCAGTACCCGTTATCATGGGGCTGGTTTGCGTTTTCCCCCGCCGGACTGGCATGACAGGTGTTCCACAGTGATTTTTCGGGATATCTTTCTTCCAGAAATCACACTCTTACAACACCATCCCCCAAAATGAGTATGGAGACCGAATGTCCATCCAGAAGCGCCTCTTTTTCCTCATGGGCGCCCTGTCCATCCCTGCCCTGGGCACAACAGCCCACGCGACCCCGATTGAGGACAAACCATCCTTCCCAACCATTTCCTATTGGGACAACTGGACCGATCCGCAGGGCGTCACCCACCTGACAAAATGCAAGATGTCTACTTTCCATGAGGATTCGATTACCCCGGAAGGTGACAAGATCATGCTCAGCAGCCCCCATGACGGGTCGGCGGCAGTGACGATGCGCGTGCAGCCCCCTCACTGGAAAGGCGGATGGAACGAGAGTCACCAGGTTCAGTGGATCGTGCCGCTGTCGGGGATTTATTTTGTCAGGGCGATGGACGGCACCAGTGTGGAACTCAATCCCGGCGACATCCTGCTCAGTGAGGATGTAGCACCGACAGCTCATGGGGCGGATCCGAAAGGCCACCTGTCAGGCAATGTCGGAGATGCTGCTGTAGCGTTGCAGATTCTCCAGTTTGGGGAAGCCACACCATCGCACGTCCCCTGCCAGTGGCAGTGAAAATACAGCGCTGATTTTTTTTGGAACTCTGGAGCGGGCGAAGGGAATCGAACCCTCCTAAGAAGCTTGGAAGGCTACTGCATTACCACTATGCTACGCCCGCTCAGATGGAAGTCTTCCTACTCCATCTGTTCCAGCGCCCGCAAGAGGGGAAAATCCAAAATGGAAATTCCACAACAAAGATGTTCAGGGCACTTGACTTTTGTTCCCGAACATTCTCTTTTGCGGCCACTGTCGCTGGCATGACACCTCAAAATGTCCTGCCCGATGATAGGGGTGTAGCTCAATTGGCTAGAGCGCCGGTCTCCAAAACCGGAGGTTGAGAGTTCGAGACCCTCCACCCCTGCCACTCCTTCTCGCCGGATGTCCTTCCCGACACCGGGAGCGGGATTTTCACTTGATTCGAGGACGATGGTGTCGGTCAGTACCCCGAAAGACGAGTCGCGGAAGACGGCGCCTCAAAAGAACGGATCCGGCTTCAATCTGGTCGCTTACGTCCGTGACGTCCGCGCCGAAGCGAAGCGCGTCACGTGGCCGACCCGTCGCAACACCCTGATCACGTCAGGTGCCGTACTGGTCATGGTTACCGTGACCTGCATCTTCTTCTTCATCGTGGACCAGGTGATCGGCCTCGGCGTCCGCGAACTTTTTGGCGTTGGAGGCTAGGTTCGCACCATGGCGAAGCGTTGGTACGTTGTGCACGTCTATTCCGGATTCGAGAAAAAGATCGCGAGTCACATCCAGGAACAGGCCGCACAGAAAGGCCTTTCCGACCATTTCGAACAGATTCTTGTTCCTTCCGAAGACATCACGGAAATGCGCCGCGGCCGTAAGGTCAATGCAGAGCGCAAGTTCTTTCCGGGTTATGTTCTCGTAAAGATGGAACTGACGGACGAGGCTTGGCATCTCGTCAAGGACACGCCCAAGGTCACGGGCTTCCTTGGCACCCGCAACCGTCCGACTCCCATCACGGCCGCCGAAGCCGACCGCATCATGAAGCAGGCCCAGGAAGGCGTTGAGCGCCCCCGTTCCAGCCTGTCCTTCGAGATCGGCGAACAGGTTCGCGTGGCCGATGGTCCGTTCACGTCCTTCACCGGCATGATCGAAGACGTGGACGACGAGCGCCAGCGCCTCAAGGTCAGCGTTTCCATCTTCGGACGCTCCACCCCTGTTGATCTGGACTTCACCCAGGTCGAAAAGCTCTGACGCTTTTCAAAAATTTGGTTCTTCCAACAAAAAAGGCTCCCTCTTGGGAGCCTTTTTTTGTTGGTAAGCTGCTAGCGCCTCTCAGTCATTTACAGGAGGCGGGAGAACACGCAGTTTTGCGGCGGCCTGATCGGCAATCGCTGCAACGCCCTGACTCAGTGCCGCTGTCAGACTCGCGGTGCTGGACGCTACAGGCTCCGATGTCTGCCAGACCACAGGCCAGGTCATGACAGGTCCGATAATCTTACCTGCCGGATGAACAGACAGCATTCCCGTCACAAGCGCATGTCCTGCTGAATCGGCTTCAAAATTACGAATAGTCAGCTCAACATAAGCTGACGGAGTGGTGGTAACGGCATCATCCTGCGCGAAAACGGTTGTCCCCGGCAGACGCTGGGCCAGATCGGTCACCAGCGTGTGGCCCAGCATGTCCGGAAGTGCTTCGCTCCAGCTGCTGCCAGAGGCCAGCTTGGTCTGATAGTCTTTGCTGGCCTTCACGATGGTATCGCGATCAAGACGCGCGCTGACCACAGGTGTCCGCACTTCCACCACGACCGGTCCTCCAGCCTGGGAGACGCCTGGGAGAGGTGCGAGCGTGTAAAGCGTCGGATCACTGCTGCAGGCTGAAAGCATGCCCGTCAGCCCCAGAACCCCTACCAGAGACAGGAAACGAAGGCGGGACGTCGAAGACTGTGTCATGGCTCAGTTCCTGCGGCCGGTGATGAGAGCGGAAGGATGGTGATCCAGATAATCCGTGAGGAACCGCAGCGAGCGGGACATCTGGGTCAGCTGGGTGATCATGTTCTGGAGGCTGCGGTGGAAATCCGTATCGCCGCCATAGGACCCAAGAACCGACTGGGCATTCGCCAGCGTACCCTGCAGGCTCTTCATGAGGGCAGGCAGGTTCTGGTTGGCGGTCTTTGTCAGTTTGTTCAGGCTCTGGAGTGAATCACGCAGGGCCGCGAGGGACTGCGTGACTTCAGGACTGTTCAGACGACCATCAGCATGCGCCAGAAGATCGTTCACATGGCCGCCGATTTCAGTCAGCGGCATTGCTGCGATCTTGTCGGTAATGGTGGAAACGGACTCCATGATCCCATCCATTCCGCCTGCCTGACTCGGAAGAACAGCAATCTCTCCTTCGTAGGTCAGGGTCGTCGTGGGAGCGCTTTTGACGAATTGCAGAGCGATCATGGATTCGCCAGTCAGGAAGCTGGCACTCTGAACCGAGGCGCGCATACCTTCAGCCACAAAGGCCTGAAGATAGGTCTCGACAGGCGGCTCCTTGCTATTTTCGATCCGGTCATCCCAGTTGGACAGCATGCGCTCGGGTTCAAGCTCCATGTCCACGCGGACACGTGGGAGTTTGGTCGGGCTTTCAAGAAGCAGACGGACATCCGTGACGGTGCCGATCTGCAGGCCGAACATAGTGACCTGACTACCGTTCGTGAGGCCTTTGACGGAGGAGTTGATGTAGGTGACGACACGCAGGCGCTTGTGATAGCGCGCGTTGTCGGCATCGGCCTCGCTGGCATAGAGCTTGAAGACGGAATTCGGCGGCGCATCGGGCAGATCGACGTTGCGACGACGCTCTGGCAGGCCAAAGGCAATACCACCCGAGAACAGGGCCTGAAGCGATTTGAGCTGGACCTTCAGGCCACCAGCTCCAAGCCCGACCTGCACGCCGGAGACATTCCAGAAACGGCTGTCCGTGCGCAGGTAATGGTCATATGGCGCTTTAACGAAGGCCTGAATGACAATCGGTCCCGCTCCACCCGGCGGCATTGTGTAGCCGAGCACCTCGCCCACCTGAAGATCACGAAAGAAGACCGGCGATCCTGGACCGAGCGACCCCAGCGACGGAGATACCAGCCAGAACGTCTCTCCAGGCTGATCAGAACGCACGCCCGGCGGTGATTCGAGGCCTTTGAAGGACTTCTGATAATGGCCATCATCGGTTCCCGGATCCAGCGCGATATAGGCACCGGAGAACAGGGTATCGAGACCTGTGATGCTCGCGCCGTTGATCCGCGGACGCACGACCCAGAAACGGGTGTGGTCAGTCAGAATATGGGAACTGTTGGCATTCATCTGCACCGTGACGTCGACATGCTTCATGTCGTCGCTGAGGGTAATGTCCTGAACGGTCCCAAGCGTCACGGCCTTGTTCTTGACCTGCGTCTGGCCGGGGGTGAGGCCGTCAGCCGTTTCGAACGTGATGGTGATCTCGGGACCGCGCGTCGCGAAATGCTCCCACGCCAGCCATCCGGCAATGAGAATGGCCACCACCGGAATCAGCAGAATGAGGGAGAAGCGGGTGCGGCGCACCGGGGCTTCCTTCGGCGAGACCGGCTGCTCCCCCCGGTTGTTTCGGGAATCGCTCACGCGCGTCCAGGCTCCATATCATGAGGGTCAGAAGAAGGTAGATGCGGGACAGGGCCGGACGGAGAAGATGTCTCCGGCTCCGTGCTGTCCGCCAAGGGGGCTGCGACCGTGCCATTGAGGCCAGCGGCATCCCACATCCCGCGGGGATCAAAAAGCTCTGCGGCGAAAATGGTCAGGATCACGACCAGCGCAAAACAGACCATCCCTGGGTCAGCCGTGACATTGGCGAGGAAGCCAAAATGCACGACGGCAACGAGGATGGAAATCATGAAGACATCGATCATCGACCAGCGACCGATGATGACAACGAGACGGTAGAGTTTAGAAAGGTGCCTGAGCTGCCAGCTGGCTCCAAGACGCGTGCTGATGATCATGATCGTAAGAGCGACGATCTTGAGAACGGGTACGGTAATGCTGGCGAACAGCACCAGCAGAGAAAGCGGTATCATTCCTGCCTGCCATAGCTCGATCACACCGCTGATAATCGTGCTCGGCGCGCCATGGCCGACCTTGGTGTAGGTCATGACTGGCAGCAGGTTAGCCGGCAGGTAAAACACAACACCCGCCACAAGCAGACAGGTGGCCGACGACAGGCTCTGGGGTTTGCGCCGCCGCAGAATCTGTCCGCAGCGCGGGCAGTCCCCCATGTCCTGCTCCTGCGGCACAGCATGATCGAACGCCAGAACCAGATCGCAGGCATGACAGGAGAGCATGTTCTCCACAGGGGGAATAATGCCGTTACGGGCATCCAGATGCGCAACATCGAGCAGATGGCCCTGATGATCGTCGAGCTTTGGACGAATATCGCGACTGCGCCAGATCCGCTCGGCATCAAAGGTCGAGTCTACGGCGGCCATGCTCAGCATCAGACCACCCAGAAGATAGACGCCAGGCTGAAGGATAACGAGGGCGAGATCTACGAGTTTGGTATAGGCCACCAGGACGCCGAGGACATAGACTTCCACCATCGACCAGCCACGAAGACGATCATACCAGGTGAGAAGACGCGGGGTCCAGTCAGGCATCTGAGGCCGGGAAGCGCCATAAAGGATGGCAGCCATCAGGCCGATGATGACACCGGGCATGAGGATCGTCACCAGCGCAACCAGAACACCGATCGCGCCATAGCCCTGATGACCCAGTTCGATCGGACCACTCATGAGGGAGACGGTATTCTCCCGTCCGTAAACATTCAGCGTCATGAGAGAGCTGATGAGGAGCGTGGCGTAAAGCGCGGCTGACGTAACGCAGAAAGCAGCCGGGGCGCCGATCAGGGACGTCTTCCGGCGACGGGCCAGCTGGCAGCCACAGCGCAGGCATTCTGCAAGATGACCGGGTTTTAGACGTGGGACATGCTGGAAAAGGCCGCAGGTCGGGCATTCGCGCAGACCTTCCACCGCATGAATGGAGGCGTGGGGCTCCTGCTTGCGGGAAAAGCTGACGGCGTTGCGCCACATTCGTTTATGGAAACGGTCAGACATCGGGCTCCTAACCTAACGCAGGGAGCCGTCTTTTGACAGTCCGCCCTTCTCAGGCAGCCCTCTGCATCGGGATATCGACACTTACCGTAGTCCCATCACAGGTCCATTGCCCAGAGGAAGTGGGTTTTATCGGCAATGTTTTGAAAAATCGTGAAGATCCGGATGCCGTTCTTTAGAGGGGCATCATGCTCTGTGCCCGCAATGACGAAGCAGTAGAACCAGATTTTCGGAAGACCTTGATGGTGCCGGTGAAGAGATTCGAACTCCCGACCCCATCATTACGAATGACGTGCTCTACCAGCTGAGCTACACCGGCGCATCCATCAAGGTGGCCGCGTTCTAACCGAGCCCTCCAAGGTTGGCAAGCGGGAAAATGCATAAACCGCTTTGAGGTCTCAATAGCCTCGTCTCGTATCGATAACGCCGGTCATAGGTTCTCCCGCCTCATAGCGGCGCAGATTGGCCAGTACGGCTTCGGCGGCAGTCTCAGACTGGGCGGCGGAAGCGATATGTGGAGTCAGGAAAATGCGGGGATGACTCCAGAACGGATGTTCAGGCGGAAGCGGCTCGGGCATGGCAACGTCAAGAACGGCCTGTGAAAGCTGACCGCTGTCGAGCGCGGGAATCAGATCGTCCTGCACCAAGTGACCACCCCGGCCGCAATTGATGAGACAGGCGCCTTTTGGCAGTTTTTCGAATAGGCTGCGATTGAGGATGCCTCGGGTCGCATCCGTCAGAGGGACGAGACAGACCAGAATGTCGGTTTCTGCCAGAAAATCGTCCAGCTCCCCTGCCCCGGCAAAAGATTTTACCCCCGGCACCTCCCGGCGACTGCGGCTCCAGCCCCGACAGTCGTATCCAAAGGAGACAAGCTTCTCCAGAACGGGACTGCCCAGCTCTCCCATACCCATGAGACCGACGCGATAGAGCTTCGCCGGGCGGTTGTGCGAACCATCCCAGACGTGTTCGCGCTGCTGGCGGGCGTAGCGGAACATGTCACGGTGAAAAGACAGTACCGCCCACAGGACATATTCGATCATGCCCTCCACCAGACTGCTCTCCACCATGCGGATGATCTTCACGCCCGGCGGCACATTGGCGAGGTTGAGCTGATCGATCCCCGCCCCCAGCGAGAACAGGATCTCAAGATTGGGAAAAAGCGTGGCGAGATCGTCCGGCGTCTTCCAGGCCGCGAGATAGCGGACATCCTCTTTCGGACCGGTTTCCGGCCAGACATGAAACGGAATGTCAGGACGCACCTGCGCGAACTTCTCGCTCCAGACCTTCGCGCGTTCGGGCGTATGATGGAAGACGATCGACATTCTGTGTGTTTCTCCGGACGGAAATATTTCCGGGGATGCTCGCGCCGTGCGGAGTTCGGATCAAGACCACACACCTGTTTGTGTAGGACGCGCCGGTCGGGAACGCAGGCCGGGTTGAGGCGTAGAGGGGGCAGGATCTCTTGCAGGAGGGCGAAATCATGCCTCGTGGAGACAAGTCAGCCTATACGGACAAGCAGAAACGCCAGGCCGAACATATCGAGGAAAGCTACGAAAAGCGTGGCCTCCCGGAAAAGGAAGCCGAGCGCCGGGCCTGGGCCACCGTCAACAAGGAAGACGGCGGCGGGAAGAAAAGCGGTTCAGGCCGGAAGAACCATCCGAAAAAATGAGGCTTCCGCCCCCGAAGTCCAATCAGGCAGCGTCCCACGCCACGCGGGCGGCATCCACGCCTGCGCCACGATTGAGCGTCACGCCTTCGCTGGCCAGCACGGAATCGAGAGCGGCGAGCGTGAGCAGAACCTTGTCCTTGCGGGCATTGATTCCCATCGCCCCGATGCGCCAGATCTTGCCGGTCAGCGGACCGAAGGACGAGACGATCTCGATCCCGAAATCATCGCGCATGAGCTGACGGATGCGGGCATTGTCCACACCCTCCGGAACCCAGACGCCAGTGACGTTGCTCATACGGGTAGTGTCGTCACCATAGACCTTCAGGTCCATGGCCCGCAGGCCGGCGACCATGGCGCGCCCTGCCCGCACATGACGGGCAACACGGGCTTCCACGCCTTCTTCGACAACCAGACGCGCCGTTTCACGCGCGGCGTAGAGCATGGATGTGGCTTCGGTGTGGTGGTTCATCCGCGCCGGGGACCAGTAATTCATCAGCATCGCCAGATCGAAATAGTTCGACTGGATGACCGGACCGTGGCCCTGCGGCTGACCAGTGGCGATCCCCGCTTCGTCATGGCGGCGCTTGAGAATCGCGGCGACAGCGCGATCAGACAGCGTGATCGGCGCGGAGCCCGGAGGACCGTTCAGGCACTTCTGAAGCCCGGCCGTGGCGACGTCGATGTTCCAGGCATCGGTCTCGAACGTCATGCCACCGAGCGTGGCTGTGGCGTCCACATAGAACAGCACGTCATGTTTGCGGCAGATGCGGCCAATCTCTTCGAGCGGCTGAGCCGTCGTGGTGGACGTATCGCCATGAACACAGGCGACCAGGCCGGGCTTGTGCGCGATGATGGCAGCTTCGATGAGCGCCGGATCAACGACCTGCCCCCAGTCCACATCCACCGTGCAGGGAATACCACCGCAGCGATGGACGATTTCCGTCAGCAGCAGGCCAAAGCGGCCGAAGCGCGGAATAACGACCTTCATGCCGGGTGAGACCAGCGACACGAGCGCAGCCTCGATCGCCGAGCGCGCAGAACCGTTCACCAGCAGCGTCCAGTGGTTCTTCGTGCGGAAGACCTCGCGGTACAGCGCCATGACCTCATCCATGTAGGCGGTCATTTCCGGGTCCATCTGGCCGATCACGTCATAGGACATGGCGCGAAGGATGCGCGGATGGACATTCGTCGGCCCCGCACCCATCAGCAGGCGGGACGGCGGATCAAGCTGGGCGAATGTTGCGGGCTGGCTCATGACTGGAACTCCTTGACGAAGGCAAGCAGGGCACGATGGGCGAAATCAACGTCTCCCACGCGGACGGTTTCATCGGGATGATGGCTGAGGCCACCCGGACTGCGGATGAACAGCATCCCCATCGGGCACAGATCGACCATGGCCATGGCGTCGTGTCCCGCGCCACTCAGAAGGCGCTGGGCCGGCCGGCCGGTGACGCTCGTGACAGCCCGCGCCAGACCTTCCACCAGTTCAGACGCACAGGCGGCGGCAGGCAGATACTGGGGCGTATCAAATGTGATGCCGACGCCCCGCCGGGCCGTGATGGCCCGCAGATCCGTGCGGATCGCCTCGGCCATGGCATCGCGGGCTTCATTGGTTTCAGCCCGCATATCCAGCGAGAAGCGGACTTCGCCGGGAATGACATTCGACGTGTTCGGCGTGACCTCGATCTGACCAACCGTGGCAACCTGCGTAGCACCCCCTGACGCGCCGTTGCGTTCAACCGCGAGTATCATTTCAGCAGCAGCCGTCAGCGCATCCTGACGCATGGTCATGGGGGTCGTGCCCGCATGATCGGATTGGCCGGTGACGGTCACGCGCTGACGGGTCTGGGCGGCGATGGCTGTGACGACGCCGATTTCACCATCCGCGCTTTCGATGGCCGGCCCCTGCTCGATATGGGGTTCGATATAGGCGATCAGTTCATCCGGGCGACGGGCTGTTTCGCTCAGACGGGCGGGATCGAGGCCGTAACGGATCATGGCTTCGGCCATGCTCACGCCGGACGCATCCGTCATGTCGTTGGGGACGGAATCGATCAGCCCGGCCATCGCGCGGGAGCAGATCATGGGGGCGGCAAAGCGCGAGCCTTCCTCATCACCAAAACCCATGACTTCGATGGCGAAAGGCAGCCGTGTGCCCTCTTCATTCAGGGCTGAAACAAGCTCGATTCCCAGCATGACACCCAGATTGCCGTCAAAGGCCCCGCCGTTGCGGACGGTATCGAGATGGGAGCCGATCATCAGGGCCGGAGCGCCGGGCGTGAGGCCTTCGTAACGTCCGATGAGGCTTCCGGCAGCGTCCATACGAGTGGTGAGGCCAGCCTCTTCCATCCACTGCGCGACCTGTGTGAGGGTACGCTGATAGGCAGGGCCGAGCCAGAAACGGAACAGACCGCCCGGTGTTTCGCTGAAGGGCACATCCGCGAGGATACGACACCGCTCTACGGCGCGGGCTCCGTGGGCTGTCATGGGGGCTCCTGTCCGGCGGGATGTGTTAAGGAAGAGAAACTTTGCGCTCATAACGGAGGCAGATCAAGTTGACCTGCCAATAAATATGGTCACACATATTGGCATGAAAGATCAGATGCATCTCGATCCGTTCCATCTGCAATCCTTTCTCGCGGTTGCGGAGACGCTGCATTTCACGTCTGCCGCGCAGAGCCAGGGGGTGAGCCAGTCCACCATCAGCCAGCATGTCAGCCGGCTGGAGGAACAGCTTGGCACGCGCCTTCTGGCCCGGAGCACCAAGAGCGTACGGCTGACCGAGGACGGCATGGCGCTGATCGGTCTGGCCCGGCATCTTCTGCAGTGCGAGGACAATATCCTGTCCCGCTTCCGGCAGGAGGCCCCTCGGGGCACGATCCGACTGGGCGTGACGGAAGATCTGCTTCTGACGCGCTTTCCGGAAATTCTAGGGACGTTCCGCGCCTCTCACCCTCTGCTGCAGCTCACGCTGACGGTCGGACTGTCAGCGCATCTGGCCCATCTTCTGGAACAGGGGGAACTGGACGTCTGGTGCGGAATGCGGCGCACAACGGAGACACGCGGACAAAAACTCTGGACCGAGGATATGCGCTGGTATGCACCCGCAGGAGCGGAGTTTCCGGCCGAGCAGTCCATCCCGCTCGTGACGTTCCCCGATGGCAGCGTCACCCGTCGGCTGGCGATCGAGACGCTCAACAAGGCCGGGCGCGCCTGGCATCTGGCGTTTACCAGCGGCAGTCTGGGCGCGCTTCTGGCGGCTGTGCGCGCCGGATATGGCGTGACACCGCAACCGGCTTTCCTGCGCAATGCGGAACATCTGCCGCATTGCGCCCCGGGGCTGTTGCCGGAAATGCCGCAGGTGGAGTTCATCGCCTCAACCCGGCATCAGACCGCGCAAGGCCCCGAAAATCTGCTGATCCGGACGCTCTGCGCCCATATTCCGCGCCTGCAACCCGATCTGATGCCCCTTTGAGGACACCGCCATGCTGACACCCAACGCCCTTGGCGGAATGGTGACCTCTCCGCACCATCTCGCCAGTCAGGCGGGGCTGGCTGTGCTGCGCGATGGTGGCACCGCGATCGAGGCGATCGTGGCTACCGCCTCCACACTGGCAGTCGTCTATCCGCACATGACGGGACTGGGGGGCGATGCGTTCTGGCTAATCTGTTATCCCGACGGGCGAAGCGTGGCCATTGATGCCTGTGGCGCACTGGCGATGGGCGCCGAGCACGCGCTTTATGCCGAAGCTGGACACACCACCATTCCCTGGCGCGGCGGACTGGCGGCCAACACGGTAGCGGGAACGGTTTCGGGCTGGGAAACAGCGCTGGAACTGAGCAGCGAGATGCGCGACCCGCTTCCACTGGACCGGCTGCTGCGCGATGCCATCCATCATGCGGAAAACGGGCGTGTGGTCTCCGAAAGCGAGGCTGCTCTTCTGGCGCAGAAACAGCCGGAGCTGATGTCGGACCCGACGCTGGCGCGGGTCTGTTTTCCCAAAGGCTGCCCCTGGACGGCAGGCAGTATCCGCAAGTCGCCCGAACTGGCTCAGACCCTGAAAATGCTGAACCGGGACGGGCTGCGCAGTTTTTATAACGGACCGCTCGCGCGCAGTCTGGCAGCGGACCTCGCCGCAGCGGGCAGTCCGGTTCGGTCGCTGGATCTTCTGGCACATCGGGCCGAGGTCAAGGAGCCGCTCCACGTCCAGACCAGCGACGGCTTCCTTTACAATACCGCGCCCCCCACGCAGGGCGTGGCCTCGCTACTCATTCTGGCCCTGTCAGATCATCTGAACCGTGCGGAGGGGCCGGAGAGCTTTGCGCATGTCCACGGTCTGGTCGAAGCCACCAAGCAGGCATTTCTCTATCGCAACCGCCATACGGATGGCAGCGAACACTCCGAAGCACTGGCCCGTGAACTTCTGGCAGATCCGGCGCGGCTGGAAGCCATGGCGTCGCGCATCTCCATGACCCACGCCCTGCCCTGGACCGAGAAAACACAGTGGGGCGACACGACCTGGATGGGAGCGGTCGACCGCAATGGTGTAGCGGTCAGCATGATCCAGAGCCTGTATTTCGAGTTCGGCTCCGGCGTGATGCTGCCGCAGAGCGGGCTGTTCTGGCAAAACCGGGGCTCGTCGTTCCGGCTGGCCCATTCAGGCTGGAACATCCTGCGCCCCGGGGCCAAGCCGTTCCATACGCTCAACCCGGCTGCGGCCCGGCTGCGGGATGGCCGGACGATGGTCTATGGCACCATGGGCGGCGAAGGCCAGCCGCAGACACAGGCCGCGATCTTCAGCCGTCATGTCCGCTACGGGGTGCCGCTTCAGGAAGCGATCTGCCGTCCGCGCTGGCTGCTCGGGCGGACCTGGGGAGACGAGAGCCTGTCCCTCAAGGTGGAGCCGGGATTCAGTCCGGACGTCATATCACAGCTTGAAGCCGCCGGGCATGCGGTCGAAGCGCTCCCGGAACAGTCCATCATCATGGGTCATGCAGGCGCGCTGGTCCGCCACGAAAACGGACGCCTCGAAGGCGCGACCGATCCGCGCAGCGACGGGGCCGTTGCCGCGTGGTGAGAGCTCTGGCCGGAAACCTGTTCGCGCAGGTCGTGCTGGCGACGGTTCTGGGGCTTGGCGCCGGACTGTTCTTCCCGGCTCTCGCAGACGATGTGGGCTGGATGACGGCGCTGTTCATGCGCCTCATCATCATGGCGGTCGGGCCGCTACTGTTCTGTATCGTAACGCTCGGAATCCTCGGAGCCGGCTCGCTGAAAACAGTCGGGCGGCTGGGCGGACAGGCCCTGCTCTATTTCGAGATCATGACGACGCTCGCGCTTGGTGTGGCGGTCATGGTCGCGATGGGACTTGGCATCGGTAAAGGAGTCGGGTTCGTCCCGACCGCCGAAGATGCGCGGATGATCGCGTCCTATGGCGGCCATGCGCAAAACCTGCGGGCGAATGGTATCAGCGGCTTCCTGCTCTCGCTCGTTCCCCATACCCCCGCAGAAGCTTTCGCACAGGGGAATGTGCTTCAGATCCTCGTCTTCGCGATTTTTGCCGGATGCTGTCTGAGCGGCATGGGGGAGCGTGGCGCCCCTCTGGTCCGCCTGATCGAAAGTATCTCCGAGCTGTTTTCGCGCATGATGGGCGTCATCATCCGCATAGCCCCTCTGGGTGTGTTCGGGGCCATGGTGACGACGACAGCGCGTTACGGGCTGGAGACGATCGGGCATCTGGCCGGATTTACGGCCCTGTATTTCCTGCTGGTGAGTCTCTTTATCGTTGGTGCGCTGGGTGGAGGACTACGGCTTGCGGGCGTCAGTCCACTGCGGTTTGCACGTTATTTCCGCGAAGAACTGCTGATCGTCGCCACGACTACGGCATCAGACGCGGTCCTGCCCAGTCTGATGACCAAGCTTGAAAAACTCGGGGTAGAGCGTCAGGTCGTGGGGATTGTGGTGCCCGCCGGATATTCGCTCAATCTGGACGCACTGTCGATTTATCTGGGAATGGCGGTCATCTTTCTGGCTAACGCGACTGACACCCATCTGACAGTCTGGCAGATCGCGACCCTGCTGGTGACAGCGCTCGTCACGTCCAAGGGCGCGCACGGGATTCCGGGCTTTGCGATCGTCATTCTGGCCGCAACGCTGGCAAGCGTCCCCTCCATTCCGCCCGCGAGTCTAGTGATGCTTCTGGCGGTGGACTGGTTTGCAGGGATCGCGCGAGCTGTCGGCAATTTCGCAGGCAACTGCGTGGCCCCGGTCCTGATTGCGGCATGGGAAAAGCGCCTCGACCACACGAAAATGGCCGAGGCGCTGAAACGCCCCTAAGTCAGATCAGACGGGCTTCTGCCAGTCCGTCCGTTTCCAGCTTTTCCGCCAGAGCGAAAAGCTGGTCCTCCCGACCCGGACGCGCAATCAGCTGAGCGCCAAGCGGCAGGCCCGGAACCTTCATCGGAACCGTCAGAACCGGAAAGCCCGCAAGTGTCAGAGGCTGCGTATAGAGCCCCAGATTCGCGCGGGCCGATACCATCTTGCCACCAATCTCGATTTCCGGCTGATCAAAACGCGGTGCTTCTCCGACAAGAGCCGGGGCCAGAAGGATATCCGTCTTCGCAAAGGCCTCGTGCATCCGGTCACGGAACCAGTGACGCAGACGATGGGCCTGAAAGATCAGCGTCGAGGGCAGAAGAGCACCAGCCAGAAGCCGATCCCGGACAGCAGGATCATAGTCTGCGGCCTGTGTCCGCAGACGTCTGAGATGTTGCCCCGCCCCCTCAGAAGCGCTGATGACGAAAGCCGCGGCCCGAGCGCGCGCCACTTCCGGAATCTCGACGACATCCGTGGCTCCGAGCGCCATGGAGAGCGTGTCGATGGCAGTCTGCATCGGCGCGGACATGTTCTCACTAAACCATCCACCCAGACGGGCAATGCGCAGGCTACCGACTTCCACATTCGCCAACGGTCTGGCGCAGAGGGCTTCAAAACAGGCCTTCAAACCGCCCGCGCTATCAGCGAACGGCCCGACCGTATCGAGGCTCGGCACGAACGGATAGCTGCCCGCGACCGACAGCCGCCCCTGCGTGGCCCGCAACCCCCAGACCCCGCAGAGCGACGCCGGAACCCGGATGGAGCCGTTCGTGTCGGAGCCAAGGCCGATGGAGAACATCCGCGCTGCCACACCCGCCGCCGATCCACCCGAAGACCCACCGGCCAGATGCTCGGGCGCATGCGGATTGCGGGTATTGCCGTAATGGGCGTTGATCGTCGCAAATCCGTAGGCGAACTCGTCCATGTTCGTCAGGGCGATGGGAATGGCCCCGGCCGCGATCATGTGCGCGACAAGCGTCGCATCCTGCGTGGCGGGCGGATCATTGGCCAGAACCTTGGATCCGGCCGTCGTGATTTCGCCCCGAACGTCAAACAGATCCTTGATACCGAAAGGCACACCGGCAAGCGGCCCCGGATCCTGCCCCTGAAGCACCAGACGATCCACGCGTTCGGCGGCTTCCAGCGCACGGTGCATCAGCAGTCGTGTGACGCAGTTATAGTCCCCGTCCCGTGCTTCGATATCGGCTAGGGTCCTGACAACCAGATCCCGGGCGGAAATCTCGCCTTTGCGCACACTGGCGGCGAGCGCGACGGTGCGCTGCTGAAGGCCGCTCATGGTTCGTACCGGAAAGCTGGTTCGAGGCGTTCAGGCAGCTCCAGCCCTTCGATCAGCGCGCCATAGCTGCGCAGAAGGTCAAGGTTGGTTCGCACTCCGGCATGAAATTCGCTTGGAATAGTCAGGCCGTTCGCACTGGCGAGCACCGTGATTTCGGTATCATGAGAGTCTGTCATTGTACGCACTCCGGTTGCCGGTTCTGCGGAAAGAATGACAACGCGCTAAAGCGCTGTCCAGCATCTGACGATCCCGCGAGCAGGCTCAGGGCCTGATCCGGTAACGCCAGTCATTGAGAACCGTCACCAGAGTCTCATGCCAGGGGATCTGCGCTTCCCAGCTCAAAGCCTGACGGGCAGCGGCGGGATTGCCCTGCATGGATGGCAGGCCGGAGGGACAGGGAATCGCCGGATCGACCGCAATGCCCGCTGAAATACCCGCAACGTCCAGCAGATCATGCGCCATGGACCGCACGGTGCGAGTTACGCCTGAACAGATGTTCAGAGCCGTTCCGTTTGGCAGAGGCTGAGGGAGAGCAAGGGCATTAATATAGGCATCGCAGGCATCCCGAACGTCCGTCACGTCAAACGCCGCATCCAGGTGGCCAACCGTAATGGTCGGGGCCTGCTGTCCTACTTCGATCCGGGCAACCTGCGCCGCGAGAAACGGCAGAATGGCTTCTTTTTCCTGCGCGGTTCCGGCCTGCGTGAAGGAGCGCAGACGAAGACCATGCAGCCCTTCCCGACTCAGATTTCCGATGGCCAGATCCGCCGCCGCCTTGCTGGAGGCATAGGAATTAACCGGGGCGATGACCGCCGTTTCATCCAGCGGCTGCCCCGACGAAAAGCTGGCGCCATAGATTTCAGCTGTCGAGACGAAAACGAAGCTGGCCTGAGGCGCATGGGTCTCGAAGGTTTCCGCCAGAATGAGCGTTCCGTCAAGATTGACGGTCCAGGCCTCGGCACTTTCGGCTTTCGCGCGGGCAACAGAAGATACGGCGGCCAGATGCAAACAAGCATCCGGCTTTTCATCCCGCACAAACCGTTCGACAGCCGCCCGATCCCGGATATCCATCGGGTCTTCAAGCAGGATATGACCGGGAATGCGATCCTGCAGGCGTGCCTTGAAATGCTGGCCGACAAATCCCTGTCCACCAGTCAGCAGAATCCGCAGTCCCATCTCAGGACCGGAGTGCGGAGGAACAACCCGCAATGGGAGAGGCTGAAACAGTTGGCATAGGGCAGTCTCCAGACAGGATGGGCCCGGGCCGTCCGGATTGTCAGCCCACGCCATGCTGTTTTCGGCCACATCCCGCAACAGGGCAAGGGTACGACACAAACAGATCCGATCCGGCAGGCTCGGCCTTGTGTACAGGCGCGGCCCGAGTCTTTTCGGTGCGCTGAAGTGACAGCGTCTTAACAGGTTTTTTACCGTTATCGTGTTTGCTGGAGATCATACGGAACAGACGGATCTCAACTTTCCCATGCGGCACGCTTTTCGACATTCTGTTCGCACTCTGGGGTTGCTTGGCCTTTTACCGGTCCTGTCAGCCTGTAATTCCCTTGCGCAAATGTCCGAAATCGGGCGGCCACCCCGTATGACGTCCATTACTGATCCGACACGGGCCAATTCCTATCGCCCGGTCACGATGCCAATGCCTCCGCTTCAGGCTCCCCCCGACGAGGCGGCGAGTCTCTGGCGTTCTGGCAGCAAGGCGTTTTTCAAGGATCAGCGGGCGTCGCAGGTTGGAGATCTGGTCACGATCATTGTGGACATCACTGACAACGCCGCCTTCAACAACGGAACAACCGCTGATCGAACCGCTGACGAGAATTTTGGTATTCCCAACCTGTTTGGAATCAAAGGAAAGATCATCAGTGCCGTTACGGGCGCAAACAGCCTGAGCACTGCCAGCAGCAGCGATTCCGGTGCAACTGGCAAGATCACCCGCAACGAGACTGTGACCCTGCGTCTGGCAGGAACCATCACCCAAGTTCTTCCCAACGGCAATTTTGTTGTGATGGGCAAGCAGGAAGTCCGGGTAAACAGCGAACTGCGGGAACTGGGCGTAAGCGGCATCGTGCGCCCGCAAGATATCACAGCGGACAATACGGTTACGCATGATCGTATGGCTGAGGCGCGAATTTCCTATGGTGGCCGAGGGACTCTCACCCAGCTTCAGACACCACGCTACGGCCAGCAGGTTATGGACGCGATTCTGCCATTCTGATTACAAAAAAAGCCGGGGAAGGTCCCCGGCTTTTTTAAATTCCAGATAACAGCCTTACTTCGCAGGGCGCGACAGCAGCAGCGACCAGAGTTCGGCAACGTCGCGTGCCGGACCATTCCCGGAAACGGCAGAGAACGTCTTGATGGCTTCAGCCTTCTGTCCGCCATCCATCTGTGCCATGCCGTACTCGACCTGTGCGAGATCCGGATAACGCGGATTCTTGCCCAGACCCGTTTTCATCAGAGCCAGACCAGCATCAGCCTGTCCGTTCAGCACCTGATTATAACCAGCAGTCAGAGCCGGACCTGCATTCGGAGCGGAAGCGGCCTGAGTGACAGCTGAAGCAAGCTGGCTTCGCGTTGTCGCGGCCTGCTGGGCAACAAAAGCATGGAACTTGGCGTCAGCCGCAGCAGTGGGGCCATTGCCAAGTGAATGATTGGCATAACCCTGGTTCAGCAGATTAAGTGCCAGTTGGGGCAGACCCATCTGCACCGCGCGCTCAGCCATATCCTGATAATCCGACGGATCCTTCAGCACACCGGTCGCCAGACGAAGACGCTCGACATAGAAAACGAGCGGTGGGGAAAGATTGGGGTTCGCTACTAGGTCGTGGATCAGCATCGACCAGTAATCAGGCTTGGAATAATACTTGGCCAGAAGGACATAAGCATGCGTCTTCGCATCGCCATCCTTCAGGTTCGTATAGGCCGTTGCCAACATCTGAAGCTGATTCTCAGCTGGAATCTTTCCAGCCTTGATCGTGGCATCCACCTGCTCCTGCGCAGCTTTGGCCGTACCTTGCCAGTCCTGCTGCAGGTAATAGCACTGGATCAGCATCGTCTGCATGCGCGGATCAACGCCATATTCATGCAGATACTGCTCGGTCGCCGGAATGGCGCGGGCATACTGCTTGGCACTGTAGGCCATGGTAGCCTGCGCCATCAGCATCTGGCCCTTGGTGGCCTTCGGCGTGCGGGAGCTGTTGATCAGAACATCGTAGGCCTTGATGGCAGCATCCGTATTACCGGACTGCGCTGCAATGGCCGCACGCATCTGGGCCGTAGTATAGGCCTCGTAATCGGTCTTGCCCTTGACCGCGTCTGCGGCATCGACGGCTTCCATGGCCTTAGCATAATTCTTGGACGCCAGAGCGCTCTGGGCCTGCTGCAGGTCCTTGCCAACAGCCTGTCCGAGGACATCGTCAGCATGGGCGGACCCAGCAAGTGCGGCAATACCAAAGACACCGGCCAGCAGAAGATTACGGGCGCTCAGACGGCGGTAAAGGGACAAAGACACGAATTACTGTCCTTCCATGAACTGATCCAGACCAACAATTCCAAGCTTGGTCATGCCAAGACGCTGTGCGTCCGCCATAACATGGGCCACGGTCTTGTAGTCTGCAAGACGATCCGGGTGGATATGCATTTCAGGCTGGTCCGGCAGTGCCGCGGCAGCTTGGAAATGAGCCTGAAGAGAGGCTTCCGACGTGATCGGCTCGTTGTTCCAGGAGATGCTGTTGTCGTAGCCGATGCTGACGGTCACGAGTTTGGGTTGTACTGTCGATGGGGGAGGATTGCCCTGAGGCAGATCGATCGCCACCGAGTGTGTCTGAAGCGGGATGGTGATGATCAGCATGATCAGCAGCACCAGCATCACGTCGATCAACGGCGTGGTGTTGATATCGACAATGCCTTCGTCTTCGTGCGTGCTGTCAGATCCGACGCTCATGCCCATGACGGCGGTTCTCCAAAAAGGTGACGTGAAAGCATAGTCGGACCGCCCGGTCTGGAACGGCCCGACACGACCTCAGTTCGAGTGAGGCTGCTCGGTAATGAAGTCCACGTGGGCGATCCCTGCCTCCTGGCAGGTTGCGACCACCTGGCCAACTGCCAGATACTTGGCAGCCTGGTCACCGCGGATCTGGATCTGCGGCTGAGGCTTTTCCTTTGCCGCCTCGACGAGGCGGTTCAGCAGGTCAGTGTGGTTCGTAACCGGTGTCGTATTCCAGAACACCTGGCCATTCGAATTCACTGCCAGAACGATGTTGCCTTTTCTGGTCTGTGTCGGCGTATTTGCATCGACCGGCAGCTTGACCTTAACCGAGTGTGTGGCGACAGGGATGGTGATCAGAAAGATGATCAGCAGCACCAGCATGACGTCGACGAGGGGGGTGGTGTTGATTGCCGACACCACCTCGTCGTCACCGCCGCCTCCTCCGACGTTCATTCCCATAGGATCAGATCCGCTCGCTGGTGGTGATTGTGGTCGGGACAGCCATGCCGCCCTCTGCCGGAGCAACACCGTGACGGAAGCCGCCGATCAGGACGGACTGGATGTCAGCAGCGAAGTTACGGACACGATCCATGGCGCCCTTGTTGCGACGGACGAGCAGGTTGTAACCCAGCACGGCCGGAACAGCGGTGGCAAGACCGATGGCCGTCATGATGAGAGACTCACCAACCGGACCAGCAACCTTGTCGATGGATGCCTGGCCGGAGATGCCGATGGCTGTCAGGGCGTGGTAGATACCCCAGACCGTACCGAACAGACCGACGAACGGTGACGTGGAACCCACGGTACCGAGGAAGGCAAGACCACCCTGCATGCGGGTGTTGATGGTATCGACCGAGCGCGAAATGGACATTTCGGTCCAGGACGGCAGGTCGATCGAGTCACGCATGGAGCCTTCATGATGCTCGGCAGCCACGATGCCCGTCTCGGCAATGTAACGGAACGGCGAAGACGGCTTCAGGGCAGCAGCACCCTCATGAACGGACGGCTTGGTCCAGAATTCACGCGCAGCTTCCTTGGAAGCCGAGAAAAGACGGCCCTGCTCCAGGAACTTCATGACCATGATGATCCAGGTACCAGCAGACATGATGACCATGATGATCAGCACGCCACGGGCAATCGCATCACCATTGGCCCAGAGCGCGCCGAGGCCATAAGGGTTGCCCTGAGGAGCAGGAGCTTCCGGTGCTGCGGTTGCGCTCTCACCCGGCGTTGCAGCCGCGGCAGGAGACTGGTCAGCAGGCGCAGTTGCCGGAGCAGCACTATCAGCCGGAGCGGCTGCAGGTGCGCCAGCATCGTTCGGAGCTGCGGCAGCCGGGGCGCCGGCCGGATCGGCAGACGTCGTCGGGCTGGCCGGGTTGGAAGAGGGATCCACCGGAGCCGCTGCGGGAGCGCTCTGGTCGGCCGGAGCCGGCTGGGCGAAAGCGACGGCCGGTGCAACAGCACCGGAAGCCAGGGCCAGCGTCAGAGCCAGTGCGCTGGCCCGGACGGCACGCGCCTTCGTCGGAACGGCAAGGGCAGGAAGGCGGAACAGTCTGGTCATGAACTCCATATCCTCGTTAGCGATGCCCGTTTTCGGAGCTTTCTGGGGTGTCGGCCATATGGGGACCGACCCTTTTCTGAGCCCCGCCAAGTTTTCATATCCTGGCAGGGCAATTCTATTTGACGGCAATCGAAAGATCAGTCGTCGCCCATCGTGAAGTCGATGTGCAGGACGTGGTGGTGCTCTGTTACCGGAGCGCCATTCACGATGGCGGGCTGGTAACGGGCCCGACGAAGGAAGTCGAGCGCACTTTCCACGAACTCGTGACCACCGCTTGAGCTCACAATAGTACAGTTTGCCGTCTTGCCTGTCGGAAGAATGTCACACGAAGCAGTCACATGACCTTCGCGGTTTTCTTCCATGGCTTCGTCCGGATAGACTGCCTGAGCGCCATTGATCGGTCGTGCACCAGCCGAGTGATCTGGAACCGCGTCAGCTGGCGGACCCTGCGGCGGAGCCGGAACGGGCTCTGGCGACGGGGTCGGGCTGGGTGGCACCGGATGCGGCGGCTTGGCGTGCGTCACGCGCTGGATCGCCTTGGGTGGCGGCGGCACGCTGATCTTCGGCGGCGGGATGAACGGCGGCGGCGGCTGTTCCATCTGCGGCGGCGGCGGCGGCGGCGGCGGCGGCGGTGGCTTGGGCTGCTCCTTGATGACTTCCGTCTTGATAGGCGGCTTTTCCTGGACCAGCTTGCTCACAGCACCACTCATGAGCGCATAAATCACAGCGCCCATAGCCAGCACGGCCACGACGATCGCGACAATGTAGTCTGTCGGCTTGCGCTGCTGTGCGGCGTAGCTCTTCATGTCGAAACCTTCTTACCCCTCACTGACACCGGCGTTGATCCACATCTGCCGGGTGCGGTGCCCCCGATTTCTGTGTTTCCGACGGGCCTCCTCAGCGCGGACACATGAAATGCGTCACATGCTTTGAGGACATACCCGATATGCTGATTGGGCAGTCTAACCCGCATGCTGTCAAGCGGGTTATTGCCTTGATCGAAACGATTTTTTCATAATGACGACATATTCTTTGGTTCTGGATGCCTCGTCACAATCGAAAATGTCCCCAAAAACCACCGTAGCGTAATTTCGCTCCATAGCACTGTGACAGATTTCAGAAAAAAATAAGGCGCCGGAACAGGTTCTCTGTTCCGGCGCCTGATAAAGAATCCACCACGGGACTCAAAATGCGTGCTGGCAGCTTCCCGCCTTACTGAGCCGAAGCGCTGGCCTCCGAACGGGTAGCCCCCACACTCTGGGCCAGAGACGCCGACATGAAGTCGTCCAGCGCGCCATCGAGCACGGCACCCGGATTTCCCTTCTCCACACCTGTCCGCAGGTCCTTGACCAGCTGATACGGCGCAAGGACGTAGGAGCGGATCTGATGACCCCAGCCGATATCGGTCTTGGCGGCCTCGGTCTGGGCAGCAGCGGCTTCGCGCTTCTGGAGTTCCGCCTCGTACATGCGCGCCCGCAGCATTTCCATGGCTTGGGCGCGGTTACGATGCTGCGAACGGTCCGTCTGACAGGCCACGACGATCCCGGTCGGGATATGGGTGATCCGGATGGCCGAATCCGTCTTGTTGACGTGCTGTCCACCCGCACCAGACGCCCGGAACGTATCGACCCGCAGATCCGAATCGTTGATTTCGATCTCAATCGAATCATCGACAACCGGATACACCCAGACCGATGCGAACGACGTCTGGCGCCGGGCTGCGGCATCGAAGGGCGAGATCCGGACCAGACGGTGGACGCCCGCTTCGGTCTTCAGCCAGCCATAGGCATTGGGACCGACCACCTGAATGGTGGCGGACTTGATGCCGGCCTGTTCGCCTTCGCTGCCTTCGATGAACGTGACCTTGTAGCCATGCTGCTCGGCCCAGCGCGTGTACATGCGCAGAAGCATCTCGGCCCAGTCCTGGGCTTCCGTGCCGCCGGCACCAGCATTCACCTCGACATAGCAGTCATTGCTGTCCGCTTCGCCCGAGAGAAGGCTTTCGATTTCGCGCTTGCGAACGTCCTCGGCGATGATCCGCAGGGTCTGCACGGCATCCTGAACGAGACTGTCGTCTCCTTCCATTTCTGCCAGTTCAACCAGTTCGAGCGTACCTTCGACCTCGGCTTCGATCTGCTGGACGCCTTCGATCTGGTTTGCGAGCGTCGTCCGCTCACGCATCAGCTTCTGGGCGGCACCAGCATCGTTCCACAGGTCAGGATCTTCAACGCGGTGGTTCAGCTCCGCGAGGCGTGTTGTTGCGACATCCCAGTCAAAGATGCCTCCTCAGCAGTGCCACCGACTGCTTGATCTGTACGGAAAGGGCCTCGGTTTCGGCCGACATAGTGTCCTCCACTCATAAGGGGGGTCTGTTCTGGTGGGTCTTAGTATAGGCCGCCCACGCCGATGTCACCATCGGACGGCGCAGGTTTCTGGGCCTGTCCCGGAGCAGCGGAAGCACCGGCTCCCGAGGACGTTGCCGAAGCTCCGCCCGGCTGGTCCGGCATCTGGGCCATACCGCTTTCGGAATCCGAAATCACGCTGTCCGCACCGGTATCGGCGGCCGTCAAGGCTTCCGTACCTGCGCCGAAGCCATGCAGTTCAACAGACGCACCCGGAACCTGATCGGTTTTGAAGCCATCCACTGCGGAAATCCGTCCCGTGTCATAGCTGGCCAGCGTGATGCCATCCGGCACCCGGAAGTCCAGTTTGGGACGACTTCCAAGCGCGACCTTCATGATCTTGTTCCAGATTGGCCCGGCAACGCGGCCACCATCCGAATTGCGACCCAAAGTCTGAGGCGTGTCGAAACCAACCCAGACCACCGTGACGATATCAGGCGAGAAACCGGCAAACCACGCGTCATGGAAGTCCTGACTGGTGCCGGTCTTGCCTGCGATGGGACGGTCGATGCCCACGCCTGCCATGCGACCGGTGCCGCGGGCGATCACGTCCTGCATCATCTTCACGATCTGAAACGTGCTCTGCTCGCTGGCGAGGGTGGGGCGCGTGTCGGTCAAGGCCGGAACAGCTACGCTTCCTGGCAGCGGGGATGCCGGAGGCACCGCAGGCGTCGGGGGGGCAGGAGGCGTTGTGCCATCCTCCGGAACAGGCTGCTCGCTGGGAGGCGCCTGCATGGCGGTCCCGAGCTTCAGGCCACCAGCCTGCCACAGGACGCTTCCGGCGCGGTCCTGAATGTCATCCACAAGCGTCGGGATGACGATATGGCCGCCATTGGCAATCGTGGCATAGGCCGCAGCCTCGCGCATGACGGTGGTTTCAACGGCACCCAGGGCCGCAGGCAACACATGCGGCATCTGCGCCACAAGCCCGGCGCGGATGGCTGTATCGGCGACGGCCTTCATACCGAGATGGGCAGCCACGCGGATTGTGACGAGGTTGCGGCTTTCCCGCAGCGCGTCATGCAGCGTCGTGGGGCCCCAATTGTCGTGTTCGTAGTTCTGGGGGTGCCAATCGCCGTAAGAGACCGGCGAATCGTCGAACCGCTCGGACGGGGAAATGCCCTGTTCCATCGCGGCCAGATAAACGAACGGCTTGAAGGACGAACCCGGCTGACGCAGCGCCTGTGTGACGCGGTTGAACTGGCTTTCATGGAAGGACCAGCCACCGACCATCGCCAGAACACGGCCCGTATGCACATCCAGCGTCACAGCCGCGCCTTCGACCTGCGGAATCTGGCGCAGAGCCGCAGAGCCACCCTCCTGCGGTTCGATCATTATGACGTCACCTGCACGGAGCGGGTGCATCCGGCGTGCCCATGCAATGTCGGCTGCGGAAAGCCCACCCTTGCGAGCCGTACCGTCCTCGATCCAGCCAACACGCGCACCACCCGGCAGCACGACAGCCAGACGCCACTCACGTAGCATACCGCCGGGAGGCGTCAGCTGATCGAGCGCGCTTTCCCAGCCGTCATCCTGAATGTCCGGCAGGTTGCGCAGGGGCCCGCGCCAACCACTATGGACACGGTCGTAATTCATCAGGCCTTCATGCAGCAGGCGCGTTTCGGTGACCTGAAGGCTCTGATCGAGACTGGTATGAACTTCCAGACCACCCTGCGCCGTACGATCAGGCCCGTACTGGGCAATGAGCTGGCGGCGGACTTCCTCACCAAACCATTCAGAATCCGGAAGAGGACCAAAGCGCTGCTTCCGCTGCGGAACCAGCGGCTCCTGCTTTTCCTGATCGGCCTGCTGACGTGTCAGAACCCCGGCCTCGACCATCAGATCCAGCACGAGGTTGCGTCGAACCATTGCGGCCTGTGGATGCAGGAACGGATTGTAATTCGTCGGAGATTTGGGAAGCGCGGCAAGTGATGCCGCCTCCGCTTCATCCAGCTGATCGAGAGGCTTGTTGAAGTAGCTCTGGGCAGCAGCAGCGACACCATAGGCGCCGTTCCCGAGATAGATACCGTTCAGGTAGATCTCGAGGATCTTGTCCTTGGACAACACCTGCTCCATTTTCATGGCGAGCAGGGCTTCCTTGATCTTGCGGTCGAAGCTCAGGACGTTGCTGTTGAGCAGCATGACCTTCGCGACCTGCTGGGTGATGGTCGAGGCCCCCAGCGGACGGCGACCATGACGCGCAAAGATATCCGTCAGGCCCGCACGGCCGATCGCCATGAAATCCACGCCGCCATGGGTGTAGAAATTATGGTCTTCGGTCGCGATGAAAGCATTCTTCACACGCTCGGGGATGGCGTTGATCGGCACGAAAATCCGGCGCTCATTCGCCAGCTCCGCCATCAGACGATCATCGGCGGCATAGATGCGGCTGACGGTCGGCGGCTGATAGGCGCGCAGACTGTCTACGCTAGGCAGATCCGCGACCAGCTTGGCATAGGTCGTCCAGCCCAGAACGCCTGCCCCGGTAATGCCTATCAGCCCCACGCCGGCGATGATCGCCAGGGACTGCCGGTAGCGGCGAAAACGGGGGGGGCGTGGGGGCGTGGCGCCCGGACCCTGGGGATTACGGGAGCGGAAGGAACGTCGCGTCATGGCCTCTGCATAGCATTGTTCCGTATCCGACGTCGCCCCCGTCGAAAAGGGTCATTTCGTGACACGTTTGCCGCATCAAAGTGCCGCTTTCAGGACTGCGACGCTTTCCACGTATCATGGCCCTGACGGTCAAGTTCGGTGAATTCTTCATCGCTGAGATGCAGGGAGGCACCGCGCACGTTCGACGCCAGATGTTCGGGGCTGCCCGTACCGGGAATGGGCAGCATGACAGAAGAGCGTTTCAGCAACCATGCAAGCGCGATCTGTCCCGCATCGGCATGGTGATGATGAGCGATCCGGTCCATCGAAGTTCCGGATTTTGCAAGATCACCAGCCGCGAGGGGCGCCCAGGGAATGAAGCCGATATTCTCTTTCGTGCAATAATCCAGAACGTCTTCGGAAGACCGGTCCACAAGATTGAAGCGGTTCTGCACTGTAGAGACCGGGAAATATTTCCGGGCTTTCTTGATCTCGGCAACCGTAACCTGTGACAGACCGACATGGCGGATCAGACCTTCCTCGCGGAACTTCGCGATAGCCTCAAACTGCTTTTCTGCCGGACAGTCAGGGCCGATGCGGTGCAACTGCCACAGATCAATCCGCTCCACGCCCAGACGACGCAGGGACATCAGGACGCACTGGCGCAGATAGTCGGGATTGCCGACCGGCTTCCAGATATCGGGGCCGTGCCGTGTAAGGCCACCTTTCGTGGCGATGACCATGTCCTTGTATGGAGAGAGAACTTCCCGGATCAGGTCTTCAGCCACGAAGGGACCATAAGAGTCAGCAGTATCAACGAAGTCGATCCCATATTGGCGCAGGCTTTGCAGGGTGCGGATGGCCTTGGCACGGTCTGGCGGATCGCCCCAGATCCCCTTGCCGGTCAGGCGCATGGACCCGAAGCCAAGCCGATGGACCTTCAGGTCTCCACCGATCAGGAAAGCGCCGGATTTGCGGGCGTCGGGACCAGGCATGGGCGGGCTCCTCTATATCTTGGTGCCTGTTCAACAGCCCTGCGGTGTCAGAGTTGCCGAAACCCTTCAGCCAAGCAGGCGCCCGACCATCCGTGCGGTGTAGTCCACAACCGGGACGATCCGTCCGTAATTCAGGCGCGTTGGGCCGATCACGCCGATGGCTCCCACGATCTTCTGTGCCTCATTCCGGGCAGGCGCCACGATCATGGACACGCCCGACATCCCGAACATGCCGCTTTCGCGCCCGATATAGATCCGCACCCCCTCGGACGCATCGGCCAGTTGCAGGAGCTGGAGCATCGTCTCCTGCGTTTCCAGATGGTCGAACAGCATGCGGATTGTGGTCAGGCGTTCGATCTCGGTAATGTCGGCCAGAAGTTTCCCCTGCCCGCGCACGAACAGCGTCCCGCCATCGGCGTCCCATGTGGCGAGACCGCTTTCGATCACACTCGCAGTCAGGGTATCGAGTTCATGCCGACTGGCATCCATTTCGACCCGCACACGCTCACGCAGGGTCCCGAGCGTCAGGTCCCCAAGGCGGGAATTCAGGTAGTTTCCGGCCTCAACGAGAGCGGAAGGCGGAACGCCGGGAGGCGTTTCAATAATACGGTTTTCCACCTGCCCGTCCGAGCCAACCAGAATAACCAGCACCCGCCCCGGACCCAGCGCCACAAACTCGATATGCTTGAGTGTCGCGTCCGATTTAGGTGCAAGCACAAGCCCGGCAGCCGAAGACAGACCGGACAGCAGGGACGACGCCTCAGACAGGATGTCCTGATAGGACCGCCCGTGAATATCGAGGCGGCTGTCGATGCTGGCGCGGTCCTCTTCCGTCAGGGTGCCGAACTGGAGCAGACCGTCCACGAACAGGCGCACGCCCTTTTCGGTCGGCAAGCGCCCGGCTGAAACATGGGGGCTGAACAGCAGTCCCGCCCGGGCCAGATCCGCCATGACATTGCGGATCGTGGCCGAAGACAAAGCCGGTTGCAGACGCTGGGCCAGGGTCTGGCTACCGATGGGTTCGCCGGTTTCGACATATTCCTCAACGATTTCACGCAGGATCGCGGCTTCACGATCTCCCAGCCCGTGGGGCATCGGAATGGAAGGGCGGAACAGGGGAGGCTGTGGTCGCATCATGGTAAACCAACTGTCGGGGCTGGATGCCTTCACGTCAAACGCGGTAGAGGCGGGACATATTCGACCACAGGATCTTTTTACATGACTGACACCGCTCGCAAGCGTCCTTCAGGGCGTGCACCGGACGAAAACCGCCCTGTTTCAATCGAAACAGGTTTCGCCCGCCATGCCGAAGGCTCGGCCCTCATCCGCGTAGGCGGGACGGAAGTCCTGTGCACGGCCACGGTCGAGGAGCGTGTTCCGGCTTTCCTGCGCAACAGAGGCCAGGGCTGGATCACGGCCGAATACGGCATGTTGCCGCGGGCGACGCACAACCGGGGCCAGCGCGAAGCCGCCAAGGGCAAGCAGTCCGGCCGCACGCAGGAAATCCAGCGGCTGATTGCACGTTCGCTCCGGGCCTGTGTGGATCTGAAGAAACTGGGAGAGCGGACCATCACGCTCGACTGTGACGTCCTGAACGCGGATGGCGGCACGCGCTGTGCGTCCATCACAGGCGCCTGGGTGGCGCTGGCGATTGCGCTAAAGAAAATCAAGCGCACGCAGGCTCTGACGGCTCAGGTCGCAGCGGTCTCGTGCGGCCTGACGGACGTCGGAGCTGTGCTGGATCTGGATTACATCGAGGACAGCAGCGCGCAGGCCGATACGAATTTCGTCCTGACGGCGGATGGTGGCATCATCGAAATTCAGGGAACGGCAGAGGACAAACCGTTTCAGGAAAGCGAGTTTTTCGAACTCCTCCGCCTGGCAAAGCTCGGCACGTCCCGACTGTTCGAAGCCCAGAAAAATGCGCTGGAGACGGCATAATGCGTACACTTTCCCGCGGTTCAAAGATCGTTCTCGCCAGCCATAATGCGGGCAAGCTCCGCGAATTTTCCACTCTACTGGCAGAAAGCGGAATTACCGTGATCTCGGCGGCAGAGCTGGATCTGCCGGAACCGGAAGAGACGGAAGAAACCTTTGCAGGCAATGCAGCCATCAAGGCGCTGGCCGCAGCTCGGGCTTCCGGACTACCCGCTCTGGCCGATGATTCCGGCTTTTGCGTTTCAGCGCTGGACAATCGTCCGGGTGTCTATTCTGCCCGTTGGGGCGGCCCGACCAAGGACATGCAGGTCGCGATGGCGCGCGTTCATCGGGAGATGGGCGACACCCCGGATCACCGCGCGTTTTTCGTCGCGGCGCTGTGTCTGGCATGGCCGGATGGCAAGACCCGGACCGTGCAGGGCGAATGCCATGGCAACATCGTCTGGCCACCACGAGGTGAGCATGGACACGGTTATGACCCGATGTTTGCACCAGAAGGCGAAAGCCGAACATTTGCGGAAATGACGGAAGCAGAGAAAAATGCCGTCAGTCATCGTGGGCGCGCCCTGAAGCAGTTCCTGAACGATTTTATTGCATAAGCTGAAAAAGATCCGGATTTCCAAAGAGGAAATCCGGTATTTTCATTTTTACACAAACAGAAATTCCAGAAAATACAAACATAGATTTATAAATTACATAGTAACAAAAAATCACCGCAAAATTTATGATTCATGTTACCCTGACCGGACCTGAAACAAAAAAGGGATCGTCATGGGGAATGTGACAGCACTGTTTGCGGATGCATTTATATTTGTCCTTGTTCCGTGGGGACTGTGGCAGCTGCTCAGACGCTCCATTCCGATTGCCATCCTACCCATTCTGGTCGGCATTCTTCTGGCGGTCCTGCATTTTCCAGCATCGACCATCGGAATTCCTTCGCTTTACGGCGATTATATCGGCTGGCTGGCCGTTCTGGTTCTGGCCTTCACCGCCGGGCTGGAGATGTGGCAGAACCCGACCCACTCCCCCGAAGCCGCGAACCTGCCTTCCCCGACGCTGGGGCGCCTTCTGGGCGGGGCAATGGTCGCGCTGGGAATTCCGTTCGTCATCGGGACCATTCTGGTCAAGCTGTTCTTTCTGCCCCTGCATGGCTGGCAGGCCCCACACGGGAACAGCTGGATTGGCGCCATGTCGATCGGGCTGTGCATTTCCGTCAGTGCACTGCCGGTCCTGATCGGGATCGTGCGAGAACTGGAGCCTGCGTACCGACCCGTCGGACAGCTTGCCCTCAAACTTGCGGTTGTGGACGATGCGGCGCTCTGGATCGGGCTGGCCATTCTTCAGTTTGCCGCACGTGGGTCTGACGCCCTACATGGGTGGACCGGGTTCGAAGGCCTGGCCGTCCTGCTTCTGGTCGGCATGGCGCTGCTGAGCAGCTGGGCCACGCGAAACCTCAAGAATCCGCCAATCTGGGTGATCTGGGCTGCTGTCCCGGCCTATCTGGCCGCCGGGTCCTGGGCGAGCCACGAACTGGGACTTCACGAACTGATCGGCGCCTATTTCGCGGGTGCGCTCATGCCGCCGCGCTGGGTGCGTCGCCTGCCCGTCGAGACCGTTGGTACCTTCTCGCTGATCTGGCTGGCCCCCATGTTCTTCGGCCATAGCGGACTGCGGATCGATGGCGATGCCCTGACCTGGCCGTCCGTTCTGGCTTCCCTGCTGCTGGTCGTCATTGCGATCGTCACGAAAATCCTGGCCGTCTGGATCTTCCCGCCCGCTCCGGGCCTGACACACCGTCAGGCACTGGGCATCGGTTCCCTGTTGCAGTGCAAGGGGCTGATGGAAATCGTGGCGGCAACCATCCTGCATGCGCATGGCATGATTTCAGAATTTGCGTTCGCCTCGCTGATGGTTCTGGCCGTGATTTCCACAACGCTGACCGGGCCAATGTTCCGACTGGTGTCAGGGCGCTCCCGCCCCGGAACTGCCGGATAACCGTTCCTCAGTTCTTCGAGCGCACGGGGCCATGGCTGACGAGCGAGCCCCGCTGCCAGACCTGATCAATCTGGTCAACGGCGGCAATGTTTTCATCCGCATTGCCATTCACGACCAGAAGATCAGCCCGCCGACCCGGCGCGATCACGCCACGGTCTGACAGGTTCATCAGGGCTGCGGCATTGCCCGTTGCCAGACTGATGGCCTGCACGGGCGACAGTCCCGCCTGGACCGTCAGGTAAAGCTCCCGATGCTCGGCAAAGCCGGGAATGCGGGTGGGCGCGGCCCCGGAATCCGTACCAAAACCAACCTTCACGCCTGCGCGATACAGGACGGCCAGATTCTTCTGATTAACGGACAGCGCGTAATGCGAGGCCTTGGTCAGAGGTTTGGCCAGCGTTTCGGCACGCCATTTCGGATCTGTAAACTGACGACGCAGGGCCGGATCCATGCCCGCCAGCACAAACGGATTGGAAAGCAGCTCGGGCTGTTCGGCATAAAGGTAATTGGCCTCGTCCAGATCCAGCGTCGCAATGTACCAGGTCCCCTGACGGAGCATCGCGGCAATCAGATCGTGATCAACAGGCTGATCTCTCACGCCATGGGCAAGGATATCGGCCTTTGACGCAACGATGGCCTTGGCAACGGCAAGGTCATGGATATGCACCGCAACGCGCGTGCCATGCTGATGGGCCTCGTCAATAACGGCCTGATAGATTGCGGGAGGCAGCATGGGATAAGTCTTGCCATCGGGGACGTCATTGCGGAAATCGTCCACCCAAAGCTTCACCAGATCCGTATGTTCCGCGATCATCTGGTCCACGTCCTTGCGCGCCTCTTCGGGCGTGGTGGGGCGAAAAACCTGATCCGGACCAACGCCTTTGACCATGGCGGCCGGGGGCACACCGTCAGGCGCGCCAATCCCCTGATCCACGCCATACAGATCCGCGCCCGGGTTGCGGCCGTCATGCTGTTCCTGACGCAGGGTGTCGAAGAGCGGGGAACGGTTCAGACCCAATGCAGTCACTGTCAGGACACCGTAATCGGCATACTGTTTCATCGCGGCCAGAATATTGGCACGGGTATAATTGTCGCGACTGGCACCCGTCCCTTTCACAAGCCCGACATGACTGTGATCGCTGATAAGGGCAGGCATAAGCGTTTTGCCCGTCAGATCCACATGCCGTGCCTGTGTCGGAGCGGGAATTCCGACAGACGTGATGATGCCGTCTTCAATCACCACCGTAGTGTCGGCCTGTGCAGAAGCACCCGTTCCATCAATCAGCCGCGCATGGTCGAAAGCCACGGGCTCCGCCATCGCACTCCCAAGTGTCAGAATAGCGGGCGTTGCGAGCAGTAGCGCGGCGAAGGCGGAACGGATGATCATAAGGCAGTCTCCTGTCTGGCTCCCGTCGGGCATCCCGTGGTCCGGCCTGAGAAATCCAGTATGGGGGAAACGCAGCCAGACATGAAAGGATGCAAAGACCCCGTTCAGCCCTCCAAAGACTGAAGCTCGAACAGGCGGCGATAGATCCCGCTGTCCCGGGCGACCAGCTCGGCATGCGTTCCGTCTTCCTTCAGTTCGCCCTGACTGAAGACGAGGATGCGATCCAGTTCCATGACGGTCGAAAGACGATGAGCCACGACAATGACGGTCCGGTTCTGCATCAGACGACGCATCGCGTCCTGCACAAGGGATTCGGACTCGGAATCGAGGCTGGACGTCGCTTCGTCAAAAATCAGGATGGGTGCATCGGCCAGAAAGGCACGGGCGATGGCAACGCGCTGACGCTCGCCACCTGAGAGCTTCACGCCCCGCTCACCGACCATTGTTTCGTATCCCTCCGGCAGGCGTTCAATGAAGGGCGCCGCGTTCGCAAAACGGGCGGCTTCCTCGATCTCGGCACGGCTGGCATCGGGGCGCGCATAGGCAATGTTTTCCGCAAGCGTCCGGTGAAACAGCACCGGCTCCTGCGGGACAATAGCGATATGCGAGCGCAGGGAGTCCTGCGTCACATGCGCGATATCCTGCCCGTCCACCACGATACGTCCGCCATTCACGTCATAGAGACGCTGAAGCAGCTTGGTCAGTGTTGTCTTACCCGATCCGCTTGGCCCGACGAGCGCCACGCGGGAGCCCGGTGCGATATCGATGCTCAGGTCATGGTAAAGCGGTTTGACCTGCCCGGGATACTGGAAGTCCACATGCTCGAAGCGGATCGCGCCCTGTGTGAAGTGCGCCTTCTGCGCGTCCGGTGCATCCTGAATGGCGGGATCGCGGCGGAAGATTGCCACGAGTTCTTCCATTTCATTGACCGAACGCTGCACCTGACTGACCTGCTGCCCCAGATCGCGCAGATAGCCCTGCACGAGGAACATCATGGTCAGCACATAGGCCACATCCCCAGGGCCAGCCTTGCCCTCCCACCACAGCCAGACAGCGAGGCCGATCAGCAGCATCCGCATAGCGAGCGACGCCAGAGCCTGAAGATTGGCGCTGTTCGTCCCGCGCACCCAGGTTTTCAGGGTCCGTTGACGCCAGCCGCGGATGATCCCGTCGAGCAGGCTGCCTTCACGGCTTTCCGCGCCGAAAGCTTTAACAACAGGGTTGCACGTCACGGCGTCAGCCATGGCCGCGCCCATTTTCGTGTCCCATTCATTGGACGCACGGGCTGTGGGCGCGACGTAACGCAGCGTCAGCATGATGGAAAGTGTGGCGAACAGCACGACCGAAACCGCCAGAACCGACCCCATCAACGGCGAGCGGAACATCAGAACCGCCGTCGTGCCGCCCAGAACCAGAACTTCTGGCGCGATCAGAAGCAGGAGTGTGTCATCGAGCGTATCAATCGCCCAGATGCCACGCGTCAGTTTACGGACGGTGGAGCCGGCAAAATTGTTCGCATGCCAGTCCGTCGAGAAACGCTGCACGCGACCGAAGGCCTGATTGGCGATGCGATGCATGATGGCGAGCGTGAGATGCGAAATCCCGATGAAGGAGGAGCGGCGGCCGAACAGCCCGACCAGCCCCAGCACGATCAGACCCGCAACCATCAGGAACGCATCATCACGCAGATGCAGCAGCTCGGCCGTCTGCTGTACGGCAGGCCCGGCGGCATGACGCGAAATATCCTCCACCAGACGGCCTGCGAGGATGGGGGTGCAGACATCGGCCAGCGTGGCGAGACCGACGCCCCCAAGGGTCTTTGACAACAGAAGAGGATGGTCACGCCAGCGGCTGGCAACAAAGGACAGGACCTCGGTAAAGGACACGTCCTGCTTGCGGCCCTCCTGTTGCTGGCGAGTCAGGGGAAGAGTGGTATCGGACACAGAACGCTCCGCCGTCTGTCTGCCCGCGGGGTTGCCCAAAAGGACGCGCGGGGCAGGCCACGGTGTGATGGCATGGTGGGTGATGGCATGGAATTTTCAGAACTTTGCCGTATCTTGCTGTGTGTCCGGACTGGACGCAACAGCCCGCAACACATCCCGGCAACACGCCCCACTGGAGTGCCCGTCATGACCAATGCCCCCGCAACCGCCATGCGGGCCTTGAGCAAGGCGGCCGCGAAAGCCTTCATCACGGCACTCGCCGAAGCCAACCCCGATGCAGAAAGTGAACTGGTTTTCCGCAATCCGTTCGAACTGCTGGTGAGCGTCGTGCTTTCGGCACAAGCGACAGACAAATCGGTCAACAAGGCGACAAAGGGCCTGTTTGAAGAAGCTCCCGATCCGGCGTCCATGGCGGCTCTGGGCGAGGACGGAATCGCGCGACATATCCGCACCATCGGCCTGTGGCGGGCGAAGGCGCATAATGTGGAGCTGCTCTGCGAGCAGTTGCTGGAACGCCACTCCGGGCAGGTGCCGTCTGACCGCGCTTCGCTTGAAGCTCTGGCCGGGGTGGGGCGCAAGACGGCGAATGTCGTGATGAATGTCGCGTTCGGCGCGGATACGATGGCGGTCGATACGCATATTTTCCGCATCGGCAACCGGACTGGCCTGGCACCTGGCAAGACAGTGCGGCAGGTCGAAGACGGGCTGGTGGCGCGGATCCCGAAGGACATGCTGCGCCCGGCGCATCACTGGCTGATCCTGCACGGGCGTTATATCTGCAAAGCGCGCGCACCGGAATGCTGGCGCTGCCCGGCCACGACATGGTGCCTGTATCCGGACAAGCGGGTGATGGCACCGCCTGCCCGAAAAACTGCTGCATCCCAGAAAACCGCCTAAAAAATCTGGGCGGCTGTCCGACGTGAGGCCTGATAGGATACGGAATACACCACGACGCTGTTGACGACGCGCATATGGGTGGTCACCGAAAAGCCGTTCGCATTCCAGGTAATGGTTTCCAGCATGGGTGACCGGATATCGAACAGCGGCTGACCGTATTTCTGGCGGATGGCGCGGCCCCATTCCTCAGCACAGATCCGGACATCGCCGGAATCCGTATCCGTCAGGGCATGAACCTCGACGGAGGCCAGACGGCCACCCAGAAAATTCACATCCACCGTCGAGAGGCATGAGCCGATGAACGGCCCCTGCATGCCGTAGCGTGCAAAACCGGCACGCGGCACCGGAGCCGGCCGTGCCGTCAGTTGCGGATGGCTGATCTGCGCTTCCGGCACGCTCATGCCCAATGTCAGACCTTCCCAGATCACAGCGGGTGCGGCCTGGACCGGGCCTGCCGCCAGCAGCGAAAGGATGAGCAGAGCGACCCCTGCGGTTTTGTGAGCCACGATAGCGGACCTCCCTGTGCGGCGATCCTACAGGGCCATTGCTTTCCAAAACGTTGAGAACCGTCTCTTTCCGGCTGGACTATTCCGATTGGGCCAGCGGCAGGTTGGGCATTCCGTGCCACCCGACCGGGGGGACCCAGAGACGGTTTCCCCGCCAGCTCCGGTCCGAAACAACCGTGAGGCCACGTCCAGCGAACACGCTGTAGGCCCCATCGCGCCAGACCGAAAACCGGTCGAGGGACGGCACATCCGCGCAGCCTTTCCGGGCGGGAGACGCGCTGATGAACAGGCTCACGCCCTCGCATTGCTGCGCGGTCGGAAGGATGGTGCCGTCCGAAAGATCGCGCGCGCGCAGAAGGACAGTCTGTGCGCCAACACGGATCCGGCACAGACCAGACAGACATTCTGACGGCAGGGGGGCGGTGGGAAGGGCAAGAGCCTGCTGCCAGTCTTCCAGCGTACGGCGTTGCAGGCTCGAATGCGGGCCGACCAGAAGCACGCCCGGGCGACGCACGGCCATCAGCCCTGCATCCGCAGAAACGAGAATATCCGGCTTGGGCGCAAGCCAGATCGAGGCCAGCCCGACCGCGACCGGCAGCAGACCGATGAGACAGACCCGACCTTTCCACAGACACAGGAAACACAGCCCGAGCATCACAAAAAACAGTCCCCAGCCGGGCATGGCCGGAACGGGCTGATGGGCCATCGGAAAAGCGGCCACATGCTCCGCCAGCGCCTGCACGATGCGAATGCCAGCGCCCATGAGTTTCAGAAACGGCGCTTCGGCATGAACCGGCATGGCGACAAGTGCCAGAAGCCCGGCGGGCATGATCCAGACCGCCGCCAGCGGTACGGCCACCAGATTGGCCAGCACGAACCAGGGCTGAAGCGTGCCAAAATGCGCCATGCTGACCGGCAGCGTCGCCAGCCCGGCGAGAAGACTCGTCAGGGTCAGAGCCGCGCAATAGGACGCGACAACCCGATACCACTGCCCTTCCCCACGTAGACGCATAAGCGGCTCGCGCAGGGCAGCATACCCCGCAATCAGGCCCATCACGGCGGCAAAGGACATCTGGAACGACACATCGACGACCGAAACGGGCGAGACCAGCAGGATCAGGAGCGCCACGATGGACAGCGACCGCATGGACAGGACGCGCCGTCCGGTCACGATGGCCAGCGTCACGATACTCGCCATTCCCAGCGCCCGCAGACTGGGCAGATGCGCGCCCGTCAGCAGCACATAACCCGCTCCGGCCAGCAGTCCGGCGATGGCGGAAATCTGCCGGCAGGGCCAGCGCAGGGCTACATATTCGATGCAGGCCAGACTACAGCGCACGGTCACAATGACGGCCGCCATCACGAGCCCCAGATGCAACCCCGCAACGGCCAGGAGATGCGCCAGTCCGGACGCGGAAAATGCCTCCCGCGTCTGCTGGTCGATGCCGCCCGCTTCCCCCGCCAGAAGTGTGGCCGCAATCGCGGCAGTCTGGTCGGACAGCACGGAAGCCGTACGGAAAGCGACGGCTTCGCGCAGGGTTTCAATCAGGGAAGGCCGGGAAGCGGTGCCAGAAAGACTGACTGGCCCCAGCGCATAACCGCTTCCCGCCAGCCCCGAAAACCATGCCTCCCGCTGAAGATCTCGTCCGCCCGGCCATGACGGCGGGGGCGGCGGGCGCAGCATGGTGCGCAGGCTGATCGTGCTTCCCGGCTCCGGCAGAAAATCGTCATCGTCGCGCAGGCGGATGTGCAGCGTACGGCGCAAAGGCGCCATCCCGGCATCAACGGGCGTGTCAAACACCGCATCGGCCAGAGTGATGCGATGACCGTCATCTTCATCCTCATTCCGGGGCGGCAGGAGTTCCAGTGACAGGACGCGCCCCGTCAGAACCGTTGCATGGGTCGGCAGGACCGGCATGGGTGGCTGCATCCGGGCCTGTAATGCCAGATCGCCAAAACCGATCGCAGCCGCAAGCAGCGCAAATCCCGTCAGACGCGGAAAAAGCAGGTGCCAGCCCCGCCAGAGACATCCTGCCCCCGACAGGCCGAACAGGAGGGTGACAAGCAAGACAGACACAATGGAGGGTTCGAACGGCAAAGCAAGGTACAGCAGTGCCCCCATCCCGACAGCGACGGGAAGCCAGCAGATCATCTGCCGTCCCTGATCCAGAATAGCCAGGGTCACGACAGATGGCAGCTTCGGCGCAGGGTCGAGGCGTTCCGCACATTCCAGAAGTTCGTGCAGATCAAGGTCCGGTATGGAAAGGGTCTCTGTCTTCACAGGCAGGACCGTAACGGATTTTTCCGCAGGGCGCGCCTCCCTGTCCGGGTCGGGCGAATCCTGCGGAGAGGTCCGTTACTGCGGAAGGTGCAACGCCTGCTTCAGGCCGGGGGCATCCTGTTCCAGTTCAAAACCGGTACTGCCCGGCTGGAACAGCTTCGCGGTCGCGAGATTTCCGGTCACGACAGGATCGAATCCAGCCGCCTTCACCAGCGTCGTGACCTGCGACACGGCCTGCGCATCATCCCCAGCAACCGGCACCGCCAGAAGCGGCGACGAACGGTGCGCTTCGGAGCGCAGCGTGGTCATGTCGATGGAGTTGAACGCCCGGACCACATGCGCGGAAGGGAAATAACGCTGGGTTGTCACCCCTGCCCCATCCCGCTGCGCCGTATCCGCAATCGCACCATCCCGCCAGGAATAAGGGTTGGACGGATCAAGCACGACCTTGTCCAGCAGCGTCCGGCTGAGCTGCGGGCCAAGTTGCGGTATGGCGCCATACGGCACGGCAAGGACAACGACATCTCCGTAAGCTGCCGCCTGCGCCGGCGTTCCAGCCGTGGCGAGCGGACCCAGCGACGTAGCAAGAGACTGCGCCTCGCTCAGGGAGCGCGACGACACCATGACGTGATAGCCTGCATGGACCCACAGCTCGGCCAGCGTCGTGCCGACATGGCCCGTGCCGATAATGCCGATCCGCATTTTCTGGCTCGTGGCCTCGACCGCGCTGGCACTGCTGACGGTCGCCAGACCGGCGAGCGCTGCAAGAAAAGGGCGTCGTCTGAGCGGAAAACCAGTCATGAAGGGTGCCACTCCCGTGCGAGAGTGCCGGCTGCGCCCTGAACCGGATCGGTTTTCGGGAAGGGCAAACCGTGGATGCGGGCAAGCTGTTCGGCAGTGGGCGCGGAACGGAGAATGTCAAAGGACTGATTGGGGGGGTAGGCGCCGATAACGGTGAAATCCTCGTCCGAACCAAGGTCGCAGTGTCCCGTCCCGGCCGGAAGCACAGCGATGTCGCCACCGCGCACCTCAACCGTCCGGGCCTTTGGTCCGCCCAGCATCAGGCGCGCGGAACCGTTGGAAAATCCCAGAACTTCGTGACCGAGGCTGTGATAGTGATGAAACGGATAGACACCGTTACGCCACTGCGGCGGCCAGCCGTTCCGGGCGAACAGGTCTTCATACACTCCCTCACGATCCGGCCCGGCTTCGAGCGCGTTGCGATACACGATGACGGGCAGGTCCGGATTGTTCGGAACCCAGTCATTGGCGTGCAGCGTAAAGACGTCCACGCGGGACGTCGTGGCGCTGGCGTGACGGACCCTTCCCTCTCCGAAGGTCAGACCCAGCCCTGCCAGCAGGGCATTGAAATCGCGTCTGTTCATTGGAAAGGCACCATCCGGACTATTGAACGTCACAATAAGCCGGTTCGACAGAGGGCTGGAAATCACACGCGCTTGAAGAGCCTTAGCTTTTTGTAAGGCGCGGGCTGTGAAGGCGTCACGAAACGCGCAGGCGCGGGCGGATGGAAGCGCGCGTCAGAGCGTGATATGACGGCGGCATGACCATCCGTACGCGATTTGCCCCCTCCCCGACGGGTCTGCTGCATGTCGGCAATGCCCGCGCCGCCCTGTTCAATTTCCTCTTCGCCCGCCATCACGGCGGCGAATTCCTTCTGAGGATCGAGGACACCGACAAGGAACGTTCCACCCAGCGGGCTGTGGACGTGATCTTCGACGGTCTGGCCTGGATGGGAATCGAAGCGGACGGCGAACCGGTTTTCCAGTCCGCCCGGCAGGATCGCCACACGGAAGTGGCCCTTGAGCTTCTGGAAAAGGGACAGGCCTACAAGTGCTTCTGCACGCCTGAAGAGCTGACCGCCATGCGCGAGAAGGCCATGGCCGAGAAGCGCCCGCCCCGTTACGATGGCACATGGCGCGACCGCGATCCGTCCGAAGCGCCCGCCGGTGCGCCGTATGTCGTGCGTCTGAAAGCGCCGCGCGACGGCGAGACCGTCATCAGGGATCTGGTGCAGGGCGAAGTCCGGGTCGCGAATTCCGAAATGGACGACCTGATCCTGCTGCGTTCGGACGGCACGCCGACCTATCTGCATGCCGTGGTTGTGGACGATCATGACATGGACATCACCCATGTCATGCGCGGTGACGACCATCTGACGAACACGTTCCGTCAGGCCATGATCTATCGCGCCATGGGCTGGAACCTACCGCATTTCGCCCATCTGCCGCTGATCCACGGACCGGACGGCGCCAAGCTGTCCAAGCGCCATGGCGCACAGTCGGTCGTGGATTTCCGCGAGGAAGGCTATCTGCCGGAAGCCCTGTGCAACTATCTGCTGCGTCTGGGCTGGGGTCATGGCGATGCCGAAGTCCTGTCCCGCGAAGAGCAGATCAAGCTGTTCGATCTGGATGGCGTGGGCCGCTCCCCGTCCCGCATGGATTACGTCAAGCTGGCGCATCTGAACGGGATCTGGATGCGTGTTGCCGATGATGCGCGCCTGACGGATGACGTCATGCAGCGCCTTCAGGGTCGCGACGGCGTTGTCACCGATGACCGCACCCGCGCGCGCATTCTTGCGATGATGCCGGGCCTCAAGGAACGCGCCAAGACGCTCGTGGAACTGGCGGACAACGCCGCTTTCGCAGGCTTCACGCTGCCGCTGACCTTCACGCCCAAGGCCGAAAAGCTGCTGGGCGAGGACGGGCGCACGGTTCTGCAAGGCGTAGGCAAGGATCTGGCCGCGCTTTCGGACTTCACGCCCGAAACCGTCGATACGACGCTACGCGCCTATGCTGAAAAACATGAGATCAAGCTCGGCTCCGTGGCCCAGCCGCTGCGCGCGGCCATGACGGGCTCCACGACGTCTCCGGGTATTGACCTGACGCTTGCGGCTCTCGGGCAGGACGAAGTTCTGGCCCGTATTGCTGCCGTTCTCGCCTCCGCATCCACCGATGGCTGAGCGGCGGTCCGTCCCCCGGCATCTGCTGGGAATCGAGGGGCTGTCGGCTAAACAGCTCGTGCCGTTCCTCGATCTGGCGGAGAGCTATGCGCTGCTGAGCCGTTCGCGCTCCGCGCCGCGCGATGCGCTGCGGGGGCGGACGGTCATCAACCTGTTCTACGAAGACAGCACCCGCACCCGCACGAGTTTCGAACTCGCGGGCAAGCGGCTGGGCGCGGACGTCATCAACATGTCCGTCGCCACGAGTTCTGTGAACAAGGGGGAGACGCTGCTGGATACGGCAGCGACGCTGAACGCTATGCGCTGTGACCTTTTGGTCATCCGCCATGCGCAGTCCGGTGCGCCGGCCCTGCTGTCGCAGAAAGTCGAGGCCAGCGTCGTCAATGCTGGCGACGGCACGCACGAACATCCGACACAGGCGCTGCTGGATGCGCTGACCATCCGCCGGCATTTCGGCCGCCTTGAAGGCCTCACGGTCGCCATCTGCGGGGATGTCGGGCACAGCCGGGTGGCACGCTCCAACATCCATCTGTTGACGGCATTCGGAAACCGGGTGCGGCTGGTCGGGCCGCCGACGCTGGTTCCGGGGGCCATGGCTGGCTTGGGAAATGTCGAGCTGTATTCCGACATGGACAAAGCGCTTGAGGGTGCGGATGTGGTCATGTCCCTGCGCCTTCAGAAAGAGCGCATGGGGGCTGGTCTGGTGCCAAGTGCGCGGGAATATTTCCATTTCTTCGGGCTGGACCGCCGCCGTCTGGCGCTGGCCAATCCCGGCGCGCTCGTCATGCATCCGGGGCCAATGAACCGTGGCGTCGAAATCGCTTCGGACGTGGCGGATTCGGATCAGAGCGTGATTTCCGAACAGGTTGAGATGGGCGTGGCTGTGCGGATGGCGGTTCTGGACCGTCTGTCCCGGGCACGGATGCCGGTATGAATGATATCGTTTTTGAAAATGTCCGACTGATCGACCCGGCTTCGGGCCGCGATGAGACCGGACGACTTATGGTGCGTCAGGGGAAGATCGTCGCCTGCGAAGACGGATCGGTTCCCGAAGGCGCGCGGGTCATTGATGGCGCGGGCGCTGTGCTGTGCCCCGGTCTGGTGGACATGCGCGTCGCACTCGGGGAGCCGGGGTCGGAATATCGCGAGAGCGTCTCTTCCGGTGCGCGGGCAGCCGTCGCAGGTGGCATCACGACCATGGCAGTCCTGCCCAACACTTCGCCACCGATCGACAATCCGGCGCTCGTGCATCTGCTGCGGGTCCGGGGCGAGGAGACGGGCATGGTCTCGATCCATCCCTATGGCGCGCTGACGCGCGGCTGCGAGGGCGGGGAAATGGCCGAACTCGGCCTGCTGCGCAACGCGGGAGCCGTGGCGTTCACGGATGGAACGCGCACGATTTCGGACGCCAAGCAGATGCGCAATCTGCTGTCCTATTCGCGCTTTCTGGACGCCATCGTGGTGCAGCATCCGGAAGAGCCGTCGCTGGCCAAAGGCGCCTGCGCCACGGCAGGAGCACGGGCGGTGCGGATGGGGCTGCCTCAGGTTCCGGCCGAAGCCGAAGCCATCATGATCGCCCGCGATTTGCGTCTGGCTGACATGACAGGCGCGCGACTGCATTTCGCGCATGTCTCGACAGCGGAAGGGCTGGATCTGATCCGCAAAGCCAAAAACCGCGGCATCCGGGTGACCTGCGATACGGCCCCCCCTTATTTCGCCATGACCGAAGACGATATCGGCGATTTTCGTACTTATGCGAAACTCTCACCGCCCCTGCGCAACGACACGGACCGGCAGGCGGTGTGTGCAGCGCTGGCAGATGGGACGGTTGACGCCGTGGCCTCAGATCATGCGCCGGCAGATGCGGATGACAAACGCCTGCCGTTTGCTCAGGCTCGGGCTGGGGGCACCGGGCTGGTCACGCTGCTGGGCGTGACACTTGGCGCCGGACTGCCGCTGCTGGATGCGCTGCGGCTGGTGACGTCCGCTCCGGCAGCCCTGCTCGGCCTGGAAGCCGGAACGCTGGCAACCGGAAGTGACGCCGATCTGTGCCTGTTTGATCCGGACGGGTCGTGGACGGTGGTGGCCGGAGAACTTCCGGGGCGGGCACAGAACACGCCGTTTGATGGCCGCAACCTGAAAGGCCGTGTCCTGCGAACCTTCAAACGCGGCGTTGAGGTCTTTACGGCTGACGGGCTTTCTGAGGCACAGGCATGAGCGGCTTTCAGGCACAACTGATCCTCCTGTCCCTCATCTCCTACGTCATCGGAAGCATCCCGTTCGGGCTGCTGCTGACGGCGCTCGCAGGGGGCGGGGACATCCGCAAGATCGGATCGGGCAATATCGGCGCAACCAACGTCCTGCGTACGGGACGACGCGGTCTGGCGGCGGCCACGCTGCTGCTGGATGCGCTCAAAGGAGCTGCGGCGGTCCTGATCGCACGGTTTTTCTTCCCCGGAGCCAGCGACACCACCATGGCGGTGGCCGCCGTGGCCGTAGTTGTTGGACACTGCTTTCCGGTCTGGCTCGGCTTCCGTGGCGGCAAGGGCGTTGCGACAGGACTGGGGACGATCTGGGTCCTGTCTTGGCCAGTGGGGCTTGCCTGCTGTGTGATCTGGCTGCTGGTCGCACGTCTCAGCCGGATTTCTTCAGCTGGAGCATTGGCCGCATTCCTGCTGGCACCTGTGCTGATGGTGCTCCTGTCTGGCCGCACACTGCATTCTCCGATCCCGGTAGCGACGCTTCTCGTCTCCGTGCTGATCTGGGCGCGACATTCCAGCAATATTGCGCGCCTGCTGACGGGTCGGGAACCGCGGGTTAACGTAGATCAAGCGTCAGGACGCTAAATTTTAAGCGTTCGTTAATTAGTCTGTCTTAAGGAAAAGATCTTATGACAGCTCCTCTGGACGTTCCTCCCGTCATGTTCGCCACAGACCGAATCGATGCCTTACGTCTTGCGCAGACGACAGGCATCGGTCCGATCAATTTCGCGCGACTGATGACGCAGTATGGAAGTGCCGGTGCTGCCCTGGCCGCCCTGCCCGGAAGAATGCGCAAGGCCGGACGTCGGGACGACCCTGTTATTCCCTCCGTTTCACGCATGACCGATGAGCTGGAACGCCTTGAAAAACTGGGCGGAAAGATGCTGCTGCGGGGTGATGCGGACTATCCGCTGCTTCTGTCCTGCATCCCCGATGCCCCGCCGGTTCTGTTCACACTTGGGGACATCCGTAAGCTTTCGATGCGGTCTGTGGGGATTGTGGGCGCTCGAAACGCCTCGGCGGCGGGAATCCGGATTGCTGAGAGCCTTTCAGCCGAAATCGCGCATTCAGGACTCTGCGTTATTTCCGGGCTGGCGCGCGGCATCGACTCGGCGGCGCATGCTGCGGCTCTTCATCCAGGATTAACGGTCGCCGCCATCGCAGGTGGTCTGGATCACGTCTATCCGCCGGAGAATGCCTCCCTTCAGCAGCAGATCGCCGAGCAGGGCTGTCTGGTGACGGAAGCCCTGCTGGGAACAGCCCCGCAGGCCCGCCATTTTCCGCGGCGGAACCGCCTGATTGCCGGGATCTCCCTGGGATGCCTGATCATTGAGGCGACAGCAGGATCGGGCACGCTGATCACGGCCGAGTTGGCCCAGTCCTATAACCGCGAACTTCTGGTCGTACCCGGTTCGCCGCTAGATCCACGGTCACGGGGCGGAAACCAGTTACTAAAAACAAGCCAGGCCACCCTGGCAGAAAATATTGACGATATTCTTCAGGTTCTGCCGCTTGAGCTTCCTCGACGAGAACCAGCACCCTGGCAGCGTTTATCGGGCCACAACCCGCCTTTGACAGGCTTTTCCGAACCTTCGGTCGTATGGGGTGACACTTCAGATACGGGCTGGATTGATCCGGATCTGGTCCAGAACAAGGTATGCTCTCTTCTGTCTGTGACGCCTGTAGCAGTTGACGATGTGGTGCGCCGCTGCCAGTTCTCCGTGTCGGCAGTGCTTGCGACGCTGGCTGAGCTTGAGCTTGGCGGGGTCGTGGAGTTTGTGCCCGGCGGACGCGTGGCGTTGCTGCCGAACTGAAGTGACGCGGAATACCGGAGTGGCGATGACGGACGTTGTGGTGGTCGAGAGCCCGGCAAAGGCCAAGACGATCAACAAGTATCTGGGAGGCGGATATACCGTCCTCGCGTCGTTCGGCCATGTGCGGGATCTGCCGCCCAAGGACGGCAGCGTGCGCCCGGACGAGAATTTTGCCATGAGCTGGCAGACGGACGAGCGCGGCGCAAAGCAGATCTCCGCCATCACCAAGGCGCTGAAGGGGGCGAAGAACCTTTACCTCGCCACTGACCCGGATCGCGAGGGTGAGGCGATTTCCTGGCATGTCCGCAGCGTTCTGGAAGAAAAAAACCTTCTGAAGAACGTGGACGTCCATCGCGTTACCTTTAACGAAATCACCAAATCGGCCGTTACGGCGGCGATGGCGGCCCCGCGTGAACTGGACCGCCCGCTGATCGACGCCTATCTGGCCCGCCGCGCGCTGGACTATCTGGTCGGCTTCACGCTCTCTCCCGTCCTGTGGCGCAAGCTGCCGGGTAGCCGGAGCGCCGGGCGTGTTCAGTCGGTCGCGCTGCGTCTGATCTGTGAGCGCGAAGCCGAAATCGAGGTCTTCCGCCCCAAAGAATACTGGACCGTCACCGGGGGCTTCACGACACCCGGCAAGGCCGCGTTCCAGGCACGCCTGACCCATCTGAAGGGCGAGAAGCTCGACCAGTTCGACCTGAACAACGAACAGCTGGCCTTCGATGGACGTGATGCCGTACTGGCAGGGCAGTTCACGGTCCGGTCCGTCGAACGCAAGCGCACCAAGCGCAACCCGCCGCCACCGTTCACGACGTCCACCCTTCAGCAAGAAGCATCCCGTAAGCTGGGCATGAGCGCGCAGACCACGATGCGCACGGCCCAGCAGCTTTATGAAGGTGTGGATCTGCGTGGTGAGACGACGGGTCTGATTACCTATATGCGAACCGATGGCGTGACGATGGCGAAGGAAGCCGTGAGCTCCATTCGCGGCCATATCGGCAAGGCGTTCGGGGACGAATATGTTCCGGATTATCCTCGCACTTATTCCACCAAAGCCAAGAACGCGCAGGAAGCCCACGAGGCCATCCGCCCGACGGACGTGTTCCTTACGCCCCAGCAGGTTGGTCACGCACTGACGCCGGAACAGAAGAAGCTTTACGAACTGATCTGGAAGCGCTCCGTCGCCTCGCAGATGCAGTCGGCCGAGCTGGATCAGGTTGCAGTAACGCTGGCGGATGCGAGCGGCCAGACGCTTCTGCGCGCCACGGGCTCGACCATCGCGTTTGACGGCTTCCTCAAGCTTTACATCGAAGGCCGTGACGACACGAAGGCTGAAGACGACGACGGCAAGCTCCTGCCGCCCATGAAGGAAGGCGACCGCCTGACAACCGGGGCCGTGGATGCCGAGCAGCATTTCACGCAGCCGCCGCCGCGCTATTCGGAAGCCTCGCTCGTCAAGAAAATGGAAGAGATCGGCATTGGCCGTCCCTCGACCTATGCTTCGATTCTCGGCGTGCTGCGGGACCGGAATTATGTGCGCCTGGATGCCCGGCGCTTCATCCCTGAAGACCGCGGACGGCTGGTCACGGCGTTCCTGACATCCTTCTTTGAGCGCTATGTGGATTCGGGCTTCACGGCATCGCTTGAAGAGCAGCTTGATGACATTTCGGGCGGCCGGGCTGACTGGCATGATGTCATGGCAGCCTTCTGGCAGGATTTCTCGGCGGCGGTCGCGCAGACCAAGGACCTGAAGATCTCGGACGTCATTGACGCGCTGGACGAAGATCTCGGGCCGCATTTCTTCCCGCCCCGCCCGGATGGTGGCGATCCGCGCGTGTGTACGTCGTGCGGAACCGGACGCCTCGGCCTACGGCTTGGCAAGTTCGGCGCCTTCATCGGATGCTCGAATTACCCGACCTGTCAGTTCACGCGCAGGCTGGTAGCTGAGGAAGGCGATACTGAAGGGCTGAATGATGGCCCGAAGGTTCTGGGACAGGATCCGGACACCGGCGAGGACATCTCGATCCGTCGCGGGCCTTACGGACTGTATATCCAGCGCGGAGAGCCCAATCCGGAGGACAAGAAGGCCAAACCCAAGCGGACAACCATTCCCAAGGGCATCGACGGCAACACCATGACCATGGAGCAGGCGCTGGGGCTCCTGTCCCTGCCGCGTCTGGTCGGGCTGCATCCGGAGACGGGCGAAAAGATCGAAGCCGGTCTGGGGCGCTTTGGGCCATATGTGAAGATGGGCGCGATCTATGGCACGCTCGACAAGGACGATGATGTCGTAACCGTCGGGCTGAACCGGGCCGTGGATGCACTGGCCAAAAAGCTGGCCTCCATCCGCAATCTGGGGCCGCATCCAAAAGACGGCGAGCCGGTCATGATTCGCAAAGGACGGTTTGGCCCGTATGCCCAGCACAACCAGCTGATCGCCAACCTGCCGAAGGGGCAGGACATGGAGGAGGTCACGCTGGATGAGGCGGTGGCGTTGCTGGCGGAAAAGGGCAAGCCACTGAAAGGTGGCGCAAAAAAAACTTCTACGAAAAAAGCGGCTCCGAAAGCGGCAAAGACGAAAAAAGCCGTTGCGGCTGCGGAAGGGGATGAAGCGGCTCCAAAGAAAGTAACGAAGCGTAGCCCGGCCAAATCCGCCACCAAGACGAAAACCACAACGCCGCGGAAGCGTAAGACTGTTTCCGACACGTCGTCGGAAGACTGAAACCAGATCGGATCGGCAGTGTTGCCAGATGGCACTGTCGACCCCACATTCGATCTGGCAAGTCTTTACCGTGGCTGAAGTTTGTGGCGTGGTCGCGTTACGGGAGCAGCCTTTCTTGCCGTCCCGTCTCCAAGGACCCCGTCTTGCGTCATGCTGTCCGCCTTATGACCTTTTTCATGCCGCGCAGCCGCGAGGCGGCATGTCGTCAGGCCGTGTGTCTGGCGGTCTGCGTCTTCATTCTGGTGGTCGCGACAGGATCTGGAAAGGCACAGACGGCTCCGGACACGAGCAGCACTGCCGGTCCATCTTCCACCCCCACTCCTGTACAACCACCGCCCCCCGTTTTCTCAGCCTCCATCACAAGGGAGGTTCTGGTTGCAGCGCTTGGCTTTCTGGAACCGCGCACCCTGGAACCTCATTCAGCGCGGGATTTTTCGATCTGGGGACTGGATGGTCTGACGGCCATTGACCCGACCCTCTCCGTTACGGAAACACAGCCCACAGTTTCACCGCTGGCCGCCCCGCCTCCTGGCGCGGCGATGGCCGCAGAGAAGGTGGCTGGCGAGGCGACATCCGGACACGCTCCATCCATGCTGAATATTCTGCAAGGGCAGACAATTGTGTTCAGCCGCGCCATGCCCGCAGCAGACGGCAACGGCGCCTGGGCAGAACTGGTCACAGCTGCCATGCAGGCGGCCTGGCAGCACTCCTCCACCCTGCGCGACGCCGGACCCGATGCGCTCTTACAGGGTTTTTTCGACGAGCTCTTTAACCATCTGGATCCGTATTCCCGATACCTCGGCCCCTCTCCCGCCACCTCGGACCGAACACGACGGACCGGGAACACGGGTACTGTAGGGCTGAGTCTAGGGCAAAGCGGACGGACAATCGTGATTACAGCCGTCAATGCCAACGGTCCGGCCTGGGAGGCCGGTGTGGATACAGGCGAACGTCTGGTGTCCGTTAACGGGCGGACGACACGGGGCCAGAACGTGACTGCAGTTCAGGATTGGCTGGATGGCGATGAGCACACATCTGTCGCGCTCGGAATCGCGTCCAAGGGGCATGGGACAACAATTCTTCGACTGGAGCGGGTGCAGGTTCCACCAGAAACCGTGTTCGCCTCAACGGATGGTTCTTTCACCGTGCTACGCGTCACGTCCTTTTCGACCCAGACAGCGGAAGAGATCAGCCAGTATATTGATCAGGTGGTGGATGAACCGACCCCGGACGCCCCTGCGCCGCCTGTAACCAAAAACAGAGCGGCGCAGGCGGCAGGCATCATTCTCGATCTGCGCGGCGATCGCGGTGGTGTTCTGCAGCAGGCCGTCACGACAGCGGCCCTGCTGCTGGATCATGGTGTGGCCGTAACCACGCATGGGCGGAACCCTCTGGCCAACCATATCTGGGCCGTTCAGGGTGGTGACATGACCAATGGCACACCAGTCGTGATTCTTGTGGACGGACGGACAGCCAGCGCGGCTGAAATCCTGGCCTCCGCACTGGCCGATCACCGCCGCGCGGTCGTGATCGGGAGCGAGACCCTGGGCAAGGGACTCGTGCAGGTGATCGGACAGATGCCGAACGGAGGCGAACTGTTCGTGACGTGGAGTCGCAATCAGGCCCCCCTGGGCTGGCCGATCCAAGGACTGGGCGTCATGCCTCAGGTCTGCACGTCGCTCGGCGCGGAGTCTCTTCAGGCTCAGTTGTCCGCCCTCAAGCAGGGCAATACCCTGCAGGGTATTGCCGTACAGATGGCGCGCTCAGCCCGCTATCCAGTGCCGGTCACGAAGATTCTCGAGATCAGAAAGCACTGTCCGGCCGCGATCGGTTCGGATGCCGATATGGACGCAGCCAGGGCGCTGCTGTCTTCCCCTGCCGCCTACAGGGCGGCGCTGGAGTCTGTTCCCGATGAGAACAGCGCCCCCCTCCACTAGCACGCAGGACGAATGGAAGCAGTCATGGGCGCAAGATTGAAAACGGGACTCTGGGTACGGGCTGTCCTGCGCCGTATTTCTTCGGACGGAACCTCCGCCATGGTTCTCAAGAAAGGCGACGAGGATGCCGGTGCGGTTCTGATCGTCCTGGCGGACCGTTCTGGCGGTACCGGAGTCCTGCGCGAGGACGGGTCCGGCTGGGCGCGCGTGGATGCTACCGATCCGCAGAGCGTGGACGCGTATCTGGAACGCCAGAAAAAATATGATCCGGACCTGTGGATCATCGAGCTTGAGATGCGGGATGTGTCCCAGCCCATCGAGCGCACTCTCGGGTCGCGGAGGCTCGATCTGGACGAAGAGGCGTAAACTGTGGGAGTGAAGACACAGCACATGGCGAACCTGCCATAAAGAAAACCGCATGATGCGGCATTGTGCTGTGTGATGCGTTGCCATCGTCCGAGCTTTCGGCAAGAACACACACAGACAAGGTTGGCAGATTTGGCTGGTTGGAGAGAAATGACATGACGCAACGATCCGTTGTCAGGACCTGGCTGACCCGTGCCGGGTTCACTGCAGGCGTTTCGATGCTCGTCATGGGAGCCGCAACAGCACAGCCCGTCAAAGGGCTGTATGTTGCCGGTGAAGGCGGTGCAAGCTTCAACCAGGATCAGACGGCGCGCCTCTCGCCCGTCTTTCCGAGCGGGCGCGACCACTATCAGGCTGGCGTGACCGGCATCGGCAGCCTGGGCTACGGGCTCGGAAACGGATTCCGCGTCGAGGTTGAGGGGAACTACCGCAACAACCGGTTGCAGCAGTTCCGTTCCAGCACGTTCCCGTCTTCCGTTGGTGGGCGTCAGCAGGGCTATGGCGTCATGGCCAACGCGCTGTTCGACATGGACATCGGCAAGTCCTGGGTCTTCCCGTATTTCGGCGCAGGCGTCGGATATGGCTGGCAGGCGATGAACACCTATGTTCATGCTCCGAACGGCGCCTTTGACCAGCATGTTGGCGGCACGGCCGGAAACTTTGCCTATCAGGGCATTTTCGGTCTCTCCTTCCCTGTCCCCTGGGTCGTGGGGCTGTCGGCAACGGCGGAATACCGCTTCTACACGCTGATGGGACCGAACGGGCACCACGCCACGGCGACCGGGATCTATGGCGGCTGGGACAAAACGAAGGAATTCGGCGTGTCCAGCGGCAACCGCGACACAAGGACGGACTTCAACCATTCGCTGATGCTGGGGCTGCGCTACGAGTTCAATCCGGCTCCCCCGCCGCCGAAGCCGGTTGCAGCACCGATGCCGGTTCCCGGCCCTGCTCCCACCCGCACCTATCTGGTGTTCTTCGACTGGGACTCGGCCGAGCTGAGCACCCGTGCAAAAGCTGTCGTGGCGACCGCAGCACGTAATTCGACGTCCGTTCAGGTCACGCATATTGAGGTCAGCGGCTATACCGACACCTCGGCTGCCCAGCCGGGACGCCGCGGCGAGGCCTACAACATGGCGCTGTCACAGCGTCGTGCGAATACGGTCAAGGAAGAGCTGGTACGTGATGGCGTGGCCGCGGGCCTTATCACGACACAGGGCTTTGGCGAGAGCCACCCACTGGTCGTCACAGCTGCCAATATCCGCGAGCCTCAGAACCGCCGCGTGGAAATCGACTTCAAGTAAGATCTGCAAGCAGGATCTGCTTCCCGCGCAACCGGCGGCTTCTCACGGAGCCGCCAGTTTTTTATGCCTGTCGCGCATGAAAAAGGGCGGAGAGAACACTCCCCGCCCTGTTCCGGCCCATCACTGGATGGAAAACTTACTTCTTGCGACGCACCGTGTGACGGACGGCAGCTTTCTTTGCAGTCGCCTTCGCGGGCGTCGGTGCGACGACTGCGGGCGGCTTCGCAACAACCACGCCGGTTGCATCGACTGTAGCGCGGATCGTCAGATGTTCGCGCTTTTGACCGCCACCCGGGATCAGCTCGGCCGTGAACGTGTCCGTTCCGGCGTAAGCCGTAGCAGGCGTGTAGTCCACGTAGGTCTTGCCGTCATAATTGTAGAGGAAGGCCTTGCCGTGTGTCGGCGGAGGATTGACGCCGAAGGAGGCATAGTTGCCGCCCATCGGCTTCTGGATGGCGATGGAGCACAGTCCGTCATCGCTGCGGACCGTCATGTCCACGCTCATCGTGCCGTCAGCAGCCTTCTTGACGGCGGAGACATGACAGACGGCGGATGTGCGCTGGTATCCGAAGGGATTCGGAGCCACGGAACGCTGGACGATCGGCTGCTGGGCACAGCCGGAGAGAAGCAGGGACACGGCAAATGCCGAACCCAGGGTAATGGCAGAACCTCGCAGACGCACGGTCAACTCCAACGCATCGTGACAGGACATGCCGCGTTTTCACGGCAGACAGACGTTCGCATGTAGAACAGGACAGCACGGGGCGAAAGACTGCACGGCGCACCATCGGCCATTTTGACGGTATTTTGTGTCGTATGACCGATAAATTGGTGTGGAAGGGTCTCGCGCCCATTTTCTGCCATGAAATCATGTTTCGGATTAAGGGCTTGCCGCACGTTCCTCAGACGCAGAATCAGCTTTCGCAGGGGGTCGACCGCGGGTAGTCTGTTCCAGTGGTTTGGCCGGTCGATCCGGTCTTGTGGAGTCTGTCAATGCCGTCGATCTTCCGTCGTTCCTTCCAGAGCCTGCTTGCCGTCGGGCTTTCCTGCGCTACGCTTGCTGCCGTTCATCCCCTTTCCGCCCGCGCTGCGGACTGCGGCAACTCGCCCGCTCACGAAGCCTTCGATGTGGCTGGCCTGAAGTCCGAGCTGATGGTAACGGCGCTGTCGTGCAAGGCACAGGACCGTTACAATGCCTTTGTCGGCAAGTTCCGTCCGGCCCTGCTGAGCGCTGATGAGCGTCTGAACAGCTATTTCCGCACCACCTACGGCCGTCGCGCACAGGTTGAGCATGACGACTACATCACGCAGCTGGCCGATATCCAGTCGCTGGGTGGACTGAAGTCCGGCACAGTTTTCTGCGAGCAGCGCGAAGCCATGTTTGACGAGATCGACGCACTGGAATCTTCATCCGACCTCGCCCATTACGCCGAGGCCAAGGACGTGGCCCAGCCTGCGTCCTATGAGAGCTGCGAAGCTCCTGCCACGGTGGACCGTCATTCCCGCAAGGGTGTGACGAAACGCGCGGCCACCCGCCGTACGAACCGCGCCTGAAACTCCCTCTCTGAGCCCGTCCGTTACCCTGTCGCGAAGCGTTTGCTTGACGTTCTGTGATGGGGCGGCGACAACGCAGACATGAGCGATCTGTTCGAGTCAGGAAAGACAGGCAAGACCCGGGCCGGCGGCACCCGCAAGGCACCGGTCGACACGGAATATGGCGCCCACGACATTGAGGTGCTGGAAGGGCTTGAGCCCGTCCGGCGCCGTCCGGGCATGTATATCGGCGGCACGGATGATACCGCGTATCATCACCTTGCTTCCGAAATCCTTGATAATGCGATGGATGAAGCGGTGGCCGGTCACGCCACCACCATCGATGTCAGGCTGGAGGGCCCGCGCACGCTCATGGTGCGCGACAATGGTCGTGGCATCCCGACCGATCCCCATCCGAAATTTCCCGAGAAATCCGCGCTTGAGGTAATTTTCACCACGCTTCATGCGGGCGGAAAGTTCTCCGGCAAGGCCTATGACACGTCTGGCGGCCTGCATGGCGTTGGCAGTTCGGTCGTCAATGCGCTGTCCGAGAAGCTCGAAGTCGAAGTCGCACGGGACCGGACGCTGTACCGGCAGGACTTCGTGCGCGGTGTCTCTCTGGCGCCGCTGGCAGAAGTCGGCAACGCACCCAACCGTCGCGGTACGACGGTGCGGTTCACGCCCGACCCGGAAATCTTCGGCAATCATCATTTCTCCCCGGCCCGGCTCTACCGGATGTGCTGCTCCAAAGCAGCGCTGTTCCGGGGCGTGACAATCCAGTGGAAATGCGAGCCGTCCCTTATCAAGGCCGGAGACGAAACTCCGGCTGAAGCCACCATCCAGTTCCCCAACGGTTTGGAAGACGCGCTCTCGGCAGAGCTTGGGCCTGATCCGGATCTGCTGACCCCGCTCTGGGCGGGGGATGTGGAGCTGCCGGTTGCGGCGGATGGTCGCACGGGCGGTCGCGTGGAATGGGCAGTCGCGTTCCTTGAGAGCGGCACGGCGTCGCTCTCCTCGTTCTGCAACACGATTCCCACACCTCAGGGTGGCACGCATGAGGCCGGCTTCCGCTCAGCTCTGGTCAAGGGGCTGCGGGCCTGGGGCGATCAACGCAAGGTCAAGCGGGCGGCAGCGATCTCGGCCGAGGACGTTCTGGGGTCCGTCGCGGCCAAGCTTTCGGTCTTCGTCCGCGATCCGCAGTTTCAGGGCCAGACCAAGGACAAGCTGACTTCTCAGGAGGCCTCACGGCTGGTCGAAGGGGCGCTGCGTGACCGCGTGGACCACTGGCTGGGCGGCAATCCGCAACAGGCAGACGGCCTGCTGGCCTTCATGGTGGAGCGGGCGGAAGAGCGTTTGCGCCGCCGCGAAGTCAAGGACACGGCCCGCAAGAGCGCCACGCGCAAACTGCGCCTGCCGGGCAAGCTGACAGACTGCACGCGCGAAAATGCTGCGGATACGGAGCTGTTCCTGGTGGAGGGCGAATCGGCCGGTGGTTCAGCCCGTCAGGCGCGGGACCGCGAAACACAGGCCGTGCTGCCGCTACGCGGAAAAATTCTCAACGTGGCCTCCGCCACGACCGACAAACTGCGGGCCAATCAGGAACTGCGGGATCTGACGGAGGCTCTGGGCTGCGGTATCGGAGCGTCGTTCGATATCAGCCGCCTGCGCTATGGGCGCGTCATCATCATGACCGATGCTGACGTGGACGGGGCGCATATCGCCTCGCTTCTCATGACGTTCTTCTATCGCGAGATGCCGGAGCTGATCCGTCAGGGCCATCTGCATCTGGCGCAGCCCCCGCTCTATCGCATCACGCATGGGCCCAAGACGGTCTATGCCATGAACGATCAGGACCGGCTGCGGCGGATCAAGACCGATTTCAAGGCCAATGCAAAGGTCGAGGTCTCCCGATTCAAGGGTCTGGGCGAAATGCCAGTGAAGGATCTCAAGGAAACGACCATGGACCCGGCCCGGCGCACATTGCTGCGGGTCATCACCCCGGCGGAAGACCGTCTGGCGACCAGCGAGCGGGTGGAGAGCCTGATGGGCCGCAAGCCGGAACTGCGCTTCCGGTTCATTCAGGAACATGCCCGGTCCGTTGACGAGCTCGACGTCTGAGCGTGTCGTCACAGGCCAGTTCCACGGAGTCTCATAGCCAGCTCAAGGCCGTCGGGTGCCTGATCGGGGGAATTTCCTCCTTTCAGGTCGGCGCAACGTTGGCGAAGGGGTTGTTCCCGCTGTTCGGCCCAACCGGCATGGTGGGGCTGCGCGTGTGCCTGGCGGCCGTGATCCTGCTGTGTATCTGGCGCCCGACACGCGGCACACTGACGGTCGAACGGCTGAAGCTGCTGCTGCCTTACGGGGCCGCTGTTGCGGTCATGAATTTCTGTTTTTACGTGGCGCTGGTCCGGCTGCCGCTGGGCGTTGTGGTGGCCCTTGAGTTCACTGGCCCCCTGACGCTGGCACTGGTCGGCTCCCGTCGGTGGCTGGATCTGTGTTGGGCAGCGCTTGTAGTTGCGGGGCTGTTTCTGCTGCTGCGGCCCGAAGGGGCGACGGCAGGTCTGGCGTCGCTCAACCTGTTCGGCGTGGCCGCGGCCCTTCTGAGTGGTTGCGGCTGGGTGGTCTATATCCTGACCGGCACGCGGATGGGCAAGATGTTCCCGGCCCCCGTTGCGACCACTCTGGGCATGAGCACGGCGGCTATTCTGCTGTTGCCCTGCCTGATCCCGACGATCCCGACGGTTCTGACCCATCCCTGGCAAGGTGGCGCTGCGCTAAGCGTGGCCGTTCTGTCCTCAGCGGTTCCGTATATTCTGGACATGATGGCGATGCGGACCCTGAGTCCCCGCGATCTGGGTATTCTGCTGAGCATGGAGCCGATGCTGGGTGCACTTTCGGGGTTCATCTTTCTGCACGAGGCCCTGTCCATCATGCGCTGGATAGGTGTGTTGTGCATCGCGGCGGCTTCGGCCGGGAATGTCCTGACAGGTCGGCAGAAGCCGCTGCACTGATCCCACACGGTCAGTAATCGTCTGAAAACTGCTAGAAATATAGGGACGGGCCGTATTCTGCTCCCTTGACCGCCCCCCTGCCCGCGCGCCAGATGCGGGCGTCATGTCCCGCTTTTCCTCCTCTTCGAACCGACGGTCCGGTGTGTCTGCGTTTGCAGTCATCGCCGTGGTTCTTCTGGGGTTTCTGGGACAGCTGGTCCTTCAGGGATGCGCCTATCCCGAGGAAAGCCCGCGAGCGGTCATCGAGCGCCTGACCGGGATCGACATCGCACCATCCCCGGTGGAGATGTCCGGGCCAATGCCCGGAATGATGGCCGGCCATCATCACCATCATCATTCCCATGACGGCAGTTGTCCGCTCTGTCCGCTGTTGCAGCTTCTGGCGGTCATCCTTGCTGGACTACCTATCGTACCAGCCCGAAGCACCACAGGCCGTCAGATCCGGCAGCAGCCCGGCGCACCTCGAGCCCCACCCGCAGTCTGGCGTCTGCTGCCACCGTCCCGGGGACCACCCCGACTCGCCTGAACCCATCGTGGTCATGGCGGAAGACGAATGTTTCTGAAGGCTGCCTTTCCCGGGGGCGGCCTTTCAGGGCGTGATCCGCTGTGACTGGATTTCAGACCAGTCGAGGATGTGGATCATGCTCCCCCCTTTCAGTTTCCGCACAGGCGGAAGCGCAAATCATGCGTGCAGTCTTCTTGCGATTGCCGGGTTGTCCCTGAGTGCATTTTCAACGGCTTCGGCCCAGAACACCGTTTCTCCAGACGACTCCATCGAGGCCACCGGTACCGAACACCTGACGGTCAATGGCGTCCGTCAGCCCCAGACGACAAGCGCGGATACGGCGCATCTTCTGGACCATGCGCTGGGTTACAGCACCTATTCCGCAGGCGGTGTTTCCGCCCTGCCCGTCCTGAACGGTATGGCCGATGACCGCGTGGCGACACTCGTGGACGGGATGCGGATTGATGCCGCCTGCCCGAACCACATGAATCCGGCCATGTCCTATGTCGATCCGGACAGCGTCTCACGCGCCGTGGCAATTGCGGGCATCACGCCCGTCAGTCTGGGCGGTGACAGTATCGGCGGAACCGTGGAGATCGAGCGCAAGGACCCGCTCTTTGCCAAAACGGGCAATATCCTTGTGACGGGGCATGTCCGTGGCGACTATCGCAGCAATGGCGGCGGTTCGGGAGCTTCGGGGTCCCTGACGGTCGCCAATGACATGTTCAGCCTGCGCTATACTGCGTCCTATTCCCATGCCAGCGACTATCAGACCGGTGGAAACGGGAAACAGGTGCGCTCCACGGAGTATCTGAGCTTCAACCATGCCGTGACGCTGGGCGTGAAGAAAGCCAATCACCTTCTGGCCCTGACCTTCGGGCAGCAGGACATCCCGTATGAGGGTTTTCCCAACCAGTACATGGACATGACAAACAACCGGTCCACATTCGTGAACGGCAAGTACAAGGGCGACTTCGACTGGGGCACGCTGGATGTGCGCGGGTCCTGGCAGCATGTCACCCATGTCATGGACATGCTGTCGGACAAGGGTGGTCACAGCGCCACCACAGGTATGCCCATGAACACGGATGCACGGACGGCGGCCTATGCCATCAAGGCGACGATTCCGCTCGGGCTTAAGCATACGCTCAAGCTGGGTAGTTCCTTCGACCATAACGGGCTGAACGACTGGTGGCCGCCATTGCAGGGCAGCATGATGATGGGGCCAGACACCTATCACAACATCAATAACGGCCATCGGGACCGGCTGGGCCATTTCGCGGAATGGGATGCGCAGTGGCTGCCGCGCTTTTCCACGCAGCTCGGATTTCGGAACGATCTGGTGATGATGAATACGGGCAAGGTCGCGCCATATTCCTGGACCGGCATGATGTCGATGGCGGATGCCGCTGCGGCGGAGACGTTCAACAAGGCGTCACGCGGCCGGACGGACGTCAATTTCGACGTCACGGCAACCGGTCGCTGGAAGCCGATGGACAGCCTGTCCATTGAGGGCGGCTATGCCCGCAAGACGCGCTCGCCGAACCTGTATGAGCGCTATGCCTGGGGAATGGGGAGTATGTCGACACAAATGATCGGCTGGTTTGGCGATGGCAACGGCTATGTGGGGAACCTGAACCTGTCCCCTGAAGTCGCGAATACGGCCAGCGTGACGGTGGACTGGCATGATCCGAACCCGACGCAGCGCTGGGATCTGAAGATCCAGCCGTTTTATACCTACACGCACAACTACATTAACGTCCGGCGGCTGGGCAACTTCTCGAGCGGGCTGTCGATGCTGGGTTTCGTCAACCATAATGCCCAGAGCTACGGCATCAACGCGTCAGGCTCGGTACGTCTGTGGGATAGAGCGGCTTACGGACGCGGCGAGCTTGTCGGGAACATCAACTGGGTCCGCGGTGTGGATCTGGTCACGCATTCGGGGCTGTATCACCAGATGCCCGCGAACGGCCTGATCGGACTGCACGAGACCTATGAGAACTGGACGGGCCGGGTCGAGGTGACGCTCGTGAAATCCAAGGATACCGTGGACTGGCTGCGCAACGAGCCCCGTACGCCGGGCTATGCGCTTCTGGGGCTTGGGGGGAGCTATCGCTGGCGGTATTTCACGCTCAATGCCGAGCTGGCGAACGTGCTGAACCAGCGATATTACCTGCCTCTGGGCGGGCTCTCGCTGGGGGATTACGACGCGACGGGTATTCTGGGGCCATTGCCGGGAATGGGGCGGTCTTTCAACATGAACCTGACCGCCGCATTCTGAAAAGAACCGGGCCGGGAGAACCGGGAGCGTCAGACGCTCTCGGCCACCCAGTTCCGCTTCTTCGTCGCAAGGCCAATGCCAGGGTTGAAGCAGTTGCAGGGATCGAGGCTGCGGTAATGGGCGACCATCTCGTCCGGCGCCTTGTAGAGATGCCCGACATTGTGTTCCGCCGGATAGCGCGCGCCACGCGCGTCCAGTCCGGGGAGCATGTCGTGCTCCACCTGCATGGCGTTGTAGCCCTTTTTGATCACGTAATCCTGGTGCATCACGTGGCAGAAGAAGTGCCCATAATAGAGTTTGACGATGATCTTGTCCTCGATCTCCTTGGGCAGGACCTCGAACCACTCACGGTCGTTGCGACGCAGGGCAACGTCGAGCGCCACGATATCTTCGGCGGTTTTCGTATGGACCGCGCGATACCGCACGGCAGCGCCAGCCGCGGCAAAGCGGTGCAGGAAGGCACGCTTGCCCTCGTCCGGAGTACATTCAAAGAAAGCGCCACCCGTCGCTGATGCCCACTGTTCCAGATAATCCCGGACAGGCGCGGTCATGGGGGCAGAGACCTTGAGCATCAGGTGGTGCTCGAAACGGTCACGGTATTCGCACATGCGCCGGGGAAGCTGCTTCGGCAGGAAGCGGCTGAGAAACTGCATCGCCAGATCGCTGAAATGATCGGACAGGAACGGCAGTTTTTGCGCGAAAACATCGAAGCGCGACTTCATCGAGAAGAATTTCGGCAGGTATTTCGTGCCAAAATAGCGGATGACCGCGAAGGTATCCTTTCCGTATTTCTCGGCAATGTCGAACGCATCGCGATGCAGATATTCACCGGCGATTGGCAGTTCATCGAAATGCGTCAGGGCATGACGGCGGAGGTCTTCAAGGTCGGATGTGTTGTTCGTCCCGATGTAAAACACGGCCGGGTTCTTGTTGGCTTCGAACGTGTCGAGACGGACAGCAAACACGACCAGCTTGCCCGCACAGCCCGCGGCTTCGTACCAGCGGTTGGGATCGGCATTGAAGCGGGCGGGCGTATCGGCATCCACGTCGCGGACATGGGAGGCGTAGTTCTCGTCGTGACCGCGTCCGGCCTGCCAGTCGATGGCGGCATCGGGAAGCTGCCCCGTCTGCACGGCGGCGAGGATTTCCTCCGGATTACCGTCGAGACGGATACCGAGGTGATTGACGAGATGCAGTTTGCCGTCCGCACCCACCTGGCCGAACAGGGCCATCTCGGTGAAGGCCGGACCACGCTGGACGAGCGCGCCACCGGAATTGTTGCTGACACCGCCCAGAACCGAAGCGCCGATACAGGACGAGCCAATCACGGAATGAGGCTCACGGCCAATAGCAGCAAGCTTGTCTTCCAGATCGTGAAGGGTGGAGCCCGGCAGACAGACGACCTGCTTGCCTTCACCGATCAGGTGAATGCCGTCGAGCCGGTTCGTGCTGATGATGACCACATCACGGTCATAATCATTACCGTCTGGTGTAGAGCCACCGGTCAACCCGGTATTGGCGGCCTGCATGATGATGATCCGACCAGCCTCAGCGCAGAGTTTGGAGGCACGCCACAACTCGACAAGGCTGCCCGGCTGAAGCACCGCGACCACATCACCCATGCCGAAGCGGAATCCTTTGCGGAAGCGATAGGTCGCAGCCGGCTTCGTCAGGACATGCCGAGCACCCAGAATGGCGCGAAGCGAGTGAATGAGCGAGGCGTTACTGACCTCGGAGCTGCCTTTTGATGACGCTGGCATTCTATTGTCTTTCCCTGTCGGCAAAGTGGTCGCCGCTGGTCCTTACATGGTTTTTCAAGAAACCGCTCTTCAACCCTGCGTGTTATTTAACGCGCCCAAAAAGACGTTCAAGTTCACGCCGGGTCAGTTTGAGCCAGGTTGGCCTGCCATGAGAGCAAGTATTTGCACGTGGTGTCAGTTCCATCTCACGCAGCAGGGCATCCATTTCTTCGGGCTTGAGACGACGACCTGCACGAATGCTGCCATGACATGCCATTCGCGCCAGAATGGCATCCAGATGATGCGAGAAACTTCCTGTACTCGCGGCGTCCAGATCCGGATCATTGGCCAGTTCGTCGGCAACGTCCTTCAGAAGGCCCTGAATATCCTGAGCCCCAAGAAGGGCCGGAACCGACCGCAGCAGGACGCTACCGGGGCCAAAGGATTCAAGGTCGATCCCGAGTTTTGCGAGGTCTCCGGCGCGCGCCATGAGGGCATCCGCTTCGCGGCGGGGCAGATCCACCACTTCCGGCAGAAGCAGGGCCTGCGAGCGCAGCGTGCCACCGCTGGCATATTGTTCGCGCAGGCGCTCGTGGGTCAGGCGTTCATGTGCGGCATGCTGGTCTACGAGGACGAGGTCGCCGTCAGGCGCAAGCGAGAGAATATAAGTATCGAAGACCTGCGCGATGGCAGCCCCGAGCGGGAACGCGGGATCAAGGGCTTCGGGCTGCTGCGGGGCACGGGCGGCTGGCGCAAAGCCCGGATCCGTTTCCGCAAAACCCAGACGGGATGTGGGCTGCGGAGGTTCTGCGGCAAGCAGAGAGCGCGCCTCCGATCCTGTTGGGAGGCTGGGCTGAACCGGGGTGAAATTCTCCTGTGGCTCAGGGGGGCGCGGAGGGTAAACGATGGAGGGACGCGCACCGAAGCTCGCATGGATGCCGCCGCCGCCATTCGAGCCATGCCCCAGTGCCCGGCCCAGACCGCCGATCACGAGAGAGCGGATTTCGGCTTCATCGGCGAAGCGCAGTTCCGTTTTGGCGGGATGGACGTTCACGTCCAGCCGTTCCAGCGGCACTTTCAGGTGGAGTGCCATGACCGGGAAGCGGCCGCGCTCAATGACGGGGCGATAGGCCACGCGGATGGCGGTCCGGAGCATCGGGTCCGTCACCGGGCGGTTGTTGACCAGAATGAACTGCCCCGATCCGGTCGCGCGGGTCCGGGCCGGACCACAGGCAAAGCCCGACAGACGCACGGCACCGCGCTGTTCGTCGAGCGGGATGAGCGTGTCGGGCGTCGTGTCGAGAACGGAGGCCGCGCGCGTGATGGGGCTCTGCTCGGGCAGGTCGAACAGCACTTTGTCATCGAGCAGGACGCGCATGGCGCAATGTGGCGCGGAAAGAGCCAGCCGCCGCATAACGGATTCGGCATGGCCGCTCTCGACCCGTGCGCTTTTGAGGAACTTGCGTCGCGCCGGAGTGGCGAAGAACAGGTCCGTCACGACAATACGGGTGCCGACCGGGCCGGAGGCGGGCTGCGGCGGCGTGATGACGCCGCCATCCACGCGGATGCACCAGGCGGTGTCGGAGTCCGGCGTGCGGGAAGTGATGGAAAGCCGTGCACTGGCGCCGATGGAGGGCAGAGCCTCACCCCGAAAGCCCAGAGTGCGGATCTGGACGAGATGATCGTCCTGAAGTTTGGAGGTGCAGTGGCGCTCGACAGCCAGTTCCAGCTCAAGCGGGCTCATGCCGCAGCCATTATCCGTGACGTCGATCCGGTCCGTTCCACCCGCGCGCAGGGCAACCACGATGCGCGTTGCGCCGGAATCAATGGCGTTTTCGACCAGTTCCTTCAGCGCAGCGGCAGGACGCTCGATGACCTCACCAGCCGCGATCAGGTCGATGACATGACCGGAAAGGCGTCGGATTGTGGGACGGGACAAGGACGGGGCCTCGGTCACGATGCCTCCTCATCGTCCGGACGGGGGCCGGACGGCAGACAGAACCGTTCCTTGCGCCCCGTCAGGGAGCGGAAGGAACGAGCATACTCAGAGAACGCCGAGGAAGGCTTTCTTCTTCCTGACCGTCGGGGTCGCCCCCGCTGCGGGGTTGCGGCCCAGCGCAGAGTTCTCACGGATGCGGCGGTTTTCACCGTCACCATCCACCACGGAACCGGCATTGCCAGCGTTCCAGAACATCAGGTTGTCCACAAACCCGGCATCGGCGGCGCCGAGTTCGGCGTTGTTCGGCGCATTGGCGGACTTATCTACCTGTCCGACCAGTGCGGTCTGGCCGGTGCTGCCCTTGCCGGAATCCGGGTGCAGCGCCGTGTCAGGAGACAGGGTTTCGAGCGCCTGCATGCGCGGGCTTTCGTCCGGGCGATGGGCGTCGGCAGCGCCGGGGAGCTGCATCTGCTCGGAGGGCGGCATCGAGAGCGGCGCACGGGTCGTGACGGTGTACTCGTCGGGCATGGCCCGTTCGAGGCCGATCGCGCGTGAGACATCGGCGCCCGAACAGCCCGAAAGCAGCAGGCCGACGGAAGCCATGGCACCCATCTGGACACTGAGACGGGCAATGAAAAGACGGTTACGGCGCATGGAGGGCCCCTGGGACGCGATCATGATGAAACACTCCTACAGTCCGAGCGACGTTGGAGCAAGGCCGGAGCAGGGTATGGGAAAAAGTTCCGCAAGCGCATCACTTCGCGCCCGAAGCTCTGGCGGCCTGCCGCTCGGCGAGAAGGGAGTCGATCAGCCATACGGCGACGCCGCAGACAATCCCTGAATCCGCGATATTGAAGACATACCATGACCAGCCAAAAGCATGGGCATGCAGGAAATCCACGACCGCCCCATAGCGCAGGCGGTCGATGACGTTGCCGATGGCCCCGCCTGCAATTGCGCCACAGGATGCCGCCACGAGCGTGCGCTTCGTGCGGGTCAGGGTCCAGACCAGAAGCCCGACCGCGATCAGGGAGACCGCGCAGAAAATCCACGGCCCACGGCTGCCGAGGCCACCGAACATGCCGAATGTCACGGCGTGGTTCCAGACCATCGTGAAGTTCAGGAACGGCAGGATCTCGACCGATCCGCGTTCCGGCAGATGATAGACATACAGGATCCAGTCCTTGCTGGCCTGATCCAGAACGAGGACCAGAACCAGCAGGGCAAGGCCCAGAACCATGCGGCCTGTGCGGCTCATGCCCTCATGCCACAGGGACATCAGGCGCTCACCACATCGATGCAGCGGCGGCACAGGGCCGGATGTTCGGCATCTTCCCCGACTTCGGGCAGGACCTTCCAGCAGCGGGCGCATTTATGGCCCGGCGCCCGCTCGACCTGCGGGCCGCCATGCGCCGTATCACCCGGCAGCAGCTCGGTTTCGGCGTGGGAGGTGATGAGGAGTTCGGCCCAGTCCAGCCCACCGAAGATCCCGGCTTCATCCTGCGACAGCGGCAATGTGACGCTGGCTTCGAGCGAGGAGCCGATCGTCCCGTCACGGCGGGCTGTTTCCAGCTCGGTCGTGACCAGACGGCGATAGGCGCGGATGTCTTCCCAGCGGTTGCCGAGTTCCGGGTCGTTCCACTCCGCCTCCGGCTCGAAGAACTGCGCGAGATGCACGCTGTCTTCCTCGCCGAAACGGGCCTGCCAGGCTTCCTCCGCCGTGAAGACCAGAACGGGCGCCAGCCACGTGCAGAGCGCGCGATGCAGAACGTCCAGCACCGTGCGGGCAGCGCGGCGGGTCGGGTCGGACGGGGCGTCGCAGTAGATCGCATCCTTGCGGATGTCGAAGTAGAATGCCGAGAGATCGGTGGTGCAGAAACCGTGCAGCGCCGGATAGACGCCAACCCACTGATGCGTTTCGACAGCGCGGGCGATCAGGCCCCGCAGTTCCGACAGGCGATGCAGGATATACTGCTCCAGTGGCGGCAGATCGGCGTAAGGCACTGCTTCTTCGGCCGTGAAGCCGTCAAGGGCACCAAGCAGCCAGCGCAGCGTGTTGCGCAGGCGACGATAAAGCTCACCCTGCTGCTTGAGGATTTCCTGCCCGATGCGAAGATCTTCGTTCGTATCGGAGTTCAGGACCCACAGGCGCAGTATATCGGCGCCAAGGCTGTCGGTCACGTCCGACGGGGCCACGACATTGCCCAGCGACTTGGACATCTTGCGGCCCTGCTCGTCCATGACGAAGCCGTTGGTCACGAGCGCCTTGTAGGGTGCGACGCCCATCGTGCCCACGCTTTCCAGCAGGGAGGACTGGAACCAGCCGCGATGCTGGTCAGAGCCTTCAAGGTAGAGATCGGCCGGGAAGTTCAGGCCTTTCTGCCCAAGATCGAAGCGATGGGTGGAGCCGCTTTCGAACCAGACGTCCACGATGTCGAAAACCTGCTCGTAATCGGCGGGATCACGGCCTTCACCCAGGAAGAGCGCCGGATCAGCTTCATACCAGATATCCGCACCCTTCTCGCGGAAGGCCTCGACGATACGCTGCATGACGGCCGGATCGCGCAGGACATCGCCGGTGCGCTTCTCAACGAAGACCGCAATCGGCACGCCCCAGGCGCGCTGCCGGGAAATGCACCAGTCGGGGCGCTGCTCGATCATGGAGGTCAGGCGACGACGGGCCGCTTCCGGGACGAAAGTAATGTTATCCAGCGCACTCAGGGAGTTTTCGCGCAGCTTCGTCTCGCCATCCATCGCGATGAACCACTGTGGCGTCGCGCGGAAGATGATCGGGGCCTTGGAGCGCCAGGAATGCGGATAGGAATGACGGACCGTCCCGCGCGCCATGAGGCCGTTGGCAGGGGCATCGTCATGTTCGGCGGACTGACGGGCTTCGGTCAGCAGGTCGCAGACCGGGTCAGCGGCCTTAAAAACATGGATGCCAGCGAGATGCGGAACCCATGGCGCGTAACGGCCATCGTCTTCCACCAGTTCGGGAACTTCAACGCCGTACTGGCGGCAGAGCATGAAATCGTCCTGACCGTGGGACGGCGCCATGTGGACGAGGCCCGTACCGACATCGGTCGTGACGAACTCACCCGGCAGCATCGGCACGTCATATTCGTAGCCACGACCGCGTAGCGGATGAGCGCAGACCGCACCTTCGAGGCCGTTGCCGGGGAGGGTGTAAAGAATATGATGCGCCGTGATGCCAGCATCCGTGCAGAACGCTTCCACACGGTCTTCAGCCACCAGCAGTTTCGCTCCCTGCGGAACGACACTGTTCTCGTTCGTCTCGTCAACGCGCAGAACTACGTAGGTGATGTCCGGACCGTAAGCGAGCGCGCGGTTGGCCGGGATGGTCCAGGGCGTGGTCGTCCAGATGACGGCCGAGACGCCGTTCAGGGCGTGGGCGGGCGTCGGATCCTTGATGACCGGGAAGGCCACGAAGATCGTGGTGGAGTCGATGTCGTGATATTCGATCTCGGCTTCGGCCAGTGCCGTCTTCTCGACCGGGCTCCACATGACGGGGCGCAGGCCGCGATAGAGGCTGCCATTGAGCAGGAACTTGCCGATCTCGTCGACGATCTTGGCTTCGGAACTGAAGTCCATCGTCACATAGCGGTTGGCCCATTCGGCCTGCACACCAATGCGCTTGAAACCCTCGGCCTGCTTCTGCACCCATTCAGCAGCGTACTGGCGGCATTCTGCGCGAAACTGGAGCAGGGGCACCTGATCCTTGTCCTTGCCAACCTTGCGGTACTGTTCCTCGATCCGCCATTCGATCGGCAGGCCGTGACAGTCCCAGCCCGGAAGATAGCGGACCTCATACCCCGACATGCGATGGGCGCGGTTGATGACGTCCTTCATCACCTTGTTCAGGGCGTGTCCGATGTGAATGTGGCCGTTGGCGTAGGGCGGTCCGTCATGGAGTGTGAAGACGGGACGTCCCTTTCCGGCCTCGCGGATCTTCTCGTCCAGACCCGTTGCGGCCCAGCGGACGAGCGTGTCCGGCTCCCGTTTGGGCAGGCCACCGCGCATCGGAAAACCGGTGCGGGGAAGGAACACGGTATCGCGGTAGCGGTCCTGCTGTTCCTTGAAGGCGGCGACGGAAGGATCGGGGGTCTTGTCGGACATGAGAGACGGGCCAGTTTCGGTCATTCACACTAAGGGGGGACCATATGGAGATCGGGAGCCAATCCGGTCAAGTCCGGGGTTAAGGGAAGCAGCAATGCGGGCCTGTCTCAGGACAGCTTCCGGAGGCGGGTTGCGGGGATGGCAGGAGTGGCGGATGATGCCGGATATGGTGCTTTTTGCAGAAGGCAGATCCGTGCAGTCACATCGTCTTTTCCAGTCCGTTGCCGGGCTTGTCCTCGGTCTTTGTGCGGGATTTGGATCTTCCGCCCATGCGCAGGCGCCCCGTTGTCCGGCGCCGGCGAGCGTGCCGGACAAAAGCCGGATGGCACAGATGTTCCAGACATCGCCGGACCGCGGTTTCCTGTGGAAGGTGACGAAGGACGGCCATTCATCGTGGCTGTATGGAACGCTGCATGTCGCAAAGCAGGACTGGCTGCTGCCGGGTCCGCTGACGCGCGCTGCGATCCTGCATAGCAGCGAGGTCGCGTTGGAACTTGATCTGAATGCGCCCGACACCGCGACCACACTGCGCCAGCCGGAAGATCCCGCCCGATGGGCGCATCTCGTGCAGTCGGGGCGCAAGGCGAAAGTGGATGCGCTCATGGATCAGCAATGCGTGCCGAGTGCTGCGTTCGCGCACGTGGCGGTTGGCGTGGAAGCGGCCGGTGTCGAATCCCTGGCGTCACGCCAGGATGGATATTATCCGGATTATGCGGTGGATGCCGTTCTGCAGGGCATGGCGGGAAGTCTGAAAAAGCCTCTGATCGGGCTGGAGACGGTGCAGATGCAGCGGGATCTGCTGATCGGTCCGGATCAGGCGGATGAAGATGCGTTTATTGATGATATCGTCAAGGGCGTCTCGACCGGAAAGACGCAGGCCGAGAACCGCAAGCTGACCCAGATGTGGGCCTCAAGCGACGTGAAGCGACTGGACCGTTATCAGGACTGGTGCGACTGCCTGAATACGGCACAGGAACGCCGTTTCATGTCCCGGCTTCTGGATGACCGAAATGTCGGCATGGCGGAAAAAATCGCGAAGATCCATGAGAGCGGGACCTCCCTGTTCGCGGCGGTTGGTTCCCTGCACATGGCGGGGCCGAAGGGACTGCCCGCCCTGCTCCGCAAGGACGGGTTTGAGGTCCAGCAGATCGTGCCGGCACCCTGATGAAACGGATCGTCCGGAAGTTGCTGGGCCGCAGGGCGCCGACGCGCCGTCCCGAGCCTCCTGCCCTGCCACCGCAGATCGAGGAAATCAGGCAGGGCGCGCTCAAGGGACAGCATCTTCAGATCGTACAGTGGGGACAGGTGCTGCTGGACAGCGTGTATGTTCCACGTGATCCGATGGCAGCGGTGGAATGGTTCACGATCGCGGCCAATGCCGGGTTCGGCCCGGGACACAACATGCGCGGGCGGTGTTTCCAGTTCGGCTGGGGCTGTGAGAAAGATCTTCAGCAGGCCGCGCGCTGTTACGAGGCCGCAGCTGGCGCGGGAGACGAATGGGGCCGGTACAATCTGGGCATCATGACCATGCGCGGGATCGGCATGGAGCCGGATCTGGCGCGGGCGCTGGATCTGTTCCGCACGGCAGCGAATAACGGCCATGCAAAATCCATGAACCTGTATGCGCGCTTTCTGGAAGAAGGATGGGTTTTGTCACAGGACCGGGTGGCGGCGCTGGACTGGTATCGCAGATCCGCGGAAGGGGGCGATTATCGTGGGCAGCACAATCATGCCACAGCACTTGTCGATGCCGGGAAGGTTGATGAGGCGCTGGGCTGGTGGCGTCAGGCGGTCGTGGATGCGACGTCCGACATCCTACTGGCGATGGACCAGAAACTGACGGCGCTGGGGCCGAAAGGCGATGCGGACCTGCTGAAGCAGGTGCATGAACGCCTGAGGGAGATGGGGATTTCTCCTTCAGGCGAGGCTGTTTCGGTCAGTAATTCGCCGAAAGATTGAAGAGGAAGGAGCGTCCGACAGCTGGGGTCGCGCGGTCGCTGAACAGGTTGCTGTAGTTCAGGCGGTTGTCGAGGTTGTAGCCGTTCATGGCCACGCGCCAGCGCTTGCCGAAATTGTGGGAAATAACGGCGTCCCATTCCACCGTGGCAGGCACGGCCGCTGTATTGGTGGCGTTCAGGTAGACACCATCACGCCAGGTCAGACCACCGCCGAACGTGACGTTCCAGGGACGGTTCGGAGCTATCGTATAGGTAGACCAGATGGTGGCCGAGTTCTTCGGCGCGTACTGGATACGCTTGCCGACATCAGCCGCCGTCAGGGACGAGACGGTCGTGGCGTCGTAATAGGCGTAGGTGCCGATCATGGTCCAGTTCTTCAGGATTTCACCCGAGACGCTGAGTTCGACGCCCTGGTTGCGCTGCCGGTCGCTGGACGAGGACACATCCCCCGTCGAAGGGTCCGTCATGAGCGCGTTGCCCTTTTCCAGACGGAAGATGGAGGCCGCGAAGCCCATGCGACCATGGAAGGCGTTATACTTCGCGCCCAGTTCGTAAAGGCTGCTGCGCTCGGGGCTGAAACCCTGTGTCGAGGATTTCAGGGGTTCGGAGCTGTTCGTCACATACAGGCCCAGCGGCGTGGTGGACTGCGCCCAGTTGAAATAAACCATGATGTTGCTGGTGGGCGTATACATCAGGCTGACGGTCGGATTGAATGTGTCCTGTGTCTGTCCGTAAGACACGCCGGCACCGGCCGTTCCGCCATTGGCGGAATAGTGGCTGTCCCAGTGATCCCAGCGGAAGCCGCCACGGATCGAGAACCAGGGTGCCAGCCACATCTGTTCAGAGAAGAACGCGCCGACATCGGTGGCGTCGCCCGTCTTGTACATGGCATGACCGACACCAGAGATGTTCACGAGATTGCCGCTGTACTGGCCCAGCGATCCGAGCAGGAGGCCCGGCTGGGTGGCGGAAGGGTGGAGCAGGCTTGTCGTGTCAGTCTGCGTGCCGTTCTGGCCGTTGAAATTGTAGGCGTAGTTCGTGCGGCGGTCATAGACATGCGAAATATCGACGCCGGCGATGATCTGGTGACGGATGCTGCCGGTCGAGAACTTCGCGATGCCCGAGAACACGTCCTGCACGGACCAGTCGTTCTGCTGATAAGGCTCCGGACCGCCCAGATGACCACGGCGGTTGATGGTCGCGGCTTCGGGATCAGTGAAATAATTGGCGGCGCAGGTCGTATCGCAGCCCGGCTGTGACGCGGAGAAGTACCGGCTGTACATGCCGCCGCGCGCATCGTTGTAGAATGTGATGTTCTTGTTCAGGTCGAATTTCAGGCGCGCCGTCAGCATGTCCACATTGGAGGCATCCTGATCGTAGCTCGTGCCGTACCAGTTGTTGCGGTTGAGGCCATATTCCGTCAGCGGCTTCGCAATGGCTGTGCCCGGTTTGGTTACGACCGGCACGCCATAATCCGGCACGCGGTTGTCCGTCTGGTGGAAATATTCCAGCGTGAAGGTCGTGCGTTTGCCCAGACCGAAGGCGATCGAAGGTGCGATGCCCCAGCGATGGGAGAAGACGTTGTCCCGACCGGCCGTATTGTTCTCGTTGCCCATGCCCGTGATGCGGATGGCCGTGGAATCCCCGATCTGCTTGTTGAAATCGAGCGTGCCGCGATAGTAATCCGCAGAGCCGCCCGAGAAGCTGCCACCATAGCTGTCCCCGAGATGGGCCACCTTGGTGGTGATGTTGATGGCGCCACCCGTCGTCCCATTACCGAAGACTTCCGAGGACGGCCCCTTGATGACCGAGACATGGTCGTAATCGAAGCTGTCGCGGGTATAGACGCCGAAATCGCGCAGGCCGTTTTCGTAGATGTCGTTCTGGGCCTGGAAACCGCGGATCAGGAACTGGTCGCCCGCCATGCCGCCTTCGCCTTCACCGACCGATGCGGTAATGCCCGGCACGTTGCGCAGGGCCTCGTCGAGCGATTTGACGTTCTGCTGCTCCATCAGAAGCTTGGGCACGACGTTGATCGTCTGCGGGGTGTGCATGACGTCTTCCGGCATCCGCCCAATGCCGATGGGGGTCTGCAATGTGTTCATCGGAGAGCCGACGACCTGAAGGTGTTCGGTTTCCTCAGGCGTTGCGACGATGCCGTTGTCCGCCGTTTTTGGAGCAATCCCTGATGTGGCGGCTTTCGGCGGGAGAGCCTTGGGCGTCTGTGAGCTAGCTGCGTCGTTTTTGGGAGCCGGGTGACGACGGGCTTTGTGATGATGCCGGGTATCGTCCTGTGCATGGGCGGCAGTGCAGACAAGTGTCAGACCGGCAGCAAGGGATAGCGGGCCCAAAGAATGGCGAGGTGTTCTGGACGACATCGGATCATGATCCTGAAAACGGAAACTGATGATGCCCTTAAAGGGTTAATGCGACTAATTCTCAATACTGATTCAGCAAAATTGCGAAAGATTCTCATTCTCCATATCAAACCGTGGCATAAATGACACAGAACGATACGCAACAAAAAAACCCCTTTCCCGGGCGGGGAAAGGGGTTTTGAAGACACTGGAAAGACCAGATCCGGGTGTGTGTCAGATACCCAGAATAGAGCGGGCCTGCGCGGCATCACAGGCGATCTGGGCCTTGAGTTCGTCAAGACCGGAAAACCTCTTTTCCTCACGCAGCAGGGCGATGAGAGCGACGCTGAGGGTCTGGCCGTACAGGTCTTCGTTGAAATCGAAGAGATGGACTTCAAGCCGGCTTTCCTGACCATCATTGATGGTCGGACGGCGGCCGATATTGGCGACGCCGGAGACGATGCGGCCATCCGGCAATGTGACGCGGGCCGCGTAGACGCCGCGGGCAGGCTCGACATGCTGCGTCAGGGGGATATTGGCGGTCGGGAAGCCAAGGAGACGTCCGCGCTGGTCTCCGTGCATGACGGGACCGGTGATGCTCCAGGGACGGCCGAGCTCCTGCGCCGCGCGCTGGGGATAACCTTCCTGCAACAGGCGCCGGACACGGCTTGAGGAGATCGGGCCGCCTTCATCGGAGAGCTGTGGCACGATGGTCAGGCCGATTCCATGAGGCGAGAGAAAAGTTTCAAGGCGCTCGATATTGCCGGTACGGCGATGACCGAACGCAAAATCCGCTCCACAGGCCACATGCGCCACGCCGAGGCCGTTCACCAGAACGTCGTCCACGAACCGCTCGGCACTCAGATGCGAGAACTCCGCATCGAATGGGATCTGGAACACATGCTCCACCCCTTGCTCCGCGAGAGCGGCGGCACGGATGCCCGGCAGCATCAGGCGGAAGGACGGGTCCTGCGGGCGGAACAGCGTTCGGGGATGCGGATCGAAAGTGACGACCGAGAGCGGGTGGTCGGGGCGCGCCATCCGCAGTGTTTCGAGCAGATGGACATGCCCGCGATGCACGCCATCAAAATTGCCGAGCGCTGCAACCGTATTACGGGCAGAAGCGGGAATATTGCGCCAGTCTGTATGCAGGCTCATGCGACAGGCAGGCCGAACTGTGGGGAGACGGCGTTCAGGTCAGGAGCCTGCGCGACACCCGGATGAGGGACGGTGCCGTCCCGCTCACGGACGAGCTGACAGACGGTCATGCCTGCGCGCTGGGCTGCATCCAGTTCTGCGCCGATATCGGACAGGAACAGGATTTCGTCTGCGGGCAGGCCGACGGCGGCCGTGATCTTTTCATAGGAGGCAGCGTCTTTTTTACCGCCGGTCGAAAGATCGAAGAAGTCCTCGAACAGAGGCGTCAGGTCACCCTGTGCCGTGTGGCCGTACAGCAGCTTCTGCGATGGGATGGAGCCGGACGAGTAGACCGCCAGACGCAGCCCCCCTTCCGACCACGCTTTCAGGGCGGGCGGGACATCCGGATACAGATCGGCCTGAAGGGTTCCATCCTCAAAACCCTGACGCCAGGTCAGGCCCTGAAGCGTCTTGAGCGGCGCCGCTTTAACATCCGCTTTCATCCAGTCCTCGCAGACCTTCAGCGGGTCCTGCCCCGGATATTCCATAACGATATCCGCGCGCGCCGCCACGACCGTTGGGTTCGTGTGGTCCTGAAGCAGGGCCGGCAGGGCTTTTGCGGCATAGGGGAACATGACGTCCCGCACGAAAGAGATCGGCAGGGTTGTGCCCTCGATATCAAGCAGGACGAGACGGATCATGGGGGACTTTCAGGGAACTTCAGCGGGAAAGCGGTTGGCGATGTCATCGCCGGTATATTGCGCGATCCAGCCTGTCGTGTCGGTGAAGACTCGCAGGGCCACCACGTCCGGGTTCGGCCCGGCGTCGAACCAGTGCGGGATGCCAGCGGGCACGGAAATCAGGTCCCCTTGTGTGCACAGGACGGAATAGACGCGCCCGCGGATATGCAGGACGAACGTGCCCTGCCCGTGCACGAAGAAGCGGACTTCGTCTTCGCTATGAGTATGTTCGGACAGGAATTTTTTCCGAAGTTCCGGAAGGTTCGGCGTGGATGCGTTGATCCGCACCACGTCCGCGCTGCCTGCGCCCGTCTCACCCATCAGTGTATCGAGATAGGGACGATAGGCCTCCAGAACCTCTTCCGCCGGAGCGTCCGGCGCTGGTGTGACGGGAGCGGACCAGCGGTCGAAGCGGATGTTGTGGGGACGCAGGGTCTCCGCGATCTCGCCGGGCGTGGTGACGTCCAGCAGGATCGCATCGGGGGCATCATCGCGATAGACGGTCAGGCGGCTCATGGTCAGGCTTTCTTCTGCAGACGGGCGAGTTCGCAGGCCAGCAGGAACTCAAGCCCTTCAAGACGGGCCAGAGCGGTGAACATGTCCTTGCCCCAGACATAAACGCCATGACCGCGGATCAGGTAACCGAGACGCATGTCCGCAAGCTTCGGTGCGACGACCGTGGCCAGCCGGGCAATGTCCTGATCGTTGTGGAACAGGGGCAGTTCAAGGCTGGTGGCGTGGGTCGTCTGGCCTTCGAAGACCTTGAGGACCTCGTAGCCTGCCAGCGTGATCGCGTCGGACGGCTCATCTATGGACAGGATGGTCGCGGCGACGGAATGGCCATGCAGGACGGCCCCGATCGCGGGATCATGGGCGTAAAGCTGCGTGTGCAGCAGCGTTTCCGCGCTGGCGCGGTTGGCGGGATCGACCGGCACACCGTCCGGCGTGATCTCGATGACGTCGCTGTCCGTCAGGAAGCCCTTGTGGCCGCCCGAGCGCGTAATGGCGATCCGTCCGTCCGGCAGACGGCACGACAGATTGCCCGCTGTGGCCGGAACCCAGCCGCGCTGGTCCATCCGCTGGCCGGCCTGCACGATCTGGCGGCTGGCATTGCCCCAGCTTTCATCAACCTTGAGGTTCTGCATCAGACCTGATTGCGGTGCGTTTCGCTGTTGGTTGTCTGGCTGTAGCCGGGATTCTGGTTCGGTGGCGAAATATGACCCGGAGCCTGCGGGGCGTCGGTCGCGGTCATGGATTCATCGTCGGCCATGTTCTTCTTGAAGGACTTGATGCCCTTCGCGAAGTCTCCCATCAGGCCGCTGATCTTGCCGCCGCCGCCAAACACGACGAGCAGGACCACCGCCAGGATCAGCCAGTGAACGGGGCTCATGCTACCCATAGTGTGTTACTCCGAAAAGCGAGGGCATCCACCCGAGGCCTCATCATGTGGCAAGGCTTGAACGATTGTGCAAGCATTCCTCTCAGGAAGCGTCGTCACTGTCATGCGATGAAATGAAGCCGTAGGTCGGATAAGCGCGCTTTCCCAGACCATGAACAGGCGCCCACCAGACCCGCACCAGCGTCCAGTCATTGCGGGCGGACACATCCGTCACGGGTACGGCGTGGTCGATGCGGCCGGGCTCCCAGTTGGCATGATCGACGAGGATCGTGCGGTCTGAAACCTGTCGGCGTACGATGGACACATGGCCGCTGGGAACACGGGATGTGGCGCGGAAAACCAGCACTTCTCCGGGACGAGGCATATGGGTATGGGCATAGCGCCCGCTGGACTGTCCCCACCATGAGGCCGCACTTCCGCTCAGTTTCAGCCCGGTGCGTTCGCGGGCATAGGGCGCGCATTGCAGCGGGCCGTTGAAGCTGGCACGGCTGTATTCGTAGTGGTTGCCACAGGCCGCGAGGAGCGCAAGCAGGCCGAGAGGCAGGCAGCGGAGGAAGCGGGACATCGTCATCTTCTACAGACTTCGGAAGGCGATGATGCGGTCTTCCGCTTCATCGGGGTCCATGTCGAGCACGCTCTGCGCGACATCACGGGAGAAGCCGTTACGGGCGAAGACGCCCAGCGCCTTGAGCGGATCTTCCTCTTCCCGGTCGGGCCGCTGGAACGGGCCGAGGCGGCGCTTGCGGGCCAGAACGAGGGCAGCGGCGAGTTCCGCCTCCCGTGCGGTGCTGTCCGACTGTTCGCCCAGCGAGTCGTTGAGGGCGTCGCGGACAGTCTCCTGATCGACCCCCTTGTTGGCGAGATGCGCTTCCACCGCACGACGGGAGCGACCGGTCCGGGTCAGACTGGTGGCACGGCTGCGGGCATAGCCGGCATCGTCCACGGCGCCCAGATCGGTCATGGACGCGACGATTGCGTCGATGGCCGGGCGCAGGACGGCGATGGCGGATTCGATGTCTTCGTTCGGCAGACCAGCATGCGACGCGCGCACACCCCAGCGGCGCAGACGACGGTCCAGCACCTGACGCAGGCCCTGTTCGGTCGTGGCGAAGCGGGCGAGATGCGCCAGCGCGGCCTCACGCAGGGACGCGGCATCAGGAACGGGGGGCGGGGCGGGATTGTCCTCCATGATGGGACAATTATGCCGGGTGAAAGGCATTTACGGCAAGCCGGTCTGGAGCCATCATTCCATCCATGAGCGATTCACTTTCTGCCCGTCTTGAAGCGGCCGTCTCCGCCCTCTCTGTCCGTTTTCCCGGCCCCGGCGGGGCTGTGGCCGTTCTGAAGGACGGCGAGGTTCTGGTGCGGCATGGCTGGGGCTATGCGAATGTGGAGCGCCGCATTCCGTTTACGCCGTCCACGCTGTTTCGCATGTGCTCCATCACCAAGCAGTTCACCTGCGGGACATTGCTGGACCTGTATGACGACCCGTCGGAGCTGGACGCGGATGTGGATGCGCGTCTGCCGCAGCTCGACGAACCTTCGCCGGGGATGCTGCATCTGGCGCATAACCAGTCGGGGCTTCGGGATTACTGGGCCGTGGCGATGCTGCACGGCGCGCCGATCGAAGGCGATTTCGGGGACCGTGAGGCCCGGCGTGTCATTGAAGGAACACGGACGCTCCAGTTTCAGCCCGGCACGTCCTATTCCTATGTAAACCAGAATTTCCGGCTGATTTCCGACATTCTTCAGGACCGGACGGAACGCAGCTTTGCCGAGCTGCTCCAGACGTCAATCTTCAATCCGGTTGGCATGGAACGCGCCATTCTGGCAGCCGATACGCGTGCCATGCCGGATGGGACAGTCGGCTATGAAGGAACCGTGGAGAGCGGCTTCCGTCCAGCGGTCAACAATGTCATCTGGACGGGAGATGCCGGGTTGGGGGCATCTCTGGACGACATGATCGCCTGGGAGCGGTTCATTGACGCCACACGCGACGCGCCGGACAGTCTGTACCGGCGTCTGACCGCGCCTGTGGCGTTCAGCGACGGTCAGGCGGCGCCTTATGGATTCGGCCTGCAACGGAGCACGATGTTCGGCCGGGACGTGACGATGCATGGCGGTGCGTTGCGGGGCTGGCGGTCCCATCGGCTGCATGTGGCGTCCGAACGTCTGTCAGTCGTGGTGATGTTCAATCACATGAATGCGGCTCAGGTTGCGGCCGCACAGATTCTGGCGGCGGCTCTGGGTGTTCCTTACGAGCCGGATCGCAGCACGCAGCCTCCGACGGCGCTGTATGGCACCTATCTGGAGCGGGAGACGGGGCTGTCGGCCCGAATCGAGCCCGCACCGGGCGGAGCAAAGCTGCGCTATCTGATGGTGCCGGAGCTTCTGGAAGGGGTTTCGGCAACGCGGGCCGAGGCGGGGTCGGTCGTTGTGAAAGCGCAGGAAACTGCGGAGGGTCCGGAAGTCGTGGTGGAGCGTCCGGGCGAAAACCGGACGAGCCTCCTCATACGCTGCGACGAGACGCCCGGCGAGGATATTGCCGAACTGGCGGGCATCTATCGCTGCGAGGAGCTGGACGAGGCCGAAGTGACCGTCACACTGGCGGGTGGCGTGGTTTATGGCGGGTTCTCGGGGATTCTGGGGGATGGCCGGATGGAAATGCTTCAGCGTCTGGCGCGGGATGTCTGGGGTCTGCCCTGCCCGCGCGCGCTTGATCACACGGCTCCCGGAGACTGGACGCTGGCGTTCGAACGGCAGGGTGGCAGCGTGACGGCGGTGCGGGTCGGGTGCTGGCTGGCGCGGGATCTGCTGTATCAGCGGGTCTGACCTGCCGGGTTAACTGCGACATTCTGTTGCGTCGGGGTTTGACGGATCCCCGTTCTGCCCTTCACTATGGGCCTGCGGAACTTGAAGCCCTGCTCCGGGCAACCAGAGCAGGGTTTTGCGATTCCGCATAAACCGTTTCGTTTTCAACCAGATATTCAGAGATCCATCATGATCCCCGCGCTGATGCCGAATTACAAACGTGCCGACCTCGCTTTCGAGCAGGGCGAAGGCGTCTGGCTGACGGCGACGAACGGGCGACGATATCTGGATTTCGGGGCCGGGATTGCCGTGACCTCGCTGGGACATGCCCATCCGAAGCTGGTGAAGACCATTGCGGAACAGGCCGCGAAGGTTATGCATGTCTCGAACCTGTACAGGGTCCCCCAAGCTGAGAAGCTGGCGGAACTGCTGGTGCAGAACACGTTCGCGGATTCCGTGCTGTTCTGCAATTCGGGTGCCGAAGCCAATGAAGGCATGGTCAAAATGATCCGCCGCGCCCAGTTCGAGAACGGGCATCCGGAGCGGACCAGCATCCTGTGCTTCGACGGAGCATTCCACGGCCGGACGCTCGCCATGATTTCGGCAACGGGCAACCCCGCCTACCTCAAGGGCTTTGGCCCTGTGGTGGAAGGGTTCGACCATGCGCCGTTCAACAACACCAACACGCTGCGTGAGGCCATCACGCCGCACACAGCCGGCATCATCGTCGAGCCTGTTCAGGGTGAGAGCGGCATCAAGCCCGCAACCCGCGAGTTCATGGAAGGACTGCGCGCCGTCTGTGACGAATACGGGCTGTATCTGGGTTTTGATGAAGTCCAGACCGGTGTGGGCCGGACGGGCAAGCTGTTCGCGCATGAATGGTATGGCATCCGTCCGGACGTAATTTCCGTAGCCAAGGGCATTGGTGGGGGCTTCCCGCTCGGTGCCGTTCTTGCGACGGAAGAGCTGGCGCGGCACCTGACGCCGGGCTCCCACGGAACGACCTTCGGCGGCAATCCGCTGGCCTGCGCGGCTGGTACGACCGTTCTGGAAGAAATCCTGAGCCCCGGTTTTCTGGAGCATGTTCGCACAGTCGGAGATGCGTTCGGCAAGATGCTGGAAGACGTCGTGCGCCGTTCGGAAGGCGTTTTCGACGATGTGCGTGGTCTTGGGCTGATGCGCGGCCTGCACTGTGTGCCGCCTGTGGGCGACGTCATGCAGGCGGTTCTGAATCAGGAACTCCTGACCGTGAGCGCTGGAGACAATGTGCTGCGTCTTGTTCCGCCGCTGGTCGTGACGGAAGCCGAGTGCCGTGAAGCCTGCGAGCGGCTCGTGAAGGCTGCCCTGTCCCTGAAAGCCCCGGCAACACAGGAGACCGCATCGTGAGCACAACAGCAGCACCCCTGGCGCCAAGACATTTTCTGGATCTGCGGGATTTCAGCCCCGAAGTCATCCGGCAGATCATCGACCTTTCGGCGAAGGTCAAGGCCCTGCAGAACGGTCGCCAGCAGCCCCTGCATCCGGATCGCCCGCTGGCAGGCCGCAGCCTCGGCCTGATCCTGGCCCAGCCTTCGACACGCACCCGCGTCTCGTTCGAAGTCGGGATGGGACAGCTTGGCGGTTTCGTCTCAGTTCTCTCTCCCGGCGATATGCAGCTTGGCCGGGGTGAGACCGTGGCGGATACGGCCCGCGTCCTGTCGCGTTTTCTGGACGTGATCGTTCTGCGGACCGGGAATGACGCCAATCTGCGCGAACTCGCGAAGTGGAGCTCGGTTCCGGTCATCAACGGCCTGACGCCCGTCTCCCATCCGATCCAGATTCTGGCGGATGTCCTGACATTCGAGGAACATCGCGGCCCGATCCGCGGGAAAACGCTGGCCTGGATCGGGGATGGCAACAATGTTGCCACGTCCCTGATGGAAGGTGCGGCTCTTCTCGGCTTCAATGTCCGTCTGGCCACGCCTGAAGGTTTTGCCCCCAACCCCGAGGCCGTGGAATGGGCACGGGCGCATGGCGCAACAATTGAAGTCTTCCGGGACCCTGCCGAAGCCGTGGCCGGAGCAGATGCGGTGCTGACGGATACCTGGGTGAGCATGGGCGACAAGGACCGCGAAACGCGGCTCAAGGTGTTCCAGCCCTATCAGGTCGATGCGGCGCTGATGGCAAAAGCTGCGCCCGATGCCCTGTTCCTGCACTGCCTGCCTGCCCATATCGGAGAGGAAGTGACGCCAGAAGTCTTTGAGGGCCCGGCGTCCGTTGTCTTTGATGAGGCGGAGAACCGCCTGCACACGCAGAAGGGCCTGCTGCTCTGGGCTCTCGGGAAAGAAAACGACTGATGGATACCCCACCATTCCTCGACATGAACCGGCCTGACGTTCCGAACATGGTCGTCTCGGGCGGTGTTACGCCATTCTATCTGGAACGCTCTCCGGTGCGCGGGCGTCTGGTGCGGCTTGGGCCTCTGGCCAATGCGATTCTGTCGCGGCATGACAATCCCGATGCTGTCTCACAGCTTGGGGGCGAAGCTCTGGCGCTCGTGGCGGCGATGGTGTCGGCCCTGAAGTTCAAGGGGGCCTTTTCGCTTCAGATCAAGGGCGATGGCCCGGTCTCCATGCTCGTGGCGGATGCGACGGATAGCGGAGATCTGCGGTTTTTTGCGCGTCTGCGTGAGGATGCCGATCGTGATGCGCTGCCCGGAACTGCCAAGGAGCTTCTGGGCGACGGCTACATGGCCTTCACCATCGATCAGGGCCCGGACATGGACCGCCATCAGGGCATTGTGGACCTGAGCGGCACGACGCTGGCGGACATGGCCGTGAACTACTTCCAGACCAGCGAACAGCATGACTGCTGGATCCGGCTGTTCTGTGCAAAATCAGCGGATGGCTGGAAGGCCGGCGCGCTGGTTCTGGAGCGGATAGCGGCCGAAGGGGGCATCGAGTCTTCCGAACAGGACGAGGATGCCTGGGAGACAGCCTGCACGCTGGCCGGAACGCTGACGGAGCAGGAAATCCTAAATCCGGAGCTTTCAAACGAACGGCTGGTTCACAGGCTTTTCGGCACCTTGGATGTCCGTAGCGGGACGCCGCGCGCACTGGCTTATGGCTGCCGGTGCAACCGGGCCCGGCTGGCATCCGTTCTGGAGACATTCCCTGATGACGATCTCGACCACATGGTCGAAAATGGCGCCATCACGATGAACTGTGAATTCTGTAACGTCGGTTTCCGCTTCACGCGGGACGAACTCGGAGAACGGACTGAATGACGCTTCCCCTGCTTGATAACGTGAAGCTCGATGGCTTTCCGGTCGAGCAGCTCTATCAGGGTTGGATCCCCCTCTCCCGAACGCCGGTAACGGATGATTTCAGCGTTGTGGTTTTCACTGAAGAGGATACTGGCCGACAGGCCTGCTGGTGGCTTGAAGGCGAACACTACAGCGCAAGTCATGTTCTGACGCTTGATCCATCAGTTCGGAGGCGTCTTCTGAAAGGTATGGATCCTGTTTTCTGGCCTGTAGCGACCGGAGTCCTTGGGGCTGTGCTCCCTGAGCAGGAGTTTCCATCCTGCCAAGATTTACCCGAAATTGCAGTTAATGAGCTTTCAGGCTCGTGGCTTGAGGGCCATGCGCCCCACACTCTTCTTTTGTCTTCAGGACATGCCGATAGCGGAGAAGCACTGTTGTGCGCGAACGGCCGCCAGATTGGCGAGAACCGGATCGCTGCATTGCTCGCAGCCAAGCGGGGAAGCGGGCCACTGATTGTTGCCTCACCATTTACGGCACTCCCTCTGCTGCCCCAGATTACATTTCAGACGAATTCACTGAGTGTTAGCCGTTTTCAGGATATCGAAACTGTTTTCTACCTGATCTGGAACGACAACCTTCCAGAACTGCGTCCGTCTTTCTATTATCCCGACGCCCCTCTTCTAATCAGCGATGATCCAGGGGCAGCGATTATCCCAGGCCTGATTCTGAGCTGGTACGCACGGCATCCCGAACATGCCGCGCTGATCCGTGAAGCGCGGCCGTTCATGGCAGAGGATTTTGGTGTCGGGCAAGCGTCCGGGGTGCGTCCGAAATTATCAGACGAAGAAACCCCCATCTCTCCTGACACATCGGCTTCACCCTTCGTCCCCATCGAGCAGCCGACTTCCGCTCCCCCCGCTCAAGCGTCTAAACAGGGAATGAAAAGTCGGCTCAAGTCCCTTTTCAGTCGTCTGTAACGCCTTCAGGAGGCAGAGATATGCGCGTACGTTACTGGACCGGTCTGAGTGCGTTACTGCTCTCCCTTGGTGTAAGCGCCTGCTCCGACGGGGATGCAGACCAGACCTTTCCTCCCCTCGATTACAGCTATCTCTCGCAGATCCATCTGAACGTGGCATCGATTGACGTGCAGGACGAGGCCCCTGCCACGCCTGACGCCCTGTCATCCAAAGCACCAACCCCACCCGACCAGGCTCTGAAAGCCATGGCCAGCCAGCGCCTGATTGCCAGCGGCAGCTCTGGTAAAGCCGACTTCATTATCAAGCAGGCGTATCTGAACCGCGTCGGAGACAATGCAGTAACGGGCGCTATGGATGTTCAGCTGAATATAGCCGATGCCGGAAATCAGCATACTGGCTTCGTCCATGCCCGCATTACGCGCAAGCTGGACGCAGGAGATCGGGACCCGTCCTCACGCAAGGAACTTTACACGCTCACCAATCAGATGATGCAGGACATGAATGTGGAGCTGGAATTCCAGATCCGCAAAAAGCTTCTGTCCTGGATGACGGATGCTGCAGGGACGCCAATCGTTAATGGCGGCGTCCAGCAGCAGGCACTCGGAGCGCCGGGAATGGAACCGACCCCTGCCGCTGTTGTACCCTCAGTGAACACGCCGACCGTGCCTTCTGCAACGCCTGACAAAGCCACTGTACCGGTTACGGCGCCGAGCGTACCCGATGCCATTTTCCCGACCGGGGCTGACAGCGAAGGGACTACCGCTTCCACCCCTGAGCACTCTCCGCAGCCTGGAATACTGAAACTTCCCTCAACAGACAGTGCGGCTACGCACTGATTCATGCCTCTCGTCATATTGTGATGGGCGAACGTCTAGAAACCAGCATCCGTCTTCGTTAGGGGAGAGGGTATTGATTTTGTAAAATGATAGTTTCCAGATTTTCTGTACGTTCTGGTTCTACTGTCTGGAAAGAGTTGTGCCCCATGGAACCGACACTGAACCGTCCGCTCCGCCGCAATTTTATGAAGGGGCTTCTGGGAAGCACGTCATTCTGGTTGGCTTCGGGAAATGCACACTGGGCTGAAGCTCTGGCAGCTGAAGCGGCCGCGCATCCCTATCAGCCCGTTTTTTTCAACGGGCCAGAATACCAATTTTTGGAAGCGGCCTGTGAACGCTTGTTCCCTGGCGACCATAACGGTCCAGGCGCAAAGGCTCTGGGCGTAGCGGAATTCATAGATCGGCAGATGCAGACGCCTTATGCCCATGGCGAAAACTGGTACATGTCTGGACCATTCCAGCAAGGCCCAGCCAATTTAGGCTATCAGCTTCCGTTTGTTCCGCGCGATCTGTATCGCAAAGGGATTACCGGCGTAGAGCACTATGCCCGCCAGCAATATGGCAAAGACTTCGCTGCCCTTTCCGCCCTGCATCAGGACGAACTTCTGACGGCTCTGGAGGGTGGGTCCGTCCAGCTTGGAGAAATTCCGGGGCGGGTCTTTTTCGAACAGTTGCGCACCAACACACTCGAAGGTGCTTTTGCCGACCCGCTTTATGGCGGTAATCGCGGTCTTGGTGGCTGGCTGATGCTGGGCTTCCCGGGCGCCAGAGCGGATTTCATGGATTGGGTCAATCAGGAAGGCGCATCTTATCCCATCGGGCCGGTCTCGATTTCCGGGGAGACTGCTTGAGATGGCAAAAACACACGTCGACGCAATTATCGTGGGCGCTGGCTGGGCTGGTTCGATCATGGCCAAGGAGCTGACCGAGGCCGGGCTGTCTGTTGTCATGCTGGAACGTGGCTCTGAACGGACGACACCCGTGGAAGGCGCTTATCCGGAATCGATTGACGAGCTCCGCGGCGCCGTACGCAAACGGCTTTTTCAGAATTTGTCCCAGTCCACGGTGACGATCCGCAATACAATGGACCAGACAGCGCTACCTTACAGGCAACTTGCGGCTTTTCTACCTGGTGAAGGTGTAGGCGGTGCGGGGCTACACTGGTCGGGCGTGCATTTCCGCGTTGCACCCGAGGACCTTAGACTGCGAAGTTCTGTAATTGAACGCTATGGAGAGAAATTTATTCCCGAAGGAATGAATCTTCAGGATTATGGCGTCACCTATGAGGAACTTGAGCCCTTTTTCGATAAGGCCGAAAAGGTCTTTGGAACGTCAGGGGAAGCTTACAGGGTTCAGGGAAAAATCGTCGGAAATGGAAATGTTTTTTCTCCGGATCGTTCCGATAATTTTCCACTTCCAGCAATGACGGATACATTTTCGGCATCGATTTTCCGCGAAGCTGCGAAAAATGCAGGGTATCACCCTTATGCCCTTCCCGCCGCCAATGCGTCCCGACCGTACACAAACACCTATGGCTGTCAGATGGGACCATGTAATTTCTGCGGCTATTGCAGTGGATACGACTGTTATCTGTATTCCAAAGCATCGCCTAACGTGAACATCCTGCCCGTATTGAGGCAGGACCCGAGGTTCTCCCTCATTCCGAATGCTCATGTCCTTCGCGTCGATCTCGACAGCACCAAGACGAAGGCGACTGGTGTCACTTATATCGACACGAAAACCCGCAAGGAAATATCGCTCTCAGCCGAGTTGGTCATCCTGGGCGCATTCCAGTTTAACAATGTTCATCTGATGCTAATGTCAGGCATTGGAAAACCCTACGATCCTGTGAGCAATACCGGAACGATCGGGCGTAATTTCGTCTATCAGACCATTACATCTTCGCGCGTCTGGCTCCCATCATCGACTTATACCAATCAGTTCGTAGGGGCTGGAGGCGCTGGAGTTGCCATTGATGATTTCAACAGCATGAACTTCGACCACGGGCCTCTTGGCTTTGTGGGAGGATCGCCTATCTGGGTCAACCAGGCGGGAATGAAGCCCATTGCCGCGGCAACTGGCGCCGGCGGCGGCGGAACGCCCCGTTGGGGCTCCGCATACAAAGATGCCCTTATCAATACTTACAAGCATTCGCTCGGTATTGACGCCCATGGAAGCAACATGGCGTATCGGGATGTCTATCTGGATCTCGATCCCACCTGGAAAGATGTTTACGGACAGCCCCTGCTCCGCATGACCTTCACATGGAAGGACAACGATATCCGCATGAACCAGTATGTTGTCAGCAAGATCGAGCCAATCGCACGGGCCATGGGTGCGACAAAGATGAATCTGGTTCATCTCAACGCGGAGCAGCCCTTTGACACACGCAACTATCAGACCACCCATCTGGGGGGAGGCGCCATCATGGGAGACCATCCCCAGACGAGCGCTCTCAACCGCTATCTCCAGAGCTGGGATGTGTCCAATGTCTTCGTTATCGGATCAAACGCTTTTCCGCAGGGCATGGGATATAATCCGACAGGAATGGTGGCTGCTCTCGCATACTGGGCCGCCCATCATATCCGGACGATTTATCTGAAATCCCCCGGGCCCCTGGTGAAGATATGAAGTGGCCACTCTTCCTCGCGTGCCTTCTTGCAATCGGCTTTTCCGCGGAGGCCGAAGCGCAGGAGGCTGACAGCACCATTCTGGAAAAGGGCCGCTATCTGGCAGCCGCGTCTGACTGCGCAGCCTGTCATTCCATTCATAGAAAACCGGAATATTCCGGTGGAGTTTCTTTTTCCCTTCCCATGGGAAAAATCTATTCTAACAATATCACTCCAGATCCCGAACACGGGATAGGACGCTATACAGAAGTCCAGTTTGGACGGGCGTTGCGTGAGGGTATCCGGCGTGATGGTTCGACGCTTTATCCGGCTATGCCTTTTCCATCATATGCGCGACTGACAGACAGAGATATTCACGCCCTATTTGTCTATTTCAGGGAAGGTGTAAAGGCTGTCCCGGTTTCCCCTCCGAGGAACGAAGTTACGTGGCCGCTTTCCATTCGCTGGCCATTAATATTCTGGCGCTGGGCTTTTGCCCCCACGCCCCAAAAAGCCATTGCCAACACAGCTGGAGAATTTACCGATCCCCAGCTTGCACGCGGGGCCTATCTCATAGAAGGGCCAGCTCATTGCGGGGCGTGTCACTCCCCTCGTGCAATAACAATGCAGGAAAAGGCGCTGACTGCGCGCGATGGCAGCCTTTATCTGGCTGGTGGCAGCGCAGTGGATGGCTGGACGCCTCCGTCACTTCGTCAGGAGGACCGGACCGGACTGGGTCGCTGGAGCGAAGAGGACATCATATCATTTCTCAAAACGGGCCGTTCAAATACTGGCAGTGCCTTTGGCTCCATGACCTCTGCCGTTCTGCACGGAACTCAGAAGCTGACGGATGACGACCTGCGTGCAATGGCGCATTACCTCAAGAGCCTGCAGCCTGCCGATCGCACACAGACGCCATGGGTCTATGACCCCACAATCACCGATCAGCTCCATAAGGGAGATCTGTCATCGCAGGGCGCCCGCGTCTACGTCGATCGCTGCGCAGCATGTCACCGCACAGACGGCAAGGGTTATCCCACTGTCTTTCCCCCACTGGCTGGTAATCCTGTCATCATGCAAAAGGATCCGGTCTCAATCGTTCACATCGTTCAGAAAGGCGCATCGCTCCCGGCCATGACAGCCGCGCCATCGTCCATTACGATGCCAGCTTTCAGCCCCAAGCTCACTGACCAGCAGATTGCCGATGTCGTGACATTCATCCGCCACGCTTGGGGCAACAACGCATCTCCGGTTACAGCGGAAGACGTAAAGCAGCTCAGCAAGAGCATGCCGCCGCCGGATATGGCGGATGACGCGCTCTCGCTGAACTGAATGTTTTCTCAGGGCAAAAAGCGGTACAGGACACAGCCCTGATACCCTGTACCACCGATGGAAATGGTTCCATCGGCAGTCGCCGAATAAGAGCCGCCACCGCCTGCACCGTAACGGGTCGCATTGCGGCCGCCCTGATTGCCGCATCGCCCTGCGCCACCCCAAGGCCCATCTCCGCCATATCCGGAAAAAGTGTAGGCATTGCATTGCCCGTCACCGCCCGAGGTTCCGCTCTGGTTCCAGACCGTTCCCCCGGAAGCATTTCCACCCGTACCACCCGCAGACCCAGTCGTGGAATAAAATGTTCCACCCTGCCCACCTTCAGCCTGCAACAATGTCTGCCCATTGTAGCTGACAAGAGAGGTGCCACCGGTCTGTTCCGAACCACCGCCATTTCCTACGGTAATGGCAAGACCGTTGCCCTGGGTCGGACTGACAGCGTAAATGCCCCATGCATCACCACCACCACCACCACCTGCACCCGAAAATGAACTGACGGTCGTCGTCGCCTGCGAGGCAGCACCACCGCCACCGCCGCCAATAACACGCAACTCGACTCTGGAGGCCCAGGCCGGAACAGGAACCGAGCCATTCCCGGTCACCAGGGTCATAGGCTCCGTCGACGCCTTGAGCAGGGCGTGAGTTGCCAATTCCGGAATGGTTGGCCAGAAAACCTGCCCTGGCTCAACCGTCACCCCAGCCAGACTGCTCGCACCTTGCGGAACCGCGATCGTATAAAGCGCCACAACATATCCGCCCGCTGGCGCAGAGGGAGGCGTCGTAGCTGCCACAAGTGAAATGATGCCTGTCCTACGCACCGGCAACGCACCACCACTATTCTGAATACCAGCCTGAGTCTGCGTGGGATTACTGGCATTGAAAAACGGCAGGACGATCGGATCAGCGTCCTGCTCGAAACAGATGGCATAAACCGTATAGGTATTGCCGGCTGCGGGTAGAGTGACGGTCTGCGATGCCGTGCTGGTGTACTGACATGTCAGGGCAGTCGTATCTGCCCCAAGACCACCACCATTACCCCCAATGGTGGAAACATCCATGACGCCGGGAGCAATAATAGAGCCCGCATCAACAGTCAGGCTCAGAGTGCTGGAAGACGCCGAATATCCTAGTCCGGACGCGGCAGTGACGTTCGGACCATAAAGCATTGATGCCAGATTTCCGAACGCGGCCTTGGTATAACGCCCCGTACGCAAAAGATCCGTGTCAAGCGGGATCGATCCCGCATAAACGATTGCCCGGTCCATTTAATTTTTCACCTTGATCCAGCCGGTAACGCCCATGGCTGCCGTCTGATCGACGGCGCGGCAGACTGTTGCCAGATCTGCGGCTTTTCCCAACTGTGTTTCTACAAAGAACTGGCCCCCCTGAAGGCTACCATAGCGCAAGGCGCCGGCACCGTATCCATACCCCCCACCCATGGCAGGAGCGGATGCACAGGCAAGCGCATGGCAATCAGCAGCGTTCAGAGTTTCGATGATAACCGGCTGGACGCCGGTTGCCGCCACAATCGCATTCGTCACAGCCTGACGGGTATTGCGTTCCGCAAACAGGGAGGCACTGATTCGTTTTCGATAAACAACATCCGGCTCAGAGGTCTGACGGACCAGACCGCTTTGACCGAAATAATCGTCCGCAGCCATATCCAGAAACGTGCCAGTCATCGTTGAAAGGCGCATCTGCTGCGAACATTCCAGCATTAATTGCCAGATACCGGCCAGAACAGCACCAAACCCCCGAAGGATGGACACCAATATCGGAGCAGCTTCTTCATCCAGTCCCTGCGGCTCCGGCGGAAACCATCCTGTAGGCAACAGCCGCCGGAACCGGCCTGCAAAATCTTCTATCGAACCGGGAGCCGGGCCTGTGTCGAGGAGGATGCTCCCATCCGACGCCCGAAGAATATCCCTGCTGTCATCGTAGAGAATGCCCATCCCGTCATCCCCCGACCTGGCTGGGGCCCATCAGCGGAATACGATAATCTGCGCCATTGATGTTGATATGCAGGAAGCCACCATCTGCCACGGTCGGCATCGTGCCTCCGGCTCCGGTGACCGGGGACGTGACCTGAAGCTCTCCCCCACTTGCGGGGAAAAGACCCAGATTTCCAGACCCACCCGTCCCTTCCTGTACATAAAGCCCGGCTGCCTGCGTCCCCGCCCCGGCCTGAACCTGCAGCGCATTGGTCGGACTGGCCATGCTGGCAACAGAGAAAAGGGTTTCACCCTCGATATTGCCAAACAGGATCCCGTTATCGCTGAATTCCTGACGCATGCCGTTAGCCCGTTCCGTCACCGTAGAACGGACGAACGCCCCCACATTGGACCCCGCCACTCCGGAAACGGTCTCAGGTGTATGCCATTCAACAGCCTGGTTGCGGGCCAAAGAAACAGCTGATGCGTATCCGGAATCTTTTCCATCAGTTCCCGTCAGAGACTGGGCACCAAATACAATTCCCGTCTGCCATGAATTCGGATTCGAAACGAAAACCATTCCCGCTGCCGCATCGGAGGTACCCGAAGTCTGACCGCCACCCGCACCGAGCTGTATCCCATAAACGCCACCACCAACATTCGGCGCATAAGGTGTCGACTGGCCTACAGCAAGGCCACCAAAATTAACGGCCTCCAGTTCCATGCCGAAAGTTGGCTGATAATCCACGCCCGCCATTCGCCACGCTTCACCATAATAGGCATAGGCTGTCGTGGTCGTGGGGGTAGATGTGTCATCGGAAATTCCCCATGACGCCACTCCGATGGAGCTCGGCTGAAATCCCAGGACCGACGTACCCGTCACGGCATCGGACGTCCGTGATCCCGCAACGAATGCGCTATTACCAAACTGGGCAACCGACGCACACTGGGCATCCTGCAGTGCCCAGGGACCAATAGATGTCGCCGCCATCGTTTCCGACAGCCAATCATTCTGCGAAGAACTCGCTCTGTCACTAAGCGCAGGATTTTCCGCCGCAACACCGACCAGCAGCCGGTCCGCGAACCGCTTCACCTGCGCACCCTTGTCAGAATAGAACTGACCGCTGGCCTCAACGCTGACGGGTGCTTCGATCACCTGGGCCACGGTGGCCGTAACGGTTCGGGTTCCACTGGCATCTGCCAGAACAAGGACCTCTTCTCCCGTCAGGGACTCAAGTTTGGGATATGTATTAAAGACAGCCATGAGAATTCCTCATCCCTACGATAGAGCCAGACTCCGAATCCTCAGCCCTGAGTGACATTGATCTGAATGTTTCCGACTACGAGAGCCTGATTACCGTTTGCCGGAATATCGGCCTGTCCTCCGTTCAGCAGAACATTCAAAACTGACGTCACGGAAATTCCCGCCCCTGCATAAGCGAGATAAGAGAGACGGCTGTATGGATAGCCATCACCCACGCTCATCGCGGCAATGTCCTTCGATACAACGGACTGCAGAGCACTCACCGCCGACTGGACAGAAACAGACGACGGCACCACGACATCCATGGAAACATTCACTGTCAGAACCTGGGGGGCCTGGACACCAAACCCGACCCCAAGGGCCCGAACAGAATCAATGACTTCATAGACATCCGACAAAATCTGGTCCGAAGGCACCCCGCTTCCATCATTGACCACAGCCGTAAAATAACCGCTTCGAGCCGCTCCCGCGGCATCGATCCCATCCCGCAGGGAGTAGCTCAGATCAGTCTGAACGTTGGCAATGGCATTCCCCACCGCGGCCCTGCTGGCAGATGCCTTCGCTGCAAGCCAAAGAGGGAAACGCGCCCTCAATTGATTGTCCGTTTCTTGATCGGAACCATTTAGGAATGGTGCCGTATTCGTCACGGTATCAAGACCCGACACCGCTGTGCCCATCAGGCAGATCGCACCAATCGACACATTTCCTGCCGATCCGACCACCTGACACGAGACAGGCACCGACAGCGTCGAGACACCAGCGGCCCGCACATATCCACCAGCGGAAGCGGACCATGTCGATAAAGACTGATCCTGCGTCACGACAAAGGAGACACCCCCCACAGTGCGCACAATCACGCCGGCAGGAACAACCGCCGACTGCTCACTCGCCATAAAGGACGTAAACGTCACAAGGCCCGTTGCCGGCGTTCCTGGCAATCGGGTCATACCGAAATCATTGACGAAACTGTCGCAATCCGATCCCGTCGAAGTCGCCAGACGGGTTCGTAAAAGCGATTGCAAAACCAGATACTGCAACCACAAACCGACACCCCCGACACTTTCCATCAAGGCTCGTACGGGAGATCCGACGGAAACATCCAGCAACTGGGAACAGGAAGCCTGCGCCGTTGTCAGCGCAGTAGAAACTGTTGTGGAAAAAGAACGTAAGGAGAGAGACATCGCATCCTCGTGGAGCGGTTCAATACTGTGCCGCTCTCATCATTTCAGTAGGAAAAAGACAGGTTCTGCTGCTGTCCGGATCCGGCATCGACATAGGACACATCACATCTGCAGACGCCGATCCCCTCATCCGTCACCGTCACTGTCACTGCCTGCGATGAATCCACTCCAGCATCTGCCTGGACCTGAGCCTGAATAACAGACTCCATTGCTTCGGGCGCAATGACCTGACCAACCATCAGGGGCAGTCCCACGCCGTAATCGAGCTGCCAGATATAATTCCCGGAGACAGTCAGCAAACGCCGCAACAGGCTCTGTCTCGTCAGTTCAGTTCCGGAAACCGTCTGAAGAGTGCCCGCTTCCAGAACCAGATCGTTTCCGAAAACATGCGAAAGAGCGATCATCCAAGCGGTCCTCCCGTATTCTGGTTTCCTGCCAGATGAACATGCCCATTGAGAGAATGCTGATCCGTTCGCACATCGCCACCTGAAACCGTCAGCCCGGCGGATGTCAGGGTCATACCTGTCCCTCCAACGGAAAAACTAATTTCCCCGTCCTTCATGACGATCCGTGCATTGCCCGCCCCTGCGGCAACACCGGCTGGCCCGATATGAAGCCAACC